>NZ_JBFQYJ010000006.1:0-585000 GCF_040933935.1 Sulfitobacter sp. PS-8MA | reverse complement strand
CGCCCCTATGACCTCATCCTTGGAACGGCGCAGATCCACCGGGGCGGAACCCGTCCACCATGTCACTTCAAAGTTGATCGACGAATCTGCAAAGGCCTGCGCGAAGACCTGAATCGGATGTTCGCCCTGCTCTACTGTCTCGCAGCCCTCTACCGCCTTGGTGATCACGCTGCGCGCCTCATCGACATCCACGTCATAGGCGACGCCGCAAATGACGCTGACCCGGCGGTGCTTCTTGTCGGTCCGCACATAGACCGGGTTTTTGAACAACATCGCATTGGGAACGATAACGAGCTGTCCATCGGTTTGACGGATATGGCTCTCGCGGATGGCGATATGCGCGACCTTCCCCTCGATGCCTTCGCATTCGATATGATCGCCCATGCGCATCTCGCGCCGAAAGAGGATGATGATGCCGGCAAGAAAGTTCTCGAAAACGTCCTTGAAGGCGAAACCGATGGCGACCGAGCCGATGCCGAGCCCGGCAAGGATGCTCGCCGGGGTGAGGCCGGGAAAGACGATCACTGCGGCGATCATAATGCCAAAGACCCAGATCGCGATGGAGGTCAGAAGAATAAAGAGATCCTGAAGGCTTTGGCGCAGGCGGGTTCGGCCCATCCCCCGGCGCATCAGGCTGCGCCCCCCGGCGGCCAGCGCCCATGTCAGGATGAGCACAAGAATGGCCACGCCGATCTGCGGCAGCAGCGCGATCGTGTCGCGCGCGATCTCAGTGACCTGCCGCCACATGATCTTGATAGGCTCCAATGGGTGCTCCCTCTCTTGCCGGTCAGGCCGGTTCACAAGAAACCGAGCCGTGCTGGATATCTTTGTAGCCCGAACCCTTTGCCGGGCAAGACTGGCCGAAGCCTGGGGGCGCGCTAAGGTTATAGGCCTAGATGAGCAAGGAGGCGCCTTAACCGCGGGGCATTCATATGGATATTATTCGGATCATCGTCGCCATTCTTCTGCCCCCGTTGGGGGTGTTCCTACAAGAAGGGCTAGGAAAGCACTTTTGGATTAACATCATCCTAACGCTGCTGGGCTATCTGCCGGGCATCGTTCATGCGCTCTATATTATCGTGAGACGCTAGGGGGTCGGAAACACTTTGCCCCCGGCGCGTGAACCGGGGGCAAGTTCTGTCTTAGTCGGACAGTTTGTCCTTGGCGTCGCCGACGCCTTTTTGCACTTTGCCTTCGGCCTGATCGGCCTGGCCTTCGCGCTTCATGTCTTCGTTACCCGCGGCGTCGCCGGCTTCTTCTTTCAGCTTGCCACCGATGTCTTTCGCTTTGCCTTTGGCTTGGTCTTCGTTCGCCATGTTGTCTCTCCTTTATCTTCGTAAAGAAGCAACGTGTGTGGCGCAAATGAGTTCCGTCGCGCTGCGCGGCGGTTGCGCGTTTATGCGCGACGCGGGGAGGGTGTAGTGGTTTAGGTAAGGTAAAAATGGCGCCCGGGGCGGAGGACATGGCGTCAGTGCGCCTAGCTCGCACGTCTCAAATAGGAGCAGCCTGTTGAGCAATACCGTCAAAGAAGTCAGCATGAAGCTGGGCTATGAGGTCACGGACCTCGATGCCCTGTTCGAAAGAGCCGAGGTTGCGTTGGAGCGGCTTAGAAGACAGACCGTCGCAGAATCCGGGGAAAGCACCGACAGGCTGTACGCCCAGCCCATGGATCAACTCATGCAGACCGAGCTTCACGACCCTGCCAGCGGCAAGTTGCAGCCTAGCCTGTGCATCGCCGTCATTCTCGACGAAATGATGTCAGACGTTCCCGGCACCGAGCTTGTTAACACCGAGGCAGGTCCATTCGAATAAGCCGTCTTCAAGAGCCGCACGAGGGGCGGACGAGATCGCAACACTCATCTCGCCCCACTCACCAGCTTACCCATCCATTTTCTAAGGACGTCACGCGGATAGCCCCTCCCGTAAGCCTGCCCAACACCATCTGTCTGCCAACTACCAAGCTGATCCACGATGTCGGCGGGACACTCGACGGCACGGAGACGATCTCTTAGCGAATGCCGGAAACTGTGCATGGTGCAACCCGACGGCACCATCGGTTTCATCCATTTGTTCAATGCCGCACTGGCTGAGTTGGCGTGGTTTGCCCGCTCTTGTTGTAGCGAGGGAATGCATGGACGCCCCCTGAGGCTGCACTGTGGATGCGCCTCCCTGCCCAAAGAGCCTTCCCGACCAACGGCACCTCTCGTGTGCTCCCTGCAGTCTTCAAGCGTCTCCATGGATGCTCTCGAATCAAATCCATTCCAGTCTCATTCAAAAAACCATCGGCTTGCATTCGCTCATCAGGTGAGAATTTGCGCCACAATGTATGAATTAGTTTATGCCCCACTTCGGAAACAATGTCGATGGCGGACGCGAAATGATCGACATCCACCTTAAGTTTGACCCCTACTTGGTGCTTGGACTTTCTTCCGTATCTTGCGCAATTCTTAAGATACTGCTCAGAGACAACGCCACCAGTGTGCGTTAACAAGTTACGCCGCTCACACAACTCGATGAAATCAGGCCAAACATCGAGGCCCTCTCGCAATTTTATACCGAACTTCTTTTCCATCCACAAAAATTGTTCGTGGTGGCTATTGCGAATAACGCTCTCGATCTCATCACTTATAATGCTATCTCTCACCGACGCAAGACTGCTAAGCACAAGGAGATCAGAGAACTTCACCTCCCTATCAGAAGTGAAAATAGTTTCCGGCTTTTGTTTAAAAATTACCCGCAGTAGGTCACTTAGAATAGCATCATATGAACTAATAATGCCGATTGTTGAGATTGTTGGAAGATGTCCTGCGCCCTCAACTATAGCCTCAGCACGATCAGTGTGGCGTTTTACTTTACCAAGAGCATGACCTGGAAGGGAATAAACATGAATTTCTTCCGTCGATAAATCTTCCCGCCTGGTTCCCCGAGAGATGGCAATCGCTTTAGCATTATTGCGAAGCATAATGCTTGCGAAAAAAGGTGCGAATTTGATGGTATCAACGACCGACTTTCGGTACATTAGCATTGCGTGTGAGAATGCCCGCTCAACGTCCTGAAAACTCTCCGGAAATGGTGACCGGGCATCCTTCTTCTCAGAATCGAGATGTCTGCCGTTCGGGCCATCTTCTGTTTCAGAGCTTTCTTTTCTATCTTTAGAAAAAATCTTTGTTACTATATCTTTATTAATCTTGCCGTGGCGGAGCGCGTGACCTTTAATTTTACCGTCCACCTTATTTATTACAATGAAGAAATCGTCATCCGACATATTTGCCCTCTCCTACCGGTTCCGCGCCAATTGGGCACAAGGCGCCCCTTGCTTTCCGTCTAGGGTCAGGATGCATTGAGCGTCCGGCATTCAACATACAAACCTGCCAAAACCACGCGGATTTTGGCAGGTTATTTAAGAAAGTGGTTTCTAATTATAGGTGGTTAGCCGCAATACTTCTGAAGTCCCCACTGTCCTTCAATTGCCGCAGGCCTTGGTTGATCCTGCGTAGAATTATTCGACTATTTGGATTTGACCTCATTCCTACAGCGCGTAGAGTTTGGACCGTCGATAAAGTGTCCTGTTCATCTACCAGATCACGCATGTTAAGTTCGTCAATAATTTGATCAGCGGTATCGGCATTCACGGTTACTAGATCAACTTTTCCGTCGCGAAGGAGTTCAAAACAGTCCGTAGCAGTTGTTGGGGACTCTCTTGTAATCTTGTCGGCTGTAAGTCCAAAAGCTTCTAGATCATGTGTAAAAAAACCCGCAGGTCGACATATCGTCAGACCCACAGCATCGGAAGGCTGATTTATATCAGGGGCGCTTTTGGGGCCGTACGCAGTAACAACGATTTCGTGTAATGGATCCGAAAACCGAAGATTATCGCATCTCCATTGTGACGCCTCTCCCAAAAGATCGTATTTATCGCAGTCAGGACGGAACCAAGGGTAACCGATGTCGTATAGGCCATCACTCAACAGAGGCTGTAGATGTGATCCCCAGTCGTTGATGACATCAATGCGATAATCTGCCTCTTGTCCCTTAGACTGCAAAGCTCGATTTAGAAGTTCGGTACTGAAGCCACCGTTAGGTAGGTCCTTCCCTACGTATGGGGCGTAATTACCGCCTGTCAAAAGACGGATATTGTTTGACGTGCCGCTAGAAATGGCAGCCAGCTGATTGGTGCCTGATCCATCCGCACATGGTATATAAAGATCAATCCCAATAGGGACCACATTAACACTCCTGAGCTTGCCGGGGTTTACCGAAAATATTTTTTGATATGCCGACGGGCTACCGTATGCCCGTTCAGCAATACGAGACAACGAGTCGCCTCTTTGTGTCGTATAAGTCGAGTCGCAAGATATTTCTTGCGCGGTCGCTGCAAGAGGCGCTGAGACCATCAAAGCTATCGCTAGTAAACTGTATTTTATCATTTTAAGCCCCTGTTTTAACATTCGTGATCCATTATGCGTTATAGATTAGAGAATATTATGTTGTCTGTCGAGCTTCATGAAGTCTATCGAGATTTGGAAAGTGTTGAGGCGCCGGATGGGCCCTCGAGAAGGGGTAGCCTAATTAAGCCTTCAGCTTACCTAGGGTCAGGATTCATAACCAGTAGATGACGATGGCGGCGAGGGCGATGGCCGAAAGGAAGACCTTCGGGCATCGGTCATATCGGGTGGCCACACGCCTCCAGTCCTTAAGTCTTCTGAACATGATCTCGATGCGATTGCGCTGCTTGTATCTCCGCTTGTCGTATTTGACCAGCGTCTTGCGCTTCTTCCGGCCTGGGATGCAGGCGCGTATCCCCTTGTCCTGCAACCCTTCTCTGAACCAGTCAGCATCATAGCCGCGATCTCCGAGTAGCCATTTGACCTTTGGCAAGCCGCTCAGCAGGACCCGTGCGCCGATGTACTCACTGACCTGTCCGGCGGTGACGAACAGGTCGATCGGTCGTCCCTGACTGTCGCAGATGGCGTGTAGCTTCGTGTTCATGCCGCCGTTGGTTCGGCCGATCAGGCGACCACGCCCCCTTTTTTGGCGGCCGTACTGGTCGCCGTTCGGTGGGCTTTGAGATACGTCGCGTCGATCATTACGGTCGTTTTCTCGCCGTGTTCTGCCGCGAGCCCGGCCATCATCCGCGCGAAGATGCCTTTCTCGCTCCACCGCTTCCACCGGCTGTAGAGCGTCTTGTGAGGACCATAGTCAGCAGGCGCATCGCGCTACCGCAAGCCATTGCGATTGATGAAGATAATCCCGCTCAGCACCCTCTTGTCATCAACCCGGGGCTTCCCGAGTGACTTTGGAAAGAAGGGAGCCAGACGAGCCATCTGCGCGTCGGTCAGCCAGAAAAGATCGCTCATTTCACCGTTCCATTTTCCGAGCGGTGAATCATTCTGTTCGAGCGAAATCAATGCATCCTGACCCTAGGTTTGCAGCCTTGTCGTAGTCGATGCAAGAGCAACCAAGTGTATTTCCGGGCAGCGCCGATCGCGTCTCACAAGCGCAGACGCATCAAACTCATTATTGGCTTCTGAACGACGACATTTGCCCAGCTTAAAGGCATCTCGCACATAACACAGCACCAGAAATGATCGTCTAATTGACTACCCCGAACCTTCGAAAACGCCGAGAAGGTTTTTCTGCCTGAAGTAACACAGTTCAAGGCATGACCGACTTTGTTTGGAGGTCACTACTTGGCTGCGGCGTTCGTTTCTAACACTGTTAGCGTGGCGATGACAGGTATAGCGATCTCGAGATTTGGTGTGGATATCCTCGTAGATGGTGCAGAACGTTAAGCGTACTTTGGTTAGCATCAGTAACCAGAATGACGCTACCAACGTAGAGAGAACTAGTGCTCCGTCATCAAAAACGATGTTTCAAAAGCTGAAGTTTATCCGTCGAAATGATTCTGTAAGGAGTACTCACAGCGCAATCGCCATCAATCTACCACCATAAACACTAGGTCATTGTCTAAGCGACATAAATCTAGTTAAGTGTCGTCGGATGGTAAGTTACTAATATCTCGTGGTTTTTCCGACCACCAACCAAGCTCAAACGAAGTATCGCCGACCTCAAAAGTTCTTGCATTTAATCACACTGAGCTATGAATATTCCTTGGCCACAACCCATAAGGGAGTTTTCCGCAAAACGCTAGGCGTCTTCCCATGTGAAGAGAGTAGACTTAATGGCAATTCGCCAGGAGCCTTATAGCTTACACCATGAGCAGTGCGACCAGGCCCATGATGCGGCGCTAAGTCGGCAAAAGCGGAGATTACTAGAAACTGACGTAACCGATAAACCTTTTGCCGACTAGCGCTCGTCCACGCTTGCAGCCTCAATGACTACGCTTTCAGGTAATGCACCCTGAAACTTGATAGCGCCCCGCACTCGATAATGCTTGCTGGGAGACAAACTTTCGTCGCTATAATTGGAATCATATTCTACAGGCACCAAATATCTGTAGCCATCGGGCCTAAAATGCAATTCAGTACCTGCAAATATCGCAACCCCCGTGAGCTCTCCGCGACGAGCCTTATCAACAAGCATTCTATCCTCTAATCTAGAGGGGTGTTCAAAGAGGGTTGCGCCAGGAAAATCTAAGGCTGGAAACTCGTAAACTTCCTCCGCAAGCTCTATATTTTGTATAGCACCTCTCAACTTGGCAGCCTTCTTTCTATCCATCATCAGGACAGAAGCCTGCGATGTAACTAGCTGGATTAATTCGACGTCATGGTTCTCTATGAGATCTATGTTTGCTTTAGCTAGCGGAGATACTTTCATTTCATCCGGGCTCGTAGCACTGCTAAGTCCAGCCACCACCGCACCAACCAACATCGTACTAGCGGCGGTTGCTTGAATTGGACTAGAAGCGAATTCTTTGCCGATGGCCCCTCGGACACCCTCGAGGACCCGAGCGACAACAACAAGGCTACCGTCGTGAGTAGCCGTAACTTGGAGAATGGCGCCTCTATTTTTAGCAACTGTCGACGCTCGGCTTAAGAAAGCACCTAAAGCTTTTGCTTCGACACCGTTCTCACAGGAAAAATAGAATGCTAGTTCCTCAGGAGCAAGACCAGCGCCGACTTCATTTAATTTCATACTCCCTCGTACCCCCTAGGGGGTAAGTGCGGCCCCCAGCCATTTTCTTGCCCGCAGAGCTCTGCAAAAGCAACATGGAATGGCTCAGCTCAGAGGATCGCGGCACAAAGCACTTCCAGGAAACAACCTTCCAGAATTGGTTGTCGCCCATGCCGACATGCTAGAAGCCGTATAAGACAAATCAACGTTTGTCGGTTACGGAGAGGGCAGAATGGCTGAATATGTTGTTTATTATCGGGTTTCGACGGAACGACAGGGGCGGTCCGGCCTAGGGTTGGAAGCACAGCGGGCAAGGGTTCAGCAGTTCCTTCAGCCCGCCGACAACGTGATTGCCGAGTTTACCGAAATCCAATCCGGCAAGCGCGACGACCGGGCCGAGCTGTGGAACGCGATCAACCTCGTCAAGAAGACCCGATCCAAGCTCCTGACACCGAAGTTGGATCGGTTCTCCCGGAAGGTGTCATTCATATCGAGAATTATTGACCAGGGAATTGAGCTGGCCGTCTGCGAACACCCGAACGTCTCAACGTTCTTCTTGCATCTGTTGGCCTGCTTCGCCGAGGAGGAGCGCCGCCAGATTTCAGAACGCACCAAAGCGGCGCTCAGAGCCGCCAAGAAGCGGGGAACTGTGCTTGGCCGGAATGCCCAAGCCTTGGCGGCGCAACGGCGGCTAGAGAAGCAGGAATTCTTCGAGACTGTGCGTGCCGAGTTCGAGCGGGCGATTGCCGACGACGGATCATTTTCTGGGGCTGCAAGGCTGCTGAACGACCGTGGCGTGAAGACAGCTAAGGGCGGGAAGTGGTATCCGCAAACCGTCAAAAATTACCTCTCCGGCAATGCAGGCAAGCTACCGTCTCACGGGGAGGCAAAGTCATATCTGCATTCTCCACATCCAAACTGAACGCCGCCTTCGGTGTAAGGAACTGCTCCATGTCCAACTCGGGGAACAGCCTCTCCTTGATGTATCCCAGCAGCTCTACGGTTTTGGCTGTCCGCGGCACCTGATGCGGCACGAAGGCTGTCTTCTTCCTAGCATTGTCCACATCGACCTTCGTGCAAGGAATGCCAAAGCTATCATTCAGGATGCGGGCAAAGTCTTTGACCTTGAGCTTGTGGTCCGAAGTGATGCCGTCGCCGCCGCTGAACGACGCCACGTTGATTTTGTGTGTGCCCGCCTTCCGCAGTTTATGCGCTATGCTCAGGTCCCGGCGGAGGCGTTTCAGGACACCATCTTCTTTGGCGATGTAGGCCCCGGCAGGCCCCTGTGCTGCTAGCTTGCCCTCAAAATACTCAGCCCATGTTTGGTAATCAGCAAGCGACTTCAGGCAATGCGGGGTCTGCTTGTTGTAGTCCGCCCAGATGTCACGCGAGGTGTTGAACTGATCCACTGTGTCCCATGGCTGAGTCGAGAATGCCAAATGGGTGCGGCTTTGCCCGCCGACGTTTGTGACAGTCACGTCTCCCGCCGCCGCTGGCCTGCGTTTCCAGTCGAATTCCATGGACAGGCGTTTGGTCATGGTCTTGTCTACGAAGTCCATTCCCTGCTCATACATCTCCCGGATGCCTGCGCCCATCGTCACCGTCAGCGTATCGATAGGTTTGCGATCAAAGAACAGATCGACGATTTTGTCATTCTGCTCCGTCTTGGACAGCATGGCATCCAGCTTGATCCCGCCCTTGGCCAGCACCACCCGCTCATCTTCTTTGGGCAACATACCTGTGCCGTCCCAGTCGGAAGCTTCAGACTGGCGCAGTGTGGCTTGCCCTCTGGTCCGCCATCCAACAGGTTGGCGGATGATGTGTTTGACTTCATAGATGCCCCATTGAGCGGCCAGCTTGATCCGGGAGTCCAGATACCTGCGGTCTAGCTGACCCTTTGCAGCCGCCGTCATTTGCGCATCTGTGGCCGTAGTCAGAAACCCATCTGTGGTGACGCTGAATATCTGCACGTCCGGAGGCAGGGCGTTCATGATCTCGCTGAGCACGCCCCGGCAGAAAGCCGTGATAAAGGCAGCATAGACCGGGTTGGTGATCTTGCTCGGCCCCAGCCGCTTGGTATCAGCATCCCTCAGATCATATATCCGGCGCTCCCGTAGACCCTGAGCCGTCTTGCCGTATGTGGAATTTACCAGCTCCTTCCAGAACAGATTGTCCAGGGTCTTCTTTGGGTGCTTGGCGCGCTGGTCGATGCAATGACGGGCGAAGTCGAGAAACGGCCGCTTGGCGTGGCCGCCATATTCCCTGACGCCATCATCTCTGCGGCTGATAACGCGGTCAGAATCGATCCGCCGACCCTCCACCAGTTCGATCTTTGCCCCTAGCTGCTTGGCCAGCAGGATTTCACTGATATGGGTCGTGCTGTTGCCTTTGCGGGGAAACAGCAACCCGTTTTCTGTGCGCACTGGCAGGCCCGGGTACCGGACGTCTTCCGGGAACTCAAAGTTCACATTGGCAAAGGCCAGGTCTTCGACCGTCAAACCGGGACCCAGCAATTCTTCCGTGCTGGCGATGGGTGTGATGGTTGACCAATCAGGCTCCCCGATGAGCGCCATGGCAGATGGATATGCGCTGGCCAGATCATAGTCATACCAAACACCTTCCGGGGCCGGGCCAAACCAGAACTGCTCATTGCGCCCGCCATGATAGCACTCGGTGAAAAAGTCCTCGCTCCAAAACAGCTTCGGCAGGGACTTAGGCTCAGTATTGGTCACATAGCGCTTTGTCTTGGCGTTCCACCGCTTCTCTGCCACCATCTCTTTGCCGACGATTTCAAGCGGGTCGAGCCCTTGGGACTCCCAGTGCGCCTGGATCAGATCAACACCGATGGACGTCAATGTCACCGGAAGTTTGAACGCCCCGGTCTTGACAAAATACAGCCGGATCATGCGGATAGTGTATTGGGCACAGACCTCTGCATCGCGGATGGCATAGTCCCGGAACAGCGGCCAGTTGGCTTCCAACAACTCCCTCATGTTTTCCTTGTAGTGCTGTTCCTGCTTCGGGTCGTCAGATAGCTTCAGCTTCTCATAGCCAAGGATTTCCCCCAGCTTGGCGAGGCTTTTGGCCCCAGTGGGCGCAAGAGCAATTGTGTCCCGGATTAGGACATGCAGCCTGATTGGCTTGAGCTTGTCACCCCGCTCGAGGTTGACCTTGATATCCTTGCTGACATTCATGAACAGGTTGCGGATATTGTCTAAGTTCATGGCTTTCCGGGACTTCTCCTCCTTGAAGTCAGAAAACCCCGGCACGTCTGCCCGCGTGAAGTGCGCGACCAGATAGACATTCACCGGCAGCCTCAGATTGGGGTGCGTCCTAAACCCGTCCCGCAACGCATGTTCCAAGAACTCAACCAGGGTTAGCCGGTCGTCATCTGATGGCCCCGGCGGCAGCACAATGCCAGACCAATGCGGCTCTGCACCTGCATTGCCGGGGGTAATGACATGGCAGCTATACTGGTAAGACAGCACCAGATTGCGGACTTCGGCTAGGCCATCCGCATTTACAATTGCCTCCCGCTGGTACTCCGTGTCGAAGCCGATCACGAGATAGCGAATTTGCTTCGAGTTTGGCCTGTTCTTGGGGTAAAACTGATCAGGCCGGAAATTGACTTTGGCTTGCATGGGACTGTGAATCGGCGTGCGAAATTGACCCACTTGGGTGGGTTATGAGCGTGCAAAATTGACCCACCTGCCACGTTAGCATCCGCGCTGAATAGCGCGGAGGAATGAGCAGGTGATATTGATGGAAAGTGTATCGAAGATCCGTCGTTGGATATTGGTTGAGGGTCGCAGCATCCGATCTGTGGCGCGGGCAACCGGTTTGTCGCGGAACACGGTGAAGAAGTATCTGAAGGACGACAGTCCACCGAGCTATCAACGGCAAGCGCCACCGACCCGGCATAAGCTGTGCGATGGATTTGACGCGCGGCTGCAAGAGCTTTTCGAGCAGGATCACAAGCGCCCGCGCCGGGAGCGGCGGACGGCCACGAAGCTTTACGAACAGCTCGTCTCGGAAGGGTATACTGGGTCCTATTCTCCGGTTCAGCGATTTATCCGAGACCTCAAACGTGCCGATGCTGGATCGGGAGAGGCGTTTATCCCCCTGCATTTTGCTGCCGGTGATGCGCTCCAGTTTGACTGGAGCGAAGAGCGCGTTATTCTCGGTGGTGTCGAGCAGAAGGTAAAGGTTGCTCACTTCCGCCTGTGCCATAGTCGCAAACCTCTTATCGTAGCCTATCCCGGCGAGAGCCAAGAGATGGTGTTGGATGCTTTTGTACGGGCGCTGTCCTTCTACGGCGGGGTTCCGCGACGGGTGATCATCGACAATCCCAAAACGATGGTGACCTATGTCTCCCGCTCGAAGGACCGGGTGTTCCATCCGCGGTTCTTGGCGTTGATGAACCATTATGTGATGGAGCCGGTTGCCTGCACCCCCGCGTCGGGTTGGGAGAAAGGTCAGGTGGAGAACCAGGTCCATTTTTTACGAGGCCGATTGTTTGTTCCCATGCCAGCTTTTGATGATCTGGATGGGCTGAACAACTGGTTGCGTCTGCGCTGCGAGGAATTGGCAAGCCGCGCCCATCCTGATCAATCGTCCCGCACGATTGCGGAGGTTTTTGAAGATGAGCGCGCCGAGCTGCGCCCCCTGGGGCGGGCTTTTGATGGTTATGTGGAAAAGACGGTGCGGGTCCGTTCCACCTGCCTGGTTCAATATGCCAGCAATCGCTATAGCGTGCCTTCCCGGTTTGCAGGCCAGCATGTCTCCTTGCGCGCCTATGCGAGCCGGATCGTGCTGGTGTCAGGCCAGGACGTTATTGCCGAGCACAAGCGTCGCTTCACCCGCAACGTCAGCTACTTTGAGCCTTGGCATTATGTTCCTCTACTGGATCGCAAGCCCGGCGCTCTGCGCGACGGCGCCCCTTTTGTGGACTGGCAACTGCCTGAGGCCATGCATCGGATCAGGGAGCATTACATGGCTGGCAAAGGCGGGGACCGGGAGTTCGTCGATCTGCTTCTGCTGGCCCAGGACCACGGAATCGAGGTGGTGGAGACGGCCTGCGAACTGGCAGTTGAACAAAACACGTTGCGCCTTCCTGCCATCACCAATTTGATCAACCAGTTGGTGGAGCCAATCATCACGCCGTTGAATGAGGGTAATGTCTATCCGCAGCTGACCGTGCGGCCCGAGGCCGACTGCAAGCGCTATGAGGCGCTCTGCTCGGCCGAGGAGGCTGCCGCATGAACGCTCTCATCGACCAACTCACCGCCTTGAGGCTGCATGGAATGGCAGCTTGCGCCCATGATTTGCTGTCCGCGCGCAAGCCACCAAGTCTGACCACAGCGATAAAGCAACTGATCGACGCGGAAACTGTAGAGCGGCGAGTGCGTTCCATCCAGTATCAAATGCGCATCGCGAAGTTCCCCCATCATAAGGACTTCGCCACCTTCGATTACGGCGCGGCCGCGGTGAGTAAGGCCCAGATCGAACCCTTCTGCTCGGGTCAGTTCACCGAAGAGGCGCACAACCTCATCCTGGTCGGCGGAACCGGGACAGGCAAAACTCACATCGCCATCGCGCTTGGAACCACATTGATTAACAACGGCAAGAAGGTCCGCTTCTTCAACGCGGTCGATCTGATCAATGCCCTGATCAAGGAACAGGCCGACGGCAATGCCGGGAAGATCATCCGGCAGCTGTCTGCCCTGGATTGCGTCATCATCGACGAGTTAGGCTACATCCCGTTCCCGAAATCCGGCGGCGCGTTGCTGTTCCACCTGATCAGCAAGCTCTACGAGAAAACCAGCGTCATCATCACCACCAACTTGGAGTTCGGGGAATGGGTCGCTGTCTTCGGTGATGCCAAGATGACAACTGCGCTCTTGGATCGCGTCACGCACCACTGTGCCATCATCGAAACGGGCAACACGTCATATCGCTTCGCTCAGAGCAAAAGTCGCAGAGAAAAATAGCCACGTCGCAAGCAAAGCCCCCAGACGGACTCGCTATATGAGGGCGGTCCGCCTGGGGGCTTTGTCACCCAATAGGCGGGTCAAAATTAAACGCTGAAACCGGGTCACTTTTAAACGCTCATTGACACCGAAAGAGATCAAATCGGCGCAGGGGTTGGGGAAAGCAGCTCTGATCGGTGAAGCCGTAGAGAAGTTGATCGCAACCGATGAAGCTAAGCGCGAATACCTGGCAAAAGCGAGGGCTGTGTCGCGGGTCTACAAGGCGATCCTACCCGACAGATCATCGACAGAGTTTACGGCAGATGCAGTGCTGGTTTCGGTTCTTGCCGAGCGTATACGATCACTCATGCCGAGGCCTGACATCAGTGCAATAATGCAGGACGTCGAGGACTTGCTGGATCGCTCAGTGGCTCCGATACCTTACGAGACCCCTGAAGACGCCGAAGCAATAGACATAAGCCAGATCGACTTCGACAAGCTCCGCGCCAAGTTCGACACGGGGAAACAGCGAACCGAAGCGGAACGACTCCGCGCCCTGCTCAGCCAGAAACTAACGGCGATGGTTGCCAGAAACCCAACACGGGCTGAGTTTCTCGACCGCTTCCAGAAGCTGATCGACAGTTACAACAGTGGCAGTCAGAACATTGAAGCCTTCTTCAGGGCGCTGGTTCAACTGGCTGAGGACCTAACCGCCGAAGAACAAGAGGCAATCCGTGAGGGTTTGAGCGAAGAAGAAAACGCCGTTTTCGACATTCTTACCAAACCGGAACCGGAGCTAAACGAGAAGGAACGAGATCAGGTCAAGGCGGTTGCGAGAGATTTGCTTCAGGTCTTGAAGGACGAAAAGCTCGTGCTTGACTGGACTAAGAAAGAACAGGCTCGTGGGGCTGTGAGGCAAGCCATCGAGATTGCGTTGGATCGCGGACTTCCTGATGCCTACGCAGAGGACGTCTTCAATAAGAAGTGCGATATTCTCTACAGGCACGTCTTTGACGCCTACCAGACCGGGCGAGAGGGCATCTACGCAGCAGCCTGAGAGTTAGGGGCCACCATTAGAATAATGGTAACTCCCAATCCGAAAGGCTCCCTATGTGCTACAATGAACTTTGCTGCGCAGAAGAATATGAACACCAACCTAAAACCGCAGAACGTGCTTTTGACCCTTGGAGAATCCCTGTCACGCCAGTCGGGCAGAGGTATCTTCGAGAAGTCATCGAGTTGATCGAAGACTTTGAGATTGAAACATCGATCAGAAACCGGAGGCGAAAGGTAAAGGATCAGGTCATATATTGTGAACAAGCATGCAATTTTGACCCCGTAGAGGGGTGATCGGCGTCCAAAAATGACCCCCTTACACTGATGTGGATAATGCCCCCGAGGCTATCGGGGAGCACAGTGTGGGATGTTGGTTGTGGAGACGATTGCGAAGATCCGGCGGGCGTATTTTCAGGACAAGAAGCCGATTAAGCAGATTTGCCGGGAGTTACGGGTATCGCGGAACACGGTGCGCAAGGTAATCCGATCCGGTGTGACGGAGCTCACCTACGAGCGGACGGTCCAGCCGCAGCCGAAGATTGGGCCCTGGAAAGACAAGCTCGACGAGATGCTGTCAGTGAACGCGCGCAAGCCCAAGCGTGAGAGGCTGACCCGGATTAGGGTCTTCGAAGAACTCAGAGCCCTCGGATATGACGGCGGCTACGATGCTGTCCGGCGCTACGCGGCCTCATGGTCCAAGGAGGAACAGGGGGCATCAGCCGCTGCCTATGTGCCGCTGACCTTCGATCCCGGTGAGGCCTATCAGTTTGATTGGAGCCATGAGATCGTGGTGATCGATGGCGCGACGACGACAGTGAAGGTGGCGCACGTCCGCCTTTGCCATAGCCGAATGCTGTTCGTACGAGCCTACCCGCGCGAGTCACAGGAGATGGTCTTTGACGCCCACGACAAAGCTTTTGCCTTCTTCGGCGGAGCCTGTGCTCGGGGGATTTACGACAACATGAAGACGGCGGTGGATACGATCTTTGTCGGTCGCGACCGCGCCTATAATCGCCGGTTCCAGCAGATGTGCGGACATTACTTGGTCGATCCGGTCGCCTGCACCCCCGCCTCGGGCTGGGAGAAGGGACAGGTCGAGAACCAGGTCGGCGTTGTCCGGCGGCGGTTCTTCGTGCCGCGACCGAAGTTTAAAAGCTATGCCGAACTGAACGCTTGGCTTGAAGACCGGTGCGTTGCCTGGGCTCAGTCCAACCCGCACCCCGAGCTCCGGGATCGGACAACTTGGGAGGTGTTCAAGCAAGAACGAGCCAGCTTGGTGCCGTATGTCGGCCCCTTCAATGGCTTCCACGCGCTGCCTGCCTCGGTGTCCAAAACCTGCCTCGTTCGGTTCGATAAGAACCGCTACTCGGTGGATGGTCGAGCCGTCGGACGCCCAGTTGAGATCCGTGCTTATGCCGAGCGAGTCGAGTTCTGGCAGGACGGTAAGATTGTGGGGCAGCACGACCGAGCCTTCGGCCGCGATAAGTCGATTTACAACCCGCTGCACTACATCCCTGTTCTGGCTCGCAAACCGGGCGCGCTCAGGAATGGTGCGCCCTTCAAGGACTGGGAGCTGCCGCCAGCAATCAGGCGTGTGCAGCGCAAGCTTGGTAAGGTGCCGAACGGCGACCGCCAGATGGTTCAGATCCTGAGCATGATCCCAACCGACGGGCTGGATGCCGTGGATGCCGCTTGTGCCGAAGCCCTGAATGAAGGGGCTCACGCCGCCTCCGTCATCATTAACATCTTGGCCCGGCATCGTGAGCCGCCGCCGCCGTTGACCATCGATACGCCGGACGCGTTGCGGCTGACTTGCCAGCCCGTGGCCGATTGCCAACGTTACGACAGCCTCAGGAGACCCAACCATGGAAAGATCACAAGTGCTGGATGCGATGAGCCAGCTGAAGCTCTACGGCATGAAGGCCGCCTACGATGAGATCATCACGACAGCAGTGAAGCGTCAGCACGAACCGCAACAGATCGTCGGCGACCTCCTGCACGCCGAGATCAGCGAAAAGCAGGCGCGTTCGATCAGATACCAGATGAGGATTGCCAAACTACCACTGGCCAAGGAGGTCGATGAGTTCAGCTTCGAGAACACGCCGGTCAACGAGACGCTGGTGCGCGATCTGGCCTCCGGAGAGTTCCTTGAACATCAACGCAACGTCGTGCTGATCGGCGGCACCGGGACCGGCAAATCCCATCTTGCCGTGAGCATCGCCAGGGCCTGCATCCGCCGTGGTAAACGCGGCCGCTTCTTCAACATCGTCGACCTTGTGAACAAACTCGACGCAGAAGCCCGGGCTGATCGCCAGGGGCGCACTGCGGATCTCTTGTGCCGCCTCGACTTCCTGATCCTCGACGAGCTCGGCTATCTCCCCTTCGCCCAGACTGGCGGTCAGCTGCTGTTCCACCTCGTCAGTCGCCTCTACGAGCGCACGTCCATCATCGTAACGACCAACCTCGACTTCGGTGAGTGGCCATCAGTCTTCGGAGACGCCAAGATGACGACAGCACTGCTCGATCGCCTTACACACCACTGCGACATCGTCGAAACCGGCAACGAGAGCTGGCGCTTCAAGACCCGCGAATGACCTAAACCCCGCTGGCCCGATACGGCTGCGCTGTATAAAGGCTACACCGCATCGGGCCAGCTACCCGAGCGCTCCGATGGGGGGTCATTTTTGGATGCCGATAGGGGGTCAAGATTGCCTGCCGATTGACAGTCATATATGAACGCATGGTGACTGCGGTGGTCTGTGATCTGACGGTTGCAGCACTCTGCACCATCAACAAAAGCCTCTATGTAACAAGGTCCAACAGGCACTTGGGTAGAACGTCTCGCTACGGTGACCCCACGACCAGCAAGACTTTTCCGCGTCTTCTCGACCTTTTGGCTGATCCCGGACTTGTCCTGATCCATCAAGAACTTGGTTCCAGAACTGCGGATGGGAAAAGAAGGCGAACCGTTATCCGACCAAGTGCGACACTCTTACGCATCATTCGTAAGCATAGCGTATCGCTTGAGGACATAGGCGAACTCTTGCGGACAGAGCCAATCGAGCTGAAAGGTCAGCCTTTTGGGCGAAAAAAGCGAAATAAGCTGATCGACTACGACGAGACGGACTTCACGACGAAGGCGAGAAAGCACATTCAGGAAATCAATAACGCCTTGGCAAACGCAGACATTCGCTACACTGGCCCAGAGGTTGTTGATATCAACCAAAGACAGCTTCGTCGGTCATTCAATCGTGAGAGCTTCGAGAGCGGCGGCAGGCTTTGGGGAGGTTTTTGGCAGTCAATGAGCAAAAAAGACCGCCTCAGATACATCAGGATTGACGGGAAGGAAGTTGTAGAGGTCGACTACGGGCAAGTCATGCCGCGCTTACTGTATGCGATTAAAGGTGTGGCTCCGCCGATGCAAGACCTCTACGACATTCCCGGCATTGACGGCGAAAGGCAGGGCATCAAGAAAGTGATGTCTTCAATGCAGTTCGTCGAAAAACCCTTGTCCCGTTTTCCGCAAGGGACGTGCCGCTACTTTGGACGCGATGTTCGGGTTAAAGATGTAGAAAACGCCATTTTGTCGACCCATCCTGATATTGCCGACACCTTCCACAGAGGGTTGGGCCATCGATGTCAGTTCATGGAAAGCCAAATCCTCGTCGAGGTGCTGCGCGTCCTAAATGGCATGGGTGTAGTCCCTCTCCCGATCCACGACGCGATACTGGTGCCAGCTTCAGCTGTCGATCTGGCTCAAAGGGTCATGCTCTACACCTTCAAGCGTCACACGGGACAAGACGGGGAGGTAGATGTCCTGACCAAGCATGACTTTGGACCTGACGATGACCTTCAGCTTGCAGCCTAAGCTATACCCTCCTCGTGGTGGTAATAGAAGGAGCAACTACGACGGGGTAGACCCTATAGCTTGCGGCTACAGCTCATAGCTAAAGGATATAACTAAAGGTAACTCCCTATAGAGGGACTCATAAGCCATCCCTCGCTCAAGACCCCTGATGCTATCCCCCCTGCCTTCAAGCGGATGTTTCAGGGGTCGCATATCTCAGCGGCTTACCCTTATCGATCAAGCACTCGTTTCCCCCCGGTGGGGTGGGTCTCCCCCGCCACCCTTCAGGGACATGCCGTAGGAGTCCTAAGGAGTCGCTGTAGACGCCTCTCGATACGGCAGGGTGTATTCCCTCCCTTCAAGCAGAACGGCACTCTCAGGCTCTCTTTGAGACTCTCAGCTACCGTAGAACATACCGTAGAACACACGGTGCCTGTTGACGGGGATTCACTGATGCTGATACCCCTGTTTTTGTTGAGGCTTTCGGCTGATGCGGTGCCTGTAACGGGAACACAACGGAGATAACCCTCCGCCCCCGGGCACCATTGCATCCGTTAAGCCATTGTAAGACCTCAGCTTTATCTCAGGATGGAGCTACCGTAGAACATGGCCGTCTGGCTATACTACAGTTCGCATCCATTTGGCCAAC
Organism: Sulfitobacter sp. PS-8MA; assembly: GCF_040933935.1. Taxonomy (NCBI): domain Bacteria; kingdom Pseudomonadati; phylum Pseudomonadota; class Alphaproteobacteria; order Rhodobacterales; family Roseobacteraceae; genus Sulfitobacter; species Sulfitobacter sp. PS-8MA. The sequence continues at coordinate 566,405 of NZ_JBFQYJ010000006.1, read as the reverse complement.
ACATTGAGTGGGTAGCCTGTGCCGTAGCCATGCCCGACCCCCTCGGTCTGCCAGCCTCCGATCTGATCCACTATGTCGGCGGGGCACTCCACAGCCCGCAGTCGGTCACGCATCGAGTGACGGAAGCTGTGCATGGTCCCTTTTTCGCGGACGTATGGCTTCATCCATTTGTTCAACGCCGCACTCGCAGAGTTGGCATTGGTCTGGTCGCCCTTGTTGTATCGCGGGAAGGCGAACTCGCTATCCTTTACGCTGTCGTGGACACTCTGAGCGGCCCAGAGCGCTGCGCCCACGAGCGGGACCTTCCGGTTGCTGCCTGCCGTCTTCAAGCGCCGCCACGGATGCTCTCGCACGACCACATGCGGGATCGGATCATCGAGCTTGAGGTCCTCTCTCAGCAGACCTGCAGCCTCAGCGAGGCGCATCCCGGTGTCAGATACCAAGGCGACCAGCCAGCGCAGATCATCGTCGAGCTTGCGGCACTCGCTCTGTAGGGTGCGAATGACATCGAGCGGCAACGGTTCCCGATCCTCAACGCCTGCGTTGCGGTCGTAGTAGACCCTGCCGAATGGGTTGGTGATGTCGATACCGATCTCGGCGGCAGCGAAGTTGATGACCGAACGCACCGTTCCGAAGACGCGCGTCATGCTGCTGCCTGCCAGTCCGCGCTTGATCAAATCGTCGCGGAAGGCGTTCGCGTCGGCCTTGGTGTAGGCGGTGATGTCCTTGTCGCCACAGACGTCGATGACGTAGCCGCAGGAGCGCTCAGCGGCGCGGTGGAAGGTGACCGAGCGTCCCTGCCCCTTGAGCCGAAGGTAGATGCCCACGGCTTCCGAGAGCTTCACGGTTTCAACTACGGCGGCTGTCATGGCCATCGCGGCAGGGACAGCGTTGGTGTACTGCGCCAAGCGCAGCATGTGCTTCCCCGGTAGATCGCAGTCGTTGATCCTGAGGAAATACCAGTGCTCGTCGAGCCGCTGTGCAGCTCTCAAGGCGCGAGAGGTAGCGACAGATGCCGACCTCGTGCGCAACGAGAAGGAGATTTTCGACGACGTGTAGTGCTGCTTCAGGTCCTTCGGGACTCGTCTCACGAAGTAGAAAACGCCGTCTTTGACAAATGAGTGGGGTGCAGTTTTGTTCTCCGCCATGTTCTACGGTAGCTCCATCCTGAGATAAAGCTGAGGTCTTACAATGGCTTAACGGATGCAATGGTGCCCGGGGGCGGAATCGAACCACCGACACGAGGATTTTCAATCCACTGCTCTACCCCTGAGCTACCCGGGCACGGGTCACCTCTTTCGAGGTCGGGTGAGCGGGTTCTAGGACCTGTGGCGCGGGGTGTCCAGCCCCATTTTGCCCTGAAACCCACTTCTTTTCACAAAACCCAAATTTTCCTGTCTTAATGGGGCTTTGCGGGGCGGTCTTGTGCTGCTTCGGCGGCGTCAATGGCCGCTTCCACGTCTTCGGGATCGCGCGAGGGGACGGCGTAGCTGCCGTTGAACCAGCGGCCCAGATCGATGTCGGCGCAGCGGCGCGAGCAGAAGGGGCGGTGGGCCTTGACGGTTTCGGCTTTGCAGATCGGACAGCTCATTGCCCCGCCCCCGCCAAAACCTCCGCCAGCACCGGGCGGGCGCGTTTGCGTTGCAGCTCGTAATGGCCCAGCGGGGTCCAACCGACCAGCGTCGTATCTACGTCATCGGTGCGGAAGGCGGCACGCAGTGCGCTCTCGAAAGTGCGGCGGTCCTTCTTGGGCATGGGCGCGAGGTCGAGCGTGATTTGCCCGCCGAGCCCGCGCAGGCGCAGGGCGCGGGGGAGCGCCTTGGCGCAGGCCATATTGGCTTTCACCCCAGCGGCGAGAGAGGCGTCATTGCCGGTATTCACATCGACGGCCACCAGTGCCCGGGTCGGCTCCACGAAGATCGAGGCGCCGCCCCCCAGCGAAACCTGCGCCGAGGCCACCCGGTCGAGTTCTTCCAGAACACCGTGATCGTCGAAGCCGCCGGCGTCGGTCACCACCTCGGCGGGCGCGGTCCAGTCGCGCCAGGCGAGCAGATGCGGGCCATCGCCTTCGCTCAGCACCTCCATTTCCTGCCCGTCATCGTTGGCCACGCTACCGGCAAGCGCGAGCATATTCGCGATATCTTCGGCAATATCCTCGGCATCGGCACCGGCACAGGAGGAGCGCAGGATCAGGCCCAGATCGGCCCCGCCCGCGACCTCATGGGCGATTTCGAGCAGTCGGTCGCGCTCTGCCTCATCCTTGATAGAGCGCGAGATGTTCAGCCCCGGCGCCTCCGGCGTCACGATGGCATAGCGCGATTTGAACAGCAGCTTGTTGCTCACCGGGATCGCTTTGCCCGGCTCGGCATGGCCCGAGACCTGCACGAGAATCGCCTGACCGGGGGCGAGCCCCTTGATCTGGCGCAGAAAGGCCGCGCCATCCGGGGTCTTGAGGAACATGCCCCCCTGCCCCTTCACCGGCCGATCCGCAATCGCGCGGTAGACGGTGCCGACGCGCGGCGCGTCACTGTCGATGAGAAAATCGTCCAACTTGCCGTCCACCATAAGTGCTGCGGCCTCGATATCACCGAGATGGTCAAGAATGATCGTTCGGCCCTTCATGCGGCACCTCCGTCAAATGGGTAGCCTGCTGCCTGCAGCAGGTTTGCAGCCTCGGCCAATGGCAGGCCGACGATTGCGGTGAATGACCCGCTGATCCAGGGGATCAAGGCACTGGCGGGGCCTTGGATGCCATAGCCGCCCGCCTTGCCGCGCCAATCGCCGGTGGCGAGGTAGCGGCGAATCTCGGGCTCGGACAGGGATTTCATCTTCACGCTGCTCTGCACATCGCGCTGCCAAAGCCGCTCGCCGCGTTTCACGGCAACCGCCGTGATGACCTTATGACGCCGCCCCGACATCAGCCGCAGAAAGGCCTCGGCCTCGGCTTCATCCTCGGGCTTGCCGAGGATCCGCCGCCCGAGCGCCACGGTCGTATCGGCGCAGAGCACGATGTCACCCTCCCCCGCAGGCACCGCCGCCACCTTTTCGCGCGCCATGCGGGCGCAATAGGGGCGCGGCAGTTCCGCCTTTTGCGGGGTCTCGTCAATGTCGGGGGCACGAATGGCATCGGGGGTCACACCGATCTGCGCGAGCAGCTCCAGCCGGCGCGGTGATCCTGATCCGAGAATGAATTGCATCTTAGGGGCCTCTTTGCCTGAGGCCGGCGGCCCGGTCGGGGCCGCGCACGGCCCCGCCTGCGCCGCGCAACGCGGTGCCGCTTACTTGAAGCGATAGTTGATCCGACCCTTGGTCAGATCATAGGGTGTCATTTCCACCTGAACCTTGTCGCCAGCCAGAACACGGATGCGGTTTTTCCGCATCTTGCCTGCCGTATGCGCGATGATCTCATGGCCGTTTTCCAGCTCGACCCGAAACGTCGCGTTAGGCAGGAGTTCCTTCACGACACCGGGAAATTCGAGCGTATCTTCCTTGGCCATGGTCTCTCCTTGAGCACAAAACCCTCCGATTTGAGGGCGCAGGCTTAGATGGGCGCATTTTACCAGTTTTTCAAGAGGGATTCAGCGCAAAGCGACGTTTATCGCTTTTCCATCCCGCCCGATCTGATCCTGCCAGTCGCGCCGGTTAAGCACGATGCCATCCGCGCGCACCTCTGCCACCTGTGCCAGGTCGGCCTCGGCGATGGTCCAGCCGGGGGCATTGACTTCGCGCACGGACAAGACGCCGGTGGGCGGAAAGCCCCGGTCCGGCGGGCAGAAAATACCCCCGGCGCCAAAGGATCGCCCCAAAGCCTCGGACCAATCCGCTGCGCCCACCACCGAAGACATTGCGGTAATGCCCTGATTCTCAAGCGCCCGGGCCATGGAGCCGATGCGCACCCGCCAATAGCCCGCCAATGTTTCGGTCACGCTCGGCACGCAGATCACGTCGCAGTCGGCCAGGGCCCGGCCCAAAAGCGGAAACTCACTGTCATAGCAGATCAGAATCCCGATCTTGCCCAGGGTGGTGTCAAAGACCTGCAGCGCATTGCCCCCGATCACCCCCCATTCCTCACGCTCGAAACGGGTCATGATCTGCTTGTCCTGCACCCCGATCTGCCCTGCGGGCGTGATCAGCCGCGCGCGGTTCACCGGGCGGCTGTCGGTCGCTGCGGGGCCGGAGGCCGCGACGATATGCACGTTATGCTCAGCCGCCAGTTTCACATGCAACCGGTCCGCCTCTTCCAACCTGTCCGACACCGCATAGAGCGAGCGCTCCAGATCCCCCGCCACATCGGCACCGTCGAGTGTCGCCAGTTCCATCGCGCCATATTCCGGAAAGACCAGCAGTTCCGCACCCTGTACCGCCGCCTCGGCAACCCAATGCGCCAGCTTGTCCTCATACTGCGCCCAGGAGGTCAGAACATCGAGCGGATAGGCAGCGGTGGCGATTTTCATGGCAGGCTCCGGGGCTGGTTTGGCGGCAGTCTGCGCGGCTTTGACGGAGGCTTCAAGGGCGATATGCTGCGCGCCAGCTTGAAGGCGGTTCGTAAATCAGGGAAGGTTCAGCATGACCAAGATCGTAATCCTCACCGGCGCGGGCATTTCTGCCGAAAGCGGGCTGGAGACCTTCCGCGCTTCCGACGGGCTCTGGGCGCAGCACCGGGTCGAAGACGTGGCCACGCCCGAAGCCTTTGCCCGCAATCCCAAACTGGTGGTCGATTTCTACAACGCCCGCCGCGCCCAGGCGGCCGAGGTCGCGCCCAATGCCGCGCATCGCGCGCTGGCCCGGCTGGAGGCCGAGCTGGACGGTGAGGTGGTGGTGATCACCCAGAATGTCGATGATCTGCACGAACAGGGCGGCTCGCAAAAGGTGATGCATATGCATGGCAGCCTCAAAGGCGCGCTCTGCGCCGCCTGTGACCACCGCTGGCCCGCCCCGATGGTCATGGCAGCCGGCGACCCCTGCCCCGCCTGCAACGCCCCTGCGGCGCGCCCCGACATCGTTTGGTTCGGTGAAATGCCCTATGACATGGACGCGCTCTTTGACCATCTGGCCGAGGCCGACATTTTCGCGGCCATCGGCACCTCGGGCAATGTCTACCCCGCCGCCGGTTTCGTCGCCGAAGCCCGCCGCGCCGGGGCGCATACGGTGGAGTTCAATCTGGAGCGGTCCGCCGTGGGCAATCAGTTCGAGGAACACCGCATCGGTCCCGCCAGCCAAACGGTGCCGGACTGGGTGGCCGAGATCTTGCAAGGCTGACGCCGGGCGCTCAGCAGCCTTTCGCCCCCCCAGAAAAGAAAAAGGCCCCGATCCTTGCGGATCGAGGCCCCAATCGTCAAAGCATCAAGCCTTAGCTCAGCACATCAGCCGTGGCGCTGGACTTGGCGATCGCTTTCTTGATCTTCAGCGCGTTCTCGGACAGTTCAACGTCCTTGGCTTTCGCCAGGAACTTGTCCAGACCACCGCGGTGGTCAACGCTGCGCAGGGCTGCGGCAGAGATGCGCAGTTTGAACGCACGGCCCAGTGCCTCGGACTGCAACGACACGTCGTTGAGGTTCGGCAAGAACCGGCGACGGGTGCGGTTGTTGGCGTGGCTTACATTGTTGCCCGTCATCGGGCCTTTTCCGGTCAATTCGCAACGGCGCGACATGGGTTCATCCTTTTGCTGTTGTGCCTTCCCAGCGATCCGGGGCAACACATACGATAGGGGCCGCGCAGAGCCGACCCTGAATTGGTCCGCTGGCTTTAGTGGGAATCGCGGGAGCCGTCAACCCGAAGCGCAGCCGATGGAAGCTTTTCCCTTGAAATGAGGCCGAGCTCTCCCCACCGGCACCCCCCATCTTAGAAAATTGGGCCGCTTTCCGCCATAGAAGCAAGACTTTCCTTTGCATCCGCCGGGCGGATTTGCGATGCAGACCCATGACTTTACAGATGCGCGCGCTCCTCGTTCACCTTTTCACCGCCACCGGTGCCGTTCTCGCCATGCTGGCGATGCTCGCCGCTGTGGAGGAGGAATGGGACCTGATGTTCCTCTGGCTGGTGATTGCCTTTTTCGTCGATGGGATCGATGGGCCGCTGGCGCGGAAATATGATGTAAAGACCAATGCGCCCGAGTTCGACGGCGTCTTGATGGATCTCATCATCGACTATCTGACCTATGTCTTCATCCCGGCCTTTGCGCTTTTCACCTCCGGCCTGATGGATGGCTGGAGCGGCTGGGCGATGATTATCATCATCACCTTTACCAGCGTGATGTATTTCTCGGACACGCGCATGAAGACAAAGGACAATTCTTTCAAAGGCTTCCCCGGCTGCTGGAACATGCTTGTGCTGGTGCTCTTTGCGCTCGCGCCGGAATGGTGGGTCAGCCTGATCATCGTGACCATTCTGTCGGCGGCGATGTTCGCCCCGATCAAATTCGTGCATCCGGTCCGCACCGAGCGCTGGCGCGCGGTGACCCTGCCGATGGCGCTGGCATGGACCTTCTTTGCCGGCTGGTCGGCCTGGGTGAACTTTCACCCCGAAAGCTGGGCGCATTGGGGTCTTGTTGTCACCTCGGTCTATCTGGTCGGCGCGGGGGCGGCGCAGCAATTGATCCCGGCAAAGGACGATTGAGGATCAAAAGCCTTGACCTCAACCTAGGTTGAGGCGTCAGACAGGTCTCATTCAAGGAGACCGCCATGCCCCAGATCACCCCTGATTCTATCGAGACATCAACCGCCTATGTATCCTGGGCCGAGTTTCTGGGCAGCGCCTATGCGGCCTCGCTGGCCCTGGTCTGTCTGGCGGTCTGGCTCCACGCTGCCGACAGTTTGATCGTGGCCACCATGCTGCCCTCTATCGTGGCAGAGATCGGCGGCGCGGCCTTGGTAAGTTGGAGCGTGTCGATCTATGAGATCGGCTCCATCGTCGCCGGGGCCGCGGCGGCCCTGCTGACCATGCGCCACGGGCTGCGCGGACCGATGAGCCTTTCTGCCGTGCTCTTCGGTGCCGGCTGTGCGCTCAGCGCGATCAGCCCATCGATGACGGTGCTTTTGGTCGGGCGCGCGCTTCAGGGCCTGGGCGGCGGTGGTCTGGTCGCGATGAGCTTCGTGGCGCTTGGCGTGCTCTTCCCCCGGCGCTATGCCGCTCGGGCTTTGGCGGTCGTCTCCACCTTCTGGGGCATCTCGGCCTTTCTCGGTCCGCTGATTGGCGGTTTCTTTGTCGAATACGCAAGCTGGCGGCTGGGGTTCTGGTTTTTCGCGGCCCAGGCCTTTGGCCTCGCGCTTTGGATCGCCCTGCGCGGCGGAATCGCTCAGCCCGCTGCGGTGACCGAGATGGACCGTTTTCCGGTCACCCGTCTGGCGCTGCTGTGTCTGGCGGTGGTGCTGATCTCGCTCGGCGGTGTGCGGGTCGAACCGCTGAGCACCACGCTTTACGTCGCGGCGGGGCTTTTCTGTCTCGGCTGGTTCTTCTGGCGCGACAATGCCGCCGGGGAGACCGTCTGCTGCCCGCCGCGTCACTGGACCCGCGCCATGCCGCGGGCGCGACATTGCTGATGTTGCTTTTGCTGTCGATGGCAACGGTCGCGATCCTTGCTTACGGGCCGTTGCTGATGGTGGCTGTGCATGGCACCTCGGCGCTGATCGCGGGCTATATCGTGGCCGCCTCCTCGGTGGGCTGGACCTTGACCGCCGTCGTGGTCAGCGGCGCGCCGGAGCGGCAGGACCGCATGTGGATCGTGGCGGGCATGGCAATGACAACCTTTGCCGTGGCGGGGTTCGCCTATGCGGTGCCGCAAGGGCCCTTGTGGCTGATCGCGGTTTTCGCCCTGCTTGAGGGCGGCGGCTTTGGTCTGGCCTGGACCTTCATTCTGCGCCGCGTCACCGCGCTTGTGCCAGAGAGCGAAGAGCAGCGTGTCTCCGGCGCCATGCCGACGATACAGCGCCTCGGCTATGCGCTCGGCGCGGCCTATCTGGGCATCATCGCTAATGCCTCGGGCTTCCTGACGATGGACGGCGCCGCAGAGGCCGAGACGGTCGCGCGGTGGGTGTTCCTGTCCTGCGTCCCGCTGGCGCTGGCGGGGCTTCTCGCCGTCTGGGGGCTGGTGCGGCGGCATGGCTACGACGCGGGCCTGACCTAGATCAGCAGCCCCGCCGCCCCCTCGTGGCGCAGCAGGGCCACTTTCGTCTCCACCCCGCCCGCGCCGCTGAAGCCGGTCAGCCCCCTAGCGCCCATGACACGGTGACAGGGGATCAGGATCGGGATCGGATTGCCGCCGCAAGCGCCGCCGACCGCCTGTGCCGGGACGCCAAGCTCGCGGGCGATCTCGCCGTAGGTGCGGGTCTCGCCAAAGGGGATGGCCGCGATGGCTCTGCAGACAGCGCGCAGAAAGTCGCTGCCCGCCACGCGCAGCGGCAGGTCAAAGGACCGGCGCCGGCCTTGGGCATATTCGCCAAGCTGCGCAAGCGCGGTTTCCAAAAGGTCAGAGCGGTCCTGCCGCGCGGCCCGCCCCCAGCCAAGCGCCGCGATCGCGCCGCCGTCCTCGGTGAGGATCAGATCGCCGAAGGGCGTGGAGAGGGAGGCCTGTTTCATCCCCCCACCCTGCCCCGGAAAACACTGTTGCGAAAGAGCGCTGAGGGCAGCGCCTCTCTGGCGGGCATCGCTCGGTTGCAGCGGCGCATAAAAAACGGGCGGCGGATGAACCGTCGCCCGTTTCAATCAGATCAAGCGCAAGCCTCAGGCTTCCACCAGCGCCTCACGCACCGCTTCGTCGCAGCGCCCGCAGACGCCGGGATACTCATGCCGCCCGACATCCGGCAGCACCTTCCAGCAGCGCTCGCATTTGGCGCCCTCGGCTTTCTCAAACACCACCGCCACGCCTTGGGTCTCGGGCATGCGGAAGGCCTCTGCCGGGGCCGGATCGCCGGTCACGGTGATGTCGGAGGTGATCGCGACATCCTCGAAAGACACGCTTTCGAGCGCCTCGCGCTGCGCTGCATCATCGACATGGACCACGGGCGCGGCCTCAAGCGAAGCGCCGATCACCTTCTCGGTCCGCTGCACCTCGAGCGCCGCCGTCACCACACGCCGCGCGGCGCGGACCTTGGCCCATTTCGCCGCCAGTTCGGGGTTCAGCCAAGCCTCGGGTGTCTCGGGCATATCCACCAGATGCACCGAAGATGCGTCGCCCGGGAAGCGCTCCAGCCAGACCTCTTCCATGGTAAAGACCAGCACCGGCGCCAGCCATGTGGTCAGACGGTGGAACAGGATATCCAGCACCGTCCGCGCGGCGCGGCGGCGCTGAGTATCGCCGTCACAATAGAGCGCATCCTTGCGGATATCGAAGTAGAAGGCCGAAAGATCGACCGTGGCAAAGGTAAAGACCGCCTGAAACACGCCTTGGAAGTCGAACCGCGCGAAACCGTCGCGCACCACCTTGTCGAGTTCCGCCACCCGATGCAGCACCCAACGCTCCAGTTCCGGCATTTCGGCGGGATCAACCCGATCCGCCTCGCTGAAATCGCTCAGCGCGCCCAGCATGTAGCGCATAGTGTTGCGCAAGCGGCGATAGCTGTCGGCCACGCCTTTCAGGATCTCATCCCCGATCCGCTGGTCGGCGGTATAATCGGTCTGCGCCACCCAGAGCCGCAGGATATCGGCGCCATATTGCTGCACGATCTTCTCGGGCACGATGGTATTGCCGATGGACTTGGACATCTTCATGCCCTTGGCGTCCAGCGTGAAGCCATGGGTCACGACATTGCGGTAGGGCGCACGGCCCGTGGTGCCGACGGATTGCAACAGCGAGGAGTGGAACCAGCCACGGTGCTGATCGGTACCCTCCATATAGACATCGGCGATGCCGTCCTCGGTCCCGTCCTCGCGGTCGCGCAGGGTGAAGGCATGGGTCGAGCCACTGTCGAACCACACGTCGAGAATGTCGGTCACCTGATCGAATTCCGCCGGGTCGACGATGCCCTGAAGGAACCGCTCCTTGGCGCCTTCAGCATACCAGGCATCCGCGCCTTCGGCCTCGAAAGCCTCGACGATACGCTGGTTCACCTCTTCGTTGCGCAGCAGGAAGTTTTCATCCGTCGGCGCCACGCCCTTGCGCACGAAGCAGGTCAGCGGCACGCCCCAAGCACGCTGGCGGCTCAGCACCCAGTCGGGGCGCGCCTCCATCATCGAATGCAGGCGGTTGCGGCCCGACTTCGGCACCCAGTTGACCTTGTCGATGCAGGTCAGCGCGCGCTCGCGGATGGTCTTGCCGTTCTGGTCCAGCCCGTCGCCGACCTCCTTGTCGATGGCGGCGAACCACTGCGGCGTGTTGCGGTAGATCACCGGCGCCTTGGAGCGCCAGGAGTGCGGATAGCTGTGCTTGATCTTGCCGCGCGCCAGCAGCCCGCCGACCTCGACGAGCTTGTCGATGATGGCGCTGTTGGCGTTGCCCTCCTTGCCGTTGGGCTTGAGGATCGCCTTGCCGCCGAAGAAGGGCAGATCATCGCGGAAACGGCCGTCTTCCATGACGTTATAGGTGATCACCTGCGGCAGCATGCCGAGGTCGCGGTAAAGCTCATATTCCTCCAGACCATGCGATGGCGCGCAATGGACAAAGCCGGTGCCCTCGTCCGAGGTCACGAAGTCGGCGGCACGGAAATCGCGCAGATCGTCCCATTCGCCCTCCGCGCCCTCGGCCCCGGCCAGCGGGTGCTGGAGCGAGATGTTGGCGAGCTCGTCATTGGTCACGCCGCGCACCCGCCGCCACATGCCATCCTCAAGCCGCGCCCGTCCCAGCACATCCGCCGCCAGATCGTCGGCCAGCAGATAGCGATCACCGACATTGGCCCAGCATTCCTCCGGTGTCGCGGTCACCTCATAGAGGCCGTAGGAGATGCCCTCGCCATAAACCACGGCCTTGTTCGACGGCATGGTCCAGGGCGTTGTGGTCCAGATCACGACCTTCGCACCGTCGAGGTCACTTTCCGTGCCGACGACGTTGAACTTCACCCAGACGGTGTGGCTTTCCTTGTCGTGATACTCGACCTCGGCCTCGGCCAGCGCAGTCTTTTCCACCGGCGACCACATCACGGGCTTGGAGCCTTGATAGAGCGTGCCGTTCATCAGGAACTTCATGAATTCCTCGGCGATGACCCGCTCGGCGTGGAAATCCATCGTCAGATAGGGGTTTTCCCAATTGCCGGTGATGCCGAGGCGCTTGAACTCCTCGCGCTGCACATCGACCCATTTGGCGGCAAAGTCGCGGCATTCGGCGCGAAATTCGTTGATCGGCACCTGATCCTTGTCGCGGCCCTTCTTGCGGTACTGCTCTTCGATCTTCCACTCGATCGGCAGGCCGTGGCAGTCCCAGCCGGGGATGTAGCGCGCGTCATAGCCCATCATCTGGTGGGAACGCACGATCATGTCCTTGATCGTCTTGTTCAGCGCGTGGCCGATGTGCAGGTTGCCGTTGGCATAGGGCGGGCCGTCATGCAGCGTGAAAGGCTCCCGCCCCTCCTTTTCGCGCAGCCGGTCATAGACGCCGATCTTCTGCCAGCGGTCCAGCCAGCCGGGCTCGCGTTTGGGCAGTCCGGCGCGCATGGGGAAATCGGTCTTGGGCAGGTTCAGCGTGGCTTTATAGTCGGGGGTCTCGGCGCACATGGGGGGCGTCCTTCAGGCATATGGGGGGTTATTCACTCTGGTTCGGTGCGAGCGGCTCAAACACCTCGGCCCGGCGTCTCAATGGATCAGAGCGCCGGGGATATAATTCGAATAATGAGCGCGGTGAGGCGTGTCATGGGCCCGCTTATAAACAGCCCCCCCTGCCCCGACAAGCCCCCCGGCAGGCGGGCGGCCCAGGGGCCGTCTGACCGCGCGCGGCCGCGCAGGCCGCCGTAAAACCGCCCCGGAACCCGTTTAACATTTTTTAAGCCTCTCCCCCGCACTCTTGAATTAGTCGGTTAAAACAGCATGATGCGCGGCATTACTTGACGACTTAAAGCGCGGCCCCCGACATTATGGAAATCGCGACTATATTGATGGGTGGAAAGGCCTGAACGTGGAAATCGAACAACGCCCCTCTCCAGATGCGACCGTCAAGCCTGCGGGCATGGTCAATCACCTTAGCGCGGCACAATGGGAAATGCTCGTACCCCTGCTGGCCGTGCAGGGTGAATATGCGGCGGGCGATGTTGTCAGCCTCCGCGGTGATCTGTTGGACCACAGCCTGCTGCTGCTCGACGGTCTGGTGGCCCGCAGCGTGCCCCATGGGCAGGGCGCGCGCAGCACCGTGGTGGCCTTGCAATTTCCCGGCGAATTTGTCGATCTCCATGCCTTCCCGCTCAAGCGTCTGGACCATGATGTGGTGTCGCTCACCGCCTCTCGGGTGGGCAAGATCAGCCATGACGCCCTGCAAGGTCTGCTGAATGGCAATGTCGAACTTGCGCGCAAGCTCTGGTTGATGACCTTGGTCGATGCGTCGATCCACCGGCATTGGGTGATGCGCAACAGCGCGATGCGGGCCTTGGCGCGGGTGGCGAATTTCCTCTGTGAATATGACGCCCGGATGACCGCCGCCTTCGCCGAAGAGCGGGACATCCTGCCGTTTTCGCTCCGGCAGGCCGATATCGCAGATGCCACCGGGCTGACCTCGGTGCATGTCAGCCGCACCCTGCGCGATCTGCGCGAGCATGGCTGTTGCACCGTGGCGGGCGGCAAGCTGACGATCCATGACCGCAAAGCCCTGTTCAAGATGGGCAATTTTGACGGGGCCTATCTCTATATGCCTGAGCCGGCCCTTTAGCCTGCCGCAGCGCTCGCCCGCGGCTGCGCTTCCACGCGGAAGGCAAAATCGGGGTAGGTTCTCTGCGCCAACTGGCTGTGACGCGCGGCAACGGCACGACGATAGAGCGTCTCGAACCTTGTCACCATGTGATCCGCGTCAAACAGGCGCTCAACCCGCGCCCGGGGGCGCGCCGGCGGGATGGTCAGCGCCTGTTTAAGCGCCTGCGCCAAAGCCTCGGCGGTATCGTCGCAGGCAATCACCCCGGCCTCTCCGATCACCTCCTCCACCGCGCCATGGGGGGTTGCGGCCACCGGCAGCCCGGTCGCCATTGCCTCCACCGCGGCGAGGCCGAAAGGCTCCTCCCACTGCGGGGTGAAAAGCGCGACCGAGGCGCGGCCATAGGCATCGGCCAGCGCAGCGGTGTCCAAATGCCCGCCATAGTCGACCGCCCCATGGAGATGCGGTTTCACCGCCTCTTCGAAATAGTCCCGATGTTCGATCGCGCCATAGATGCGCAGCGGCACGCCCGCCAATTGCGCCGCCTCGGCGGCCAGATGGGTGCCTTTGGTGGGGGTGATCCGACCGGCCCAGACGGCGCTGCCGTCCCCCACGCCGCCCTGCCGCCAATGGGCGAGGTCGATGCCATTGTGGACGACATGGGCCGTGGCGGGCGCCCCTTCGGGATACCAGATGCCGCGCTGGCGCTCGGACACGACGGTGGTCAAATGCCAAGGCGCGCTGCCATCGGTGACCGCGCGGCGCAGAACCTTGAAGGGGGGGATATGCAAAGAGGTCACCATCGGCACCCGTCTGGCGCGGGACAGCCGGGGCAGGAAACGGTGCAGCGCATTGTTGTGCACCACGTCAAACCGGCCTTCGAGCAGCAGCCGGGCCGCGCGGGCATAGCATTCATCAAGGTGGTCATTCAGCACCTCGGTGCCGTGATACTCGTGCCAAGGATAGCGGGCATCATAATGCGCCTCGCAAATAGGCAGCAGCGTCACCCCCGGCGGCAGCCCCGCTGCACTATCGCCACTGGCCAACAGGGTCACCTCATGCCCTCGCGCCGCCAGCATCCGCGCCAGCGCATGGGTAAAGGCCTCCATCCCCCCTTTGAACGGCGCTGCGATGGGATGGCGGATATGGCCGACAATGGCGATGCGCAGGGTCATTCCGCCGCGATCCTTTCCTCGCCCCGCAGATAGCGCAGCACCCGCGCCGTATTGGCATAGGGCTGGTCCGACTGCTGCTCGCAGAGGGCGAAATCCTCGGCATCCGGTTCGCGCAATTGCACCAGCGCGTCGCCATCCGTGTCGACAAGCCCCATCAGGCGAAAGGCGGTCAGCCAGTGGTTCATCGTGCGGTGGCCCCATTTCTCGGCAAAGATCTCGGTATTGCGCAGGATCGACGGGATATGATGGATCGGCGGCATGCAATGGGGGTGATGCTGGTGAAACACCTTCGCGCCCTTGGCCCAGTGGATCGGCACGGCGCGTTCGTCCAGGTTGCGGCCAAAATCCGTGTCTTCGCCACCATAGCCGGTGAAACGCTCATCAAAGCCGCCCGAACGGTTCCAATCATCGCGGTGAATGGCAAAGTTCAGCGACCAGAAGCAGCGGTAGTCATTGCAACGTTTCAACCCTTCGGCGGGTGGCCCCTGACGGTCCGAATGGCGCACCGCCACGGCCTCAAGCTCGGGGTAGGTCCAGCCGTCGGTCGCGGTGCCGGCGGGGAGGTAATTGACCTCGCCCATGATCAACCCGTTTCCGGGGAGGGCATAGCCCACGTAATCCTCGATCAGGTCCGGCGCAGGGATGCAATCGACGTCGAGAAAGACCAGACAGGCGCCACACGCCTCCTCTGCCACGGTGTTGCGCGCCCGTGAAAGGGGCAATTCGCTGCCCCTGACCTGCACCTGCCGGATCGGGAAATCCGTCTGCGGCAGATCGCTGTAAAGCCTGTCCTGCATCACCCCGATGACCAGTTCATCCGGCTGCCGGGTCTGGCGGGTCAGCCCAAGGATCACATTGCGCAGATGCGCGTCCCGCCCGCGGGCGAGCGTCAGGGCGCTGACCTTGGTTTCTTCAGGCGCGGATGGGGTGAACGACGTCATTTAAATCTCCTGTTTTATGCGTTGTTTTGGAAAGCAGCTTTTGGGTTAAACCCGCCAGCCAAAGGGCAGTTCCTGCCGCGGCCTCTTCGTCGACCAAGGCGCGTTGGCGCAGCGGATCATGGCGGGCAAAGGTCTCCGCCATCGCCGCGCGCCACTGGCCTGCCGAGGCCGGAAAGCGGGGCAGATGATGCGCCGCACCCGCGCGGTCGAGGGCGCGGGCTTTCTCGACCTGCTCATCGAAATAGCGCCATTCCGGCACCGCGAGCCAAGGGCTCTCGGCGGCGAGGATCTGGTGACAGGTGGTATTGCCGGTCGAGGCCACAACCATATCGGCGGCGGCGAGGTAATCGGCGGCGTTCTCGACCCAGCCGTGATGTTGCAGGTTCGCAGGCTCCGTCGCGTGCCAATCCCGCGCCATCTGCCCGATGGTGATGAAAGCGGTTTCCGGCATCGCCCGCGCGGCAATTCCAAAGGGCGCCGAGGCAAAGCCCGTGCCACCGCCGCCCGACATCACGACGACCAGCCGCTGATCGGCGGGCACGCCAAGCGCCGCCCGCGCGGCCGCGCGCCGGCTCGCATCGGGGCGCTGCACATCCACCCCCAGACCGCCTGCGAAATGGGTTTTCGCCAAATGCCGCTCCGGCCAATCCGGCTGGGCCAAGGCCCGCGCCGCCGGACAGAGCAGCCCCACCGCCCCGTCATAGGCCGCCTGATGCCCCGGATCGTCGCGCAGCCCATGTTGCAAGACTTTGACATGCGGCACCGAGCAGAGCCGCGCCAGCTGCGCCACTTCCGCCGAGACGTCGCTGATCATCAGGACCGGGTTCGCGCTGTCGAACCAAGCGGCGAGCCGGGCCATGGCGCGGCGGATGCCGGGCCAGCCCAATGGCGCGCAATGCACCGTTTCGGGGGCGGCGGTGTGGTCGTTGATATCCTCCTCCCCCGTGGCTTCGAAAAGCGAGGGCAAGGCGATCACCTCAACCGGGCGCGTGAAGGCGGGAAACATATCGGGCCGGGCAGAAAACACCGTCACCGGCTGCGCGGCGGGCAAGGCATTCACCACCGCGGCACAACGTTCCGCATGGCCCCGCCCCTGATGATGCACGAAATATCCGATCGGCCGGGTCATTGCGCGACCAGCTTGCTGTCGGCGTCTATGGCGTTTCGGGCAAAGCCAAAGGTCTCCAACCCTTCCAGCACCCCCGCCGCATGCGCCGCCCGCGCGTGATAAAGCCGGGTGCCCCTGAGCCGTTCGCGCATCCCGTCCATCGCATTGCCAACCAGAATGCCACGCCCGGGGCCGGCCTCGACCGCCTGCAACATGTCAAAGTCATTGCCACTGTCGCCCGCAACCACCACCTGATCCATCGGCACGGCCAAGCGTTTCGCAACCGCGCAGACCGCCGGCCCCTTGCCCGCCGCCACCGGCAGCACGTCAATCATCCGCCCATGGGACGCGATGATCTGGGCCACCACGCCCCGGCGGTCCAAATGCCGCTGCAGCCGCCGCACGGTCCGGGCCGTGCCAAAGCCGCTCAGCTTCCAGCGCCGCTGTTCGATCGCGGGCTGCCAGTCGAAGCCGAAGTCCTGCAGCGCCCGCAACACATGGCTCCGGCGCCATGAGGCGTCGAGCTTGCGGGCAAAGGCCATATCGAAACAGAGGCGCCCCTCGGCATCCGGCAGATAAATCTCGGTCCCTACCGAGGTGATAAAGACCTCCGGCATCGGCAGGTCCCAATCGCGCAGGACACGGCGCGCTTCGGGCAAGGACCGCCCCGTCGCCACCGCGAAAAGCGGCGCATCGCGCGTGACCCAGCCGCGAAACAGCCCGGCAGAGGGGACACAGCCGGTGAGCGTGTTGTCGATGTCACTGGCCAGCATCACCGGCGCGCGGCGGGTTGGCTGGGGGCGCTGGATTTCCTGACAGATCAGCTGCACCTGCGCGGCCCATTGCGACCAATCATAGCGCGCCACATGCGCCTTGCCGGCCCGGGCGGCGTCCTTCCAGAGCGCGGGGTCATCCAGCAAGCGCAGGACCGCCGCCTCAATCGCGGGTTCATCGCGCGGCGGCACGCAGATGCCATGGCCAAGGTCAGCGACGATATCCGCCGGGCCACCCTCCTGCGTTGCCACCACCGGCACCCCATGGGAGGCGGCCTCCAGCATGGTCAGGCCAAAGGGTTCATGCAGGGCAAGGTTCACGAATATCCCGCCGCTCTGCGCCGCACCTTCGTAGAGCGCGGCCACATCGGCCTGCGTATGCTGCGGCGGCAGCGCCACTTTGCCGCGCAGGTTTTCGCCCCCGAGCAGACGGCGCAACTGGTCCAATTCCCGCCGCGCCTCGGCATTGGCTTGCAACGGATCGCCATGCTGCCCGGCCAAGATCACAAGGTTCGCCCGCGCCTGCAGCTCGAGGCTCTTCGCATAGACCCGCGCCAGCGTTGACAGGTTCTTGCGCGCCACCGGACGGGCCACGGCCAGCAGCATCGGGCGGTCAGGATCGCTCAGCCTATCGGCCAGCAAAGCCCGTCCCGCGCCCTGCGTGGCCGGACGCCGCAGCGAGACCCCCGGCGAGACCCGGTGCACCCGCGCCTGCGCGTCATCGCCATAGGCAGCAACCTGATGTTCGGCCTCATCGCGCGAGGAGAGCACCACCGCATCCGCCTGCGTCAAGGCGCGGCGCTCGGCCGCCACGCGCTGTTCGTCCACCACTGCGCAGGATTTGCTCAAGGCCAGGGAATGCGGCGTATAGATCACCGGAATGCCGAAACGCGCCCGCGCCGCCAGCGCCAGTTCCGCCGCATCCGCGAAATGCGCATGGAGCACATCCGGCTTGCGCGCCGTCGCCGCAAGATCGGCCAGAAAGGCTTCGGTCAAAGCGGGGATTTCAGCAGCGAGGTTCTCCTTGCTCAGATAGCCCCGCTGCGCCGTCCAAAGGCGGCGGATCGACAACCCGCGACCGACCTGCTGATCGGTCTGCGCATAGACCGACCCCAAAGAGGCGTCTTCAAAAGCGCGGGTAACGATCTGCACCTTCTTCACGTCACTGCGCGCCGCCTGCGCGCGGGCCGCGCCAAGGATATAGGCAATATGGCCGCCGGTATCTTCCGTCACCCCATAGTTGACATTCGGAGCTGTCAGACAGCCCCCCAGAGCGATGTGGCAAATGAACATGAAACGGGTCTCCTTACGGTGGGGAAGCCCCGTTCGGGCCGGATACGTTCCGATAACAAATGTTAACGCCCAGAAGGGTGGAAGCCGCGCCAAACCACGCTAGGTCTTTTGCGATCCCTGCCCCAAGCCCTGCGAAGAATTGCCCAGATGACCAACCCAAAGAGGCCGCCGCGCTATCTGTTTATTGGCGGATTGCATCGCTCGGGAACGTCGCTGGTTAATCGCCTGGCCAATGCCCTGCCCGGCGCGGGCGGCATCACCGGTTCCGCCGCGCCCGAGAATGAGGGGGTCTATCTGCAAGGGGCCATCGCCCATACCGCCCAGTCGGGCCGGCCCATGCATTTCGCCACCAACCCGGCAGAGCATCTGACCGAAACACACCTGCTGAACAGCCTCGAAACCCGGCAAAGGCTTGAGCATGATTGGGCGCCTTGGTTCGCGCCCGACCTGCGCTGGCGGATCGAGAAATCCCCGGTCAATCTGACGCGCATGCGGCTGATGCAGCAGCTTTTTCCCATGGCCCAGTTTATCGTGGTGCTGCGCCACCCCGAAGCGGTCGCGGCCTCCGTGGCCTCATGGGTCGAGGCCCCCGCGCCGGCGCTCATTGACCATTGGCTGGCGGCACAGGCGCAATTGGCGCAAGACCTGCCCTATCTTCATGCGGTGATGATCCTGCGCTACGAAGACATTGTCGCAGACCCATCGCAGGCCCTGCGCCGCATCGCAGCCTTTCTCGACCTGCCCGAAGCCCCGCCCCCCGAAGCGGTGGCGGATGGCAACCTGCCCTATCACGGCGCCACGCCCCTGACCGAGGCGCAGGCCGCTCTGGCGCGGGAATGGGGCTATCTGCCGGGGCTGGCGGTTGCCCCATGGCAGGGGCTGGTCCAGCATCCCCTGCGGGCCATTCGCGAGGCTGCCGCCGTCTAGCGGCTCACTCTTTCCCGAAAACCCCGGTCAGGGCGCGCTTGATGATCCCGCGCACGCCGGGGCGTTTCTCACGAGCAAAGGGCAAGGGCCGGCAAACCTCAATCGCCGCCACCCCGACCCTTGCGGTGAGCGCCCCGTTCACCAGCCCTTCGCCAAAGCGGCGGCTGAGTTTCGCGACGAGGGAGCCGCCCAAAAGCGGCTCGATCAGATCATCGCCCACCGCGACAGCCCCCGTCGCCACCAGATGCGACAGCACCGCGCGGGTCAGCCGCCAAGAGCCGAAAAAGCCCGAGCGCCCGCCGTAGATTTCCGCAATCCGCCGGATCATCCGCAGATTGCTGCTCAGCGCAGCAGCCACATCGGCCAGGGCCAGCGGCACCAGCGCCGTGACCGCCGCAACCTGCCGGGCTGCGACCTCGACCTCGCGGGTGGCGGCCCGGTCCAGAGGCGCCAGCACTTCGCGTTCGGCCAATCCGATCAGGGCTTCCGCATCAAACTGATCGCCGCGCAGCTCGGCCAACCTGTCGCGCCCCCAGCGGGTGTCCTCGCGGTGTTTGTAAAGCATCTCCAGCCGGTCGGTCACGCTGCGCGCGGCGGCCAGGTCGCCCTGCGCCAGCGCTTCGCCGGCGTCATGGCGCAGCCCGTCCAGCCGCGCCAACCGGCCAAAGGCGGCCAATTCGCGCAGACAAAGCAGCGCCAGCACCAGCAAAAACGCCCCCAGCAGCAGGGTCATGGCCCAGCCGAGCAGCGGATAGCGCCCCATCAGATCGGTCACGAATGTCCATGCCGCGATCGATACCAGCGCGGTGATCAGCGCCCCGGCCAGCGCCCAGAACAGACGCAGCAGTTTCGACGGTTTGCGCGCCGCCAATTGCGCCGCGATCTGCATCGCCTGACCCTTGGGCGGAGGGGTTTCAAGCTCCATATCCGGCACCGGCTGCGCCTCTGCGACCGAGGGCTGCGGTTTGCTGTCGTCTTCGAGATCGAACAGGATCGGTCCTCGGGCCATCACGCGGCCTCCCTTTGCCAATGCAATGTCAGGTCCGGCAGCCCTTCGTCATTGCCGCTGCCGTCGCTCTGAGCCGTCGTTGAAAACCCATGCCGCTGGTAAAAGGCAATGGCGGGGGCATTGGCCTGAAAGGTCCAGCAGGTCAGCGCCGGGCGTGTCGCCTTGAGCCGCTCCAACAGGGCCGAGCCGACCCCCTGGCCCCGGGCCTGCTCTGCCACATAAAGCGCGTCCAGATCCCGGCCCGCGCAGGCGGCGAAACCCGCGATCTGACCGTCCTGTTCGGCCACCGTGACCCAGCCCCGCGCGATCATCGCATCGGCATGGGCAATGTCTTCGGCGGCACTATGGATGCGCGGCAACCATTTGGTATCGCGGGCAAAGTCGGTCATGATCTCTCCCACCGCCCCGGCGTCCAGCGGCTGCGCCGCGCGCAGGGTGGCGGGCCGTGTCCGCACCGCGCTCATAGCCGGTCCCCGATCAGAAATTCCGCCGCCCGGTCGAGCCGGATATGCGGCGGCCCGTCACCGGGGCGCAGGTCCAGCACCCCCGGGGCAAAGCGCATGATCTGGTAGTCCGCCCCCAGCCATTCCTGCGCGCCCTGCCGCGCGGGCGTCAGCAGATGCGCCGGGTCGTCGGGCAGTTCCCCGGGGTAGAAAGCCGCCTGCCGCCCGCGGGTGTCATCCGCGTTCAGCAAGGTGCCGCGCACCACGTCAAGCTGCTCCCCGCCATGGGTCATCACGTCTTCGGTCGTGGCGCGCAGGCTGGCAATGGCCATGGCCCGCGTGCCCGCGCCGGCATATTGCGCCCGGTCGCGCGCCTCGCGGATCAGCGCCTGCATGATGCCGCTGAGCCGCGGATGCTGGCTGTGGTGCAAATGGTCGGATTTGGTGGCGGCAAAGAGGATTTTCTCGACCCGCTTGCCGCGCAGCAGGGTGGTGAGAAAATTATTCGTCCCCGGGCGGAACGCGCCCAGAATATCGGCCATGGCACCGCGCAGGTCTTCCACCGCGCGCGGCCCCTGGTGGATCGCGCCAAGCGCATCGACCAGCACCACCTGCCGGTCAATGCGCGAGAAATGATCGCGGAAAAAGGGCTGCACCACCTGTTTCTTATAGGCCTCGAACCGCCGCGCCATCTCGCGGATCAGCGATTTGCGCGGCGCGCCGTCCGAGCCGGGCAACGGCGCGAAGGTCAGCACCGGCGAGCCGGCAAGGTCTCCGGTCAGCAGGAACCGGCCCGGCGTGCAGTCGGAATAGCCGTTCTTGCGGGCGGTTTGCAGATAGGCGGCAAAGCTGTCGGCGAGCTTGCGGGCGGTGGTCTCGTCAAGTTCCGCATGGGGGTCGGTTTGCTCGGCCAAGGCCCGGTAGCCCGCCGCCTCTTCACGGCTTGCGATGCGTTCGATCACCTGCGCGGACCAGTCGGCATAGCTCAGATCCAGCAGTGCCAGATCAAGCAGCCATTCGCCGGGGTAATCCACGATATCAAGATGCAGCGTGCGCGGCCCCTGCAACCCGGCCAGCAGCCCATTGGGCCGCACCTTGAGCGAGAGCCGCAGTTCCGAGATCGCCCGCGTGCTTTCCGGCCAATGCGGGGTCTTGCCGGTCAGCGCGGCGAGGTGGTTCTCATAGTCGAAACGCGGCACGGTATCATCGGGCTGGGGCTGCAAGAACGCCGCCTCGATCCGCCCTTCCGAGGCCGCGAGCAGCCCCGGCATCCGCCCCCGATCCAGCAGATTGGCAACCAGCGAGGTGATGAAAACCGTCTTGCCCGACCGCGCGAGCCCGGTGACGCCGAGCCGGATGACCGGCTCGAAAAACGTCTCGCCCACCGTGTCGGTGACATTCTCAAACTGCCGCCAGATGCCGTCGGCAATGCCCGTAATACCCAAAGCTGCGCCCTACTCTTTATCTTTGCCGCTAACATAGGGCTGGCGGGCGGGGATTGCCAGAAGCGCCCGCCCGCGCTAAGGCCCGGTTCATGCCCAGATATGCCCTGAAAATCGAATACCACGGCGCGCCTTTTAACGGCTGGCAGCGCCAAGTTGACCAGCCCACAGTGCAGGGCGCGATCGAGGCCGCTCTGGCGCGGCTGGAGCCCGGCGCGCATACCATCGCCGCCGCCGGTCGCACCGATACCGGGGTGCATGGTCTGGGCCAGGTGGCGCATTGTGACATGACGCGGGATTGGTCGCCCTTTCGCTTGGGCGAGGCGCTGAATTACCATCTCAAACCGCAGCCCATCGCGATCACCGACTGTGTGCTGGCGCCCGAGGATTTCCACGCGCGTTTCTCGGCCCGCGAGCGGCGCTACCATTTTCGCATCCTGAGCCGCCGCGCCCCGGCGGTGCATCAGGCGGGGCTGGTGTGGCAGATCAAACATCCGCTGGATGTAGAGGCAATGCAGGCCGCGGCGGATCTATTGGTCGGGCAGCATGATTTCACCACCTTCCGCTCGACCATCTGTCAGGCCGAAAGCCCGGTCAAGACGCTGGACCGGCTGGATGTCACCAAGGTCGAGACCGCGGGCGGGGTGGAGTATCACTTCGACGTGCGCGCGCGGTCCTTCCTGCACAATCAGGTGCGCAGTTTTGTCGGGTCGCTGGAGCGTGTGGGGGCGGGTTCTTGGAACCTGGCAGATATGGCGGCAGCGCTGGCGGCGCGGGATCGGGCCGCTTGCGGACCGGTGTGCCCGCCGCAGGGGTTGTATCTGGCCGGGGTGACCTATCCGGTGGACCCATTTGCCAAGACGTGACGAGGGCCATTGCCAGCCCGCGGGGCGGCGATCCAGACCTTAATTCCTGCCACTTTATGCTGCGGCCACGGGCGCTCTTACGGCAGCGGATTCCACGTCCCGTGGAACTTGCCTTCACCTTCCGTCCGCTCAAACCCATGCGCGCCAAAGAAATCCCGCTGCGCCTGGATCATATTCGCCGTGCCCCGCGCCCGGCGCATGCTGTCATACCACGCCAGCGCCGCCGAAAGCGCTGGCAGGGCCACCCCCAAAAGCGCCCCTGCCGCCACCACCCGGCGCAGCGCCGGGATGCTCTCTTCCAGACGTTTGCGCATGGCGGGGGCGAGGATCAGGTGACCGCCGGGCAGCTCGCCGCGAAAGGCATCGGCAAACTCGTCCAAGAGCGCCGAGCGGATGATACAGCCCGCGCGCCAGATCTCGGAAATCCGCGCGAGGTCGAGCCCCCAGTCAAATTCGGCGGAGGCCGCCGTGAGAATACGAAACCCCTGCGCATGGCCGATAATCCGCCCGGCCAGCAGCGCCTGCTCCAGATCCCCCGACTCTGGCAAAGGCGCATCCTGCACACCTTCGGGCAAGAGCGGCGCGGCCATCATCCGCACGGATTTCTCGCTCGACCAGCCCCGCGCGCCGACGGCGGCCTCGATCGTATTGGCCGACTGGCCCATCTTGAGCGCTTCGATCAGGGTCCAGCGGCCGGTGCCTTTCTGCCCGGCCTGATCGCGGATCACATCGACCATCGGCGCGCCGGTCTGTTTATCGACCGACAAGAGCGCCGCAGCGGAAACCTCGATCAAATAGGAACTGAGCGGCCCTTTCTGCCAGTCGGCAAAGAGGTTGCCGATCTCGACAGCCCCCTGCCCGCCGGCATCCCGCAGCAGCCCATAGACCTCGGCAATCATCTGCATATCGGCATATTCGATGCCATTATGCACCGTTTTCACGAAATGCCCCGCCCCATCGGGGCCAAGATGCGCAACACAGGGCGCGCCGTTGAACCGCGCGGCAATCGCCTCGGCCATCGGTTGGAACTGCTGCCAGGAATGCTCGCTGCCGCCAACCATCATCGAGGGGCCGTTGCGCGCGCCCGCCTCCCCGCCCGAGACGCCCATGCCGACGAAATGCAGCCCCGTGCCTTCAAGCTCGGCGCTGCGGCGGCGGGTGTCGTGAAAATCGGCGTTGCCACCGTCGATGATTGTGTCGCCCGTCCCCAACAGGGGTTTGATCGCCTCGATCATCGCATCGACCGGCGCGCCGGAGGGGATCATGAAGAGGATGCTGCGCGGCGGGGTGATCGCGGCGACGAAATCCTCAAGCCGCTCGGCCCCGGTCAGCCGCGCGGCCAGCGGGCCTGCTTCGGCAAGAAATGGCGCAATCCACTCGGCCTCGCGGTTGCTGACGGCGACGTTGAATCCCCTGTCTGCAAGGTTGAGCGCCAGCGCCGATCCCATGGTGCCGAGCCCGTAAACGCCGATGTCCGCCCTGCCCGTTTCTGCCGTTTCTGTCTTGGCCTGCGTGCCATGTGTCATATCAACCATGCCTCATCTCTTGCCGGGTCACACCGTCACCGCTTCCGACGTGCAGCGCAACAGTTTGATTTGCGTCGGGAAATACTATATAATGCAAGCATAACAAGAAAAACACCCGACCGAGGCTTAGTTAGTTCATGAATCATGTTTTTAAACGTGCATGGCAGGACATGGTTCTGCCGATCTTCAAACGCCCCAAGCGGGTGCAAGTGGCCGCCCTGTGTTACCGCGACACGGAGGCGGGCAAGAAGGTGCTGCTGATCACCAGCCGCGACACAGGGCGCTGGATCATGCCCAAGGGCTGGCCCATCGACGGGCTTGATGGTGCGGGTGCCGCCTTGCAAGAGGCTTGGGAAGAGGCCGGGGTGACCAAGGCCGACATCGAGACCGAGCCGATGGGGATCTTTGAATATGACAAAGGCCTGGGCGAAGGGCTGACCGTGCCGGTCACGACACAGGTCTATCTGACCCGCGTCCGCGATCTGAGCGAAGACTACCCGGATGCGAGCATGCGCAAGCGGGCGTGGTTCACGCCGCAGGAAGCCGCCGAATTGGTGGATGAGCCTGATCTCAAGGCCATTCTCAGCGCCTTTGGCTAAGCCGGAACCGCAGGCCGCGCCCCTCTGGCCTGCCGTTTATCGCAGGTTTTCCGCCGCACCAACCTCAGGTTGACCCGAGGGCGCATTGGCCGTTTTGCGACAGAACAGCTTGCGCCAAAGGCATCGTTATGCCACCTCAAGTCGGTACAAAGCGACCTTTTGAGGGATCACGACAGCATGGCGAATGAACCGCAAGGCAGCCAGTGGAAGACACTGGACAAAGACCTTAACCGTATTTCACAGGTCGAATTGGCCGCCACCTATGTTGCCCGCCCGCTTGTCGGTCCGGGCATTGCGCTGGCCTTTATCGTGGTGGCCGGGGCGGTCGCGGCGGTGTTCTTTGGCCAGACCCCTTCAAGCTATGTCGTCATCGCGGCGGCTGTTTTCGGCGCCTATATGGCGGTGAACATCGGCGCCAATGACGTGGCCAACAACATGGGGCCGGCGGTGGGTGCCAATGCGCTGACCATGGGCGGCGCCATTGTCATCGCGGCGCTATGCGAATCCGCAGGTGCGTTGCTGGCGGGGGGCGATGTGGTCTCGACCATCTCCAAAGGCATCATCGACCCGGCCAGTGTGGCGGACAACCGCATCTTCATCTGGGCCATGATGGCCGCGCTCATTTCCTCGGCGCTTTGGGTGAACCTTGCCACATGGGTCGGCGCGCCGGTCTCGACCACCCATTCCGTCGTGGGCGGCGTCATGGGGGCCGGCATCGCCGCGGCGGGCTTTGGCGTGGTGAACTGGAGCTCAATGAGCATGATCGCCGCCAGCTGGGTGATCTCCCCCGTCTTGGGCGGCGCCGTGGCGGCGATGTTCCTCGCCTTCATCAAGGCGCGCATCATCTATCAGGACGACAAGATCGCCGCCGCGCGCACATGGGTGCCGGTGCTGGTGGGGATCATGGCCGGGGTCTTTGCCGCCTATCTGGCGCTGAAAGGTCTGAAAAAGATCATCGCCATCGACATGCCCATGGCGCTGATCATCGGTCTTGTGGTGGGTCTGGTGACCTATGCCATCTCGGCCCCGCTGATCCGGCAAAAGTCGGAAGGCATGGAGAACCGCAACCGCTCGGTCAAGATCCTCTTTGGCCTGCCGCTGGTGCTGTCGGCGGCGCTGTTGAGCTTTGCGCATGGGGCGAATGACGTGGCCAATGCGGTCGGCCCGCTGGCGGCCATCGTCCATGCCAGCGAATTTGGCGGCTTTGAGGATAAGGTGAATATCCCGACCTGGGTGATGATCATCGGCGCTTTCGGCATCTCCTTTGGCCTGTTCCTCTTTGGCCCGAAACTGATCCGCATGGTGGGCAGCCAGATCACCAAGCTGAACCCGATGCGCGCCTATTGTGTGGCGCTCTCGGCGGCGATCACGGTGATCGTGGCCTCTTGGCTGGGCCTGCCTGTCTCCTCCACCCATATCGCCGTGGGCGGGGTCTTTGGCGTCGGCTTTTACCGCGAATGGCATATGGAACGGCGGCTGCGTCAGATCGGCGGCAAAAGCGGCGAGGTCAAGCGCATCGCGGTCGAAGAACGCCGCCGCCGCAAGCTGGTGCGCCGCTCGCATTTCATGACCATCGTCGCGGCCTGGGTGATCACCGTGCCTGCCGCTGCGCTGCTGTCGGGCATCGTCTTCTGGGTGCTGAATACGCTGGTGAACTGAGAGAAGGCGCTGCGGCGCCTTTTCTTTTGTCTAGCGCTGCCCTGCCGCGATCTCTGCGCGCAGGGCGGTGACCGGCAGATGCGGCAGTCCTTCACCCGCAAGTTCGGCCCAGCCCATCACCCGCAGCACCATATCCGTGACCGGGGTCGCCCGGCCCAAAGCCTGCCCCATCCGCTGCACCTCCCCCTGTAGCGCGTCGATCTCCGTCGGGCGGCGGGCGGCGAGGTCTTGCGCCATCGGTCGATGCGCCTGCGGATCAATCTCCAGCATCCGCGCGGCGAGGCGCGTGAACAGGGGCGTCGGCATGCGCAGCCCCATGGGCATCAGGCGCGGCGGCAGCGGGGTGGTGAGCTTTGCCTCGATCCCCCCGGCCCGCAACACGGCATGGGCTTCGGCCCATTGATCGGCCATCAGGCGGCGCCAGTCGCGGTCGCAAAGCTGCCTTCGCAGCGGCAGCCCGCTCAGGGCGTTCAAGGCGCTCAGCTGGTCGCTCAGGAACTTGCCCCATTGCAGCGCCTCGATATCCCCCCGTGCAACGGTGGTCAGCCCCGGCACGCTCAGCGGGTCGATCAGATCAATCGGCCCCCGCTCGATCAGCAGATCGCCCCCGCTGGCCCGGTGATAGCCGCCCTGCCCCAGCGGCATAATATCAAAGGGCACCAGCCCCGCACGCAGGTCGACCCCCGGCAACGCATCTGCCAGCAGGGCGCGATTGTCGACGCCATCCTGCAAGCTGACCACCGGCGTGCCCGGCGCGGCATGCTGCGCGATCTGCGCAGCCATGGCGGCGGTATCGCGCGACCTAACGGTGACCAACAGGATGTCGGCATGGCGCAGGCAGGCCGGATCGCCGGTAAGCGTCACATCATCGGGGGACAGATAGGCGGCCATCCCGCCAAAGTCGGTCAGGGTCAGCCCATGGGTGCGGATCTCGGCCTGAATGCGCGGGCGGGCCAGCAGGGTCACCCGCTTGCCCGCCGCGGCCAGCAGGCCGCCGATGAAACATCCAACCGCCCCCGCGCCGGCGACAACGATACGGGGGCCGGCGCTCACGTTCCGAGACACCAGCGCATGACCGCCTTTTGTGCGTGCAACCGGTTCTCGGCCTCGTCAAAGATCACCGAATGTGGCCCATCCATCACGCTCGACGTCGCCTCATCGTCACGGTGAGCAGGCAGGCAATGCATGAAAAGCGCGTCGGACTTGGCACGGCCCATCAGCGCGTCGTTCACCTGATAGCCGCGCAATTGGTTGTGCCGGCGTTCGCGGGCGGATTGCGGGTCATGCATGCTGACCCAAGTGTCGGTCACCACCAGATCAGCGCCCTCCACCGCCTTCAGCGGGTCGCGTTCAATGCTGTAAAGCCCCTTGAGCGCCGGTTCCGGGTCAAGCGGCTCGGGGCCGGTGAAGATCAGATCGAAATCGAACTGTTTGGCGGCATGGGCGAAGCTGGCAAAGACGTTGTTGCCATCGCCCGACCAGACCACCTTGCGCCCTTTGATCGGGCCGCGATGTTCCTCAAAGGTCTGAATATCCGCCATGATCTGGCAGGGATGGGTGCGGTTGGTCAGCCCGTTGATCACCGGCACGGTGGCATGTTCGGCCATTTCCAGAAGCGTGGCTTCTTCAAAGGTGCGGATCATGATCATATCGACATAGCGCGACAGCACGCGGGCGGTGTCGGCGATGGTCTCGCCATGGCCCAGCTGCATGTCGGCGCCCGAGAGCACCATGGTCTGCCCGCCCATCTGGCGCACGCCCACGTCAAAGGACACACGCGTCCGGGTCGAGGGTTTTTCAAAGATCAGCGCGACCATATGATCTTTCAGCGGCTGCTCATCATCCGGCGCGCCTTTCGGACGGCCCTGGCGCGCGGTTTTCATCGCGATGGCGCTGTCGATGATCTGCCGCAGCGCGGCCGGGTCGGTTTCATGGATGTCGAGGAAATCGTTCATCAGGATGTCTCTGTCTTGCGGGCGCCGAGCCGATTGGCCCCAAACCCAAGGAATATCTGGGTTGGAAATTATGCCGGGGTAAGGCTGCGAGCGACGGCATCAAGGCGGCGCAGCGCCTCTGCGATTTCGTCGTCACTGATGGTCAGCGGCGGCAGCAGGCGGATCACATTGTCGGCGGCGGGGACGGTAATCAGCGCCGCGTCATAGCCCGCCGCCACGACATCCGCGTTCGCGACCTTGCACCTGAGGCCGAGCATCAGCCCGGCGCCACGTACTTCTTCAAAGACTGCGGGATGTTCCGCCACCAGCCCTTCGAGACGCTGGCGCATCAGGCTGGCTTTGCGGTTCACCTCGGCCAGGAAACCCTCTTCGGCCACGATATCGAGCACCGCCGAGCCCACCGCGCAGCCCAGCGGGTTGCCGCCATAGGTCGAGCCATGCGAACCTGCGGTCATCGCCGCTGCCGCGTCTTCGGTGGCCAGCACCGCGCCCAGCGGGAAGCCCCCGCCGATGCCCTTGGCGACCATCATGATATCGGGCGTGACCCCCGCCCATTCATGGGCAAAGAGCCGCCCGGTCCGGCCCACGCCGCATTGCACCTCGTCGAGGATCAGCAGCAGCCCGTGTTCGTCGCAAAGCGTGCGCATCTGCTGCAATTCTGCGTCGGGAATGCTGCGAATGCCGCCCTCGCCCTGCACCGGCTCCACCATGATCGCGGCGGTCTTGTCGGTGATCGCGGCCTTTAGCGCCGCGCTGTCCCCTAGGTCGAGATGGACAAACCCCGGCAGCAGCGGGCCGAAGCCCTTGGTCATCTTCTCGGACCCCGCCGCCGCGATCCCGGCAGAGGAACGGCCGTGGAAAGAGCCGGAGAAGGTAATAATCTCAACCCGCTCGGGCTGGCCCTTGTCGTGAAAATGCTTGCGCGCCATTTTCACGGCCAATTCGCAGGCCTCGGTGCCGGAATTGCAGAAAAACACCGTGTCGGCAAAGGTCTCGGCCACCAGCCGGTCGGCCAGCGCCTCTTGCTGCGGGATGTGGTAAAGGTTCGAGGTATGCCACAGCGCCTGCGCCTGATCGGTCAGTGCCTTGACCAGCGCCGGATGCGCATGGCCAAGCGCATTCACCGCGATCCCCGCCCCGAGGTCGAGAAAACGTCGCCCATCCGCTTCGATCAGCCATGTGCCTTCGCCTTTGACAAAGCTCATCGGGGCACGGTTGTAGGTCGGCAAAACGGAAGCGATCATTTTCTTGTCCTTGAAAGAGGGCCTTGTCACGCCGGTAAAAGGGCATGGGGTCGGCGCCGGGTCAATGGGATTTGGTGGTTTTTGAAAGGGTGCAGCCCATCGGCTGCGGATCAGGCCCCGGGGGGCCGCGCAGTTATCGAACGGTGCGTCGTCGGATAGGAGATGTGGCGCTTTTGATCATAGGCCTTGCATAGCCGCGCTTCATCCCCCACGTAAAGCCCCAATCGCATGTGGCCGCCCGGCACAGGGATCGGCGCTTGCACCTGCGGCCCCAGAAGATAAAATGGGGGCCGATACACTGACAAAGCGGTCCGGGCTAGGGGGCCGCTTTTTAACTGGGGAACCCCATATGTCCTGGACTGATGAGCGCGTAGAGACACTGAAAAAGATGTGGGGCGAAGGCCAGTCCGCCAGCCAGATCGCGAAAGAGCTGGGCGGGGTGACGCGCAACGCCGTGATCGGCAAGGTGCACCGTTTGGGCCTGTCCAACCGCACCGCCGGCGCGCCTGCCGCCGCCGCCACGGCCAAGCCGGAAGCCAAGGCGAAACCCGCCGCCCCCAAGGCCGAGGCCAAGCCAAAGCCCGCCGCAGCCGCCGCCCCTGAGCCTGAGGTCGAAGCCGCGCCCGAACCCGAAGCCGAAGAGCCCGCCGCAGCCCCGGCGCCCAAGCTGCCCGCGCGCAAGCAGATCATCCCCGCAGGCCAGCCCCTGCCGCCGCAGCCTTCGGCCAATGAGATCAGTCCCGAGGCGCTGGCCAAGGTCAGCGAAGTGGAGAAGAAGGCCAAGAAGATCGGCTTGATGGAACTGACCGAACGCACCTGCAAATGGCCCGTGGGCGACCCCGCGACCGATGATTTCTGGTTCTGCGGCCTGCCGGTGCAACAGGGCAAACCCTATTGCGAAGCCCATGTCGGCGTGGCTTTCCAACCGATGAGCGCCCGGCGCGACCGCCGCCGCTAAGACCGGCACAGTAGAATGAAGAAAGGCGGGCGGGCGTGATGGCCCTGCCCGCCTTTTTCATGCGCAGCCTGAAGCTCAGCGCAGTTTCGGTGGTGTCGCCGGATCGCTGCCCGGCGCCATGCGCGGCGTGTTCTGCAAGGGCTCCATCTGCGGTAGGTCAAAGCGCAGCCCGACGCGGGCGAGCCTCTCGACCACCGCGTCTTTCGGCCCGAAGAAACCCACATCCATCGCCCCGGCCTCGATCCCCGAAAAGGTCAGCGCCTCAGAGGCGGCCCGCACCAGCGCGTCCTGCGCACGGGGAATCGCGCCGACGAAGGCCAGCAGATGCCCGCGCCCGCCGCTGCTATACTCGACCCCCACCAGGAACGCCCCCGCCGCCATGCCCGTGGCCGTGGCCAATTTGGCGTCAATCGCGGCGATCAAGGTCTCGGGCAGCCCCTGCGGCGGGAACACCCGGTCGATCCCGGCCTCGACCTCGCCCGGCGCATGGGCCAGCGTGTTGCGCAGCCAGTCCATCGCTTCGGCCGGCAGCAGAATCTCCGACGGCGCCACGCCGATGTTCACCGCCATGCCTAGGCGCTGCCCTTCCAACATCGCCGCAATCGCCCGGCCCGAGAGCGCCACATAGGGCGAGGCCGCCCCGACATAGGCCGATAGCCGGGCGGCGCGGTCAAAGACCACCACATAGCTGTCGTCGAGCAACACCGGGCTGATCTGATCGCCCTTCGGCTCCTCCTTGAGCAGCATGAAAAGCTCCACATCCGCGACGCGTTCGTAAAAGCGCAGGCGGGCGGCGTCATCTTCGGGCGCGGCCATCATCGCAGCATGGGCGTCGTCCAGCGGTGTGGCGTCAGGTTTCTCTTGGGTCATTCATCACCTCGGACACGGCGGCACGCAGACGGGGCAAGACCTCTTCCGCGAACCAGGGATTCTTGTTCAACCATCCGGTATTGCGCCAAGACGGATGAGGCAAGGCAAAGACCCCCGGCGGATGGTCGCGCCAGCCCGCCACCGCCTCGGTCACATTGCGAAAATCAGGCAGGTGATACTTCATCGCATAGCCTCCGATCAGCACGGTGAGCCGCAGGGCGGGCAGCATCTCAAGCACCGGCTGGCGCCATGTCCGGGCGCAGATCCGCGGCGGCGGCAGGTCACTGCCCTTGGCGTCATAGCCCGGAAAACAGAACCCCATCGGCACGATGGCAACGCGGTCGCGGTCATAAAATGTCGCCTCATCCAGCCCCAGCCAGTCGCGCAGACGGCTGCCGGAGTTGTCCCAAAAGGGTTTGCCTGCCTCATGCACACGCTTGCCGGGGGCCTGGCTTGCGATCAGCAGCCGCGCCCTAGGTTTGAACCAGACAATGGGCCGGGGGCGGTGCTGCGTGGCCGTGACAGCGAAACGCTCGGCACATAGGCGGCAGGCCTGCAGGTCTTCTCGGATGTCTTTCATGGCGCATAGATAGGCGCGTCAGGGGAAAGAAAAAGGGGAGGACGGATCGGGCGCGGCGGCCCGCGACGCTGGTCTATCTTGGCATGCATGGAGGTCAGACGCGGCGCCCTAGCCCCCGGGCGAGGCTTCAGGCCGCCGATTTCGCCGCGATGGGCCGCTCTTCCGAGGGTTTGTCTAACGCGCTCTTGCCGCTCACGATTTCCCGCACGGCGATGTCTTGGGCCAATTCACAGCCTTTGCCATCGTTCAACGGCAGATCGATAAAGAAGGTGGTGCCGGCGCCCTCGTTCTTGAAGTAATCGATCTGCCCGCCAAGCGCCTCAATGATTCGCTTGGAGATATTCATCCCCAATCCGGTGCCACCCACGGCCCGCTGGTCCGACGAATCGATCTGCGAAAACTCATCGAACACTTTCTCGCGCTCGGATTCGGCAAGGCCGATGCCCTCGTCGATCACGCTGATCCGCGCCATGCCATTTTGCACCTGCGAGGTAACCTTGACCGTCGATCCCGCGGGCGAGAACTTGGCCGCATTGGACAGAAGATTCGACATCACCTGCTGCAAGCGCTTTTCATCGGTGGCGATCCCGGCGCTTTCCGAAGGTTTTGCATAGCGCAGGGTCACATTGAGATTGCTGGCGAAGGATTGGTTCAACTCAATCGCATCTTCGATCACGGTCTGTACCTCCAGCGGCTCGATCTCGAAACTGATCTTGCCCGCCTCAAACTTTTGCAGGTCAAGAATCTCGTTGATGATGGAGGTCAGCCGCGCCGAGTTGCGCTGCGCGATCTTCAACACTTTCTCCATCTGCGGGGTCATCTCCCCCAAGACGCCTGCGCAGGCCATGTCCAATGAGCCTTTGATCGAGGTCATCGGCGTGCGCAATTCATGGCTGATGGTCGAGACAAACTCCGTCTTCGCCTTAAAGGCGATTTTCGTCTTCTCATGCTCTTTCTTCAGCTCTTCAAGCTGGCGCATATTGGTGCGGTACATCTTGAGGAAGATGCGCGAGCAATCGACGATGAAATAAAGGACGAACACAACCGTAAAGAGCTGTGTCCAAAGTTCGGACTGAATCTCGGCGCCGGTTCGGACGATGTCCCAGATCGGGATGAACAGGAATGTCGTGCCATAGATCGCCAGGCGCAGCATCAGCACCGGCAAGACATGGTGATTGTTCATCGAGGCAAAGAGGGCCGCCGTGAAGAGGAAGAACAGCGGCAGGAAATGCGTCGTGGCCCCCTGCTCCAGTGCGATGCCAAGGGCGAAATAGCTGATCGCACCGGCGCTGAGCACCGTGCTGATATAGATTCGCCGCATGAACATCTTGGCCAGCCGAGGGCTGCGCCCCCGCCAGCGGGTGATGTTCAGAAACAGAATGTAATCATAGGTTTCCGAGATCGCGATCAGAACAAGTGCCGAGATTGCCAGCCATAATTCGTAGTAGAAGGCGGACAGGCAGATCGCGGCGGCAAAGATCATCTGGCGCTGCCAGAACAGATTCACGCCCACCTGCGAATAATCGCGCATCTGCTTTACCTTGGTGGCATCGGCCAAGGCTGGGGCATGGGAGGGACCGTAAATCATTTTCTTTTGCGACATTGCGCTCTCGGTTTATTTCGATCGACTGCTCGTTTGATGGCATTCTGCCAGCGATTGCGCCCGAATAATGTGACATTTCAGCATCTAAGCACATCGGAGACGTGGTCT
Organism: Sulfitobacter sp. PS-8MA; assembly: GCF_040933935.1. Classification (NCBI taxonomy): domain Bacteria; kingdom Pseudomonadati; phylum Pseudomonadota; class Alphaproteobacteria; order Rhodobacterales; family Roseobacteraceae; genus Sulfitobacter; species Sulfitobacter sp. PS-8MA. The sequence continues at coordinate 532,566 of NZ_JBFQYJ010000006.1, read as the reverse complement.
TTGAACGATCTTCCCACATAAATGAGACAGAACTATGGCTATTTAATGCAACTAGAGGTTAGCCTCCCGGGAAAGAGGCAGAATTACACGAGAAGCCGAGGCAGGAGCATGAGTTTACAAGACAGGACTTTTCACGGCAGATCATGGCAAGACGTTCTCCCCGAACTGACCCCGCAGGACGCCAGCGCATTGGAAAAGCAGGATAAACGCCTCCTGCGGAAGGCCGCTGCGGCCCAGGACCCTGCCAAAGACCCGTTCAGCCCCGAAGCTCTTGCCCGGCAAAACCCCTATATTCGAGCCACGACGCTGTCGTTTTTGAACATGCATGAGCATGGTGAATTGTTCGTTAATTTTTTACGCGCCCGGCGTGAAATCTTTATCGATGCCAAAGGCTGGGATCTGCCCCATGTGGATGGCATGGAGTTCGATCAATACGACACCCCCCGCGCCCGCTGGATCGTGCTGCATGAATATGGCGAGGTTCTGGGCGGTGTGCGGCTGATGCCTACGACCTCAACCTGCGCGCAATACAGCTATATGCTGCGCGATGCGCAATTGGGGATGCTGCCGGACATCCCGCAGGATGTCCTGTTCTTCAAAGCCCCGGTGCGCGACGACATCTGGGAGGCCACACGGCTGTTCCTGACCGCCGCGGTGCCGGCCCACCGCCGCATCGCCGTGCAACGGATGTTAATGAACCAGATGGCCGGCGTGGCCTGTTCCATGGGGGCCACCCATGTGCTGGGCATCGTCCCCGCCGCCTTTAGCCGCTGGATGACCCGCCTGCGGTTGATGAGCGCCGTTCCCGTGGGCCCGGTGCAGAACATCGACGGTGACCGCACTCAGGCTGCCTTGATGAATGTCACCTATGTGCAAGACCACGCCCCGCGCGAAGGACTGGCCAAGCTGCACTGACCGCGCACCGCTCTTTGGCTTGCGAAAAGCTCCCCCCTTGCCCGCGCGGCGGGAAACCAGCGAGGGATGATGCCCCTATGGTGGCTTTCAGGGGGATTTCGACATATTCTTGTCAAAATCGGTGGATAGGTCGTTAACATACCTCTGTTACAAGGAGGCGCCACAGAGCCACGACAGCCCCAACCGGAGCAGGAATGCTGGAATTTGAAAATGTCTCCAAGTCGTTTTGGACAGGCTCCCAGCACAAGGTCATTCTGGACCGGGTGTCTTTTCGTGTGGAACTGGGGCATTCGCTGGGCATCCTCGCGCCCAATGGCACCGGCAAGACGACCCTGATCAACATGATGGCCGGGCTTGAAAAACCGGATGAGGGCGAGATTCGGCGCGGCTGCAATATCTCTTTCCCGCTGGGCTTCATGGGCGGCGTGGTGACCAAGGTCTCGGCCATGGAAAACGCGCGCTACATTGCCCGGCTCTATGGGCTCGACCCGGATTATGTGGAGAGTTTCTGCCGCTGGCTTTGCGGTCTTGGGGAATATTTCGACCAGCCGCTTGGCACCTATTCCGCCGGCATGCGGGCGCGGTTTTCATTCGCCCTGATGCTGGCGCTCGATTTTGACATTTACCTGATCGATGAGGGCATGCCCGGCACGACGGATGTTGAATTCAATCGCAAAGCCGGAGATATCCTGCAAGAACGGCTGCGCACCACCACGATCATTATCGTCTCGCATCAGGCGCAGACCCTTGAAAAATTTGCCCGTTCTGCCGCCGTATTGGTGAACGGAAAACTGCATATGTTCGACACCTTGGAAGAAGCGAAACAGCTCTATGACTACGAAACCCAAGGCTAGGAAATTCCGCATCCGCAAAGCCCCGCCCCCCGCAGCCAGCAGCGGCGGCGGCGGGGCGGCCCCGCGGGCGGAGACCGGCGCGGCGAAAGATGCGGCCTCTGCCAAGCCGGACCGGAAGCTGCGCGCGGTGGCGGGCGACCCCGCGCCCGAGGCCAAAGCTGCGCCGCGCGACGCGGCAGCAGACCCCGCGGCGGCGACACCCCCAAAGGACAAACCAAGCCCCCCGCCTGCCCGCGACCCGTCCCGCGCGGGCGAGGTATCTTCGGCGGGTGAGGTCACCGGCGAGCAGGACATCGACGCGATCCGCCGCGAGGGGCTGACCGGACGGCAGTTGCGCATGGCCCGGCGCGTGGCGCAGAAACACGGGCTGGCACCCACCTCGGATTTCGACGCCGTGCGCCTGTTGCGCGCCAGAGGGATTGATCCTTTTCAACGGTCCAACATGCTTGAACTGGTGGTCCCGCAGGACGGCGACGCCCGTGCGGATCAACCCAATCTACCCGCCACGAAAGCCCGGGGCGCCGCGCGGATACAATTGCCCCAGACAGCCCCCCCGGGGGGCCGCGGCGTCCCGTCGACAGAGGTCAGCCCGGCCGAGCGGCGCCAACGCGAGATTTCCGACATTCAGCGCGACATCTCGCGCCGCCGCCGCAAGAAAGGCGCGTTGCTGCTGGTGCGTCTGGCCTTCTTTGTCATGCTGCCAACCTTGATGGCGGGCTATTACTTCTACAAGATCGCAACGCCGATGTATGCGACGGAAAGCCAGTTCCTGATCATTCAAAACGAAGGCGCCGGCGGGCCCAGCCCCTTTGGCGGGCTGCTGCCGACCCAATTCGCCAACAGCGCCGACAGCATTGCCACTCAGGCCTATCTGCAATCCAAAGACGCCATGCTGCGGCTCGACGAAGACGCCGGTTTCCGCACGCATTTCTCGGGCGAGGACATCGATCCGATCCAGCGTCTGCCCGAGAATCCCAGCAATGAAGAAGCCTATAAGGCCTACAAGAAAAACGTAAAAATCGGCTATGACCCGACCGAAGGCGTGATCCGCATGGAGGTGATCGCCGCCGATCCGCAAGTGTCCGAGGAGTTCTCGCAACGGCTGCTCACCTATGCCGAGGAACGGGTCAACAGCCTGAGCAAGCAAAAACGCGACGACGGCATGGCCGATGCGCTCGCAGGCTTTGAAACCGCGCAGGCCAACCGCCGTGCCGCGCAGGAGGCGCTGATCAAGCTACAGGTCGAAAACAACGTCGATCCGGAGGCGATGATCGCCTCGATCCGGACGCAGATCACCAATTACGAGACCTTGTTGATCGAAAAGGAACTCGAACTCGCCGCCCTTCTGGACAACCAGCGCCCCAATAAGGCCAAGGTCGATGGCGCCCGCGGCGATGTCCGCCGGCTGCGCGAACAGCTCACCAAATTGCGAGAACGCATGACCAGCGCCACCGAAGGCGAAAATTCGCTGGCCCAGCAGGCGGTCGCGGCACAGCTTGCACAGGCCGATTTGGCGGCCGCCGATATGGTCCTGCAAAACGCGCAAACCGCAATGGAACAGGCCCGGACCGAGGCCGGGCGGCAGGTGCGCTACCTCACCGTCGCGGTCAACCCCGTCGCCCCGGATGAGGCCACCTACCCGCGCAAGTTCGAAAACACGATATTGGCTTTTCTTATCTTTGCAGGCATCTACCTGATGTTGTCCCTGACAGCATCCATTCTTAGAGAACAGGTAACCTCATGACCCAACTGCGCATCGGAAATCTGACTGTCGGCAATGACCGCCCCCTGACCGTGATCGCCGGCCCCTGCCAGTTGGAGAGCGACGATCACGCCCAGATGGTCGCGGGCATCCTGAAAGAGGCCTGCGATGCCGCGGGCGCGCAGTTCATCTTCAAGGCAAGCTACGACAAGGCCAACCGCACCTCGCTTTCGGGCAAGCGCGGTCTGGGGATCGAAAAAGGGCTGCAGGTGCTGCAATCCGTGGCCCGCGCCAATAACGTGCCGGTGCTGACCGATGTGCATAATGAGGCGCAATGTGCCCAGGCCGGCGAAGTCGTCGACGTGCTGCAAATCCCCGCCTTTCTCAGCCGTCAGACCGACATCCTGCTCGCGGCGGGCGAGACCGGCAAGGCGGTGAACGTCAAGAAAGGCCAGTTTCTGGCCCCTTGGGAAATGCAGAACATCGTCGACAAGATCGAAAGCACCGGCAACCGCAACATCCTGCTGACCGAGCGCGGCACGACCTTTGGCTACAACACGCTGGTGGCCGACATGCGCAGCCTGCCGCAAATGGCCCAGACCGGCTATCCGGTGGTGATGGACGCGACCCATTCCGTGGCCCAGCCCGGCGGCAAGGGCGGCTCCTCGGGCGGCCAGCGCGAGTTTGCCCCCGTCATGGCCCGCGCCGCCGCCGCGATCGGTGTGGCCGCGATCTTCATGGAGACCCATGAAGACCCTGAGCGCGCCCCCAGCGATGGCCCGAATATGATTTACCTCGACCAGATGCCCGGGCTCATCAAATTGCTGATGGACTTTGACGCGCTGGCCAAAACCCACCCCGTTAGCTTCTAAATTTTTCGATAAAGTGAGTAATTACGTGACCAAACCGGCCTCCACCGTGACCCCGAACACTTGGGAATTTCTGCGCGATCCGATGATCACGCCCACCGGGTTCCGCGAATATGACGCACGCTGGAAATACCCGGACGACATCAACCTGCCCGGCATCACCGCCCTTGGCCTTGGCCTCGGCACCCAGATGCACGCCCGGGGGATCGAGCCGGTCATCGCCGTGGGCAATGACTACCGCGACTACTCTCTGGCGATCAAAAACGCCCTTATTCTGGGGCTCATGCAGGCCGGCATCACGGTCAAGGACATCGGCCCGGCGCTGTCGCCCATGGCCTATTTCGCCCAGTTCCACCTCAACGCCCCTGCGGTGGCGATGGTCACCGCCAGCCACAACCCCAACGGCTGGACCGGCGTCAAAATGGGCTTTGAACGCCCCCTCACCCACGGCCCCGACGAGATGGCCGAGCTGCGTGACATCGTCCTCGAAGGCCGTGGCCAGCCGCGTCCCGGCGGCGGTTATGAATTTGTCGAAGGGGTCCGCGAGGCCTATCTCGACGATCTTGTCGGCGATTTCAAAATGACCCGGAAGCTCAAGGTGGTCTGCGCCACCGGCAATGGCACCGCATCGGCCTTCGCGCCCGAATTGTTCCGCCGCCTCGGCGTCGAAGTGGTCGATAGCCACAATACGCTCGACTACACATTCCCGCATTACAACCCCAACCCCGAAGCCATGGAAATGCTGCATGACATGGCCGCCAGCGTCAAAGCGTCCGGCGCCGACCTGGCCCTTGGCTTTGACGGCGATGGCGACCGCTGCGGCGTGGTGGACGACGAAGGCGAAGAGATTTTCGCGGATAAGGTCGGCGTCATCCTGGCCCGCGATCTGGCCAAGCTGCACCCGGGCAGCACCTTCGTGGCGGATGTGAAATCGACCGGGCTTTTCGCCTCCGATCCAGAGTTGAAAAAACACGACGCCAAGGCCGACTATTGGAAAACCGGCCACAGCCATATGAAGCGCCGCGTCAAGGAGTTGGGCGCGCTGGCGGGGTTTGAAAAATCCGGCCATTACTTCCTCGCGGAGCCCATCGGCCGGGGCTATGACTGCGGCATGCGCGTGGCGGTGGAAATCTGCAAGCTGATGGACCGCAACCCGGATATGTCCATGTCCGACCTGCGCCGCGCCCTGCCCCAAACCTGGGGCACGCCCACCATGTCGCCCTATGCCTCGGATACCGAGAAATACGGCATCCTTGACCGGATCGTCGAGAAGCTGGTGGCCAAATCCAAAGCCGGTGACACGATCGGGGGCCGCGCGATCTCCGACGTGATCACCGTGAACGGCGCCCGCGTCATGCTGGACAATGGCGGCTGGGGCCTCGTGCGGGCCTCCTCCAACACGCCCAACCTTGTGGTGGTGTGCGAAAGCCCGGAATCGGAAACCGAGATGCGCGCCATCTTTGCCGATATCGACGCGGTGATCCGCAGCGAACCCGGCGTCGGGGACTACGATCAGTCGATCTGATCGCCCCGGGCGGCAACAGGAATGACAAAGGCCCGGGGCAATGCCACCGGGCCTTTTTTCTTTGATCTGAGAAAGGGTTACTTCAGCGCCGCGTCGCAAAAGGCGCGAATACGCTCCGCATCCTTCACCCCCGGCGCGCTTTCTACGCCAGAGGAGACATCGACCTGACGCGCCCCGGTGAGGGCAATCGCCTCGCCGACATTATCGGCGGTCAGCCCCCCGGCCAGCATCCAGGGCTTGGGCCAGCGCCGCCCCGCGATCAGCCGCCAGTCAAAGGCCAAGCCATTGCCGCCGGGCAGCACGGCGTCCTTCGGCGGTTTGGCGTCCACCAAGAGCTGATCCGCCACGCTCACATAGTCGTTCAGCGCCGCCAGATCATCCCGATCCGCCACGCCGAGGGCCTTCATCACCGGCAGGCCGTAACGCGCCTTGACCTCCGCCACCCGCGCCGGGCTTTCGGCCCCATGCAGTTGCAACATATCAAGGAAAGGCACTGCCGCCAGCAGCGCGTCCAGCGTGGCGTCATCGGCATTGACCGTCAGGCCGACCTTGCAGATCCCCTCGGGCACCGCCTCTGTCATATGGGCCGCGGCGTCCAATGACAGATGCCGGGGGGATTTCTCGAAAAAGACGAACCCCAAGGTCCGCGCCCCCGCCAGCAAGGCCGCGGGCACATCGGCAGGTTCGGTCAGACCGCAGATTTTAACGTTTACATTCTCAGGCATCCGGGGGTTTTAGCCCGTTTCATCCAAAAGCGCCAGAACCTCGTCCTTGCCCTGATGCTTTTCTTCCTTCAGCCGGATCACTTCCCGCTCCAACCGCCGCCGTTCGCGGGCTTGCCGCGCGAGCTCGGCCCGGTGCCCATGTTCGCGGATCCATTCCCAGACGAACCCGACCAGAAGCCCAACGATAATGCTGCCCAGGATCACGATGAAGAGGGGCAGTTGCACGCTGGGGTTCACGGCAAACCAGCCCGAAATCTCGGTCGGCAGGACCTGCAGGGTTACAATATTCCGGTTCGCCAGAGCGACAGAGACAAGAGCCACCGCGAAAAGCGCGATGCAGGCATAACGAATATAGCGCATTAGTCTTTTCCGTTCAGCCGGTCACGCAGGAGCTTGCCTGTCTTGAAGAAGGGCACATGTTTCTCTTCGACATTCACCGTCTCCCCGGTCCGCGGGTTGCGGCCCACACGGGCGTCCCGTTTCTTGACCGAGAAAGCGCCAAAGCCGCGCAACTCGACACGGTCGCCGCGCGACATGGCGCCGGTGATCTCATCGAAAACAGTGTTCACGATCCGCTCTACATCACGTTGATAAAGATGTGGATTGTCGTCAGCGATCTTCTGGATCAGTTCCGACCGGATCATGGCACGTCCCCCGAGATAATGGATGTCTATTCAGACTATAGGAAATAACGCCTCAGTCGGGAAGGTGTTCCGCCACCTGCTTGATTGTTTTTCCAAGCGAAGACCCTGTTTTCTCGCCCCTTTTCGGCAACGCCCGAGGCAGAGCCCGCGCGCAGCCCCGCGCGCGGGGCGTACCGCCCGCTCCCGCTCCTGCGATTCGAACCGCGGCGCAAAGCGCAAAAGGCCCCGCATGTTGCCATGCGGGGCCTTCGCTGTTTCACCTTTTGGGGAAACCCTTAGTCGTCGTCGCCTTTCAGCGCCGCACCAAGGATGTCGCCCAGGCTCGCGCCGGAGTCGGAGGAACCGTACTGCTGTACCGCCTCTTTCTCTTCTGCGATCTCGCGCGCCTTGATGGAGACGCCCAGACGGTGGGCTTTCGCGTCGACATTGGTGATGCGCACGTCGACCTTGTCACCGACCGAGAAACGCTCAGGGCGCTGTTCGGCACGGTCACGGCTAAGGTCGGACCGACGGATGAAGCTCTTCATGCCTTCGTATTCGACTTCGATGCCACCATCTTCGATGGAGGTCACGGTCACGGTCACGATCGAGCCGCGCTTCACGCCGCCAACGGCTTCGGCGAATTTGTCGCCACCGACGTTTTTGATCGAAAGCGAGATGCGCTCTTTCTCGACGTCCACTTCGGAGACAACGGCCTGAACCACGTCACCTTTGCGGTAGTCCTGGATCGCTTCTTCGCCGCGCTGGTCCCAGCTGAGGTCGGAGAGGTGAACCATGCCGTCGATGTCGCCGGGTAGGCCAACGAACAGACCGAATTCGGTGATGTTCTTGACTTCGCCTTCGACCTCGGTGCCCTCGGGATGGGTCTCAGCAAAGACTTCCCATGGGTTGCGCATGGTCTGCTTGAGACCCAGCGAAACGCGACGCTTGGCGCTGTCGATTTCCAGCACCATGACTTCGACTTCTTGCGAGGTCGACACGATCTTGCCGGGGTGCACGTTCTTCTTGGTCCAGGACATTTCGGAAACGTGAACCAGACCTTCAACACCCGGCTCCAGCTCAACAAATGCGCCGTAGTCGGTGATGTTGGTCACACGGCCGCTGTGCACGGAACCCAGCGGGTATTTCGCGCCAACCAGATCCCACGGATCTTCCTGCAGCTGCTTCATGCCGAGGCTGATGCGGTGGGTCTCTTTGTTGATCTTGATGACCTGAACCTTGATGGTCTCGCCAATCGCCAGGATCTCGGACGGGTGGTTGACCCGGCGCCACGCCATGTCGGTGACGTGCAGCAGGCCGTCAACACCGCCAAGGTCAACAAAGGCACCGTATTCGGTGATGTTCTTGACCACACCATCGACGGTCTGACCTTCGGTCAGGTTGCCAATGACTTCGGCACGCTGCTCGGCACGGCTCTCTTCGAGGATCGCACGGCGCGACACCACGATGTTGCCACGGCGGCGGTCCATCTTGAGGATCTGGAACGGCTGCTTGAGACCCATGAGCGGGCCGGCATCGCGCACGGGGCGCACATCGACCTGGGAGCCGGGCAGGAAGGCCACGGCGCCGCCGAGGTCAACGGTGAAGCCACCTTTGACACGGCCAAAGATCGCGCCTTCGACACGCTCTTCTGCGGCATAGGCTTTTTCCAGACGATCCCAGGCTTCCTCACGGCGGGCCATTTCGCGGCTGATGACAGCTTCGCCACGCGCGTTTTCGACTTGGCGAAGGAAAACTTCGACTTCGTCGCCAACTTCGATTTTGGGGGATTCGCCGGGATCAGCAAATTCTTTCAGCTCAACGCGGCCTTCCATTTTGTAGCCGACGTCGATGATGGCTTGGCCCGCTTCGACAGCGATCACCTTGCCTTTGACGACTGTGCCCTCTTGGGGCGTGTCCATCTCGAAGCTTTCGTTCAGAAGCGCTTCGAATTCGTCCATTGCTTTAGTCATGTAGCTTTTCGTTTCCTTATCAAATGTTTCTGGCCGCGCGGTTGTCTCCGCCGGTCTGGAGTTGCAATTGGTCGTCGTGGTGGCACTGAGCAGATCACGCCGGGGCAACCCGACGAAAAATTCACAGCGGTGGTCCACGCGCATGCGCGTGGCGCCGCAGTCGAACGCAAACAAAATAGGGCCGGTTGAAACCGACCCTGCCCGCTATATCGCGTCCGAAGCTGTAACCGCCCCTTAGACAGGGCGTCGTATAGGGGATAATTGCCGCTCTCGCAAGGGCCAAGCGCGCGCGGGCGGCGAACTTGCGCAAACCCGGCGGAAGGCCGCGATGCCTGCAGCCTGGGCGCGCAGGGCTATTTCAGGCGCCTCAATCTCGCATACCTGCCGCCCCTAACCCGCCCCGAGCCCAAGGTTTTCAGCGGCTTGCGCGAAACGGAGAGGGCGGCCTGCCCTCCGGATTGCGCCGCCCTGCCCCAAGCCCGCGCGCGGAGGACAGGGGGCGCTCCGCCAGTGCGTCCTGTGGCAGATCACCGGCTGTCAGATCAGCGCCCGCGTAGGTGCCAAGATCCTCCAGAAACGCCGACAGGCGCAGGCAGGAGCGTTCCATATCCGCCAGCCCATCGGCGAGCGCCTGCGCATTTGCTGGCCCCACCGCGCGCAACTGGCGCATCTGCTCCAGCATCCGGCTTAGGATTGGCCTGGCCTCTTGCGCAGATTCCTTGGCGAACTTCTGCAAAAGCGCCTCAACCTGGCTGCGTTTGAACTCCTGCGTCTCAAGCCCCAGTTGCAAGGCGCTTTTCTGAAGCGCGTTGATCGCTGAGCGGCGCAGGGCGGCGGGGGACAGCTCATCCTTGTCGATGTAGTCGCAAAAACCGCCGCGCAGCGCTTCGATCGCGACCTCGGTCTGATCGGTGCCGGTGATCATCACCGTGGCGGCGGCGGCGTTCCTCTCATGCGCCCGGATCATTTCCATACCCTGCAACCCGGTCCCATCCGGCAGGTTGTAATCCAGCAGGATCAGGTCAAACCGCCCCGCATCCAAGGCCCGGACCATGGCCGCCAGACTGTCAGCCTCGGCCAGCCGGGTGGCAAAATCCAAACCGCCGCAGAGCCGTTTCAGGCGCATCCGGTCAAACCTGTGGTCATCCACGATCAATATCCGCGCCGCGGGGCCCGAGGCCGCGCCCGCCTGTCGCGCTGCCTGCCTCTCCGCCGCGGTGTCTTGGCTGGCCCCCGTCATAAACCGTTCCTCTATCCCGTCGTGCCCCCATGCTAGGGACGCGGCCCCTAAGAAAGCGTTAACCGCGGGCGGAAAAGCCCGTCACTAGACCGTTGCGGTAGCGCGGCAGTGCCGCTACATGAGCGCGCATGAGTGATACAACACGCCCCCGCCGCAATTTCTATGGCCGTCTCAAAGGCAAGTCGCTGAAGAAATCGCAAAAGACCTATATCGACGAAGATCTCGCCCCGCTGTCGCCGGGCGCTGTCGATTGGGATGCGAACCCCGACCGCACACCGCTGGACCTCGACGGTCTGTTTGGCGGGCGCAAGGTCTGGCTTGAGATCGGCTTTGGCGGTGGCGAGCATCTGGTGCATCAGGCCGGCAACAACCCCGATGTCGGCATCATCGGCTGTGAGCCCTACATCAACGGTGTGGCGATGCTGCTGGGCAAGATCCGGCGCGCGGGCGTTGACAACCTCGCGATCCATCCCGGCGATGTGCGGGATATGTTTGACGTGCTGCCAGAGGCGTCGATTGACCGCGCCTTTCTGCTCTACCCCGATCCCTGGCCGAAAACCCGCCACCACCGCCGCCGCTTTGTCACGCCAGAGCATCTGGAGCCTTTGGCCCGGGTGCTGAAACCCGGTGCGATCTTTCGGGTGGCGACGGATATCGAAGACTATGTGCGCCAGACTTTGGAACAGGTGCCACAGCATGGGTTCGACTGGCTCGCCGAAGGGCCGGAGGATTGGCGCCAGCCCTGGGATGATTGGCTCTCGACACGCTATGAGCAAAAGGCCCTGCGCGAAGGGCGGAGGCCGCATTATCTGACCTTTCGCAAGCGCTGAACCCGAGGCGGGGGCCGCACCCCCGGACTCTCGACATAGGTCTTGCCAAAAAGAGCGGGGCGGCGGCGATGGACGCTGGCGGCGGGCTGGGATATCAGGGGCCTTGAGCAGATCAGAGGTACCTCATGTCCAGTCACGGCAGCCCCATTCCGATGTCATCCCGCGCCTGCGGACCGCTTAGCGGCACTGCCGAAGTGCCGGGGGATAAATCCATCTCCCACCGCAGCCTGATCCTCGGCGCCATGGCCGTGGGCGAGACCACGATCACCGGGCTCTTGGAAGGCCAGGACGTGCTTGACACCGCCAAGGCCATGCGCGCTTTCGGAGCCGAGGTGATCGACCACGGCGGCGGCTCTTATTCGGTGCATGGCGTGGGTGTCGGTGGCTTCGCCGAGCCCGACAATGTGATCGACTGCGGCAACTCCGGCACCGGGGTGCGCTTGCTCATGGGGGCGATGGCGACCTCTCCGATCAGCGTGACATTCACCGGCGACGCGAGCCTCAACAGCCGCCCGATGGCGCGGGTGACCGATCCGCTGGCGCTGTTCGGCACGCAATCCGTGGGCCGCGCCGGGGGCCGCTTGCCGATGACCTTGGTCGGCGCTGCCGAGCCTGTGCCGGTGCGCTACACCGTGCCGGTGCCCTCTGCGCAGGTGAAATCCGCGGTTTTGCTGGCCGGGCTGAACGCGCCAGGCAAGACCGTGGTGATCGAGGCCGAGGCCACCCGCGACCATACCGAACGCATGCTCGCGGGGTTCGGCGCAGAGATCACGGTAGAGGAGACCGACGAGGGCCGTGTCATCACCCTGACCGGCCAGCCTGAGCTGAAGCCGCAGCATATCGACGTGCCGCGCGACCCCTCCTCCGCCGCTTTCCCGGTTTGTGCCGCGCTGATCGTGCCCGGCTCTGACGTATTGGTGCCCGGCATCGGCTTGAACCCGACCCGCGCGGGGCTGTTCGCCACCCTGCGCGAGATGGGGGCGGACCTTACTTATGAAAACGAACGCAGCGAGGGCGGCGAGCCGGTGGCTGACCTGCGCGCGAAATTCTCGCCAAACCTCAAGGGCATCGAAGTGCCCCCCGCACGTGCCGCCAGCATGATCGACGAATACCCCGTGCTCTCGGTCGTGGCGGCCTGCGCCAGCGGCGAGACCGTCATGCGCGGCGTCAAGGAATTGCGCGTCAAGGAAAGCGACCGGATCGAGGCCATGGCCAGCGGGCTGCGCGCCAATGGGGTGGAGGTCGAAGACGGGCCGGATTGGTGGATCGTCAAAGGGCGCGGCCATGGCAATATCCCCGGCGGTGCGACCTGCCAGAGCCACCTTGACCACCGGATCGCCATGTCTTTCCTGATCCTCGGCATGGTGGCGCAACAGCCGGTGCAGGTGGATGATGGCGGGCCCATTGCCACCTCCTTCCCGATCTTCGAGCCGCTGATGGCCGAGCTGGGCGCGCAGGTGGCGCGGCTGCCCCAGTGACAGGGCGCGGGCTGACCCTTTTGACGCTGCTGACGGCGATTGCCTTTGCCACGCTGGCGGGGTTTGCCGAGCTTCGGCTGCGCGCCGAAGGGATGGGCGTATTCGACGCCCGGCTGCTGGGCTATGGCGCGGCGGAAGCGCGGGCCTATCTGGCCGCGCTGAGCGCCGAGCAGATCGCCCTGTATGAAAGCCAGTTCCGGCTCGCCGACACCGCCTTTCCCGCGCTTTTGGCGCTGGTCTTGCTGCTTTGGTTCCGGCGCGGGGCGCGCGGCGGGGTTCGGCTGGCGCTGACCTTGGCGGTCGCGCTCTATCTGGCGGCGGATTATACGGAGAATATGTTGATCGGGCGGCTGCTGGATCTGGGGCCTGAGGGCATCACGGAACCTTCGGTCGCCACGGCAAGCCTGTTCACACAGGCGAAATGGGCGATATTGGCGGTCTGTTTGGGGGCGGCAGTGCTCCTTTGGACCCGCAAAGAAAGGACGACGCGATGACGAGCGAGAGATTTGGCGGTCTGACCGTGGCCATTGACGGGCCTGCTGCGGCGGGCAAAGGCACGGTGGCCAAAGCGGTCGCGGCGCATTTTGGCTTTGCCCATCTTGATACCGGGCTCTTGTACCGGGCGGTGGCGGCCAAGACCCTGACCGGCATGGCCCCCGAAGAGGCGGCGCAATCGCTCGCCCCCGCTGATCTGGAAGACCCGAGCCTGCGCAATCCCGATGTGGCGCAGGAGGCCAGCAAGGTCGCGGTGATCCCGGCGGTGCGCGCGGCCCTTGTCCGCTTCCAGCGCAGCTTTGCCGCCCGCGCTGGCGGCGCGGTGCTGGACGGGCGTGACATCGGCACGGTGATCTGCCCCGATGCGCCGGTCAAACTCTTCATCACCGCCAGCCCCGAAGTCCGGGCAGAGCGACGCTTTGCCGAACTGGCCGGCAAGGGGATCGAGACCACCTATGACAGCGTGCTTGAAGACGTACGCCAACGCGATCTGCGCGACATGAGCCGCGATCAAGCGCCGCTGAAACCTGCCGACGACGCCAAGCAGATCGACACGACCGAGATGGCGATCGAGGATGCGATTGCTGCCGCCGTCGCGATGGTCGAGGCCAAGCGCCAGGCGCGGGGCTGAGCCGACCCGCAGACATGCAAAAGGCCGCCCGGCAATGCCGCGGCGGCCTTTTTCGTCTGCTGTCGCCGCGGTTTACACGGCGGCCCTCAACTGATCGACCAGATCGCGACGCTCCCAGCTGAACCCGCCGTCCGCGTCAGGCGCGCGGCCAAAGTGACCATAGGCCGCCGTGCGTTGATAGATCGGCTTGTTCAGTTGCAGATGCTCCCGAATGCCGCGCGGTGTCAGGTCGATGATCTGACGGATCGCCTTTTCGATGGCGGCGTCATGGACGTCGCCGGTGCCATAGGTGTCGCAATAGATCGACAGCGGCTGGCTCACCCCGATGGCATAGCTCAGCTGGATGGCGCATTTATGCGCCAGCCCGGCGGCCACGACGTTTTTCGCCAGATAGCGGGCCACATAGGCCGCCGAGCGGTCCACCTTGGTCGGGTCTTTGCCCGAAAACGCGCCGCCGCCATGCGGGGCCGCCCCGCCATAGGTGTCGACAATGATCTTGCGCCCGGTCAGCCCGGCATCCCCATCCGGTCCGCCGATGACGAAAACGCCGGTCGGGTTCACATGCCAGGCGGTGTCCGCGTCGATCCAGCCCTCGGGCAGCACCTCGCGGATATAGGGTTCGACAATGTCGCGGATGTCGGCGCTGGTCTGTTTCTCGCTCTCATGCTGGGTCGACAGCACGATCGAGCTCACCCCCACCGGCTTGCCGTTCTCATAGCGCACCGAGAGCTGGCTTTTCGCATCCGGCCGCAGGGTCGGCTCGGTGCCGTCCTTGCGCACCTCGGCCAAACGGCGCAGGATCGCATGGGCATAGTGGATCGGCGCGGGCATCAGCTCGGGCGTCTCATCGGTGGCAAAACCGAACATGATGCCCTGATCGCCGGCGCCCTCTTCCTTGCCGTCTGCCGCATCGACCCCTTGGGCGATATGCGCCGACTGGGGGTGCAGCAGATTGGTGATCTCGCATGTCGCGTGGTGGAACTCATCCTGCTCATAACCGATGTCCTTGATGCAGGCGCGGGCAATGTCTTCGACACCGGCCAGATATTCATCGAGCTTGGCCTTATTGGCCAGCCCCACTTCCCCGCCGATCACGACCCGGTTGGTGGTGGCAAAGGTTTCGGCAGCGACCCGCGCTTCGGGTTCCTCGCTGATGAAAGCGTCGAGGATCGCATCCGAAATCCGGTCGCAGACCTTATCCGGATGGCCCTCGGAAACGGATTCCGAAGTGAAAGTGTAGTTCTGACGGGACATGTCGTGCTCCAGTATGAAAAAACGCATCACGTCAGGAAGCCGTTGTGATGCTCGGTCAAAGGCTTAGAGAACCGCTGGTGGATGGTCAATCAGCATTCCCGGCGCGTCGGCGCCGCAGAGCCAACCCCGCCAGCAAGAGCCCCAGCAGAAGCGCCAGAGGCAGGTCGCCGCTGCGGCTATAGAGGGTCGGCGGCAGCGGTTTGGGCAGCGGCGCATCGACGAAACCTTCGGTGTTGAGCGCCAGTGACGCGGTCACCCGGCCCCAGGGATCGATCATCGCGGAAATGCCGGTATTGGCGGCGCGGGCCATCGGCAGACCCTGCTCGATCGCCCGCATCCGCGCTTGCGCCAGATGCTGCTTTGGTCCCGCCGCCTTGCCGAACCACGCGTCATTGGTCACCTGCATCAGAAAGCTCGGCCGCTCTGGCGCGGCGTTCACGTCATGGGCAAAAACCGCCTCATAGCAGATCAGCGGCAGCCCGGTCCCAAGCGCGCCAAGGTCCAAAAGTTCGGCGCCCGGCCCGCTGGAATAGCCATTCCCCTCCTGCGCGGCGAGGCCATGGATGCCAAAACGCGCCATGAGATCCCCCATCGGCATATATTCACCGAAGGGAACGAGGTGATGTTTGTCGTAAAGCTGGTCGACCGCGCCAGTGGCATCCAGCACCACCAGCGAATTATAATAGCGCATGTTCTCACGCCGCTGCACCCCAAGCACCACCGGCACATCGGAGGCAGCGCCGATCTCGGCCAGCGCGCTGCCGGCCATGTCCAAGGCCCATGGGATCGCCGTTTCTGGCCAGATCACCAGATCGGGCGCGGCGCCCGCAATCTGCGGCGCGGCGGCGGTATAGTCGAGCTGGCGTCTGAAGTAGAACTCGAACCTATCGGGGTTCCATTTGTCCCGCTGCGCCGCATTGGGCTGCACAAGACGCAGGACATTGTCGGTCAGCGGCGCGGGCGGCGCTTGCGGCGGCAGGGCCAGCAGCAGCGCCATGGAAAGCGCCATTGCCGCCTGTCCGACCCGCTGCGGCAAAGGCCCGCGCAGGACCAGCAAAGCCGCGATGGCAAAGAGCCAGAGGTTCAGCGCATAGGGGCCGATCCACGCCAGCCCCTGCCCGGCCACCACGCCCACCAGCGCCTGCGCGGGCATCGCCCAGGGAAAGCCGGTAAAGATATAGGCGCGCAGCAGTTCCACCGCCGCCCATGTGACCGCCAGAACCCAGACCCGGCGCGGGGCCAGCCAGCGCGCGGCGGCGAATGCCAGCCCCCAGAACAGCGCCATGCCGGCCGCCAGCAGGATCAGCGCAAAGGGCGCCATCCAGCCATGCCGCGCCACATCGACCATGAAGGGCGAGACGATCCATTGCAGCGCATGAAGGAAGTATCCGAAACCAAAGCCCCAGCCCAGCAAGGCCGCGCGTCCTGTGCCGCCCTGTTGCCTCCGGTAGAGCCAGAATGCCGCGACAAGCCCCGCGAAAAGCGCCAGCGGCAGGTCATAGGGCGCCTGCCCAAAAGCGGCGATGGCCCCGGCGAGCGGGGCCAGCAGAAACCGACCCCGCCGCGCCAGTTCTTCTGTCATCCCCCAGCCCCCTGGGTGCGCACCCGCAGGCGTTTGATGCGGCGCGGGTCGGCGTCGATCACCTCAAACTCCGGCCCGTCCGGGTGCAAGACCACCTCGCCCCGTGCCGGCACCCGGCCCGAGAGCATGGTGACAAGGCCGCCGAGCGTGTCGATTTCCTCTTCATCCACCGTGTCATGTTCGGTCAGCGAATGGCCGATCTCGGCTTCGAAATCCGGCAGCGGCGTCTTGGCCAGCGCCAGATAGGTGCCGGGCTTTTCAACCGTCCAATAGGTGCCCTCATCGACGTCATGTTCGTCTTCGATCTCGCCGATCACCTGTTCGATCAGGTCTTCGATGGTCACCAGCCCGTCAACGCCGCCATATTCATCGATCACCAGCGCCATATGGCGCCGCTCGGCCTGCATCTTGGTCAGCAAGACGCCGATCGTCATCGAAGGCGGCACATAGACCAGCGGGCGCAAGAGCCCCTGCATGTCAAATTTGGTGCCCTTGCCGTTGAACCCGTGGTTCAGCGCGAGATCTTTCAGGTGGACCATGCCCATCGGCGTGTCCAATGTGCCGTCATAGACCGGCAGCCGGGTCATGCCGCTTTCCTTGAAAACGGCCACCAGTTCATCAAGTGTCGCATTGGACGGCACGGCGATAATATCGGCTTTCGGCACCGCCACATCATCCACCCGCATCCGGCGCAGGTTCATCATGCCGTGGCCGCTTGGCCGCTCGGTCTGGGCCGAAGCCTCCACGCTGTCGTCCTCCCCGTCTGACGGGCTGAGCGCCTCGAACACGCGGGAAAAGAAATTACCGGTGCGCAGCGCCGTGTCATCCGGTTGATTTTGGCTGTTTTCATCCAGCAGCGCGCTCTGCGCCGCGTCAGATGATCCGTCTGTATCGCCCATTGGGTCCTGTCTGTGTTAACTGAGCCCTAGAGGCTCGCTCTCTTTATATGGGTCATCCAGACCCAGTTTGCCAAGTATTTCGGTCTCCAACCCTTCCATCAACAGGGCGTCGGGGTCATTTTCATGATCATAGCCCAGAAGATGCAACAGCCCGTGAACAATAAGATGGGTCACGTGATCGGCAAGTGGTTTGTCCGCCGCGTCGGCCTCGGCGGCGCAAGTCTCATAAGCCAGCGCGATGTCGCCCAACTCGGCCATCCCGTCAACACCCGGCGAAACCGGCAGCGGATCGCCGCCCGGAATGGCCGCGCCGCGTTCCTCGGCAGGCCAGCTGAGCACATTGGTGGCGCGGGGCTTTCCGCGGAAATCGCTGTTCAGCGCGGCAATCCGCCGGTCATCGCAGGCCAGCAGGGTCAGTTCCGCCCCCTCGGGGGCCAGACCCAGATGGCCCAGGGTGGCCGCAGCCGCCCGATGGGCCAGAGGCTCAAGGTCGACGGTTTCCCAACGGTCGTCCTCGATCACAACGTCGAAATCCTCCATCAGATCAAGCGGCACCGCTGTCCGCCTCATAGGCTTCGATGATGGCGGCCACGAGCGGGTGGCGCACGACATCCTTGGAGGTGAAGTAGTTGAAGCTGATGCTGGGGATGGTCTTGAGCAGACGTTCCGCATCCTGCAGCCCCGATTGCACCCCGCGCGGCAGGTCGATCTGGGTGCGGTCGCCGGTCACCACCATGCGCGACCCCTGGCCCAGACGGGTCAGAAACATCTTCATCTGCATCGAGGTGGCATTTTGCGCCTCGTCCAGCACAACGAAGGCATTAGACAGGGTGCGGCCCCGCATAAAGGCCAGCGGCGCGATCTCGATGCGCTTTTCCTCCAGCAGCTTGGCCAATTGCTTGCCCGGCAGGAAGTCGTTCAGCGCGTCGTAAAGCGGCTGCATATAGGGGTCGACCTTGTCCTTCATGTCGCCGGGCAGATAGCCGAGCTTTTCGCCCGCCTCGACCGCAGGGCGCGACAGGATGATCCGGTCGACATGGCCGCCGATGAACATCGACACGCCCACCGCCACCGCTAGATAGGTCTTGCCCGTCCCCGCAGGGCCGATGCCAAAGGCCAGTTCATTGTCGAAGAGCGCTTGCACATAGGCTTTCTGCGCGTCGGTGCGCGGCTCCACCCGTTTCTTGCGGGTCTGAATCTCGACCGCGTCGCCCATTGGCATTTCCAGCTGATCCCCCTGGCGCACCCCGGTATCGGCGTCGGAATTGCCCATCCGCAACATGCCGTCCACATCGCCCGCCTCGACCGAACGGCCGCCTTCGAGCCGCGCGTAGAGCGCGTTCAGCATCGCCTCGGCCTTTTCGATGGATTCGCCATCGCCCAAGAGCTGCAGGTGATTGCCGCGCCGGATGATCTGCACCTCAAGCGACTTCTCGATGGCCGCCAGATGCGCGTCATAGGCGCCGCAGAGGTCGATCAACAGGCGATTATCCGGAAATTCCACCACCCGTTCGGCCGCGGTGTCTGGGCTCATCAGATCAGTTGAAGGCAATGCGCGTATCCTTTGTGAAGCACTAGCTGTTGAAATAGGCAGAAAGGGTCGGATTACCAACCCATACGGACAAAAAAGGCCGAAGCGCATTGCGCTCCGGCCCGGTGTTTTCGGTATCCGCCGCCAAGGTCAGTTCGGGTCCTTGATGCGCGACCCACCTTTGAAGTGACCGGCAGTATGCGTCGGAGGGGCCACGCCGGAACATACCGGCTTGCCGAATTTGTCCAACCGCGCCGAGAGATAGCCCTCGACCCCGTCGTCGATGATCCAATGGTCGCAGCCATTGGGATCGACCCAGATGCCGGCCTGAAGCTGGCTCAGATGCTTTTTGTCGATGCCCCGGTCAAAGGTCTTGTCCGAGGGGTAGCCCCGGGTCAGCCCGCCTTCGTAATCGGCACAGGCCGAAAGGCCGACGGCACAGGCGGTGACCATGAGAAGTTTCGTCTTAATCACTTGTCTGTCCCTTCAGCGAATGCAGATAATTTCGACACGGCGGTTCTTGGCCATATTCGCCGCAGAATTATTGGGCGCGGCGGGCATCCGCTCGCCATAGCCGCGCACGTCAGCGATCTTTGCGCCAACCTGATGGGCGATCCGCGCCACGGCATTGGCCCGGTTATAGGACAGGCGCATGTTATAGGCATCCGAGGCGCGGCTGTCGGTGTGGCCGGTGATGATGTAGGACACGGCGCCGGTCGACTTGAAGAAATTCGCCAGACGCGCCTGACCGGCGCGCGAGATGCTGTATTTGTCGGTGGCAAAGAACTGATCCGTCTCCATCACCCCGCAGACATTGCCCCGGCGGCAAACCGGGATGCCCTGACGGCTGACATGAGGCGTCATATAGCCCTCGGCACCATCATCCATGACCCAATGTTCGCAGCCATCGGGATCCACCCAGATCGTCGGCGTATAGATGCCTTTGTCACGGCCCTGTTGCGAAGGGGTCTGGGCGTCGGCGACCGTCCCCGTCACGGTCAGCGCCGCTGCGAGCGCCAGACTGGCCAGCGCGCGCATCGCATTGGAAATATGGTTTCCCACAGCATTCGTCCTTATTTTAATCTTTGGCAAATTCAGCGCCCTTGGGGGCCGTACCTTGGCAATATCTCGTCAGGTTAGGCAAAAACCCGCCGCCTGTGAAGCAGGGTTATCAACATTTTGTGGCTCATTTGGCGGCGATCACAACGATTTCTGAAAATTGTTGCTTTTTTGAGGGCACGGCCTTGCTGCCCCATTCCGCTCCCTTCGGGGGCGAGAAGACGGCCAAAACGCGGCATTGATCCGGCAGGCTCAACAATCAAATCAGCCACTGCCGCACTATCCACCGGCGCGCAACAATGGCGCCGATTTTTCTTGAAATACAAGCGGCTGCACCTATGCCTCTATCTATCGGAGCGCGCGGGTGGGACTTTCGCGCGGCTTTGCCGAAGCCAAGAATTGCTGCAAACTTAATTGGGGGACTATGTGATGATGAAAACAATGCTTGCAACCGCCGTGGCCGGGATGCTCGCTCTGCCCGCCTTTGCCGGGGGTGTGAAATACGCCTACCACAACCAGGGCGTTGCCGTGCCGACCGGCAATGTGATCCACGTCAGCTGCTACCGTGGCCCGTGGCATGACGTGATCTGGGACCGGCCCAACAGCGTCTTTATCGATAGCCTTGTCGCTGTCGGCTATGACTTCCCCACCGCCCATGCCATCGCAGAACGGGTCTGCCGCGATGAGCGTCTGGTGGGCAACCCGGCCGGGTTGAAAGCGCATATGGAACGTATTTTCGCGGATGCGGCATCGCACCGGAAACACAACTACTGAGAGTGCGAGGGGTGCGCGGCGCCGCGCACCCTTTCAGACCAGAACGGCGGCCAGCGAGTTGGTTTTCGCCTCAGTCACCCGGACCCGCTGGATGTCGCCGATCGCGGCGCTGCTGTCCTCGATATGCACCGCATGCAGATACTCCGATTTGCCCAGCATCTGCCCCGGCAGGCGGCCCTTCTTCTCCACCAGCACCGACACCTCGCGCCCGACCATGGATTGCTGAATCTCTTGCTGATGCGAGGTGATCAGCCCTTGCAGCCGTTGCAGGCGGGCGTCGGCCACGGCGGGATCGACCAGCGGGCGTTCGGCGGCGGGCGTGCCGGGGCGGGTGGAGTATTTGAACGAATAGGCATAGCCGTAGCGCACCTGCCGGACCAGTTCCATCGTGGCCTCGAAATCAGCGTCGCTTTCCTCGGGGAAGCCGACGATGAAATCGCCCGAGAGCACAATATCGGGCCGCGCGTCGCGGATGCGTTCAATGAGCCGCAGGTAGCTTTCCGCCGTATGGCTGCGGTTCATGCGCTTTAGGATATGGTCGCTGCCCGATTGCACCGGCAGGTGCAGATAGGGCATCAGCTCCGGCACCTCGCCATGCGCCGCGATCAGATCGTCGCCCATGTCATTGGGGTGGCTGGTGGTGTAGCGGATACGCTCCAGCCCGTCGATCTTGGCCAGCGCCCGGATCAGTCCGGCCAGCGTCATACCGCCGTGATAGGCGTTAACGTTCTGGCCCAGCAGCGTGACTTCGCGCACGCCGCGCTCGACCAGATCGCGGGCCTCTTCCAGTACCTTTTCGGCGGGGCGCGAAACTTCGGCGCCGCGCGTATAGGGCACCACGCAGAAGGCACAGAATTTGTCGCAGCCCTCTTGCACCGTCAGAAAGGCGGCGGGCGCGCGTTTCGCCTTGGGGCGGGATTTGAGGTGGTTAAACTTGTCTTCGGTCGGGAAGTCGGTGTCGAGCGCGCTCTGCCCGCCCTGCACTTTCGCTTCCATCTCGGGCAGACGGTGATAGCTCTGCGGCCCAACCACCAGATCGACGGCAGGCTGCCGGCGCATGATCTCTTCGCCCTCGGCCTGTGCCACACAGCCGGCCACGCCGATCTTGAGATCGGGCCGCGCCTCTTTCAACGGCTTCAACCGGCCCAGTTCGGAATAGACCTTCTCCGCCGCCTTTTCCCGGATGTGGCAGGTGTTGAGCAGGATCATATCCGCGTCATCGGCGCGGTCGGTTGTGACATAGCCCTGACCGCCCAGGCTTTCGGCCATGCGTTCGCTGTCATAGACGTTCATCTGGCAGCCATAGGTCTTGATGAACAGCTTTTTCGGTTGGGTCATGGCGGGCATCCATCATGTTCGGGCAGATTTTGGGCAGATGGCGCCGCATAGCAGCGGCGGGCGCATCTTGCAATGCACCCGGAATTAACCGACGTTGCCCTATTGGGCGGCCATGCGGGGACATATGCGGTATCGCGACCTTGATCATCTTATCAAAGAAGCCCGCGGGGCGCTACGGGCAGGCCCCCTTGCGCTGGTGCTGGTGGAAGATGACGTCGAGGTCGCCACGACGCTACGCCACCACCAGCAGGCGGGGTTCACCTCGGTGGTGGCGCTGATGCCGCCGAGCTTTGATCTGCCGCGCGATTTGCAGGAAACCGTCTTGCGGGTGGACTATGACAGTTCTCACGAAGAGGCGCTGCAGCGGGCGGTGAACCGCGTGATCCCGGCGGTTGCTGGCCAGTGGGTCTATTACTGCTACAACGCCGAATATCTGTTCCACCCGTTTTGCGAGACGCGCAATATCGTAGAACTGCTGGCGTTTCACAGCGAAGAGCGCCGGGATGCGCTGCTGGCCTATGTGATCGACCTCTATGCGCTGGATCTCGACGCGAACCCGCAGGCGGTGTCCCTGGACGACGCGCATCTCGACCGCTCGGGCTATTATGCCCTGGCGCGCAGCGATCCGGCCAAGAACGGGCATCCGAAAGAACGGCAGTTGGATTTCTTTGGCGGGCTGCGCTGGCGCTTTGAGGAACATGTGCCCGCAGAGAGCCGCAAGATCGACCGCATCCCCCTGTTCCGCGCCAAGCCGGGGCTCCTGCTGCGCCCCGATCACACCTTCAATGACGAAGAATACAACACCTACGCCTGCCCCTGGCACCACAATATCACCGCGGCGGTCTGTTCCTTCCGCACCGCCAAGGCGCTGAAAAGCAATCCCGGCAGCCGCGACGAGATCCCCAGCTTTCACTGGCATAACTCCGAACCTTTCGAGTGGCATTCGCGGCAGTTGCTGGATCTGGGGCTGATGGAACCGGGGCAGTGGTTTTGAAGAGACCCCGATAGCAACCCCTTCGGCCTCTGGGCAACACGGGCATGCCCCCAGGGCGGGCGCTGCCCTTACCGCAAGCCCTGCACCCACCCGCCGACGCTGCGCCTATCCCCAAAACCTCCTTGCACTCCCGCGCTTTACTCCTATGACGGAAGACAGCCACCACCGGAGGGTCCGATGTCCGTCAACTTGCTCGACACATTCATCAAGCCAATGCACCGCGAGGGCGTCAAATTCGTCGCGATCTTTGCCGCCGTCACGCTGGTGCTCTTTGCCATCGCCGATGTGCTGGGCTGGATCGGCGTCGGCCTGACCATCTGGTGCTACTATTTCTTCCGCGACCCCGAGCGTGTTACCCCGGATCGGCCCGACCTGATCGTCAGCCCCGCCGATGGCATCGTCTCGCTGATCGAACCCGCCGTGCCGCCCGCCGAACTGGGCATGCCCGATGTGCCCCTGACCCGCGTCAGCGTCTTCATGAGCGTGTTCAACTGCCACATCAACCGCGCCCCCGTCGCGGGCAAGGTGCAGGCGGTGGCCTACCGGCCGGGCAAATTCTTCAACGCCTCGCTCGACAAGGCCAGCGCCGACAATGAGCGCAACAGCCTGTGTATCCGCATGGACGACGGGCGCGATCTGGCGGTGGTGCAGATTGCGGGCCTCGTGGCGCGGCGCATCGTCTGTTTCGTGAAATCCGGCGACGGGCTGGAAACCGGCGAACGCTTCGGCTTGATCCGCTTCGGCTCCCGGCTAGATGTCTACCTGCCCGAAGGCGTCGACCCCATGGTTCGCATCGGGCAAACCATGGTCGCCGGGGAAACCGTGCTGGCCGAATTGAAACCGCCGGTGGCCGAAACCACCCCGCTGTAGGATCTTCGCATGCGTCCCCCTTCTGAAAAGACCGGCGCGGACCTTGCGCTGATCCAACTGCTTCCCAATGCGCTGACCATCACCGCCATCTGCGCGGGGCTCTCCGCGATCCGTTTCGGGGTGCAGGGCAACTATGTGCTGGCGGTGCAACTCATTCTGCTGGCCTGTGTGCTGGATGGGCTCGACGGGCGGCTGGCGCGGCTTTTGCGCTCCTCCAGCCCGATGGGGGCGGAACTGGATTCGCTGGCCGATTTCCTGAACTTTGGCGTGGCCCCGCCGCTGATCCTCTATTTCTGGGCGCTGCAAGACATGCGCTCGGCGGCCTGGATCTCGGTGCTGGTCTATGCGGTCTGCTGCGTGGTGCGGCTGGCGCGGTTCAACGTGAACGACAAGGCCGAAGCCGAGCGGGCCAAGAATGGCGACGCGGTGGGCGAATCCGGCTCTTTCTTCACCGGCATCCCCTCCCCCGCGGGCGCGCTTCTGGTGCTCTTGCCGATGACCCTGTCCTTTGCCTTTCACAACCGGCCGATCCTGCCGGATTGGATGATTGCGCTGCATATGGTGCTGATCGGCTTTCTGATGATCAGCCGCATCCCCACATGGTCGTTCAAGAAGACCAAGATTTCCCGACGCCATGTAAAATACCTGCTGGTCGGCGTGGCGATCTTTGCCGCTGCGCTGGCGACATATGCCTGGACCACGCTTGTGGTGCTTTGCTTTGCCTATATCGGCATGGTGATCTGGGGCCTGCTGCGCAGCCGAAAGCCGAGTAAAAACAAAGAGGTTTGAGATGGATATCAAGGCGGTTGAAACGTCCTATGCCCGTTGGGCGCCGATTTATGACAAGACATTCGGCGCTCTGACCAGCGGCGGACGCCGCCATGTTGTGGCCCATATCAATCAAAGGGCCGGATCGGTGCTGGAAGTCGGCGTCGGCACCGGCCTGTCCCTGCCCCATTACGCGCCGCATCTTTCCGTGACGGGCATTGATTTCAGCGACGAGATGCTCGCCAAAGCCCGCGAACGGGTGGCGCGCGAAGGGGCGACCCATGTCGCCGAGCTGCGCCAGATGGACGCCCGCGACCTCGACTTTCCCGACGCCAGTTTCGACACGATCGCCGCCCTGCATGTGCTCTCGGTCGTGCCAGAGCCGGAGCGGGTGATGGGAGAGATCGCCCGGGTGCTGAAACCCGGGGGCCAAGTGGTCATCGCCAACCATTTCATGCGCACCTCGGGCGTGCTGGGTTTCCTTGAGAAGGTCTCGGCCCCCTTTGCCAATACGCTGGGCTGGCATTCAGATTTCGAGATGGACCGGGTCTTGCAACAGGACGCGCTGCATGTCGAAGATGAACGCGCGCTGCCGCCAATGGGCATGATGACCTTTCTGGTTCTGCGCAAGAAGGGCTGAAAAGCGGCAAAGGCCGCTCGGCGCGGGGCTCAGCCCGCCCCGTCGACCAGCCAATTGCCATGCACCCATCCCTTGCGGCGCGGCGTGCCGTAATAGACGCCGATCCAACGCCCGCTGCGCGCACAGGTCCGCACCGTGTCACCGTTGTAAAGCTGGTCGATCTTCGCGTGCTGCGTGCCCGGCCCTTTGCGCACCGCGAGGAAACCGTCGCCATTCGGGTCCAGGCCCGAGACGATGCTGCCGGCACAGCCCGCCGCCTGGGCATCTTCGATGATCTTGAACTCGACGTCGAGCTGCTGCGCCTGCGGCTGCGCGGCAAAGAGGGTCAGAGCAAGCGCCAGAACCGATATTCGCATTTGAGATACCTCGCTGCCAGATGGCGAGGAGCATAGCGCAGAATGCCGCCCAAAGCGGCGGCGCCGGATCACAGGTCAAATTCTGGCGGAATGCTGCCCAGCCTCCCCGGGCCGCGGCGTGGCGCAGGCTCAGCCCTTGCGGCGCAGGCGGATCACCACATCGACCGAGGCGATCTCGGCCCCTTCGGGCGCGTCGGGCAGCTGGGCGATGATCAGATCTTCAGAGGGCGCATCGGTCAGCCGATCTTCGTCTTCCCAAAAGAAATGCGGATGGTCATGGGTGTTGGTGTCGAAATAGCTTTTCGAGCCATCGACGGTCACCTCCTGCAACAGCCCCGCATCGCAAAAGGCGCGCAGCGTGTTGTAGACGGTGGCCAATGACACCGCATCCCCCTGCCCCTTGGCTGCTTCGAAAAGACTTTCGGCCGTGACATGGCGATCCTGACCGTCGCCGACCAGCAAACGCGCCAAGGTTACCCGTTGCCGTGTCGGACGCAGCCCGGCCTGAGCCAGCCAGCGCGTTCCAGCTTCATGTTCCTGTTCGGACATCACGTTCCCGCCTTTCCATAGTCATATAAAGGAGGAAATCACCAGTTTTCAAACAAAAACCGCCCCAGACGCCCCGCCGCCCGCCGCCTGCGGCTCTTGCGGGCCGCGTGGCCGGGGTGTTAGACGGGGCGTCAGTGAATTCACCATCAGGAGAGCCGCAGCATGGCCGACTACCCCACGAGTTTCGACAAGGAAGATCTGCTGAAATGCGCCCGTGGCGAGCTTTTCGGCCCCGGCAACGCGCAGCTTCCCGCCCCGCCGATGCTCATGATGGACCGGATCACCGATGTTTCAGCCGATGGCGGCGCCCATGGCAAAGGCCATATCACCGCCGAGTTCGACATCACCCCGGACCTGTGGTTCTTTGAATGCCACTTCCCCGGCAACCCGATCATGCCCGGCTGTCTGGGCCTTGACGGTCTGTGGCAGCTCACCGGCTTCAACCTTGGCTGGCGCGGCTGGCAGGGGCGCGGCTATGCGCTTGGCGTGGGCGAAGTGAAACTGACCGGCATGGTCCGCCCGGACCGCAAGATGCTGACCTATAAGATTGATTTCACCAAGGCGATCCAAACCCGCCGCCTGACCATGGGTGTGGCCGATGGGATCGTCGAAGCCGATGGCGAGGTGATCTATCAGGTCAAAGACATGAAAGTGGCGCTGAGCGAGAGTTAAGCTACTGACGGTCTATTAAAAAGGGGGCCTGACGGCCCCCTTTTGCGTTCCAGACAGCGGCTAATTTACGCCGTCTGCATCTCCTGCACCTTACCGTCATGCCGCCCCGTCACGGCGGCTTCGGCCAGAACGGCGGCCACATCCGCCCGATGGGCCCGTGCGCCCTGATCCACATCCGCGCCCAGCGTCACCGCATCGGTTTTGGGATCATCGGTCAGGGCCACCGGGCGCAGGATCGAATAGGTCAGACCCGAGGCTTGCAAATGCGCATCCGCCGCCTGTTTGGCTTTCAGATAATGTGTCATCTCATGATCCTCGGGCGGATTGTCCGCGCCCACGGAACTGAGCATGACGAAGCGCTCCACGCCGGCCTCCTTCGCAAGATCGACCAGATGCTGCGCGCCGTCGCGGTCGACCTTCTCGGTCATCTCCGGCCCGGTGTGGCCGCCCGAGCCGGCGGCGAAGACCACCACATCGACATGATCGCAAACACCGGCCTGCAGCTTGGTCAGGTCCCCTTTGCGCTGTTCGGTGCCTTCGGGCAAGACCGTCGTGTCGGAACCGTCCCGCACCAAAGCGATCGGGCTTGCGCCCCGGTCTTTCAATTCGCTGACCAGCAGCCGCCCGGTCTTGCCGGTTGCACCGGCCACAAGGACTTTCACTGTCATCTCTAACCTCCTGAAAACGTGGAACAATGGACAGGCGGAGGGGCAAATCCCCGCCCGCCGCATCGCGCTTATGACGGCAGGAACACGGCCTTGGCATTGACGAATTCAGTCATGCCGAAGCCGCCATGCTCACGCCCGTAGCCGGAATTTTTCACCCCGCCGAACGGCATATTCGGATCGGCAAGGCCAAAGCCATTGATGCGGATCATGCCGGTGTCGAACTCTTCCCGCGCGAGTTGCAACGCATGGTCTTCGTCGGTGCAAAAGATCCCGCCGCCCAAGCCGTAGCGGCTGTCATTGGCAATGCGCATCGCGTCCGCATCATCCTTGGCTCGGATGACCGCCGCCACGGGGCCGAAAATCTCATCATCATAGGCCGGCATCCCCGGCGTCACATTGGCCAGAACGGTCGAGGGGTAGAACGCCCCGGTTCTCTCCGGCACCTCGCCGCCGCAGAGCACCTCCGCGCCCTTCTCGACACTTTCCTTGACCTGATCCCGCACCGCTTCAAACTGCTCTTGGCTCGACAGCGGGCCGAGCTTGGTGTTCTCATCCATCGGATCGCCCATCTCAATCGCCTTCATCTGCTCGACAAAGGCCTCAAGGAAGGCGTCGTGGTTTTTCTCGGTCACGATAAAGCGTTTGGCCGAGATACAGGTCTGGCCGTTGTTATAGATGCGCCCCGCTGCAGAGAATTTTGCGGCCGTCTCGATATCTGCATCATCCAGCACGATAAAGGCGTCGTTGGAGCCCAACTCCAGCACCGATTTCTTCAGATGTTTCGCGGCCAGCGCACCGATATGGCTGCCTGCCTTGTCCGATCCGGTCATGGTCACGCCCCGCACCAGATCATGGGCGATGATCTTGTCGCTGGTGTCATGGTCGATGATCACCACGTTGAACAGGTCCTTGGGCAGCCCCGCTTCTTCGCAGATCTCCTTTAGCCGCAGCGCGCTGCCGGTACAGATCTGCGCATGTTTCAACACGCAGCCATTGCCCGTCATCAGGTTCGCCGCCAAGACCCGGACCGGCTGGTAAAAGGGGAAGTTCCACGGCTGGATGGAGTAGATCACGCCAATCGGCTGATAGGTGACGACACCGCGTTTCTTGCCGTTCATCAACTCGCGGGTCTCGTCTTGCAATTTTTCCGGCCCCGCCTCGGCGCTATAGTCAAAGATCGCGGCGCAGAGGTCCACCTCATCGAGACTGTCCTGATAGAGCTTGCCGACCTCGCGGGTCATCAGCTCGGCCAGCTCTTCCTTATGCGCGCGCAGTTTCTCGGCGATTTTCTTGAGATAGGGGGCGCGGTCGCTGTGCGACAGTTTGCGCCAGTCCTCAAAAGCCCTATGGGTCGCCTCAAGGGCGCCGATGGCCTCGGCTTCGGACATGACCTCATAGGTGTTGATCACCTCTTCGGTTGCGGGGTTCACTGTCTTGATCTCGGGCATTGCAGTCTCCTTTTGGATGTTGCAACCCCAACACGACGCGTGGCTTTGCCGTTCCATCACGGAACTTTGACCGCGCAGAAGCAACGCGGCTTAACGGCAAACCGCTTGCGCCGTCCCGCCGTGCTGTCATACACCGGGGGTTGATAAAACAAAGGAGTGCTGCCCATGCGCCGCGTCGTCGTCACAGGGTTGGGGATCGTCTCATCCATCGGAAATAACGCCGAAGAAGTGCTCGAAGCACTCAAAAACGGCACCTCCGGGATCGAAGCCAGCCCGGAGATGGCCGAACACGGGTTCCGCAGCCGCGTCGCCGGGACGCTCAAGATCAACCTCGCCGACCATATCGACAAGCGCACCCTGCGCTTCATGGGGCCGGGCGCGGGCTATGCCTATGTGGCGATGGATCAGGCCATCAAGGACGCGGGTCTGGACGAGAGCCAGATCAGCAACCCGCGCACCGGTCTGGTGGCAGGCTCCGGCGGGCCGTCGACCTCTGCCATGTTCGCCGCGCATAACATTGTGAAAGACACCGGGGCGACGAAGCGCATCGGGCCTTTCGCGGTGCCGAAGTGCATGTCCTCGACTGTCAGCGCGAACCTCTCGACCGCCTTCAAGATCAAGGGCATTAACTATTCGATCACCTCCGCCTGTTCTACGTCCCTGCATTGCATCGGCAACGCAGCCGAGCAGATCATGCTGGGCAAGCAGGACGTGATGTTCGCCGGCGGCGGCGAGGAGTTGGACTGGACGCTCAGCTGCCTCTTCGACGCAATGGGGGCGATGTCGTCCAAATACAACGACGCGCCCGAGACGGCGAGCCGCGCCTTTGACGCAGACCGCGACGGTTTCGTGATCTCCGGCGGCGGCGGGATGCTGGTGCTGGAAGACCTCGATCACGCGCTGGCGCGGGGTGCGAAGATCTACGCCGAGGTGACCGGCTATGCCGCCACCAGCGACGGGCACGACATGGTGGCCCCCTCCGGCGAGGGTGGCGAGCGCGCCATGCGTCTGGCGCTGGAGACCCTGCCCGAGGGCCGCAAGGTGGGCTATATCAACGCGCACGGCACCTCGACGCCGGTGGGCGATGTGGGCGAGATCGAAGCCGTGCGCCGCGTCTTTGGCGAGGGCAGCACCCCGCCCGTCAGTTCCACCAAGTCGATGACCGGCCACGCGCAGGGCGCTGCGGGGGCGCTGGAGGCGATCTTCTCGCTGCTGATGCTCGACAATGATTTCATCGCCAAGTCGATCAATGTGCAGAACCTCGACCCGGCGCTCGATCCTTCCGAGATTGCGTTGGAGCGTGTGGACAATGCAGGTCTTGATTCGGTGATGACCAACTCCTTCGGGTTCGGCGGCACCAACGGGTCGATGATCCTGTCGAAATACAAAGTCTGAGGGCGCGTCATGTCAGGATTGCTTGCAGGAAAACGCGGCCTCATCATGGGTGTGGCCAATGAACGCTCCATCGCCTGGGGCATCGCCAAGGCGATGGCCGAGGCCGGGGCGGAGCTGGCCTTTACCTATCAGGGCGAAGCCTTTGGCAAGCGGCTGGAGCCGCTGGCGCAGAGCGTCGGCTCGGACTTCATGGTCGATGTCGATGTGACCGATGACGCCTCGCTCGACCGCGCTTTCGAGGACCTGGGCGCGCGCTGGCCGACGATCGACTTCGTCGTGCATGCCATTGCTTTCTCGGATAAATCCGAATTGACGGGGCGGTTCCTGAACACCAGCCGGGAGAACTTCAAGAACTCGATGGATATCTCGGCCTATTCCTTCATCGACGTGGCCCGCCGCGCGCATCCGCTGATGGTTGAGAACGGTGGCACGCTGATGACCCTGACCTATATGGGCTCGAACCGGGTGACGCCGAATTACAACGTGATGGGCGTGGCCAAGGCGGCGCTGGAAAGTGCCACGCGCTATCTGGCGAATGATCTGGGGCCGGAGGGGATCCGCGTGAACGCGATCTCGCCGGGGCCGATGAAGACGTTGGCGGGCGCGGCGATTGGTGGGGCGCGCAAGACCTATAAGCACACGGATCAGAACGCGCCGCTGCGGTCGAATGCGACCTTAGAGGCCGTGGGTGGCACGGCGGTCTATCTCGCGTCCGATGCGGGGGCCTGCACGACGGGTGAGATCATCCGCGTCGATGGCGGGTTCCATGTGCTGGGGATGCCGCAGGCGGAGCATCTGTAAGGAAGCACGAGGGCCATCGCCTGCCCGCGGGTCGGCGGTGGCAACGTAGCTAGGTACCACTTTATTTCTCAACTATGATGTGGGTTCCGCGAGGTCACGCCCAGCCTCACCAAATCGCCTACCCGGGGGGCGGGCAGGCGATGGCCCGGCGCCTGCGGCTTGATTCCGGGCTGGGGTGGTATCCGCTACCGCAGCACATCCGTCTGCCAGAGCCAGACCTTCATCCCCCCATGCGCAATCGCTGGCCCCTGCGCTTTCCACGGCAGCCCGGTTGCCTTCGCAAGCGTCGGCTCCGAGGTCACCAGCCCAACACGCCAGCCGCGAAACCGCGTCTTCAAAGTCTCACCCAGCGTCCCATAAAGCGGATAAAGCAGCTTCTTGTTCCCGATCCGCCCGCCATAGGGCGGGTTCACGATCACCAGACCGGGCGGACCTTCGGGCGGCTGCACCTCCCCTGCCCCGTGGCAGGCGAAATGGCACCACTCCCCCACCCCGGCCCGCGCGGCATTGGCCGTGCTCATGCGGATCGCGCCCGCGTCCCGGTCCGAGCCATAGAACCGCGCGGCAGGCTCGGCCACTGCCCCATCGCTGCGCATCTCTTCCCACACCCCGGCATCAAAGCTCGCCAAATCCTCAAAAGCAAAACGCCGAGAACGCCCCGGCTTCAGCCCCGCCGCGATCTCTGCCGCCTCAATCAAAAACGTCCCCGACCCGCACATCGGGTCAACCACCGGCTCGCCCGGCACATAGCCACAAGACCGCAGCATCAGCGCCGCCATATTCTCGCGCATCGGCGCCTTGCCGACCGCCTCCTTATGCCCACGCTTGTGCAGCGCCTCGCCGGAGGTATCGAGGCTGAAGGTCACCTGATTGTCGTGAATGCGCACCTTCAACACCAGCGCCGACTCGGCATCCACGGTGATGCCATGGCTTTCGCGCAGCGCCGTTTCGACCCGCTGCTGCGCCGCACCGGCATGGTAGATCTTGGACGCCTTGGTGGTCACCTGCACCTTCACCGGCACATCGGTGCGCAGCACATCGGTAAAGGGAAACTTGCGACAGCGCTTGTCCAATTGCGCCAGATGGAAGGCCATGAAACCGCCGATCCGCGCCAGCACCCGGGCCGCCCCGCGCAGCTCCAAATTCGCGCGCCAGACCTCTGGCCAGCCACCCTGCACCGTCACGCCACCGGGCTGAGCCCGCGCGCCGGCAAAGCCTTTTTCCCGCGCCTCGGCGCAGAGCAAATCCTCTAGCCCGGGCGGGCAGACAAGGAAAATCTCGAATGTATCTGGGGTATCCATGGCCCCTGCATAAGCGTCTGAGCGCATGGGTGCGAGGGGAAAAGAGGCGACAAACGTCTTTGAGGCATGCCGGGGGGAAGCCCCCCCGGCCGCTTAAATCAGGCCGCCGAAGCGATCTTGACCAATTCGATGTCGAACTGCAGGTCCTTGCCCGCCAGCGGGTGGTTCGCGTCGAGGGTCACAGTGGTCTCATCAACCTCAACCACGGTCACCGGCAGCGCCTGACCTTCGGGGGTCTGCATCTGCAACTGCGTGCCGGGATCGAGCGGGATGTCCGCCGGGATACCTTCGCGCGGCACAGCCTGACGCATCTCGGGGTTCACGGGGCCGTAGGCTTCGTCGCTCGCCACTTGAACGACCTTCTTGTCGCCTTCGCTCATGCCAGGCAGCGCGCTGTCGAGCCCGGCGATGATCTGGCCGGAGCCCACAACGAACTCCAGCGGGTCACGGCCCTCGGAACTGTCGAATGTGGTGCCGTCTTGCAACGTGCCGGTATAGTGAATCTGTACTGTGTCGCCGGATTTGACCTCAGCCATCGGGTGTCTCCAATCTGTATGGGGGGAAAGGGGGGAGGCCGCGTATCTGCGCGGGTGCTCCGAATGCCCACGCAACATGGGGATTGCATGCCGGAGAGTAAACCCCCGCAGCGCGGCGCGGGTCAGATTTCGCCCCTTTTCGCCAACGGCACCACATGCCACTCTGCCCGGGAGTTATGGGAGAGCTTGCCAAATGCCGATCACCACTTGCGTTTTCGATGCCTATGGAACCCTGTTTGACGTGGCCTCTGCCGCGCGGGAAGCGGCAAGGGAGCCCGCATTCGCCGCCATTGCAGACACATGGCCGCAGCTTGCAGAACATTGGCGGCTCAAACAGTTGCAGTATTCATGGCTGCGCGCGGTCACCGGGGCGCATGTTGATTTCTGGCAGGTCACGCAAGAGGGGCTGGACTGGGCCCTGGAAAAGATGGACGTGGCCGGAGACCCCGCGCTGCGCGAACGTCTGCTGGCGCTCTATTGGGAGTTGCAGGCCTATCCGGAGGTGCCGGAGATGTTACGCACGTTGAAAGAGGGCGGGTTGAACACCGCCATTCTGTCCAATGGCTCGCCGGACATGTTGGAGGGCGCGGTGAAATCGGCGGGAATCGGCGAGGTGTTGGATGTCTCTCTCTCGGTCGAAAGCGTCGGCATCTTCAAACCCGATTCGTCGGTCTATGATCTGGTGAGCCAGCATTTCGGCTGCGCCAAGGAGGAGGTGCTGTTCGTCTCTTCCAACGGCTGGGACGCGGGCGCGGCGACAGGCTACGGTTTCACCACCGCCTGGGTGAACCGGGGCGGCGATCCGCTGGACCGGCTGCCGTGGCGGCCCGCGCATCGGTTGCAGGACCTCACCGGCATCCCTGCCCTCGCGGGGCTGTAAATGGCGCGGTTCACCACGTCGGACGGCCTGTCGCTGCACTATACGGACGAGGGTAGCGGGCTGCCGATCCTCTGTCTTGCGGGGCTCACGCGCAGCGGGGCGGATTTCGACTATGTCGCGCCGCATCTCACTGCGCATCGGCTGATCCGCATGGATTGCCGGGGGCGCGGGCGCTCGGAATTCGACCCCAACTGGCAGAACTACAGCCTGCCGGTGGAATGCCGCGATGTTCTGGACCTGCTGGACCATCTGGCGCTGGAGAAAGTCGCCATCCTCGGCACCTCGCGCGGCGGGTTGAACGCGATGGGGCTGGCAAAGGCGGCCAAGGACCGTCTGCTCGGGGTGGCGCTGAACGACGTCGGGCCAGAGCTCGACCCCAAGGGCATTGATTTCATCATGGGCTATCTGGGCCGCAACCCCTCGGCCAAGACCTATGCAGAGGCCGCCGCCGCCATGGCCCGGGCCTTTCCCGACTTCCATGACGTGCCCGAGGCGCGTTGGCTGGAAGAGGTCAAACGCCATTACATCCAGACCGACAGCGGGCTGAAAATCACCTATGACCCGCATCTGCGCGATGCCGTGGCCGCGGCAGCCGGGCAAACGGCGCCTGACCTCTGGCCCTATTTCGACGCGCTCGACGGGCTGCCGCTGGCAGCGATCCGGGGGGCGAATTCGACGCTGCTCAGCCGTGAAACACTGCTCAAGATGCAGGCCCGTCGCCCGGATATGATCGCGGTCGAAGTGCCGGGCCGGGGCCATGTGCCGTTTCTGGATGAACCCGAAGCGCTCGCCGCGCTGCACGAATGGATAGGACAAATGCAATGAACATCGACATGATCCGCGCCTCTGCCGCCCGGGCCGAGGGCCATGTGCGCCGCACCCCGCTGCTGAACTCGCACTTTCTGGATGAGATCGCGGGCCGTCGGGTCTGGGTCAAGCCCGAGTGTCTGCAACACACCGGCAGCTTCAAGTTTCGCGGCGCCTGGTCGGCGCTTTCGGCATTGGCGCCGGAGCTGCGGGCCAAGGGGGTGATCGCCTATTCCAGCGGCAACCATGCGCAGGGCGTGGCGCTGGCGGCCAAGATGCATGGCGCGCCTGCGGTGATCGTCATGCCCTCGGACAGCCCGCGCCTCAAGATCGCCAACACCCGCGCCTATGGCGCCGAGGTGGTGCTCTATGACCGCGCCAACGAAAGCCGCGAGGAGATCGGCGCGCAGCTTGCGGAGGAGCGTGGCCTCACGCTGATCAAACCCTACGACGAGCCGCAGGTGATCGCGGGCCAAGGCACCACCGGGCTGGAGATCGCCGAGCAGGCCGCCAAGGCCGGGATTGAGCGCGCCGAGGTCATCGTCTGCTGCGGTGGCGGCGGGCTGACCTCTGGCATCGCGCTGGCGCTGGAGGCCGAGGCACCGGGATTTCGCGTGCGGCCCGCAGAGCCGGAAGGCTTCGACGATACGGCGCGGTCGCTGGCCTCGGGCCGGATTGAAAGCAATGCGCAGGCTTTGGGCTCGATCTGCGATGCCATCGTCACCCCCGCGCCGGGGGAGCTGACCTTTCCGATCCTGCAGCGGCTGGCCGGGCCGGGGCTGGTGGTGCGCGATGCAGAGGCCTTGCAGGCGATGGGCCATGCGTTCAACCGGCTGAAACTGGTGGCGGAACCGGGCGGGGCCGTGGCGCTGGCGGCGGCGCTGTTCCGTGGGGATCAGATCGAGGGGGAGGATGTGATCGTCACAATTTCTGGCGGCAATGTGGATGCGGATATCTTTGCCAAAGCATTGCAGACCTTAGGGTGAAAACGGGGGCTGCGCCGTTCCAAAGGGGCGGAGCAGATAAGAAAGGTTGCGCCTTTGCCCTCAAACCATCCCACGATATGCTGGCGGGCAAAGCGCCATAAGGAGACCCCCATGCAGATATTCGACACCGGCGATGTAAAGCTTCACTACCGCGTCGACGGGCCCGAGGACGGCGCCCCGGTGGTCTTTGCCAATTCGCTCGGCACCGACCTGCGGCTCTGGGACAAGGTGCTGCCGCTGCTCGCCCCCGGTCTGCGCATCATCCGCTTTGACAAACGCGGTCACGGCCTTTCCTCCTGCCCGCCGGCGCCCTATGCGATGGGCTCGCTCATCACCGACACCGAACGGCTGCTGGACCATCTGAACGTGCGCAATTGCGTCTTTGTCGGCCTGTCGGTCGGCGGCATGATCGCGCAGGGTCTGGCGGTCAAACGGCTCGACATGATCCGCGCGCTGGTGCTTTCGAACACCGCCACCAAGATCGGCACCCGCGACATGTGGGACGCGCGGATCGCGGCGGTGGAACAGGGCGGCATCGAAAGCCTTGCCGATGCGGTGATGGAACGCTGGTTCTCTGCCCCATTCCGCGCCACGCCCGAACTGGCGCTTTGGCGTAACATGCTGGTGCGCCAGCCGGACGCGGGCTATGCGGGCTGTTCGGCGGCGATCTCGCATAGTGATTTCATGACCCCCACCTCCGGCCTGCGCCTGCCTGCGCTTGGTATCGCGGGGTCCGAAGACGGTTCCACCCCGCCCGATCTGGTACGCGAGCTGATGGATCTGATCCCGGCCTCGAAGTTCAAACTGATCCGCCGTGCCGGCCATCTGCCCTGCGTGGAACAGCCGCAGGACTACGCCGACACGCTGAACGATTTCCTTGCCAGCGTCGGCCATATTCCCAAACAGAAGGGCTGACCATGGCCGCAAGCGTTTTTGACAGTGCCCTCTACGCCCGGCTGTTTGACTGTGGCGAGGCCGGGCGGCTTTTTACCGACAGTGCGGCGGTGCGCGCCATGCTGCTAATCGAAGGCGCGCTGGCCAAGGTGCAGGGCGCGCAGGGGGTGATCCCCGAACTCAGCGCCGCCGCCATCCACCGCGCCAGTCTTGAGATCCGCGTCGACCCCGGCGCTTTGGCCGAGGCGACGGGCCAGAACGGCGTCAGCGTCCCGGCCCTGCTCGACCAGTTCCGCGCTGAAATGCAGGCGCCGGAACATGCACAATACGTCCATTGGGGCGCGACCTCGCAAGACATTCTCGACAGCGCGCTGATGCTGCGTCTGCGCCAGGCGCTGCTGCTGGCCGAGGCCGACCTGCGCGAGATCATCAAGGCGCTGGCCAAAGCCGCCAAGGACCACGCCCATCTGCCGATGCCCGCCCGCACCTATGGCCAGCATGCCACGCCGACCTCCTTTGGCGCGGTGCTGGCGGAATGGGGCATGCCGCTGATCGACGCGCTCGACGCCCTGCCCGCGCTGCGCAAAGAGACGCTTTATGTCTCCCTCTCAGGCGCCGCCGGCACCGCCTCTGCCCTCGGTCCGGGCGCGGCGCAAACCCGCGCCGACCTTGCCCGCGCGCTTGGGCTGCATGATCCGGGGCGCAATTGGCATGCCGACCGCGGCCCGATCCTGCGCATCGCCGATTGGCAAGGCCGCGTGATGGCGGCGCTGGCGCATATGGGGCAGTCCTTGCTGGGGCTGACCGGCAGCGAGACGCAGGAACTGGCGCTGAGCCAAGCCGGCGGGTCTTCGACCATGCCGCAAAAGCAGAACCCGGTCTCGCCCTCGGTGCTTGTGGCGCTGAACCACCAACAGGGCGGGCTGCGCGCCAGCCTGCAAGCGGCGGCGGTGCATCAGCACCAGCGCGACGGGGGTGCGTGGTTTGCCGAATGGCTGGCCCTGCCGCAGATGTGCCTTGGCCTTGCCACCGCCCTGAACCATGCCAAGACCCTAAGCGCCGAGGTCACCCCGCATCCGATGCAGATGCGCCACAACCTCGACGCCGGGCTGGGGCTGATCCATGCCGAAGCGCTCAGCTTTGCGCTGGCCGAACGGATGCCCCGCCCCGAAGCGCAGCGCGTTACCAAAGCGCTGGCGCATGACGCGCTCGACAAACGGGTGCCCCTGGCCGATCTGGCGCGGGCCGACTATCCCGACCTGCCCGCAGACCTGTTTCACCCCGAGGCGCAACTGGGCCAGGCCCCGGCGGCCGCCAAAGCCTTTGCCGCCCGCGCGGAAAAACTCTGACCGGATGCCGCTGCCGCTGATCTTTATCCTGCTGACGGTGATGATCGACGCCATGGGCGTCGGGCTGATCCTGCCGGTGATGCCCGACCTGATCCGCGAGGTGCGGGGCGGTGATCTCAGCGAGGCCGCGCTTTGGGGCGGGGTCCTGGCCACCAGTTTTGCCGCGATGCAATTCCTCTTTGGCCCGGTGCTGGGCGGTCTGTCGGACCGTTTTGGCCGCCGCCCGGTGCTGCTGCTGGCGCTGGTGGTGATGACGGTGGATTACAGTGTCATGGCGCTGGCGGGGAGCGTCTGGCTGCTGCTCATCGGGCGTCTGGTCGGCGGGGTCACGGCGGCCACCCATGCCACGGCCTCGGCCTATATGGCCGACATCTCGCCGGCTCAGGACCGCGCCGCCCGTTTCGGGCTGATCGGCGCGGCCTTCGGCGCGGGCTTTGTGCTGGGGCCGCTGATCGGCGGTGTCCTGGGCGAATATGGCACCCGCGCGCCCTTCTGGGCGGCGGCCGCCTTGGCGGCGGGCAATGCGCTGCTGGGCTGGCGGGTGCTGCGCGAAACATTGCCCCGGACCAACCGCCGCCGCTTCGACTGGCGCCGCGCCAATCCGCTGGGCGCGCTGCAGGCGCTTGGCCGTCTGCCGGGGCTCGGCAGGCTGCTGATGGTCTATTTCCTCTATCACGTGGGTTTTGCCGCCTACCCCGCCGTCTGGGCCTATTTCGGGCAGGACCGTTTTGGCTGGTCGCCCACGATGATCGGCCTGTCGCTGGGTCTCTTTGGCGTGCAGATGGCGCTGGTCCAGGGCGGGTTGATCGGCCCCGTGCTGCGCCACCTGGGCGCGCGCGGCACGGTGATCGCGGGGCATGTCTTTGCCCTCGCCGCCTTTCTCGCGCTGACGCTGCTGACCTCGGGCACTTGGGCGCTGATCATGACCCCGCTGGCGGCGCTGGCCGGGGTGATCCCGCCGGCGCTGCAGGGCATCATGTCGGCCCGGGTCTCTGCCGATGCGCAGGGCGAATTGCACGGCGCGCTGAGTTCTTCGACGGCGCTGGCGATGATCCTCTCGCCCTTGGCGATGACAGCGGTTTTCGCCCAGTTCACCGGCGACACCGCCCCGGTCTACCTGCCCGGCGCGCCCTTCCTTCTGGCGCTGGCGCTGACCGCCGCCGGATTGACCCTCTTTGCCCGCCGCCCGCTGCCGAAAGACGCGGCGGCACAGTAGCGCGCACTTGCACCCTGCCCTGATCCGCGCCACGCTCGAAAAAATGCCCCCGGATCAAAGGACCGCCCCTTGCAGAGTATCAAAGCCGCCGTCTGCCACGCCTTCGACCAGCCGCTGCGGGTCGAGGAGATCCAGATCAGCCCGCCGCAGGCCGGCGAAGTCGAAGTCACCCTTGATGCCGTGGCGATCTGCCATTCGGATATCTCATTCGCCGAAGGCGCATGGGGCGGGCCGCTGCCGGCGGTCTATGGTCATGAGGCGGCAGGGCGGATCAGCGCCTTGGGGCCCAATGTGCAGGGGTTCGAGACCGGCGACAGCGTGGTCGTCACCTTGATCCGCGCCTGTGGCAGCTGCCCCAGCTGCACCGCTGGCCAGCCGACGATCTGCACCACCCCGCAGGCGCCCGAAGGGCCATTGCAGAGCCGCGACGGCAAACCGCTGTTCCAGGCCATGGCAACCGGCGGCTTTGCCGAGAAAGTCGTCGTGGACCGCTCGCAGGTGGTGAAAATCTCACCCGATATCGCCAAGGAGGCCGCCTGCCTCATCGCCTGCGGCGTGATCACCGGGGTTGGCGCTGTGGTCAATGCGGCGGGCCTGCGGGCCGGACAAGACGTGGTGGTGATCGGCGCGGGCGGCGTGGGGCTCAACGCGATACAGGGCGCGCGGATCGCAGGGGCACGGCGCATCGTCGCGGTGGATATGACCGAAGAAAAACTCGCCACGGCCCGCGAATTTGGGGCCACGGACACGGTGCTGGCGACCGAGGCGAAACCTTGGCGCGCGGCCAGCAAAGCCATGGGCCGCGGCGCCGATGCGGTCATCGTCACCGTTGGCGCGATCCCGGCCTATGATACCGCCACGCGCTACCTTGCGCCGGGCGGGCGGGTGATCATGGTCGGCATGCCCCACAGTGGCGCTGCCTCAAGCTATGAGCCGGTGATCCTCGCCGCCATGGGCCAAGGCATGGTCGGCTCCAAAATGGGCGATGTGGTGATCCAGCGCGATATCCCCTGGATGGTGGACCTCTACCTGCAGGGGCGGTTGCAGCTCGACAGTCTGATCTCGGGCCGCTGGCGGCTCGATCAGATCAATGAGGCCATCGCCGACACCAAAACCGGCGCCGCCCGCCGCAATGTGATCCTTTTCGACAGGACCGACTAACTGCTCTTTCTGGCCAAAACTACGCCAGGGGGGCCGGCGGTGTGCCCCCCGGCGGCGCGCGCCACGTTCAGCCGTCCGGCAACTCCCCAAGCAAGATCGCGCGAAAATCGTTTACATTGGTCCCCGTCGGCCCGGTATGGAACAGATCGTCCACCGCATCGAAGGCCGCATAGGCGTCATTGCCCTGCAACAGCCTGCGCGGATCGACACCCGCCGCCCGCATGGCCGCCGCCGAGGCGCCATCGACAAATGCCCCGGCGTTGTCTTCTGACCCGTCGATCCCGTCGGTATCCGCCGCCAGCGCGGTGATCCCCGCCTGCCCCTCCAAGGCCAAGGCCAGCGACAGGGCAAAGGCGCTGTTCCGCCCGCCGCGCCCCTTGTGGCGCAGGGTCACCGTGGTCTCGCCCCCCGACAGCAGCACCAGCGGCGCCGGATGGGGAAAGCCGCTGTGCTGCGCCTGACGGGCCAGCGCGGCATGCACCAGCGCCACCTCCTGCGCTTCGCCCTCAATCGCGTCCGAGAGCACCCAGGCATTCACCCCCCGCGCCCGCGCGCGCTGCGCGGCGGCGTCGAGCGACAAGGCGGCAGAGGCGATGATGCGGGTGGTGCTGCGGCTGGGGGGCGGTGCTGCCGGCGCCTGTTCGGCCGCGGCTTGCAAAAACGCCATTGCGCGGGGCGGCAGTTCCAGCCCCCGCGCCGTGACCTCGGCCAAGACCGCACTGGCCGCAGGCCGCCCCGGCACCGTGGGGCCAGAGGCCACCGCGCCCGGATCATCGCCGGGCACATCTGACACGATCAGGCTCAGCACCGGCGCGGGATGCGCAAGCGCGGCGAGCCGCCCGCCGTTCACTGTGCTGAACTGTTTACGAATGTCGTTCATCACCGAAATCGGCGCGCCAGAGGCCAGCAGGGCGCTGTTGAGCTCTTGCAAATCCTCAAGCGTCAGCCCCTCGGGCGGCGCTGGCAGAAGCGAAGAGCCGCCGCCGCAGATCAAGGCGATCACCTGATCGTCCGGCCCCAGATCCGCCACGCAGCTTTGCAAGACACGCGCGGCCTCGATCCCCGCCGCGTCCGGCACCGGATGCGCGGCCTCCAACACGCGGATATGGCGGCAGGGTGCTGCATAGCCATAGCGCGTGACCACCGCCCCCTCACAGGGATGCGGCCAAAGCGCCTCCAAGGCCTGCGCCAGCTGCGCCGCCCCCTTGCCCGCGCCGATCACCACGGTGCGGCCCTTGGGCGGCGGCGGCAGAACGTCCTGCAAGATGCGCCGCGGATCGGCGGCGGCGACGGCAGCGTCGAAGAGATCGGCGAGGAATTGACGTTTCGGATCAAGGCGGTCTGGCATATCGGGGCTCCGGCTGGTGGCGCGATCATGGCCCGCGGGGGGCTGCTGTCAATCCACCTGAGCGAACAGGCAGTTGCGCGCGCCTTTGAGGCCAAAATCCGGGTCTTGGCACAGGCCCAGCGGCAGGGCGCGCCGCCAGTTGCTGTGCCGCCCCCCGGCGACGAAGGCCGCGATGAATTCAGCATCGAAGAGCCAAGGATTGGCCTGCGCCACCCCGCCGGTGATGAAAACACCGCCGCGCGCGCCAAAGACCAGCCCCAGATCGCCCGCCAAACCGCCAAGGTATTGCGCGAAAAGCGCGATGGCCTCGCGGGCGATGTCATCTGTCTTGGCGTTCGCGGCGTCAAAAATTGCCTCGGCGGACTGAAGCGGTGCCGCCTCGCCCCGGACCTTTGCGATGGCCTGATACCATTTCGGAACGCCCGACCCTGACAGGATCGCCTCCGCTTCCACGGCGAGCCCCTCGCCCATCTGGACCTCGGGCCAGGCGGCAATCAGGGCTTCAAAATAAGGCACCTCCTGCGCGCGATGCGGCGTGAGGCGCATATGCCCGCCTTCGCCCGGCACCGCCAAGGGCTGCCCCTGATGCCAAAGCAATGCGCCGACACCCAGCCCCGTCCCCGGCCCGATGATCACCCGCGGCTCTTGCTCGGGCGCTGGCGCCCCTTGCAGATAGGTGACCTGATCCAACGTGGCGAGCGACCATGCGGCGGCGGCGAAAT
Organism: Sulfitobacter sp. PS-8MA; assembly: GCF_040933935.1. Lineage (NCBI taxonomy): Bacteria > Pseudomonadati > Pseudomonadota > Alphaproteobacteria > Rhodobacterales > Roseobacteraceae > Sulfitobacter > Sulfitobacter sp. PS-8MA. The sequence goes on along the minus strand of NZ_JBFQYJ010000006.1, from coordinate 489,908 downwards.
CATTGAGCAGGATTATTTTTTCAACGGCAACGTCACAGGCCCGCGCCAGCGCGGCCTTGGTGATATTCAGCCCGGCATTGGTAAAGGTAACCCGATCGTCAACTACCACCCCCGCGGCGGCAATCGCCACGGCGCCGGGTGGGCGGCCCATCTCTGCGATCAAGGCGGTGCATGCCTCGGTCACCGCGGCCTCGCCAGCTGAGGCGCGGCTTTGACGGGCCAGGAAATCACCCTTTGCGTCGACCGCCGCCAGACGCAGATTGGTGCCGCCGACATCGCCGATAAGATACCACATATCTGCCTCCCGCAGCGCCCCTGCCAGAACAAGGGCTCAGTCAAACAGCAAAAAGGCCCGGCGGCATTTCCTGCGCCCGGCCTTCTGCTGATTTACAATGGACCGCGCCTTTTGTCACTCGGTCGGCGCGGCCGGAACTGCGACAGTCCCCTCACCTTCGATCGTCTCGCTCTCTTCGACGATGGCGTTTTCCTCTTCCGGCGCGGTGGCGACTTCTTCGCCCGTCCAATAGACAATGATGCCGACGCCAAAGATCACGACCAGCGCGATGCCGATCAAAGGCCCGATATGCCGACGTTCCTGTTTCTTCAGATTTGTGTCTGGTGGACTCATATGTCGCCCCTTTCCTTGCTGCGGACATTCCCCGAAGGGGGGAGGCGCCGAAACAGCGCCGCCTCATGTCCAGTTACCGGGCCAACCCTTCAGCCCGGAGCAAAGTTCCAAAGGTGGCGCTCGGCCCTCAGGTCAGACGGCAGAAGAGCCCGGCCGCGAGCTTGGCCCGCTCGGTCAGGCTGTCGACATAGATATGCTCTTCCAGCGTATGCAGCCCCTTGCCGCGCACGCCGATACTGTCGAGCGTGGGCAAGCCCAGAAAGCCGGTGAAATTCCCGTCCGAGCCCCCCCCGGCGGAGCTGCCGGTGATCTCGATCCCGATCTCGCTGCCGATTTCCTGGGCCAGTTTCAACATCGCCATGGTGCCGGGTTGATTCGGCTCCCAGACCGGGCGGGTGACGCCGCGGCGGATTTCCATGATGACATCGCCCTCGTCCGAGTTCAGCGCCATCATCTTTTCCACGCCCGCATCAAGCTGCTCTTGGGTCTTGGCCATGGTCAACACCTCGGCATCGCAGACCGAAGACACGCAGTTGACCCATTGCCCCGCGTGGAACACCCCGAGCGAGAAGGTGCAATCCTCGGTGGTCATGCCTTCGATGGTGCCAACCGCCTTGGCCATTTCGGCAATGGCCGAGCGGCCTTCGGCGAGCGCCCAACCGGCATGGCTGGGGCGGCCACGGGTCTGAAGGTCAAAACGCGCGATGGCATAGCGCCCGATCACCGCCCCGCCGTCGGGGCGCGCGGGTTCGGGGACGAGGATGTATTTATGGCGCTTGGCCTCGGCCTCGATCAGCGCGCGGGTGGCGGGGGTGCCGATTTCCTCATCCGGGGTGAAAAGCACCGTCACCGGCAGCGGCGTCTCCACCCCCGCGGCCAGCAATTTGCGCAGCGCGTCGAGGTAGACGTAATTGCCGCCCTTCATGTCCATCAGGCCCGGCCCGTAGCAGATATCGCCCGCGCGCTTATAGGGCAGTTTCGCAAGCGTGCCGATGGGATGCACCGTGTCCATATGGCCGAGCAGCAGGATGCCGCCTTCGCCCTCGCGCGGGTGCGGCAGGGTTGCGCGCAGGCTGTCGCCAAGGCCCATGGGGCTGGGGATCCGCTCAATCCGCGCGCCGAGCACCGCGAGGTCATGTTGCACCACATCCATCATGCGGTTCACGGCGGCGCCGTCAAAGGTGGGGCTTTCCGTCTCGATCCACGGGCGCAGCCCGGCAAGCATCTCGTCGGTATCAAAGGGTAAATTAAGAGGGTTGGTCATATAGGGGTTCCTTGCCCCCGCGCGGCCCAACGGGGCGCGGGGCGGTAAATTGAAGCCGCAGATGCGGCGGTTTAGCTCTCGGTCTTGGGCAGACGGGTTTCCACGATCCGGGCATAGATCGACGCCCCGATCGGCAGGATGTCGTCGTCCAGCACAAATCCCGGGTTATGCAGCGGCACGCTGCCCGCATGGCCCACCCGGCAATAGGCGCCCGGCACGACCTTCAGCATATCCGCGAAATCTTCGGAGCCACTGGCCTGTTCGGTCGACTCGCGCGCATTCTCCCCCCCGACCACGCTGGCGGCGGCCGCGACATAGGCGGTGGTGAGTTCCGGGTCGTTCATCAGCACGTCAAAGACATTGCGGATCTCGACCTCGATCTCGATCCCGTAAGCCGTGGCCATGCCGGCGCAGAGCGCGCGCATCCGCGCCTCGGCCATCTCGATCACATCGGGGTGGAAATAGCGGATCGTGCCGGCGATGGTCGCCGCATCCGGCACCACGTTATAGGCCGAGCCGGCGTTGAATTTGGTGACCGAAAGCACGATCGGCTTGGTCGGCGGCGTGTTGCGGCTGACGACCGACTGCAACTGCTGCACCAGCGCGGTGCCGATGACGATGGGATCGCGCGACTGATGCGGCATCGCGGCGTGGCTGCCGGTGCCCTTGACGGTGATGTCAAAGAACGCCGCCCCCGCCATGGCCGCGCCGGGGGTCACGCTGACCTTGCCCGGATCGGAGTTCGGATCGTTGTGCATGCCGTAGATTTCATCGCAGGGGAATTTCTCGAAAAGCCCCTCCTCCAGCATCCGGCGGGCGCCGCCCAAGCCTTCCTCGGCGGGTTGAAAGATCAGCACCACGGTGCCGTCAAAATCCCGGGTTTCCGCCAGATAGCGCGCCGCGCCCAAAAGCATGGTGGTGTGGCCGTCATGGCCACAGGCATGCATCCGCCCGGGGTTGGTCGAGGCATAGGGCACGCCTGAATCCTCGACAATCGGCAGCGCGTCCATATCGGCGCGCAGCCCGACCCGGCGGTTGCCGCCGCCGGTGCCCTTGATGATGCCCACAACCCCGGTACCGCCCAGCCCTTCGTGGACCTCATCCACCCCGTAGGCGCGCAGCTTTTCGGCCACGATCCCGGCGGTGCGGACCTCTTCAAACCCCAGTTCGGGATGGGCGTGGATGTCTTGGCGAATGGCGGTGAGATCCGCGGCAAAGGCTTCGATTTTTGGAAGAACGGTCATGCGGTGGCTCCTGTCCGCATGGCGGCGCTGTCGAGCGCGCGGTAATTGGCGAAATCCCAGTGACGGCCCGGGGCCGCCTCGATCAGATTGCGGGTGTAATCATGGCGCGGGTGGGCCAGCACTTCTCCGGCGGGGCCGTATTCCACGACCTGCCCGCGTTGCATGACCAGCACCTCGTCGCAGATCTGCGCCGCGACGCGCAGATCATGGGTGATGAAGAGCATGGCGACGCCGAACTTCTCCTGAATGTCATCCAGCAGATCAAGCACCTGAGCCTGAACGCTCACGTCAAGCGCCGAGACCGCCTCATCCGCGACCAGCAGATCGGGCTTCATCGCCACCGCGCGGGCAATCGCGATGCGTTGGCGTTGCCCGCCCGAGAACTGATGCGGATAGCGGTCGAGCGCGTCGCGCGGCAGGTCGACCAGTTCCATCAGCTCGGCGGCATGGCGCATCGCCTCATCGCGCGGGGTGCCGAAATTGATCGGCCCCTCGCAAAGGCTGCGCGCCACGGTCCAGCGCGGGTTGAGCGAGCGGTAGGGGTCTTGGAACACGATTTGCAGATGTTTGCGGTGATCGCGCAGCTGACGGCGCGAGAGCTGCGCGATCTCGGTCCCCGCGACATTCACACTGCCTGCGGTGGGGTCGATCAGCCGCATGATGGCCCGCGCCACGGTGGATTTGCCCGAGCCGGATTCGCCCACAATGCCCAGCGTGCGCCCCGGCTGGATGGTAAAGCTCACATCCTGCGCGGCCTTGACCCCCTCGCTGCGGCGCAGGAAGCCGCCGCCGCCATAGGTCATGTCGAGCCCGGCAACCCGCACCACTTCGCTCTGCGATGCCGCCGCCCGCGCCGGGCGCGGGGTGAGGTTGGGCACCGCGGTCAGCAGGGTGCGGGTGTATTCCTTTTTCGGGTTGGTCAGCAGCTCGGCAATCGGGGCGCGTTCGACAATCTGCCCCTGCTGCATGACCGTCACGGTATCCGCAATCTCGGCCACCACGCCCATGTCATGTGTGATGAAAAGGACGGCGGTGCCGTGGCGCTCCTGCATCTCGGCGATGAGCTTGAGGATCTGCAACTGCGTGGTCACGTCAAGCGCCGTGGTCGGCTCATCCGCGATCAGCAGATCGGGGTCGAGGATCAGCGCCATGGCGATCATGATGCGCTGGCGCTGCCCGCCGGAAAGCTGATGCGGGAAGGCCGAGAAGATGCGGTTCACATCGGGCAGATGCACCTGATCCATCATGTCGAGCGTGCGTTTCTTGGCCTCTGATTGGCTCAGATCACTGTGCATGTTCAGCACTTCCATGATCTGCTCGCCCACCCGCAGCACCGGGTTCAGCGCTGTCATCGGCTCTTGGAAAATCATCGCGATGCGCCGCGCCCGCAGCTGGCGCATCTGGGCATGGCTGGCGCTGGTGATCTCGAAATCATCCAGCGTGATGCTGCCGCTTTGCACCTCCAGTGCCGATTTCGGCAGCAGCCCCATGGCGGCCAGCGAGGTCACCGATTTGCCGGAGCCGGATTCCCCCACCAGACAATGCGTCTCGCCCGCGCGGATGGTCAGGTCGATCCCGTCGATCACCGGCATGGCCTGTGGCCGCCCCGCGAGCCCGATGCGCAGGTCGCGCACTTTGAGCACCTCACGCGCGCCTGAGAAGTCCTTGTTCTTGAACTGCATCTCTCAGCCCTCCCGTTTCTTCATGCGCGGATCCAGCAGATCGCGTGCGGTGTCGCCCAGAAGGTTGATCGACAGGATACAGAGCGACAGCAGCAGCCCCGGCCAGAAGATCAGCCCCGGTTTGATCTGAAAATAGGTCCGCCCTTCGGCCATGATGTTGCCCCAGGTGGGGATCTCGGTGCTGACGCCCGCGCCGAGAAAGCTCAGGATCGCTTCGATCAGGATCGCCGAGGCGCAGATATAGGTGCCCTGCACGATCAGCGGCGCCATGGTGTTGGGCATCAGGTGCTGGATCAGGATTTTGGGCATGGAGGAGCCGAGCGCGATGGCGGCTTCGACGTAAGGTTCCTCCCGCGCCGAGAGCACGACCGAGCGCACCAGCCGCACCACGCGCGGCACCTCTGGCACGGTGATCGCGATGATGACCGAGCCGAGCGACGGCCCGTTCAGCGCCACCAAGGCAATCGCCAGCAGGATCGCGGGGATCGCCATGAGACTGTCCATGATCCGCATGATGATACTGTCGGCGGTGCGGAAGAACCCGGCCACGAGGCCAATGGCCAGCCCCACCGCGACACTGACCAGCGCCGCGCCGACGCCAATCAGCAGCGACACGCGCCCGCCGACCATCACGCGGGAGAATGTGTCACGCCCGTAGGGGTCGGTGCCGAGCAGAAATTCATCGGACGGGGGTTTCAGCCGCGCCGCCGAGTTCATCGCCAGCGGGTCATAGGGCACGTAGAGCGGTGCAAGAATGGAGGCCAGCACGATGGCGGCGAGCGTCAGGGCGGCAAGCAGCGGGCCGATGCCGACCCTCGCGCCTGCGGGCAGCGACAGCAGACCGGTCAACACCTGAAAAGCGCTGTGGCGGGATTGGGGTTGCTCGATCATGTCAGTACCGGATCCTTGGGTCGAAGAATGAATAGGAGACGTCAACCAAGAGGTTCACGAAGACATAGATGCCCGCGGTCAGCAGGATCATCGCCTGAATGACGGGGTAGTCGCGGGCGAGGATCGCATCGACCGTCAGCCGCCCGATGCCGGGGATGTTAAAGACGCTTTCGGTCACCACCACGCCCGAGATCAGCAGCGCGAAACCGGTGCCGATGATCGTCAGGATCGGCACGGCGGCATTGCGCAGCGCGTGGCGGAACAGCACGACGTTCTCCCGCACGCCCTTGGCCCGGGCGGTGCGGATGTAGTCTTCGCCCAGAACTTCGAGCATGGACGCGCGGGTCATCCGCGCGATGAGCGCCACATAGATCGTGGCCAGCGTCAGCGAGGGCAGAATGGCGCGCGAAAAGAACGGGCCGATACCCTCCGAAGGCGCCTTATAGCCCTGCACCGGCACCCACCGCAGCTCGATGGCGAAAATCTGGATCAGGATATAGCCGATCACAAAGACCGGCACCGAAAAGCCCAGCACCGAAAAGGACATCACCAGAAAGTCGACCCAAGTGCGGTGCCGCCATGCGGCGATCACACCCATCGGCACGGCAAGCAGCACGGAGATGGTAATGGTCATCAGCGCGATGTTGAGGGTCGGCCCCAAACGGTCACCCAACATGCCCGCGACAGAGGTGTTGGACAGCAGCGACACGCCCAGATCGCCGCGCAAGAGCTGGCCTATCCATGTGAAGAACTGCGTCAGCAGCGGATCATTGAGGCCCAGACGGTCGCGGATACGTTCCAACTGGGCGGGGGTGGCGGCATCCCCTGCGAGGATCGCGGCGGGGTCACCGGGGGTCAGACGCAGCAGCAAAAACACGAAAACGGCGACGATCAGCATCACCGGGATCGTGGCCAGCACGCGCTTCAGGATATAGACGAGCATGTTCCGGAAAGTCCCTTTCGACGGAATGAAGACAGGCGGCGCGGGTCAGACCGCGCGCGAAAATTGGGAGCGGTGGAGAGCGCGACCGACGCGCTCTCCGGGGGGCTGGATTACTCCGCCTCTTTGGTCATGTTCCAGAACACCGGCACCGGCGAGGGGATCATGTTCTGGATCGCGTTGCGGCGGGCCTGCGGGATCAGATATTCGCCCATCATGATGTAGTTGACGTTGTCCATGACGTGTTTCTGAATCTCGACCGCGACAGCTTTCTGCGCCTCGGCCCCTTCGGCCTTCATGAACTTGGCCCGCAGCTCTTCGATCTCGGGATCATCCGGCCAGCCGAACCAGGCATCATCGCCACGGCCATTGACCATCACGTTGATCAGCGGGTCCGAGATTTCAGGCACCATCCAGTTGGTGAAGAAGAGGTTCCAACCGCCCTCGGACACCGGGCTTTGCTGGGCGCGGCGTTGGACGACCGACTGCCAGTCCATCGACTGCATATCGACCTCGAACCCCGCTTCGCGCAGCGCCTGTGCTGCAACCACGGGCTGGTTGATCAGGGTGGTGACATCCGTCGGCGCCATCAGCGTGATCGGCGTGCCGTCATAGCCGGCCTCTTCGAGCAGCGCCTTGGCCTTTTCGATATCCGCGCCGCCTGTCACGATTTCCGAATCCGCTTCGTCGCCCAATGGGGTCGCACAGCCAAAGATCGCGCCGCAGACGTTGTAGTAGGCGGGATCGCCCTGCATGGTCTGAAGCATGCTCTCCTGATCCAGTGCCGCCATGGCCGCCTGACGGACCAGTTTGTTGTCAAAGGGCGGGTGCAGGTGGTTGGGCCGGCCAATGGTGACATAGCCAAGGTCATCGCGGGTCTCGACCGTCACATCAGGGCTGGCTTCGAGGATCGGCAGCAGGTCAATCTGCACCTGTTCGAGATAGTCGATCTCCCCCGCCGAGAGCGCGTTGATCGCGGTGAGCGCGTCGGGCATCGTGGTCCAGACCACACGGTCGACATTGACCACCTTGCCGCCCGCCATCCAGGAGGCTTCCTCGTCGCGCGGCACGTAGTCGTCGAACTTTTCATAGGTGACGTTCACGCCGGGCTCATATTCATCCTGATTAAAGACGAAGGGGCCGGAGCCGATATATTCCGTGATCGTTTCATCGGGCGAGGTTTCGGCCACGCGCTTGGGCATGATGAAAGGTGGCACCGCGGATTGTTTGGAGATCACGGTCAGCAGCGGCGCGAAGGCTTCGCTCAGGGTCCAGACGACCGTCTTGTCATCCTGGGCTTCCAGGCTTTCGGTCACGTCAAAGATCAACTGCCCACCGCTGTCGCGCTCGCCCCAGCGTTTGAGCGAGGCCACGACATCTTCCCCGGTCACCGGGGCGCCATCGTGGAAGGTCAGCCCATCGCGCAGGGTGAAAGTATAGGTCAGACCGTCCTCGGAAATCTCCCAGCTGGCCATCTGCGGCTGCGGCTCGAAATTCGCATCGACGGCGGTCAGCACGTCATAGATCATATAGCCGTGGTTGCGGGTGATATGGGCCGTGGTAATGACCGGGTCGAGCACCCGCAGGCCGGAATGCATCACGGCGGTGATCGTGGTTTCGCCTTCCTGCGCGGCCAGGCTTGCGGGGGCCAGCAATGCCGTGGTCGCGGCAAAGGCGGCGGCAAGGCCACGGGTCTGTTTCAAAGCAGATCGTAGAGGTAACATGTGTATTTCCCTTGTTGGTATAGGTCGTGATTTTATTGTTGGGCCGCGGCGGTGAGCCCGCCACGGTCAGGACGCGCCTCAGCGGCACGGTCAGCCCCGAAACGGGGGCCATCGGGGGACAGCCTCAGCCCCGCGCGCAGGCGGGTGAAAGGCAGATCGGCCGGATGAAGCGGCATCGGCCCGGGGGCGCAGGCCACGAGGATATCGCGCGCGATAGGCGCGAAATCGGCCCGGAAGTGGGTCGAGCTTTTGACCACCAGCAGGGCCTTTTCCTCTGGCACGATGCCGAGGGATCGGAACATTTCCCGATCCGCCATCTGCGCGATGCCCGAGGTGACAGCGACATCAACGCCCCCGATACGCAGGCAGGCCGAAGGGCCAAGATCGAGCATGGTCCCGCCATAATAGGGGCCGGTGGCATGCACCCTGCCCTCCGTCAGATGCATCACCTGCGCGCTCGTCTCGAAGGGCGCATCCCCCGGCACGCTGGCATGCCCGCCAAGCGCGACCGATATCTGCGCGCCGACCCCGGCGGCATGGGCCGCCGCCGCCGAGGCGGGATCGACGATCAACCCGATTGCTGCGTCCTTTGCCCCCGCCGCGACCAAGGCGCGCAAGAGCCCGGTGGTGGCCGAGACGCCGCCCGCGCCGGGGTTGTCTTGAGTGTCCGCGATCACCACCGACCCGGTACCTGGCGCTGCCGCGCGTTTTTGTGCCTCGGCCACCGCCTCTGCTGCGCTATAGGCGCGGTGGGTCAGAAAATCTGGCGCTGCGGCCTCATAGGCACCTGCGATCTTATCCGCCGCGGCATTGGCCGCCGCCTCTGTCGCGGCAAAGGCCACCGCCACCGGGCCGCAATCGGGGATATCCGCCGCCGGGAAGCCCATGAACAGGCTGGCCGATTGCGCGCCTTCGGCTTCACAGGCGGCAAGCTGCGCATAAAGCCCCCGGCCCGGTTCCATCTCGGTCGACTGAAAGGGGATCGGAACCAGATAAGACATCCGCCGGACCGCCTTGGCCGGCCGCGCGCCGCTGCGCATGATCTGGTCCAGCATCCGCGCAGCCGCAGCCCCCGTATCGGCCATATCCACATGGGGATAGGTACGAAAGCCGACCAGCCCGTCGATATCGGCCACGAAATCCGGGGAGATATTCCCATGCAGATCGAGCGCCGCCGTGATCGGCACATCCGGCCCCACAGCCGCGCGCAAACGGCGCAGCAACTCCCCCTCCCCATCGTCGATATGTTCGGCCACCATCGCGCCGTGCAGATCAAGAAAGATGCCATCCAGCGGCCCGGCGGCGGTGATCCCGGCGATGATCTCTTCGGTGATCTGCTCATAGGCCGCGCGCGTCACATGGGCCGAGGGGATCGCACCGGCCCAGAGCACCGGCACCGCGTCCCAGTCGCAAGCGCGCGCCACCTTCATGGCACCGGCCATGCCAAGATTGACCTGCGTGAAAGCCTCCCACATCGCCGCGCCCCGCACCATCGGCACATAGCCGCCGCCGACGCGGAAGGCCTCCATATCCGCAGGCTGGGGGGCGAAAGTGTTGGTCTCGTGCAGAAATCCGGCAAGGGCCACTTTCGGTCGAGGAAGGTCTTGCACGTCAGGCTCCCGCTGCATGCCGGGTGATGCCGGCGTTTCGCAGAGCAGAATGACTTCAGGTCAATTCTGCCCAACATATCTTGTGTATCGCGTGGCGATATGACCATATCGCTCTGCAAGCCTAGGCGGCAGGTTTGAGATTCGTCAAGCGGGAGATTAACGTGAGTAGTATTTTGCGGGCCGACCCGCCCCAACCGCTCGATATTCAGGCAGAAGATGACCGGCTCTTCGTCCGCGCCGCAGGCCGCGCGATGCAGGTGCTGAGCGCTTTTCACAAGGCCACCGGCCCGCTGAGCCTGTCGAACATCGCGGCCGAGGCGCAGATCGACCGTTCGGCGGCGCAGCGTCTGGTGCATACGCTGACCCGGCTGGGCTATATCCGGCGCAGCGCCGATGACCGGGGCTACCTGCCCGGCATCCGTCTGCTGGACCATACGCTGGACCTGCTGCGGCTTGATCCGATCGTTCAAAAGGCAACCCCGGTGCTGCTGGAACTGCGCAAATCCCTGCGCGAGCGGGTGGACCTGAGCCTCTATGATGAGACGCGGTTGATCTATGCCCTGCGGATGCAGAGCAAACGCGAGACATTCTATGCAAGTCTGGTGGGGCATAGTGTGCCGACCTATTGCACCGCCGGGGGCCGCGCGGTGCTGTCGCAATTGCCCCGGGCCGAGGCCCGCGCGATCCTCGACCGCGCCCCGATGCACGCCTTTACCACCAAGACCGAAACAGACGCCGCTGCGGTCATGCGCGCCATTGACGAAGCCCGCGAGCAGGGTTTTGCCGTGATCTGCGACGAGTTTGTGCAGGGCGAAATCGCGCTTGGCGTGGCGATCACGGACCGCGACGGCGCGCCGCTCAGCGCCATCCACATCGGTGGTTCGCTGGCGGAATGGACGCCCGAGGCTTTCACCGCCAAAGTCGCACCGCTGACGATCGAGGCGGCCCGGGCGATCATGGCGGGATGAGCCGCGCCCGGCCTGCGCTGCCTTGACCTATGGCCATGGCGCTTGCCAGTTCAGGCGGCTACGACAGGCCAATCAGACAAAGGAGCGCCGATGCTGGCCCTGTCGAGCCTTTTTGCCGCGGCTTTCTTTGCCGCCACCCTGATCCCCGCCCAATCCGAAGCGGTGCTGCTGGGGCTGATCTGGGCCGAGGCGCATCCTGTCGCGCTGCTGCTCTTGGTCGCGACAGCAGGCAATGTTCTGGGGTCGCTGGTCAACTGGCTCTTGGGCCGCTATCTGGCCCTAGTCGCCACCCGGCGCTGGTTTCCCTTTTCGCCGGCGCAGCTGCGACGGGCGTCTGACTGGTATCAGCGGTGGGGATATTGGAGCCTGCTGGCAAGCTGGATGCCCCTCATCGGTGACCCGCTGACCCTTGCCGCGGGGGTGCTGAAAGAACCGCTCTGGCGCTTTCTTTTGATCGTGACCCTTGCAAAGGGCGGGCGCTATCTGCTGCTGGCGGCGGCGGCGCTGAATGCCCTATGATCGGGCGCATCTCAATGCGGCCGGTTGCGGCTGGCTTGGCTTTCCTGCGCCCGCGGGGACCATGTTGATCTGATATAGGCGAGGATATCCCAAATCTCCGCATCTGAAATCACCCCGTCAAAGGCCGGCATGCCGCTGGCGAAATCGTCAATCCCCCGCGCGGCCAAAGCGCCCCGCCCGCCGAGCTTGGTATAGTCAAACAGCAGGACATTGTCGTGATGCCAGGTATGCCCGCTTTCATCATGGGGCGGTGCGGGCAGGATGCCCTCTGCGTTGGGGGTGCGCCAATCTGGTTGCCCTTCAAGCGCCGCGCCGTGACAGGCGGCGCAATGCTCGGCATAAAGCGCCTCGCCCGCGGCGAGGTCGCGGCCCTCAAGCTCATGATCCGCCAGGGCGGCGCCTGCGCTGAGCAGCAGGATCGGCAGCAACGCTTTCATGCGACCTTGACCCATGTACGCATGCCCCCGATGGAATGGCTCAGCATATGGCAGTGGATCAGCCAGCTCCCCGGATTGTCGAAAACGCAGATCACATCGCGGCTTTCGCCCGCCGCGACGAGGGAGGTGTCGCGGAGATCGCCGAGACTGCCATCGCTGGAGACCTCATAGAAGTGATGCCCATGCAGGTGGATGCCATGCGGAAAGGCGGTGTCATTCACAAAGGTGATGCGCGCCGTCTCCCCCCGCGAGAATGCGCCGAAAGGCGTCTCATGCAGATCGGACAGATCGTTGAAGGCCCAGATATTCGCCCCGCCGTGGCGTCCGCCCATGGCGCCGCCCATCATGGTCAGCGTCAGATGTTGCGCGGGCGTGCCGGGGGCGGGCAGCTCTGGCGCGGCAAGGGCCGGGATATCTGCCGGCTGCCGCTGGCCATTGCGCCCCGCCACCGTGAGATCGGCCAGACGGTAGGCACCTTGGCGGGTCATCATGTCAAAGCCGACCGGGCCGGTCACATCGGCAATCACATCCGCACGCTGCGCCGGGGCAAGCACCAGATCGCCCAGATCGCGCGGCTCTTTGAGGGCCATGCCATCCAGAGCCACAACCTTGCCCGCAACCCCTGAGACCGCCAGCGGGAAGATCCGATTGGTGGCCGCATTGATCAGGCGCAGGCGCAGACGGTCGCCCTGTTGCACCTGCTCTTTCGACAGGAAGGCGCGGGCGAAATTGCCCATATAGCCCCCATGCGCGACACTGTGCATGTCGGTATATTCATCCACCAGCGCGCCGCTTTCCTCCATCCGCCAATCTGACAGCAGCACCGTGATGTCATGGTCCACATCGGGCGGGGTGTCGTCTTCGACGATCAACGGGCCCATCATCCCGCGCGCCACCTGCTCCTGCGAGATATAATGCGAGTGATACCAATATGTGCCGGCATCGGGCGGCGTGAACCTATAGGCCATGCTGCTGCCGGGGTTGATGAGATTCTGCGTCACCACCGGCACACCGTCCATTTTGTTGTCCAGCCGGATGCCATGCCAATGCACGGCCGTGCCTTCCTCAAGCCCGTTTTCCACATTGATCGAGACCGGTGCCCCGCGCTTCAGCCGCAGCTCCGGCCCCGGCATGGAGCCGTTGAACCCCAGCATGGCGGTCGCCCCTTCGCCCTCGGGCAGAATCTGTCCGGTGACAGCTTCGGCCTTGAGCGTCAGCGGCGTCTGCGCCGCGCGGCCGGGCATAGGAAGGACCGCCGCCGCGGCGGTGCTGGCCAGAAACTGTCGTCTGTTCATCAAAAACCTCATCAGGTGGACATGCCGTGGTTCAGCGTAACGCTTCTGCCCGCAACTGCCCATGCGACGATTTGCTACCGCCCGCACCCCGGCGGATTTGTGCACTGTCCCGCAGGGTACGGCAAAAAGATCACATTCTATTGTTCGACCGCGGCTTTGCTGAACTTTCCCCGGGGCCGGCGGTTGGTCTATCATACATCCAAACGGTTCAGCCGCTATTTTGAACCAACGACGGAGCGAGACAATGCTGACGAGACGACATTTCATTCAAACGACAACGGCGCTCTTTTCCGGGGCCATCGGGGCCATCGGGGCACCGGCTTTGGCCGCCGCCCGCCCCACGGCCGCGCAAAAGGCTGCCTGGGACGCGCAGGTGACCCCGCCGAATTTCGATCTGATGACCTCTAACCCATGGGGCATACATCCGCGTTTCCTGCCCACAAGGGTAGAGGCGAATGACAGGTTGGTGCCGGGGGATGTGCATGTGGATGCGGTCGCCCGTTACATCTATCACATCGAAGAAGGCGGCACGGCGATGCGCTTTGGCGTCGCGATTGCGCGCGGCAATCTTTACGAGCCCGGCACCTATACGATCAAGCGCAAGGTCGAATGGCCGACCTGGACGCCGACGCAGAATATGATCGCACGCGATCCCGAGCTATACGGCGCTGTCGCAGATGGGGTTGATCCGGGGCCGACGAACCCGCTCGGCTCGCGGGCGCTTTACCTCTTTGTCGGCAACCGCGACACCTATCTGCGCATTCACGGCACGCCCACGCCGGAAAGCATCGGCGGGCGGGCAAGCTCGGGCTGCGTGCGGATGATTATGGCGCATATCAACCATCTCTACCCGCAGGTCAGAACCGGCTCGACCGCGCATCTCTACTCTGCCGAAGACAGTGTGGTGCCACGCAGCTAAGGCGCTTTAGAGATAAGGTATTTAAGAGGCCGAGAGGCGCGCCCCGGCGCGCCTCTCGGCAAGGTCTTATGTCGCGCGTTGCGTGCAGATCGGGTTACCGCCCACGGCGCGCAGCGGCACCAGCGTGGTCTCGACGGGGCCGTTGTGCTCATACCAATAGCAGCCATCTTCAGACAGCAAACGCGCCGTGCTCAGATCCTGGTTCGGCGCGGCCATGCTGGCCACATTGGCCGGCAGGTTGCCGACCCGATCCGGACGCTGCGCGGTCTCCATCGGTGCCGTACAGCCTGCGACGGTCAGTGCAGCCGCCCCAATCATCAAAGTTGTTCTGCGCATCATAGCCCTTACCATTTCATGTGATTTTAATCGGCGACAACCTGACATACCGCAGTGGGATTGCAAGCGGCGACTGGCATCAATCAGAGGGGTGTGACCCAGCCGCCAAAACTCATTCCAGCCGCGCGGCCTGATCCTTGATCCGCCGGATCGGGATCGAGGATTCGATCGACGCCACACCGTTGAACTTGGTCAGCCGCCCGGTCAGGAACTGCTCATATTCCTGCAAGTCCCGCGCGGCGATGCGCAGCAGATAATCGAAACTACCGGTCATCAGCCAGCAATCGACCACTTCGGGACAGTCCAGCAGTTGTTCTTCGAAAGACACCAGCCGGTCATCCACCTGCCGGTCGAGCTTGACCGAGACAAAGATCGAAAACCCAAAGCCGAGCGCCTGTTCGTTGATCCCGGCGCGGTAGCCGGTGATGATCCCCTGCGCCTCCAACTGCCGAATGCGCCGCGCGCAGGGCGAGGGCGACAGGCCGACGCGCTCGCTCAGTTCCTGATGGGTCTGACGCCCGTCGCGGTGCAGCTCGCGCAGGATACGCCGGTCAATCTCGTCCAAGCCTGCCCCTGCGCTCTTGCTCTTTTCCATCAATGAATACCCCTTTCGCGCTCAATTCAGGCGCAGAATGGCTGAAGTAGCACAAGCTTTGCCAAGAAATGAAGCACAAAGCGCCCTAGGATGCCCGCAAGAAGAGGAGACCCATGCGTGACCGACCAGACCCCGCACCTGAAGACCGTAGAACAACGCCTGCTGTGGCTGTCCCACTACATGATCCATCACGCGAATAACCTCCGCAGTTCCCCGGACCGGATCAAGGTCGGCGGCCATCAGGCCAGTTCTGCCTCAATGGTGTCGATCCTCACCGCGCTCTATTTCTCGGCGCTGCGCCCCGAGGACCGGGTTGCGGTCAAACCCCATGCCAGCCCGATCTTTCACGCGATGCAATATCTTATGGGCAACCTCGACCGTGCGCGGATGGAGAACTTTCGCGGCTATGGCGGGGTGCAATCCTACCCCAGCCGCACCAAGGATGTGGACGATGTGGATTTCTCCACCGGTTCGGTCGGGCTGGGGGTGGCGATCACCTCCTTTGCCTCGATGGTGCAAGACTACATCAAGGCGAAACCCTGGGGCAAAGATGCACCCATGGGCCGGATGGTGGCACTTGTGGGCGATGCGGAACTGGACGAGGGCAACGTCTATGAGACCCTTCAGGAAGGTTGGAAAAACGATCTGCGCAACTGCTGGTGGATCATCGACTATAACCGCCAGTCGCTCGACGGGATCGTGCGCGAAGGGCTGTTTGAACGGGTCGAGAAAATCTTTGACGCCTTCGGCTGGCAGGTGGTGCGGGTCAAATACGGCGCGCTGCAACGGGCGGCGTTTGAGGAGCCGGGCGGCGCGCGTCTGCGCGACTGGATCGACAGCTGTGCAAACCAGGAATACGCCGCACTAACCTTTATGGGCGGGGCGGTCTGGCGCAAACGCCTGATGGATGATCTGGGCGACCAGGGCGATGTCACCGCGCTGATTGAGCGGCGCAGCGATACGGAACTGGCCGCCTTGATGGAGAACCTCGGCGGCAACTGCGTGGAAACCATGGCCGAGACCTTTGCCTCTATCGACCATGACGCGCCGACCTGTTTCCTTGCCTATACGATCAAAGGCTGGGGCACGCCGATTGCCGGGCATAAGGACAACCACGGCGGCCTGATGAACCCCACGCAGATGCAGAAATGGCAGGAGCATATGGGTGTGCCGGAGGGGGCCGAATGGGAGCCTTTCGCCACGGTAGAGGATGAGGCGGGGCTGCGTGATTACCTCGACAAGGTGCCCTTCTTTGCCAAGGGCCGCCGCCGCTTCGAGGATGACAAGATCGACGTCCCCGCCCTGCCCGCGCCGCAGGACACGGAAATCTCGACCCAGGCCGCCTTTGGCAAAATCCTTGACGGATTGAGCAAGGGCGACACGCAATTGGCCGAGCGGATCGTCACCACCTCGCCCGATGTGACCGGCACCACCAACCTTGGCCCCTGGGTGAACCGCCGCAAGCTTTTCGCCCGGGCCGAGATGGCCGACGCCTTCATCGAACACCGCATCCCCTCCACCGCAAAATGGGAATTCACGCCCAAGGGCCAGCATATCGAGCTGGGCATTGCCGAGATGAATCTCTTCCTGCTCTTGGGCGCGGCGGGGCTGGCCGATAGTCTCTTCGGCAAGCGGCTGATCCCCATTGGCACGGTCTATGACCCCTTCGTGAACCGCGGCCTCGATGCGCTGAACTATGCCTGCTACCAGGATGCGCGTTTCATGATCGTCGGCACGCCCTCGGGCATCACCCTCTCGCCCGAAGGCGGCGCGCATCAGTCGATTGGCACGCCGCTGGTCGGCATGTCGCAGGACGGGCTGGCGGCTTTTGAGCCTGCCTTTGCCGATGAACTGGCGGTCATTATGGAATGGGCCTTTGACTATATGCAGCGCGACCGGGGCGATACGCCGGTGGCCAAGGATGAAGCGCCAACGCCTTCCGCGACATGGCTGCGCGATGAGGCGGGTGGTTCGGTCTATCTGCGGCTCACCACGAACCCCATCGAGCAGCCCGGCCCGCGCGACAGCGCCGCCTTCCGGCAGGCCGTGACCGATGGCGCCTATTGGCTGCGCGAGCCCGGCCCGAACTGTGAGGTGGTCATTGCCTATCAAGGTGTCGTCGCCCCCGAAGCGATCCGCGCCGCCGGGCTGCTGGCCGAAGACCGCCGCGATGTGGGGGTCTTGGCCGTGACCTCGGCAGATCGGTTGAACGCAGGCTGGACCGCCGCGCAGAACGCCCGCGCGCAGGGCAACCGTGACGCGCATTCGCTGATCGAGCGGCTGACTGCAGACCTGCCGCCGCATTGCCGCATCGTGACGGTGATCGACGGCCACCCCGCCACCCTGTCATGGATCGGCGCGGTCTCTGGCCACCGCACCATCCCGCTGGGGGTCGAGCATTTTGGCCAGACCGGCACCATCGCCGATCTTTACCGCCACCACGGGATCGACGCCGAGGCGATCCTGCGCAAGGTCAACGACCTGATGCCCGGCAGGCCGCTGCGCTATTGACCGCAGATCGGCTTAGACCGCAGCCATCAGCCCTTGCAGGGCGGCCCGGTAAGCGCGGGTGATCGCCTCGCGGTCCTTATGCCGGCCGCCCTGCACCGCATGGCGTCCGGCAGACCAGACATCTGTCACCACATCCGCTTTGGCCGCGAAAACGAGACCATCCAAAAGCTGATCTTGGCGCAGCGCGCAAAGCGCGGGGGCGCTGCTGTCAAACGCCATCAGATCGGCCCATTCGCCCACCGCGATCTCTCCTGCGCCGCGCCCAAGCGCCTGCGCCCCGCCCCGTGCCGCGCCGGTATAGAGCGCGTCGCCAACGGAGCCTTCGGTGGTCACCATCACATTGCGCGCCACATCCCGCAGCCGCTGCGAATATTCCAGCGTCCGCAGTTCTTCGGCCAAACCGATCAGGACGTTGGAATCGGACCCGACGCCAAAAGCACCGCCGGCCTCAAGATAGGTCGGCCCATTGAACGGCCCGTCCCCCAAGTTTGCCTCTGTCACCGGGCAGAGCCCTGCAACCGCGCCTGAGCGGGCCATCTGAGTGGTTTCCGCCGTGGTCATATGGGTGGCATGGATCAGGCACCAGCGCTCGGAAACCTCGACATTCTCCAGCAACCAGGCCACCGGACGCGCGCCGAGCCAGCTTTCAATGTCCCGCACCTCCTGCGGCTGTTCGGCGATATGGATATGCACCGGCCCCGAAGGATGTGCCGCAAGAACCGCGTTCAGGTCATCCGGCGCGGTGGCGCGCAGCGAATGGGGGGCGATGCCGACGCGGCAGTCGGCCGGCAGCCCCGCAACCTGCGCCTTGGCCCGCGCGACCAGCGCGTTGAACCGGTCCACGTCATTGCCGAAACGCGCCTGCCCCGCCTGCAACGGCTGCTGCCCCGCCCCGCCGTAGCTATAGAGCACCGGCAGATGCGTCAGCCCAATCCCCGTGGTCTGCGCCGCCGCCGCGATCCGGGCAGAGAGCTCCCCCAGATCGTCATAGGGCGCCCCGCCGGGCTGGTGATGCAGATAGTGGAACTCGCCCACAGCGGCATAGCCCGCCTCCTGCATCTCCATAAAGGTAAAGGCCGCAATCGCTTCGATCTGCTCGGGCGTCAGATGTTCGGTAAAGCGGTACATCAGCTCGCGCCACGTCCAGAAGCTGTCTTTGCCCGCCATGCGGTACTCTGTCATCCCGGCCATGGCGCGCTGAAAACTGTGGCTGTGCAGATTGCCAAGGGCGGGCAAGAGCGTGTCGACCCGCTGGTCCGAAGCCTGCGGTGCCTGCCCCGGCTCGACCGCGGTGATGCGCCCTTCGGTCTGTTCGATACGCACATCAGAGGCCCAGCCACCGGGCAATTTAGCTTGTTTGGCAAAAATCATAGATGCGGCCTTTCGTTTTTATGTATAGACATAAAGCATGTTTGATCGTACCAGAAAAGTGAAATTATCGCCGGGGAGGAACGGATATGGCCGAAAACAGCAGAATCTTCACGGATCTTCAGGCCGCGACGATGGAATCGGCGGGCACCCCTTATGGGCTGATCGAAGACGCCGCCATCGTGGTGCAAGAGGGGCAGATCGCATGGGTCGGCCCTATGGCAGAGTTGCCCGAAGCGCATAGCGGCCTGCCCCGCACCAGTTTGGAGGGCCGTCTCGTCACCCCCGGGTTGATCGACTGCCACACCCATATCGTCCATGGCGGCGACCGCGCGGTCGAGTTCGAGATGCGTCTGAACGGGGCCAGCTATGAAGAAGTCGCACGCGCCGGCGGCGGCATTGTCTCCACCGTCAAAGCCACCCGCGCCGCCAGCGCAGAAGAGCTGCTCGCCGATGCCCTGCGCCGCGTCGATGTGCTGATCAGCGAAGGGGTCACGGCGATCGAAGTGAAATCCGGCTACGGGCTTGATATCGACACCGAGCTGCGGATGCTCCGCGCCGCCCGTGCCATCGCCGCCGAGCGCCCGATCCGCGTGAAGACCACCTTCCTCGGCGCCCATGCCACCCCGGCGGACTATGCCGGGCGCGACGACGCCTATATCGACGAGGTCTGCATCCCCGCCCTGCGCGCCGCCCATGCCGAGGGGCTGGTCGATGCGGTGGACGGGTTCTGCGAGGGCATCGCCTTCCAGCCCGCCCAGATCGCCCGGGTCTTTGACGTGGCGCGCGACTTGGGCCTGCCGGTCAAACTCCATGCCGAACAGCTGTCGAACCTCGGCGGGGCAAAGCTCGCGGCCTCCTATGGTGCCCTATCGGCGGATCATATCGAATATCTCGACGAGGAGGGCGTCAAAGCCATGGCCGAGGCCGGCACCGTGGCGGTGATCCTGCCCGGCGCCTATTACACCCTGCGCGAGACGCAGGCCCCGCCCATCGAGTTGCTGCGCAAACATGGCGTGCCAATGGCGCTGGCGACGGATATCAACCCCGGCTCCTCGCCGCTCAATTCCCTGCTGCTGACGCTGAACATGGGCTGCACCCTGTTCCGCATGACGCCCGAAGAAGCGCTGCGCGGCGTGACCCAACATGCGGCGCAGGCGCTTGGCTTCACCGATTGCGGCAGCCTCGCCCCCGGCATGCGCGCCGATCTGGCGGTCTGGGACATCAAACACCCGGCGGAACTGGCATACCGCATCGGCTTCAACCCGCTTCACTCTCGCATTTTCGGAGGCATCGCGTGACCACCTTAACCCTCACCCCCGGCGCCGTCACTCTGGACGATCTCGCCAAAATCTATTGGACCGAAGCCTCGGTACGTCTGGACCCTGCCTGCCATCCGGCCATCGAGCGCGCGCAGGCGCGGATCGCCAAGGCCGTGGCCGGCACCGATGCCGTCTATGGCGTCAACACCGGTTTCGGCAAACTCGCCTCGGTCAAGATCGCGGCAGACGACACGGCGACCCTGCAACGCAATCTGATCCTGTCGCATTGCTGCGGCGTCGGCCCCGCGATCCCGCGCCGCCATGCGCGGCTGCTAATGGCGCTCAAGCTGCTCAGCCTCGGGCGCGGCGCGTCCGGCGTGCGGCTGGAGGTTGTGACCCTGCTCGAAGAGATGCTCGCCAAGGGCGTCACCCCGGTGATCCCGGCGCAGGGCTCTGTCGGCGCATCGGGCGACCTCGCCCCGCTGGCCCATATGGCAGCGGCGATGATGGGCCATGGCGCGGCGGAGTTCGAGGGCAAGGTCATGCCCGGCGACGACGCGCTGAAGGCGGCGGGGCTGACGCCCATTCAGTTCGGCCCCAAGGAAGGTCTGGCGCTGATCAACGGCACGCAATTCTCGACCGCCTTCGCGTTGGCCGGGCTTTTCGGCGCATGGCGGGCCGCGCATTCGGCACTGGTGACCTCGGCGCTGTCGACCGATGCGATCATGGGCTCCACCGCGCCGCTGCAACCCGAAATCCACGCCCTGCGCGGCCACCGCGGCCAGATCGAAGCGGGCGAGACCATGCGCGCGCTGCTGGCGGGCTCCGAAATTCGCGAAAGCCATATCGTCGATGACGCCCGTGTGCAGGACCCTTACTGCATCCGCTGCCAGCCGCAGGTCACCGGCGCCGCGATGGATGTGCTGCGTCAGGCCGCCCGCACGCTGGAGATTGAGGCCAATGCCGCCACCGACAACCCGCTGGTGCTGATCGATGCCGATGTCATCGTCTCGGGCGGCAATTTCCACGCCGAGCCGGTGGGTTTCGCCGCCGATATGATTGCCCTCGCCATTGCCGAAATCGGCGCCATCGCCCAGCGCCGCGTCGCGCTGATCGTTGATCCGGTGCTGAGCTTCAACCTGCCCTCCTTCCTCACGCCCAACCCCGGCCTGAACTCCGGCTATATGATTGCCGAGGTGACCACCGCCGCGCTGATGAGCGAGAACAAACATCTCGCCAACCCCTGCGTGACCGACAGCACGCCAACCTCGGCCAATCAGGAGGATCACGTCAGCATGGCCGCCCATGGCGCGCGGCGGCTGGGGCCGATGACCGACAACCTCAACCGCATCCTTGGCGTCGAACTGCTCTGTGCCGCGCAAGGCATCGACTTCCGCGCGCCGTTGGCCACGAGCGACACGTTGCAACGGGTCGTGGCGCGGGTGCGGCAGGATGTCGAGACGCTGGGCGAAGACCGCTACCTTGCCCCCGATCTGGAACAGGCGGCCGAGATGATCGCCAGCGGCGCTATTGTCTCTGCCGCAGGTATCGACATGCCGGAGTTGCTGACATGACCCCGGTCGAAGTACAGCGCGGCGACAGCCCGATCGTCCTGGGCCTGCCGCATACCGGTACCCATGTGCCGGACGCGATCATGGCAAAGCTGAACCCGCGCGGTCAGGGGCTGGACGACACGGATTGGCATATCGACCGGCTCTATGACGGGCTGCTGCCCAGTGCGACCACGGTGCGGGCGACGTTTCACCGCTATGTGGTGGATGCCAACCGTGATCCTTCGGGAGTCTCGCTCTATCCCGGGCAGAACACCACCGGCTTGGTGCCGCTGACCGACTTCGAGGGGCGGGACATCTGGACCGAGGCGCCGGAGGAGGCCGAGGTTGCGGCCCGCCGTGAAGCCTTTCACGCGCCCTACCAC
Organism: Sulfitobacter sp. PS-8MA; assembly: GCF_040933935.1. Classification (NCBI taxonomy): domain Bacteria; kingdom Pseudomonadati; phylum Pseudomonadota; class Alphaproteobacteria; order Rhodobacterales; family Roseobacteraceae; genus Sulfitobacter; species Sulfitobacter sp. PS-8MA. The sequence continues at coordinate 467,779 of NZ_JBFQYJ010000006.1, read as the reverse complement.
GCGGCGCTGGAGGCCGAGCTGGCGCGGGTGCGGGATCTGCATGGGGTGGCGATCCTCTATGATTGCCACTCGATCCGGTCTGAAATCCCCTTCCTCTTCGACGGCACCCTGCCCGACTTCAACATCGGCACCAATCTGGGCGCCACCTGCGCGCCCGAGATCGAAGCCGCGGTGCAAGAGATATGCGCCGCCGCAGACGGCTACACCTCGACCACCAATGGCCGTTTCAAAGGCGGCTGGACCACGCGGCACTATGGCCGCCCCGGCGAAGGCTTCCACGCGATCCAGATGGAACTGGCGCAGAGCACCTACCTCAGCGCCGAGGCCGCCCCCTGGACCTATGACACCGCCAAGGCCGCGCGCCTGCGGCCGCATTTGAAAACCATTCTGACAACCCTGGCCGATCTGGCCCCGACACTGAAAGGCACGACATGAGCGATCCGCGCAAAAACACCCGTGACGTCTATCCCGCCACCGGCACCGAACTGACCGCCAAAAGCTGGCTGACCGAAGCCCCCTTGCGGATGCTGATGAACAACCTGCACCCCGATGTGGCCGAGAACCCGCATGAGCTGGTGGTTTACGGCGGCATCGGCCGCGCCGCGCGGACCTGGCAGGATTACGACCAGATCGTCGCCTCGCTGCGCGCGCTGGAAGAGGACCAGACGCTGCTGGTGCAATCGGGCAAGCCCGTCGGTGTGTTCCAGACCCACAAGGACGCGCCGCGCGTGTTGATCGCCAACTCCAACCTCGTGCCGCATTGGGCGAATTGGGATCATTTCAACGAACTCGATAAAAAGGGTCTGGCGATGTATGGCCAGATGACCGCCGGATCTTGGATCTACATCGGCTCGCAGGGCATTGTGCAGGGCACCTATGAGACCTTCGTCGAGGCTGGCCGCCAGCATTATGACGGTGATCTCAAAGGCAAATGGATTCTCACCGGCGGCTTGGGCGGCATGGGCGGGGCGCAGCCCTTGGCGGCGGTCATGGCGGGCGCCTGCTGCCTGGCGGTGGAATGCAACCCCGACAGCATCGATTTCCGCCTGCGCACCCGCTACGTGGACGAAAAGACCGACAGTCTCGACGAAGCGCTTGAGATGATCGAGCGCTGGACGGCAGCGGGCGAAGCGAAATCCGTCGCCCTCCTAGGCAATGCGGCGGATGTCTTTCCCGAATTGGTCAAACGCGGCGTGCGGCCTGATATCGTGACCGACCAGACCTCTGCCCATGACCCGGTGAACGGCTACCTGCCGCAGGGCTGGAGCATGGCCGACTGGCGCGAGAAGCGCGAGAGCGACCCCAAAGCCGTTGAAAAAGCGGCCCGCGCCTCGATGAAGGTGCATGTCAAAGCCATGGTGGACTTTCATGCTGCCGGCATTCCCACGGTGGACTATGGCAACAACATCCGCCAGATGGCGCTGGAAGAAGGGCTCGACAATGCCTTCGACTTCCCCGGCTTTGTCCCCGCCTATATCCGCCCGCTTTTCTGCCGCGGCATCGGCCCCTTCCGCTGGGCTGCCCTCTCGGGCGATCCGGAGGATATCTACAAGACCGACGCCAAGGTGAAGGAAATCTTGGCCGAAGACAGCCATCTGCACAATTGGCTCGACATGGCCCGCGAGCGGATTTCCTTCCAAGGGCTGCCTGCGCGGATCTGCTGGGTCGGGCTTGGCGTGCGCCATAAGCTGGGGCTGGCGTTCAATGAAATGGTCCGCAATGGCGAGCTAAGCGCCCCCATCGTGATCGGCCGCGACCATCTCGACAGCGGTTCCGTGGCCTCGCCCAACCGGGAGACGGAAGCGATGAAAGACGGCTCCGACGCCGTGTCGGACTGGCCGCTTTTGAACGCGCTGCTCAACACCGCCTCCGGGGCGACATGGGTGTCGCTGCACCACGGCGGCGGGGTCGGCATGGGCTTCTCGCAGCATTCCGGCATGGTGATCTGCTGTGACGGTTCCGAAGACGCTGACCGCCGCATTGAACGGGTGCTGTGGAACGATCCGGCGACCGGCGTGATGCGCCATGCGGATGCGGGCTATAACGAAGCGCTGGATTGCGCCCGCGAAAACGGCCTGAACCTGCCGGGCATTCTGGGCACGGCTGACTAAGCGCCCCCGCCCCTGCCCCCGGCCATTGGCTCGGGGGCAGCGGCCTTGCGGCGGCGCATCACCGAGCCACCCCCGCGAAAGTCCAGTGAACTCAACCCCCTGCGGCTTCTATCCATGGCCCCGCGCCGCGCCTTGTGGCATGTTGCAAGCCATGAAAAATCTGCGCCATAAAATTCGCCTCCTATATACCGGCCAAAGCACCCGCGCGCGGCGGTTTCGCTTTGGGCTGATCGGTTTTGACATCCTGACGATCATCTATTTCATCGTCACGGTCGCCCTGTCCGAGACGCCGACGATGACGGTGCTGAACGCTCTGCTCGGCGTGGTCATCGTCATTGATTTCTCTGCCCGTCTTTGGATTTCGCATAACAGACGCCGGGAACTCACGCGGATCTATACGCTTGCCGATATCGCGGTCGTGCTGTCGCTGCTGCTCGCGCCCTTCATCTCCGGCAACCTCGCCTTTCTGCGCGTGCTCCGGGGGCTGCGGCTGATCCACGCCTATCACTTGCTGCGCGATCTGCGGCGGGAGAGCCATTTCTTCCGCAAACATGAGGATGCGATCCTCGCGGCGGTGAACCTCTTTGTCTTTATCTTCGTGACCACCTCGCTGGTCTTTGTTCTGGCCTTCGGCCCGGCGGCGGGCCCGGCGGGCTATGTCGATGCGCTCTATTTCACCGTGGCCACACTGACCACGACGGGCTTTGGCGACATCACCATGTCCACGCCGGGGGGCAAGCTCTTGTCCGTCTTCATCATGGTCTTTGGCGTCGCGCTGTTCGTGCAGCTGGCGCGGGCGATCTTTCAGCCGTCAAAGATCAAATACAAATGCCCCGAATGTGGCCTGAACCGGCATGAAACCGATGCGATCCACTGCAAACATTGTGGCGAGCCGATCAAGATCGAGACCGAAGGAGATGCGGCAGCGTGACGGGGCGCGACCGCGCCCTTATGTCTCGACCCCGCTTTTCGTCTCAAGCTCCTGCAACTCGGGGCGTTCATTCACCGAAACATTGTCGATATTCTCATTGGTGAAGCCGCGGATCAGGGACGGTATCATCATGCAGACCAGAATGAAGATCGGGAGGCCAACCACGGTGATGACCTGCTGCAAGGCGGTCAGCCCGGCTTCGCCCGTCAAGACGATCAACATCGCCGCCACCAACCCTTCGGCGACGCCCCAGAACACCCGCTGACGCACCGGACCGGGTTTGGCATGGCCGGTGCAGAGCATGTCGACCACCAGCGATGCCGAGTCTGAAGATGTCGCAAAGAAGATGGCGACAATGACCACGGCAAAGCCCTGAACGAACTGGGTGAAGGGGAAATGCTCTAGGAACGCAAAGATCGCCAGCGGCACGCTTTCCGACACCGCCCGGCTGATCTCCCCCGCCTGATCGCCCAGAGCCGCGCGGGCCGCAGCGCCGATGCCGTCGAAATGCATCGCCTGCCAGCCGAATATGGAGAACCAGACGAGCGTGAAAGCCGTCGGCGCCAGAAGCACGCCGAACACGAACTCTCGGATCGTCCGACCGCGCGAGATACGCGCGACGAAAAGCCCGATAAAGGGCGACCAGGTGACCGTCCACGCCCAGTAGAACACGGTCCAATCGCCTTGCCAGCCCCAGTCCTGGTTCGAGGGGTTCTGGTTCGCCAGCATGTCGTTCCAGAACGCCAGCCGGGGGAGGTTTTCGAGATAGAGCCCCATGGTCTCGACCATGCCGCGCAGCAAAAACAGGGTGGAGCCGGTCACCAGCACGAAGATCATCAAGACAACCGCCATGCCGATGTTGAGGTTCGACAGAAGCTTCACGCCCTTATCAAGCCCCACGACAATCGACCCCACCGCCACCATGGTCAGCACCGACAGGATCGCGATTTTCAGGAATGTATTGGCATCCCAGCCAAAGAGCGCCGAGAGCCCGGCGGCGATCTGCGATGAGCCCAGCCCAAGCGAGACAGCGACACCGAAGATCGTGCCGAGGACGGAGGCGATATCAATGGCCTTGCCGATCGGCCCGTGAATCCGGTCCCGCAGCAGCGGGTAAAAGACCGAGCTGACCCGGACCGGCAGATCGTAGCGGTTGATGAAATAGGCAAAGGCCAGACCCGGCAGCGTGAAGATCGTCCAAGTATGCAGGCCCAGATGGTAGATCGCGATGGAAATCGCGTCTTTGGCGGCCTGTTCGGAATAGGGCTCCACCCCCGGCAGCGGCGGGGTGGAGAAATGGCTGATTGGCTCGGCCACGCCCCAGAACATCAACACGGTCCCGATCCCGCCCGCAAAGAGCATGGTGAACCACGACAGGTTGGTATATTCAGGCGTCGACCCTGTCGGCCCCAAGCGGATATGGCCATGCTGCGACATGGCGGCCCAGATCAGAAAACCCAGCCAGATATTGACCCCCAGAATGAAAAACCAGCCGAGGTTGGTGACCACCCAGGCGCGCCCCGCGGCAAAGGCGTTGCCGATGGCATCGGGGGCGGCGATGAGCAATATGACAAAGGCAACCGTCAGGCCCGCGGAGATGAAAAAGATGGTCGGGTCGGTCTTGAGGCCGAGGCGTCGCGCTAGGTTTTCCACAGTGGCTCCCTTCGTGGGGGTGACCTTGCTGCGAAACATCAAGGCCGATCAGATGGTTAACGATTGAATGGCCGGTCCCGTTCCGAATAGGATGGCCGAAAATATGACCGGGCTTGGCCATGCTGCGGCGGTCCGGGCTGCACCGCCTCGCCTCATCAAGCGCGTTTGACCGTGACAGCCTCGCCGCCGCGACCCGCGTCCCCGCTGCATCAGCAAATGCCAATATCAGGTTGAAAAATAGGTAGATTTTAGGCAAGAGACAGCGACATTACGTCCTCTTCTTGATCAGCTTTGCGGTATTGCTCATGTCCAAACCCGTCACCTCATTGGCAAGCCGCGTGGCGGATCAGCTGCGCGATCAACTGACCCTTGGCGAGCTTCTGCCCGGCCAGCGCCTCTCTGAAGAGGCGCAGGCACAGCGCATGGCGGTCTCGCGCAACACGCTCAGAGAAGCCTTTCGCATGCTGACCAATGACGGGCTGCTGGTTCACGAGGCCAACCGGGGTGTTTTCGTGGCCACCCCCTCGCTCGATGCGATCATCGACATCTACCGCGTGCGGCGCTGCATAGAGATCCCGGTGCTGAAAGCCGCGCATCCGCATCACCCGGCGGTCGCGCGTATGGCCGCCGCTGTCGAGGCCGGGCGGCGCTGCAAGGATCAGGAGGATTGGCGCGGCGTGGGCAATGCCAATATGGATTTTCACGCCGCCATCGTCGATCTGGCCGACAGCCCAAGGCTGACCGCCTTTTACGGCAATCTCTCGGCGGAGTTGCGTCTGGTCTTTGTGGCGCTAGGCACCGCCCGCTGGCTGCATATGCCCTATATCGAGATGAACAGCGCCATTCTCAAACAGCTGCAAAACGATACCGGCCATGCGGCGGCCGATCTGCTTGAGACCTATCTGGCGCAGTCCGAACGCACCGTGCTCGCGGCCTTCAGCGACTGCAACCGCAACTGAGCGGGGCGCGCGTCCTTAGACGCTGCCCAAACTTTGCCAAGCCGCATGGGCCGCCAAAACAGTCTGCATCTGCGCCTCATGCCCCGCGACAAAGGGCGCGCCATAGAGGGTTTCGTCGGGGTATTCGGTGATCAGCGTGAGCGGCACGCTATGGCGGTCATCTTCGTGAATATAGCAGGGAAAGCCGTTGATCATCTCAAAGCCGGTCTCCCCCGCATGGCTGCGGTAGAGATCGATCTGCCGTTCGTTAAACGCCGCCAGCCCCGGCACCGCCATCAGCGCCTCTGTCACCTCCTGCGTCACCTGACGGGCGACCCCGGCCCAATCGGGCAGGTGCCGCATGACGAGGAAGAACCCCTTGGGCAAGGTCCACATCGCAAAGCCGCGTGGGATATAGCCGGTCATCGGGCGTGTCCATTCATGGGCGGGATAGCCATGTAGATTGACATGCAGCAAAGCGCCGGAGCGCTGCTCGGCCTCTTGCCGGATCGCCTTTTCATAAAGCGCGCGGGGGGCGGTGCGATACTCCAGATCGTCCCCCAGGGCGGTATAGCGCGCCGCATGGAGCATATGGCGCGGGGTGCGCTCGGCCAGACGCCCATGCAGCGCGTAGCCGTCCGGGTTCTCCATCGGGGAGATCACAAAGTCCGCCCCCGCCCCCGCCAACCGATGCGCGGCGCGCAGGGCACCGACGACGGGGGTCGTTTCATTGGCATGTTGGCCCGCCGAGATCATGATCGGCTTGCCGCTGCCCCTATGGTGATGCGCCAGCACCGCGCGCCCTGCCCGGCTGGTGGTGCGGAAGACCTCGCCACCGATCTGCGCCAATTCGGCGTTGATCTGCGCAATCGACAAAGGCGCTTCGGCCTGGTCCAAGGGCTGCGTCGCGCCGCCCCGATCGGCGGTATGATAGGGGCGCATGGTGACGCTGATCTGCGGGCTGGCCCCCTGCGCGATCTCCGGCACGATTTGGCCAGGTTGGAGGTGACGGTCCCCAAGCGCGCGGCCAGAGTGACGCTGGAAAAACTCAAGGCAGGAGAAATAGAGATCCTCATGCAGCGCTTCGACAAGGCTCACCACCTCATCGTCATAGCCAAGATCGAAATCCGCCGCGGGGACGCTGGCGGTGATGTTCAACTCTTCAAAGAAGGGCTCGTCATCGCCCCAATCATGCGCCGTGATGGCTCCCATCGCGGCGTGAAACAGCTGCTCGTAATCGGTCTCCAACCGCCGCGCGCCCGCGTCATCGATGATCCAGCCCGTGGGGGACAAGACCTGCTCGCCCACGTGGTCGGTATGCAGACGGTTGGGGGCCAGAACGTCATGGCGCTCCGCCCCCTCTGGGTAGGTGAGCGTCACCGAATACTGCGTGTCAGACGCGCCCTCCTCAAATGTCATCTTGGCATCGGCATAAAGCGCCGCCAGCGGATAGCTCTCCAGCAGGAAGCGGTTCGGCACGGCTGCCGCATGGCGTGGCCAGACGATATGGGCGGCGGTGAAACCGGGGCGGGCGTCTTCGAGGAAGAAATGCAAAAGCGGCTTATAGGCGCTGTGGATGCGGGCCGTGATCCCTTTTGCGGCGAGCCTTTCCTCAGCCGCGCGCCGCGCCGCGCGGTCGTCAAAGGTCCAGGCGTCAAAGGGGCCCTGCGCCTCTGCCACCAGAGTGTCGAGCGTGCGGTCCGGGGAAAACTGATAGTTCATCTCTGGGTTCTCCCGGTCGGGTCGAGCGTATCGCGCAGCCAGTCGCCCAAGAGGTTCAGGCCCAGAACCGTCAGCAAAATGGCGATGCCCGGAAAGACACTGACCCACCAAGCGGTCTGCAGATAGGTCCGCCCATCCGCCAGCATCCCGCCCCAGCTGGGGATCGTCGGATCGACGCCCAGACCGAGGAAGGTCAGGCTGCTTTCGAGCAGGATGTTATTGGCGACGTTGAGCGTCATCAGCACGACAACCGGCCCCATCAGATTGGGCAGCAGGTGGCTCATGATGATATTGCGGTTCTTCACGCCGATGGCACGGGCGGCCAAGACGAACTCGCGGTCGCGCAGCGCCAGAACCTGCGCCCGCACCAGACGCGCATATTGCACCCATTGCGAGACGATCAGCAGGATGATGGTATTGGTCAGGCTACCGCCCACAATGGCGATGATGGTGATGGCCAAAAGGATGAAGGGCAGCGCCAGCTGCACATCCGCAAAGCGCATGACGATAATGTCCCAGACCCCGCGGTAATAGCCCGCGATCACCCCCATCAGCACGCCGATCACCACCGAGCCGAGCACCGAAAGAAAGCCGACCTTGAGCGAAATCCACCCGCCGACAAATATCCGCGCCATGACATCGCGGCCCAGCGGGTCGGTACCAAGGATGTGGTCGGGCCGCTCGAAGGGCGGCACCAGACGCGCCATAAGGTCAATCGCTCCGACATCGGGAAAGAGCCAGCGCGACAGCAGCACCCCGATCACGATAAAGGTCGTCAGACCGGCCCCGAGGATGAATTCAAGCGACCAGTAGCGGGATTGGAAAAACGCGGTCATGGGCTTACTCCGTCCGAATGCGGGGGTCGATCAAGCCGTAAGCGATATCGACCAAAAGGTTCACCATCACGATCAGCGTGGAGAGGATCATGATGACGGATTGCAGGACCGGGTAGTCCCGCGCGGCGACGGCATCAAAGGCCAGACTGCCCATGCCGGGCCAGTTGAACACCCGCTCCACCACGACGATCCCGCCCAGCAGACCGCCGAATTGCAGCCCGAGAAAGGTGATCAGCGGGATCGCCGAGTTGCGCAGCGCGTGTTTGTAGAGAACGCTGCGCTCTGACAGACCCTTGGCGCGGGCCACCATGACATATTGCGACTGCATGACTTCGAGCATCGAGGTCCGCACCAGCCGCACATTGGTCGCCGTCAGGATGACCCCCATGGTCAGCGCGGGCATCACCAGGGTCGCCCAGCCGGTCATGCCGCTGGGGGGCAGCAGATGCAGGGTGATCGAGAACAGCAAGACCAGCATCGTCGCCAGCCAGAAGTTCGGAAAGGACAGGCCCACCAGCGACAGGATGCGGATCACCTGATCCTCCCATTTGCCGCGCCGGATGGCGGCCCGGATGCCCAGCGGGATCGAGATCACGATCGACACCAGCAGCGAGGAAAAGGCCAGTAACAGCGTGGCGGGCAAGGCCCCCGCGATCAGGGTCGACACTTCGGTCCCGCCCAGGAAACTGCGGCCAAAGTCCCATGTGAAGAGACCCGACAGGGTCGCCAGATACTGTGTCAGAAACGGCTCGTTCAGGCCCAGCCCCTCGCGGATGCGTTTAAGGTCGGCCTCGGTGATATCGGTGGCCCCCTGGGCCACGATCAACGCCGGATCGCCCGTCATACGCACCGCGACAGAGACGATCAGCGTGACGACGACAACAACGAAGATGGCCTGGGCCAGACGTTTTAAGAGGAAACCGGCCATGAATGAACCCCACGAGGTATTTGGAAGAAGGACCGCGGCGGGAGCAGATCTGCCCCGCCGCGGTGATATGCTTTACTCGACCGAGACTTTGTCCAGACGCAGACGGTTGTCCGGTGCCGGTTCTAAGTTTTGGACGCGCTTGTTGATCGCGTAGATCGCGTTCATGTTGTAAAGCGGCATTTCCAGCGCGCGATCGGCGGCATAGGCGGCGATCTCTTGCAGAACCGTTTCGCGCTCAGCCTGGTCCGTCATGGGGCGCTGCTTTTCCAGCATCGCGTCCAGTTCGGCATCGCTGTCATAGGGGTTCCACTTTTGCCCGCTGTGATACATCGCATAGGCGGTGTTGTCATAGTCGAAGGTCCAGCCGCCCCAGCTTTGCTGGAACATCTCGCCGGTTTTGCCCTGCGGAATGATGTCGTTCAGCAGAACATTAGTTTCATAGGGTTTGATCGTCGCGTTCACGCCCGCCATCGACAGATAGGCGGCCACGGCCTGTGCAACCTCGTTAAAGGTGGCGTCATTGCCGCGGGTGTTGATCTCGACAGTGGCACCCGGCTCGACACCGGCTTCCTTGAGCAATGTCTTGGCCTTTTCCAGATCATAGGGCAGCGGCTCCATGCTCTCATCATAGCCAAAGGACCGCGCGCCTTGGAAAGAGGCGATGACCGAGGCCTGCCCGGCCAGAATGGTGTCGACAATCGCGTTGCGGTCCACCGCCATGATCAGCGCTTTGCGCACCTTTTTATCGGCGGTCAGCCCGTTGCCGGTGTTGAACCGCAGCGCGGTGACGGTTGGGCCGGGGGTCGAGATAATTTCGAGGTTCTCATCCGCTTCGATGGTCGGGATCATGCCCACGGGAACCGAAGGCGGGATCACCACGTCAACGCCGCCGGACTGAAGCTCGGCCAATGCGGTCGCGGGCTCTGCGATAAAGCGGTAGTCGACTTCAGAAAGCGCCGGTGCGCCGCCCCAATAGTCTTCGTTGGCGACCAAGGACGCGCCCACTTTCGGGGAATAGGAGGTCATCTTGAAAGGACCGGTGCCAACCGGCTTGGTGTTGAACGTCGCATCGCCCACTTCGGCGATATACTGCGGCGGCACGATCATCGCGCCATAGCCTGCCAATTTGGTCAGCAGCACCGGATCAGGCTGGGTGAGGTGGAAATCGACCGTGGTCTGGTCGATGACTTCAACCTCTTTGATCGAGGTGTAGTTGGCCTGCTGCGGGCCTTTGGCCCCCTCTTCGCCCAGCAGACGCTCAAAGGTGAATTTCACCGCATCCGCGTTGAAAGGCTCGCCATTGTGAAAGCTCACGCCTTCGCGCAGCTTGAAGCGGATGCGCATGCCCTCGTCGAGCGTCTCCCATGAGGTCGCAAGCGCCGGCACAAGCTCCATATCCGGGCCGCGATAGGTCAGACCCTCAAAGACATTGGTCGCCAGCGAGGCCCAGTTGATCAGGAAGGTGTCAATCGGGTCCCAGCTGCCGGGGTCTTGGGGTGAGGACACGGTGATTTTGCCGTCGGCCAGCGCGGGCGCGGCAAAGCCGGTCGCGGTGAGCGCCAGCGCAATCGCTGTTGCTGTCAGGGTCTTTTTCATCTGGTCTTTCCTCCGTCAATAAAATCAATCGCGTCAGTGCCGCGCGACGAAATGGCCCTTGGCGATTTCGTCGTAAACGGCCATCGCGGGGCGATCCCCTGCCCGTCTGGTGGCCGAGGGAAGCTCGCCGCTCAGCGGCTCGCGCTCCGGCTTGGCTGTCGGGTCGGGGTTTGGCACGGCGGACAACAGCCGCCGGGTGTAGGGATGCGCGGTATTCTCGAAAACCTGCCTGCGACTGCCCAGTTCGACAATCTGGCCGAGGTAAAGCACGGCAACCCGGTGGCTGATCTTCTCCACCACTGCCATGTCATGGCTCACGAACAAGAAGGCGATGCCCTCTTCTTTCTGCAGGTCCATGAACAGGTTGATCACCTGCGCCTGTATCGACACATCCAAAGCCGACAGCACCTCATCCGCGATGATCAAACGCGGCTTGCCGGCCAAGGCCCGGGCGATGCAGATCCGCTGCCGCTGCCCGCCAGAGAATTGATGCGGGTAGCGTTCGGCCACATCCGCAGGCATGCCGACCCGCTCCAGCAATTCGCCGACGCGGCGCTTTATGTCGCGCTCGTTGTCGATCAGCCCATGGGTGCGGATCGGTTCGGCCACAGACCAGCCCACCGTCTGGCGCGGGTTGAGCGAGGCGAAAGGGTCTTGAAAGATATACTGGATATCGCGCCGCAGTTTTTGCCGCTCCGAGAGGCTCATCGCCGCCATGTCCCGCCCGTCAAAGGTGATCCTGCCCTTGGTCGGTTCGACCAGCTGCATCACCGTGCGCGCGATGGTGGATTTGCCCGAGCCGCTTTCGCCGACCAGCGAGATCGTCTCGCCGGGGTAGACGTCCAAAGTCGCCTGAGACACCGCGGGGACGTAGTGGGTCGTGCGCCCGTACCATGTCTTCTTGATATCAAAATCGACCGACATATCGCGCACCGAAAGCAGCGGCGCGCCCTCTGTCTGAGCGGTGTCCTGCACCCGCGTCTCGCCGACCAACTCTGGCTGGCCATCGACCAGAACCGTCAGCGGGGTCTTATAGGGAAAATCCTCCCCCTTGGTCGATCCGAGCTTTGGCACTGCCGACAAGAGGCTGCGGGTATAGGGGTGTTCGGGCTGCGCGAAAATGCGTTTGACCGGCCCCTCTTCGACCTTCTCGCCCTTCCACATCACCACGACATCATCCGCGATTTCCGCAACCACGCCCATGTCATGGGTGATAAAGATGATCGACATGCCCATCTCGGTCTGAAGATCGCGCAGAATATCAAGGATCTGGGCCTGGATCGTCACGTCGAGCGCCGTGGTCGGCTCATCCGCGATCAAGAGCTTGGGGCGGCAGGCCACGGCAATCGCGATCATGACCCGCTGGCGCATCCCGCCCGAGAGTTGATGCGGGTAGCGTTTCAGCATCGCATCGGCATCAGGCAGCCGCACGAGGCGCAGCAGCTTCGCCGCTTCCGCCAGCGCCGCTTCGCGCGAGACCCCATTGTGCAGCATCAGGATCTCGGCGATCTGCTCGCCAATCGTATAGACCGGGTTGAGCGAGGTCATCGGCTCTTGAAAGATCATCGCGACGTCCTTGCCGCGAATTTTCCGGGCCTCATCTTGGGTCAGGTCGAGCAGATTGACCTCGCCAGCCTCCCCCTCCAGCAGAATGCGCCCGGCGTCGTAGCTGGCCCCCGTCAGATCGGCCAAGCGCATGATCGACAGGGAGGTCACGCTTTTGCCAGACCCACTTTCACCCACCACGGCCACGGTGCGACCCTTGCCCACTGAAAAGCTCAGCCCGTCGATCACGCGGCTCTTGCCGAAAGAGACAGAAAGCCCCTCAACCGACAGAACTTGCGAGGTAGATACATCTTTCATGAGGCCCTCGGTCATGCAGTGGTCACGTCTTTTGATCGACAGGGGGTGCATGATGGCGGTCCTGCCCCGACGAGAAGTTTGGCCCATCAATCTGATCAGGGGGATGAATGTCAATACAATCGACGCAATTTAGCTCTACAGGAATAGCGTAATTGTTGAACAATAAAGCAAGATTTCCTGTCACCCGCCGCTCTGGGGCATCGCCATGTTCTACGAACGATTGACAGAGAGGCCGGCAAACCGCACCACCTAAGGATGAGAGTTTGGTTGACCATCTTGATGCTTTCGGCCGCGCAGGCCGCCTGGGCCGAGCCGCCGGACCGGTACTGCTCCAGCACGAAATGGGGGCAATCCCACTGCATCCGCGACGCGCATTTTGTCTATGACACCTGCAATGCCATCTCGGTATTCTCCAAACGCCATGGGCTGAATGAAGATTTCTTTGCCCGCCTGATCTGGCAGGAGAGCCGGTTTGATCCCAATGCGCTCAGCCATGCCAATGCCCGGGGCATCGCCCAGTTCATCCCCTCCACCGCCGCGCTGCGCGGTCTGGCTGATCCCTATAATCCCGCCGACGCGCTGGAACATTCCGCCCAGTATCTGGCGGAAATGGTGCGCCGCTATGGCAATGAAGGCTTGGCGGCAATCGGCTACAACGGCGGCGAGCGGCGGGTCGAAGGGTTTTTGAACGGCGGCGGCCTGGCGGCTGAAACCATCGCCTATGTCCCGATCATCACCGGGCTGGACGCGGAAACATGGCGCGATGCACCCCCCGAGAAGCCCGATTTCCGCCTGTCCAAATCAGAGAATTTTCTGCCCGCCTGCTACGCCATGGGCAAGGCGCGGCGTCTCACGCCGTTGAAACTGCCGGAACCGCCGCTGAAACCCTGGGGCGCGCAGATCGCCTTTGGCAAATCCACGGCGCAGGCAAAGGCGGCCTTTGCCCGGCGTCTGGCCAAATGCACGGCCCCCCTGTCGGGCGAGACGCCGGATTACATCAAGGTCAAACACCGTGCCGCCGGGCGCAAGGGCTATATCATGGCACGGGTGGGGCGGAACAGCCGCAAAGCTGCCAATAGGTTCTGCGCCTCGGTGCGGGCGGCAGGCTGCGCCTGCGCGGTCTACGCGAATAAATGACGCCAGAGGTGGGCGCGGTCAATTGGCAAGCGCCACCAGATGATTGTCCCAGGCCCGCTCTGCCTTGCCCAGCGGCGCAAGCCCTGCCCCGCCGCCGCGCAGCAGCCCGCCCAGCCCGTCGGTGGCCACGAAACCGCCCGCGCCGGGGGCAAGGCCGCAGATGTCGGCCCGGCGCTGCGCCGCCATGAACTGCCCGTCGGTCCCGAAAACATGCAGCCGCCCGCCGCGCGGTGAGGTAATGCCCACGGCGCTGCCATCGGCCGTATAGGCCACGCTCCCCGCATAGCCCGCCATTGCCATCTGCTCGACCAGATCGGCCTCGGCCAGCACCGCTGCGCTGCCGCGCCGGTGAAGGCCCAGAAGCGGCCCGGCGGCACCGGGATCGCCCTGCCACTGCATGGCAAAGGCGACCTGCCCGTCCGGGCCAAGCGCCAGATGGCGGATCGAATTTTGCCGCAACTCAGGCGCCAGTTCCACCTGTTCCAGCACCGCACCATCGCGCGTGACATAGGACAGATTGGGCCGCATCACCGGCAGGTTGAGCTTGTCACGCCCGCTGTCGGGATGGGTGCGGATGCCGCCGTTGGCGATCACCAGAACATCCTCAGACCAGGCGCGGATCTCATGCGGGCCAACCCCGCCCGATGCAATCTCACCGATCCGCGCATAGCCACGCCCGCGCGCCCAAAGCCCGATCCGCCCGGCGCCGCTGTCGATGTCATTCTCGCTGGTGGCGAGGATCTCTCCCCCCGCGAGAAAGGCACCATGGCCGTAGAAATGCCGCCCCGCGGGCGCGTCGAGACGGTGCAGGAGATTGCCGCTCACACAGTCGATCACCAGCGCAAAACGACCGGGGCGGCGGGCAAAGGCGACGGCCTCGGGCGCGGTGGGATGGGCGGTGGCGGCATGGCCCCTGTCCGGCAGGGGAATGCGAAACAGATCACGCCCGCCCGCGTCCAGCCCAAAGAGCGCATAGGCGCCCGACGGCTCCCGCGCGGCGGCAAGATAGGCCGGGTTGCCCGCATCGGCCCAGCTTGGCCGGGGCAGGCTCAGCGCGGCGAGACCGGCCAGAAAATGGCGGCGCGACGGCATCAGTCGCCATCCGCCGAATTGAACCCGACCGAGACGCCGAGCGCGGGGGCGATTTCCTCTGCCACGGCGTTGTTGATCTGGGTCACAAGCCCTTGCAACGCCTCCACCCGCAGACGCCCCACAGGGTCCGCGACCCCCGCAAAGATCGGGTCTTGCAGCGTCGCGGCCCTGTCCAGCGCGGCGGCAAAGGCGGCTTCGGTCCGGGGGATCGGCTGGTCTGAAAGGTTGCGGGCCAGATCGCGCAGCGCGTCCAGAGACAGGACAACATTGCGCAGGGACCGGCCAGACCGCCGCGCTTCGGCGACCCGCGGTTTTGGCGCATCGAATGTCCCCATCGGGCGGCCCAGCCGCTGATCGGCGACGAAAGAAAGCCCGGTGGCCAGCGCCGTGTAAAGCGCCTGCGCCGCCTCGCGGTCACTGAGGAAACGGGCGTTGCCCTCGGCCCCGGCGCTGCGCAGCGTGGCGGCAAAACTGTCGCGCCAGCCGCCGTCGATCTCCTGCCCCATGCGGACGAGGTCTTGGGCAATGGCGCGGGTCAGCGTGCAACTGTAGCTGTCTGGGCGATAGCCCGCGAAGCTTTCGTCATAGAGCAGCCGTTCCAGAGCGAAAAGCCCGCGCCCGGCGACCGAGACTTCGGCAAAGTCGTCGGCGCGCTCGGCCACCGGGTCTTCGTCGGCGACAAGCTTGGCGACAGTGCGCCCGACCAATCCCCGCGAATCCGGCCAGAAACCGATGGTCAGGCCGCGGCCCTCCTCCTCCAGCGGGCCAAGCGCCAGATGCGCGATGCCGAGCCATGCGTCGAAAGTCTCATGATAGGCCGGGCGCAGGGCCTCCGCAGTGCACTCCTTGGCGGCGGCAGCATCAAGCGCCGCGGTCGCTTCGGCAAAACGCGCCACGCCGGGCAGCGCATGGGTGTCGATCACCTCCTCCACCCCGGCCAGGGCGGGGGCGGACAGAAGGCAGAAGGTGGCGGTCAGCAGCAGGCGCATTACAGGCTCTCCAGATAGCGGATCAGGGCGTCTCGGTCGGCCTTTGGCATGTCCACAACCGCATCGCGCGCCGCCTGCGCCTCGCCGCCATGCCAGAGCACGGCTTCCAGAAGCGACCGCGCCCGCCCGTCGTGCAGGAACTGCGTGTGGCCATTGACCTGTTGGGTCATTCCAATACCCCAAAGCGGCGCCGTGCGCCACTCGCGCCCCGAGGCCCGCCCCTCGGGCCGGTTGTCGGCAAGACCCTCGCCCATGTCATGCAGCAGCAGATCGGTCATCGGCCAGATCAGTTGAAAGCTCTGTTCGGGCTGGTCCTGCAAACGGTGGGTGACGAATTTCGGCGTGTGACAGGCGGAACAGGCAGCTTGGTGAAACAGCGCCTTGCCGCGCAGCACCTCGGGGTCGGCCACGTCACGCCGCGCGGGCACGGCAAGGTTGCGGCTGTAGAAGGTGACAAGGTCCAGCCCTTCGGCGTCAATCTCGGCGCCGCGCGCATCGCCATCGCCATGCGGCGCGTTGCGGCAGCTCTCTTGCTTTGGGGTGCAATCGCCCCATGGGGCGGTGAAGATCGGAGAGGAGATGCCGATATCCCCCGCAAAGGCGCTTGCCGATTGCTCCCGGATCGTCGGCGCGCCTGCCTTCCAGCCAAAGCGGCCCAGCATCGGGCGTTCATGTTCAAAGGACCAGACCACCTGCGCCCGGCCCGAAATCCCATCGCCATCGGCATCGTCAGGATCGGCAAGCGCGAGGATATCCGCGGCCGGGATCGCCTCCAGCAGCCCCAGCCCGATCATCGGCGGCGCAATGCGGGGGCTGAGCATGGCACCTTCGGCGAGCGGACCATAGCCCAGATCCTCGGCCCTGTAGGTCGGGCGGCGCAGGGAGGCGGTTTCGCCCTCGGACAGCGCCACTTCGACCTCCTCATAGGTGATCCCCAGACGGTATTCGGCCTTGAGCCCGGCCACCGCCACATCCTGCAACTGCCCGCCATAGGTCGGGTCAGGCCGGGTGCGCGGGGTTTCATCGCCGACGGACAAGAGAAACGCCTCGATCTCGCTCATCGCCGCTTCCGGGGCGGCGGGGACAGAGATGCGCAGGAACATCGAGGTGGCGTCATCCTGAGGCCCCTCCGGCGGATGGCCGCGCCCGTCTTTCAGGTGACAGCGCTGACAGGACCGCGCGTTATAAAGCGGCCCCACACCGTCCGAGGCCAAGGTCGATGAGGGCGAAGAGACCCAGAGCTTGCGGAACAGCCCGTTGCCGACCTTGAAGTCCAACTCACGTGCAAAGGGGATATTGGCCGAGGGCTGTGAGAAAGCGTCAGCGGTGCCGCGCGCGCGCACGGTGGCGGCACCTGCGGGGTTGGTCTCGAAGGGCTCGGGCTTGTCGAATTGCGCGGGCGGGGCGGTGACCGCGGCGATGCGCGCAAGCTCCGCCGCGCTGCGCGGCACCACATTGAGATGGGGCAAGGCCAGCGCCTCCGCCCCCGGCTCAAGGGCAAAGCCCGGCAGCGCGGTGAGGCCCGCCGCCAGCCCGGCGGCCAGCGCCGCAGAGGGGCCGCTCAAACGGATCGGTTTTCGGAAACGCGACATGGGCAGATCAGCCTTTTGGGATGCAGAGGCGCAGGCGTCCGGTCAGGCCGGGGCACGCAGGCCCCGGCAAAACGGCTTTACTGGAAAACGGCGTTGGGATCATCAAGACTGTCCGAGCCTTCGAACGCCAGCGCATTCCCGCCCAGCACGGTCACGGCCCGTTCTATCGCGCGGGTCTGGTCGACCAGCGCGTCGACCGCTCCCATGATCAGCGCTTCGCCCTCCGCATTGCCGCGCGCCAGCATCATGTCATAGCTGAAACCGGCCTCGGCGGCGGTTTTGATCTGGCCCAGTTCGACCATCGTGGCGTTCAGCCGGTCGCGCAGATCCGCGTCGACCGTGGCATCGGCTGCGGCCA
Organism: Sulfitobacter sp. PS-8MA; assembly: GCF_040933935.1. Classification (NCBI taxonomy): domain Bacteria; kingdom Pseudomonadati; phylum Pseudomonadota; class Alphaproteobacteria; order Rhodobacterales; family Roseobacteraceae; genus Sulfitobacter; species Sulfitobacter sp. PS-8MA. The sequence continues at coordinate 450,033 of NZ_JBFQYJ010000006.1, read as the reverse complement.
CGAGGTCCGAGAGCGCAGGGCCGGAGACGACCGAGCCATCCACCCGCAGGTATTCGCCCAGATAGACATTCCGCACGCCCAGCCCGTCATAATAGTGGCTGTTGTGGGTGTTGTCGGAAAAACAGTCATGCTCTTCTTCGGGATCGTTCAACATGACCCCCAGTTTCATGCGCTCGCCGGCCTGTTCGCCATAGGACAGTGAGCCCATGCCGGTAAGGATCGCGTTGATCCCGGCGGTTTCATCTTCGAGCAGCGCTTGCCGCGCCGCGCCGCCTTCGACCCATTGATCCGCCATCCAGTCCAGATCGCTGACCAAAAGCGCGGTCGCGGCCTTCAGATAGGCGCCGCGCCGGTCGCAATTGCCGTTGGTGCAGTCATCGCCGCTGGCGTAATCGGTCCAGGGCCGGTTGCCCGCGCCGAAATCGGTGCCGTTCAGATCCTGCCCCCAGAGCAGGAATTCGATGGCGTGGTAACCGGTGGCGACATTGGATTCGATGGCGCCGGCCTCATGCAACTGACCTTCGAGCAGGGCCGGCGTGATCTCTGCCGCATCGACCGCTTCGCCGCCCAGCGTGAAGCTGGGGTTGGCCACCACATTGAGCGCGGCCAATTCGTTTTCGTCGGACACCCCGCCATAGGAGGCGTCAACGTAATCGATCAGCCCCTCGTCCAATGGCCAGGCGTTTACCTTGCCTTCCCAATCGTCAACGATGGCATTGCCGAAGCGGAACACCTCGGTCTGCTGGTAGGGCACCCGCGCTGCCAGCCATGCCGCCCGCGCAGTCTGAAGCGCTTCGGCAGAGGGGGCCGCGATCAGCGCCTCAACCGCCTTTTGCAACGCCTGTGCCGTGACAAGACTATCCGCATAGCCCGCCTGTGCGATATCGGCATAGGTGCCAAGCACTTCGGTCTTGCTTTGCGCGAATGCGGGGGCGGCTGCGAGGGAGATGAGCGCGATGGCGGTGGTGGTTCTAAAGCGCATCGGGGGGTCCTTTGTTTTGATTTGTTCAACCGCACCGGACACGTCGGGTGCGCTAATTTGGGCATAGGTGACTGATTTAGTCGGGAATAGCAAGGGGCCGTGTGAGCGGCGTGAGCGCGCCGGGACATTGGGCGGCACATCATTGATACAAAAGGCATTTGATCCCGGCGACCCGCTTCGAAGTCCCCTACTGCGTGACGAAATGGGTCGCCTTTGGCGCGACCAACCCGGGAAAAAAACACTTGTATCTGCCCGATATGCGCCCTACCCCGCTTAACTGACTAAAACACTAAGGTAAGGAATGCGCCAGTGTCCAGATCCCTTCTCATTCTCTCTATGGCTCTCTTCGCCCCGGCGGTCTGGGCGCAGGACTTCCCCGTCACGGTGCCCCATGCCTTTGGCATCACGACAGTGACAGAGGCGCCGCAGCGCATTGCCTCGGTCGGCTGGGCCAACCACGAAGTGCCGCTGGCTCTGGGGATTGTGCCCGTGGGTTTTGCCCGCGCCTCTTGGGGGGATGACGACGGGGACGGGCTTTTGCCCTGGGTGACCGAGTGGCTGGAGGTCTTGGACGCCGAGACACCTGTCCTTTTTGACGAAGGCGACGGCATCGATTTCGAAGCCGTGGCCAGCACCCGGCCAGATGTGATCCTCGCTGCCTATTCCGGCCTGTCGCGGGCGGACTATGACACGTTGAGCCGCATCGCCCCGGTCATCGCCTACCCCGAGGCGGCTTGGACGACGACATGGCGCCAGATGATCCGCCAGAATGCCGCCGGTCTGGGCCGCGCCGAGGCAGGCGAAGAGATGGTCGCCGAGATCGAGAGCCGCATCGTCACCGCCCGCGCGCAACACCCGGAACTGGAAGGGAAAACCGGCATGTTCGTGACCCATCTCGATCCGCGCGACCTGAGCACCATCGGCTTCTACGCCGCGGCGGATCAACGGGTGCAATTCCTCACCGATCTTGGCATGGCCACGCCAAAAGCGGTGCAGACCGCCAGCGAGGCGGGCAAATACTCAGGCCGGGTCAGCGCCGAGCGGATTGATCTTTTCGAGGATGTCGATGTGATCGTGACCTATGGCGATCAGGCGCGGCTTGATGGGTTGACCCAGAACCCGCTTATCGCGCGTTTCCCGGCGGTCAGCCGTGGATCGGTGGTGCTGCTGCAAAATGACCCGATGGGCACCGCCGCCAATCCGACGCCGCTCTCGATTGACTATGTGCTGGATGACTACCTGACCCGGCTTTCTGCCGCAGCCGCGCGGGCGGAGTGATGCAGGCGCTGCGCCCGCCCCGTGCCTATGGGTTTGCCGCCCTGCTGGCGCTGCTTATGCTGACGGCGGTCCTCTCGCTCACCCTGGGTGCGCGGTCGGTGCCTTGGGCCGAAGTCTGGGCCGGGATGACCGGGCGGATCGACACGATTGGCGCCGCTGCCGTGGCGGTGCGCCTGCCGCGCACCGGGCTGGCGCTTTTGGCCGGGGGTGCTTTGGGTCTGGCCGGGGCGGTGATGCAGGGGATCAGCCGCAACCCATTGGCCGATCCGGGGATATTGGGCGTCAACGCCGGGGCCGCATTGTTCGTGGTCATCGGCATCGCTTGGTTCAACGTCAGCGCGGCGCAGAGCTTTCTTTGGCTCGGCATCATCGGGGCGGGGCTGACGGCGGTCATTGTCTATCTGATTGGCGCGGCCGGACAGGGCGGTGCGACACCGCTGAAACTGACACTGGCAGGCACGGCCACCTCGGTGGCCATTTCAGCCTTTATCATCGCGGTGGTCCTGCCGCGCAACGACATCGCGGGCAGTGTGCAATCCTGGCAGATCGGCGGGGTCGGCGGGGCGCGGTTTGACACGCTGCTGCCCGCCCTGCCCTTTGCCGCTTTGGGCCTGCTCCTCTGCCTCGCTTCCGCCCGCGTTCTCAATGCCCTGGCTTTGGGCGAAGAGCTGGCCACCGGGCTGGGGCAAAGCGTGGCTCTGGGGCGGCTCATCGCGGCGGCAGGGGCGGTGATCCTTTGTGGCACGGCCACGGCGCTTTGCGGGCCGATTGGCTTTGTCGGGCTGGTGGTGCCGCATCTGTGCCGCATGATCGCGGGGGTGGACTACCGGCTGGTCCTGCCGCTTTCGGCTCTGGCGGGGGCGTCGATGCTGGGCCTGTCAGATGTCCTGGGCCGGATCATCGCGCGCCCCAATGAATTGGACGTCGGCATCATTACCGCTTTTGTCGGCGCGCCCTTTTTCATCTGGACCGCCCGCAGCCACCGGATGCGCGGGCTATGACCGCGCGCGCCCTTACCGCTTCTCGCACCCGCCGCAGGCCGAGGGTCTGGATGGTGCTGGCGTTGCTCGCCACCGTGATCCTGGGGCTGTTCCTACTGACCCTCAGCTGCGGGCGCGGCTGCCTAACGCCGGCGCAGGTGGTGCTGGCCCTGACCGGTGCGGAGGGCGCGGAGGGTGCTTTCGTCGTCGGTGATCTGCGTCTGCCGCGCGCCGTTCTGGGCTTGGTCGCGGGGCTCAGCTTTGGCCTTGGCGGGGTCGCCTTTCAGACCATGCTGCGCAACCCGCTGGCCAGCCCGGACATCATCGGCATCAGCGCCAGCGCCGGGGCGGCGGCGGTCTTTGCCATTGTCATCCTGTCGCTCGATGGCTGGCTGGTGTCGCTGGTCGCGGTCACGGCGGGTCTGGGTGTCGCGGTGCTGATCTGGGGGCTTTCTGCGCGTGGAGGCGCGGCGGGCGCCCGGTTGATCCTGATCGGGATCGGCATCTCGGCCATGCTCGACAGTGTCACCGCCTATCTGCTGCTGGAAGCGCCGGCCTGGGACCGAACCGAGGCGCTGCGCTGGCTCACCGGAAGCCTGAATGGTGCGCAGCTGACCCAGGCGTTGCCCGTTGCGGGATCACTGCTGCTCTTCGGCGGGTTGCTCGCCTTTACCGCGCGGGATCTGGAGGTGCTGCGCCTTGGCGATGACACCGCCGAAGCGCTTGGCGTGCGGGCCGGTGTCACAAGGCTGCGGGTGACAGTGGCGGCGGTCGGGCTGGTGGCGATTGCAACGGCGGCCACCGGGCCGATTGCCTTTGTCGCCTTTCTGTCCGGCCCCATCGCGGCGCGGCTCCTGCCCGGCGCGAAAGGCTTGCTCATGGGTGCCGGGCTGGTCGGCGCGCTGCTGGTCCTCGCGGGTGATTTCCTGGGCCAGTTCCTGCTGCCCGCGCGCCTGCCCGTGGGCGTCGTCACCGGCGCGGTGGGCGCGCCGTTTCTTTTGTATCTGATCATCCGCGCGAACAAAAATGGGGGCAACCTATGACCTTGGATCATCGACTTGAGACACGCGATCTGACTGCGGGTTATGAGACCCATGTGATCCTGAAGGGGGTCACCCTCGCCATTCCGCCGGGGCAGATCACCGCGATTGTGGGCGGCAATGCCTCAGGCAAGTCAACGCTGCTGCGCACGCTGGCGCGGATCTTGCAGCCCAAGGCCGGGGCGGTGTTGCTTGATGGGAACGCGGTGCACCGGATGCAATCGCGCAAGCTGGCGCAGGTCATGGGGCTCTTGCCCCAGTCGCCCATCGTCCCCGAAGGCATCACCGTGGCCGATCTTGTCGGGCGTGGGCGGCATCCGCATCAGGGGCTGTTTTCGCGCTGGTCGGCGGCGGATGACCGCGCCGTGGCGCGTGCCTTGGAAGCCACCGGAACGGAAGCATTGGCCGACCGAGACCTCGACACGCTGTCGGGCGGGCAGCGCCAGCGGGTCTGGATCGCGATGGCGCTCGCGCAGGAGACCGATCTTTTGCTGCTGGACGAACCAACGACCTTTCTTGACGTGGCGCATCAGATCGAAGTGCTCGATCTGCTGGTGGACCTGAACCGGGCGCAGGGCACGACGGTCGTGATGGTGTTGCACGACCTCAACCTCGCCGCCCGCTATGCCGATCATCTGATCGCGGTAGGCCATGGCGGCATCCGCGCCGAGGGGCCGCCGCAGCAGGTGCTGACCGAGGATCTGGTGCAAAAGGTCTTTGGCCTCACCTGCCGCATCGTGACGGACCCGGTCTCTCACACGCCCGCCATGGTGCCGATTGGCCGCCATAAAACCGTGCAAAAGCAAAAAGATGCGGCGGCATGAAAATAACTTAGTAATTTAGTCGGATTATCGCTGGCACTGCCCGAAAAGCCCCGGTAAGGGATTCCCGACTGATTCACTAGGTTATTACGGAGACCATCATGCCCGCTTCCCTGCCATCCCCCCGCCCCTATCGGCGCGCGCCGCTCAAGGCCGCGCTTATGTGCTGCACCGCCTTGGTGCCGGGCGCGCTTTCGGCGCAAGAGGCCTATCAATTGGACGATGTGATCCTTGAAGCCAGCGCGCGGACCTCCGGCGCGGCGGATGCGCAGACCGTTGTCGCAAGCGAGCTGAGCAGCGGCGGCAAATTGTCGGGGGAGATCCTCGACATCCCGGCCAGCGTCTCGGTCATCACCAGCCGCGAGATCGAAGCGCGGGGGGCGGATAGCGTCGAGCAGGTGCTGAACTACACCGCCGGGGCGACCACCGACAGCTACGGCGCCGATGACCGTTTCGACTATTTCATCCTGCGCGGCTTTGAGGCCTATACCTACCGCGATGGTCTGACCCTCGGGCCGAACTTCGGGGCGCTGCGCGAAGAGCCCTTTGCCTTTGAACGTGTCGAAGTCATCAAAGGCGCCGCCTCCTCTGCCTTTGGCCTCTCGGACCCCGGCGGCTCGGTCAACTATGTCACCAAACGCCCGCGGGCCGAACGGTTTGGCTCGGTCTATACGTCGGTCGATTCCCACGGCAGCTTGGAAACCGGCGTCGATATGGGCGACACATTGGATGAAGAAGGCACGCTAAGCTACCGTTTCACCGGCCTTTTGCGCGATGGCGAGCTGGAATACCCCACGGCGGAGGATGACGAGGTCTTTGCCATGGGCGGGCTGACATGGCGGCCCACTGACGCCTCGGAGCTGACCGTCATCCTTGATCACCTGAAGCGCGATTCCGTGCCCGGCAGCGGCGGCTTCCCCTCGGGCGGCGATTATGCCCGCGATGATCTGTTCTTTGGCGAGCCGGATTACAACTACCGCGGCACCGAGCGGACCACGGTGAGCGTGCTCGGCGCCCATGACTTCGGCAATGGTCTGAGCTTTGAAGGCACATTGCGCTACAGCGACAGCGCCGATGATTTTGGCTATGCCTATGTCAGCGATTACACTCCCGACAGCACCGTCGACCGCGCCTATTTCGCCAGCGACGGCAGCAGCGAGAGCTTCATCTCGGACCTGCATCTGACCTATGAGGGTTTCGTCGGCGGCGCGGCCAGCACCACGACGGCGGGGGTGGAGTTTTCCTGGTCCGACGAATCCGACCAGCGTTTCTATGGCGCAGCCCCCTCGGTGGACATTGACAACCCGAGGCCCACAGGCCGCCCGACCAGCGTGCCGATGTTTGCCGATCTCGACACCGAGACCGAGGGCAAGGCGCTCTATCTCCAGCAGGAGTTCAATTGGAACGAACGTCTCATCGCCTCCTTCGGGCTGCGACATGACTGGATTGACGTGACCGAGACCAACAACCTTGCAGGCACGGTTCAGTCCGGTGAGATCAGCGAGACCACGGGCCGGTTTGGGCTGACCTATAAGATCACCCCGAATATCGCCGTCTTTGGCAATTACGCGCAATCTGCCGTGCCCGCGGGGATCGGCGTGGAGCCGGAAGAGGGCGAACAGTTTGAACTGGGCGGCAAATGGCAACCGATGGGCCGCAATGCGCTGCTGACCGCCTCTGTCTATGACCTGTCGAAGTTCAACATCACCCGCACCAACCCCGCGACCAACCAGCCCGAAACCATCGGCGAGATCGGCGTGCGCGGGATCGATCTGGAGGCCAAGGCCGAGATCGGCGCCTATACCTTTACCGGCGCCTATAGCTACCTTGATGCCGAGATCAAAGAGAATGGCACCTCTGGCAATGTCGGCAACCGCCCCGGTCTGGTGCCCGAGCATATCGCCTCGATCTGGGCCAGCCGGACCTGGGAGAACCTGGGCCGCGGCGATCTGACCGTTGGCCTTGGGGCGCGGTTCAACGGCGGCTATTACTACAGCGACAGCAACGCCACGGGCGAGACCGGCAGTTTCGTCGTGGTGGATGCGGCGGTGAACTACGATCTGACCGAGCAGACCGCGCTGTCGGCCAGGGTCACCAACCTCTTTGACGAAAAGCACACCGCCTATGGCGGCGCTTATGCGGACTTCTACAGCCCCGGCCGGGAAGTCACGGTAAAGCTCTCGCACAGCTGGTGAGCCTCAGCGCGGCGCGTCCCTCGCGCGCCGCGTTTTACGTCCTCCCCTCCCGAAAGGCCGCCATGACCGCTTCCGCCCAGACCACCCTCTCGCTCGATGCGCCGCAGGACATGGTCACAAAGATCCTGTCGCATCTGAAGGACGATCACGGCATGGCTTTCCGGCCCAAGGGCGCGGGCGGCCATGTCTTCGAGCAAGACGGCTACCGCATAGAGTTCGCCCTGCGGCCGCGCGCGCTCGAAGTGCGGCTGCAAGCGCCAAGCGACAGTGCCATGCAGTTCTCGAAAGAGGGTATGGTCCACCACATCGCAGCCTTCGACCCGGCGCTCGCGGAAACCATCCGCTGGCAGGGTCTTGCGCAGAAGGTCGGTGCCGCGCCGAGCAATTTCCGCCTGCTCACCCTGCTGCGCAGCCGGCGGCTGTTCGAAGGCATGCAGCGCGTTGCCCTGCATTACCCCGACATCGGCGCGCTCAGCGCTCAGGGGCTGCACCTGCGGCTGATCCTGCCCTGCGATCCCGCCCGCCCGCCGGTCTGGCCGGTGATGGGGGCCAATGGCGCGCCGGTCTGGCCCAAAGGCCCGGACGCGCTGCACGCCCGCTATGTCACGTTGAAAAACATCCGCCCGGAGCGCGAAGAGGTCGATATCGACGTGGTGCGTCACGGCGCCGGCCTGATATCGCGTTGGGCGCAAGCGGCCCGCACGGGAGCAAAGATCGGCGCCATGGGCCCGGTGGGCCTCAGCGCCCTGCCCCAGGCGCCCTCCTACTTCATCGCCGCAGATGGCACCGGGCTGCCCATCGTGGCCCAGCTGCTGGCGCGCCTGCCGCACGACGCCAAGGGTGATGTCGTGGTGGCCCTGCCCCAGAGCCTGCGGCCCCAAGATTACCTCCCCCCCAGTAGCCTGCGCCTGCACCAACTGCCGCCCCAAGTCTTCGACAGGGACATTCTCGGCGCGGCGCAAAGGTTTGCCAAACCCGGCACCGGCTATGGTTTTTTCGCCGGCGAGTTCACCACCGCGCAACAGCTGCGCAACCATTTCAAAGGCCCGCTGGGCCTCGGCAAAGGGCAGCAGATGAGCACGGCCTATTGGCGCAGGTAGCGGGGTGTTTGTTTAAGGCGGTGCCTCAAAACCGGTGCCCGAAACGCGAAAAGCGCCCCCGAGGGAGCGCTTTTTCGTTGTTTCCAACCACTTCAGGAGAGGTTGGCTCCGGCGGTAGGGGCCCAAGAAACAGGCCTCAACCTTCAGAAGGTAAACGAAAAAACGCGTTCGACCGCGGCCTGACTCCGCGTGTGACTGCATTTGTGTCACGACCGTGACATCTCCAGCAAGCCTTTTGTGACAGGCTGTCTTTCTGGCTCTCGGCTGCCTTCCTGAGCCGCCGAGGATGGCCCGCGCCGCAGCGTCACGCGGCGCCGGAAAAGATCAGACCTCTCTGCCGCGCAGCTCGGCGGCGATCCGTTCTGCTTCAAGCAGGTTCTGGATCGCGGCCAGCCGAGCGGCGAATTCCCTCAATCGGCCACGCAGGTCGATTGCCGCGCGGCCGTAGGGATCAACGACTTTCTCTTCGCTCGGTGGGTTGATGTCCCATTCCTCGGCGGAGATGTAATGAACAGTCTTCGCTGCCAGGATGACCGGTTCGAGCCGGTCAGCCAGTTCTTTCACTGCGAAATGTTCGTCCTTCTTGAAGATCGTGAGCCCTTCGATCTTGTCTTTCAGAGCCAACACGTCAGTCAGGAGCGCGCCTTCGAGCGCCGCAGTTTCCTCAATCCGGGAGATCGCGTTCAGCGTGGTGTCTGCGGTGTCGAGGACACCCTCGATCCGCGAGGTAAGTTCGTCATTCAGCATGGGTTCCTCGTTCAATTGCCCCCCTCCTCGTGATCGCCACAGGAGGATTGATCGGCGCAGGCTTCTTCGAAGGCCTCTCGGAGGTCATTAGCCAGCAGGGAGATTTCCTCGACATGGGGCGAGGCTGGATCGAGGTCTGCGTAATAGGAAGCTTCGGGGCGCGATGGATCATGCACATGCTTCAGAGAAAGCAGATCATGTAGCGCGGACACTTCGCGACCTACGCGACCGTGCAGCGAGCTTTCGGTCCAGAGCGTCTCGAACAGACACTGGAGCCGCTTGAGCCAGGGTCGGCCTCCCAGCACGAGGGCCGCGTTCTGAAGCGCCTCGGCATTTTCCTCGACGAAGTGGTGAACGCACGTAGGTCTGGTGGGGATATCGAACATCTTGTCTCCTCGGATAATGTCCTCAGCGGAGCGCCTCGGACGACAAGAGCCGGAGCTTCTGCGTGCGGAAGAAGCTGTTCGACTGCCTCCCGGAAGTTGGAGGAACTCAAGGATCTGATACGAGTTCCCTACTCTTCGGCGTTGGCAATAAAGACATTGGCCAAAAGCTTTAGAACCGAAGGCCTTCATCGAAATTTTTCGAACTTTCCTGCAAACGCCTGAAGGAATATGATTTTTTCGCTCAGAAGTTGAACAATATGGGTGTGAACTAATTCGGGTTGCTGGCGACTGGAAACCATCAGGGGTTGCGCGGGGCTGAATGGCTGCGGCAGAGTAGTCTCAACCGAAATTTCTGCGGTGCCCAAATGAATATTACATCGATCCTGGATTACATTGATAACGGCCTCATGGCCCTTCCTGAATTTCAAAGAGGTTATGTTTGGGGCCGCGAACAGGTCCGGGGCCTGTTTCAATCGCTTTACCGCGGCCATCCTGTCGGAAGTCTGCTGGTCTGGGCGACCAGTGCTTCCACTGCCGCCCATAGAGGGGATGGGAAACTTGCGCCGGGGGTGGTCAAGCTGTTGCTTGACGGTCAGCAACGTATCACCTCCCTATATGGCGTGATCCGGGGCGAGCCTCCGAAGTTCTTCGACGGCAATGCAAAGTCTTTTACCGAGCTTCGCTTCAATCTCGCGACCGAGGAATTTGCGTTTTATCAGCCGATAAAAATGCGTGACGATCCATTATGGATCGACGTCACTCAGCTCATGAAGAGCGGTAACGCTGGCGTTGGAACCTTTATCAACAACCTGAACAGCGACCCGGAGCATACGGCCCAGCTGGGTGAATATGTCGGTCGCCTCAACCAGTTGCTGGGCATTCGCGACAAGCACTTCCACATCGAGGAAGTCACAGGATCAGACAAGACGCTTGATGTTGTCGTAGACATTTTCAATCGCGTGAACAGTGGCGGCACGAAGCTCTCGAAAGGGGACCTCGCACTCGCCAAGATCTGCGCCGATTGGCCGGAAGCGCGAGACACCATGAAGGCGAGCCTCGCACGTTGGCGCGAGGCCGGCTACGATTTCACGCTCGACTGGTTGCTCAGGTCCGTGAACACGGTGCTAACCGGCGAAGCCAAGTTCTCTTACCTCCACGATCGGACAGCAGAAGAAATCTCGGGCGCATTGGCACGCGCCGTCCGCCACACGGATACTGCCTTGAATATGATTGCAGGCCGACTGGGCCTCGATCACAACCGGGTCCTATTTTCTCGTTTTGCTATACCCGTGATGGTGCGTTTTCTGGACATGAACAACGGGCGACTTGATGGGCGCACCAGAGACAAGTTGCTGTTTTGGTATGTGCAAAGTGGCATGTGGGGACGCTTTTCCGCGTCGACCGAGAGCGTAATCGACAAGGATCTTGGCATCCTGGAGCAAAGTGGCGGCAATCTCGATAAGCTGATCGACGAACTCCGTCTGTCTCAAGGCGGATTGCGCGTCGAACCAGGTCACTTCCACAGTTGGAGCATCGGGTCTCGCTTCTACCCCATTCTCTACATGCTGACCCGCATGACCGAAGCTGTTGACTGGGAGAACGGCGTAGCCTTGAAGCGCGATATGCTTGGGAAGATGAGCGGGCTCGAGGTCCATCATATATTTCCGAAAGCGCAGCTTTACAAAGCGGGCTACAGTCGACCGGAGGTTAATGCTCTTGGAAATTTCTGCTTCCTCACGAAGAGCGCGAACCTGGCAATCAGCGATCGCCTGCCCGAGGAATATTTCGAGAAGATCGAGGCAGCCCATCCCGGCGCTTTGCGCTCTCAGTGGGTGCCAGAAGATCGCCAGCTCTGGCGATTGGAGAATTTCAGGGATTTCTTGGAGGCGAGAAAAGAACTGCTCGCCGAAGCTGCGAACACCTGCCTGAAATCCTTACTTCATGACGATGCTGACGTGCTCGAAGCATCCGCCTCGGCAAGGATCAGCGGCAGTGTTCTTCTCGGGGGGATCGCTAATGAGGATGAAGCACGCGAGCTGGAAGAACTGAACGCCTGGGTGGAAAGCCAAGGGTATTCGAAAGGTGAGATCGCTTGGGACTTGGTGGATGAAAAAACTGGCGAGCAGAAGGCCGTTCTGGATCTGGTCTGGCCGGATGGTATCCAGAAAGAGCTCTCCGAACCGGTCGCCGTGCTCCTTGGTGAAGGGCCTGAGCTCCTGGCCATGGCAAGTGAAGCTGGTTTCCGGTGCTTTACGTCAGTTGCTGCTGCGAAAGCATACGTCGCGAAGCTTGAGCGCCCCACCTCCGCGTCGGCAGCGTGATGTCATGTCGGAACGCACTGGCGAATGGCCGCCCGCGCGCTCGTGGATCCGCCAATTTGGGCTATATAGCCGACGTCACAGAGATTGTATCGGGGGCCGGTCGCCCCTACCAATGCACGATGCCCACTGAGGGGTAAGTCAAGAACATCTAAAGAGCAGAGAATGAACCAAACGTCACACAACAACCTCGTCTCTTTCATCTGGCGGATCGCGGATGATTGCCTCCGTGACGTCTATGTTCGCGGCAAGTATCGCGATGTCATTCTGCCGATGGTTGTCCTGCGGCGGCTGGATAGCCTTCTCGAACCGACCAAGTCCGCGGTTCTGGAAGAAGTCCGTTATCAGAAAGAAGAGCTGCACGCTCTCGAACTTGATGACGAGCCGCTGAAGAACGCGTCTGGCTACGTATTCTTTAATACCAGCCAGTGGACCCTCAAGAAGCTATACGGCACAGCAACCAACAACCAGCAGATCCTTCTGGCCAATATCGAGGACTATCTCGACGGGTTTAGCGACAACGTCAAAGAGATCGTCGGGCGCTTCAAACTCTTCGATCAGATGCGGCACATGGCGGAAAAGCAGGTTCTGCTCGATGTCATCGAAAAGTTTGTATCGCCTTGGATCAACCTCACGCCCCATAATCGGGAGGACCCGGATGGCAATACGCTGCCAGGTCTCTCGAACCTCGGCATGGGCTACGTCTTCGAAGAGCTGATCCGGAAGTTCAACGAAGAGAACAACGAGGAAGCCGGGGAGCATTTCACGCCGCGCGAAGTGATCCACCTCATGACGCACCTCATGTTCGACCCGATCAAGGATCAGCTCCCCCCGGTCATGACGATCTACGACCCCGCCTGCGGTTCGGGCGGCATGCTGACCGAGGCGCAGAACTACATCAAGGAACCCGAGGGACCGATCCAGGCGAAGGGCGACGTCTATCTCTACGGTAAGGAGATCAACGACGAGACCTACGCGATCTGCAAGTCGGACATGATGATTAAGGGCAACAATCCAGAGAACATCCGCGTCGGCTCCACCCTCTCGACCGATGAATTCTCAGCCCATCGTTTTGATTTCATGCTGTCCAACCCGCCCTATGGCAAAAGCTGGAACAGCGAAGTCAAATACATCAAGGATGGCAAGGCCGTCATCGACCCGCGGTTCCAGGTCGAGCTCGCCGATTACTGGGGCAACAAAGACACCGTGGATGCGACGCCCCGCTCATCGGACGGGCAGCTGCTGTTCCTGATGGAGATGGTGAACAAGATGAAGCCCGCGGGCACCAGCCCCATCGGCTCCCGCATCGCCAGTGTGCACAACGGCTCCAGCCTGTTTACCGGTGACGCGGGCAGCGGCGAGTCCAACATTCGCCGCCACATTATCGAGAACGACATGCTGGACACCATCATCCAGCTGCCGAACAACTTGTTCTATAACACGGGCATCACCACTTACATCTGGCTTCTGTCGAACTCCAAACCCGAGGCGCGCAGGGGCAAGGTCCAGTTGATCGACGCCAACCTGCTGTATCGCAAGCTGCGCAAGAATCTCGGCGACAAGAACTGCGAATTCTCGGACGACCACATCCGCCAGATCACCGAAGCTTACCTGAACTTCCAGCCCATCGAGCGCGAGATCGACGCCAACAACGATCCCGTCGGCATCGCGGCGCAGATCTTCGACAACGAGGATTTCGGGTATCACAAGGTCACGATTGAACGCCCTGATCGCCGCCGCGCGGGCTTCAGCGCCGAGCGCATCGCGCCGCTTCGTTTCGACAAATCCCTGCGCGAGCCGATGGAATGGCTCTATGCCGAGCATGGCGACAAGGTCTACGAGACTGACTTCCTGAAAGATCAGCTCAAGGCCATTACTGCCTGGTGCGAGGAACAGGGCATCACCCTCAATGCCAAGCAGCGGGGCAAGCTGACCGATACCAAGTATTGGGCCAAGCTGCGCGACCTGCTGAAAGCCGCCACACAGCTGATGGGCGATATCGGCACCGAGGAAACCTCCGATTTCAACGCCTTCCGCGATATGGTGACCAAGGCAATCAAGGCTCGCAAGATCAAGCTGTCCACGACCGAGAAGAACGCAATCCTGAACGCCGTCAGCTGGTATGATGAGACAGCCGAAAAGGTCATCGCCAAGCGGCACAAACTGTCCACGTCTGATCTGGAGGATCTGACCACCCACCTGGGCTGCGAAACCGGCGATCTGGCCGATTTTGGCTATTACAAACAGGCTGAAGGCAGCTACCTGACTTACGAGCCCGCGACCGACCTGCGCGATGCGGAAAGCGTGCCATTGAAGGGCAGCATCCACCGCTATTTCCTGGCCGAGGTGAAACCCCATGTCGAGGAAGCCTGGATCAACCTCGACAGCGTGAAGATCGGCTACGAGATCAGTTTTAACAAGCATTTCTACCGCCACAAACCGCTACGCAGTCTTGAGGAGGTGACGCGCGACATCCTGGCGCTGGAGGAGAAGGCGGATGGTCTGATTGCGGATATCCTCGGTATCGAGGTCGCGACCAAACTGGAGCCAGCGGAATGAACATTGCGGCCTATCCGACCTATAAGAACTATCGAGACAGCGGCGTGCAGTGGGTTGGCCACTTCCCTGCGAACTGGGAGTTAGCGCGTCTCGGCGGCCTTTTTGACGAGCGCCGCAAGAAAGTTTCAGATGCAGATTTCGAACCACTGTCTGTGACCAAAAATGGAATCTTCCCTCAACTTGAGACGGCAGCGAAGACAAACGACGGCGAAAATCGGAAACTCGTTCGCAAAGGGGACTTTGTCATCAATAGTCGCTCTGATCGGAAAGGGTCCAGCGGCGTTTCACCTCTCGATGGTTCAGTTTCACTAATCAACACTGTCCTCAAGCCGAAGCGTATTCTTCCAGAATATTGCCAGCACCTTCTCAAATCATACGCCTTCGTCGAAGAGTATTATCGCGTCGGCCGCGGAATTGTCGCAGACCTCTGGACAACGCGATACGATGAGATGCGCACTATTTTGGTGGCTCTGCCTTCTGCGTCCGAACAACGTGCCATCGCAGCGTTTCTGGATCGGAAATGCGCGAAGATTGATGAGGCGGTGCGGATCAAGGAGAAGCAGATCGCGCTCCTGCGCGAGCGCAGGCAGATCCTGATCCAACAGGCCGTCACCCGCGGCCTGAACCCCGGCGCCCCCATGAAGGACAGCGGCATCGACTGGATCGGCCAGATCCCCGCGCATTGGGAGGTGGGGCGCAACAAGCACATGTTTGCGGAGATCAACCAGCGCTCTGCTCGCGGAGAAGAGCAGCATCTTTCGATGAGCCAAAAGTTGGGCCTTGTTCCCGCGAACCTCGTCGAGAAATCGCTTACATCAGAGAGCTATCAAGGTGCGAAGTTAGTGCAAAAGGGCGATTTGGTCTTAAACCGCCTCAAGGCTCATCTGGCGGTATTTTCGTTGGCGCCAATGGAGGGCTTGGTTAGCCCTGACTACTCCGTATTTCGCCCTTTCATCAAAGGCGTGGCCAGCGATTACTTTGAGATCCTTTTCAAGACCTCGAAGTATCTTGGAGAGTTTAGGCTTAGGGTCCGTGGCATCGTCGAAGGTTTTTACCGCCTTTACACTGATGACTTCATGGATTGCCCTTTGCTGCTCCCACCCTTGGAGGAGCAACTTGGTATTGTGAGCCATGTGCGTGAAACTCACGCTAAATTCGATAACGCTATTTCAATCAAGGAAGACCAGATCGCCACGCTCAAGGAATACAAGGCCAGCCTGATCAACGCAGCGGTCACCGGGAAGATCAAAGTTATTTGAGGAAACGGACATGAATATAGCGGTCAGCAATACCAAGGAAATAGCGCTGGAACAAGCCATTGAGCGGCACCTGACTGCCACCATCACCGAGGAGCTGGCCGCCGGAGCCACGCCCACCGGCCCCTTCAGCATTGGCCGCCCGGCGGATTTCGACGCGCGGCTCGCGCTGGACACCGCACTGTTTTGGAAATTTCTTGAGACCACCCAGGGCAAAGCGCTGGAAAAGCTCAGGACCCGCAACCCCGCCGACTGGCAGGCCAAGATCCTCGGGCAGTTCGACAAGCTGGTGAAGCGAAATGGCGTCCTGCATGTCCTGAAAAAAGGCCTGCCCGTCGATGACGCGCATTTTACCCTCATGTATCCCGCGCCTCTGGCGAGCTCGGCTCGATCCGTCCACGACAACTTCGCCGCCAACATCTGGAGCGTGACTCGGCAGGTTCACCACTCGCTGGCAAACCCGAATGAATCCGTGGACATGGTGCTGTTCGTGAACGGACTACCCATCGTTACCCTGGAGCTGAAGAACGCCTGGACCCACCAGACTGCCCGGTATCATGGGCGAAAACAGTATCGGGAACGCGATACCAAGCAGACGCTTCTCCAATTCGGGCGCGTGCTGGTCCACATGACCGCCGATACGGACGAGGTCTGGATGGCGACCAAGCTGGCAGGCGCGTCGACCTTCTTTTTGCCCTTCAACAAGGGGCACAATGAGGGCGCCGGAAACCCGCCCAATCCAAATGGCCACAAGACGGCGTATCTGTGGGAGGAGGTATTCCAGCCGAAGAGCCTTGCAGGGATCATCCAGCACTTCGTCTTGCTGGAGGGTAAAAAGACGGACCCGCTTGCCAAGAAAACGCTGATCTTCCCGCGCTACCATCAGCTTGATGTGGTCCGAAAGCTGCTTGGTCACGCGGCTTCAAACGGCGTGGGGCATAGCTACCTGGTTCAGCACTCGGCGGGCTCAGGCAAGTCAAACAGCATCACATGGGCAGCCTACCAGCTGATCGAGACCTATCCAGAGAGCTTGGACCAGTCAGGGGCCCGGGCGCTGGATGTGCCGTTGTTCGACAGCGTGATCGTGGTCACGGATCGCCGACTGCTGGACAAGCAACTGCGCGACAACATTCGTGATTTCTCTGAGGTGAAGAACATCGTTGCGCCGGCCATGCGCTCCGCCGATCTGAAGGCCGCGCTTGAAAACGGCAAGAAGATCATCATCACGACGATCCAGAAGTTCCCCTTCATTATCGACGGCATTGCCGACCTGAGCGACAAGCGGTTTGCGGTGATCATCGACGAGGCCCACAGCGGCCAAAGCGGCCTTGCCCATGACAAGATGAACCAAGCCATGGGTGGGGGTGGAGATCCGGACGAAGAGGATAACCAGGACAAGATCCTGAAGGCCATGCGGGCGCGCAAGATGCGTGGGAACGCTTCGTATTTCGCCTTCACCGCCACGCCGAAAAACACGACGCTGGAGAAGTTCGGGAGCCAGCAACCGGACGGACGGTTCCTTCCCTTCCATCTCTACAGCATGAAACAGGCGATCGAGGAAGAATTCATCCTCGACGTGCTGGCGAACTACACAACCTACAAAAGCTATTACGAGATCCAGAAATCCATTGAGGACAATCCCCTTTTCGACACTTCCAAGGCGCAGAAAAAGCTGCGCGCCTATGTCGAGCGCAGCCAGCAGACGATCAACACCAAGGCCGAGATCATGGTGGAGGACTTCGTCGCCAACGTGGTGAACAAGAAGAAGCTGCGTGGCAAGGGCAAGGGGATGATCGTCACGCAGAACATCGAGATGGCGATCCGCTATTACAAGGCTGTGCAAGCCGAGCTGGCGAAGCGCGGCAATCCCTTCCAGGCGCTCATCGCCTTCTCGGGTGAGAAAGTGGTCGACGGGGTTAAGTATACGGAGGCCGAGATGAACGGCTTCCCAGAAGACAAGACACGAAGCGAGTTCGACAAGGACGAATTTCGCCTGTTGGTCGTGGCGAACAAGTATCTGACAGGCTTCGATCAGCCGAAACTCTGTGCCATGTATGTCGATAAGAAGCTGCAACACGTGCTGGCAGTCCAGGCCTTGTCGCGCCTGAACCGGTCTGCGCTAAAGCTGGGGAAACGCACCGAAGACCTGTTTGTGCTCGATTTCTTCAATACGACCGAGGATATCAAGGCAGCCTTCGATCCGTTCTTTACCGTAACAACGTTGTCAGAAGCGACCGATGTAAATGTTCTCCATGAGATCAAGGCAGCGCTTGATGAGGTAGGCGTATATGAGCTGGCAGAGGTGGAGCAGTTCTGCAAACGGTTCTTCGAGGGGGAGGACGCTCAAAACCTGAGCCCCCTGATCGACACGGCCGCTGAGCGTTTCAATATGGAGCTCCAGCTCGAAGACAGCGGCAAGATCGATTTCAAGATCAAGGCCAAACAGTTTCTGAAGATTTACGGCCAGATGGCCTCCATCATGCCGTTCGAGGTCCTCGCGTGGGAGCAGCTGTTCTGGTTCCTGAAATTCTTGGTTCCGAAGCTGAAAATCAAGGATCCTAACCAAGATGCGCTCGGCGAGTTGCTGGAAGCGGTCGATTTGTCATCCTATGGGCTGGAGCGCACGAAGCTGAATCATGCCATTGGGCTGGACGCATCGGAATCAGAGCTTGCCCCCCAGAATCCGAATCCACGAGGAAACCGGGAGGGCGAACCGGAGCAGGACCCCCTTGAAGAAATTATTAGGAGCTTCAATGATCGTTGGTTCCAGGGCTGGAGTGCGACACCAGAAGAGCAGCGGGTGAAATTTCTTAATATCATCGAGAGCGTTCAGTCACACCCAGACTACGAGGAAAAATACAATGAGAACCCTGATCCGTATTCCCGAGACCTGGCATTTGAGAAAATCATGAAGGACGTCATGCTGCGTCGGCGGAAGGAAGAGCTGGAGCTCTACAAGCTTCACGCTCAGGACCAGGCATTCAAGTCTTCCTTGTATCAGAGTATCAAGGATGCCCTGCGAAGGGCCGCGTAAAAGGTCGCGTTGCGAATGTTGAAGGCACTCTGAGAAATGTCCGGCGGGGCTCGGAAGGTTCGGCGACCAAGGGATATTGTTGAGAACGCCCGACTTTCACCCCGTGCGGATGGTTGTCGGGCGTTTTCAACATCCTTCGGAAATTAAGGAATTATCGGCGGGGAACGGCGATACGCACTCATGCTTGTTCCACCAACTCATAGCTTCAATTCAACATCAAGGCTGCGTTGGCCCTCGATCATGTCGACGAATTCCCGGGCGGAAGCCAGTCCTGTCGAGTGGTCGTAATGCCGTTGAACCGTCCGTTCGCTGCGATGCCCGAGCAAAGCCGTTGCCGCGCGCCCGCCCGAAGTCAGGTGTTCGCTGGCCTCGGTCGCGACGTTGTCGCGTAGCCGGTGGATTGGAACGCGCACGCCAAAGGCCCGTTCGGTCAGATCGCCGGTAAGGCGGCCGATCTGGCTTTCGCTGATTGCGGTGCCGGGCGAGAGCATCGACGGGAACAGATACTGCCCCTCGTCAAATAACGGCCGGAAGGAGCGCCTGTATTCCAGAATTGCCTCGGCAAGTTTCTGGCTGGTTAAAGTCCTTTCAAACGGCGCGCCGTTCTTCCGATCTTCAGGCAATTTCAGCATGCGCGCCGGGATTTGAACGTGGACCAACCCTGCACCTGGCAGGTCGAGGGTTTGGGTGAAAGCCAGTGCGGAGAGCGCCCGTGCCCTTTGCGGCAGGGCCGCGCCAAGAGACAACAGGATGCCGTTCCGGAAGTCCCGGGCGGCATGGATGCCTCGAAGGCGCCGCTTTCGGGCTTTTTCCATCAGATCGAACCCGAGGCCGTATATCGCCGAGGCTCCGACAAGTTGAGCACCGGTTTTCGTTATGGCCCCTTCCTGCTCGGCGCGCTCCCGCCAGTCACATGCGACGAATTCGCAAGCCTGCGAAGTGAAGCCCGGCTCGATGACGGTCATGCCCGCCAGGATACGGCCAATATAATCCGATGCCGTCCGCATTGAGGCGCGCGTTGCAACCTGGGTTGCGTAGCAGTCGAGAGCCTGACCGGTTGGTCGCAGGGGCAGGCCGTGAGATCTGCAGTGATCCACCCAGCCCGAAAGCGCGCGGATCACATTTGCGGAATGCGCGGCGCTCCAAAGCGGGCACCCTTTGCTGCGTTTTCCCTCCATCGATATCGAGATCCGTTTGGCGAAGGCAGGCTGCCAATCCTCCGGGAGCTCGCCGAGGCGCATCTGTGCTTTCTCCCATGGTGTCTGGCGCGACGCTTTCGGCTTCACCCGCGCCTTGCGAAGCACTTGGGCGAAATGCGCGCAGCGTTCGGCGCCCCATGTTTCGGAGGCTACTCTCTGCAGATGGGCAAACTCCATGAAGGCACTTGCGCCGACTTCGCGTTGCCGCCGTGCGAGGTGCGTCTCGAGCCTAAGGAGGCTCAGCGGCTGATCCCCAGGGGCCGCATTGCGGATGCAGTTCAGAAGAGCGAGGTGGTCGTTCATGTCTTGCGAGTTCCTTGTAAGAGCGACGTTCATTACGCTGCAGAGCGACTATCGAGATGCGCCAGCCATTCGTTCGAGATCAGGGTCTCGTCCAGTTCCGCATAGTGGTCGATGGTTGTCTGGAGGCGCTTGTGGCCCAGTAAGCGCTGGACCTTTGGCAGGTGGTCGAGGCTGTCCCTAAGCCAGATCCAACCGATCAGATGGCGGTAAAGATGCGGGTTGATGCGGACGCCCACTTTTTGGTGCAAGCGGGCGGTCACCCGCTTGAGAAGGCCAGCGTAATGGCCGTCGGCATTGGTTTTCCCCTGCGCAGGAAACAGATACGGGTTCTCCTTCTGTGAAGCAGTCAGTATCGCCGGGCGCACGGTCTCCAGATAGGTTTTGAGCAGCTTGCTTGCGGCCTTCCCGAGTTGGATGGTCAGATCCGCATCGCCAGCGCTGCGCATCTTCACCTGGGCGGCGGGCACCACGATACGCGCCCGTCCATCCTGCCAGGTCACCCAGTCCAGCCTCGCCTTCACGACGTTCTCGCTTCGGGGAGCGCGTGCGAGCAGGATGTCATGCGCCAAGGCGGCCATGATGTCGCGACCAAGCTCCGGGTCGATCACTTCGGCCGCCCTCGGAAGGGAGCCGTCTGACTTGCGCGCAGCTTTGCGCTTACGCTGGATCGAGGCGTCGATGTCGCGTAGCAGCACTGCGCTCAGATCAATGGCCTGCTGTATCCGCGTGTCGTTGAACTGGCGTAGCTTGGCCATGTTCCTGGGCGCGATACCCTGATAGTTCACCTTTTGCAGGGCGATCGTGTCATCGATCTCTCGGAGATCCTCCGGCGCACGACAGAGGTAGTCACGGGCAATCTTTCGCGCCGTTTTGAGCACGCTGGTCACATAGGCACTTGGGTATGCGCCTTGATTGACCTCCTTCAGGGTCTCCGCAGCGACATCGAGGAATTCCGGATCGGTAAGCTCTTCGATGGTCTCCGGCACAACCTCGGCAGACGAGGCGACAGCCTTGGCCAGTGAAACGATGTAGTTGCGGCGCGTCGCGAGGGTCTTGTCGCTCCAAGTATGCTTGCCGATCAGGAAGCCGGCCTGCCGCAGCAATTCGGAGCGGCTGGGAGCGTCTTGCCGGCTGGTCTGACCGGGTCTTTTAACTTTTTCCTGCCGGATAGCGCGCAGTTTCGCCTTCTTGTCGCTGACAGTGTCGACGGCCTCGTTGCGGTCCAGTTGCACTATGAACTCCGCTCGGGTCAGTCCGTCGCGCGAAGCCCGTCCCTGCGCCCACGGGGCTACGCGCGTATCAAACTCCTCCATCAGCGGCGCGATCTGGTCTGGGTCCACCCGGAACTTGTCGCGGCCGTCTTCGAACGGGTGCGGGGCTGCGATGAACCCAAAGCGGGCAAACCCTGGTTCGGAGGCAAGGCGTGCGAGCAATGTCGCAATCTCGCGGACGTGTTTCTCGCAGGCAGCGGCACTTTTGGCCGAGGCCTCGACCCGATAGTTGTAATAGGCAGCCAGGGTGTCCTGGGTGATGTCGGCTGGCGCTATGCCCTGGTCGTGGAGGAAGAGGAGAAATGCGCCGCTGGCGTATTTTGCTGAAAGAGGCATGTCACTCGACCAAATGGCCCCATGGACCTCCCTATATCGTCCCGTAATGTCGTCGATGCGCCGCTTTCGCTGCCGTGGTTGACTTGATCCGACCGCCTTCACAAGCATGGAGCGGTATGTGGCATAACTGCCTTTTGCGAGACCGAAACGAACCGGTTCATTTTTGTCGAAGAAGTCGATCACATCCTGTTTGCACACTGGGCGCAGCTCCGGTGCCCATTCGGCATTTCGGCACAGCCAGCGCAGACGGGAGGCCAAAACGCCGTTCCCGCTTTCCTGGGCAGCCTTGATCATATCGGCGAAAGTAACGTGGGAACCCGGCTGGGCCGCGAAGAGATCCTGCCCCGTGGCGGTTGACAGGGCGGCCAGTGTCGCGTGCCGCGGCCGAATGCCCGGGATGTTCAGGATGTCGCTTACGGCTTTGGGGTTGAGCCCCGCGCGCAATGACAGCGCGCGCATACTCTCGCCGCTGGTATCGAGGTAGTCGCGGAGAATTTGGTCAAGGGTCATGGGGTTTCCTTGTCAGGGTTTTGCGGGTTTTCGAATTCGAGGTCCGGCCTCAAGGGGTCAGGCCGGACTCGAAGCTCGAAGACCGCGAGCCACTCATCTTTGATCGTCCAGGATTTCCCGAGCTTGGCGGCCTGAAGCTTCACCGGGCCGTGCGGGGTTGGGCAGCCATGATTGATCCAATCCCGGATGGTATGCGGGTCCCGGTTAAAGATCTCGGCCACTTCATTGGCGGTGTAATAGACAGGTTTGGGCATTCGGCTCCTCCATTGGCTTACGGAGGAAATGGGTCCTAAACCGCGTTTTCGGAAAAATATCGAACTCAAAAAGTGTTTTCCGGTGCAGGAGGAATCGCCGGGCGGTTGTCCACGTTCGACAAGGAAAAAGTGCCACTCCGTTAAGAGGTGACTATTACCGGGATGACACCTTTTTTCCGCATCCAACCGATTTCTTCCGAGTTTTCCGAAACGATCTCACGTCCCTCCTGCACAGAGCAGGAAGTGAGATATGACCGAAAAACGCAACGAACCCGCACGCGACTGTTTGGGCCGGTTTTGCAACGCAGGGGCCTACAGGGTTTCCCCAGCAGGCCAGCCCACGGAATTCACCCGGGCCGCCGACGCGCGCCAGCAGCTGTGGTCCGCCTTGGAGCAGGCTGATCGGGTCTTGAAGGAACCGCCCGAGGGCAAAGGCGTCCCCGGTGTCGTCATCCGAGCAAGTCCCGGGGCCGGAAAGAGCACGCTCCAGCGCGAATTCATGGCGGTTCGGGAAGCGGAAGGTCTTGGCGCTCGTGTCGCATTCCATGTCCCGACACTCGCCCTTGCCGAAGATGCTACACAAGAGGCTATCGGCATGGGGATGTCTGCCCAAGCTATACGGGGGAGATCAGCGCTCAAGCCGGACGGAAGCGGTCCGATGTGCGCAAAGGCAGCGCTCGTAGAACAAGCCTACCGTATCGGCATCTCGGCGCGGGAGCATTTCTGCGAAAGCGTCTCGGACGACGGGACAATGAGGCGCTGTCCGCACTTCGAGGGGTGCGCGTATCTCGCGCAGTTCAAGCAGGAAGCGTCGTGCCACTTCCTCGCAACGGCCTACTTCAGCTTGCCGAAGCAGCCAGGCGTGGATCCGGAATTGCGGGTGGTGGACGAGACCTTCTGGCAAAACTTTCTTTGGATCAAAGACGTGGACGTCGTCACCTTCAAGTCGCCCAGAGCATTTCTCGAGGAGTCTGATGCTGAGGGTCATCTCACCCTCCTCAAAGCGGCCGCAGAAGTTGTCAGCATGCTCGGTGCCGGGCGATCTCTGCCGGAGCTGCCCTATACCGCCGAGGATTACGCGACATTCGCGGAACTCGAGCGGAAAGGCCAGGCACCGGCGTCCGATATCCGGCCGGATGATGCCCCCGCAGCCCAGAAGGCCAAGCTCACAAAGGCGGCCGGCCAGCACAGGCAGGTTTCCCGCCTCGCCGCGGTCTGGGAGGTATTGCAGGAGGCTGCGGAGAAGAAACTCGCCTCGACCGAACGGCTACGCTTGTTCATTCAGGGTCAGAAGGAGGTCCTCCGCGTGGCGCGCAAAAGGCCTTTGCGCCATAAGGAGCCGCTGCTGATCCTTGATGCGGATGCGGACTCCGAAATCCTGACCGGACTTGGCTGCGATATCCGGATGGAGCATCACCTGACGCTTCGGCCAAACGCACATGTCGTTCAGATCCATGACCATCACATGTCGAACACATCCCTTCTCGGGAGTAAGGCTCTGCGCGAAGAGTGTCGCCGATTGATTGCGAAGGAAGTGCTGCGCGACCGGCTCACCCAGAACGCGGGCGTCTTGGTCGGAGCACCCCGGTCAGTCGTGCAAAGGGTCTTCGAGGACGGCGGGTATGATTTCAGCGCTATGAGCGACGATGAAGCTTCCCAGATCATGCTGACAACGAAGCTGCACGGTGCCGATTGGCTTTGGTTCGGCGGCCGGGCCCTGGGATCGAACCGCTACAAGGACCGGGGCTCCGTCATCGTTCTGGGACGGCAGGAACTGCGGGTGTCGGACCTCGAGGACCTGGGTCGGGCTCTTTGGGGCGATACGCCCGGGGAACCGCTGACACTTGTGACGCCGGACTTGAGCGGGGCGCAACGACTGCCTCTGGCCGAGATGCCC
This sequence comes from Sulfitobacter sp. PS-8MA, assembly GCF_040933935.1. Classification (NCBI taxonomy): domain Bacteria; kingdom Pseudomonadati; phylum Pseudomonadota; class Alphaproteobacteria; order Rhodobacterales; family Roseobacteraceae; genus Sulfitobacter; species Sulfitobacter sp. PS-8MA. The sequence continues at coordinate 425,567 of NZ_JBFQYJ010000006.1, read as the reverse complement.
TATGAGATGGTTGATGGCACCGGCATGGCAGTCCGCGCGCCTTGCCACCCGGATCATCGCATCCGCCGGTTGCAGTTGCAGACACGCGAGCTCGCGACCCGACAGCTGGTGGAACGCCTGAGGTTGGCCCACGCTCCTTACCGCAAGCGCGTCATCCTGGCGTGCAACCTGCCCATTCCCGGCCTGCCGGTGGATGAGCTGGTCTCTTGGCAGGACCTGGTAGGGTGTCGCGTCGAGGCCGCCATCGTCACCTCCCTCACCGACCATGGCATGGTGGGCGGCACTCAGAAGCGCCTTGCAGGCGGAGCGCCGAGTATTTTCAATAATTCTAACGCCCTTTCGAAGTATCTCAGCCGAAACGAAGGGCCTTCTCGACGGTTTGAGCAGTTGAAGAAACTGGCAAAATCTTTTGGAGGAAGCCTGAAGATCAAGGATTGCCAACGTCGCGCCGGGCAAGCGGAGGCACATTGGTCTTTCGATGCGGTGATCTTTGGCGGATTCGCAGCCCACGTAGGCGGGCTGCCACTGGGGGGGCGCTCTGACCCGACATGAGGCCCCCTCCGACAGGAGGGCATTCTGACGTAACGCTGCCAGACGGTTGCGCTTCTGTTGTGAGCAGGGCGCCGTGCCACTACCTCTTGCTCTGACGTCCCGAAGATCCCGAAAAATGCCCGACCCTCGGATGGCCCGGTGTGACGACGTGCGGCGAAGAGAGGGAGAGAAAACCCGGCCGGATGGAGACTTGCGCCGCACTGGCTGGCAGCTCAGGAGCGCTCCACCCGTCAGGCGGGCAGGATCGGTGGTCAGCTCTCACGCCTTTGGAGTGGCTCCGCATAGACAAGGTTGCCGTTCTCATCGAGGCCGACACCAAGCCCGAGTTGCCGACGCCGCGCGAAGAAGGCTTGTTCTTCCTTACTGGGCTTGTCCATCAACTTAATGAAGGCCTACACCCGGGCCGCATTCTCTTCCTCCGTCAGCTCGGACTTGGCCAGCTGGCCGTTCAACGCAGCCGCCACACGGGCGTGATCCATCTTCCCCTTCGGCATCATGGCGGGACTCCTTTGGCTTTCAGGTTCGACATTACACGCACTGGCTGTGAATCGGCGTGCGAAATTGACCCACTTGGGTGGGTTATGAGCGTGCAAAATTGACCCACCTGCCACGTTAGCATCCGCGCTGAATAGCGCGGAGGAATGAGCAGGTGATATTGATGGAAAGTGTATCGAAGATCCGTCGTTGGATATTGGTTGAGGGTCGCAGCATCCGATCTGTGGCGCGGGCAACCGGTTTGTCGCGGAACACGGTGAAGAAGTATCTGAAGGACGACAGTCCACCGAGCTATCAACGGCAAGCGCCACCGACCCGGCATAAGCTGTGCGATGGATTTGACGCGCGGCTGCAAGAGCTTTTCGAGCAGGATCACAAGCGCCCGCGCCGGGAGCGGCGGACGGCCACGAAGCTTTACGAACAGCTCGTCTCGGAAGGGTATACTGGGTCCTATTCTCCGGTTCAGCGATTTATCCGAGACCTCAAACGTGCCGATGCTGGATCGGGAGAGGCGTTTATCCCCCTGCATTTTGCTGCCGGTGATGCGCTCCAGTTTGACTGGAGCGAAGAGCGCGTTATTCTCGGTGGTGTCGAGCAGAAGGTAAAGGTTGCTCACTTCCGCCTGTGCCATAGTCGCAAACCTCTTATCGTAGCCTATCCCGGCGAGAGCCAAGAGATGGTGTTGGATGCTTTTGTACGGGCGCTGTCCTTCTACGGCGGGGTTCCGCGACGGGTGATCATCGACAATCCCAAAACGATGGTGACCTATGTCTCCCGCTCGAAGGACCGGGTGTTCCATCCGCGGTTCTTGGCGTTGATGAACCATTATGTGATGGAGCCGGTTGCCTGCACCCCCGCGTCGGGTTGGGAGAAAGGTCAGGTGGAGAACCAGGTCCATTTTTTACGAGGCCGATTGTTTGTTCCCATGCCAGCTTTTGATGATCTGGATGGGCTGAACAACTGGTTGCGTCTGCGCTGCGAGGAATTGGCAAGCCGCGCCCATCCTGATCAATCGTCCCGCACGATTGCGGAGGTTTTTGAAGATGAGCGCGCCGAGCTGCGCCCCCTGGGGCGGGCTTTTGATGGTTATGTGGAAAAGACGGTGCGGGTCCGTTCCACCTGCCTGGTTCAATATGCCAGCAATCGCTATAGCGTGCCTTCCCGGTTTGCAGGCCAGCATGTCTCCTTGCGCGCCTATGCGAGCCGGATCGTGCTGGTGTCAGGCCAGGACGTTATTGCCGAGCACAAGCGTCGCTTCACCCGCAACGTCAGCTACTTTGAGCCTTGGCATTATGTTCCTCTACTGGATCGCAAGCCCGGCGCTCTGCGCGACGGCGCCCCTTTTGTGGACTGGCAACTGCCTGAGGCCATGCATCGGATCAGGGAGCATTACATGGCTGGCAAAGGCGGGGACCGGGAGTTCGTCGATCTGCTTCTGCTGGCCCAGGACCACGGAATCGAGGTGGTGGAGACGGCCTGCGAACTGGCAGTTGAACAAAACACGTTGCGCCTTCCTGCCATCACCAATTTGATCAACCAGTTGGTGGAGCCAATCATCACGCCGTTGAATGAGGGTAATGTCTATCCGCAGCTGACCGTGCGGCCCGAGGCCGACTGCAAGCGCTATGAGGCGCTCTGCTCGGCCGAGGAGGCTGCCGCATGAACGCTCTCATCGACCAACTCACCGCCTTGAGGCTGCATGGAATGGCAGCTTGCGCCCATGATTTGCTGTCCGCGCGCAAGCCACCAAGTCTGACCACAGCGATAAAGCAACTGATCGACGCGGAAACTGTAGAGCGGCGAGTGCGTTCCATCCAGTATCAAATGCGCATCGCGAAGTTCCCCCATCATAAGGACTTCGCCACCTTCGATTACGGCGCGGCCGCGGTGAGTAAGGCCCAGATCGAACCCTTCTGCTCGGGTCAGTTCACCGAAGAGGCGCACAACCTCATCCTGGTCGGCGGAACCGGGACAGGCAAAACTCACATCGCCATCGCGCTTGGAACCACATTGATTAACAACGGCAAGAAGGTCCGCTTCTTCAACGCGGTCGATCTGATCAATGCCCTGATCAAGGAACAGGCCGACGGCAATGCCGGGAAGATCATCCGGCAGCTGTCTGCCCTGGATTGCGTCATCATCGACGAGTTAGGCTACATCCCGTTCCCGAAATCCGGCGGCGCGTTGCTGTTCCACCTGATCAGCAAGCTCTACGAGAAAACCAGCGTCATCATCACCACCAACTTGGAGTTCGGGGAATGGGTCGCTGTCTTCGGTGATGCCAAGATGACAACTGCGCTCTTGGATCGCGTCACGCACCACTGTGCCATCATCGAAACGGGCAACACGTCATATCGCTTCGCTCAGAGCAAAAGTCGCAGAGAAAAATAGCCACGTCGCAAGCAAAGCCCCCAGACGGACTCGCTATATGAGGGCGGTCCGCCTGGGGGCTTTGTCACCCAATAGGCGGGTCAAAATTAAACGCTGAAACCGGGTCACTTTTAAACGCTCATTGACACACTGGCTCGCGCTCGCATGGCGCACCGCGTTTATACGGCCGAAACACGCCGCGAGGAAATTGAGGCCCGTCACCTCATAATCGGACGGTATCAGTCTACAAAGCTGGGCATGACGCTCCGGAGATGACGGCTTCAGTTCGCATTGGCGCATCCCGCAGGAAGGGCGGATAACCGTCATTCGCTGCGCACACCATGAATGACCGAAAAGTCCAGTCGGCGGGCCTGATCGTGCCCTCGTCCGCTCGTATACCCTAATGTGGCAAATCCGTCTGAGAGAAGACCTCTGTTCATCTTGTAGCGGGGCATTGCGATTATTAGAGTGCTCAGGCTTTCCCAGTCACGGGAAACTCGTTGGCTGTTTTGAGACTGTGGAAGCGGCGCGAGAGGAGGGCACGTCTGTGGAGGATCTTGCTGAAGCTACGTGACGGCCTGAACGCGCGCTAAAATGTCCCCGGCTAACTTAGCTCGCCCTTCTCCGTTGTTCAGGTAGTCCAGATAGCGGATCGAACGCAGATCAAACGGAACATCTTCGGGCGACTGAGTGATCAGGACAACCTCCTTTCCGAGTGTATGGGCGATCCCGGCCTCGTAGAAAACGTTGGGGTTCTTGCCAGAGAGGTCGCATACGACGACCGCCGAGGTGCAGATCAATTCGATAATATCGGTCATGATATGGGCATGAACCCACATATCGTCTGCTCTCTGGCACTGATACCCATCGGCCTCAAGAACTGCCTTCACGTCCTGATAGACCGAGGTGAACGGCCCTGAAAACGGCATCATGAACGACACCAGTTTAGGATTGATGGGTTTATCGCTCAGCTCGAATACAGTCGGAGTAGCGCGCTTGCTAAGCTTCTGGCGATATAGAACGTGGAACAAATCTACGTCTTTGATAGACCAGTGGTTTCGATGAAATTCGAAGCTGTCGATGTGAAGGTCAGACGCCAACTCGTAAATTTCAGCATTGGTCATGCGGGGAACCTCTGGCTCCATCGAATAGTGTAGCTGGTATTCGGCCCCCTTACGCTCGATACGATTCAGCCAACCAAACCCGGCGATCTCGTCGCTGATACCTTCTTCCATGAATAGTGTCGGGAGGGCCATCACGCCAGAAACGTCGAGTGTCCCACCTGGCTTAAATCGTTCTTCAAGCTCACCAGAGGTATATTCGAACACACGCCCCGCCATAATCGAGCCGCGGCGCTCGTTTTCCAATCCCCCTGAAACAATCAAATTAAACATTCGTCCCCTCCGGCATCTTCACAAATTTGGTAGCCGAACGGAGGGATGTCCTCAACTGCCGATCCATTCGCGTCGCGTTACCGGTGGCCAAGCTTGCCGGACACCGCCTCGCGCTTCGACTTGTCCCACTCGCCCTTGAGAAGGGACGCCATGTGCTCCTCAAGAACGTCAGCCAACGTAGTGTTCGGCGACGTCCCCGATTTCCCTGCGTTCGATATGGCGTCAAGAACCTGGTGCACCGCGCGATCGGCATCATGCGTGTCCCCCTCGGGAGGCGCCGGAGTGCGCCCGGTTGGATTGAGGCGCAACCTGATCCCGGTTCTTAGACGGTCGAATTGCACCCAGTCGACCTCGGGTCCGCTCCGTTCATGGGTGCGCAGGATCGCCGCCAGCCGCTCGGTCTGGTCCCGCATCTCGGCGCGCCATTTCGCCCGCTCTGCGGTGACTGTCTGCACCAGCACCGTCTTGGCAGTGTTGTCGATCGAAGCCGAAGCTGCGATATTGGCCACCTCGCGCGCGCTTTCCCGAGCACTTCTGGCCGCGCTGCGCGACTTGAGATAGCTCGACAAGGCGGTAGCGATAACGCCCGCCGCGGTCAAAGCCGTTGTGACCGAACTGTCGAACTTCAGGTCAGCGAGGACACCGACGATGGCGGTGACGATTCCAACAGCGACGCCGACATCAGACTTCGTAACATCATTGCTCATTCCCTACCGCCTCCCTCCTGTGGACGTTGGATTGGTGCTCCGCCCGGACGACAGCAATAGCAGCCGCAAGAAGCCGAACATGCGGACGAAGAGCCAGTCCAGCTGCTCCGACCGATCGATCATTTCCTGCGTCACCTCCGAATGGCGAATGCGCAGGCTATTGCCGATCGAGGTGAGCGCCTTCGCCTCGTCAGCGAGCGCGGCACGCATCCTCGTTCCGGAAGCAGCGGCGTGATCCAGCAGAGCATCGGCCTGCGCGCGCTTATCCGAACCTCGCTCGAGTGTCTTCATGCGCTCGAAGGCATCCCACAGCTTTTCGGTCGCATCCCGGCGATCATCGAGCTTCGGCGAAAGGAAGCGCGAGCGAGCGTATTCCAGCAGGCGATCGAGCTCCGTTTCACCTGTATCAAACATCTGCCAACCAAGCGCCTGTGCGACCGGCTGCGGCAGTATTCGCTGTGCGCGGCCGTCGTCATTGAGCTTGAAGGCGATGCCATTCCGCTGGAACAGGAGGTTGACGTCAGCGACGAAGGAGGCAAGACCTGCGGCTCTGTCCCATGTCAAGTGATGATGACCAAAATAGGGGTGGAAGCTGCCGAGAATGGGTTCGCCGACCGCCTTTGCGCAGAACTCCAGTAGATCCAGCACGACCGGTGTCTCGGGCAACTCGTCGCATCTCAGCGGCCACTCGATCCACGGGACTTCGGCTTGGAGGAATTGCCCAAAAGCCTGTTGGTCGCAGCCACACGGCCCTTGTCCGTCCGGACATTGCTCGGTGAAACGATAGCCGAACGCGCCATTTCCAATGCGCATATCCACAAGCGCATGGAGGGCGCCCCAAACTCGTTCGTCGATAGTTTCCGATATTGCTGGCCGAGCGCCATATTCGCGGTCCGTGAAGTAACTTGTGCTCAAACTCTTCCCCTCAGAGAGACGCGCCGCCTTAATCCAGTTTGTTTATCACCTTGCGACGCAAATATCTGTATCCGATGTGCCTATGTAGTGTCGATCGAACCGCTACTGACGATAAGTTGGCTCGCGCAAGTCCAGGAAGTGGTTCTATTAAATAGACGCAGTATTTTTACTCCGTGAGAATGATCCACTCTCGAGATCCAATCTGATCTGCGTATTGGCTTCTTTAACCAATTCATAAAATTCATCGACAAGTTTTTGAACTCTTTCATGAGGGGTCTGATTGTTTTCGTAGCCTTCCCCACCCGTATCATGACCAACCTCAAACACACCTTCAATTGCCACCCGTTTCGCTCTTTCCACAGTGCGTCGCACAGTCTGGCTAAGGGAGGCAGAATGCGAAATCAAAAAGGCCTTCAACGCCGCCTCATGCTTATGAAAGTTCTCGGCTATCCGGGCTTGAGCATCGCCCCAATCCAAATCAGGAGCCCATGGATCTGGCATCACCTCAGTAAATATTCTGTAGAACTCAGAGGCGGCGATATACTCTCTTTCAAACATGAGCTCTTGACGCTTCAAAAGTAGTCGCTGCCTGTCAGCGACGCTATTGAGCTCGCTCTTGTGGGTCTCCAGTTGCAAAACCAATTTCGCCTTGTGCGATTCTATTGCGCGGGAGGATATCAAGTTTCCTACAAAAGCGGCGACGCCTGCTGAAACTGAGGCAATACCACCAAGGGCTCCAACAACCTTCAAAAGTTCACTCCAGTCCAAATCTAAAGCCTCTCATAGCATTAAGCATGATTTTATGGTTCAGCAGGTTGATACAGCGATAAAGAAAGAACAGGTAGCAGTTTCCATCGCTTGCGAATCCTCTTCTGTCGCCAGCGAAAGATCAAGGCCAGCGCTTCCTCAGTTGCCTGGGCGACGGCGGCAGCGTGCGATCCGCAGCGAAGGTCGGCCCACCGCTCTTCCTTCCAGTGACCTTACGGATGAACCAAATCGAGCTTTTTGCAGCGGACGGCTGTAAGTTTCCCGCGCTGCCGACCTCCGCCGCTCAGATCGTGCTGCACGATGCCACCGATGACCGGTTCAGGAAAGCTGCACCGCAGCGATGAGCCGACCCATTAACGGCAGGTAGGGCCGTGAGGAGACGGTGGGGTCTCAAGCATTGTGCTCGGTCGGCTTCACGTCGGGTATAGGGCACATGATCACCCGTGCAGCAAACTGAGAAGCCGCGGCCGTCCATTTTGATAGGGCAACCTCACTGGTCCTGAAGAACCCCTTGCAGGTCGGTCTGAAATCACCGCGCTGACTGGCGCAGAGGGCGGCGCGTGGTCCGCCGACTTTACCGTGCAGGTGGGCAGACCCATCGAGCAGGAGAAGCCGTTCTTCGCCGGTCGGAGAGAGGTGAGGCTCGGGGTGGGGCTCGATGACGATGGACACCTCAGCTAAGCAAGTCCCCCGCATAGACGGCCTCTTGGTTCCCGCCCTCCGGTGCAGGCTGGGCCGGGCGAAAAAGTTCGCAAACTCGTTTCGGTTTCAGGAAAACGATCTCAAATCCTGATTACGAAAATGGAGACAGTTATGACCTACGAAAACTCTTGGACCACAAACGACATCGAGCACGCTCTTATCGAATGGGCGGAAGCTGAGGGAGAGCGCGAGACTTGTCCGCCCTGCCTGTCCAACTGGACCCTCGACGAAGAGCAGTTGGAAACCATCAGGGATGCCTGCGGGGCCCCTCATGCCGCAGCAACCCTCGCCAATGCGATGCAGTGCATCACTGACGAGGAAGGGCTCGCGACGATCGCCGAGATCCTGAGATATCACTGACAGCTGAGTGAGAATCTGAGCGACGGCAGCTGTGCAATATAGGCTGTCGTCGTTCAATCTTCCCGTTTATCTGGTGCGCCGCATCGGTCACCGCGGAATTCAGCGACGAAAGGCTACGCCCTGTGCGTTGTTGCCCTTTTCATGCGCTGTCTGCTGCGATCCTCTTCTTCTAACCGGCGCAGGTCGTCATCCCATCGCTCGCGCTTAGACTTGAGCTCACGCTTCTTCTTTTCGTGAAGGAGCTCTTGGTAGCATCGCAGTTCGCCGGAAAAGGTGGACAGAATGTCATGCGCGATCGAACCAGTATTCAGGACCTTACGCATCTCGCTCATGCTTTCCGTAATCCCCTTGTCCAGTTCCACATCCTTCAACATGAACAAGGCCTTCTCGCGAGCCTTGTCCGAAGAGAGGGCCCTGAGCATCTTCGATTTCTCGGGACCGTTTCGCACAGCTCTAAGAGCGTGAAGATGCCGGTCGAAAACCATCACCAAGCGCCGCGGGACCTTCAAATCCACAAAAGCCTGGCGCACCAGGGCTTCGATCTCCGGCCACGCCTTCCAGGGCTTCTTCCCTTCAAGGATCGGAAGTAGCGGGGACGGATCTTTCATGTCGAGGGGAAGCGTGACGGCCCCCTCAACCGTGCTGCGCCATTTAGGCTGGTAGGCAGCCGATATTGAAAGCGACGCGCCATCGAAGTGGACGGCGACTTGGGTCGGTTGGGAGGACCCCGGATCGGCAAGACCGGAGGCCGTGACGGAGCCGTTCTCTCGGGTCACCTCGAGCGGGAATGAATGCGCGCTCCCGGACCTCCCGGGAGCGCGACAATTGTTCGTCGACTTCGATTTTGGCGCGTTCCGCGTCATGCCTTGCTCCCCTGCACCAGGCGCAGACCTTGGGCTTCCTGTGGCCTTTCCGGAAACCCGGGGATCGGGCTCTGCACCCGCGTCATGTCGAACGGGATCTTCTTCACCTGCTCGAACAGGCTCGCGATGCTGATCCCCTTCTGGGCGTAGGCCCGTTCGCCTTCATCGAGAGGCTCGTGGCCCATCAGCTTGCGCCTGTGCGCTCCCGGACAGGCCGCATCCATCAGGCGGTGGTGGAACGTGGTGCGCAGGGCATGGAAATCAAGACCATGCCAGTAGACGTCATTGGTGCGGCGGTAATAGCCGAAGGCCTTGGTGAAGTTCTCGGTATATGTGCCCTTGTTCGCGCCGCGCGTGAGCGATGGAAACAGGCGGCGATCCCCTCTTTTCCTGGCGCGCTTCACGAGGTCCAGGAAGCCGAGCTCGATCAGGACCGGATGCACCGGGATCTTGCGGGTCGCGTTCTCCGACTTGACGCTGTCCCCCAGGGCCTGGCGAACAATCAGGTAGGCGATCCCCTCATCGGACTGGACGTCGTCCGGTCCCGCCTGGGCCGCTTCTTCCATCCGCGTGCCCATCAGGTAGCCCATCAGCGGCATCCAGAACAGGGGATCGGCTTCGCCTGCGGCATTGCCCTGGAATACCCGGGTGTTCAGCAGCTCGTCGAGCCGGTCATCCCAGGGTTGGCGTGCTACGTTTTCTTCGGTCATTTTCAGGGCCTTTGCTTCACGGTTGGAGAAAGTGCAGATGCTGAATGGGTTCGTTTCGACGAGGCCGATCTGCTTGAGCATCGTTCCGACCCTGTTGGCCATGCGGACGTTGCGCATGTAGGTCTCTGCTTTGAGACGCGGTTCGACATGAGCGAGGCGGGCATCTCGGATCTTGGCTTCGTTAGTGCAGCCCTCGCGCCGCAGCACCCGCTCGGCATTATTCATCGCCAGGGCTTCACGCGCTTCGACCTTTGCGATCAGCGCCGGGTAGCTCTCGGCCGTGTATTTCTTTCCTTTGCCATGAAGTCTGGGGAGATTGCGGATGACATCGATGGTCGCCTCAATCTCTTCCTCGGTGACTTCGGTGAACACCTTCGAACCAAGGCTCTCCGACCAGATTTTCAGGGCTGTCTTCGCTGAGGCGCTCGACGACTTGGACCACTTGCTTCCCACGGCAGCGTCGGGACGCTGATACTTGTGCCACTCGTCGGCGAAGCCTGCTTCCTTCCAGTTAAGGTATAGGTCTTTAGCTCTGTCGAATGTGATCGGCTCGCCGCTTTCCAGGCTCGCGAGGATCTCGGGCGGGCAGCTTTGAAGAAGCCCCCGCTTTTTCAGGAGATCCCTGACGGCCGGTTTCGCGGTTGGCGTTTCATCGGGCTCCGTCTTTTCATTTACGGGCTCGCGTGAGGCAAACCAGGAGGGAGGGAACAGTTTCATGGCATCTTCCTTGTCGATGAGAGGTTCGGCGATAGCCGAGGCGGTTGGTTGGGCGGGAATGCCCAAGGATGTTTCCTCGGCGATCGCGCGGGCGAAGTAGGGGCTGGGGCCGGGAAAGATGCCCCGGTCCCGCCGGGCCTTCTCCTCGCTGTTGTCCAGCAACACGCGCGTGGCCTCATAGGCCAGCAGGCGCGCGTGCTCACTGCCCGCCTCGGGAAGTTCGAGTCCGAGATGCGCCGCGAGATGCCGCAGAGGCTCTTGCGCCACCGCATAGTCCCGCTCGAAGAAGGCTTGCCGCAGGACAGCCTGTCGGGCCACTTCCCGTTGCAGCGCCGCCTGTGCGAGCTGCGGGGATCGCGGATCGCCCAGGGCACGCTCCCGATCGGCCGCCTCGATTTCGAAGCGCGCCAGCGTGGTCAGGATATCCTTGGTGTTTTCTGGCAAGAGGCTCATGGTGGCGGTGGCGTAAAGAAATATTTGATCGCTGAGGGCGCTGAGCCTGCGTGCAAGCTCCGCGGCCACCGAAAAGGCATGTGTTTTCAGGGAAAGACATATGGGGATTCCCGCAAACGCGGTTTGAATCCCCAAATTTCGCGCTTGCGTTCTTGGCGCGGGGTCGGAACGGCCAGACCCGTTGCGGAGAATCCGATGGTCCGGCGTTGGTTTGATTCTAATTGAGCGAAATGCGGGCTGATCACACAACCTATCGCTGCAAGCTGATTCGAGAACCGCGCGGGGGAGACGGCGCCGCCAGACGTAGCCCTGGGGGCGCAGTTCGAGATGGGGAATTTGGGCGTGTTTGGAACGGGCGTGCGGCACCGGGTCTGACTCCTTGAGACTCCGGTGTGTCCGGAGTGTGTAAGGCGGAGTGTCAAAACCGGTGTCCGAAACGCGAAAAGCGCCCCCGAGGGAGCGCTTTTTCGTTTGTTTCCAAAACCTTCAGGAAGTTTTGGCTCCGGCGGTAGGGATCGAACCTACGACCAATTGATTAACAGTCAACTGCTCTACCGCTGAGCTACGCCGGAATGCCTATGTCTATCCTGCGGTCGTTGCCGCCGGATAACGGCTCTTTAGCCTGCGCGGTCCGGGGAACGCAAGGGCTTTTCAGGCGGATATGTAAATTTTTTGAGATACCGGCAGTTAGCTAGAGACTCGGGTCCTTCAGGGGGTGGCGAAGGATCTGATGAAACATACCGTCAGCGGCCTGCCCTACCAGGGTGAGGCTATCCACAGCATAGGGTTTTGGCATCGTCGGCAGCAGATTTTCCTCGGCTGCCGCCTCAATCACTCGGCGTTTTTCTTGGGGCATTCGACCGCTCAGCGTGATGTGGAAACGAAAGCAGTCCATGACATGGGGATAGCCCCAGTCTTGCAGGTTGCGGATTTGCGCCGGGGTGAGATGGGGTTTTGCGCGGCGGGCGTGTTCTGCCCGGGACAGGGGCGCGCGGAAACGGTCAAGCCTGCGCACCACCTGGGCCGCGCAGCTGTTGAGGGCTGTCGTGTCGCCCTCGGGGGTCAGGGCGAAAAAGCGCCCGAGCCAGACCGGCTCCAAAGCGGCAAGTTGAACTGACGGCAGGGTTTCGCACAGCGCCTCAAAAGCGGCGATCAACCCCTGCGGCGTATGCGCGTCGGCCAATGCGAATGGGGGTTTGATCGTCGCGTGAAACCCGTATTTGCGCGGTGTTTCCGTGAGGGCGGCCATGTCCAGCCCCTCCACAGTCGGCTGGGGTCGGAAACGGCCCTTTACCAGATCCCAACCCAGCCAGGCCGCGCCTGCTCGGCCGAACGCGCCCTCGGGTATGTGATAGATCGCGTAGCGTTCGAATTTCATGATGCCCCCTGCCCTGCGGTACCTCAAAGGCATAAACGGCCTTTGGCATTCCTTGTCAAAGCGCGACGCCCGGCGCGGCCCCGTGCCACGGCCTTTAATGATATCTCCCCCTCTCCGAGTTCGATATGCGATGCGCCCCCGTGTGAACCTCGCAGTGACGGCCTTTGGCGCGGGTGACGAGCGTGAGATTGGCAGCCTCTGCGAGACGCACCGCATAGTCGGTTGCGGCGGAGACCGCGATCAGGATCGGCGCGCCGAGGGTGACGGTCTTTTGCACCATATCCGTGGACACCCGCGAGGTGAGCACGAGCGCGCCGGAGGACGGGGGGACGCCCTCACGGGCCATCGCGCCGGCGAGCTTGTCCAACGCATTGTGCCGCCCCACATCCTCCCGCGCCAGCACGATCCCCTGCCCCGGCAGCATGAACCCCGCGGCATGACAGGCGCGGGTGCGGTCATGCTCGGGCTGATGCGCGCGCAGGTGTTGGGTGGCGGAACAGGCCTCTGCATGGGTGAGCCGCCAAGACCCGTCCGGCAGCGGCGGCAGCGCGCGGGTGGCGTTGGCGAGACTGTCGATGCCGCACAGGCCACAGCCCACAGGCCCGATCATCGCCCGCTGCCGCTCGGACAGGGCCTTGGCGGCGGGACCGGTGACCCAGAAACGAAGCTCCCAACCTGCGTCATGCTCCAAGACCTCAAGATCCTCGACCTGCGCGGCTGCTGGCACGAGACCTTCGGTCAGGGCAAAGCCGATGGCGAAATCTTCCAGATTATCCGGCGAGGCCATCATCACCCCGAGGGTCGAGCCGTTGCAGACAATCGCCACCGGCGCCTCGCGGACCAAGGGGCGCGGCGAGCTCAGGCCCGCATGCAGGCTCATGCCACGATCCTCACCGGTGTGCCCTTATAGGCCGGTGTCTGGGAGTTCTTTTCGTGATAACTGAGCGGCACCAAAGGGTTAAGCTCGGGGTAGTAGCCTGCCACACAGCCCGCCGGGAGGTCATAGGGCGTGAGGGTAAAGCCGTCGACCCGCCGCGCGATGCCGTCCTCGATCGCGCAGATCAGACTGACCTTCTGGCCCTCTTCCAGCTCAAGACGCGCGATTTCGTCGGGGTTCATCAAGACGATCTCACGGCTGCCTTCCAAGCCCCGCAGACGGTCCGAAAACCCGTAGATCGTTGTATTGAACTGATCGTTCGACCGCAGCGTCACGAGCGTCATCACATCCCGGCCAGTCGGCGCCGCCCCCAGGGCCGAAAGGGTCGTGGGCGCGGTGAAATGCGCCTTGCCGCTTTCTGTCTTCCACTGCCGGTGCCGCGCCGGGTTGCCGCGGTAAAAGCCACCGGGTTCAAACATGCGCGCGTTGAAGTCGGCAAAATCATCCGGAAAGGTCTCTGCAATAAGGTCACGGATCAGATCGTAATTCGCGGCCCAATCGTCCCACTTTAATTTCGGATTGGACGCCAGTGTCGCCTTGGCAAGCCCGCAAACGATGGCGGGTTCAGACAGGCACAAGTCACTCGGCGGCTCTGCCTGCCCCAGCGATCCATAGATATGCGAAAGGGAATCTTCCATCGTTACCGCTTGCGGGCCGGACGCCTGAATGTCTTTATCGGTGCGCCCCAGACAGGGCAGCAGATAAGAGGCCCGCCCGGGAACAAGATGGGATCGGTTCAGCTTGGTCGCCACCTGCACCGAAAGCTCCAGCGCAGGCCACGCCTGCTCCATCCGCGCCCGGTCCGGCAGGGCGCGGATCAGATTGCCGCCAAGACAGACCATGGCTTTCACCCTGCTCTCCAAGATACCCTCTGAGGCATGCACAGCGTTTAGGCCGTCTTCGCCGGGCGCATCGATGTCGAAGAGTTCCCGCAGCTTGTCGGCGGGCATATGCTCGGATTTTTCCCCGATCCCGACGGTCCGCTGACCTTGGACATTGGAATGGCCCCGCACCGGCGAGATACCCGCTCCCGGCTTGCCGATATTGCCGCGCATCAGCCATAGGTTGCACAGCATGCCGAGGTTGAGCCAGCCGTTCACATGCTGGGTCAGCCCCATGCCATAGATCCCGATCGCCTTGTCCGCCGAGAGGTAAATCTCTGCCGCCTCTTCGATCATCGCGCGTGTGAGACCTGAATGCTCTTCGATCTCGGCCCATGTCACCTCGCGCAGCGCCGCGACCATCTCCTCATAGCCGACAGTCTCGGACCCGATAAAATCCGCGTCGACCACCGTGCCGGGGCGGGCCTCTTCCGCCGCCAGCACGCATTTGATCAGCCCCGCAAGCGCCGCGACATCCCCGCCGGGGCGGACTTGATAGTATTTTTCGGAGATCTTCGTGGCTTTGCCCAGGGTCATCTGCGACATGTTCTGGGGATCGACGAATTCGATCAGCCCGCGTTCGCGCAGCGGGTTAAAGGTCACAATCCGGCAGCCCCGTTCCACCGCGGCCTTCAGCACATGCAAAAAGCGCGGTGAGTTTGACCCGGTATTCTGGCCGAAAAAGAAAATCGTATCGCATTCATCGAAGTCATCGAGCGTGCAGGTCCCCACCGGCGTGCCGATAAAGTTCTGCAGGTTCACGCTGGTGGTCTCGTGACACATGTTCGACGATTGCGGCAGGTTCTGATGCCCCATCGCCCGGGCAAAGAGCGCATAGAGATAGGACGCCTCCAACCCCGCGTGACCCGAAGAATAGAACACCGCCTGCTCTGGCCGCATGGCATTCAACGCCGCCCCGATCTCGGCAAAGGCCTGTTCCCAGGACAGCGGCAGATAGCGGTCCGTCGCGGCGTCGTATTTCATCGGCGCGGTCAGCCGCCCGGCCTTTTCCAAGTCGTGATCGTGCCAGGTCTTCAGATCAGAAAGGCTGTGTTCTTCAAAGAACGCGGGATCCGCGCGGGCCTTATCCAACTCCCACATCGTGGCCTTTGCGCCATTCTCGCAGAACTCAAATATATGCGGCTTTGCCGGTTTCGCCCAGGCACAGGCCGTGCACATCATGCCTTTGGGCTTGTTCTGGCTGGCCAGCATCTTCAGCGCCACGGCAGAAGGTTTCACATCCCGCAGGATACGCTCAAGCCCCCGCACCGATCCCCATCCGCCCGCAGCGTGATCGTAATGCGGCGTGTCGGGATCCTGCTCGGTCAAATGCTTATCAGAATGACTGGATTTATCGCTCATTGAATTCCCCCCAGATAAGGACCCTCCGGCAGTAACGAGGCTGAAAGCCTCAGGGTTCCAGAAGTATCCGCCCGCTGAACGAGGCGAGAAGCGGCGGAGGGATGTGGCCGGGACGCGCCAAGCAGCCCGGCGATATCTTACCGAGCCGGCAAGGGCGCAGAGTGCCGATACTTGAAAAAATGGGCGATCTATGCGCATAGTATCGGCCTAAGCTGATAGGAAAGTCAGCTCGCCTACTCCACAGTTTCAGAATTCTATCGAGTTAGAACGGCCCCCCGGCTCCCCCCAGTGGAGGGCCGCTTCGGGCATCGCAGCTCAGGGGCAGGCATGATCCCCCTGTGGCATTCGACCCTGATCAGACTGAACCACAACAAGGAGATAAGGACATGACCGTTTCAAATTTGACGAATGTACTTTCGGGCCTGTTGCTTTCAATCGCTTTGATCTTCGCAGCTGCGAAGATCTGGCACCCCTCAGATGAGCAGTTGTTCAGCCAGTTTATCTACCTACCCACTTTGTCCTTCCCGGATACCGATGGGAAATGGGGCTGTAAGTTCTACAACTCTTGCGAGAACTGATCAACGCACCGCCAGCCTTTTCTGGTGTCGCTGGGGGTGAAGCTGAGCCGCGTGCTTCGGTTCAACTGGCGGTCGCCGCTGTGCGGACGTTTTAGCGTTAGAAGCGGGCTTAGCGCGTTCACTGGCGATGCGCGAATATTGACCGAGATGGCCAGATGTGGCCCCGCTTCCAATAGACGTAATTCGCATGCCTATAAGCTCAGGCGAAGGCCCATTTCCTGCGTTACTCAAAGCTCAAATGGCGAACAGATTGGGCGCGGCAGGCAGCCGAAGTGAAGCAAGCCACTGTCGCATAACGACATTACATAAGGTAATGGCGGAGACGAAGCCCGCCATCACTCCGTCGCATCACATTGCAAAACGTAATAAAATTCAGAGCTTTACAAAATATTTATCAGCTTTCATGTCGCTTTCTGTTGCGGTGAGCTGCAATAGGCAGCATGCTCAAAGGCGGGTAGGTAGAAGGGTATTCTTATGCCGCGCGTTGCCAAAGAGCTTTCGGCGCTTGAAGTGAAAAGATTGCAGCATCCTGGTACGGGTCGCAATGCTACATTCGCAGTGGGAGGCGTCTCAGGCTTAATGCTGCAAATCACCCCTAATGGCGGGCGAACTTGGCTTCTGCGCGCAACCGTAGGCGGAAAGCGCCGAGAAATCGGTTTGGGCGGCTTTCCCGATGTAACTTTGGCGCAGGTTCGTGAGCGCGCACGAGAAGCCAAAGATCTGATACGGCGTGGCATTGATCCCGTGGAGGAGCGCAAAGCAGCCCAGGCAGCTTTGGTGTCCGCACGGCGTCGCGGCCTGACCTTCGCAGAAGCGACCGACAAGTGTCTTGCTGCGAAACTTGACGCCTTCAAGAACTTCAAGCACCGCCAGCAGTGGCAGAACACCTTGCAGACCTACGCCATGCCAGAGCTGGGTCAGATGCCGGTTGACGAAATAGCCGTGCAGGACGTGCTGAGGGTTCTGGAGCCGATCTGGCATAGCAAAACTGAAACCGCCTCACGGCTTCGCGGACGTATTGAGACCGTACTGTCTTGGGCCACAGTGGCTGGACATCGTATCGGCGACAACCCAGCGCGCTGGGGCGGCAACTTGAAAGAACTGCTCCCCGCCGTATCAAAGATCGCAAAACAGAAGAACCAGCCGGCAGTAAAGATCGAGGATGCCCCTAGGTGGTTTGCAGCCATACGTCAACGTGACGGCATGGGGGCGCGGGCTTTGGAGTTTGCGGCGCTTACAGCCGCCCGATCTCAAGAGGTGCGTGGAGCTGCTTGGGAGGAAATTGATCTAGAGGCGGGGCTATGGGTTATCCCGGCGGCCCGCATGAAGATGGAACGAGAACACCGTGTACCGCTCACACCGGAGGCTGTGACGTTATTGGCGTCCCTGCCCCGCATGCAAGACAATCCCCTCACCTTTCCCGCCCCCCGAGGTGGGGAGATGTCTGACATGACGCTTAGTGCTGCCATGAAGCGCTTGCATGTCGCAGATATTAGCGCTGGTGGCACAGGCTTCGTCGACCGCGTGAGCAAGCGCCCAGCCGTTCCTCACGGGCTACGCAGTACGTTTCGGGATTGGGTAGCGGAGCGGACTCATTTCCCGGGTGATATGGCTGAGGTGGCGCTGGCGCACAAGGTAGGCAATGCCGTGGAGGCATCCTACCGGCGCGGCGATATGGTTGAGAAACGCCGCGCAATGATGGCTGCGTGGGCGGATTATCTAAGTGGGAAAGACACAGCAGGAGCAGCAGTAGTGAGGATTGGATGACCAACGATTACAGCGCGTCGACGCGAAAAACCATAATTGAGGATGTACGCATCGACCATCATTCACCGACCGGTGGCTTCTTCCCCGATTGGGTTGCCAAGTTGAATGGTGGCGAGCGAAGCGACGTGTGGATAGTCTGGATTACTTCCCGCACGGGTATGACCCCGCAGACAGTTAGATATTTTGTTTTCTCCTCGCAAGATGAGGCTCAGATCTTCTCCGACAGGTATCCAGTCGGAGCAGTTGTAAGAGAGGGCCTCTTTGACAGCGCTCCTCCACTGCAAGACCTCGTTAGAAGACAAATAGATCAGGTTTTAACACACGGCTTCGCATCCCCAGCTGACCCAGAATCTTTTCTAATATATAATGTATTGCAAAAGGCAGGCATCACTGACCAACGCGGCGAAGAGCCGTCACAAGCTGTGCAGGAGTTTCTTGGCAGCTCGAGGATCGAAGAGCTTAAAGCAATACACAATGGCGTTTGGGGCAAGTCCGCCGAGTTCGAGTATTGCACACTAAATCTGCCTCATTCATCTCCCGCATATATCGCTGCCGCTTGCAGGTTTCACTATTACGTCACCCAAGATGATTTCTCCGCTGGGTACTTCCTTCGTGAGCTGGAATCTCTTGCGATGGGCGTTGAGGCCGAGGCAAATAAGTCACGAGAAATGCGAAAAAACGCGGGGAAAAAGGGCAGCGAGAAGTCCGCAGATGCGCGAAGAAAACGCGTCTCTTCTCTGATGGAAGCATTGGAAAACGTCGCCAAGCGCAACCCGGATGTCCACAAGACGCTAGGGATTAAGCACCTGCTTGCACTTGCTAGGGATGAAGCCGTGAAAAAAGAGCCGAAGCTTTGGTCACAGGGACAAAAACAAGTTGAAGAATACCTTGGAGAGATAAGACGGGGAGAGGCAGGAAAACCTCTCCAAGCGCGTTACCGACGATTGTTCCCGACAAAAACCGCTTAGGCGGCTCGCGAGAATCAGGTTCATCGGATAGGCACAATGCGTTCTTTTGACTATCCGCCTATCCACCTACGCCAAAAAGCACGACCCGCATAAGCTATTGCTTTTAGGCATTAATCCAGAGCTAGTTTAACGCCATGCTGCTTCTAATCTCAATCGATTGGAGTGCATCGCATGCCCGACACCTTTTTGTCCGATACTCAGGTAGCCACTCGTTACGGCGTCCACCGGTCTACGCCATGGCGCTGGGCCAAGACAGACGAAAACTTTCCGAAGCCAGTCATGCTCTCGCCCGGCTGCACACGTTGGAAGCTGGCCGATCTGGAAACCTGGGAAACCGCCAAGAAAGGCGGTGCGACATGATGGACAAAGAGAAAAGCGTCGTTGCGGCTGGAACCCGCAACGACGCTCAAAACACAAATGAAGCTGGTCAACTTCGCGCGAATGATACCGCATTAATGGCGGAACGCCACCCTATTATCGCACTGCATTGGGGGATCGCGTCATGAGCAAGAGCACTTCGTTTTCCAAACTTATGACGCGGCCTCACCTAGGGGCAACCCGAGTGCTTGGCTACGCGCTCACGATCGACCGCTTTGAAGCATGGGAAGCGGCCTCTGCGGTTTGGCAAGCTCGCCTTACACCCGAGGTATGCGCGGCGCTCGCATGGGCTGCATTGAGGACGCTTGACAGAGATCATATGCGCAAAGTCGCAAACACGGTCATACATGGCGCCGGCACACCGTTACCGCCCTTTCTCTCTCCGATGGAAGAAGCAGCATATTGGGTAGGCATAGCCTCTCCCGAGGAACTGGAAGCCTATTGTCTTGCGACGTTCCGAGCTATGCCGCGCGGTCGGAAGATGGCTTTCCTTCACCATGTGCAGAGGAAGGAAGCGGCATAATGTGTGATTTCTCTGACATGGCGATGCAACTTGACACGCACCGGGCAGAGTCCCCCTATGATCGAGGGGACCGACTGCCTACAAAATTTGTCTGGCGTGACCCGTCCTCCATCCCCGCGCGCCCGTGGGTCTATGGGCGTCATCTGATCCGCAAACAAGTTTCGGTGACGGTTGCCCCCGGCGGCGTCGGGAAATCGTCACTGACGATCTGTGAAGGGCTAGCGATGGCATCCGAGCGGCAATTGCTGGGGGACTGGACCGCCAAGGGCCTAAAGGTCTGGATATACAACCTTGAAGACCCGCGAGACGAACTGGATCGGCGCATTATCGCGGCCATGCAACACCATCGGGTCAGCCCCGATGAAATCGCAGGGCGGCTTTATGTGGACACGGGCCGGGAACGCTCCCTGAGTACGGCTATACAGACCCGTGAGGGCGTCCAGATCATCAAACCGGAACTTGATGCGCTGGCAATGGAGATCGAGGCGCGGAAGATTGACGTGCTGATGATCGACCCTTTCGTGTCATCGCATCAAACCTCCGAGAACGACAATTGCGCTATCGACCTTGTAGCAAAGGAATGGGCGCGTCTGGCGGATCGGTGCAACTGTGCAATCGAACTAGTCCACCACACCCGCAAGACCAATGGCGAGGAAGCGACAACCGAAAGCGGACGCGGAGCCTCTGCCCTACTGGCGGCGGCGCGATCTGGTCGGGTTCTGAACAAGATGAGCAATCAAAAGAAAGGGGAGGCTGGGGTGCTGACTGACCCTGCCACCTACTTTGCTATAACCCGCGACAAAGCAAACCTTGCGCCCGTTGGAGAGCGTGAATGGCGGCGCATGGCTTCGGTGCCTCTGGCCAACGGCGATAATGTTGGCGTGGTAGAGGTATGGAAATGGCCCGATACGTTCGACGGCGTGTCGGTCGATGATCTGTTGAAGGTGCAACAAGCGCTTGAAGGCAAGGGACGGCGCTACTCTGACCAGGCAGGCAATGACTGGGCCGGCGTAACCGTAGCCGAGGTGTTGGGGTTGGATTCTACGGCAGACCGCAAGCGCATTAAAAAAATGGTCGAGGAGTGGCTGAAATCCGGAGCCTTAACAAAGGTCAAACTGCGGGACGCAAAGCGCACTGAACGCCCCTGTCTGGAGGTAGGCGAATGGGCGACCGTATGACTGCCACCCCCCCCTGTACGCATGGTGGGGCAAGGTGGGGCAAATACCCTTACAAACAGGCGCCACACCACCCCGCCCCTAACGGGGCGGGCGGGGTGGTGTGGGACACATCACCTGTTTGCCCCTGGGCGAGGCAACGCTCGCTGTGCGCGATATGGCGGACGGTAAGGATCAATACCGTTGAAAAGCTCACTTTGTTGCGCTGATTGTCCCGATCACCTAACGCCTGTTCACTATAGTGAAACTATCCAGTTACGGGGCCAAAAAACGTCACTAACTCACTGATACCATAAAAGGAAACTATCTATAGGGTTCCGAAACTAACGAATCTGGGTTCCGAAACTAACGAACGAAAATGAGCTCAAATCGGGTCCTGATATAACGAACTTGACGAACCTAGCCCGCTGCATGATGCTGGTTCCAGATATAACAAACTAGACCAAGGCAAATGGATGCCCCTTCTGCCCGACAGACATCCCCAGAAGGACTTCTTTATCCTCGACATTTCGGATATGGTGCCGAAGGACGACATGGCCTCGATGGAGCATCCGCTATTCTCACTCGCTACCAAGCCAGACATGCGCCACCTAGAATATCGCGGGGGTAACAACCGACTGAGAATCGTGCCATCTGGGGTCGGCCTGCCCACGATCTTCGACAAGGACATTCTGATTTTCTGCGTGAGCCAGCTCATGCACCGCAAGAACCGGGGCAAAGCTACAAAAGAAACTGAGGTAGAGAGATTGATGTACGGCACAAAAAGAAACTGCAATCAAATCAGCAACCAGGCGGTCGAAGGCATATGCCGAAAACGCTTGACTGAGACCTCCCCGTTACCGAAGTCCTGACCCTAAGCACTTTGATTGACTGAAGTCCACAGTGTACCCCTCAGGAATTTGGAGCTTCATGCACATGTCATTACCGTCCAGATCAGAATCTGTCGATTCCACAATTGCCTATGATTTTGAAAATGAAATTAAGGAAATGCGCGCCATCTATGAACGCGTTTTTCCGACTCAAAATTTGCATTATCTTATCTATATGGGCGAAAGTGCTATCTGGTCCCACCCAGAGATAATCGAGGGGGCCTATACACCCAATTCACGAGACCTGAGCCCACATTTTTTAGGAACTGTAAAACGGCCCGGACTTCGAGAAGATTCTCCCGAGATAACGGTAAAAATATCGATCCCGCGCCAGGCACTTCCTTCCGAACAAAAACAAACTGATGCACCATGGCAACCGCATAATAGGCTGCGCCCGTTGTTCGCTGTGAATACACTGGCTTATGAGTATATTCGTTTCCAAGCGGAAATGCGGCGCCTGCACAAATCAAAGCATCATTTGATGAGGTCTCTACCGTTGGGAGATGGCACCGAACTGTTGCCGAAACCACAGCGTCCGGTCACAGACAAGCGTCCTGCCGCCTTAATCGGCATGTACTGGCTGGAAACCGGCGGTGCCGAGAAGCTGGGCTTCGACACGATCCGCTGGGCTCTTGAAACTGGCCTGCGTGTTTTCGTCGTAGCCTGCGTACCATCGATCCAGCGCTTGGCACATAAACTGCCTGATCATCCAGACGTGACCTTTATTCGGGTAGACCGTTGGCTGCCGGGTTACCTCTGGGCGCATTTTGTCGAAAAGCTGGTGCTGGAGGAAAACATCACGCTTGTCCATAACCATCATTGCATACCGCTCTATGAGATGCTGCCTTTACTACGATCGCGTCTGCCTTGGGTGAAGACGCTCGACAGCACACATATCGTGGAATATGTGGATGGCGGGTATCCTAGAATATCAGGCGTATGGTCGAACTATCTCGACATGCAGCATGTCATAAGCGGTGAGTTGGTGACCTATCTCCAAGAGGCATTCAATGCACCTGTCAGCAAGGTTGTTCTTGGCAGGATGCTAAACCGTGTTGAAGACGCGGCCCCTATGCCCGAGCTGAGGCTGAAAGCGAGACAGAAGGGCCTGCACGTCGCCTTCATCGGACGGATGTATTACCAGAAGCGCCCGGTCGTTGCTGTCGAGATCCTGCGCGCTCTGGATGCTTGGGCAAACAAGAACGGGGTCGATTTTAGCGCCACGATGGTTGGCGAAGGCCCTTTCGAGGGTACTGTTACTCGTCTGCTGCGCCGCTATGGTCTGGGAGCCAAGGTCACTCAAATGCCAGGAAACACGGATGTTCCGGCACTGCTCGAACGATCCGACATCCTGATTCTGCCCTCGAACAATGAGGGGCTTGCGCTGGTCTGTTACGAGGCGATCGCACATGGCTGCATCCCGATCTCGACTCGTGTGGGATCACAGGACGAATTACTGCCCGACGATCTGCTGGTCCCCCTGCCTCCTCATAAGACAGTGCGTCAAACTGTCTTCGCTGTGGACCGCATGTGGCACGACAAGGAGTTTCTACAGCGCCAGAAGGATGGCTTGGCCAAAAGATGGCTCAAACTGTCGGCCGATCCTACTGCCGAAGAGGTACTCAAACCCATCTATCAGGCGGCTTTCGAAGACGCGAAAGAGAACTGAACCAATGAATGTTCTTAACAAAACTGCGGCGGTGATCGTAACCTTCAACCGGTCGAACAAGCTAATGAAGGTGCTGGATGCGCTTATGGCACAGAGCATGTGCCCCGATATCGTTCTAGTCGTAGACAATGCCTCAACTGACGATACTTCCGAGTTGGTCAAGGCACGCGCAAAAGACAGCCCTTCTATCCGGTATCTGAAGCTGTCCAAGAATGTCGGCGGAGCGGGCGGATTCCATGCCGGGATGAAGGCGGCCTATCAGATGGGCGCGCAGTATTTCTGGATCTCGGATGACGACGCCTACCCCGAACCAGATGCAATTAAATATCTTTATAAAGGGCTAACCCGTTTTCAGTCCGAGAACGGATGGCGACCCAGCTTCGCCTGCTCGCGTGTTGAGTGGACCGACGGGTCGCTGTGTGAAATGAACTGCCCGCGTACAGTCTGGGACTGGGCGCGCTTCGTGCAGCCCGGACGTCCTTGGGTGATGGTGGACAGCTGCTCCTTCGTATCAGTGATGATACCACGATGGGCGCTGACCGAACACGGCCTGCCCATCGCGGAATATTTCATCTGGTTCGACGACGCCGAATACACCCGCCGCATCGCGCGCAGCTATCCCGGCATCTTCGTGCCCGAAAGCGTTGTCGTGCATGACACGCCCGACAACCGCGGCGTGAACTTCAGCCTAGTCGACGAGAAAAGCCTGTGGAAGTTCAAGTACGGCGCCCGCAATGAGACCTCGTGGCGGCGCCGCGAGATGGGACTTGTGGGGGTGCTGGCCTATGCCTATGGCGTGCGTCGGCAGATGAAGCAGGGACATGTGCCGCGCCGCATGCGGCGCGGCATCTACGGGGCCATCTTGAAGGGTCTCAGCTTCCGCCCCGCCATCGACCGCTTCTGATACATCCTGACCGAGACGACCTACCCATGAGCGACCGCAGAACCCTTTACCTTCACATCGGCGTCCACCGGACGGCGACGACCGCCATCCAGGCTACGATGTACCGCAACTGGAAGACCTTCCGCGACCGGGGCTTTCTTTATCCTCTGGGGGTCGAGCGACATATCAGCACCTTCAACGACATCTTCTTCGGTCACACGACCGCCAAGGCCGTCGCGGCCGACCTGGTCAAACGCGCCGGCGCCCACCCCGTGCCCATCCACACGCTGATCATGAGCGACGAGGATGTCAGCATGCGCCGCGACCTCAGCCCGCTGCGCGCCTTCGCCGACCATTTCGACGTGAAGGTGATCTTCGCGATGCGCCGCCAGGACTTGTGGCTGGAGAGCTGGTGGGCGCAGAACGTCAAGGGCCAGTGGGATCGCCGCTACTGCCACATGCCTTGGCCAGAGTTCCTGGAGCGCCGGGCCGATTTCCACTGGATTGACTACGCCACCTATATCGATCATATCGAGCAGGTCTTCGGCGATGGCAGCGTCAAACCCTATGTGTTCGAGCGCAGCCAGATGCCGTGCGGCCCCATCGCGGCCTTCTGCAAGCAGTTCGGGTTTCGCAATGCCGCGTCGCTGGTGAAGGCGGGTGGCGAGAACATCAGCCTGACGCCCGAAGTATCGGAATTCGTCCGCCATCTTCCACTGATCGAAGCGCCGATGCAGCTGCGCCTGCGTCTGATCGCCATGGCCGAGGCGGTGGACCGCCACGTGCGCTCCGAAAAGCCGGCGACGCTGATGATCCCGCACGACCAGCGCACGGCGATCATGAAACAGTTCGAACCGGGCAACCGCCGGATCGCACAGCGCTTCTTCAGGCGCGGGCAGCTGTTCCTGGAACCGCTGCCCGCCGCGGACACCCCGGTGACGACGCCCGCGCTGCCCTATGGCTCGTCGCAGGTGATGACGCGGCTGGTCTCGCCCTTCGTGTCCGAGGTCGTCAACGACCTGAAGAAGCCCTGAGGGCTATTTCTTCAGGCGGTTCGACAGGACCGTGCGGGGCCACGATCATCGTGTTGAACGCCTTGGCGTGGCTGTCAATGAGCGTTTAAAAGTGACCCGGTTTCAGCGTTTAATTTTGACCCGCCTATTGGGTGACAAAGCCCCCAGGCGGACCGCCCTCATATAGCGAGTCCGTCTGGGGGCTTTGCTTGCGACGTGGCTATTTTTCTCTGCGACTTTTGCTCTGAGCGAAGCGATATGACGTGTTGCCCGTTTCGATGATGGCACAGTGGTGCGTGACGCGATCCAAGAGCGCAGTTGTCATCTTGGCATCACCGAAGACAGCGACCCATTCCCCGAACTCCAAGTTGGTGGTGATGATGACGCTGGTTTTCTCGTAGAGCTTGCTGATCAGGTGGAACAGCAACGCGCCGCCGGATTTCGGGAACGGGATGTAGCCTAACTCGTCGATGATGACGCAATCCAGGGCAGACAGCTGCCGGATGATCTTCCCGGCATTGCCGTCGGCCTGTTCCTTGATCAGGGCATTGATCAGATCGACCGCGTTGAAGAAGCGGACCTTCTTGCCGTTGTTAATCAATGTGGTTCCAAGCGCGATGGCGATGTGAGTTTTGCCTGTCCCGGTTCCGCCGACCAGGATGAGGTTGTGCGCCTCTTCGGTGAACTGACCCGAGCAGAAGGGTTCGATCTGGGCCTTACTCACCGCGGCCGCGCCGTAATCGAAGGTGGCGAAGTCCTTATGATGGGGGAACTTCGCGATGCGCATTTGATACTGGATGGAACGCACTCGCCGCTCTACAGTTTCCGCGTCGATCAGTTGCTTTATCGCTGTGGTCAGACTTGGTGGCTTGCGCGCGGACAGC
This sequence comes from Sulfitobacter sp. PS-8MA, assembly GCF_040933935.1. NCBI lineage: Bacteria > Pseudomonadati > Pseudomonadota > Alphaproteobacteria > Rhodobacterales > Roseobacteraceae > Sulfitobacter > Sulfitobacter sp. PS-8MA. Next base: position 399,296 of record NZ_JBFQYJ010000006.1, on the reverse strand, counting down.
AAATCATGGGCGCAAGCTGCCATTCCATGCAGCCTCAAGGCGGTGAGTTGGTCGATGAGAGCGTTCATGCGGCAGCCTCCTCGGCCGAGCAGAGCGCCTCATAGCGCTTGCAGTCGGCCTCGGGCCGCACGGTCAGCTGCGGATAGACATTACCCTCATTCAACGGCGTGATGATTGGCTCCACCAACTGGTTGATCAAATTGGTGATGGCAGGAAGGCGCAACGTGTTTTGTTCAACTGCCAGTTCGCAGGCCGTCTCCACCACCTCGATTCCGTGGTCCTGGGCCAGCAGAAGCAGATCGACGAACTCCCGGTCCCCGCCTTTGCCAGCCATGTAATGCTCCCTGATCCGATGCATGGCCTCAGGCAGTTGCCAGTCCACAAAAGGGGCGCCGTCGCGCAGAGCGCCGGGCTTGCGATCCAGTAGAGGAACATAATGCCAAGGCTCAAAGTAGCTGACGTTGCGGGTGAAGCGACGCTTGTGCTCGGCAATAACGTCCTGGCCTGACACCAGCACGATCCGGCTCGCATAGGCGCGCAAGGAGACATGCTGGCCTGCAAACCGGGAAGGCACGCTATAGCGATTGCTGGCATATTGAACCAGGCAGGTGGAACGGACCCGCACCGTCTTTTCCACATAACCATCAAAAGCCCGCCCCAGGGGGCGCAGCTCGGCGCGCTCATCTTCAAAAACCTCCGCAATCGTGCGGGACGATTGATCAGGATGGGCGCGGCTTGCCAATTCCTCGCAGCGCAGACGCAACCAGTTGTTCAGCCCATCCAGATCATCAAAAGCTGGCATGGGAACAAACAATCGGCCTCGTAAAAAATGGACCTGGTTCTCCACCTGACCTTTCTCCCAACCCGACGCGGGGGTGCAGGCAACCGGCTCCATCACATAATGGTTCATCAACGCCAAGAACCGCGGATGGAACACCCGGTCCTTCGAGCGGGAGACATAGGTCACCATCGTTTTGGGATTGTCGATGATCACCCGTCGCGGAACCCCGCCGTAGAAGGACAGCGCCCGTACAAAAGCATCCAACACCATCTCTTGGCTCTCGCCGGGATAGGCTACGATAAGAGGTTTGCGACTATGGCACAGGCGGAAGTGAGCAACCTTTACCTTCTGCTCGACACCACCGAGAATAACGCGCTCTTCGCTCCAGTCAAACTGGAGCGCATCACCGGCAGCAAAATGCAGGGGGATAAACGCCTCTCCCGATCCAGCATCGGCACGTTTGAGGTCTCGGATAAATCGCTGAACCGGAGAATAGGACCCAGTATACCCTTCCGAGACGAGCTGTTCGTAAAGCTTCGTGGCCGTCCGCCGCTCCCGGCGCGGGCGCTTGTGATCCTGCTCGAAAAGCTCTTGCAGCCGCGCGTCAAATCCATCGCACAGCTTATGCCGGGTCGGTGGCGCTTGCCGTTGATAGCTCGGTGGACTGTCGTCCTTCAGATACTTCTTCACCGTGTTCCGCGACAAACCGGTTGCCCGCGCCACAGATCGGATGCTGCGACCCTCAACCAATATCCAACGACGGATCTTCGATACACTTTCCATCAATATCACCTGCTCATTCCTCCGCGCTATTCAGCGCGGATGCTAACGTGGCAGGTGGGTCAATTTTGCACGCTCATAACCCACCCAAGTGGGTCAATTTCGCACGCCGATTCACACCTCAGGGCTTCGGGTGTGCCGTCAGGGGCGAGGATCTCGGTGTGCAGGACACCAGAGCGGTCAGAGTAATCATGCTCCAACCCTTGCCGGTGGTCCTCGATGCGCTCGGCTGTCCGATAGGCGGCAGCCGCAACGACACTGCGTCCCGTGCTGCGGGAGATTCTCTTTGCGGAGAAATGATAGATCGCCATCGGAGCCTGTGCGGTTGGTCCAGAGCATTGCCCTGGTCTGGTGGGGTTTGGGGCGGGCGAAGCGCCGCCCCATGTTGCCGCAAGCGGCAAGGGGGAATGGCGTCGCCTTGGGGTTTACCCCGTTGAGACCTCACACATTGCCTTGGCAATGTACCTTAGTTTCTCTACGGTATCAATTGCTAACAACATCAAAACCGCGGCTAGGGTTTTACTCAAGTGATGACAAAAGCTAACATTAAGCATGGGACGACCGCCAAACTTTATCGCTCAATTGACTAAGGCTGCTCACGCCAACTCCTCTGAGCCAGAACGCCCTTGGTGGCGTATTTGCCCGTTCACATCGGGCTGGCATACAAGCAAGCGACGAGCCTGCGTTCAATGTCTCGAACGCAGCTGTGAGCGCCTCAGAGAGATCGGCCTCGATGAGCGACGACAACCTCTACCTAATGACCAACTTCCGCGCTGTGGTGCCAAGCTCGTAAATGGTACTGCATGTAAAACAAAGGTTGTCCCCGGGAAACAACGCTGCAGATCCCATGGAGGCCTCTCGACGGGGCCAAAGACGCTCGAAGGACGGGATCGCATTGCGGCTTCCCAGCGGAAAAGATGGGAAAGGTGGCGAGTAGGCGATCCACCTATAAAAAGCTGAACAGACCGCCGCTTCTCCCTAAGCTGAGACAGCGGGAAGGAGAGACAAACCAACCGCGCATTACAATCGAACACGACATGGGCCTCGCTAGAGCATCCGCCCAGAACTTGAATCGTTGCGATTCCCTTGAAACCTGAATCTGCGATTCATCCCTATTGGGGGAATAGCTCATGTCAGCAACTTTGCGAGATGCGCTTCGGCGCGGCTTCAACAACAAACGCCACTGTCGAACCCGCAGCAATCTGGACGGTATCGCTAGGTCCGATGATATCGACCGGCCGCCAAACGGTATCACTATTAATAATCATGTCTGGGATCTCCAAGACATTGGCCCCACAAGCTCAAGAACTATGCCCGAAAGTTGGTGACGGCGTGATCAGGCGGCTGCTTGAAGATGCTTGCACCCGTACTTGAAACTGGCGGTAAGGCAAAGCTCGGGCGGATCTCAAAAACCGGTCAAACCGATATCAGGCGCCTTCCAATCATCGGCACGATGACAGGGATTGTGGGACGCTCACGAAACAAGGTGCCAGCCGAGAGCTGGATCGGGCGGAAGTTGGCGAGCACGCCAAAGATGTTGATTGTGATCGCACTGGGCAACAAGATGGCGCGACATCGGCATGAATAGCAAGCAGAGGCCGCCCTCAGGGGCCATCACTAACTTTCAGCTATATCTCCATTCCCTTCGGGGTAGCCCCCCTATAGTCAGGAAAGCAGAGAACCACGCATTGCCGTTAAAACACTATTGGACCGAAGGGATTTTCGTGGAGTTCCCGCGGCTTAAATTACTAACTTGAAGGGCATGCCCCGGCCTGATGCAATACGGAAGATCAACGTGACAGATATTACCCATTGCTGCTGGAGCGGGGGCCAAGTCATTCCCGAAATAATCAATTCAGATAAACGTAATATCGTCGAAGTTAAACCCGGACAGATCGGCACTTGATTGCAAGATCACCACTGGGTAGAGCGCGACTTCAAGAGTAACCTCATTAGTGACGCCGTTGTAGCGAATACCGACCCGGGGGTACTCAACGTGGAGCAGATCCGTCCCCAACATGAAATCAGTCACAATATCAGTATCAACAATGCTGGCATCGAAGACGAAGGTATCTGCGCCATCGCCCCCGGTTAGCGTATCGCTGCCGCTGCCACCAACAAGCGTGTCATCACCCGCACCGCCCCCGAGTATGTCATCGCCAAGACGCGCAAAGATTATATCATCTCCGTCCTGCCCAAAGAACTGATCATTACCATTGCCGCCTTGAATTATGTCATCACCAAGCCCGGCGAAGACCGTATCCTGACCATGCTCGCCACCCTGAGCGTTGTCGTAGAAAATGTCATCGCCCTGGTTGAGAAAGATCAGATCGCGACCGTCACCGCCAAAAACAGTGTCGTCACCTTCACCTGCATGGACTGTATCATAATGACCGCCACCATAGATTAGGTCGCTGCCCAGCCTTCCGTGGATAAGGTCATTACCGTCCTGACCGTGGAAGATGTCATTGCCGTTTCCACCTTGTATCGTGTCATTCCCAAATCCGGCAAAGACCGTATCCTGACCATGCTCGCCACCCTGTGCGTTGTCGTAGAATATGTCGTCGCCTTGGTTCAGGAACACCAGGTCGCGACCGTCACCGCCAAAAGCAGTATCGTCGCCTTCACCTGCATGGATTGTATCGTACTGACCGCCACCATAAATTTGGTCATCACCGAGACGCCCATGGATTAGGTCATTGCCGTCCTGACCGTAGAAAACATCATTGCCGTTGCCGCCTTGAATTATGTCATCACCAAGCCCGGCGAAGACCGTATCCTGACCATGCTCGCCACCCTGAGCGTTGTCGTAGAAAATGTCATCGCCCTGGTTGAGAAAGATCAGATCGCGACCGTCACCGCCATAAACAGTGTCGTCACCTTCACCTGCATGGACTGTATCATACTGACCGCCACCATAGATTAGGTCGCTGCCCAGCCTTCCGTAGATAAGGTCATTACCGTCCTGACCGTGGAAGATGTCATTGCCGTTTCCACCTTGTATCGCGTCATTCCCAAATCCGGCAAAGACCGTATCCTGACCATACTCGCCTCCCTGAGCGTTGTCGTAGAAAATGTCGTCGCCTTGGTTCAGGAACACCAAGTCGCGACCATCACCGCCGAAAACAGTATCGTCACCATCGCCGCCGATAAGCCGATCCGCGCCTTCGTCCCCGAAAAGTGTGTCGTCGCCCGCGCCGCCGCTCAAGTTGTCGTTGCCGCCAAGGCCTCGCAGCATGTCGTTGCCGCCATGGGCCATAAGTGTGTCGTCCCGGACCCCGCCGGTCATACTGTCATCGCCCTGAGTGCCATGCTCCGCTAGATCATCGAGGATAGTGATGTCAACGATGCGCGAGTTGCTCCCGTCGGAGAAGGTCGCGCCGGAGAGGGTCACCTGCAAGGAAAGGGTTTCGTCGGCTTCGTCGAGAAAATCCGGCGCGGCCGCAAAGGATATATCGATGTCCCTGGAGGTGGTGCTGGTGGAATACAGCGAAAGGGCCCCGCTGCTGGTCCCGCCCGCATAGTCATTGCCGACTGCTGTGCCCGACGCAAAAGAGTAGCTGTAGGACACCGACCCGGAGGTCCCGGTGAAGCGCAGGGTAAACACCTGGGACGTACCTTCCAGGATCTGAAGCGAACCCATAGGGAAAAGAGAGGCAGAAAGGGGCATGGAAATACTCTCGAATAAATGAAAATTGCGAAGGCGTAATGCTGCAATAGTTTCTGATTGGATAGGGGAGGTCAATATACATCATTTCCGCCCCAATCTAAGGCAAGTGTTATGCCCTTCGTCCTGGGCCAGAATCCTCGGGGTTGCATTTTTAAGGGCAGGCATGAAAATTCTTCAGTCTTCCAGATGCGCCCTGCAAGAGCTTATCTACCGAACTTAGAAGAATCGCGCGACCAACGAGGAGCACCTCAGCGTGCACAACGGTCTGCTTCTGTCGGCGCTCTAGGATGCTGCGTTCGATCGGGGACTGGTGACTTTCGGTGATGGTGGCCAACCAGAGTATTCGGTGTAACTAAGTAAAACGACCGCTACTGAACTGCGATGGGAGGTTCTGTTCACCTAACAGACGTGGCGATTATCGATCAGCAACTAATTAGTCATGAACCCTTGAAAAATACCATCGCAATCAATCGCAAACAGCTTGGCGGGTATTTTGGCGGGTAGCGCAATTAAGGCGAAATTAATCCAGCAAAATCAAATATGTATGGCGGAGACGAAGGGATTCGAACCCTCGAGACCCTTCCGGGCCTACTCCCTTAGCAGGGGAGCGCCTTCGACCACTCGGCCACGTCTCCGCGGACCCGTTTAGAGAGGTCGCACCAAAGAGACAAGGCGAAAGTCGCAGGAATTTCAGCAAAGTTTTCATGCGGGCATATCCTTCTGGCCCTGTCGCAGAAGTTCACGCCGATCCGACGCGCGATTGGCGCCGCGGTGCCGTCTATTGCGTGTAGTTTGACCTGATACAGCGGCCATAGACGCACCCTTCTCGCTTCGAAATTGAACCTCTGTAGCATCCAACACAGCAGTGTGATGGTATTGTGAAGGTATTCCCCTGAAGCACTAACCCACTGAATACGCAACACAGTTCCAGAAAACCACAAACCCTGCCCCCCAGATCACCCCCCGCAACCGCGCCGGGGTGCTGCGGAGCGGAAACTATCCCTGTCGAACTACCGTTCCTTCAGCACAAACGATGACCTCGCACTCCTGCGACGCACCGAAAATACGAAGGAACAGAGAATGAAACTGATGATGACAACCGCCGCCGCTGCCCTGATCTCTACTGCCGCTGTGGCCGAGACCTCGACCCGCTACAATGATATCTTCCTTGATACCGCGATCAACGCCGAAGAGGTCTATGGCAATAACACCTGGATGCGGGATGCAGACCGGTCGGCCAAGGCGAACGACACTCGCCTGAATACCGCAGATATGAACAAGAACGCCGATACCGTGCTCAGCAGCCGCAGCAAGCTGCGCAGCCCCGGTGAAGGCTATGTCTATGGCGGCTACGGCAAAGGCAATGACAGCCGCTAAGCCTAACAGAAAGACCCGAGAGCTCAGGCCCTCGGGTCTTTTCGTTTCAGCGGATCCGCCCCCAGGGGCGTGGCTTTAAGTGTTGAACAGGAAGTGCAGAACATCGCCATCCTTGACGATGTAGCTCTTGCCTTCCGCGCGCATTTTGCCAGCTTCCTTGGCCGGGGTTTCGCCGCCGAGGCTGACGAAATCATCATAGGCGATGGTTTCGGCGCGAATGAACCCTTTTTCAAAATCACCATGGATCACGCCCGCCGCTTTGGGGGCCGAGGTGCCGGTCTTGATGGTCCAAGCCCGGGCCTCTTTGGGGCCAACGGTGAAATATGTCTCAAGATGCAGCAGGTCATAGCCCGCGCGGATCAGCCGGTCGAGACCGGCCTCCTTCAGGCCCATTTCTTCGAGGAACATCTCGGCCTCTTCGGCCTCCAACTGGCTGATTTCCTCTTCGATCTGGGCCGAGATCACCACATGGGAATTGCCCTGCGCGGCGGCCATTTCGGCGACTTTGGCGGAATGTTCATTGCCATCCGCCGCCTCAGATTCGCCCACGTTGCAGACATAGAGCACCGGTTTGGTGGTCAGCAGTTGCAGCATCCGCCAGGCTTTGGCGTCGTCCTCGTCCACTTCCACAACGCGGGCAGGTTTCCCCGCTTCCAAGGCTTCCAATGCCATGCGCATCAGGCGTTCCTGCTGGACCGCTTCCTTGTCACCGCCGCGCACCTTGCGGACGATGTTCTGCAGGCGTTTCTCGATGCTCTCGATATCGGCCAGCATCAGTTCGGTATCAATGGTCTCGGCATCCGCGACCGGGTCGACGCGGCCTTCGACATGGGTCACATCGCCGTCTTCAAAGCAGCGCAGCACATGGGCGATGGCGTCGACCTCGCGTATATTGGCGAGGAACTGGTTGCCCAGCCCCTCCCCTTTCGAGGCGCCTTTCACCAGACCGGCGATATCGACGAAGGTCATGCGCGTGGGGATGATGCTTTTCGAATTGGCGATCTCGGCCAGCTTGTCGAGCCGCGCATCGGGCACGGCCACTTCGCCGACATTGGGCTCGATGGTGCAGAACGGAAAATTCGCCGCCTGCGCCGCGGCGGTGCGGGTCAGCGCGTTGAAAAGGGTCGATTTGCCGACGTTCGGCAGACCGACGATGCCCATTTTGAAACCCATGACGATACCCCTATAAAAGCTGCGCGTGTGTTAGGGGCAGCGGGCGCAAAGCGCAAGGCTCAGCGCGCGCGTCGGTCCTGATGCGCCTGATAGATCAATATCCAGGCCAGCAGGATGAACATCGGATGCGTCAACCCGCCCGAGAAGATGATCGCGGGCACCCAGATCAGGAAGACCACGATGGACAGGATCGGCCGTCCGATCAGCAGGATCGACAGCGGCGGCAGGAAAAGGGCGAGTACATAATTCATGGCACATCAGATAGGGGGTCTTGGGCAAAATGGAAGGGTGCGCCGCGCTGAACGGCTTCAAGAAGTGAATTTTGCCGCCCCCGCCCTGCGGTGGATTGATTTTCACCGCGACATTCGGCATTGCCAAGGAAAGCACCAAATGAGGCAAGCCACATGACCCGTATCGACGCCAAATTCGAAGACCTCCGCGCCCGCGGCAAAAAGGCGTTTGTCTCCTATGTCATGGCCGGCGATCCGGACTATGACCGCTCGCTCGAAATCGTGCGCGGTTTGCCTGCCGCCGGGGTCGATATTATTGAACTGGGCCTCCCCTTCACCGACCCGATGGCCGACGGCCCGACGATCCAGCTGGCCGGGCAGCGCGCGCTTGAAGGCGGCATGACGCTGAACCGCACGCTGGAAATGGTCCGCGCCTTTCGCGCCGAGGACGACAGCACCCCGATCGTGCTGATGGGCTATTACAATCCGATCTATTCCATGGGGGTTGAGAATTTCTTAACTGCCGCCAAGGACGCGGGCATTGACGGCTTGATCGTGGTGGACCTGCCGCCCGAGGAAGACATCGAGCTTTGTCTGCCCGCGCAGGACGCCGGGCTGAACTTCATCCGCCTTGCAACGCCGACCACGGATGACAAACGCCTGCCCCGCGTGGTGCAGAACACCTCCGGTTTCGTCTACTACGTCTCGATCACCGGCATCACCGGCTCGGCCGAGGCCAATGCCGCCGATGTCTCGCCCGAGGTCGCGCGGATTCAGCAAGCCAGCGGCCTGCCCGTGATCGTGGGCTTTGGCGTGAACACCCCCGAAAAGGCCCGCGCCATTGCGGAAGTGGCCGATGGTGTGGTGATCGGCTCGGCCATTGTGAACCGGATCGCCAATGGCGACAGCGCCGAGGATGTGTTGACCTTCGTGAAATCGCTGGCGGATGGGGCGCATTCAGCTTGAGGCCATCGCCTCACTCATCAGTATCAATAGGTGGCGTCTGACTGGAGCGATCCCTTAATCAGATTCCCGCAAGGTGGCACACCAGGCATCGCCCTCCCTACCCCCGGAGGGCGACGGCCTTCGCAATTCTCCTGCGAGCCGACAATCGCGCTTGCATCTGGCCCCCTTCCCAATTGCCAAGCCCTGCGTCCCTTGCTACCCAAAGTTAACTCATTCAGCATAGGTGGCCCATGCCCGTCATCACCAGCATCGACGATCTCAAACGCATCTACAAACGCCGCGTCCCGCAGATGTTCTACGACTACGCGGAATCGGGCAGTTGGACCGAGCAGACCTTCCGCGAGAATTGCAGCGACTTTGACCAAATCCGCCTGCGCCAGCGGGTGGCGGTGGACATGTCGGGCCGCAGCACGGCGACGCAGATGGTGGGCCAGGATGTCGCCATGCCCGTCGCCCTTGCCCCCGTGGGGCTGACGGGGATGCAATGCGCGGACGGGGAGATCAAGGCTGCACGCGCGGCGGAAGCCTTTGGCGTGCCTTTCACCCTTTCCACCATGTCGATCAACTCCATCGAGGACGTGGCTGAGGCGACGACGAAACCCTTTTGGTTTCAACTCTATACCATGCGCGATGAAGATTATGTCAGCCGTCTGATCCAGCGCGCCAAAGACGCCAATTGCTCAGCGCTGGTCATCACGCTTGATCTGCAAATCCTCGGGCAACGTCACAAAGACCTCAAGAATGGCCTTTCCGCCCCGCCCAAACTGACCGCCAAGACCCTCGCGAACCTCGCCACCAAATGGGGCTGGGGGATCGAGATGCTCCGCGCCAAGCGGCGGCATTTTGGCAATATCGTCGGCCATGTGCAGGGCATCACGGACAGCGCCGATCTCGGCGCCTGGACGGCAGAGCAATTCGACCCCTCGCTCGATTGGGACAAGATCGCCAAGATCAAGGACCAATGGGGCGGCAAGGTGATCCTCAAGGGCATTCTGGATGCCGAAGACGCCCGCATGGCGCTGAAAATGGGCGCGGATGCGATTATCGTGAGCAACCACGGCGGGCGGCAGTTGGATGGGGCGCTGAGCTCGATCCGCATGCTGCCGGAAATTCTCGATGCGGTGGGCGACCAGATCGAAGTGCATCTCGATGGCGGTATCCGCTCGGGTCAGGACGTGCTGAAAGCCATGGCGATGGGCGCCAAAGGCACCTATATCGGCCGCGCCTTCATCTATGGTCTGGGCGCGATGGGCCAGCAGGGTGTGACCCGCGCTTTGGAGGTGATCCACCGCGAGCTGGACACCACCATGGCGCTTTGCGGCGAGACCAAGGTGACCAACCTCGGGCGGCACAACCTGCTGATCCCCCGGCATTTCTCCGGCGATTGGCTGCCCCAGTCCGGCACCGCACCAGGATGCTGATCTTCCTCAGCCGCGAGCTTGCCTTTCTTGCGACGCCCAAGACCGGCACCACCGCGGTGGAAATGGCCCTGAAACCGCATGCGGAGATCGTCTTTGCCCGCAACCGCAAACATATCACCGCGCAGCGCTACGCCATGCGGGTGCGGCCCTTCCTGCAGCAGACCTTCTCGGCCTCCCCCGCACCTCTGGCGGTGATGCGCCACCCGGTCGATCAGCTGCGCAGCTGGTATCGCTACCGCAGCCAGCCGCGGCTCGATGGCAAACGCTTCAGCACCAAGGGGCTGACGTTCGAGCAATTCGCGCTTGAGGTGATCTCGGACGATCCGCCGCCCCGGGCGCAGATCGGCAGCCAGTTCGCCTTCCTCACTTCCGACAAGGGCAAGCTGCTGATCCAGCATCTCTTTGCCTATGAACGCCAGCCCGCTTTCCGGGAGTTTCTGTCAGAGAAGCTGGCGCGCGAGGTGACGTTGAAACCCAAAAACGTCTCCCCCGATGTCCCCGCCCCCCTGTCCGATGCGGCCTATGCCCGCCTGCGCGCGGCGCGGATGGATGAATTTGCGCTCTATGAGCGGCTCATCGCGGCAGGCGGCGCGCTGCATAGCCCGCAAGAATAGCGCGCCCCCTGCCCTTTTGCCCTTTCCAGCCGGGGCAAACCGGTCTATACGCGCGGCTTCACGCGGGAATACAGCCTTGGAGGATTCCCGCCCTAATCAATTGGAGACTACAAAATGGCCGGAGAGATTCCTGATCTTGAAGCCCAGGTCCGCGCGGGGACAGGCAAGGGCGCCGCTCGCCAAGCACGTCGTGACGGCATGGTTCCTGGTATCGTATTTGGTGGCGACAAAGAGCCGCTGCCGATCAACATTCCTTTCAACAAGCTGCTGACCAAGCTGCGCGCAGGCCGCTTCAAAGCGACCCTGTTCAACCTCAAGGTTGACGGTCACGATGACGTGCGTGTGATCTGCCGTGACGTTCAGCGCCATGTTGTCAAAGACCTGCCCACGCATATCGACCTGATGCGCCTCAAGCGCACCACCAAGATCAACCTGTTCATCAACGTCGAAGTCAAAGGCGAAGAAGAATGCCCCGGCCTGAAAAAGGGTGGCGTGCTCACGCTGGTCCGTCCGGAAGTTGAACTGGTCGTCACCGCGGCAGATATCCCTGAGCATGTGACCGTGGACATCACCGGTCTTGAGATCGGCGACAGCGCGACCATCAGCCGTGTTGACCTGCCCGAAGGCGCCAAGCCCACGATCGACCGCGACTTCGTTGTGGCCACGATCTCTGCCCCTGCTGGCCTGACCGCGTCGGATGACGACGATGAGGACACGGCAGCGGACGAAGTACCGACAACCGAAATGGGTCCGCCCGACGGTGAATGATAGCGCGCCGCAAGGCCGTGCTGAAACGGGGTCGCATCACGCGGCCCCGTTTTGCGTTTGGGGGGTGATTTCTTCAAAAGAAATCACCTCGGAATTTTCAAAAAATTCCGGCGACCTTGGGGACATTCCCCCGCCCCGCTTGTTAAGATAGGCGAAACCACAGGAGACCCCGCCCATGAAACTGATCGTCGGCCTTGGCAATCCGGGCGCGAAATATGCCCGTAACCGTCACAACATCGGCTTCATGGCGCTGGACCGCATAGCGCAGGATCACGGCTTTACCGCTTGGAAAGGCAAGTTTCACGGCAGTGTCAGCGAGGGGCGTTTCGGCTCGGACCGGGCGGTTCTGCTGAAGCCCGAGACCTTCATGAACAACTCCGGCCAATCGGTGCAGGCGGCGATGAAGTTCTACAAGATCGACCTGGCCGATGTGATCGTCTTTCACGATGAGTTGGACCTCGCCCCCGGCAAGGTCAAATGCAAGACCGGCGGCGGCCATGCGGGGCACAATGGCTTGCGCTCGATCCATGCCCATATCGGGGCCGACTATGACCGCGTGCGCATGGGGATCGGCCACCCCGGCCATAAGGACGCGGTGGCGGGCTATGTGCTGCGCGACTTTCCCAAGGCGGATGAGGGCTGGCTCGACGACGTGCTGCGCGGGGTCTCGGACGGGGCCGCCGATCTGCTGCGCGGTGATAAGGGGCGGTTCATGAACGCCGTCGCGCTGCGGGTCTCTCCGCCGCGTTCTGGCACCGGGAGCAAGGGGGCAAAGACGCCGCAAGAGAGCAAGCCGCAGGCCAAAGCCGCCAAACCCGCGGTCCCTGAGCCCAAGGTTGCGCCCGAGCCCGAGGCCGAGGCTCAATCCCCGCTGCAAAAGCTGATGGACCGGTTTCGCTGAGCGCTGACGCAATGTCGGGCTGGCCCCTTCCCGGCCCGCGTGGTTCACTGCGCTGAACATGGGGGGAAATATGCGTATATTCGGAAAATGGCTGGGCCGCGTTCTGCTGGCTCTTTTGCTGGCGGCGGTTGTCATCGGGCTTTGGAAACGCGAAGAGATCGAGCGGCTGCTCGCGGTCAACTCGCTCTTCTCGGAAGAAAAGATCGTCCATAACTTCAGCCATATGGACGGCGCCTTCCTCTCCACCCCCGTTGCGCGGGGCGACGGGTTGACCACCAACCTGCCCTATGGGCCTGAAACCGACCTGCCCCCGGAAGTGGACAGCTGGATCGACGCCCGCGACGTGACCGCGCTGCTGGTGCTGAAAGACGGGGCCATCGTCTATGAGAACTACTTCAAAGGCACCGGGCCAGAGGACCGCCGCATCAGTTGGTCGGTCGCGAAAAGCTATCTCTCCGCGCTTGTGGGCATCTTGCTTGAAGAAGGCCAGATCGCCTCGCTCGACGATCCGGTGACCAAATATGCGCCCGCCCTGAAAGGCAGCGCCTATGACGGGGCCAGCCTGCGCAATGTGCTGCATATGGCCAGCGGGGTCACTTTTGACGAAGATTATCTGGACTACGACTCGGACATCAACCGCATGGGTCGGGTTGTGGCGCTCGGCGGCAAGCTCGATGATTTCACCGCCGAGCTGACCGAGACTTTCGCGGAGCCGGGCAGCCAATGGCAATATGTCTCGATCGACACCCATGTGATCGGCATGGTGGTGCGCGGGGCCACGGGGCGTAGCATTCCAGAGCTGCTCAGCGAAAAGATCATCGCGCCGCTGGGGCTGGAACATGCGCCCTATTACATCACCGACGGCGCGGGCACGGCCTTTGTCCTTGGCGGGCTCAACATGACCACGCGGGACTACGCCCGCTTTGGCCAGATGTTCGCCCAGGGCGGTGAATGGAACGGCCAGCAGATCGTCCCCGCAGACTGGGTGCGGGAATCGACCCGGCCCACCGCCCCGACCGCCGACGGCAAGATCGGCTATGGCTACCAATGGTGGGTACCATTGGGCGCGGCAGAGGGCGAATATATGGCGCGTGGAATCTATGGCCAATACATCTACATTGATACCATGAAGGGCGTGGTGATCGCCACCAACGCCACCGACCGCAAGTTCCGCGCGCCGGGGGTCTCGGAGCAGAATATCGAGATCTTCCGCAAGATTGCGGCCTCGGTCTCGGACAGCGAAGGACAGGAGGAAAGCCTATGACACCTGACAGCAGCATCAACGTTCTGAACCAGCCGCTGGCGCTTTGCGGCATGGACCCGATCACCGGCTTTTTCCGCGATGGCCATTGCAACACCTGTGCCGAGGATCAGGGCAACCACACGGTCTGCGCGGTGATGACGGCGGAGTTCCTCGCCTTTTCCAAATACGTCGGCAATGACCTCAGCACGCCAAGGCCGGAGTTCGGCTTTGAAGGTCTGCAGCCGGGGGATTCCTGGTGCCTTTGCGCCGGGCGCTTCCTGCAGGCGGCGGACGAAGGCTGCGCGCCGCCGGTGCATCTGGCCGCCACCCATCTGCGCGCGCTCGACATCGTCCCGCTGGAAGTCTTGCGCGCCCATGCGGTGGATGAGGCAGGGAACTGATCCATGCGTCTGGCCCTGTTGCTCCTCGTCCTGCCTGTCGCCGCCCTCGCCGGCACCCTGCGCCCTGCGGACCAAGCGCGGCTCGACAATTTCGACGCGGCCTTTGGCGATGCCATGATGCAGGCGCTTGCCGGGGGCGCCCCGGATGACGTCGCAGCGCTCACCCGCGCCCTGTCGGGTCAGCCGCAGATCGCCTTTGCCGCCGACCTTCCCGGCGACTGGTCGTGCCGGACGATCAAACTGGGCGGCGTCAGCCCATTGGTGGCCTATAGCCCCTTCAAATGCCGTTTTACCGCCACAGATCGCGGCTTTGCCTTTGAGAAACTGACTGGGTCGCAACGGACCAAAGGCGAGATCACCCTGCGCGAAGGCCGCGCGATCTATACCGGCGTGGGCCATGTGCGGGGCGAGACCCCACCGGATTACGCCGATCTGCCAGAGGATTTCACCTCAGACGGCAAGGTGCAAAGCGATGTGGCGGTGTTTCAGCGCGTCAGCCCCAACCGGGCGCGGCTGCTGTTCCCGGCCCCGGCTGTCGAGAGCGATTTCGATATTCTGGAATTGACCCGCTAACGGCGCTCAGGCCGCCTGCGTCAGCTGCGGCTTTGGCCCCGGCATCAGGGAATCGTCCATCAGGTCTTCGATAAAGAGGCTCAAAAGCTGCGCCCGGCCCGCAACACCCGCCTTGCGGTAGATCGCATTGGTCTGCGCCTTGATCGTGCCTTCGGAGGTGCCGCGCATCTCGGCGATGGCGCGGGTGTTCAGACCCTTGATCAGAAAAACCGCCACGTCGCGTTCGGCGGGCGTCAGATGCCAGTCACGAAAGTGTTCTTCGAGCACATCGGCAAATTGCACGGTACAATGCCGCAGCGCGGTCTCGGCCCTCTCGGCCCGTTGCAGGCTCATCCGCAGGGCCATCCAGCCCAGCACGACGCCAAGGATCAGACCCACCACCTGCACGCCCTGGTTCGGCCCCAGATCGGCAAGCGGGACGCCAAACAGCGTCACCCCCCGCCCCTCAAGGGCAAAGAGCAGAACAAAATAAGCGGTGGCATTGAATTGGAGAGCGGCGATCACCCAAAGGGCAATTTTTTTCTTTTTGTTCATGGTGTGACCTTGGCTTGCAGTGCAGCGTATCTAGTCATGCCATGTCAAAGCGCAAGGGAATGCCGTTATGCGCTCCGATCAACCCTTAGTGATTGGGCGCCCGCCCCCTTGGGGCGAGCGCGAGCTTTAGCCCGGCTTAGCGGGGGAAGGCACCGTCTTCGCGGTTTTCATCCAGTGTCTGAAAGACGGTGACCGTGACGTCGGATTGGTCCTCGGCCCGCAGCATGCCCGCGGTGAAGGTCTCCAGCGTTTGCGGATCAACCGCTTCGGAGCGGGTCGAGTAGGAGATGATATCGACGGGTTTGTCGTTATAGCCGATCTGATGGCCTTCCATGCCCTGCGCGAAGGCGGCGGAGCTGGCGGTGGCGATGATCAGAGCGGTGGCTGTCAGTGTCTTTTTCATGTCGTATCCTTTGGGGGTAGAGTGGTTAAGCAGTGGCCCGCGTTCAGCGCGGGAAACGGTTCACGGATGTGTCGGATTGCGCGGTGGGGAAGACGGTGACGGTCACGTCGGATGTGTCTTCGGCGCGCAGGGTGCCATTGGTGACGGTCGCCAGCACCTGGGCATCAACAGCCTCTGACCGGCTGGAGTAGGAAACGCCGTTGTCGGCCTTGTCGTTATAGCCGATCTGATGGCCTTCCATGCCCTGCGCGAATGCGGCGGAGCCGGCGGTGGCGAGGATCAGGGCGGTGGCTGTCAGTGTCTTTTTCATGTCGTGTCCTTTTGCATCTGGGCCGGCCCGCTGTCGGGTTGGCCCGCTGTTGAATGGTGGCGGCGCTGGTCATTGGCGTGGCGCAGTGACGCGGCGTCGTCGGGATGACTGGCAAAAGGGTATTCGGGGCGGGATTGGCTATCCTCCCGGGGTTTAAATCGGGCGATCTAAACCCTTGTCCGACCTCTATAAACCTTGGTTTAGGCCGGTGATTTCTTACGTATCGCGCGGGAAAACTGCGCTTGGGCCAAGTCTGCAAGGGGCAAACGCCTCTCGTCGCTTTGCCGGAAAGCCGTCGGGACAGAAAACCCGCTGCGATACCCGTTTTGCGTTTTTCTTACGCCTTTTCTCTCAACCGGTTTCGCGCGCCGCCAGACCCGGCGCTCATCGCACATCAAGAATCGAAAAAGGCCCGCGCTTTCACGCAGGCCCCTTTTCATCGATCCGCTGTTGCGCGGGTATTAGGCGAAGTCACCCATGTCAAAATCCAGCGCACGGGCGACGGTAAAGATATCCTTGTCGCCGCGGCCACACATGTTCATCACCAGCAGGTGGTCTTTGGGCAGTTCTGGCGCGATCTTGAGCACATGGGCCAGCGCGTGGCTCGGCTCCAGCGCGGGGATGATGCCTTCGAGCGCACAGCACAGCTGGAACGCCTCCAGCGCTTCGCGGTCGGTGATCGAGACATATTCCGCGCGGCCGATGTCATGCAGCCAGGAATGCTCTGGCCCGATGCCGGGATAGTCGAGCCCCGCCGAGATCGAGAAACCTTCGAGGATCTGCCCGTCGTCGTCTTGCAAGAGATAGGTCCGGTTGCCGTGCAACACGCCCGGACGCCCGCCGGTGAGCGAGGCGCAGTGCTGCATCTTCTCGTCAACGCCTTTGCCGCCGGCCTCGACGCCGATGATATTGACCGACTTGTCATCAAGGAAAGGGTAGAACAGCCCCATGGCGTTGGAGCCACCGCCGATGGCCGCGATGACCGTGTCGGGCAGACGGCCCTCTGCCGCCTCCATCTGCTCGCGCACTTCCTTGCCGATGATCGCCTGAAAGTCGCGCACCATCGCCGGATAGGGGTGCGGCCCGGCCACGGTGCCGATGCAATAGAAAGTGTCGCGCACATTGGTCACCCAGTCGCGCAGCGCGTCGTTCATCGCGTCCTTCAGCGTGCCCCGGCCCGAAGTCACCGGCACCACCTCGGCCCCCAGAAGACGCATGCGGAAGACGTTGGGCGCCTGACGCTCGACATCATGCGCGCCCATATAGACCACGCATTTCAGCCCGAATTTGGCGCAAACCGTCGCCGTGGCGACACCGTGCTGGCCCGCGCCGGTTTCCGCGATGATGCGTTTCTTGCCCATGCGGCGGGCGAGGATGATCTGCCCCAGCACGTTGTTGATCTTATGCGCGCCGGTGTGGTTCAGCTCGTCGCGTTTCATATAGACCTTGGCACCGCCCAGATGCTCGGTCAGCCGCTCGGCGTGATAAAGCGGGCTCGGGCGGCCCACGTAATGGGTCCAGAGATCATGCATCTCGGCCCAGAAACTGTCGTCGGTCTTGGCCTTCTCATACTGCTCTTCCAACTCAAGAATGAGCGGCATCAGCGTTTCCGAGACGAACCGTCCGCCGAAGTCGCCGAAACGGCCCTGTTCGTCGGGGCCGGTCATGAAACTGTTGAAAAGATCGTTGGCCATTGCGCCTCTCCTAGACTGTCGCGCCAGCCTTAGCGCAGCCTGCCCGCCTGCGCCACCATGAGTTTCATGGGTCCAAGCAGACGGGCGGCCTGCCGCGCTAGTCGAAGAGCTTGCGGAGCTCCCGTTTCAGCACGTTTTCCAACTCGTCTTTGACGAGGTCTTCAAGATCGCGCGGGTCGTCTGGTGCGATGTCCAATTCCTCTTGCACCTTGCGCCGCACCACATCCTCCGCGCGTTGCTTTTCCTCGCGGAAGTTCAGATCAATCGCCGCCCGCAGATCCGGCTTTACCTTCGGGTCGGCCCAAGGCCCGGTGATCCGCACCGGCACCGCCAGCCCGCCGCGCGCGGCATTGACCCGCAGCGCCTTGGGCGTGACCGTATAGTCAATGCGCCGCGCCCCCAGATCGACGCGCCCCTCCCCACTGGCGTTGAAGTTAAGCAAGAGCACCCGCAGGTCATCATTGTGCAAAACGCCCTCGGCGATGTCGAAGGTCGCCTCGGCAGAATCAAACACCGTGCTGCCGCCCTTGGCATCGATCGAGCCCAGCAGCGCATCCAGATCGATCCCGGCAATGGTGCCGCGCCCCAGCGCCAGCCTGCCTTCGCCACTCAGCGAGCGCATGATCGCCGCCACCGTTTGCCCGCTGCCGAGAAAGGACAGTTCCGCATCGCCCGCGCCGGTAAAGCGCGTCACCCCGGCGGCGTCTTCTAGCAGGTTGCGCATCTGCACCCCCTGCGCCCGCAGCCTGCCCCCGACCGAAAGGCCGCCACGGTTGTTCATCACAAACTCCCCCGTGATCTTGCCGTCATAGGCCGCCATATCTTGCAGATCGAAAACCATGCGCGAGCGGTCATTGCGCAGCACCATCCGGGTGGGGCCGGTTTTGATCTGCCCGAAATCAATCTCCTCAGCGCTCAGGGCAATCTCCCCGTCGAAAGCCGCCAGCCAGCCTGCGTCAATCTCTTGGCGCGACCAGCCCTCGGACGGGGGGGCCTGATCTGTCTCGGGGGCCGCGCTCTGCTCTGCCGGGCGCATGCCCGACAGATCCAGCGCCCCCGCCCGCAGGGTCGCGCTGATCCGTGGGGTGCCGTTCAGCGCCAGATCGGCCTGTCCGGTGAAGCGATTACCGCCCAGATCCGCTGCGATATTGCGCAGGATCAACCGCCGGTCCGGAGACAGCGTCAGATCACTGCGCAGGTCAACCGCGCGCCCCAGCCCGCGCGGCAGCGCCACCGGACCTGCTCCAAGCGAGGCCAGAAACCCCGCCGAATCCGCAGTCTTGATCACCAAATCCCCGGCCAGCGCGCCCTTGAGCGATCCGCGCCCGGCAAACCCCGCTTCGCCACCGCGCGTCTTCAACCGGGCGCGCAGGAGTTGCAGCTCCCCGTCAAGGAAACCCGCAAAACCCTCGATCCGCCCGGTCAGCACCACCCGCTCGCCCGCCGGGGCCATGCTGGCGACGATATCCGCAGCCCCCGCGCGTTCGGGCCAATCCAGCGCCAGATCGACACCTTCATAGGTCACCAGATCGGCCCCTTCGGCGTCATAGATCAGCGTGGCATTCTCCACCGTCAGCTTTTCGATGCTCAGCGGGCGCTTCTGGCGCCACGGGGCCACCTTCGTCTCGATCCGCGCGCCGCTGGCGCTGTCGGTGAACTGCCAGCTTGCCCGCCCATCGCGGCGCTGCTCCAAACGGATCACCGGGCTTTGCGCGGCGATATTGGTGATGCGGATTTCACCGCGCAGCAAGGCGCCGGCATCCACCCCGATCGCCGCATTGGCCGCCGTCAGCATCGCGCCTTTATCGGTCCAATCGGCATTGCCGACCTCAAGCCCGCCCGCCGTGACCCCCAGCACCGGCCAAAAGGTCACGCCCACATCGCCGGTGATCGTCACCTCCCGCCCGGTCACCCGGCTCAATTGATCGCTGGCAATCTGCGCAATCCGGTCCCCGGGCATCACGAACAACGCTCCCAGTGCAATCACCACAATCAGCAACAGTGCGCCGATCCCGCGCAGAATCCATCTCATGGCCCTCTCCTCCTGTCCGGCGGCTCTTTTCTCGCTCAACGGCTTGCCTTATAGCCCCCTCATGAGCACAAACCCACCTAATCTGCGCCCTGACCTCGCCCCGCAAGCGAAGATCAGCGACCCCGCCCGCCCCGGACAGCCGACCATCGGCATGGTCAGCCTCGGCTGCCCCAAAGCGCTGGTGGACAGCGAGCGTATCCTGACCCGTCTCCGGGCCGAAGGCTATGGCGTCTCGCCCGATTACGCCGGCGCCGATGCGGTGATCGTGAACACCTGCGGCTTTCTGGACAGTGCTAAGGCCGAAAGCCTCGACGCCATCGGTGAGGCGCTCAATGAGAACGGCAAGGTCATCGTCACCGGCTGCCTCGGCGCCGAGCCGGATTATATCCGCGAACACCACCCCAAGATTCTCGCCGTGACCGGACCGCATCAATATGAACAGGTGCTCGACGCGGTGCATGGCGCGGTGCCGCCCGCCCCCGATCCGTTTATCGATCTGCTGCCCGCGCAGCAGGTCTCGCTCACCCCGCGGCACTACAGCTACCTCAAGATTTCCGAGGGCTGTAACCATAAATGCAAGTTCTGCATCATCCCCGATATGCGCGGCCGCCTGCAATCGCGTCCCGCCCATGCGGTGATGCGCGAGGCCGAGCGTCTGGTCGACAATGGCGTGAAGGAACTCTTGGTCATCAGCCAGGACACCTCGGCCTATGGTGTTGACATCAAACATGCCGAAGACCGCGGCCACCGCGCGCATATCACCGATCTGGCGCGCGATCTGGGCTCACTTGGCGCCTGGGTGCGGCTGCATTACGTCTACCCCTACCCCCATGTGCGCAAGCTGATCCCGCTGATGGCCGAGGGGCTGGTGCTGCCCTATCTCGACATCCCCTTCCAGCACGCGCACCCGGATGTGCTGAAACGCATGGCCCGGCCTGCCGCGGCCTCCAAAACGCTGGATGAGATTTCCGCCTGGCGGGCCACCTGCCCCGATATCACCCTGCGCTCGACCTTCATCGTCGGCTATCCGGGTGAGACGGAGGCGGAGTTCCAGACCCTGCTCGACTGGCTGGACGAGGCGCAGCTCGACCGGGTCGGTTGCTTCCAATACGAAAACGTCGAAGGCGCGCGGTCGAATGCGCTGCCGGATCATGTGCCAGCAGAGGTCAAACAAGACCGCTGGGAGCGCTTCATGGAAAAGGCACAGGCGATTTCCGAAGCCAAGCTCGCCGCCAAGGTCGGCAAACGCCTCGACGTGATCGTGGATGAGATCGACGCAGAGGCCGCCACCTGCCGCACCAAATCCGACGCACCCGAGATCGACGGGAACCTCTTCATCGACGAGGATTTCCAGAACCTCAAAGTCGGGGACATCGTCACCGTCGAAGTCGAAGAGGCGGGCGAATACGACCTTTGGGGACGTCAGATCACCTGACGCCCCCCGAGGCTGTCTTAGACGTAGGCGCCTGCCGAATAGGTCAGCTCATAGCTGTGGCTGTAGAGCTCGAAGACGATGCCAAAGGGGTCTTCGACATAGACCATGCGGTAGGGTTTCTCGCCCGGGAAATACTCCCGCACCGGCATCCGCTGCTTGCCGCCCGCCGCGATGATCCGTTCCAGCAGACCTTCGACATCGGGGTCTTGAATGGCGAAGTGGAACGTGCCGTGGCGTTTGTGCTCCAGTTTTTCTTCGGGGGCGTAATTGCCCGGGAATTCGAAGATTTCGATGCCGATGCCATCCGCTGTCGCCAGATGCGCAATGCGCAACGATCCCCAGCCGGGGCCGAAAACATCGGTGCACATGACGCCGATGGCGCTGTCTTCTTCCACCGCTTCGGTGGGCTGCATCACGACATAGAAGCCGAGGACTTCGGAATAGAATTTCACGGCGGCGTCGAGGTCCGGCACGGATAGGCCGATGTGGGAAAAGGTACGGGGGGTGGTCATAAGCGGTCTCCTGTTTGCGTTGAGCTTGAGATAGACAGGCGCACCCCGCGTGTGAAATTATCAAATCTCATCGAAATCATAACGAAACCTTTGATATGCTGAACGCCACTTGGCTTGAGACCTTCACCACCCTGTGCGAGACCGGCCATTTCACCCGCACGGCGCAGCGGCTCAACATGACCCAGCCGGGCGTGTCGCAGCATCTGCGCAAGCTGGAGGACCAGTTGGGCCAGCCGCTGATCGCACGGGACGGGAAAAGTTTCACCCTGACCCCGGCGGGCGAGGCGCTGTTTGAAACCGGCCTTGCCCGCCGCCGCGAAGAGCAGCGCCTGCGCGAACGCATCGCGACCGACCTGCCCGACCGGGGCGTGGTGCATATCGCCTGTTCCGGCAGTTTCGCCATGCTGCTCCAACCGCTGCTGTTAGAGTGGATGGCCCAAGCGCCCGACCTATCCCTACATCTCGAAGCCGCCCCCCAAGCCACGATCCGCGCCGGGTTGCTGGAGGGGCGTTTCGATCTGGGCGTTCTGGCCGATGACCCCGCCCATGCCAGATTGGAAGCACACCATCTGGGGCGCGAGGAACTTTGCCTTGTTCTGCCGGTTAATTCCTTGGAACAGATAGAAAGTTTTGCCGATCTCGAAAGCCGTGGCTTCATCGCGCATCCCGATGGCTTTGCCTATGCCGACGATCTGTTGCAGCTCAATTTCCCGGAAAGCTACCCGGGGGCCGACCGGATGCGCCTGCGCGGCTATGTGAACCAGATCGGCCAGATCCCGGCGGCGGTGGCCCGGGGCGTGGGCTATACGCTCTTGCCCCGCAGCGGGGTCGAGACCTTTGCCGCCAAGGACCGGCTGCGGCTGCTGCCTCTGCCCAAGCGGCGCTGGCATGACCTCTGGCTCGCCTCGCGGCGCGGGCGGCCCCTACCCGCGCGGATGATCAAGACGGCGGAGCTGATCGCGGAAGCGGCGGGACAACTGCGATAATCGCATACTTCGCAGATATTGCGGAACAAAACACCTCAGCTACTAGATATATTACCAAGGAAGGGCGAGATTACGGAGAGACTTGAATATGTTCCCTTTCTGTTCTATATGTAGAACGCAGTAGCAGAGGAATGACCACATGTCTTTTCAACCTCAGTTTCCCGGCATCTTCGACCCCGACCAGCAGGGCCGCCCGCCGCGGGGCAGCGACAGCGCGCAGCCCAAACAGGCCGACCGCCGCATGCCCGCGACCGAAAAACAGATGCAATACGCCCAGGCCCTCGCCAAGCGCACGGGCGATGAGCTGCCCAAAGGGATTGAGGCGGACCGCGCGGCGATCTCGGAATGGATCGACGCCCATAAACCCCAAGCCCTGGAGGGGCCATTTGCCGCCTACCCTTCCGCCAAACAGGTCGCCTTCGCCGAACGCATCGCCCGCCTGAAACGCCGCGATGTGCCGCAGGAATGCTTTCGCGACAAAACACTGATGTCGCGCTGGATCGAGGGCAACAAACCGCGCTGAACGGGCGGGGGCGTGCGGATTTACGTCGGGTCAGCCATGGAATGACCATCATCCCCCGCTAGATTAAGCCTATGGCCTATCCGACTTCAAAAGCCGAAACCCTCGCCGATGGCACCGTCCATGCGCTGAGCCTGTGTTTTGCGATCCCCGCCAGCATCCTGCTCTTGCTGCATGCCTCGGGGCAGGAGAAAGCGCTGACGGCCATCACCATCTATGCGGCCTGCCTGCTCGCTTCTTTCACCGCCTCCGCCGTCTACCACTTGCTGCCCTTTGACCGCAGCCGCGCCTTTCTGGGCCGGCTTGACCATGCGGCGATCTATTTCAAAATCGCGGGCACCTATACCCCGCTGGTGATGGTGATCGGCTCCGGTTTTGCCTATGGCATCCTTGGCGTCGTCTGGGCGCTGGCGGTGATCGGGGCGGTGGCCAAACTGTGGTTCTGGCAGACCGATGCGCGCGGGTCGCTGGCGCTTTACCTCGGCATGGGCTGGCTGTCGGTCCTGTTGATCTATCCGATGTGGCATAATCTGCCCGGCGCCGCGCTGGCGCTGGTGGCCGCAGGCGGGCTGACCTATTCGGCGGGGACGCTGGTCTATGCCCACCCCGGCATGCGCTATCAGAATGCGATCTGGCATGTCTTCGTATTGATCGCCACGGCCTGTTTCTTTGCCGCGATTGCGCTCAGCGTCTAGCTGCCGATCTCATCCAGATAGGCCCGCACGCAGCTCTGCACATGGCGAAAACGGTCGCCGCCCAGATGTTTGCCGCCATACCAGCGGGTCACCACGATCAGATGATCTTCCAGCCCCTCGCGCTCCAGCATGCGCAGGATCACCATGCCCGCGCCGGCCTCGCCGTCATCACCCTTGAGCGGGCCGCCCTCTGACAGCAGCACCGCCCAGGTGTTATGCGTGGCCTTGGCATAGGCTTTGTCGCGCTTCAGCGCCTTCAACGCGGCATCGACCTCTGCCCGGCTGCGCGCCGGACAGCCGGAGACCGCGTATTTCGAGCCGCGGTCGTTTAATATCTGGCCCAGTTGCTGCAAGCCGTCACAGCCCCGCCGCCGTGCGCCGCACCGTATCCAAACGCGCCGCATTGGGCGGATGGGTGCCAAGGAAACGGTCACCGGGGTCCGGAATGCGGGCAAAGAACTCCGCCCCGCGCAGCGGATCATAGCCGGCGCGTGCGGTGATGATCGTGCCCAAAGCATCGGCCTCAAGCTCAAAGTCCTTGGAATAGCGCCGCGCCCCGACCTCGGCGCCCAACTCCTGCGCCGTGCGCACGGCATTAGCATCGCCGCCGCTCAGCGTCGCGATCCCTGCGAAAATCACCGCGCCCGCCATGGCGTTCTGTTGCTGGCGTCCAATATGGCCCGCGATGTGATGCGCCGCCTCATGGCCCAGCACAAAGGCCAGCTCGTCTTCGTTGCGCGCATCCGCGATCAGCGCCAGCGTAAAGCCGACAATCGGGCGGCCCTGCCTGTCGAGCGTCTGAAAGGCGTTCGCAGGCTGGCCCGGGCGGTCATCGACAACGATGTTATAGTCGCAATTCACCCCCGTCGTGCGGGCGCGGCATTCGCGTTCCGCCACGGGCTCCAACCGGCGCACGACCTGCACGAAACTGCGCGCGGCCCTGTCGGCGGAGAGACGGGGTTGGCTGGGCTGACTGGGGCTTGCGGGCGGCAGGGGAACGGTCTGAACCGGGACAACTTCGCAGGCCGTCAGCAGGACAAGGGCGCCAAATGCGCCGAGGGCATTCATTAATTTCACAACAGATCCTTCGGTGGATAGCGGTCAGGCGTCGTTCGGGCGTCGCAGCTTTTGTCTATCACGCCGCAGCGCTGCTGCCACCCCCGTTCGCGCGGCAGCTACGGCGGCCTTGCGCTTATCCGCACAAAGCCTAATGTGCGCTCATGTTTACCATCGAGCACGAATTTGACGCCACCGTCATCACCCTGATCGACGAATCCGACGCCCCCCTGCGCGAGGACGTGACCGTCTCTGCCTTTGCCGGGCAGATCACGATTGAACAATGGGATCCGCGCACCGACCGGGTCGTCAAGATCACCCTGTCGCCGGCGCAGCTCAGCGATCTCACGGCGGCGCTGAACCTGCCCGAAGGCATCTACCGAAGCAACTCGTAAGGACCCGCGACATGGCCACCGGCACCGACATCAAAACCTATTTCAACGGCACGTGGCACGACGGCGATCTGCCCACCATCAAAGCCGCCGATCACGGCGCCTGGCTTGGCACGACGGTCTTTGACGGCGCGCGGCTTTTTGACGGGCTGGTCCCCGATCTGGAAGCCCATTGCGCCCGGGTCAACCGCTCGGCCAAGGCGCTGATGATCACCCCCACCATGGAGACCGATGCCATGGTCGACGCGGTGCGCGAGGGGATCAAGAGCTATGGGCGCGATCAGGCGGTCTATATCCGCCCGATGTATTGGGCGCTGGCGGGGGATGAACTGGGCATCGTCCCGCGCGAAGGCGCCACCGGTTTCGCCATCAGCCTTGAGGCGATCCCCATGGCCCCGCCGGAGGCCGCCACGACCCTGACCCGCACCCGGTTCCGCCGCCCGGTGCTGGAGGACAATGTGGTCAACGCCAAGGCCGGTTGCCTCTACCCCAACAACGCCCGCATGATGGTCGAAGCACGGTCCAAGGGCTTTGGCAATGCGCTGGTGGCCGATGCCATGGGCAATGTCGCCGAAAGCGCCAGCGCCAATGTCTTCATGGTCAAGGACGGCGAGGTCTTTACCCCCATCCCCAACGGCACTTTCCTGGCCGGGATCACCCGGGCGCGGCATATGTCGAACATGCGCGAGGCGGGTATGAAGGTGCATGAGGCCGTGCTCAGCTTTGACGATTTCCATGCCGCCGACGAGGTTTTCCTGTCGGGCAATATGATGAAAGTCACCCCCGTCAGCGCCTTTGACGACACGCAATATGGCACCGGGGACAATCAAAACCCGGTGACGCGCCGGGTGCGCGAGATGTATTGGGATTGGGCCGCCAGCCAACGCAGCTAAGAGGCCGGGCAGCCGCGGCGCGCAAAAGCAATTGCCAGCGCCGCCTGCCCGCGCCATGATCGCCGCGCGCGCTCCAAAGGCGCAAAGAGAGGTTTGATGCGGAAATTCCTTGTGGTGCTCGACGACAGCACCGAATGTCTGAATGCGATGCGCTTTGCCGCCCTGCGCGCGGCCCGCACCGGCGGTGGCGTGGCGGTTCTGTCCGTTATCCCGCCGGAAGAGTTCAACCACTGGATCGGTGTGGGCGATCTGATGCGCGAAGAGGCGCGCGAGCGGATCGAAGTGCATTTCGAGGTCTTTGCCAAATGGATGCGCGACAAACAGGGGGTCAATCCCGAACTGGTGATCCGCGAAGGCGAACCCACGGAAGAGATCATTCAACAACTCTCCGATGACCCGCAGATCGGTGTGCTGGTGCTGGGCGCCAGCGGGGACCGCAAACAGGGCCCCGGCCCGCTGGTCACGCAGCTTACCCGCGCGGCGGGCTCGCTGCCCGTGCCGATCACCATCGTGCCGGGCGATCTGAGCAAAGAGCAGTTGGAAGCGATCACCTGAGGCACGCCCCGCCGCGGGGCTACCCCCAAGCGGGGCGCAGATCCCGCAACCGCCCCGGCAGGTCCGGCAGCGCCGAGAGCGCATGCACCTGCGGCCCATAATGCGCGCAGACCGGCCCCCGGCCCAGCCCCGGCAAGGCCCGCGCGATCCCCCTCAGCGCCTGTAGTCCCATCATCCGCAGCCCCCAGGGGCCGGGATAGAAACTTTCCGCCGGGGTGCCATTGGCAAAGACGATCTCATGCCGCGCCAGCATGAGATGCACATAGGTCACCGCCCGCACGCCCTGCGCCACCCGGATGCCGCCGCCCGCCATCCGCGCGGCACGGCCCGCGCGCAGCAGGCTCGCCCCCTGGCCCGGCAGATCGACAGCCAGCGCATGTTGCGGCGACAGCCGCAGCGCGCGGCTATTGCCCAAGGCCTCCGGCGCGATATGGATCGGCCGCAGCCCCGGTGCCGCCGCCAGCGCCAACGGGCCAAGCTGCCGCTGCCCCGCCCAGATCACCGGCTGTGGGCCATTGTCGCGGGTCTGCACAAGATCGCCTTCCCGCAGGGTCTCGACCGCGGCTTCGCCCTGCGGCGTGCGGATCATCGTACCGGCGGTGAAACAGGGCACCCCCGCCGCCCGCAGCTGCGCGGTGCCGGAGATCTGCGCCGGCGTCACCCCCTGCATCACCACGGTCTCCCCCTCGGGGAAGGTCAGCAAAGCATTGCCGAAACCATCATCGCTCACCGCCACATCCCAGACCCCCACCGGATTGCCGTCCAAAGTGCGCAGGTGGGAGACATCGAGCTGGTCGTTGTAAACCCCGTCGTGATCGTGATCGCCGGTGTCGAAATCCCTCACCGTGTTGCTGCTGCTGGCGCCGAGCAGATAGGTGTCATCCCCGGCCCCGCCGATCATGCTGTTGTTCCCGCTGCCGCCGCTCAGCGTATCGCGCCCGTCGCTGCCCGCCAGCACATCGTCGCCGGTCCCCCCGGCCAGCAGGTCGTCGCCCGCGCCGCCCTGGATCTTGTCATGGTCCGCCCCGCCATAGAGACTGTCGTTGCCCGCGCCGCCCCTTATGGCATCCTGGCCTGCTTCACCGTGGATCCGATCCGCGCCGGCATCGCCCGACAGATGGTCATTGCCCGCCCCGCCGAAGATCTGATCATCGCCCTCACCGCCGTGCACCGCATCCGCGCCGCCGCCCCCGGACAAGAGGTCATTGCCGCCGTCGCCAGAAATGGCATCCTGCCCCTCGCCGCCATCGACCCGGTCATCGCCCGCGCCCCCGTGGATCGAGTCATCGCCGCTTTCGGCAGAAATCCAATCGTTATCGGCGCCGCCAAAGACGGAATCATCCCCGGCCCCGCTGTAGATCGTGTCATTGCCCGCATCGCCGAAGAGCGTGTCATCGAAAGCGTCGCCATTGGCCCCCTCCACATCGTCGATCAGATCGTCGCCATCACCGCCGCGCACGAAATCCGCCCCGGTTCCGTAATAGATCGTGTCATCGCCCGCCCCACCACCGAGCTTGTCATTGCCGGCGCCGCCGCTGATCCTGTCGTCGCCCGCCCCGCCCGAGACGCGATCGGCCTCGGCCCCGGCGCGGATGTCGTCGCCATAGGCCCCGCCCTCATAGCTATTCGCCGCGTCGGGGTCGGCCCTTGGCCCCACAAGGCTGCTGTAGGGCGGCGCCGTGCTGCTGTCGACCTGATGCGGCCCGCTATAGGCATAGGCCACCCCTGGCGTGATCGGCCCATCCGCCACCCAGCCGGTATGCACCCCGCCGCTTTCCACCTGGTAGAGCGTGACGCTATTGCCATTGCCGTCATTCAGCGTCCAACTGCCTTCGAGATAGGTTCGGCCCTGGCTGACCAGATTGCCGCTGGCGTCGTATTGATAGCTATATTGCGTTAGGTCATTGCCAATTTCGTCGTTCTTACTGTCGCCGTTATAGGCGCCGTCGGCGTCTATGATCTCATAGCGCATCGCATCGGTGCTGGCATCGAAATCAGGGGTCAGCCGCAGATGTCCCGTCGGGGTGATCTCAAACGCTTTGGCGCTATAGCTTCCTACGGAATGGATCGGCATGCTCGGCTCCCTCTTATGGTCCCGAGGGCGGTTCTCGCGCAGAGCGGCGAAGAAAGCGTTAAACCGACAGTTTGACATAAAGCCGGAGCCGGCCCCTGTCGCCCCTGACCAGCGGCCACAGTTTAGAATCGTTCCAAACCTTGACTTGCCGCGCCGCGAGGCGCATATCAGAGACACGCCGAAAGCGAGGTAAATGCCATGTTCATCCAGACCGAATCCACCCCGAACCCTGCAACGCTCAAGTTCCTGCCGGGTCAGACCGTGCTGGAGACGGGCACCGCCGATTTCCCCACCCCGGAGGCTGGCGCAACATCGCCGCTGGCCCAACGGCTCTTTGCCGTGGAGGGCGTGACCGGCGTGTTCTTTGGCACCGATTTCGTCACCGTGACCAAGGCCGATGGGGTCGAGTGGGACCATGTGAAACCCGCCTTGCTCGGCGCGATCATGGAGCATTTCCAGTCCGGCGAGCCGGTCATGGCCTCGGACCACCAGCCCGGCTCCGGCCATGCCGCACATGACGGTGAAGACGGTGAAATCGTCGGCCAGATCAAAGAGTTGCTCGACAGCCGCGTGCGCCCCGCCGTGGCCCAGGACGGCGGCGACATCACCTTCCACGGCTTTGAACGTGGCGTTGTCTATCTGCATATGCAAGGCGCCTGCGCAGGCTGCCCCTCCTCCACGCTGACCTTGAAGATGGGCATCGAGAACCTGCTGCGCCACTACATCCCCGAAGTGACCGAGGTGCGCCCGGTTGCCTGACCAGACGTCTCAAGGGCCGCTGGTTCTGGCTTTCGACACAGCGGCCGCGCATTGCGCGGCCGCTTTGCTGTCCGGTGACCATATTCTGGCCTCCCGCGTCGAGCCGATGACCAAGGGACAGGCTGAACGACTGCTGGTGCTTTGCGAAGAGCTGCTGGCCGAGGCCGAAGTCGCCTATGACGACCTCACCGCGCTTGGCGTCGGCATCGGGCCGGGCAATTTCACCGGCATCCGCATCGCCGTCTCCGCCGCCCGCGGTCTGGCGCTTGGTCTGGGCATTCCGGCGGTTGGCGTCGATGCTTTCGACGCCCTGCGCGAAGGCCATGACGCCCCCTGCGCCTGCGCCGTTGATGCCCGCCGCGACCAAGTCTTCCTCCAAGGCTTCGACAATCCCGCCATTGCGGCGCCCGCGCTCTACGATGCCGCCGATCTGCCTGCCTTTGACGGTCCGCTGATCGGCGCGGGCGGCCAGCCCCCCGCCCTGCCGGTGGCCGAGGCCATTGCCCGCATCGCCGCGCAACGCTACAGCGCCAATCCCCCGCGCCCGGCCCCGCTCTACCTGCGCCCGGCTGACGCGGCCCCGGCCCGCGATGCCGCCCCGGTGCTCTTGCCGTGACCGCGGCAGAGCTTGCCACCCTGCATGCCGCCGCCTTCACCCGCGACCGCCCATGGCGCGCGGAGGAGTTCGCCAGCCTGCTCGACAGCCCCTTTACCACGCTCTTGACCCGGCCGGGCGGCTTTGCCCTGATCCGCAGCATCGCGGAGGAATCCGAACTTCTGACCCTCGCCGTGGACCCCGCCCATCAAAGACGCGGTCTGGGCCGCGCGCTGGTGCAAGACTGGATCACCGCCCTGCCCCGCAGCATCACCAGCGGTTTTCTCGAAGTGGCCGAAGACAACGCCCCCGCCCGCGCGCTCTATGCCGCGATGGGCTTTGCGCAGGTCGCCACCCGCCGCGCCTATTACGCGCGCCCCGGCGGGCCGCCGGTCGATGCCTGCATTCTACGCCGGGACTTGACCCACGGTCACACTGGCATTTAGCAGGCGACGGGCGCAAAAAGCGGTTGACCCCACCCCCTGCCTACACCCTAAATTACAGCTGATCACCAGATCCAATTAACGCTAGGATGGCAGGCCAGTCCAAACCGTCCGGCACCACACCACGGGAGACCGATATGACCCTCACCACCAAATTCCTCGGCGCTGCTGCCGGGCTCGCGCTGACCTCGGGCGCGGCCCTGGCCGAACCGGCGCTGATCTTCGACCTTGGCGGCAAATTCGACAAGAGCTTCAACGAAGCGGCCTTTAACGGGGCCACCCGCTGGGCCGAAGAGACCGGCGGCAAGTTTGCCGAGATCGAAATGCAGTCCGAAGCACAGCGTGAGCAGGCCCTGCGCCGCTTTGCCGAATCCGGTGCCAACCCGATCATCACCATGGGTTTCGCCATGGCCGACCCGCTGGCCACCGTGGCGCCTGATTATCCGGACACCAAATTTGCCGTGGTCGACGTGAACTGGCTCGACCTGCCCAACGTGCGTCAGGTCAGCTTTGCCGAGCATGAAGGCTCCTATCTGGTTGGCGTCATGGCCGCGATGGCCTCCGAGACCGGCACCGTGGGCTTTGTCGGGGGCATGGATGTGCCGCTCATTCGCCACTTCGGCTGCGGCTATGCCCAAGGCGTGATGGACACCAACCCCGACGCCAAGATCATCGCCAATATGACCGGCACCACCCCGGCGGCCTGGAACGACCCGGTAAAGGGCTCGGAGATCACCAAGGCGCAGATCAACCAGGGCGCTGACGTGGTCTATGCCGCGGCGGGCGGCACCGGCGTGGGCGTGCTGCAGACCGCCGCCGACGAAGGCATCCTCAGCATCGGTGTGGACAGCAACCAGAACCACCTGCACCCGGGCAAGGTTCTGACCTCCATGCTCAAGCGTGTCGACGTCGCGGTCTATGACGCGATGATGGCGGGCGAAGATCTTGAGGTGGGCGAAGTCGTGACCCTCGGCCTTGCCGAAGAAGGTGTCGGCGTCGCGATTGACGAGCACAACAAGGATCTGGTCACCGAAGAGATGAAGAAGGCCGTCGACGAAGCGCGCCAGAAAATCATCGACGGTGAGATCGAAGTGGTCTCCTACTACGAGAACGACAGCTGCCCGGCGCTGGACTTCTGAGCCTGAATTCACCAAAGTGACCCTTAGGGCCGCGCCGTACCATCGGCGCGGCCCTTTCCGAACCGGAGAACGCCATGCCGCGGCAAGAAATGGGCCAACCCCGGATCAAAACCCGCAATGGCCGCAGGACCTTTTGATATGACCGATACCGCCCCCGCGATTGAACTAAAGGGCATTTCCAAGGCTTTCGGCCCGGTGCAGGCCAACAAAGACATCTCGATCCGCGTCATGCCCGGCACGATCCACGGGATCATCGGCGAAAACGGCGCGGGGAAATCGACGCTGATGTCGATCCTTTACGGCTTCTACAAGGCCGACGCGGGGGAGATTTTCATCAGCGGCAAAAAGACCGAGATCCCCGACAGCCAGGCCGCCATCGCGGCGGGCATCGGCATGGTGTTCCAGCATTTCAAGCTGGTCGAAAACTTCACCGTGCTGGAAAACATCATTCTGGGCGCCGAAGATGGCCGCCTGCTGAAACCCTCGCTCTCAAAAGCCCGCAAGTCGCTGATCAGCCTTGCCGAGGACTATGGCCTCAACGTCGACCCCGACGCGCTGATCCAGGACATCGGCGTCGGCATGCAGCAGCGCGTGGAAATCCTCAAAGCGCTTTACCGTCAGGCCGATATCCTGATCCTCGACGAGCCCACCGGCGTGCTGACCCCCGCTGAGGCCGACCAGCTGTTCCGCATCCTTGGCCGTTTGCGCTCCGAGGGTAAAACCATCATCCTGATCACCCATAAGCTGCGCGAGATCATGGAGATCACCGACACTGTGTCGGTCATGCGCCGGGGCAAGATGACCGCCACGGTCAAGACCGCCGAGACCTCGCCGCCCGAACTGGCCGAGCTGATGGTCGGGCGCAAAGTGCTGTTGCGCGTCAACAAGGAACCCGCCACGCCCGGCGATGTCATCTTGGATGTCAAAGGGTTGCGGGTCGTCGACAGCAAGGGTGTCGAGCGTCTGCGCGGCATTGATCTGCAAGTCCGCGCTGGCGAGGTGCTGGGCCTTGCGGGGGTCGCGGGCAATGGCCAATCCGAACTTTTGGAAGTGCTCGGCGGCTATGCCGATGGCAGTGGCAGCGTCACCCTGAACGGCAAACCGCTGGACCTCTCGGGCAAGAAGAGCGACGGCCAGTCGCGCCGCGCGCGTGGCATCGCCCATGTGCCCGAAGACCGCCAACGCGAAGGTCTGATCATGGATTTTCAGGCTTGGGAGAACAACGTCTTCGGCTACCATCACGACGACCGTTTCAACAGCGGCATGCTGATGGACCATGCCGCGATCCGCGCCGATGCCGAGGATAAGATGGCCCGTTTCGACGTGCGCCCGCCCGATCCGACGCTGGCAGCCAAGAACTTCTCGGGCGGCAACCAGCAAAAGATCGTTCTGGCCCGCGAGATCGAGCGCAACCCGGACCTTTTGCTCATCGGCCAGCCCACGCGCGGTGTCGACATCGGCGCGATCGAATTCATCCACGAACAGATCATCGCCCTGCGCGATCAGGGCAAGGCGATCCTGCTGGTCTCGGTCGAGCTTGAAGAAATCCTCGCCCTCTCGGACCGCATCGCGGTGATGTTCGACGGGCAGATCATGGGCGAACGCGCCGCCGATCAGACCGACGAAAAGGAGCTTGGGCTGCTCATGGCAGGCATCACCGACACCGAGAACGAACATAGCGTGGCCGAGGTCGAGGCCAATCTCGCCCGGGCGGGCGGCGACGCGCGCAAGGAGGTCTGAGATGGACGTGATGCCAAAATGGGCCGAGGTGATCCTCGTGCCGCTGATCTCGCTGCTGCTGGCCGCGATCCTCTCGGCGCTGGTCATTCTCGCCATCGGGGAAGACCCGATTGCCGCCGTGAACCTCATGGTCAAAGGCGCGCTCGGCTCGACCTATGGCTGGGGCTACACGCTTTACTACGCCACCAACTTCATTTTCACCGGGTTGGCCGTTGCCGTCGCCTTCCACGCGCGGCTCTTTAACATCGGCGGCGAGGGTCAGGCGATGCTGGGCGGTTTGGGCGTGGCCCTGGCCGCGCTCTACATCCCATGGCCGCATTGGACGCTCGCACTAATCGGCGCGGGCACGATGGCTGCGCTTTTCGGCGCGGTCTGGGCGGCGATCCCCGGCTGGTTGCAGGCCAAACGCGGCAGCCACGTGGTGATCACCACGATCATGTTCAACTTCATCGCCGCGGCGCTGCTGAACTACGTGCTGGTCAACGTCATGCGCCCGCCGGGCAGCATGGACCCGGCAAGCGCGCGCTTCCCCGAGGCCGTGCATCTGCCGACGCTGCATGAACTTCTCGCCCCCCTTGGCATCGCCTTCTCCAAATCCGCCCCCGCGAATGTCTCGCTGCTGGTCGCGGTGGCGGCCTGTATCGTGGTCTGGCTGCTGATCTGGCGCACCCGTCTCGGATATGAAATCCGCGCCTATGGCCATTCGCAGCCTGCCGCGAAATACGCCGGCATCTCGCCCGTGCGCATCACCATGGTCACGATGATCATCTCGGGCGCGCTGGCGGGGCTGATGGCGATCAACAACGTCATGGGCGAAAGCGAACGTCTGGTGCTGAACGCCACCGAAGGCGCGGGCTTTATCGGCATCGCCGTGGCGCTGATGGGCCGCTCGCATCCCGTGGGCGTCTTCTTTGCCGCGCTGCTCTTCGGCTTCCTCTACCAGGGCGGCGCGGAACTGGCACTTTGGACCTCGATCCCCCGCGAATTGATTGTGGTGATCCAGGCCTTGGTAATCCTCTTCACCGGTGCGCTCGACAATATGGTCCGCATGCCGCTGGAGCGTCTTTTCCTGATGTTCCGCCGCCCCGGCCCGCCGTCGCCCTCGCCCGAGACCGAGCCCCAACCCGGCCCCCGTAGCGCCCAGTCGGAGAGCGCGGAATGAGCCCCTATACCCCCCTGAGAAAGCGGGTCTGACCTATGGACTATATCACGCTCATCCAATTGCTCGACAGCACCGTGCGGCTCGCCACGCCGCTGCTGCTGGCCTGTCTTGCCGGTCTTTTCTCCGAACGCGCGGGCGTCTTTGACATCGGGCTTGAGGGAAAGATGCTGGCCGCCGCCTTCTTCTCCGCCGCCCTTGCCTCGATCACCGGCTCGGTCTGGCTTGGCCTCGCCGCCGGCATCGGCGCCTCCATGGTGCTCAGCGCCGTGCATGGGCTCGCCTCGATCACCTTCCGGGGCAATCAGCTCATTTCCGGCGTGGCGATCAACTTCCTCGCCGCCGGCATGACCGTGCTGATCGCGCAGGACTGGTTCGCGCAAGGTGGCCGTACCCCCTCGCTCTTTGGCGGTGCGCGTTTCGAGCCGATCACCCTGCCCGGTGCCGAGGCGATGGAGAGCGTCCCGGTCATCGGCCCGCTCTACGAAGAGCTGATCTCAGGCCATTCGATCCTCGTCTATGCCGCCTTCCTCGCCGTGCCGCTGACCTGGTGGATCCTGTTCCGCACCCGCTTTGGCCTGCGCCTGCGCGCCGTGGGCGAAAACCCCGCCGCGGTGGACACCGCAGGCGTTTCGGTCGTGGCGCTGCGCTATGCCGCCGTCGGCATCGCCGGGCTGCTCTGCGGCGTGGCGGGCGCCTACCTGAGCACCGCGCTACAGGCGGGTTTCGTCAAAGACATGTCCGCAGGCCGGGGCTTCATCGCGCTGGCGGCGCTGATCTTTGCCAAATGGCGGCCTTGGTACGCGCTTTGGGCCACGCTGCTCTTTGGCCTCTTTGGCGCGCTGGAAACCCGGCCTGATGTGATCCAGGCGGTCATTGGCATCAAGGTGCAGGGCCAGCTTCTGGGCGCCCTGCCCTATCTGATGACCGTGGTGATCCTCGCCGGTTTCGTGGGCAAGGCGATCCCGCCGCGTGCCGGCGGCGAGCCCTACGTCAAGGAACGCTGATCCCCGGGGCCGGCTCTTGCGAGGGCCGGTCTGACCCAGCCTTTCCCCGCTGGTGCGATTTAACGGTTAAGCTATGTTGCAACCGGCAGCCGTTCGGGGCTAGGAAACATCATGCAAATCTACCTGCCCATTGCCGAAGTCTCGGTTAACGCTTTCCTCCTTCTGGGGCTGGGCGGGATCGTGGGCATTCTTTCGGGCATGTTTGGCGTCGGCGGCGGGTTTCTGATCACGCCCCTGCTGTTCTTTGTCGGCATCCCCCCGGCGGTGGCCGTGGCCACCTCCACCAACCAGATCGTCGCCTCCTCCTTCTCGGCGCTCTTGGCGCATCTCAAACGGAAGACGGTGGATTTCCGAATGGGCTGGGTGCTCCTGGCCGGGGGGCTGATCGGCTCCGGCCTTGGCATGATGGTGTTCAACTA
This sequence comes from Sulfitobacter sp. PS-8MA, assembly GCF_040933935.1. Taxonomy (NCBI): domain Bacteria; kingdom Pseudomonadati; phylum Pseudomonadota; class Alphaproteobacteria; order Rhodobacterales; family Roseobacteraceae; genus Sulfitobacter; species Sulfitobacter sp. PS-8MA. The sequence goes on along the minus strand of NZ_JBFQYJ010000006.1, from coordinate 363,046 downwards.
CCTGAAATCCCTGGGCCAGGTCGATCTGCTGGTGACGCTTTGCTATGTCATCTTCCTTGGCATCATCGGCGGGCTGATGTTCTTTGAATCGCTGCGCGCCATCCGCCGCACCCGCAAGGGCGGGCGCGTCAAACGCAAGAAACATTACTGGGTCCACGGGCTGCCGCTGAAAATGCGTTTCCGCGTCTCTGGCCTTTATATCTCCGTCATTCCCCCGGTGATGGTGGGTGCCGCGGTCGGTGTGCTCTCGGCGATCATGGGGGTCGGCGGCGGTTTTATCATGGTCCCGGCGATGATCTACCTGCTCGGCATGCCCACCAAAGTGGTGATCGGCACCTCGCTGTTGCAGATCATCTTTGTCACCGGTTTCACCACCATGCTGCATGCCACCACCAACCAGACGGTCGATATCGTGCTGGCGGTGCTGCTGCTGGTCGGCGGCGTGCTGGGGGCGCAGCTCGGCACGCGGATCGGGCTCCGGATGCAGGCCGAGCAGCTGCGCATCCTGCTGGCCCTGCTGGTGCTGGCGGTCTGCGGCAAACTGGCCCTCGATCTGCTGCTGAAACCGGCGGAGCTCTACTCGCTCGGCCCGGTGACAGACTGATGCGGCTGCTCTCTGCGCTCACCGGCCTTTTTCTCATGGCCCTGCCCGCCGCGGCGGAGGAAGAAATCGTGCTCGGTCTCAGCCAGGCCGAGGTTTCCATCACCACGAATTTCGACGGTTCGGAGATCCTCGTCTACGGCGCTGTGAAACGTGAAACGCCGATCCCCGAGGGCGCGCCGCTTGAGGTGGTCGTCACCGTCTCCGGCCCCTCGACCCCGGTGATGGTCCGGCGCAAGGAACGGCGCTTTGGCATCTGGGTGAACACCGACGCGGTCGAGGTCGACCGCGCGCCGAGCTTCTATGCGGTCGTCACCTCCGGCCCGCTGTCGGAAGTGCTCAAACGCATCGAAGACCTGCGCCACCGCATCTCGATCCCCCGCGCGATCCGCTCTGTCGGCGCCCCTATGGAGATCGAAGACCCCACCCAATTCACCGAAGCGCTGATCCGCGTGCGCACCGCGGCGAACCTCTACCAGGTCATCGAAGACGGGGTGAAAGTGGATGAGCAAACCCTGTTCCGCGCCGCCGTGGCCCTGCCCGCCTCGCTGACCGAAGGCGCCTATGACACGCGCATCTTCCTCACCCGGGGCGGCGATGTGGTGGCGCAATATGAGACAATAATCGACGTGCGCAAAGTGGGGCTGGAGCGCTGGCTCTTTAACCTCGCCCATGAGCAGGCCTTTATCTACGGGCTGCTCTCGCTCTTTATCGCCATCACCGCCGGCTGGGGGGCCTCGGCTGTCTTTGGGCTGCTGCGCCGTTAACCGCGTCCGATATAGGGCATCTGCGTCGCCATCACGGTCATGAACTGCACATTCGCGTCCAGCGGCAGCTCGGCCATATGCAGCACCGACCGCGCCGCATGGGCCACATCCATTGCCGCCATGCCGGGGTTCTGATCCTTCAGCATCGAGACCATCGGCGTCTCGGCGTTGCCAATGTCGATCTGCCCGCAAGCGATGTTGAGAGCGCGCCCATCCAGCGAGAGCGCCTTCGTCAGCCCCGTCACCGCATGTTTCGTCGTGGTATAGCAGACCGAGCCGGGCCGCGGCACATGGGCCGAAAGCGAGCCATTGTTGATGATCCGCCCACCGCCCTGCGCGCGCATCGCGGCAAAGGCCAGACGCGCGGTGATGAACATGCCATTCAGATTGACCGCCAGCACCTGCGCCCAATCGTCGAGCGGCACCTCGTCAATCGGCGCCGACGGCCCAAAGACCCCGGCATTGTTGAACAGCACATCAATAGGGCCAAAGCGGTCAAAGACCCCGCGCATGGCTTCCGCATCCGTCACATCCGCAGGCAGCACGAGAGCGTTTTCCTGCCCGGCGGCCACGGCTTCAAGCTGATCCCCGCGCCGCGCGACAAGCCCGACCCGCCAACCTGCGTTCAGAAACACCTCCGCCGTGGCGCGCCCGATACCGGAGCTGGCCCCCGTGATCAAAATGGACTTCATGCCCCCTCCTCCGTCGCTTCCAATGTCAGCGCCGCCGCTGGCGCGGCCTTCAAATCATCGACCCTGAGCGGCCCCGACGGCTTGCTCAGCCGGTTGCGCACCACCCAGATCAGACGCTCCTGCGCGCGGGTAATCGCCACATAGGCAAGCCGCTTCCACAGCGGCTGCCCGGCCTCTGAACGCCCCATCCGCGCGGCGGCATAGAGATCGGGCGCAAAGACCTGCACATTCTCCCACTGGCTGCCCTGCGCCTTGTGGATCGTCACCGCCGCCCCATGCAGGAACGTCGCCCCCATGCGCGCCGCGAAGGGGATAAAGGGTTCTTCCTCATCGGGTTTTTCAATCTTCACGATCGATGCGGCACTGACCTGCGGATCTTCGGCCCCGATCACATGCAGACGGCTGAAGCCGGGCTTGCGCCCCTCGCCGAGATAGACCACCTGCGCGCCCTTGATGAGGCCACGCGCCTCCAGATCGAGCCGTTTCTTGCGGTGTTTCAGCGGCAGTTCGATCCCGTCGCAGATCAGCGGCTCGCCGGCCAGCAGCGCGTCCTCGGGCGCGCCATGCACGCTGCGGAAAGCATTGATCAGCCGGATGCGCGTGGCATTGCGCCAGACCAGCACCGGGCTGCGCGCCATCAGGTCGACCTCGACCCGCTGGCCCCAGACCACCCGGTCATCCTTGCGCGCCGCGTCCTCGATCATCCGCTCGAAGTCATGAAACTCCAACTGCGGATCGGCCAGCGCATGGGCCAGATCGAGGATCGGGTTGTCGGCCTCTTGCCGGTGGATACGGTTGAGGTTCAGCACGCGCTTCTCGGGCAGTTTCTCGAAAACCATCGTGCCCGACTGCCCCACCGGGGCCAACTGTGCCGGATCGCCAAAGAGCAGCAGCGTCGGGAAAATCTCCTTCAGGTCCTCGAATTGTTTGTCATCCAGCATCGAGCTTTCATCGACGAAACCGATGTCCAGCGGCTCTTCGCGCCGTTTCCAGCCGGTGATGAAGTCGCTGCCCCTGAGCCCCGCCGCGGCCAGTGCCCCCGGCACCGATTTGTTATTCGCAAAAAACGCCGCCGCCCGGTCCAGCGCCATTTCGCTGAGCCCCTCGATCTCGGGCTTCTCGCCATTGCCGGTCAGCCATTCGGCGATGCGCTCATATTCCGGATGATAGACCGGCGTGTAAAGAATGCGGTGGATTGTCGTCGCGGGCACGCCGCGCAGCCGCAGCACGCTTGCGGCCTTATTGGTCGGCGCGAGGATCGCCAGCGTGCGTTTCTCACGTTTCTTGCGCGACTCGTAATCGCCCGAAACGATCTCGACCCCGGCGCCTTCGAGCGCGCGGTAAAGCTCCGCCAGCAACAAGGTCTTGCCCGACCCCGCCTTGCCGGTCACCGCCATCACCTGATCCGGCCCGCCTGCGGGCGGCATCAGCAAGCTGTCGTCGAGATCGATCCCCGCAGAGCGCAGCATCTCGGCCACCCGGTCATGGGCGGCGGCTTGGTCTTCGGAATAGGTGAGCGCATTTGATGTCATTCCGCGACCCTAAATGACCCCCGCGCCGGGGACCAGACGGGCCGTGCCTCCCCTGCTCGTTTTGGGCAAAATACTTCGGAGGGGAGAGGGACGCCCGCGCCCCACCCAGATCGCTCAGACCACGATCAACCCCCGGCTCAGCGCGCGGGCCACCGCATGGGTCGTGTTCGACGCGCCCAATTTGAACCGCGCGCTTTCGACATAGACCCGCAACGTATGCTCCGAGATCGACAGCCTTGCCGCCACCTGCGCCCGGCTCAGCCCCACGGCCAGAAGGGTCATCGTATCCACCTCGCGCGGGGACAGCGCCTGCACCGCATCCGGCGCGCGGGCAGGCTCAAGAAGCAGCGCCTTTTCGTTGAAACAATGCGCCGCCCAAACCAGATCGCGGCGGTGGCTGACGGTGAAATCGGCCCACAACGCATCCTCGCAACTGTGATTGGCGGTAAAAAGCGCAAATTGCCCATGCGGCCCCCGGATCGGCACGGAAAACCCCTGATGGCCCACCCCATGCGCCAAAGCGTCCCGACGAAAGGCCCGCGCCGCGCGGGAGGACCAGTCGAGGTCTTTCCAATCCACCGGGCGAAACCGCCGGTAGCAGCCGCTTACCACCGGATCGACGCGCAGATAGCCCGCCTCCTGATAGCGTTCGGCCCAGCCGCGCGCATAGGTGCCGCAGCCATATTGCGTGCCCGTAGTATCGACCCAGTGATAGGCGATATGGGCGATGGCGTAATAGTCGCGCAGCGCTTCGGTGGTGCGCTGCATGGCGGCCAATCCATCAGCCTGTTCCAGTCCTTCCCATATCTGTTCCAGCAGCGGCAATCTTCCCATGGGCCCGGCCGATCCCTTCGCCTTGTGCAGACATTTCAGCCAGAGCGACAAGGGCCGCGTCGTCCAACTGCTCCGCCGTGCGGGGCAGCCGGTTCGCCGCGGCGAATGCCTTTAAATCGGCCAATACGTCCAGAATCCAATCATCATGCATGAAGGGTTGCCCATGTTTGGTTAATGCCTGATTAATACAACCATAGCAGGTGGGCTATTAGGCTAACACCCGCGCTTTTACCTTCCCCAGAAATAGCGGGGCCGGCGTGCAGAAGCCTTTGGCACCATTGCCGCGCAAGGCAAAACCCCCGCAGCCGGGGCCACGGGGGTCGCATTTCATAGCGGCATGATGGCGCGTCAGTCGCCGGCCGAGAGCGCATCCTCCAGCGTCCGCAGCCCGGTGCGCGGCGCCTGCACCAGCACCGACATATTGCCGGGCTTATGCTCATTGCGCATCATCTTCATATGCGCCTCGGGCAGATCGGCCCAGCTAAAGACCTCGGACATGCAGGGATCAAGCCGCCGTTCCATCATCAGCTTATTGGCCGCGCTCGCCTGTTTCAGATGGGCAAAGTGGCTGCCCTGCAGGCGCTTCTGGTGCATCCACATATAGCGCACGTCAAAGGTCAGGTTGAACCCGGAGGTGCCCGCGCAGATCACCACCATGCCGCCCTTTTTCACCACAAAGGTCGAGACCGGGAAGGTCGCTTCGCCCGGGTGTTCAAAGACCATGTCGACATTCACGCCCTTGCCGGTGATCTCCCAGATCGCCTTGCCGAACTTGCGGGCCTCTTTGAACCACTCATTGTATTCGGGCGTGTTCACCGTGGGCAGCTGGCCCCAGCAGTTGAAATCCTTGCGGTTCAGCACGCCCTTGGCCCCCAGATCCATCACGAACTGGCGCTTGCTCTCGTCCGAGATCACGCCGATGGCATTGGCGCCCGCGGTGTTGATGAGCTGGATCGCATAAGACCCCAGACCGCCCGAAGCACCCCAGACCAGCACGTTCTGGCCGGGCTTCAGGTCATGCGGCTCATGACCGAACAGCATCCGGTAGGCGGTGGCCAGCGTCAGCGTGTAGCAGGCGCTTTCCTCCCACGTCAGATGTTTGGGGCGCGGCATCAGCTGCTGGCTCTGCACGCGGGTGAACTGCGCGAAGGAACCATCGGGCGTCTCATAGCCCCAGATGCGCTGGCTGGGGGAATACATCGGGTCGCCGCCGTTGCATTCCTCGTCGTCGCCATCGTCTTGGTTGCAGTGGATCACCACCTCGTCGCCTACCTTCCAGCGGGTCACCTTGTCACCCACCGCCCAGACGATGCCGGAGGCGTCGGAGCCCGCGATGTGATAGGGTTCGCCATGGCCGTCGAAAGGGCTGATCGGCACGCCGCGCGCGGCCCAGACACCGTTGTAGTTGATGCCCGCCGCCATGACCAAGACCAGCACGTCCTGGCTGTCGAGCTCCGGCACATCCACCACCTCTTGCAGCATGGCGCTGTCCGGGTCGCCGTGGCGTTCGCGGCGGATCGCCCAAGCGTACATCTGTTTCGGGACATGCCCCATCGGGGGCATTTCGCCCACTTCATAGAGGTCCTTTTGCGGGGCGTCGTAGTCGGCGTGTTTCGTATCCAGTGCCATTTGGGCCTCCTGCCGGTAGCGGTCTCACAAGGTCGGTGCCGCAGTGCAGAATCGCGGCGGCTCCCCTTTGGAATAAGATTCAGCGCGCAACATTGCAACCCCTACAGGATGCCATTTGTAATTTTATGACCCAGCAGTCGCAGCATTTTCCATCGCAGGCGCAGCAACACCGGCGGCGAAATGGGCAATAGAATTCGCATAGAACGCCAGAACCGGCTCCTGCCCCGCGGTGATCTGCAGACCCTCCGCACCCTCGGAAATGACGCCACGTTTCTTCAGCCGGGCGCAGGCGCGGGCAACCCGGTCCGGCAGGACATCCGGCTTTGGCACCCGGTTGCGCGCGGGCATCTGCGCCAGCGTATGGCCCACTTTTTCCAGCAGAGCCGCCGCGCTCAGCGGCGCCTTTTCTTGCAACATCACCCGCGCGATCAGCGGCACGGTCAGCACCGGCATGGCTTGGGCAATGCGGTCCATCAGCATCTCCGACAGGTCTCCCACCGGCACATCCGCCCCCGCCCGGCGCAGCGACAGCGGGTCGCCAAAGGTCACCGCTGCGGTGCCAAAGCGCGTGTCATACCCGCGCAGCCGCCGCCATATCTTGCGCAGCACAAAGCCCAGCACCACGGTGATCCGCGCGCCAAAGCGGCGGTCGCCGCGCTGTGCTGCCGCGATCAGCACCCGATCCTCCAGCACCCGGTCATAGTTGATCGCCACCGGCACAAAGATGATGTCGCGGGTGCCCTCGGGGTCGAACCCCTCCACCACATAGGACAGCAGCCCCACCTTCGGCGGCTGCAGGGCGCCGGTGAGGCTCAAGCCCCCCTCAGGGTAGAACGCCTGCGTCACCCCGCCCGCCGTGGCCAGCTGCACATAGCGCGCCAGCACCTTGCGATAGAGCGCCCCGCGCGAGCGGCGGCGGATGAAATAGGCGCCCATCGAGCGGATCAACATGCTGAGCGGCCAGACGCGCGCCCATTCCCCCACCGCATAGCTCAGCGCCGAAGACCGCGCGACGAGATAGGTGACGAGCATGTAATCCATGTTGGAGCGGTGGTTCATCACAAAGACCACCGTGGCATCCTGCGGCAGCGCCTGAAAGGTCACTTCATTGCTCGTCGCTGTCTCGATCCGGTAGACCGACCTGGCCAAGAGCCGCGCCAGACGGATGCCAAAACTGAAATAGGCAAAGGCCGAAAATCGCGGCACGATCTCGCGCGCATAGTCCCGCGCCTTTTGAAAGGCCACATTCTCCGGCACACCGTGGCTGCGCGCGTAATTCACGATCTCCTGGCTGACCTCGGGGTCATAGATCAGCCGTTGGATCATGTCGTGGCGCCGGGCCAGTTTGAAAGGCTCGATGGGCCGGGTCAGCCGTTTGTTCAGCCGCTCGACCGCCCGTTCCAAACGGCGGCGAAAGAACCAGCGCACCGAGGGCAGCAGGAAATGGCTCAGCGCCGTGACGGCGGCAAAAACCACGATGAGGATGAACAGCCAAAGGGGCAATTGCACAGTCTGCGTCATGCGCTCACCCTTACAGCGCGGGAGGGAGAGGACAATCTTTATCTGCCGCGGCACCCTCAGAGCCGGGGGCCGGTGATGCCGCAACGCAGCGAATTGACAGCGGCACATTATTTCCCCTATCAACAGCATAACGCAACTTTATTGCCAACCCGATTCAAAGAGGCCCCCGATGACCCACCCGCAGAAAGACCGCCCCTGGCTCATCCGCACCTATGCGGGCCATTCCACCGCTGCCGCGTCCAACGCGCTCTACCGTTCCAATCTGGAGCGGGGCCAGACCGGGCTTTCGGTGGCCTTCGACCTGCCGACGCAGACCGGCTATGACAGCGATCATGTGCTGAGCCGGGGCGAAGTCGGCAAGGTGGGCGTGCCGGTGGGGCATCTGGGCGACATGCGCGCGCTCTTTGACGGTATCCCGCTGGAGCAGATGAACACCTCCATGACGATCAACGCGACAGCCCCCTGGCTGCTGGCGCTCTATATCGCCGTGGCCGAGGAACAGGGCGCGGATGTGTCCAAACTCCAGGGCACGGTGCAAAACGACCTGATCAAGGAATATCTCAGCCGCGGCACCTATATCTGCCCGCCCGCCCCCTCGCTTAAAATGATCGCGGATGTGGCCGAATACTGCTATACGAATGTGCCGAAATGGAACCCGATGAACGTCTGTTCCTACCATCTGCAAGAAGCGGGGGCGACGCCGGAACAGGAATTGGCCTTCGCGCTGGCCACCGCCACCGCCGTGCTCGACGCACTGAAACCCCGCGTCCCGGCAGAGGATTTCCCGAAATTGGTCGGGCGCATTTCATTCTTCGTCAACGCGGGCATCCGTTTCGTCACCGAAATGTGCAAAATGCGTGCCTTTGTCGACCTTTGGGACGAGATTTGCCGCGAGCGCTATGGCGTGGAAGACCCGAAATTCCGTCGTTTCCGCTATGGGGTGCAGGTCAATTCGCTGGGGCTCACCGAACAACAGCCCGAGAATAACGTCTACCGTATTCTCATCGAAATGCTGGCGGTGACCCTGTCGAAAAAAGCCCGCGCCCGCGCCGTGCAATTGCCCGCCTGGAACGAAGCCCTTGGCCTGCCCCGCCCCTGGGATCAGCAATGGTCGATGCGGATGCAGCAGATCATGGCCCATGAAACCGATCTTCTGGAATTCGACGATCTATTCGATGGCAACCCGGCGGTGGATGCCAAGGTCGAAATGCTGAAAGAAGGCGCGCGCGCCGAATTGGCGAACCTCGACGGCATGGGCGGTGCCATTTCCGCAATCGACTATATGAAAAGCCGTTTGGTCGAAAGCAACGCCGACCGGCTGCGCCGCATTGAGAGCGGCGAGACCGTTGTCGTTGGCGTGAACAAATGGCAGCAGGGCGCGCCCTCCCCCCTGATGACTGGCGCCGGCGATATCATGCAATCCGACCCCGGCGCCGAGGCCGATCAACTGGCCCGCCTCGACGCCTGGCGCGCGGCGCGCGATGCCGATGCGGTCAAACAGGCGCTGGCCAATCTGCGCCTTGCTGCCGAGAAGGGCGAGAACATCATGCCGGCCTCTATCGCCGCCGCCAAAGCCGGCGTCACCACCGGCGAATGGGCCGCGCAGATGCGCGCCGTGCACGGGGAATATCGTGGCCCCACAGGGGTTTCCGCCGGGCAGTCGAACAAGACCGAAGGGCTGGATGATCTGCGCGATGCGGTGGATGCGGTCAGCGACCGATTGGGCCGCCGGCTCAAGTTCCTTGTCGGCAAACCGGGGCTCGATGGGCATTCAAACGGGGCCGAACAGATCGCCGTGCGCGCGCGGGATTGCGGCATGGATATTTCCTATGAAGGCATCCGCCTGACCCCCGCCGAAATCGTCGAAGCGGCGCAGCAGGATGATGCCCATGTCGTTGGCCTCTCGATCCTGTCGGGCTCTCATGTGCCGCTGGTCGAAGACCTGATGGAGCGCATGCGCGCGGCGGGCTTGAGCCATGTGCCGGTGGTGGTGGGGGGGATTATTCCCGAAGCCGACGCCACCCGTCTGCGCGCAGCCGGGGTGGCGCAGGTCTATACGCCGAAAGACTTCGAATTGAACATGATTATGCGCGATATCATTACCCTCGCCGATCCCGAAGCGGTGGCGGCGGAATAGGCTGACACAAAATATATCGTGCAATAAGCACATCTATTCTATAAGAAACCTGACCAGCACAAACTGGAAAGGATAAATCCATTATGGAAAAAGACCTGAAGTCCATGAGCCGCAAGGATCTGGAAAAACTTCTGTCGGATGTGAAGAAAGCATTGCAGGCGGCGCAGGCGCGCGAACGGCGTGCCGCGCGCAAGGCAGCGCAAAAGGCCGCGGCAGAATATGGCTTTTCCCTTAATGACTTGGCCGAAGAAACCCCGGCCCCGAAAAAGCAAAAGAAACCGCGCAAATCGGCAGCAGGTCCAAAGTCCAAACCCCAGTTTGCCAATCCCGATGACGCAAAACAAACCTGGACCGGAAAAGGCCGCCAGCCGAATTGGTTTCGTGCACAGGTTGAAAATGGCGTAGATCCGGAAACAATGCGGATCTGAATGATCTGCCTCTGAAACGATAAGGCGCCTGGGAAATACATAATTTCCCCGGCGCCTTTTTTATCTCGCGGATGACATCGGGCGCGAATTGCCCCTTCGGCAAGGAGAAACACCCGCCGAAGGCTTTCTCATCCCGGCAGCCCTCTGGATAGAACGGCCCTTGTTGTTCGCGACCGACACAGGCAAAATGCGCGCAATAGCAGGAGAGACTGAATGACCGTCCATATTGGCGCAAAACCCGGCGATATCGCTGAAACCGTATTGATGCCCGGCGACCCGTACCGCGCCAAATGGGCGGCGGAGACCTTTCTTGAGGGGGCGACGCTGGTCAATGAAGTGCGCGGCATGCTGGGCTTTACCGGCACCTGGCGTGGCCATCGGGTGACGATCCAGGGCTCCGGCATGGGGATGCCCTCGCTGTCGATCTACGCCAATGAGCTGATAGCCGAATATGGCGCGCAGACCCTGATCCGGATCGGCTCCTGCGGGGGGATGCAGCCCCATGTCGGCATTCGCGATGTGATCATCGCGATGACCGCCAGCACCATCACCTCCCCCTCCTCCGGGATTTTTCGCGAGTTCAATTACGCCCCCTGCGCCGACTGGGGCCTGTTGCGCGCCGCCGTGGCGGCGGCAGAGAAGCTGGAGGCCAAGACCCATGTGGGCGGCATCTATTCCTCGGATGTCTTCTATGCCGAGCGTCCTGATCTGGATGAGCAGATGGTGCGCCACGGTATTCTGGGGGTCGAGATGGAGGCGGCCGAGCTTTACACGCTGGCGGCCCGTCACAAGCGCCGTGCCCTGGCGGTGCTGACGGTGAGCGACCATCTGCAAACCGGCGAGGCCCTGCCCTCTGAGGACCGCGAGAAGAGCTTTGGCGATATGGTGGAGATTGCGCTGGAAGCGGCTTTTGCGTGAGCTCTGCGCCTGTTGAGCGGGCGGCCGGTATTTGAAAAAGGATGAAGGGGGGCGGTGAGCATCGCGCCCCTTTTTGCTGTCGGGGCTGTCAGAGCCGTGGTGGCTCCAGACCTTTGAGGCAGCGGTCGGGCGGGCCATCGGCGCGGTAGGCTTCGGCACCGCAGGCGACGCAGTGGTATTTGCGCAGCGCGCCCTTGTCGCCGGTGCGGTCTTCGCGCCAGCGGCAGTCGCGCGTGGGCGCGTTGCGGCGGGCAAAGATCAGCACGATCACAAAGACGATGACGAGGATGATGGGCAGGATCATGGCATAAACCAAAGGCCCGGCGCTTGGCCGGGCCTTGTTTTCATCAGACGGTGCGTTCGACCATCAGTTTCTTGATATTGGCGATGGCCTCTGCGGGGTTCAGACCTTTGGGGCAGGTCTTGGCGCAGTTCATGATGGTGTGGCAGCGGTAGAGCTTGAACGGGTCTTCGAGATCGTCCAGACGCTCGCCCGTGGCCTCATCCCGGCTGTCGATGATCCAGCGGTAGGCATGCAGCAGCGCGGCGGGCCCGAGGTAGCGGTCGCCGTTCCACCAGTAGCTGGGGCAGGAGGTCGAGCAGCAGGCGCACATGATGCATTCGTAAAGCCCGTCGAGCTTGGCGCGGTCGTCGATCGACTGTTTCCACTCCTTGCGCGGCTCGGGCGTGTCGGTCTCCAGCCAGGGCTGGATGCTGGCATGCTGGGCGTAGAAATGGGTGAGATCGGGGATCAGGTCTTTGATCACCGGCATATGCGGCAGCGGGTAGATTTTGACCACGCCCTTGATCTCTTCCATGCCATAGGTGCAGGCCAGCGTGTTGATCCCGTCGATGTTCATCGCGCAGGAGCCGCAGATGCCTTCGCGGCAGGAGCGGCGGAAGGTCAGCGTCGGGTCGATCTCGTTCTTGATCTTGATCAGCGCGTCGAGGATCATCGGCCCGCAATCGTCCATATCGACGAAATAGGTATCGAGCGCCGGGTTCTTCCCGTCGTCGGGGTTCCAGCGGTAGATGTGGAACTCGCGCAGGTTGGTGGCACCCTCGGGCTTGGGCCAGGTCTTGCCGCTGGTCATGCGGGAGTTCTTGGGAAGCGTCAGTTGAACCATTATGCGTCTCCTAAAGCGTCAGACCAGCCGCAGGGGCGGCGGCCAACAGGCAGGTGCGGGTCTCGGGGCGCGCCAAGATCGCGCGCACGGTGCCCGTTGTGGTGGGTTCCACGCCGACGACAGCGGCGCGGGCCAATTCGCGCAGTTCCAGCGCGCTGGCGTTGTCGATGATGCAATCGGTGAAAGGGGTGATGAGCTCTTTCGGCACCTGCGGGAAACGGGTGGCCAAAATCTCGGTCACCACGCCTTTGGAGCCTTGGCGGGCGGTGTCGTCCACCGCCTGCTGCACCTCGACACAGGCCGACAGCGCCAGGAGCGATGCCCCGATGATGGCAAAACGCAGCATCAATACACCCGCGCCTTGGGGGCGATTTTCTTCATGTCGATCCCGCCTTCGTCCTGCTGTGTCAGCGGGTCGAGATGCACGGCCCGGTAGGTGAGCTTCGCGTCATTGCCGTCGAACCATGCCAGCGAATGTTTGCGCCATTCGTCGTCGTTGCGGTCCGGGTAATCCTCATGCGCATGGGCGCCGCGACTTTCCTTCCGCGCGGCGGCGGCGGTGATCGTGGCGGTGGCGTTGGGCATCAGGTTGGTCAGCTCCAGCGTCTCCATCAGGTCCGAGTTCCAGACCAGGCTGCGGTCGGTGACATGCAGATCGTTCAGCTTGTCGGCGACTTCGATCATCTTCACGCGGCCCTCTTCCAGCGTCTTGTCGGTGCGGAAGACCGCGGCATCGGCCTGCATGGTCTTTTGCATCTCAAGGCGCAGTTCCGCGGTGGGGGTGCCGCCCTTGGCATTGCGCAGCCCGTCGAAGCGGTCGAATGCCTTTTCGACCGATTTCATGTTCGGCGCGGGCACCGGGCTTTCGGGGTCGACGATCTTGGCGGCGCGGATCGCGGCGGCGCGGCCAAAGACCACGAGGTCGATGAGCGAGTTGGAGCCGAGACGGTTCGCTCCATGCACCGAGGCACAGCCCGCTTCGCCCACGGCCATCAGACCGGGTGCGATGGCATCGGGATCGTCGGCGGTGGGGTTGAGCACCTCGCCCCAATAGTTCGTGGGAATGCCGCCCATGTTGTAATGTACCGTCGGCAGCACCGGGATCGGCTCTTTGGTGAGGTCCACCCCAGCGAAGATCCGCGCCGATTCCGAGATGCCCGGCAGGCGCAGGTCCAGCGTTTCCGGCGGCAGGTGGTTGAGATGCAGGTGGATATGATCCTTGTTTTCGCCCACACCGCGGCCTTCGCGAATTTCCATCGTCATACAGCGCGAGACGACATCACGCGAGGCGAGGTCTTTATAGGTCGGCGCGTAGCGTTCCATGAAGCGCTCGCCCTCGGAGTTGGTGAGATAGCCACCCTCGCCCCGCGCGCCTTCGGTGATAAGGCAACCGGCGCCGTAGATGCCGGTGGGGTGGAACTGCACGAATTCCATGTCCTGCAGCGGCAGCCCCGCACGGGCCGCCATGCCGCCGCCGTCGCCGGTGCAGGTATGGGCCGAGGTGGCCGAGAAATAGGCGCGGCCATAGCCGCCGGTCGCCAGCACCACCATCTTGGCGCTGAAGAGATGCATGGTGCCGTCGTCGAGCTTCCAGCAGAGCACGCCCTGGCAGACGCCGTCATCGGACATGATCAGATCAATGGCGAAGTATTCGATGAAGAACTCGGCCTTCTGCTTCAGCGACTGGCCATAGAGCGTGTGCAGGATCGCGTGGCCGGTCCGGTCGGCGGCGGCACAGGTGCGCTGCACGGGCGGGCCTTCGCCGAACTCGGTGGTGTGGCCGCCAAAGGGGCGCTGGTAGATCTTGCCCTCTTCGGTGCGTGAAAACGGCACGCCGTAATGCTCCAGCTCATAGACCGCCTTGGGCGCCTCGCGGGCGAGATATTCCATCGCATCGGTGTCGCCGAGCCAGTCCGAGCCTTTGACCGTGTCATACATATGCCACTGCCAGTTGTCGGGGCCCATGTTCGACAGCGAGGCGGCAATGCCGCCCTGCGCCGCTACGGTGTGGCTACGCGTCGGGAAAACCTTGGAGATACAGGCCGTGCGCAGCCCCTGCTCCGCCATGCCCAATGTTGCACGCAGGCCAGCACCGCCTGCCCCCACCACGACAACGTCATATTCGTGGGTTTCATATTCATATGCTGCCATTTAATCGGTCTCCCGTTTGGGCGTATTGGTTACAGGGCGAGCTTGGCAATGGCGAAGACGCCGACTGCTGCTGCGCCGTAGCTGATGATGGTCATCACGATGATGGCGATCTTATTGGCAAGGCCGTGGACGTAATCCTCGATCAGCACCTGCACACCGTCGTTGAAATGCTTGAAGCCCACGATCAGTGTCAGCGCCGCCACGATGGCCGGGAAAGGCCGCGCGTAATAGATCAGGATGTCCTCATAGCTGCCGCCAAGCGCGCTGCCAAAGGTGAAGACGAAAAGCGGGATCAGCACCAAGAGCGCCAGCGAGGAGACTTTCATCGCCCAGAAATGCGCGGTGCCGGTTTTCGCCGAGCCGAGGCCGAGGGCGCGTTTGCGGTCTGTCATATAACCCATGGGGTGGCTCCTCAAACGATGATGACGGTCAGGATGGTCAGCACGACCGATCCGATGAGCGCGGTCCAGCCCAGCTTTTCCGCTGTCGGCACGTCGAGCATGCGGCCCGTGTCCCAGATCAGGTGTCGGATGCCGGCCAGCGTGTGATACCACAGGCCCAGAACCGACAGGGTCAGAACCAGATCACCGAACCAGCTGGTCAAGACCCCGTTCACCGTGTCGAAATACGCGGCCGAGGTTGCCGCCGCGAGGAACCACCAGACGATCAGCAGCGCGGCGATCAGCATCGCGTTGCCGGTGATCCGCGTGAGGATCGAGGTCATGGAGGTCATCTGCGGGCGGTAGATCGTCAAATGCGGAGAAAGCGGGCGATTGCCCCGGTTCACATCGGCCATAGCGCGGTCCTTTGTCCTGTGCTTTGCATCTTGATAGCGGTTTTTACAGGACTGTCACGGGGGCGCGGCAGGAATCTGCGCGCTTCTGGGGGTCATTTTGCGTAAAAATGACCGTCCTCTGCCAAGGGCGCGAAATTTGTGATCACACGCTGACAAGCTGTGATCACAAGACACCACGCGGACCGCAAAAGAAAAGCGCGCCCCGCAGGACGCGCTCTCAATTTCAGGTTTCGTCGCCCTTAGGCCAGCGAGTCGTCGATGCCTTTGCAGGCCTCTACCAGACCTTTGACCGCCTTGACGGAGTTGTCGAACATCGCCTGCTCGTCTTTGTTCATCGAAATCTCGACAATACGTTCCACACCGCCCGCGCCGATCACCGTGGGCACGCCGACATAGAAGCCGTCGAGACCATAGGCACCGTCTACATAGGCGGCACAGGGCAGAACGCGTTTCTGGTCTTTCAGATAGCTCTCGGCCATTTCAATCGCCGAAGTCGCGGGCGCATAGAAGGCGGAGCCGGTCTTCAGCAGACCAACGATCTCGGCGCCGCCGTCGCGGGTGCGCTGCACGATGGCGTCGAGCTTGTCCTGCGTGGTCCAGCCCATCTTGACCAGATCGGGCAGCGGGATGCCGGCCACGGTGGAGTAACGTACCAGCGGCACCATCGTGTCGCCATGGCCACCCAGAACAAAGGCGGTGACGTCTTTCATCGACACGTTGAACTCGGTCGCGAGGAAGTGGCGGAAACGGGCGGAATCAAGCACGCCCGCCATGCCGCAGACTTTCTCATGCGGCAGGCCGGAAAATTCGCGCAGCGCCCAGACCATCGCGTCCAGCGGGTTGGTGATGCAGATCACGAAGGCGTCGGGGGCATGTTTGGCAATGCCCTCGCCCACGGATTTCATGACCTTGAGGTTGATGCCCAGCAAGTCATCGCGGCTCATGCCCGGCTTGCGTGCGACACCGGCGGTCACGATGCAGACATCTGCGCCTGCGATATCCGCATAGTCCTGCGTGCCGGACATGGTGGCGTCGAACTTGCCCGCAGGGCCGGAAGAGGCGATGTCGAGCGCTTTGCCCTCAGGTGTGCCCTCGGCAATGTCGAAAAGGACAACGTCGCCCAATTCCTTCAGTGCTGCGAGATGGGCGAGAGTGCCGCCGATTTGCCCCGCGCCGATAAGCGCGATCTTGGGTCTGGCCATGGTCATGTCTCCGAGAGAGGTTTCATTTGCGCCGGAGATACCGAAATGCGCAGCCCCGTGCAAGTTGCGCGAGAGGTCGCGCCGTAACCCCTTGCGGTTAAACGAAAAAGGCCGCCCCAAAGGGCGGCCAATTCCGAGACTTTTCAGCTATGTCTTAGCGCTCTTGGTATTCAGGCTGCGATTCCAGACGCTCTTCGGTGCTGTCGATGTAGATCCGCACATCGTCGCCTTCCACGTTTTTCAGAACCTGAAGTTCGTCAAATGTCACGGCTACCGGCTTTTCACCCAGACCGAGGAAGCCGCCCACATTGATCACAACCCGGTCGATCTTGCCGTTGTCGCCGATCAGCAGCGAGTCGATTTCACCGACGGTTTCATCGTTGGCGCCGTACACATAGGAGCCTTCGAGGTCTTCGGCGGTCATCTGTTCGATCATGCCCATCTCGGCGGCTTCATAGCCTTCACGCTCGACCTGGGGGCGCGGCAGCAGTTCCCGCTCAACGGTTTCATCGCCGGTGATGACGGTGGTGTTGGCGTCGGCTTCGTTGACAGCTTCTTCTGTCTCGGCTTCAGCATTCTCCATCATGGTCTCGGCTTCTTGCGCCATTTCCTCGGATTCGGCCTCAATCTCGCTGGCCATCTCTTCGGTTTCGCGTTCGATATTCTCGGATGTGTCGGTCTCGCCGGTCACGACGGTAACATTCGGATCATCCGCATTCGCCATTCTCTCTTCGTCCGACATGTTGGCGTCGGTCATGTTTTGCGCGTCGACATCATCGGTCATGCGACGTTCAAATTCCGGCGACTGCTCCAACATCTCTTTCGAGGTGTTCACCACGAGGAAACGCTCGCCGGCTTCGCCATTCAGGATGCGGATTTTATCCATGGAGACAGAGACATCGCGCTCGCCCATGCCAAGGAAGCCGCCAATGCCGAGGATGACAGCGGTCACTTCGCCGTCTTTCGAGACGATGATGTCATTGATCTCGCCAATGTCGTCCCATTCCTGCTCGGCCCCCTGAACGACCGTGGCGTCGTTTTCAACCTCTGCTTCGGAATTATAGATGCGCATGCCGATCAGATCGGAGGCGAGGAAGTCGGTCTCTTCCACAGCGACACTACCGAACCCTTCGGTATGCGCATCGGCAAAGGCCGCGCCCGTCATGGTCAATACGATCGCTGTCGTGCCCAGAAAACGTTTCATTGTAAATTCTCCTTCCAGATGGCGAGCGTCATTTGCTCTTCTGAAACCACAACCCCGATCCCCCCTTCCGGTTCCCTCGGGCCGGGAAAAAGCCGCTAAATACTTTCGGCGCTATGGGCGGGACACGCAAAGGCCAAAACCCTGCATCCAAAAGAAAAAGGCGACCGATGGCCGCCTTTGCTTTCTGAACTGTCCGAGGCTCTCAGGCGTCGCTGCCCTTGGCGGGCAAGGCTTCCGCCAATTCCTCGAACCCCTGGCCCGAAGCGACCATGCAGGTGATGCCATTGGTGCCGGTCACCGTGATGGTCCAACTGCCGGTCTCGTCCGACGCGAAAACCTCAACCACCGCATTATTGCCCCCCAGCCCCATGGACTGCCGGGTCTCGCCATAGCCATCGGCCAACCGGGTCACCACCGCCGCGCGCGGCCCGCAGTTGCGCGGGGTGTGGCCGCCCGCCTCGGTGGTCTTGGCCAGCATCAAAGCGGCTGCGGCGGTCAGCATGGCAAGGTGAATGATCTTGGTCGTGCGTGTCATAGCATTTGCCTTCATTTCGAAAGGCGGGGCCCTCTGATCCGCTGGCGCGGGGTATTCCCGATCAGACCGGGGCCGCCCCGGTTAAGATGACTGTATCCGCCCCGGCACTGCCCCAGGGTCGGATGCGATGGGATCAGACTGCGGCGAAGCGCTGAATTAATGGTTAACCGCCCGTGCTCATGCCCGTCACATTTGACCTTTGCTGCATTGCGGCATGTTTAGGCTTGAAGTTATCGCACAAAAATGCCCCTCTGCGCGCAACAATGTTATTCAGTCAAGGAGCCTGCCATGACAGCCACCACACGCCCGCTGCGGTCCGTCCTTTATATCCCCGCCTCCAAGCCCCGCGCGCTCGACAAGGCGCGCGGCCTGGCCTGTGACGCGATCATCTTTGACCTCGAAGACGCGGTCTCCCCAGATGAGAAAATCGCTGCACGTGAAACATTGGCCGAGGCGCTGGCCACCGGCGGCTATGGCGCGCGGATGCGGGTGGTGCGGATCAACGGGCTCGACACCGAATGGGGCGCCGAAGACGCCCGCGCCGCCGCCGCGATGAGGCCCGATGCGATCCTGCTGCCCAAGGTCGGCTCCCCCGCCGATCTCGAAGCACTGACCGAGATCGTGGGCGACGTCCCGCTCTGGGCAATGATGGAAACCCCCGGCGCCATGCTCAACGCCGCCGCCATCGCCGGGCACCGCCAATTGCAGGCCATGGTCATGGGCACCAATGATCTGGCGAAAGATCTGCAAACCCGCTTCCGCCCCGACCGCCTGCCGCTGGTCACCGGGCTTGGCCTCTGCCTGCTCGCGGCCAAAGCGCATGGTGTGGCGATCATCGACGGGGTCTATAACGCCTTCAAAGACGAAGACGGCCTGCGCGCCGAATGCGACCAGGGCCGCGACATGGGCTTTGACGGCAAGACGCTGATCCACCCCGCCCAGCTCGACATCGCCAATGCCGCCTTCACCCCCTCGGATGACGAAGCCGCCCTCGCCCGGCGCCAGATCGACGCCTATGAGGAGGCGCAGGCCGCAGGCCAAGGGGTCGCCGTGGTCGATGGCAAAATCGTTGAGAATCTACATGTTGCCACCGCCCGGGAAACACTGGCAAAACTGGAGGCCATTGCAGCCATGAGCCCGGAGCCCACATCATGACAATCCTTATCCTCGGCCTGATCCTTTGGGTCGGCGCCCATCTTTTCAAACGGCTGATGCCCGCGCAACGCGCCCGGATGGGCAACGCAGGCCGGGGCGCGGTGGCGGCGCTGCTGGTTCTGGCGCTTGCCCTCATCATCTGGGGCTACCGTATGGCGGAGTTCATCCCGGTCTGGAGCCCGCCGAGTTTCCTCACACATCTCAACAACCTGCTGATGCTGCTGGCCTTCTGGGTCTTCGGCTCCAGCGCGGCCAAGGGGGCCAAGGCCTGGCCCGCCTATAAAACCCGCCACCCGCAGCTGCTCGCGGTCAAGATCTGGGCCACCGCGCATCTTCTGGTGAACGGTGACCTCGCCTCGATCCTGCTCTTCGGCACGATGCTGGGCTGGGCGGTCAGCGAGGTGATCCTGATCAACCGCACCGAGCCAAACTGGACACCCCCGCCCCACGCCGGCCGCGCCACCTATATCCGCCTGATCGTGATCTCCGCGATCTTCTTTGCCCTCGTCGCCGCCATCCACATGTGGCTGGGCGTCAGCCCCTTCCCCCATTGACCCGGAGCCTGCCATGAAAGTCTACCGTTTCCTGTCCGAAGAGGACACTTCCGCTTTTTGTCACAAGGTCACCGAAGCGCTGAACAAGGGCTGGGAGCTTTACGGCTCCCCGACCCAGACATGGGACCATAAGGCCGGTGTCATGCGCTGCGGCCAAGCCGTGGTGAAAGACGCGCCGGGCACCTATACGCCTGACATCAAACTGGGCGCGCAGTGATGAGCAAGACCAACCAAGGCCGTTTTTTCGAGGACTACCGTCTGGGCGACAGGCTGCATCACGCTGTCCCGCGCAGCGTCGGCGCGGGCGAACGCGCGCTCTACCACGCGCTCTACCCGGCCCGCCACGCGCTCTATTCCTCGGACAGTTTCGCCCGCTCCTGCGGGCTCAGCGCCAGCCCGCTTGATGATCTGATCGCCTTTCACATCGTCTTTGGCAAAACCGTGCCGGATGTCTCGCTCAATGCCGTGGCCAACCTTGGCTATGCCCAGGGCCGCTGGCTTGCCCCGGTCTGGCCCGGCGACACGCTACGCGCGGAAAGCGAAGTCATTGGCCTCAAGCAGAACTCCAACGGCAAGACCGGCGTGGTCTGGGTCCGCACCACGGGGCTGAACCAGAAGGACGAAAAGGTGCTGGACTATGTCCGCTGGGTCATGGTCCGCAAAGGCGACGTGGACGCCCCCGCGCCCGAAACCACGGTGCCGGAGCTGCCCGCAGCCCTCAGCGCCGATCAGTTGCACATTCCGCAGGGTTTGGATTTCACCAAGTACGATTTCACCCTCGCCGGGGAGCCGCACCGCTGGGGCGACTATGAGATTGGCGAAAAGATCGACCATGTCGATGGCGTCACGGTGGAAGAAGCCGAACATATGATGGCCACCCGCCTCTGGCAGAACACGGCCAAAGTGCATTTCGACACCGCCGCCCGTCCCGATGGCACGCGGCTGATCTATGGCGGCCATGTGATCTCCATGGCCCGTGCGCTGTCCTTCAACGGGCTCGCCAATGCGCAGATGATTGCGGGTCTCAACGGCGGCGCCCATGCCAACCCCTGCCTTGCGGGCGACACCATCCGCGCCTGGTCCGAAGTTCTGGACAAATCCGAGACCTCGGCCCCCGGCGTCGGCGCCATCCGCCTGCGTCTGGTGGCCACCAAGGGCGCAGCACCTTTCGAACTGCGCGATGCGGCCGGCAAATACCGCCCCGAGGTTTTGCTTGACCTCGATTACTGGGCGCTCATGCCGCGCTAAGGGGCCGGCCCAGCACGACCGCCGGGCCAGCCATCCCCCCAATTTTAAGCAAAATTCAGCCGATTCGCAGCGGTTCCTCCCTTTTGTGATCACACGGTTTCGACGTGTGATCACAAAAGCTATTTTTAGCTGGCCAAAGCTGACTTTCTTCGCAAAAACCCTTACAGGAACGAGAGTCACCCCCATACTAAGGGGCAACTGGAACAGAAACGGGACCGTTTTTCATGAACATCCACGAATATCAGGCGAAAGCCCTCCTGCGCAGCTATGGCGCCCCTGTCTCCGACGGCCGTGTCGTGCTCAAAGCCGAAGACGCCAAGAACGCAGCGGGCGAGATGGACGGCCCGCTTTGGGTGGTCAAAGCCCAGATCCACGCAGGTGGCCGCGGCAAGGGCAGCTTCAAAGAAGCCGGCGCGGGCGAAAAGGGCGGCGTACGCCTCGCCAAATCCGTGGAAGAAGCCGCTGAAGAAGCCAAGAAGATGCTGGGCAAGACCCTGGTCACACACCAGACCGGCCCGGCAGGCAAACAGGTCAACCGCATCTACATCGAAGACGGCTCCGACATCGAGCGTGAGTTGTACCTTGCCCTGCTGGTCGACCGCCAGACCAGCCGCATCTCCTTTGTCTGCTCCACCGAAGGCGGCATGGACATCGAAGAAGTGGCCGAAGCGACCCCCGAGAAAATCCTCAGCTTCTCCATCGACCCGGCCACCGGCTACCAGCCCTACCATGGCCGCCGCGTGGCCTTCTCGCTGGGCCTCGAAGGTGCTGCCGTCAAACAATGTGTCAAGCTGATGGGTCAGCTCTACAAAGCCTTCATCGAGAAGGACATGGAGATGCTGGAGATCAACCCGCTGATCGTCATGCCCGGCAACGACCTGAAAGTGCTCGACGCCAAGGTCGGTTTCGACGGCAACGCCATGTACCGCCAGCCCGACATCGCCAACCTGCGCGACGAGACCGAGGAAGACGCCAAGGAACTCGAAGCCTCCAAATATGACCTGAACTACATCGCGCTCGACGGTGAGATCGGCTGCATGGTGAACGGCGCGGGCCTTGCCATGGCGACCATGGACATCATCAAACTCTACGGGGCCGAGCCTGCCAACTTCCTCGACGTGGGCGGCGGTGCGACCAAGGAGAAAGTAACCGAAGCCTTCAAGATCATCACCTCCGATGAGAACGTCAAAGGCATCCTCGTGAACATCTTCGGCGGCATCATGCGCTGTGACGTCATCGCCGAAGGCGTTGTCGCCGCGGTGAAAGAGGTCGGCCTGCAAGTGCCGCTGGTGGTCCGTCTCGAAGGCACCAATGTCGAAGAAGGCAAGGCGATCATCAACAATTCCGGTCTGGATGTGATTGCCGCCGACGACCTGAAAGATGGCGCGCAGAAAATCGTGAAAGCGGTGAAGGGCTAAACCCCTTCCCGGCCACTCCCGCTCCCTGTCGGGAGTGGCCCGCCACCGTCTTTGCCGCCCCGCTGCGGCAGGGCAAATGCGACGATGCAGCAAGCCAAGGATGCAACGAGGTCAGCATGGATCAATCTCCCAAATCTTCGCCCGTTCTCGCGGGGATCGCCCTATTGGGCGCGGGGCTGTTGATCCGCCAATGGCAGCCCGATGCCCTGCGTCTGCCCGAGCCCGCGCACAACCACCGCCGGGACCGTGGCCTGCGCCGTGCGGCGCGTAAATCGCGCGATGGTTTGGCGATGCTGCTGCCCTCGAACCTCACCGGTTCCATCGGGCGCAGCCTGATGATCATGGGCGGCGGTCTGCTCGCCCTGCGGCTTTTGGACCTGCTGGTCGATCAGGACGAGGCGCTCTACTGATGCCCCGCCTGTCGCCCCATACCACCCCAGCCGCCAAGCGCGACAGCGCCTCGCGAAAGGGGGGCCTATGACGCGGGTCTTCGCCTCTCGCCGCATGGGCTGGGCGCTGCTTCTAGGCTTGCTCGCCTTCTTCGCGGTGCAGATGGTCATCGTGAACGCCCTGCCCGCTGCCACGCAGACCACGCTGCTGGCCGAAGGCGGCTTTTACGAAAGCCTCTCGGTTCTGGGCTATCTGCTCGGCATCGCCGCGCTGATCTGGACCCTGCGCGGTGGTATTCTGCGGGTCTGGTATCTGCCGCTGGTGCTGGCCGTCATGGCGGGGCGCGAGCTGGATCTTGATAAGTCCCTCTTCACCCGCGGCCTGTTCAAGGCGCGGCAATATACCGGCGACAATGTCCCGCTGGGCGAACGGCTGATCGCGGGGCTGATCCTCGTTGTGATCGTGACCGCGATCCTGCTCATGCTCTGGCGCCACGCCCGGCCCTTCATGGCCGCGCTCATTCGCGGGCGGGCCTGGGCCGGGGCGGTCCTGCTCGGGATCGGTTTCACCGTCGCTTACAAACTGCTCGACGGTATCGCGCGCAAACTCGCCCCGCTGGGGATCGAGATTTCCGCCGATGCCGAACGCACCGCTCTCGTCGTCGAGGAGATCGGGGAGCTTGGCATCCCGCTCATGTTCCTCGCCGCCATCCTGCTGTGGCCCGGCGCGCCGCCGGACGCAGCGCATCCCACCAACCGGGCGCAGCGCGCCTGACGCCCCCGGGGCCAGCCCCGGGATCACATATCACCGACCAAGGAAGAAATCATGGCCGTATTAGTCAACGAAAACACCAAAGTCATCTGTCAGGGTCTGACCGGCTCGCAGGGGACGTTCCACACCGAACAGGCCATCGCCTATGGCACCAAGATGGTCGGCGGCGTGACCCCGGGCAAAGGCGGTCAGACGCATCTCGACCTGCCGGTCTTCAACTCCGTGCATGAAGCCAAACACGCGACCGAGGCGAACGCCTCCGTGATCTACGTGCCGCCCCCCTTCGCAGCTGACTCGATCCTTGAGGCGATCGACGCCGAGATGGAGCTGATCGTCTGCATCACCGAAGGCATCCCGGTGCTGGACATGGCCCGCGTCGCCCGCGCGCTCGAAGGCGCCAAATCGCGCCTCATCGGCCCGAACTGCCCCGGTGTCATCACGCCCGACGCCTGCAAAATCGGCATCATGCCGGGCCACATCCACCGCCGCGGCTCCGTCGGCGTCGTGTCGCGCTCGGGCACCCTGACCTATGAGGCCGTGAAGCAGACCACCGACATGGGCCTCGGCCAGTCCTCCGCCGTCGGCATCGGTGGCGACCCGATCAAAGGCACCGAGCATATTGACGTGCTGGAGATGTTCCTTGCCGATGACGAAACACAATCGATCATCATGATCGGCGAAATCGGCGGCTCCGCCGAAGAGGAAGCGGCGCAGTTCCTCGCCGACGAGAAGAAGAAGGGCCGTTGGAAGCCCACCGCCGGTTTCATCGCGGGCCGCACCGCCCCTCCCGGCCGCCGCATGGGCCACGCTGGCGCGATCGTCGCCGGTGGCAAAGGCGACGCGGAGAGCAAGATCGAGGCGATGAAAGAAGCCGGTATCGTCGTGGCCGACAGCCCCGCGACACTGGGCGAAGCGGTCAAGGAAGCGATCGACAAGGGCTGATGCCCCCGGGGCTGGCGCCCTGCCCGCCCCTTTGAAAATTGCCGCGGAGGGCTATCCTCCGCGGTAGGCGACCACAGATCACCCGGCCACGCCGCTGAGTAAGGAGGGCACGATGGATTTTCAGACTTCGATCAAAACCTGCCTGACAGAGAAATACGCCCGCTTTCAGGGCCGCGCCTCGCGCTCTGAATATTGGTGGTTCTTTCTGGCCGTGGTGATCGGCGGCATTGTGACCTCGCTGATCTGGGCGCCGCTGAACCTTGTCTTCACCCTTGCCGTGATCGTGCCGCTGCTCGCCGCCGGTGCGCGCCGCCTGCAAGACACCGGCAGGCCCGGCTGGTACATCGTCATTCCCGCCGCCCTCAGCCTGCTGATGAGCCTCTTCACCCCCGCCATGCCCGACCCTGACGCGATGATGATGGGCAGCGACCCTGCCGCCCAGATCGAGCATATGGACGGGATGATGGGAAACATGGGCGGCATGGCGTTTTTCGCCGTTCTCGGCCTGATCCAACTCGTTGTTTCGCTGGTCTTCCTTTGGTGGCTGACCCGCCCATCCGACCCCGCGCCCAATGCCTATGGCCCTCCGCCTGTGGCCTGACTATAGACCTATCCTGATTCTGACGCCGACCCGTCTGCCCCGCCGAACAAAGGTGACCCAATGACCGACCATCCCGCCAACGACCAGTTCCACGCGTCCTCCTTCATGGAAGGCGGAAACGCGGAATATCTTGAGGCGATGTACGCCCGCTATGCCAGTGATCCCAACGCGGTGGACGAGGCATGGCAAACGTTCTTTGCGGCGATGGGCGATGACGCCGAAACCGCACAGGCCGAGGCCGCTGGCCCCTCCTGGGCGCGCCGCGATTGGCCCCCCGCCCCTGCCGGCGATGTGATGGGCGCGCTGACCGGCGTCTGGCCCGAACCCTCAGAGGCCGCCGCGGCAGGCGACAAGATCAAAAAGAAAGCCGAAGAGAAAGGCGTGCCGGTCTCTGACGATCAGATCCGCGCCGCCGTCTTGGACAGTATCCGCGCGCTGATGCTGATCCGCGCCTACCGCATCCGCGGCCATCTGGCCGCGCATCTCGATCCGCTGGGCATGCGCGACATGGGCGAACAGCCCGAGCTCGATCCCAAGTCCTACGGTTTCACCGATGCCGACATGGACCGCCCGATCTTCATCGACAATGTGCTCGGCCTCGAAGTGGCCACGATGAAGCAGATCGTCGACATCGTGCGCTCGACCTACTGCGGCACTTTCGCGCTGCAATATATGCATATCTCCGACCCCGAGCAGTCCGCTTGGCTGAAGGAACGCATCGAAGGCTACGGCAAGGAGATCGCCTTTACCAAGGAAGGCCGCAAGGCGATCCTGACGAAACTGGTCGAGGCCGAAGGCTTTGAGAAGTTCCTGCATGTCAAATACATGGGCACCAAACGTTTCGGCCTCGATGGCGGTGAAAGCCTCGTTCCCGCGATGGAGCAGATCATCAAGCGCGGCGGCCAGCTGGGCGTCAAGGACATCGTCATCGGCATGCCCCACCGGGGCCGCCTTTCGGTGCTCGCCAATGTAATGCAGAAACCCTACCGGGCGATTTTCAACGAATTTCAGGGCGGCAGCTTCAAACCCGATGACGTCGATGGTTCGGGCGATGTGAAATACCACCTCGGCGCGTCGTCGGACCGCGAGTTTGATGGCAATGAGGTGCATCTGTCGCTGACCGCCAACCCCTCGCATCTTGAAGCGGTGAACCCGGTGGTGCTGGGCAAGGTCCGCGCCAAGCAGGACCAGCTCAACGACACGGATCGCACCGCCGTGATGCCGATCCTGCTGCATGGCGACGCGGCCTTTGCAGGCCAAGGCGTCGTGGCGGAATGTTTCGCGCTCTCGGGCCTCAAGGGGCACAAGACCGGCGGCACCATGCATATCGTGGTGAACAATCAGATCGGCTTCACCACCGCGCCGCATTTCTCGCGCTCCTCGCCCTACCCGACCGACAACGCGCTGGTGGTCGAGGCGCCGATCTTCCACGTCAACGGTGACGATCCCGAAGCCGTGGTCCATGCCGCCCGCGTGGCCACCGAGTTCCGTCAGAAATTCCACAAGGACGTGGTGATCGACATCTTCTGCTATCGCCGCTTCGGTCACAACGAAGGCGACGAGCCGATGTTCACCAACCCGGTGATGTACAAGAGCATCAAGCAGCAAAAGACCACGCTCAGCCTCTATACCGAACGTCTGGTCAAAGACGGGCTGATCCCCGAGGGCGAGATCGAGGACATGAAATCCGCCTTCCAGAAACATCTGGGAGAGGAATTCGAGGCCGGCAAGGACTACCGCCCCAACAAGGCCGACTGGCTGGACGGCAAATGGTCCGGCATGGACAAGAAGAACAAATCCTACCAGCGCGGCAAGACCGCCATCGCCCCGGAAACCATGGCCGATGTCGGCAAGGCGCTGACCACCGTGCCCGAGGGTTTCCCGCTGCACAAAACCATTGGCCGCCTGCTGGAAGCCAAGAAACAGATGTTCGACAGTGGCGAAGGCTTCGACTGGGCCACCGCCGAGGCGCTGGCCTTTGGCTCGCTGATGACCGAGGGCTACAAGGTCCGCCTCTCGGGGCAGGACAGCACCCGCGGCACCTTCAGCCAGCGGCATTCGGCCTTCATCAACCAAGAGAACGAAGACCGCTACTATCCGCTGAACCACATCCGCGAAGGTCAGGCCGAATATGAGGTCATCGACTCCATGCTCAGCGAATATGCGGTGCTGGGCTTTGAATACGGCTACAGCCTCGCCGAACCCAATGCGCTGACGCTTTGGGAAGCCCAGTTTGGCGACTTCGCCAATGGCGCGCAGATCATGTTCGACCAGTTCATCTCCTCGGGTGAAAGCAAATGGCTGCGCATGTCGGGCCTCGTCTGCCTGATGCCGCACGGCTATGAAGGGCAAGGCCCGGAACACTCCTCGGCCCGTCTGGAGCGGTTCCTGACCATGTGCGGCGGCGACAACTGGATCGTGGCGAATTGCACCACGCCTGCCAACTACTTCCACATCCTGCGCCGCCAGCTGCACCGCAGCTACCGCAAGCCGCTGATGCTGATGACGCCGAAATCCCTGCTGCGGCACAAGCTTGCCGTCAACAAGGCCGAGGATTTCACCACCGGCTCCAGCTTCCACCGGGTGCTCTGGGACGATGCGCAAAAGGGCAACTCCGACACGCAACTGGTGGCGGATGACAAGATCAAACGCGTGGTGATGTGTTCGGGCAAAGTCTATTACGACCTGCTCGAAGAGCGCGACGCCCGCGGCATCGACGACATCTACCTTCTGCGCTTCGAGCAGTTCTACCCCTTCCCCGCGCAATCCGCCGTGAAGGAATTGGAACGCTTCAAAGGGGCCGAGATGATCTGGTGCCAGGAAGAGCCCAAGAACCAGGGCGCCTGGTCCTTCATCGAGCCCAATATCGAATGGGTCCTGGGCCGCATCAACGCCGATCACGGCCGCCCGACCTATGTCGGCCGCGCCACCTCTGCCTCGCCCGCCACGGGTCTGGCCAGCCAGCACAAAGCACAACAAGCCGCCCTCGTTGACGAGGCGCTGACCATCAAAGGAAAGTAAACCATGACAAGCGAAGTACGCGTCCCAACGTTGGGCGAATCCGTCACCGAAGCCACCGTTGCCACATGGTTCAAAAAGCCCGGCGATACCGTCGCGGTGGATGAAATGCTCTGCGAGCTGGAAACTGACAAGGTCACCGTCGAAGTGCCCAGCCCCGTCGCTGGCACATTGAGCGAGATCGTCGCGCAAGAAGGCGACACCGTGGGTGTCGACGCGCTGTTGGCCAATGTCAGCGAAGGCGACTCCGGCTCGGACGCCGCGCCGAAAGCCAAGGAAGCCGCGCAGGACCAGCAGGCTGTGTCCCAGTCCGACCGCGGCGGCGATGCGCCCAAGTCGATCGACGCCGGCTCCGCCGAGGTGGCCGCGCGCGAAGGCGAGAGCATCGACGTGCAGGTACCCACTTTGGGCGAGTCGGTGACCGAGGCGACCGTGAGCACATGGTTCAAGAAGGTCGGCGACAGCGTCGAAGCCGATGAGATGCTCTGCGAGCTGGAGACCGATAAGGTCAGCGTCGAAGTGCCCTCCCCCGCCGCGGGCGTGCTGGTGGAAATCCTTGCCGACGAAGGCACCACGGTTGAGGCTTCGGCCACATTGGCCGTGCTGAGCAGCGGCGCAGGCGCTGCGCCCAAGGGCGATGACGCCAAATCCGGCGCCGGCGCCGCGCCCGAGGCGAAAGCCGCCGATACCTCCGGCAAAGACGTCGAAGACGCGCCTTCCGCCAAGAAAGCCATGGCCGAAGCGGGCATCAGCCGCGATCAGGTCACCGGCTCGGGCCGCGATGGCCGGGTGATGAAGGAAGACGTCGCCAAAGCCCTGGCCGCCGGCACCTCCGCCGCGCCCAAGGCCGAGGCCAAACCCGCCGCGCCCCGCGCCGCCTCCGCCCCTGATGACGCCGCCCGCGAAGAGCGGGTCAAGATGACCCGCCTCAAGCAGACCATGGCGCGCCGCCTGAAAGAGGCCCAGAACACCGCCGCGATCCTGACCACCTTCAACGAGGTCGACATGACCGAGGTCATGGCGCTGCGGAATGCCTATAAGGCTGATTTTGAAAAGAAACATGGCGTCCGCATGGGCTTCATGTCTTTCTTCACCAAGGCCTGCTGCCACGCGCTGAAAGAGATCCCCGAGGTCAACGCCGAGATCGACGGCACCGACATCATCTACAAGAACTACGTCCATATGGGCGTCGCCGCGGGCACGCCCACGGGTCTGGTGGTGCCGGTGATCAAAGACGCCGATGCGATGTCCTTTGCCGAGATCGAAAAGGCGGTGAACAGCATGGGCAAGAAGGCCCGTGACGGCAAGCTCACCATGGCCGACATGACCGGCGGCACTTTCACCATCTCCAACGGCGGTGTCTATGGCTCGCTGATGACCGCGCCCATTCTGAACCCGCCGCAGTCCGGCATCCTCGGCATGGCAAAGATTCAGGACCGCCCGATGGCGATCAACGGCGAAGTCGTGATCCGTCCGATGATGTATATCTCGCTCAGCTACGACCACCGGATCATCGACGGCAAGGGCGCTGTGACCTTCCTCGTCCGTGTCAAAGAGATGCTGGAAGATCCGCGTCGCCTGTTGATGGATCTGTGATAGACTGGGCGGGGGGCAACCCCCGCCCTATCTGCCTGACGACATTGGAGGAACGCCTCCTGAACGAAAGGACCGGACCATGAGTGAAACAACCCTCCTCGCCGCCTATGGCCTTCTGGTCATGCTGACGATCCTCTTGCAGGTGCTGGGCGCGACCCGGCAGCTCTCGATGGGCTATCTCATGTCCGCGCGGGACGAGACGCGGACCACCACCGGCATGACCGCCCGTCTGGGCCGCGCGCTGGACAACTCCGTGGTGGCGCTGGCGCTTTTCGCGCCTGCCGTGCTGCTGGTCGAGATGCTGGGCCGCAACAACAGCGCCACGCTGCTGGCGGCGCAGGTCTTTCTGCTGGCGCGGATCATCTATCTTATCGTCTATGCGCTCGGCGTGCCGACGATCCGCACGCTGGCCTGGCTCGCGGGCTATGCCGCCACCGCCGTTCTCTATTTCCACGCGCTTTGAAAGGGCAATCCGATGCAAATGATCTGCCATCTCGACGTCACCGATTTCACCGCTTGGAAAGACGCCTTTGACGCCGACACCGAGGCGCGGCGCAATGCGGGGCTGACGGTGATGCAGATCTGGCAGCACGCCGACAGCAGCACCAAGGCCAGCGTTCTGCTCGATGTGAACGACCGCAAAAAGGCCGAGGAATGGCTGACCCGCTCCAATGCGCTCAGCAGCGATGACAAGGACACCGTGACCCATACTTCCGCTTTCTTCGTGAAAAACGCATGACCCCAGAGCTTACCGTCCTCGCCCTTGCCGCGCTGCTGCAAGGGGTGCAATTCGTAACCTACGCCGTCCCTGCCAACCGCGATCTTGGCCCCGGCTATACCATGTCCGCGCGGGACCGGGCGCCGTCGCGCGCGCTGTCGGACCGCACCGCCCGTCTGGGGCGCGCGCTCGACAACCATTTCGAAGGGCTGATCCTGTTTGGCATCGCCGTCGGCGTGGTGCAGATGTCGGGCCAGAACACCGCTTTCACCGCCACCTGCGCCTGGGTCTATCTCATCGCCCGCATCCTCTATGTCCCCGCCTATGCCATGGGCCTGCGCCCGCATCGCTCGCTGATCTGGATCGTGGGCTTTGCCGCGACCATGCTGATGCTGCTGGCGGCCCTCATTTAACCCTTTCCCCCAACACCCGCAGGCAGCGGCGCTTGCACCTGAAACCCGCGCCTCATACCTTGCCTGCACCACCCGACTGCTAAGGAGACCCCCCATGTCGAGCTATGATGTCATCGTGATCGGCTCCGGCCCCGGCGGCTATGTTGCCGCCATCCGTTGCGCGCAACTGGGCCTGAAAACCGCCTGTGTGGAGGGCCGCGAGACATTGGGCGGCACCTGTCTCAATGTCGGCTGCATCCCCTCCAAGGCGCTGTTGCACGCCACCCATATGCTGCATGAGGCCGAGCATAACTTCGGCGAGATGGGCCTGAAGGGCAAAGCCCCGTCGGTCGACTGGAAACAGATGCTGACCTACAAAGACAAGACGATCGAGACCAACACCAAGGGCATCGAATTCCTGTTCAAGAAGAACAAGATCGACTGGCTCAAGGGCTGGGGTTCGGTGCCCGAGGCGGGTAAGGTCAAGGTCGGTGACGAGGTCCATGAGGCCAAGAATATCATCATTGCGTCGGGCTCCGAGCCTGCGGCCCTGCCCGGCGTTGAGGTCGACGAGAAGACCGTTGTGACCTCCACCGGCGCGCTGGAACTGGGCAAGATCCCGAAAAAGATGGTGGTGATCGGCGCCGGTGTCATCGGCTTGGAACTGGGCAGCGTCTATGCCCGTCTGGGGACCGAGATCACCGTGGTCGAATACCTCGACGCGATCACTCCGGGCATGGATCCCGAGGTGCAGAAGACCTTCCAGCGGATGCTGAAGAAACAGGGCTTCAACTTCATCATGGGCGCGGCCGTGCAAAAGACCGAGGTGAGCAACCAGAAGGCCAAAGTGAGCTACAAGCTGCGCAAGGACGACAGCGAGCATGAGCTCGACGCCGATGTGGTGCTGGTCTCGACCGGCCGCAAGCCGGTGGTCAAGGGGCTGGGGCTCGACGGTCTCGGCGTGAAACTGACCGAACGCGGCCAGATCGCCGTGAACGAGCAGTGGGAGACCTCCGTCAAAGGCGTCTACGCCATCGGCGACGTGATCGAAGGCCCGATGCTGGCCCATAAGGCCGAGGACGAAGGCATGGCCGCCGCCGAGGTGATCGCGGGCAAGCACGGCCATGTGAACTACGGCGTGATCCCCGGCGTGATCTACACCCATCCCGAGGTCGCCAGCGTCGGCGAAACCGAAGCGACGCTGAAGGACGCGGGCCGGGCCTATAAGGTCGGCAAGTTCTCCTTCATGGGCAACGCCCGGGCCAAGGCGGTCTTTGCCGGGGACGGTTTCGTCAAGCTGATCGCCGACAAGGAAACCGACCGCATCTTGGGCTGCCACATCATCGGCCCCGGCGCGGGCGATCTGATCCATGAGGTCTGCGTCGCGATGGAATTCGGCGCCTCGGCGCAGGATCTCGCGATGACCTGCCACGCGCATCCGACCTATTCCGAAGCCGTGCGCGAGGCCGCGCTGGCCTGCGGCGACGGGCCGATCCATATGTAAGCCAATGGGGGCGGGCCAAGGGTCCGCCCCTTTGCGTTGCGCGGCCTGCGTGCGCTCAGGTGATAGGCTCTTCACCCCCGCGCCCTACAACCCTCCCCGTCGCGACATCCACGGAAGATCGGGCCCTTCGGGGTCATGTCGATACGTAGAGACATGCAGAGTGACGCCTGTCTTTTCCACCACAGCCCGGCGGCGCCGCCACTTTTATGGCTTCCCGACTATGTGAAATCTTGGCCCGCGAAGCATCGGCTTCGGCGGTCCCTTTGGCCTGTCAATCACGGAAAAAGCGGCGCCTGCGTCGGCTAGGGAGCGATCGCGCGAGTGAATTTCAGCACGGTGCCGCCAAACAGATTGGGGGCGACCTCAGGCCGCCCCCTTTTTTCATGCCTCAATTGACGGCATGCGTTCTCATTGAGGCTCTAGCCGGTGGTTGTCCGGCGGAATGTAATGCCACAGTTTCTCTGAACGCTGGTTCTTTCCAATGCTTCCAGCTCGCCCTTGAGACGGCCCAACTTCGCTGCCGTCTGCTTATCGCCTTTGATGAGGAAGGCGGCAGGCCAGAACACCACCAACGCAACCCCGGTGGCGACAGCATCGTTGCTGGCTTTCTTGTTCTGAACGCCGGACAGTTCGCCGACCTTGCCGCTAACGCGGTTCGCCTCTTGCACAAGCTGGTTACAGGAGTAGCCCTGATACGCGAGCGGTGAGACATAAGTCGGCCCGACATCCGCTGCCTTCTGTGCGCAACCGCTTAAGGCGGTGGCG
Organism: Sulfitobacter sp. PS-8MA; assembly: GCF_040933935.1. NCBI lineage: Bacteria > Pseudomonadati > Pseudomonadota > Alphaproteobacteria > Rhodobacterales > Roseobacteraceae > Sulfitobacter > Sulfitobacter sp. PS-8MA. Next base: position 329,900 of record NZ_JBFQYJ010000006.1, on the reverse strand, counting down.
ATAAGAGCGAGCGGCAGTATAATCTTTTTCATTTAAATTTCCTGAATTTTCCTACCGGGCCTGACTAGCGGCGCCGGGGGGATCATTCCAGAAATAAATGCACTTATTACGAGAGTTATTCAGGCGACTGTGGCCTAAAAAGCGAACTCAGGCTTCCACAGGCCGCCACCCCGCCTCCTGCAACAAGGCGTTAGAGCGGCGCTCCACCTCTTCCTCCAGGCGCGCCATAAAGGCCCGCTTCTCCAGCCCCGGCTCGATCGGTGCCAGAAACTCCACCACCGCCACCCCCGGGCGGCGGTAAAGCCCCCGGCGCGGCCAGAAGTGGCCCGCGTTGGTCGCCACCGGCACGCATACCTGGCCCAATTGGTCATAGAGCACCGCCGTGCCGACCTTGTAGGGCGCGCTCAGCCCCGGCGCCACGCGGGTGCCTTGGGAATAGATCACCACCTGCCCCGGCTCGCGCCGCCCGGCGTTCACATCCGCCATCATCTGCGTAATCGCCTGCCCGCGCTTGCCGCGGTTGACGGCGATCATGCCCATGCGCTTGGCGTATTGCCCGATCACCGGGGTCCACAGCACTTCGCGTTTCATGATGAATTTGGCCCGCGGCAGGGCGTGAAAGATGATCAGGATATCCAGAAACGACTGGTGCTTTGCCGCCACCAGAACCTCGCCCTGCGGCACCTCTCCGCGGACTTCGCAGCGCAGGCCGATCAGCCAGCGCGCCGACCACATCGCCCAGGCGGCATAGGTCTTGCAGGCCCGATAGGCCCCGCGTTTGGAAAACATCGCCCAGGGCGCAAAGGCCAGACCAATGAGCGGCATCGCGATGGTCACCTGCACGATATAGGTGAGCGACCGAACCCATTGCAGCAGCTTCATGTCAATTCCCTCAAGCTGCGCCGCGCGGCGGCCCCGGTGGCGAGAAAGGCCACGGCCCCGACCAGCACCGGCACCAAGAGCGGCACCAGCCAATCGGCCCCGGCAAAGCCCAACCCGGTCAGAAAGCCGCCCGCTTCGCCCGGGTCGGGCAAGAGGATCACCGCCACCATGCCCAGCACCGTGCCAACGGCAGCGCCCAGCAAGGCCCGCAGGGTGAAACGGCGGATGAAAGCGCGGGCGATATAGTCATCTTTCGCGCCCACCAGACGCAGCACCGCGATCACCTGCGCATTGGCCGCAAGCGCGGCCTGTGCGGCCAATGTCACCATCGCGGCCACGGCAGTGGCAATCAGAAGCGTGGAGAGCCAGCCGAGCAGGCGCAGCCGGCTCGCCGCCGCCACCAGCGGCGCGCGCCAGCGGCTGTGGTCATCGAGCACCGCCCCCGGCACCTCGGCCGACAGCCGCAGCCGCAGCCCCACCGGGTCGAGCCCCGCGCCCTCTTCGACCACCTCAATGAGACGCGGCACGGGCAGGCTGTCAATCGCCAGTTCCGGGCCGAACCAGGGCGCCAGCAACGCCTCTTGCTCGGCATCCGTCAGCGCTCGGGCCGAGGCCACGCCCTTGGTGGTCTGAAGCACTTTCAGCGCCGCTTCGGTCTGCGCCGCCCGCTGGTCCAGAGGCGCCACGATCCGCACCGTGGCGGACTGCGCCAGCTCCTGCCCCCAGACCTTGGCCAACCGGCCCGAGGCGAGTGACAGCGCCAAGGCAAAGACCGCCAGAAAGGCCATCGCCCCGGCGGCAAAAAGCGTCAGCTGCGCGGTGAAACCCGATGGCGGCACAACCCGGTCCGCCTGCCGGTCGCCTTTGAAAATCGCGCGCAGCGCGCCCAGATCAAACCGCTTCACAGATCCGCCCCCGCCAGTTGAATGCGCCTATTGGCGATGCGCAGAACCCGCGCCTGCACATGGGCTTTGGTGGCGCGAATGAGGCCCAGATCATGGGTGGCGATCAACACGGTCTTGCCCATGCGGTTCAACTCCACCAGCAGATGCAGCAACCGCTGCGACATTTCCCAATCGATATTGCCGGTGGGCTCATCGGCCAGGATCACATCGGGCGACATGATCACCGCGCGCGCCAAAGCCGCCCGCTGGCGCTCCCCGCCCGAAAGCTCCGGCGGCAGCGCATTGGCCCGGTGGGTCAGCCCAACCCAGGACATCAATTCTTCGAGATCGGTGCCGCCCGCCTCGGCATGGCGGCCCGCGACGCTGAGCGGCAGGGCGATGTTCTCGGTCAGCGGCAAATGGTCGAGGAATTTCACATCCTGATGCACCACGCCCACACGCCGCCGCACCAGGGCGATGTCATCGCGCCCCATGCCGCGCACATCGGTGTTGAACAGGCGCAGATGCCCCGCCGTGGGCAAAAGCGCCCCGTAGCAAAGCTTCATCAAAGTGGTCTTGCCCGCGCCGGAGGGGCCGGTCAGGAAATGGAACGACCCGGGGGCGAGTTTCAGCGTGATGTCCGAAAGCAATTCGCCCCCGCCATAGCTGTAGGCCACATTTTCGAGCTCTATCACGCCACCATCCTAAACACTTCGACCTGTTGTGCCTCAGCACCGGAAAGGATTCAATCACCCAGAACCCGGCACCCCGCCCAGATATCACTTTTCCTACGTAATTCTAGGACATATGCTGCCTGTTGATGATCCAGAAGCCCGGAATACCGTCAGGCTCGAACAATCCTAGGAAGTACCATGCGGCTGATCTGCCCGAACTGCGACGCGCAATACGAAGTCCCCGACGAGGTGATGCCAAAGGCCGGGCGGGATGTGCAATGTTCGAACTGCGGGCAGACCTGGTTTCAGCACCACCCGGACAATGCCGCCGAGGAAGAGGAGGCGGAAGAGCAAGCCGCCTTCGATGCGGGTTTTACCGACCGCTCCGATGAGCTGCTGGAGGAGGATGAACCGGCAGATGTCGTTGCGGATGCCGCAGAGGATGTCTCGCCCGAGCATCCCTTCCCCAATCTGAAATCCGAAGCCGAGGCTGCCGCCGCGCCCCCGCCGCCACCCACCCGGCGCCCGCTGGACCCGGCGGTGGCCGAGATCCTGCGCCAAGAGGCCGCCGCCGAACAGGAAGCCCGCCGCCGGCGTCAGTCAGAAGCCCTGGAAAGCCAGCCCGATCTGGGGCTGGATGACGGCGCCTCGCTGCCGCCCGCGCAAGAGCGCGACGCGGAAGAGCCCGCCCCCGCGCAGCCGCAAGAGACGCCCCCCCATGAGGACGAGGCCGACCACCGCGCGCAGGAGGCCCGTCTGCGCATGGCGCGGATGCGCGGCGAGCCTGAGCCCGCAGAGACGGAGGAGGCCCAGGGCAGCGCCCCGCGCCGCGCGCTCTTGCCGGATATCGAAGAGATCAATTCCACCCTGCGCCATGACCGTGGCCAGACTGCCGGGCCCACCCCCACCGCCGCGCTCGACACGCCGCAGAAAGAGCGCCGCTCCGGCGGCTTCATGCGCGGCTTTGCCCTGATGCTGGCACTGGCTGCCGTCTTGTCGCTGATCTATGTCTATGCGCCGGAGATCGCGCAGACCCTGCCGCAGGCCGACCCCTATCTGTCTTCCTATGTGGCTTGGATGGACGATGCCCGGCTCTGGCTCGACGGGCAGGTGCAAGACCTGCTGGTCTGGCTCGATACCGTGGCCACCCAGTCGCAGGGTTAACCCCTTTTAGAAGCGATCCAACAGCCGGTTGAGGTAGTCGCGTTCCAACTCGGGCCGCTCTGCCTCTCCCGAACGGCGGCGGATTTCGTCCAGCAGACGCCGGGCCCGGCCCTGATCGTCCGGCCCCTGCGCCAGCGGCGCGTCAGAGCTGTTGGCCCCGTTGCCGCCCTGCTCGCGCCCCAGCGGATCACGCGCCTCGGCGCGGCGGTCGCCCTCGGCGCTGCCCTGGCCCGGCTGGCCCGCGCGCTCCTCTTGCTCCAGCGCGTCACCGAGCGCACGCATCCCTTCCCGCAGGGCTTCCATCGCCTGCGCCTGATTGTCGATCGCCTCGGCCAGATCATCGCGGCGCAGCGCCTCTCCGGCGCGGTCCATCGCGGTCCCAGCGCGGCCCAGAGCATCACGGGCGGCCTCGCCTTCCGGCGTGCCTTGCCCAGGCAGACGGCTTTGCTGCCGGCGCAGCTCATCGCGCAGGGCTTGCTGGCGCCCCGCAAGCCCCTCTGGACTGCCCTCCGGGCTGCTCTCTGGGCCCGCCTCGCCACCGTCACCCGGCTGGCCTTCGTGGCGCTGCCCGCGGCCCTGGCCGCCATCGCGGCCTTCATTGCCCTCATTCTCGCCCGCGTTCGCGCCGGGGTTGAACTGTTCCTGCAGGTCGCGGAACGCCTGATCGCTCAAGCCCTGCTGTTCGCGCAGCCTGTCCGACAGCCCCTCCATCGCCTGCTCACCGGGCGAGCCTTCGCCCTCCCCCGGCTGGCCCTGGGTCACGCGCATGTTCTCCATCAACTCCTGAAGCTCGCGCAGCGCCTGTTCGGCCTCGGCCATGCGGCCCTGTTCCATCAATTCCTGAATGCGGTCCATCATGCGCTGAAGATCATCCTGCGTCATCTGCATGGACTCGCCCTGCGGCTGCTGGCCCTCGCCTTCGCCCTCCTGCGCCTGCTGGCGTTGCAACTGCTTCAGGTAATCCTCTGTCGCGCGGCGCAGTTCTTCCATCAGCTCGGCGATCTCGGCCTGCGACGCCCCGTTCTTCATCGCCTCGTTCAACCGATCCTGCGCCCGCCGCATCCGCGCCAGCGCATCGGCCAGAACACCTTCCTCAAGCTCAATCGCCAGCGCCCACATGTCCTCGGCGATCTCGTCCTGCACATCTTCGTCGAGCCCGAAATGCGCGCGCAGTTCCAGCCGCCGGATCAACTGCCGCAGCCGCAGCTGCATGACTTCCGAGCGCAGATCCTCCCCCGGCGCATAGGTCACCGCCCGCAGCACCTGCGCGATGCGCGGCGCATTCTCGCGCGACCAGAGCAGGTCGCGCCGCATCTCGATCACCGCCGCCGCTGCCGGATCAAAAAAGCGCCGCCCCGGCAGGGTCAATTGGCTGACCTCGGTCGCGCCCTGCTGCTCGGCCGCATCCAGCACCGAAAGTTGCAGCGAGACCGGCAGGTTGGCCCAGGGGTGTTTGGAGAAATTCTCGATCAGAGCCTCTTCGAACTCTTGCCGCCCGCCGGCGATTGGCATCGGCAGGGGCACGACGATCTCGGGCCGGGGCTCCGGCGCGGGGGTCAGCCCATAGCGCCGATCGACCGACGCCAGATCAAGGCTGATCCGCGCCTCGCCCGCCTCCACCCCGTAGTCATCCCGCGCCTGAAACGGCAGGCTCATCTCACCAAGCGCCGTGACCTCGGGCGGCCCCTGACGTTCGACCTGTGGCGCGGCATCGGGCAAGAGCGTGATCTGCCATGCCCGCGCCCCCGGCCCGTCGATGGCAATGCGTCCGCTTTGGCGCAGGGTGAAGTCCTGCGCCGGGTCAGATGCCGCAGCGGCCTCGCGGCCCGACACGCTTTCCTCGACCGTCAGCGCGCCAAGCTCGCCATAAAGCCGCAGGGTGATCAGCGTCCCCTCGGGCAGCGAGAGCGCCCCGGCCTCAAGGTCATTGAGATAGAGCGTCGGCTTGCCGGTGTGACGCGGCGGCTCTGCCCAGCCTTCCCAAACCGGGCCGGAAGCCAGCGCACCGCCCGCCCCGCCGGGGGTCAGCGTGACCTCCCCCAGCCGCCAGACCGAGCCGAACACCAGCGCAACCATGAAGGCCAAAAGCGCCAGATAGCGCAGCGCATAGGGATCGGCCTTTGAGACCCGCAGATCGCCCTTCACCGGCTGCGCCTCTGCCGCCCGCGCCGCCATGCGCTTTTGATGCGCCCGCCAGACCGCCGCCGAAGCCGCATCGCCCGCGCCAATCGCCTGATCGTCCAGAAGCGCCCGAATGGGCCGCCCCGGCAGGCTTGCGTCCAGCCGCGCCAGCGCCGCCATTTGCGACGGCAGGCGAAACCGCCGCAGCGCAAAGATCAAGGTGCCAAGGAAAGCAAGACCGACAAAGGCCCAGGCCGCCCAGAGCAGATCGCCGGTCAGCCCATCCTGCACCCCCATCATCAGCAGCGCCATGACCGCCAGACAAAGCGCAAGCATCGGCCAGAGCGCCTGCACCGCCGTCTCCGCCAACATCCCCGCCCAGGTCAGCCGCAGGGGCCAGCGCAATGCGCGCAGCCCGCCTGTCCTATCGGTGGATGTCCTCATGCATTACGCTCCCGCGCTCCGCCGGCGGGATGCCGTCAGAGCCATTCAGGGATGGTATCGCGGTTTATCATTTCGTCAAAGCTCGGCCGTGGGCGGATAACCGCGAATTGATCGCCATGGACCAACACTTCGGGGATCAAAGGCCGCGAATTATACTCGCTGCTCATCACAGCTCCATAAGCGCCCGCCGAGCGGAAGGCCACAAGATCGCCCGCGCCCAGCACCGGCATCATCCGCTGTTTGGCAAAGGTATCGCCCGATTCGCAGACCGGGCCGACGATATCCACCGGGCGCGGCTCTGCCCCCGCTGCGGGCTCATTCAGCGGCACGATATCATGCCAGGCGTCATACATCGCCGGGCGGATCAGATCGTTCATCGCCGCATCAAGGATCAGGAAATCCCGCCCCTCGCCGGATTTGAGGTAGATCACTTCGCTCACCAGCACGCCCGCGTTGCCGGCGATCAACCGCCCCGGCTCAATCTCGACCTCGCAGTCGAGATGCCCCAGCACCCGCTGCACCATCGCCCCATAATCCGTGGGCAGGGGCGGGGCCGAGTTGGACCGCTCGTAAGGAATGCCAAGGCCGCCGCCGAGGTCCAGCCGCCGGATGTTATGCCCCTCGGCGCGCAGCACCTCGGTCAGTTCCGCAACTTTGCGATAGGCCTGCTCAAAGGGGGCGAGATCGGTCAATTGGCTGCCGATATGCACGTCGATCCCGACGATCTCCAGCCCCGGCAGCTTGGCCGCCATAGCATAGACTTCGCGGGCGCGGGCAATCGGGATGCCGAATTTATTCTCGCTCTTGCCGGTGGCGATCTTGGCGTGGGTCTTGGCGTCCACATCGGGGTTCACGCGAATGGTGATCGGGGCCACTTTGCCCAACTCCCGCGCGACCTGATCGAGCAGGATCATCTCCGGCTCGCTCTCCACATTGAACTGCCGAATGCCGCCGGTGAGCGCCAGTTCGATCTCTTCGCGGGTCTTGCCAACGCCGGAGAAGACGATCTTGTCGCCCGACACCCCCGCCGCCTTGGCGCGGCGGTATTCGCCGCCCGAGACCACATCCATCCCCGCGCCGGCCTGCGCCAGCGTGCGCAGGACCGCCTGATTGGAATTGGCCTTCATCGCATAGCAGACCAGATGGTCCATGCCCGAAAGCGCGTCGTCGAAAAGATGGAAATGCCGCAGCAATGTTGCGGTGGAATAGACATAAACCGGCGTGCCGACCGCTGCCGCGATCTCTGCCAGGCTGACATCTTCGGCATGCAAGACACCGTCTTTATAAAGAAAATGATCCATCTCTTCTTGGCCCCAAATATGTCCGCCGGCGGCATGAAACCTATTGTCCGGCCTTATCTGATCGGCGCTGTCCGCAGGAACAGATAGAGCGGCAGGCCACAGCTCACCCCAATACAGAACGTGGCAGGAATGGCAATCAGCGCGCCGAAATTCCGGCGCACCGCGACCTCGGCAATGATCCAAAGCGTGAGGGTGATCGCGGCAATGGTCAGGTCCCAGACCAGCCCGCTGGTGGCGGCGTTCACATGCCAGGCCTCGACCATGGCGCTCAGGCGCCAGCCCTCGGCGCGGAACCATGTGATGAAATAATACATCGGATGCAGCGCACCCCAGACCGCGAGGCCGAGATAGAGCATCCGCAGCAAAGACATCAGAAGGTCTTTACCACGCCAAAGCTGCCATAGCCCGAAACGCTCAGCCCCGGTTCAACCGGCGCGGCCTCAGGGGTTTTGGGCGCAGGCGGCGTGCAAGCTGCCAGCGCCGCCAGGCTCAGGAGCAGCATGGCCCCCTTCATCCGCCGAGCCCAAGCGCCACCGAGAACGGCCCGCGCGCCAGCCCCAGCGTGGTGCCGACCGCCACGCCCGAGGAGGACATGGTGACACTGGTGCTCGCCGTGGGCCGCACCGGCTCGCCATCCGCACCGCAGGCGGCGAGAGTCAGCAGAGAGAGGATCGCAAAGCTGCGTTTCATGTCAGGATTTCCTTCCAACGCGCAATCTGGGCCCGCACCTGCGACGGCGCGGTGCCACCATAGGACATGCGCGAGTTTACCGAATTATCGACGCCAAGCACATCGAAAACATCCGCGGTGATCTCGGCATGCACCGATTGCATCTGCTCCAGCGTCAGATCCGGCAGATCACTACCCTGCGCCTCGGCCATGGCGACCAGCGTGCCGGTCACATGATGCGCGTCGCGGAACGGCAGGTTCGGCACCCGCACCAGCCAGTCGGCCAGATCGGTAGCGGTGGAAAAGCCAGAGCCCGCGGCGGCGGCGAGGTTCTCGCGCTCGGCGGTCATGTCGCCCACCATGCCGGTCATCGCGGCCAGCGCCAGCATCAGGTTGTCGGCGGCGTCAAAGACCTGCTCCTTGTCTTCCTGCATGTCTTTGGAATAGGCCAAGGGCAGCCCCTTCATCACCATCATCAGCGCGGTGTTGGCGCCAAAGATGCGGCCCACTTTGGCGCGGATCAGCTCGGCGGCGTCGGGGTTCTTTTTCTGTGGCATGATCGAGGAGCCGGTCGAGAAACGGTCCGACAGCGCCACGAAACGGAACTGCGCGGAGGACCAGATCACCAGTTCTTCGGCGAAGCGCGACAGATGCATTGCGCAGATGCTCGCGGCGCCCATGAACTCCAGCGCGAAGTCGCGGTCGCTCACGGCGTCGAGGGAGTTCGCGGCGGGACGGTCGAAACCGAGCGCCTCTGCCGTCATCTCGCGGTCGATCGGGAAGGAGGTGCCAGCCAGCGCGGCGGCCCCCAGTGGGCATTCGTTCATCCGTTTGCGGGCATCGCGGATGCGCGACAGGTCGCGGCCAAACATCTCGACATAGGCCATCATGTGATGCCCCCATGTCACGGGCTGGGCGGTTTGCAGATGGGTAAAGCCCGGCATGACCCAATCGGCCCCGGCCTCGGCCTGAGACAAAAGCGCGCGGATCAGCGCTTGCAGACCCTCGTCGGCGGCGTCCAACTGGTCGCGCACCCAGAGTTTGAAATCGGTGGCAACCTGGTCATTGCGGCTGCGACCCGTGTGCAGGCGGCCTGCGGGCTCACCGATCAGCTCTTTCAGCCTTGCTTCGACGTTCATGTGGATGTCTTCGAGCGCGGCAGAAAACTCAAACCGGCCCTCTTCGATCTCTGACAAGATTGTGAGAAGCCCTTCCCGTATCGCGTCTGCATCGCTATCAGTCAGGATGCCCGTGGCTGCCAGCATGGCGGCATGGGCCCGCGACCCTTTGATGTCTTGCGCGGCCATCCGTTTGTCGAACCCGATCGAGGCGTTGATCGCCTCCATGATCGCATCCGGTCCGGCGGCGAAACGGCCACCCCACATCTTGTTCGAGGTCGTGTCGGTCATGTTGAATACCCTTGGAGGGACGTATGAAAAATCTGGTGCTCGGCTTCGTTTATACGCTGCTTGTCGCAGGTGCAAACCCCGCCCTTGCCGATGTCGCCGACATCGCGGGTCTGCGCGAGGGTGATATGAAAAAGCTGGTGGTGCATGACGCACCGCAGGCGGCCTCTGACGCGACCTTTGAACGTGAGGACAGCGGCGAGGCGATGTCGCTGGCGGATTTCGAGGGCCAATATGTGCTGGTCAACTTCTGGGCCACATGGTGCGCCCCCTGCCGCAAGGAAATGCCGCAGTTGAATGCGTTGCAAAAGGAATTTGGCGGAGAGGACTTTCAGGTTCTGACCATCGCCACCGGGCGCAATACGCCCGAGGGGATCAAGCGGTTCTTTGAGGAAGCCGAGATCGACAGCCTGCCGCGGCATCAGGATCCGAAGCAGAAGCTTGCCAGCCAGATGGGTGTCTTGGGCCTGCCGATCACGGTGCTTCTGGACCGTGAGGGCCGCGAGATCGCGCGGCTGCAGGGCGATGCGGAATGGGATTCCGAAAGCGCGCGGGCGATTGTGGCGGCGCTGATCGGGGATGCGGCGGAGGGCTAAGCGCTGCCTTTGGCCGCACCATGTCGCGCGCGTGGCTTGCGGCAGGGCCCCAATGGGGCGGCCCTGCCCTTTCGGGCCCGATAGCTCCTAGGCCACCTGCTGCAGGATCGCCGCTTCTGGGGTCGACAAGGTCCGCCGCGCGAACCCGCCATAGAGATGCGGATCGGAGCCGAGATCGGGAGAGGCGGCAAGCAGCCGCGCCCGATCCGTGGCGGCCAGCGCCTCCAGCGGTGCGGAGGCGGGATGAAAGCTCTCGGTTTCCACGCTATTGGCCCAGATCACCTGATGCCGGTCCAGCATCACATGGATATAGGTCATCCCGCGCAGGCCGGCATCCACGGTCACCGTGCTGTCATTGACCAGATCCTTCGCCGCGACCAGGACTTCATCCGTGTTGAACATCTCGCGCGCCTTGGCACCGCCCAGCAGAATGCGATGCTCGGGCGAGACCAGCAGCCCGCCATCGGGGATCATCTGACCCAAAGCACCCGCCCGAAAGCGCACCGGCCGCAGATGCGGCATGGCATGGAACCGCGCGCCGGTCATCTGGCGGCTGCCGATCCAGGCGATGGGCTGGCTGCCGTTGTCCTTGGTCTGGATCAGATCGCCTTCGCGCAGGTCTTCGATCAGGGCAAAGCCGCGCGGCGTGCGGATGCGGGTGCCGGGGGTGAAACAGATCACCCCGGCCGCGGCGCCCGCCGGGGCCAGATGCGCCTCGGGGCGGCGCCCCAACCGATGGTGCACGACCCAAAGCTCGGTATGGCGCGGCGGCATTTCGTCGATGAACATCAACAGCGGCTGCCGCCCGCACCCGGGATCGATCAAGGTGACCGTGTAGGAACAAACCCCGTCGGTGACCAGAAAACTGTTGTCCATCAAGGGGCTGTCATCGTGCACGACCGGGGGGTCGGGCGGCACATGGTCCGTCTCCTCCAGCGCCGCGCCGATCAGGCGCTGCACCCGCCCCGCCGCGCGCCGGCGCAGTTCTGCCGCCCCGTCTGCCCGGTCCAGCCGCAACACGTCGGTCGGGCCATCCACGCGGATGACATCGCCGCGCCACGCCCAGGCGGCGCCCACCTCAAGCGCCGATACCGGCGCGGCCTCCTGACCGTCGATCTCTGTTTGCGACCAGCCGATGACAAACGTGCCCCGAAAGCCCGTTTTCATCTCTGCTCTGCCTGTTTTACGTCTTTTTGTTATGGCGAGCCTAACAGGCGCGGCGCGTGCCCGGAAGATGGCCGGGACGCGGACCTTCAACCTGTTGCAATTTGATCTTGGCGGCGCGGCGCAGGGCCAATCGCCGCGCAGCACCGCGGAACGCTTGTAAATTATCAGCGTCTTGGTAACGTTATCCCGTCCAACAGCCGGAGGCCGCCCATGTCAGACCCCGACACCCCTGCCCCATCGCGGCGCATCGTTTCCTCGCGGCACCTGGCCGAGGGCGAGGGCTGGGAGGCTTCGGAACTCGAATACGGGATGATCATCGCCTATAACGCCTTCACCCGCTGGATGTCGCGTTGCATGGCGGCGGCGGGCAATGGCGATCTGACGCCCTTGGAAATCCTCGTGCTGCACAATGCCAACCACCGGGGGCGCGAAAAGCGGCTGACCGACATCTGCTTTTTGCTGAACATCGAAGACACCCATACGGTGAACTATGCGCTGCGCAAACTGGTGAAGGCCGAACTGCTGAGCGCCGAAAAACGCGGCAAGGAGGTATTTTATCGCACCTCCGAGACGGGGGCAGAGCTCTGCGAGGCCTATAGGGCGATCCGCAAGGCCTGCTTTCTGGACGGCCTGCCCCGCACGGATATTTCCGGCGAGGAGCTGCGCCGGATTGCGGCGCAGCTGAGGGCGATGTCGGGGCAATATGATCAGGCCAGCCGCGCCGCGGCATCGCTGTAGATAGCCCCCGAAGGATTTTCGATTAAAGCACTGCGGCCATGGCGCGGGCGGTGTCGTTCATCCGGTTGGAAAAGGCCCATTCATTGTCATACCAGCTGACCACGCGGATCATCCCACCCTCGGTGACCCGGGTCTGCTCGGGGGCGAAGATCGATGAATGCGGGTCGTGGTTAAAATCTGAGGAGACCAGCGGGGCGGGCTCCACGGCCAGCACGCCTTTGAGCGCGCCGCCTGCGGCCTCGGCCATCGCGTCGTTGACCGCCTCAACCGTGGCGGGTTTGGCGGGCATGATGCAGAGGTCCACCAGCGAGACATTGGCCGTCGGCACGCGCACGGCGGAGCCTTCGAGGCGGCCCTTGAGATGCGGGATCACCTGGCTGATCGCAGCGGCGGCACCGGTGGAGGTCGGCACCATCGAGAGCGCAGCAGCCCGGCCCCGGTAGGGGTCACGGTGCGGGCTGTCATGGGTCGGCTGGTCGCCGGTATAGGCGTGGATCGTGGTCATATAGCCGGTCTCGATCCCGAAGCTCTCGTCGAGCACTTTGGCCACCGGGGCAAGACAATTGGTGGTGCAGGAAGCGTTGGAGACGATCACATCTTCGGCGGTCAGCTCTTGGTGGTTGACGCCATAGACCACGGTGCGGTCCGCGCCCTTGCCGGGGGCCGAGATGAGCACGCGTTTGCTGCCGTTCTCAAGATGTTTCGCCGCCGCCTCGCGCGCGGTGAAAAGCCCGGTGCATTCATAGACGATGTCCACATCATCCCAGGGCAGTTTGGCCGGGTCACGCTCGGCCGTGACGCGGATGCCCTGCCCGGCGATTTGGAGCCTGTCGCCCTTCAGTGCGGCGTCTACGGGCAGGCGGCCATGGACGGAATCGTATTTCAGCAGGTGCAGCAGGTTTTCAGCATCCGCAAGGTCGTTGATCGCGACCACTTCGAGCCCGTCAAAGCCGTTCTCTACCAGCGCGCGCAGCACGCAGCGGCCAATGCGGCCAAAGCCGTTGATGGCGATTTTCGTGGTCATGGGGTCCTCCGACTGCCCGGCCAGCGGGCGGATTGGTTAGCGCTAACATTCATGCGTAACATAGGGTGGATTGTCGGAAAATCAACCGTTGTATCGGCTTTGCGCTGGCAGTCTTTGATGGGGGCGGTAGATTGGGCCGAGCTTTAGGATCGGAGTCTTCGATGAGCCATGTATTGCACCGTAATCTGCGCGCGACGCAGCCCGTGATCATCCGCGGGGAGGGGAATTTTCTGATTGATGCGCAGGGCAAACGCTATCTCGATGCCTGCGGCGGCGCGGCGGTGTCGAGCCTGGGGCATGACAATGCCGCGGTGCGGGCGGCGATTGCGGCGCAGTTGGATCAGCTTGCCTTTGCCCATACCGGCCTCTTCACCAACCCGCCGGCGGAGGCTTTGGCCGATTACCTCATCGCCCATGCGCCCGAAGGCACCGGAGAAGGCCGGGTCATGTATCTTGGCAGCGGCTCCGAGGCGATGGAGGCGGCGCTGAAACTGGCGCGGCAATATCATCTGGAGCGCGGTGACAGCGCCAGGGCCAAGATCATCGCCCGCAAGCCCAGCTATCATGGCAATACGCTCGGCGCGCTGGCGGTGGGCGGCCATGCCGGGCGGCGCGCGCCATTTGCGCCGATGCTGATGGATGTGGAACATATCGACGCGGCCTATGCCTACCGGCTGCAAGGCCCGGGCGAGAGCGAGGCCGATTTTGCGCGGCGTCTGGCGGATCAGTTGGAGGCGCGGATCATGGAGCTGGGGCCGGAGACGGTGGCGGCTTTTGTGGCCGAACCGGTGGTTGGCGCCTCGCTCGGCTCGCAGCCTGCGCCTGCGGGCTATTTCAAACGGGTGCGCGAGATTTGCGACCGGCATGGGGTGCTGTTGATTGCCGATGAGGTGATGTGCGGCATGGGGCGCACGGGCAGCCTGTTTGCGCTGGAGCAGGAGGGCATCTGCGCCGATATCACCACGATGGCCAAGGGGCTCGGCGCGGGCTATCAGCCGATCGCGGCGGTGATGGCGCGCCAAAGCGTGATCGACGCGATCATGGCGGGCAGCGGCAGCCTGTGGAACGGGCATACCTATATGTCGCATGCGGTGGCCACGGCGGGGGCATTGGCGGTGTTGCAGGAGGTCGAGCGGCGTGACCTGCTGGGCGCCGTGCGGGCGCGGGGGGCACAGTTGGAAACGGCCTTGCGCGACCGCTTTGGCCAGCATGCCCATGTCGGCGATATTCGCGGGCGCGGGCTCTTCTGGTCGATCGAACTGGTGGCGGAGCGGGATGCAAAGCAGCCCTTTGACGTGACGCGCAATGTCGCGAGCAAGGTGCAGCGGGCGGCGATGGAAGCGGGGATGATCTGCTACCCGTCGCAGGGCTCCGCCGATGGCACGGCGGGGGATCATGTCTTGCTGGCCCCGGCCTTTACCTCGCCGCCAGAAGAGATCGACCAGATCGTGGAGATACTGGGCGCGGCGGTGGATCAGGTGATTGCCGCGGGCTGACCCCCTACCCTAACGGCCCTTGATGCGGATCGAGAAATTGCGCTGCGCACCGGCGGGCGGGCGCGGAAAAGGGGCGGCCTTGCGGATGATCCCGAGGGCCGCCCGGTCCAGCGCCGAGGAGCCGGAGCTTTGCGCCACCCGGGCGCTGGCAAGCTGGCCGCTGCCCGCGACAGAGAAGGCGATGACGGCGGTGCCCCGCGACCGCACCCGGGGTTTGCCGGCGCGGGCGATACGGGCCATGACCTTGCCGGGGTAGTTGCTGGCGGCGGCGTTGCCGGAAGGCGCGGCGGCCTGCTTGCGCGCGCCGGATTGGCTGGATTGGCCCGCGCGGGCCGTGGTTTGCGCGCCCTGCGTGTTGTCGCGCTTGGCATTGCCGCGGGCGGTCTGCTTGGGTTTTGGCGCGGGTTTGGGTTTGGCTTCTTGAGCCGCTTCGGCCGCGCGCTCTGGATCGCGACGTTGGGGGCGCTGCGAGAGCAGCGGCGCGGGGGTGGCTTCGGGCTCTGCCGTGAGCGCCTCGGTCGGCGGGGCGCTGGCGGTCTCTGTGGGGGTTGCGGGCGGTGTCACCGAGGGGAGAACAGGTGCTTCGCTCGCGCTCACAGCCGGAGGTGCAAGAGGGATCGTCTCTGGTGGGGGCGCGGCCACAGGTGCGGTGGGCTGAAGTGTTTCGAGCGGTTCCGCTTGCTCTGCGGCCAAGGGTGTGGCTTCGGGCGCGGTGACCGGCTGGGGCGTTTCGGCCTGTAGCGGGAGAGGTTCGACCGCGGGCGTTGGCGTGATCTCCTCCACCGGCTGAGCGGTCAGCGTGCCTGCTGACATATCCTCAAACCGGGTGCCAAGCTGGGCCGCAGCGGGCGTGCCGCCGCCTGCGATCTTGGCGCTGTCATCTAGGCGCAACCACTGGGACGCGCCCAGAACCGCCCCGGCGGCGAGGCCGAGGGACAGCAGCTTGGCGAGGTTCGAGCCGGGGATCATTGCAGCGCCCTTTGGGTGACCAGCAGCACCCGCCCGGCCCCGGCGGCGCGCAGCTCGCGGGTCAGGCGGACGAGGGTTTTGGCGGGCAGCGCCCGGTCCGGCAGGAGCCGCACGCTGGCGCGGGCCTCTTCATCCAGTTGGGCGACGAAATCGGCGGCGTTGGTGATGTCTTGGGCGGCATGGGTCAGACGCCCGTCGGGATGCACGATGAGCGCATCGGGCGGCGCGCGGCCCTCGAGGTCACGGGTCTCGATCAGCTTGAGGTCGGGGTCGAGCGGCTGCGCGAGCGTGCCCGCCACCATGAAAAAGACCAGCATCAGAAAGACGATGTTGATCAGCGCGATGGTCGGTTCGCGTTGCGCTTTGCGTTTGGCGAGCGGGCGCATGTTCAGCCCTCCAGAACCGTGACGCGCAGCGCCGGGAAGGCACGCAGGGCGATGAGCAGATCGGCAAGACGCTGGCTGTCGACCGCGTCAGAGAGCGAGACCAGCAGCGGGGTGCCCTCTTTGGCCTCGGCCAGCGGGCTGGCGCTGAGGCGGTCGAGCGACACCGTCGCGCCGTTGAGGCGCAAGCGGTCCACGTCAAGCTGCAGGAAAAAGGGTTTGGCCTCCACCGCCGCCCCGGCACCGGAAGTGGCGGCGGTGAGTTCGATCTCGCTGAATTTGGAGAAGGTCGAGGTGAGCATGAAAAACAACAGCAAGAGAAAGATCACGTCGATCAGCGAGGTCATCGACAAGCGGTTGCGCCGGCGGCGTGGCCTAGCCATGGGCGGCCTCGGCCAGCGGGGCATGGCTGCTTTGGCCGGGGTGCAGCACGGTCAGGATGGCCTTGTCGGCGATGACCCTTTCGTTCTCCATACGCTGCTCCAGCCAGCTCAGCACCAGCGCGGTGGGCATGGCGACGACCAGCCCGACGGCGGTGGTCAGAAGGGCCACCCAGATGCCGCCCGCAAGGATCGACGGGTCGACCTGCGCGCCTGCGTCCTGCAGGGCGCGGAAGGCTTCGATCATGCCCAGCACGGTGCCGAAAAGCCCCAGCAGCGGCGCGAGCTGCGCCACGGAATCGAGCAGCCGGAAGCCGCGTTCGAGCTTGGCAAAACGCAGCTCTGCTTCGGCCTGCAGCCGGGCCTGACCGGCGCCGGGCGTGGTCATGGCCATTTTGACCACCGGAACGAGATAGCTTTTGGACCGGGTCAACGCGGCCTCTGCCGCCGGCCTGTCGCCCTGTTCCCATGCGCGCACGGCCTCCGACAGCGCCCTGTGGCGGCCCACGGCGGCGGCGCGGAACTGCCATGTCTTATAGAGCGCGACCGCAAGGGTCAGCACCGCGACGACCATCAGGATGACCACGACCGGGCCACCGGTTTCGGCAATGTCGCGCAGCGGGGCGAGCAGATCGGTCAGGGGGTCCATCAGCCCAGCACCTCAATCTCGGTGCGCGACGTGAGGCCGAGATCGCTCTCGCAGGTGCCCGCGTCCACCCCCTCGCCTGTGCAGGTCTGCGCGCCGTTAAAGAGGATGCGGCTCAGATTCTCGCAGCTGGTTTGCGGCACGACAAATTGGCGCACGCGGGGGCGGCCCACGGGCAGCGCGCCGAAATCAAAGAGGGTCAGCCGGTCAACGGTCCCGTTCTGGTCAAAAAGCACGGTCTCATAGACCGCCTTGTCGAGCGCTGTTTCGAGCCTGTTGGTGATGAGGAAGGTGAGCTTGCAATTCGCCTCGCTGGTTTCGGCGGCGTTCAATTCGACCTGGAGCCCAGCGGGGGCCGGGGCGGCTTCGACCCTAGTTTCGACCTTTGTTTCGGCCACCGCCGCATGGGCGAGCAGGACAGGCAAGGCCACGAGGGCGGCGAGACGAGAATGCGACATGGGTGGCTCCCTGAGCGTTTCGAAAGGCGGCGCGCGGCACCGAAAGGTGCGCACCGTCTGAAATCTATGGCCGCTGCCTAACAAAAGCGAAAGCCCTTCGCAATCCCGACTTTATTTGTCAGGTAAAAGGTTTTCACCACGCTGCGCAGCGCGCGGGCTGGAACCTGCAGGCCGCTCCTATCGTTTCCCGCAAAAGGAGAACGACATGACCCTGCGATTTGAACAGATCCTCGCCGATGGCGTCGCCGAATGCTCCTACCTGCTGGGCGACGATGCCACCCATACCTGCGCCGTGGTCGATCCGCGCCCGGATGTGGGCATCTATATCGAGACCGCGCGGCGCTTTGGCATGGCGATCACCCATGTGTTTGAGACCCATATCCACGCCGATTTCCTCAGCGGGGCGCGTGAATTGGTGGACCGTCTTGGCGGTCAGGCCAAGCTCTATGTCAGCACCGAGGGCGGGGCGGAATACGGTTTTGACCATGAAGCGGTGCGCGATGGGGATGAGTTCACCTTTGGCGGCATGCGGATGAAGGCGCGTTTCACCCCCGGCCATACGCCCGAACATATGTCCTACATGCTCTATGACGGCGACAAGGAGACGCCTTGGGGCGTGCTTTCGGGCGATGCGTTTTTCGTCGACAGCGTGGGGCGGCCGGACCTTCTGGGCGAGGATGAGACCGAAGCCTTGACCGAAAAACTGTTCCACACGGTGCGCGATGTTTTCATGGCGCTGCCGGATGATGTGATTATTTACCCCTGCCACGGTGCGGGTTCGGCCTGCGGGCCGAATATCGGTGATCGGATGTCCTCGACCATTGGCTATGAGCGGCGGTTCAACAGCTATGCTAGGATCGAAGACCTCGATGCGTTCAAAGAGACCATGCTGAACGACGCCCCGCCGGTGCCCTCGCATTACCCACGGATGAAGAAGGTGAATGCCAAGGGGCCGGAAGTGTTGCGCAACCTGCCGCGCATTCCGCCGATGACGGTGGAGGCATTTGCCAAGGTGGCCGAGGACGGGGCGCAGCTGCTCGATGTGCGTGACATGATGGGCTTTGGCGGCGGCTATGTGCGCGGCAGCCTGAACATCGGCCTGCGTCCGGAACTGTCGGTCTGGGCCGGGTGGCTGCTGGACCCCGAGCGCCCGATCTATCTGGTGACCGAAGATGATGCCGAAGTGGACGACGCGCTGCGCCTGCTGTGGCGCACCGGGTTCACGGATTTTGGCGGCTATCTCGCCGGTGGCATCGGGGCGTGGCGCGAGGCCGGGCGCGCATTGGCGCAGATCCCGCAGATTTCGGTGCATGAGTTGAAGGAGGCGGAGGACATCACCCCGCTCGACGTGCGTAAGCCGGACGAATGGGAGGGCGGCCATATCCCCGGTGCCACCCACGCCTTTCTCGGCGAGCTGCGCGACAGGCTGAGCGACCTCGACAAGACCGCGCCCTATGCCACCTATTGTGCCAGCGGTTTCCGCGCCAGCATCGCGTCGAGCCTGCTCGCGGCGCATGGGTTCACCAATATCCGCAATGTACCGGGAAGCTGGAAGGCCTGGACCGTCGCCGGCTATCCCATTGAAAAGGAGACTGAAGCATGACCAGTGACGCGCAAAAGATCGCAACGATTGACCCAAATCACACGGTGGCGCTTTTCACCCCCGATGCCGAGACACTGAAGCAGGTGGCATCCTCAGGCGTAAAGACGGTGGTGAATTTCCGCGCTGAGGGTGAGAAAGGCGGGCTGACGCCCGAGGAAGAGCGCCAGCAGGCGGAGCGTCTGGGGCTGAACTATCTTCATTACCCGGTGACGGCGGAAAGCCTCGATGCGGCGCTGGTGGATGAGTTCCGCTGGGCGCTGGATGACCTGCCGCAGCCGGTGTTTCTGCATTGCGCCTCGGGCAAACGGGCGGGCGCGATGACGCTGATGGCGCTGGCGGCGGATAAGGGTTGGGACGGTGAGACCGCGTTGCAGGAAGGCAAGGCGCGGGGCATTGATCTGACGGAAGAAAAGATCGGCCCATTCGTCACATCCTATGCGAATGAAAAGGCCAATGTATAGAACATCAGCGCGTCCGGTATCGCCGGGCGCGCGGCGTCATTCCCCGCGCGCGCAGTAGAGCTTGTGCAGGGTTTCCAACACGGCCGCGGCCTCAGGACCCTTCACGCTATAATAGATCGTCTGCCCCGCGCGGCGGCCTTCGACCAATCCGGCCTCTTTCAGCTTTTTCAACTGCTGCGACATGGTGGATTGCGACAGCCCGCAGGCCTGTGCCAGATCGCCCACCGACCGCTCCCCATGCAGCAAACGGCAGAGGATCTGCAAACGCGCCTCGGAAGCGAGCATCGTCATCAGTGCCGCCGCCCCCGCGATATCGCCGTCCAGAAAATCATCCACGTTTTTCATATTACGTCCATTGAATATTACGAACCTCGAATATATAGTTCTAGGCAGTTGGATACAAGGCCCGCCCGCGCCATGCCGCGGGCGCATCACGGAGATGGAATATGGAAACCGAATTTACCCCTTGGCTGTCGCTTGGCGGCGGCATGATGATCGGGGCCGCGGCGGTGCTGCTGATGGCCACCAATGGGCGTATCGCGGGCATCAGCGGGCTTACGGCCAAGATTTTCACCCGCAGCACCGATGGCGAAGCGCGCGGCGTCTCGGCGCTGTTCGTGTTCGGGTTGCTGCTCGCCGCGCCGCTGTGGTTGCTGGTCTCGGGCGGCTGGCCGCAGCAATGGGTGCCCTCGAACCCGGTTCTGATGGCCGTGGCGGGGCTGCTGGTCGGCTTTGGCGCGAGCTATGGCAATGGCTGCACCTCGGGCCATGGGGTCTGCGGGATCAGCCGCGGCTCGGCGCGGTCGATCGTGGCGACGGTCACCTTCATGGTGACGGCCTTTGCCACCGTTTTCGTTATGCGTCATGTGATCGGAGGCTGACATGAAACAGATTTTCGCCCTTCTCTCCGGCCTGATCTTTGGCATCGGCCTTATCGTCTCTGGCATGGCGAACCCGGCCAAGATCCTGAACTTCCTCGATGTCTTCGGGACATGGGACCCAAGCCTCGCCTTTGTCATGGGCGGCGCCATCGCCATCACCGCGCCGGGCTTTGCCCTGCTCTTCCGCAGCCGGCAGAAACCGCTGTTCGACAATAGCTTTCGCGTGCCGACCCGCAATGATCTGGAGCCGAAGCTGATCACAGGCGCTGCGATCTTTGGCATCGGCTGGGGTCTGGGCGGCTTTTGCCCCGGCCCGGCGCTGACCGCCTTGCCCCTTGCCGCGACCGGGACGCTGATCTTCGTGCCCTTCATGCTCGCAGGCATGTGGGCGGCGCGTCATACACCTGACATTTCACCGAACCCACATAAAGGAACCGCATCATGAGCGATCCGCTGAACTCCCCCATTGTCCGCCACTCCCCGTCCACCGGGGCCGGCAGCCCTGATGTCTGGGGCATCTATGAGCCTGACACCGGGTCGATCCAGTATATCTGCGCGGACCCGGCGACCAAACAGGCCGCGCTGATTGACGTGGTGTGGAACTTCAACCCGAAGAACTACCGTTTCTCGACCGAGAGCATGGATCAGGTCTTGGAGCTTGTGCAAGAGAACGGGCTGACCGTGGAATGGGTGCTGGACACCCACCCCCATGCGGATCACGTCATGGCTTCGGCCCAGCTCAAAGAGCGCACCGGTGCGCCCAATGCCATCGGGGCGCTGGTGCCGGAGATCGCGAAAATCTGGGCGGACCTCTACAACCTGCCTGAGGCCTTTGACCCGGACCGCGATTTTGACCATCTGTTCGAAGAAGGCGAGACCTTCAAGATCGGTGAGCTGGACGTCAAGGTGATGCTCTCGCCCGGCCACACGCTGGGGTCGATCTCCTACATCTGCGGCGATGCGGCCTTCGTGCATGACACGCTGATGCAGCCGGATGCGGGCACGTCGCGCTCGGATTTTCCCGGCGGCAAGACGACGGAGCTTTGGGACTCGATCCAGGACATCCTCGCCCTGCCCGGCAACACGCGGCTCTATGTCGGCCATGATTATGGCACCAAGGAGCGCAAGGAGCCGATGTGGGAGGCAACCGTGGCGGAGCACAAGGCCAACAACATCCACGTCAAAGATGGCACCAAGCGCGAAGACTATATCGAACGCCGCCAGACCCGCGACGCGACCCTGGCGCTGCCGAACCGCATCCTTGCGGCTTTGCAGATCAACCTGCGCGGCGGGCGGCTGCCTGCGGCAGAGGATGATGGCAACCATTACCTGAAACTGCCGGTGAACCGGTTCGACTAGGCTTGGCCGGGCGGCCCTGCGGGGCTGCCCTTTGCTGTGATGGATAATGTGACATGACCTTCCCCACCCTTGCCCGATATCTGCCGATCCTCGATTGGGGCCGGCGCTATGACCGGGACCAGTTCGCCGGAGACCTGCTGGCCGCCGTGATCGTGACGATCATGCTGATCCCGCAGTCGCTGGCCTATGCGCTGCTGGCCGGGATGCCGCCCGAGGCGGGGATCTATGCCTCGATCGCGCCGATTGTTCTTTATGCGATTTTCGGCACCAGCCGGGCGCTGGCGGTGGGGCCGGTGGCGGTTGTGTCGCTGATGACGGCGGCAGCGGTCGGCAATATCGCCGAGAGCGGGACGGCAGGATACGTCACGGCGGCGCTGACGCTGGCCTTTCTCTCGGGCGCGATGCTTTTGGCCTTGGGCCTGTTTCGGCTCGGGTTTCTGGCAAATTTCCTGTCGCATCCGGTGATCGCGGGGTTCATCACAGCCTCGGGCATTCTGATCGCGGCGAGCCAGCTGCGGCATATTCTGGGGATCGAGGCCGAGGGCCATACGCTGGTCGAGATCCTCGCCAGCCTCGCCGCGCATCTGGGGGAAGTAAACCCGATCACCCTGCTGCTGGGCGTGACCGCGACCGGGTTTCTGTTCTGGGTGCGCGGCGGGCTGAAGCCGCTGCTCAAACGCATGGGGCTGGGACCACGGTTGGCGGATATCGGGGCCAAGATGGGGCCGGTGCTGGCGATTGTCGGGACCACGCTGGCGGTCTGGGGTTTTGATCTGGGCGAAAGAGGTGTCGCGATTGTGGGCGCAGTGCCGCAGAGCCTGCCGCCGCTCACCCTGCCCTCCTTCTCGCCGGACCTGCTGTCGGAATTGTTCATCCCGGCACTGCTGATCTCGATCATCGGCTTCGTCGAAAGCATCTCTGTCGCCCAGACCCTCGCCGCCAAGAAACGCCAGCGCATTGATCCGGATCAGGAGTTGATCGGGCTGGGCAGCGCCAACCTTGGGGCCGCCTTTACCGGGGGGTTTCCGGTCACCGGGGGATTTTCACGCTCGGTGGTAAATTTCGATGCCGGGGCCGAGACGCCAGCGGCGGGGGCCTTTGCCGCCGTGGGGCTGGCGCTGGCGGCGCTTTTCCTGACACCGCTGATCTATTTCCTGCCCAAGGCCACGCTGGCCGCCACGATCATCGTCGCGGTGCTGAGCCTGGTTGATTTCTCGATCCTGAAACGCGCTTGGGCCTTTAGCCATGCCGATTTCGCCGCCGTGAGCGTGACGATTGCGCTGACGCTGATCTTTGGCGTCGAGGCCGGGGTGAGCGCGGGGGTGATCACCTCGATCCTCGTGCATCTTTACAAGACCTCGCGCCCCCATATGGCCGTGGTGGGCCGGGTGCCGGGGACCGAGCATTTCCGCAATGTGCTGCGCCATGAGGTCGAGACCCAGCCGCATGTGCTGTCGCTTCGGGTGGATGAGAGCCTCTATTTCCCCAATGCGCGGTTTCTGGAGGATCAGCTGGGCCGTTTCGCCGCCGAGAAGCCGGAACTGACCGATGTGGTACTGATGTTCCCGGCGGTGAATGAGATCGACCTCTCGGCGCTGGAATCGCTTGAGGCGATCAACACCCGGCTGAAGGATGCCGACATCCGCCTGCATCTGAGCGAGGTGAAAGGCCCGGTGATGGACCGGTTGCAACGCAGCCACTTCCTTGATGAGCTGACCGGAGAGGTCTTTCTGAGCCAGCATGAAGCGATTTGTGCCTTGTCGCAGAAGGCATCCGGGGCGGTGGGCAATATCGCGGCCAAGGCGGGAACCGCCCTGCCCCCGGCGCGTTAGGCTGGCATGAAGATGAAACACGCCCTTGCCGCCCTCACCGCCAGTCTGATCGCCACCACCGCCAGCGCCGAACAGGTCGGCAATGTCGACGTCGATTGGCTGGGCAATGATATCGTTGTCGAAGCGGTGGCCGACCCCAAGGTCAAGGGTGTGACCTGTCATCTGGCCTATTTCGAACGCGGGTTGATTGACCGCTTCCAAAAGGGCAATTGGTTTGAAGACCCGTCAAACTCCTCGATCTCCTGCCGCCAGACCGGGCCGATTGAAATGGGCGATATCGAGATGGATGACGAGGGCGAGAATGTCTTTAGCGAACGCCGCTCGATCATCTTCAAAACCCTGCGGGTGAAGCGGATTTTCGATCAGAAGAACAACACCTTGATCTACATCAGCCACAGCCAGCGGGTGCAGGATGGCTCGGCCAAGATGTCGATGTCCACCGTGCCGCTCTATACCCCCGGACAATAGCCCCGATCTTCGGCAAAGCCTTGCCACGGCTGCAAAGTCGCCTTGTCGGGCGGCGGACCTGCGATATGCTGCGTAAAACGCAATGGTGCAGCACAGGCAGGTTACATGAGACAGTCACGCAGAACATTCGCATTTGGTCTTGCAGCGCTCGGGCTGACCTCGGCCTGTTCTACCGGCGGCGGGGTGCTTGGCCCTGTCGCGGCGGCGGGTCTGGCGACGGATATGCAACCCGTGCCCAACGCGGGCTATGACGCTTGGGTGGCCGCCTTCAAAAGCCGCGCGGCGGCGCAGGGGATTTCGGCCAGCACGCTCAGCCAAGGTTTTCGCGGGGCGGGCTATCTGCCCGGCGTGGTCAAGCGGGACCGCAATCAGACCGAATTCAAACGCTCGCTCGAAGATTACCTTGCCATCGCCGCCTCTGACGAGCGCGTGTCGAAAGGCCGTGCAGCCTTTGCGCGGCACCGGAACACATTGAGCGCGATCGAGGCGCGCTATGGCGTGGCGGCGGAGATCGTGGCGGCGGTCTGGGGGCTGGAGAGCTTCTTTGGCGAGCGGCGGGGCGATGTGCCGGTGGTCTCGGCGACCTCAACATTGGCCTATGACGGGCGGCGCGGGGCGTTTTTTGAGAAACAGTTGCTCGCGGCGCTGGAGATCCTGCAACGCGGCGATATCAGCGCGGGCGGGTTGACCGGGTCCTGGGCCGGGGCGATGGGGCATACGCAGTTTATCCCGACCTCCTATCAGGCCTTTGCGGTGGATTTTAACGGCGACGGCCGGCGCGACATCTGGTCGGATGATCCCACCGACGCGCTGGCCTCGACCGCCGCTTATCTGGCGCGCAACGGCTGGCAGAAGGGGCTGAAATGGGGCGGCGAGCTGGGCGATCTGCCGGCCAGCGCGGGCACGGTGCTGCAGCCGCAGCCGGGCGGGCCGAAATTTGTCGTCACCCGCAATTTCAACGCGCTGAAACGCTATAACAACTCCGACAGTTATGCGATTGGCGTGGGCCATCTGGCGGATCGGATCGCCGGGGGCGGCCCGCTGCGCGGCAGCTTCCCGCCCGATGCCAATGGGTTGACCAAGGACGACCGGATGGAGCTTCAGCGCCGGTTGACCGCGCGGGGCTTTGACACCGATGGCGCCGACGGGGTGATCGGGCCGAACAGCCGCAAGGCGATCAGCGCCTATCAGCAGAGTGTCGGCCTGCCCGCCACGGGGGAGCCTTCGCTTGACCTGCTGCGGCGCCTGCGCTGACCGGGCCTAGCCGGGGCTGATCCCGGCGCGGTCCAACAGGCCCGCGATCTCGGCAAAGGCGGTCGCGGGCGGGGTGTGGTCGGATTTGCGCTGGCCGAGGAAAGCCTCGCAGGGGCCGGCAAAGGCGATGGCGCGGTCAAGCTCGGGGTTGCTGCCGCTGCGGTAGGCGCCGATGCGGATCAGTTCTTCCATGTCGGCATGGGCCGCCAGCGCCTTATGGGCCGCCGTGAGCAGCGTATATTCAACGTCACTGTGACAATCCGGCAACGTGCGCGAGACGCTGGCCAAGAGGTCAATCGCCGGATAACGGCCCTTTTCCGCGATGCGGCGGTCGAGCACGATATGCCCGTCGGTGATCCCGCGCACGGCGTCGGCGATGGGATCGTTCATGTCGTCGCCATCCACCAGCACGGTGAAAATCGCGGTGATATCGCCCTTGCCCATGGGGCCGGGACCGGCGCGTTCCAGCATCTGCGGCAGTTCGGAAAAGACGGTGGGCGGGTAGCCCTTGGCCGTGGGCGGTTCGCGTGAGGCAAGGCCGATCTCGCGCTGCGCCATGGCAAAGCGGGTCACGCTGTCCATCAAGAGCAGCACATGCTGGCCTTGGTCGCGGAAGTGCTCCGCCACGGCCATGGCGGTCCAGGCCGCCTGGCGGCGGGTCAGCGGCGGCTCATCCCCGGTGGCGACGACGAGAACGGCCTTTTCCATGCCTTCGGGGCCGAGGTCTGAGGCGATGAAATCCTGCACCTCGCGGCCCCGTTCGCCGACCAGCGCCATGACCACCACGTCACATTCCGTATAGCGGGCCAGCATGGCCATGAGGGTTGATTTCCCCACCCCGGAGCCCGCGAAAATGCCCAGTCGCTGGCCTTGGCAGAGCGGCGTGAACACATCCATCGCGCGCACGTGGGTCGCCAGTTTCGGCCCGATGCGCTTGCGGTCGAAGGCGCCCGGCGGGGCGGCGCGCAGGGGGCGGGGGTCGGTACCCTCGGGCAGATGGCCCTTGCCGTCGAGCGGCGTGGCCGAAGCACTGATGACACGGCCCTTCCAGCTTTCATCGGGGCGGATCACATCGCGGCCAATCGCCACCTCGACCCGGTCCCCCGCCGCGACCCCGCGCCACGAGCCGAAGGGGAGCAGTTCCGTGCCTTGCGTGCCGATGCCCACGACCTCCGCATGCACCGGCCCGTCGGCACCCTGCACGATGCAGCGCTCGCCAATGCCCAAGACCCGCTCCAACCCCACGGCGGTCAGGGTGATGCCGGTGATCGCGCGCACTTCGCCGGTGATCTCGGCCTCGCCCGCCTCACGGGCAAAGCTTGTCAGCTCGGAAAAGAGTGTCTGCATGGATAAATTTCCTCTAGGAGCACGGGGGAATATTTACTATACAAGGATTAAACAGGCTATAGGCAAAAGAATGAACTTGTCTAATCTTTCTATTCTTGGACTCGCCTCGGACCGGATGCAATGGCTCTCGGCCCGGCAAAAGGTGACCTCGGAAAACATCGCCAATGCCACCACGCCGAACTACAAGGCGCGGGATGTGTCGTCGTTTGAGACCATGCTGAGCGGCGAGCTGTCGCGCGGCACCGGGCTTGTCACCACCCATGACAAACATCTGACCGGCGTGGCCAATGTCACCCCCGGCGTGCGCACCACGGATGACCGCACGGCGCAGAATGTAAGGCTCGACGGCAATACCGTGAACCTCGAAGAGCAGTCCGTTCGCGCAAGTGAGATCAGCGATCAATACAGATTGGCAGCCCAGCTCTACCGCAAGAGCTACGACCTGCTGACCATGGCCGTCACCGGGAACAGGTAAGGACACCGCATGGATACGCTTCAATCTATCGCAAAAATCGCCGCCAGCGGCATGACCGCCCAGACCGCCCGTCTGCGGGTGATCTCGGAAAACGTCGCCAATGCGGATTCAACCGGCACCACACCGGGCGAAGACCCCTTTCGCCGCAAGACCATCAGCTTTTCCGAATTGATCGACCGCAACAGCGGCGGCTCGCTGGTCGAGGTGGAGGATATCGGGCGCGACCAGTCGCCGTTCCGGCGCGACTATGACCCGGCGCATCCGGCCGCGGATGAGACCGGCTATGTCAAACGGTCCAATGTCGATCCGATCATCGAGATGGCCAATATGCGCGAAGCCTCGCGCAACTATGAGGCCAATATGAACATGTTCGAAGCGGGCCGCCGGATGCGCAGCCAGATGCTCGACCTGCTGAAGTGAGGCTAAGATGAGCGATCCGGCGTCCTTGATCTCTACCGCCGCGGTCCGGGGGGCATACCGCACCTCGCAATCGCTGAGTGGCCCCAAGACCGAAGGCATCGCCGAAGAGGCCGGCGCCAGCGCCAATAGTTTCACCAACATGGTGCAGCAGGCCTCTGAAAGCGCGCTGGAGACCGTGCGCGGGGGCGAGGCGGTGGCCCAAGCCGGTTTGCGCGGCGAGGCGGATACGCAGCAGGTGGTGGAAGCCATGCTGGCGATGGAATCCACCGTGAAAGTGGCCGTGTCGGTGCGCGACAAATTCGTCGAAGCCTATCAGGAAATCCTGCGGATGCCGATCTAGGCCATGACTGAAACCCAGACCTATGACATCATCTCCGACACCGTCTGGGCCGTGCTTTTGGCCTCTGGCCCGGTTTTGGCGGTGGCTTTGGGCATCGGTCTGGTGATCGCGTTTTTCCAGGCGCTGACGCAGATTCAGGAAATGACGCTGACCTTCGTGCCGAAGATCGTGATGATCTTTATCACCCTGCTGGTCGCGACGCCCTTCATGTATGCCACCCTGAAGAACCTGTCGGACCGGGTCTTTGACCTTGTGCAGAGCGGGGGGCTGTGAGGGGCTGGCGGCATATCGCCGGCGCGGCGCTGCTGGGGGCTGTGCTGACCGCCCCTGCCCTCGCCCAGGGCTGGGGGTCTTTCTATGAGCCGACGCGCAAGGACAAGGTGACGCAGACCGCCCGGACGCTGGCCGCCAAGGGCGGGCCGGAGGGGATCTGCATCCGCGAAATTCTCGCCGCGCAGATCCGGCATGGCATTCCCGACAATCTGCTGCTGGCGATTGGCCTGCAAGAGGCCGGCACGCGGCGCAACGGGCATTTCACCGTCTGGCCCTATGCGGTCAATGCCGCGGGCGAAGGGCGGCTGTTCGACAGCCGCAATGCCGCGCTGGACTGGATCGCGGAGCGGCAGGCCAGCGGCATTCGCTCCATTGACGTGGGCTGTATGCAGATCAACATGCGCTGGCATCCAGACGCCTTTGACAGCCCCGCGGAAGGCTTCGATCCGCGGGTGAATGTCGATTACGCGGCGCGCTTCCTCAAGCGGTTGCACCGGCGCACGGGCAGTTGGATGCAGGCGGCGGGGTCCTATCACTCTTTCGAGCCGGAGTTTCGCGACACCTATCTTGACCGGCTGCAACAGAACATCACCGCCGCCAATGCGCGGCTGCCGGAGTTTCAGGCGCTGGCCAGCGCCAGCCCGGCCCCTGCCCGCCCGGGCAAAGCGGCGGGCCGCTATGACAGGCTGGCGGCCAAGGCCACATGGGGCGCGCAGATCGGCGGGGCGGCGAATGCGCGCCGCTCGCTCTATTCCGCGCATGAGATGCAGCCCGTGCTGCCACAGTTCACCACCGTCCGGGCGGAGGATGCGGGATGAGCAGCAAGCCGAACTCCGCCCTGCCGCAGTTGAGCATGTTCAGCGCCAATAAGGACGTCAGCTTTGCCGTCGGCATGGCGCTGGTGCTGGCGGTGCTCTTCCTGCCGCTGCCGCCGATCCTGCTGGACTTCGGGCTGGCGCTGTCGCTGTCGCTGTCGGTACTGATCTTCATGGTGGCGCTCTGGATTCCGTCACCCTTGCAGTTCAACTCCTTCCCGACGCTGCTGCTGGTGACCACCATGCTGCGCCTGTCGCTGAACGTGGCCTCGACCCGGCTGATCCTCAGCGAGGGCCATGCCGGGATGCATGCCGCCGGCGACGTGATCCAAGGGTTTTCCAAATTCATCGTGGCGGGCAATTTCGTCATCGGTGTGGTGATCTTTGCCATTCTTGTGATCATCAACTTCGTGGTGATTTCCAAGGGGTCGACCCGTATCGCCGAGGTTGCCGCGCGGTTCTCGCTGGATGCGATGCCGGGCAAGCAGATGGCAATCGACGCCGATATGGGCGCGGGGCTGATTGACGAGGATGAGGCGCGTCGCCGTCGCAAGGAGTTGGAAGACGAAAGCGCGTTTTTCGGGGCGATGGACGGTGCCTCGAAATTCGTGCGCGGCGATGCGGTGGCGGGGCTGATCATCACGCTGATCAACGTGATCGGCGGCATTCTGATCGGTGTCGTGCAGCGTGGCATGGGCGTGGGCGATGCTTTCAACGTCTTCACCTCGCTGACCATCGGCGACGGGCTGGTGAGCCAGATCCCGGCGCTGGTCGTCTCGCTCGCCGCTGGTCTGATCGTGACCAAGGGCGGCACCCGGGGCGCGGCGAATGAGGCGGTCTTTGACCAACTGTCGAACTTCCCCAAGGCGCTTTACATGGCGGCCCTGCTGCTCTTCGGCATCGGCCTCCTGCCCGGTTTCCCGCTGCTGGTCTTTGCCCTTCTGGCCGCCGCCATGGTGGGGTTGGGCCTGATGATCCAGCGCGGCGCGGCGGAGGCGGCAGAGGCCAAGGCGAAGGCCGACGCCGAGGCGCAGCAGAAAGAGGACATGCCGGAGGTCGACAGCAACCCGATGCACCTCGACGAGCTGCGGCTGGTGCTGGGCGAAGGGCTGGTGGCGTTGGCCAACCGCCCCGACGCGGTGCTGCCGAGCAAGATCAAATCCCTGCGCAAGCATTTCGCCGAAGAGTTCGGCTTTCCCATGCCTTCGGTGCGGATCAAGGATGATGTAAGTCTGCCGATCAACAGCTATGCCTTCCAGATCCACGGCGTCGATGTGGCCAAGGGCGACATTCGCGCCAACCAGATGATGGTGATCAACCCCGAAGGCGCGCCGCTGCAACTGCCGGGTGAGGCGACGCGGGAGCCGACCTTTGGTCTCGATGCGCTTTGGGTTGACAGCAAGGTTGCCGATCAGGCCGAAGCGCAGGGCTATACGGTGGTGGACCCGGAAAGCGTCATCACCACGCATCTGACCGAAGTGGTCAAAGAGAACATGTCCGAGCTGCTCACCTATGGCGCGGCGAAAGAGGCGATCGAGGGGCTGGACCGAAACTATCAGAAACTGGTCAACGACCTGCCCGTCCCCTCCCCCGCGATACTCGTGCAGCAGGTCTTGCAGGAACTGCTGCTGGAACGTGTTTCGATCCGCAACCTGCCGCTGATCGTCGAGGCGATGGCCGAGGCGACGCGCCAGACTTCCAAGCCCGCGCTGGTGCTGGAAAACGTCCGCCGCCGCCTGTCGAGCCAGATTTGCCAAGGGCTGGCCGATGGCCAGGGTTTCGTGCCGGTCATCACCCTGTCGCCATCCTGGGAGGCGGAGTTCATCGAGGCGGTCAAAATCGTGGGCGAGGATCGCACATTCGTGATGTCGCCCAAACGGGTGCAGGAGTTTGTGCTGCAAGCCCGCCAGCAGATTCAGCGCTTCGCCTCTGAGGACAGTTGGCCCGCGTTGATGGTCAACCCCGAGGCGCGCTCCTATGTGCGCTCCATGCTGGAGCGGGTCAGCCCGATGACGCCGGTGATCTCCAACGCCGAAATCCATCGCAAGGTATCCCTGCGGACCGTCGCCACCATCGGGGGCTAGGGATGGACCTTGCCGCCTTTCTGACTGACGCGCTGATGGGGTATTTCGTGGTCTTCGCCCGGATCGGCAGCGCGCTTTTGTTCATGCCGGGCTTTGGCGAGACCTCTGTCCCCATGCGGCATCGGCTGTTCTTTGGCCTGATCCTGAGCGCCGCGCTCTATCCCGCAACCGGCCTGGGGCCGGTGTCCGAGGACCGGCCCGCCGCGCTTTTGCTGATCTTTGGTGCGGAAATCACCGTCGGGCTCTGGATCGGGCTGGTGGCGCGCACGCTGCTCTCGGCGCTGCAATTCGCAGGCTATCAGATGGCGCTGATGTCGGGGCTGGCCAATGCGCTGGCGCCGAGCATTGGCGCCTTTGAGGGGGCCACGACCATGGCGGCGATGCTGCTGGCGGCGGCCACGGCGCTGATCTTTATCACCGATCTGCACCATCTCATCATCGAATCCCTGCTGATGTCCTATACGGTCTTTGTCCCCGGCAGTTTCATGCTCTCGGACCTCACCGACCAATTCGCCCGCGCCGCACAGGTCAGCCTCTACCTCGGCCTGTCCATCGCCGCGCCCTTTTATGTGGCGGGGCTGGTGCTGAACGTCGGCATGGGGCTGGCGAACCGGATGATGGCGAGCCTTCAGGTCTTCTTTATCGCGCAGCCCCTGCTGATCGCCGCCGGGCTGGCCTTGATGGTGCTGGCGGTTCCGACCATGATGCGCGGGTTTTTGGAGCCTTTCGCGCAGTGGCTCACCAGCTACGGATTCTGAGCCATGTCGGAAGAGGACAAGAGCAGTAAGACCGAAGAGCCGACGGAGAAAAAGCTCCGCGACGCGCGCAAGAAAGGCGATGTGCCGCAATCGCGCGAGACCGGGACGGCGATGGTGGTCTTCTCCTTGCTGATGGTGCTGGTCTTTGTGCTGCCCAGTTCGATCGGCGGCATTGTCGACGCGCTGCAACGCCCCCTGAGCAACGCGAGTTTCACCGCGATCGGCACCGGCAGCACCGGCGTGGTCGAGGCCGGTCAGGTGCTCAAGGGCCTGGGCTTTACCCTGGGGCTGGCGATGATGCCCGTGGTGGGGATCATGGTATTGGCGGCGCTTTTCGGGGTCTTGATCCAGGGCGAGACCGTGGTCTCGACCGAGCGGATCAAGCCGAAACCGTCGAAGCTGAACCCGCTTTCGGGGTTCAAACGGTTGTTTTCGCCGGATGCCTTTGTGGAATTTGCCAAGAACACCGCCAAGGTGCTGATCATCGGCTTCATCACCGTCTGGGTGGTGCGCGATATTGCGCGCTCCTTGGGCCAGACACAGGCGTTCATCCCCGAAACCTTGCTGGCTGAGACCTTGGACAAGGTGCGCTGGATCTTTCTGGTCACCACCGTGATCCTCGTCCCCATCGCCATTGCCGACATCATCTGGAAGCGCTTTCAGTGGAAGAAAAAGCAGATGATGAGCCTCAAGGAAATCCGCGATGAGCATAAGGACAGCGAGGGCGATCCGCAGATCAAGGCGCGCCGCGCCGAGCTGCGCCGCGCCCGGGCACGTCAGCGCATCGCGCAGGCGATCCCCAATGCCAGCGTGATCCTGACCAACCCGACCCATTTCGCCGTGGCGCTGAAATATGAACAGGGCGAGGACGACGTGCCGGTCTGCGTGGCCAAGGGGGCCGATGTCATGGCGCATCGCATTCGGGAGTTGGCCAAGGAGCACGACATCCCGATGATCGAAAACCGCCCGCTGGCGCGGGCCCTGCATGCGACTGTCGAGGTCGATGAGCGGATTCCGATGGAGCATTGGCAGGCGGTGGCCGAGATCATCGGCTTTGTCATGGACCTGCGCCGCAATGTGCGCCGCAAACCGCCCGCAGGCTCCACGGTGCGCGAGGATTGAGCGGTTGCCCTAGCGCAGCTTGAGCCCTTCGAGATTGCGGTCAGCGGGGAGTTTGGAGCGCTCCAGCAGGATTTTGGTAATCAGCCGCGCCCGGACAAGGCTGAACGACCCCATGATCTGCGCCGCGTCCCGCTCGGGCATGGCGCCGATCACCTGCACGGCGGTCTCAATGTCGATCTCATCCATGATGCCCGCGGCGACCTGCGGTTTCATATTGCGGTAGAGCTCGACCAATTTGGTCATGTCCTGATTGTTGGCCTCATCAATGACCTTGAGCTGGGCGCCGATCTCATCCCGCAGCCGCGCCAGCCGGGTCTGCTCGGCCTTGAGGCTCTGTTCGGCCAGTGCGAGCTTCGCCTCGCGGTCCGCGATGGTGGCGCGTTGGTCTTTCAGCAGCGCACGTTCTTCGGCGATGGCCTCGGCGATCAGATGGCTCGGCTCGCACATGCCGCTTTCGCCCGGCGCGCTGGCGTCATAGCTGGGCGGCGCGGGGGCGGCGGCAAGCTCGACCGGCACCGGCGGGTTTTCCGCCGGGGTTTCGGCAATCGCCATCATCGGCATGAACTCAACCGTGAGCTTCAGCACCCCGGCGACGCCAAGCCCCATCAGGGCGAGTTTGGGCAGGGAAATACGGCTCATTCCTTGCGCTCCTTTGTGATGTCGAAAAAGGTGCGGACCAGTTCGGATTTGCCCTGCACCGCCGCCTGCCCCTGTACCGGGGCGCGGTTTTTCAGCCGGGCCGCGCGTTTCTGGGCGGGGCTTTCACCACCGGGGGCCGGTGCGACGGTCTGGGGTCGCGGCTGCGGCGCCTGCTTTTGCACCGGCGGCTCAGGGCGCCGCGCCTGCGTGCTGAGATCGCGCAGTTCCTCGACCGATTTGGCCGATTGATCGACCGCGGTGCTGAATGCGCCCACCATCGGCTCCATATCCTTGAGCGAAGCCATCAGATTGCGCACCCGGCGGTCAAGGATAAAGGCATAGACCAGCGTGCCGATGAGCAGCACGATGATGATAATATCAATCAAGGCTGACATCATCGGCGATCTCCTCCTCGGTTTTCTGCGGCAGCAGCGATTGGATCACCCGCAGCGCCAGCGCCCCATTGCTGCGCTGGCCAAAGGCCGCTTGAAACATCGGCTGCGCATTGACCATGCCCACCACGGGCGTGTCCACCGTCATGCCCAGATCGATCACCTGCCCGGGCTGCCATTCCATGACCTCGCGCAGGGGGATTTTCATCTCTTGCAAGACCCCGGTGATGGTGACCGTGGTGCCGGAGATCTGCGTGTTCATATCCTTGCGCGCGTTGCTGTCGGTGGGCGAGCGCCCCCCGAGGAAGGGCTGGGCGAGCTTGGCGCTGACCTCGTCAAGATTGCCGTAGGGCAGGATGAAGGTCATATGTCCGCTGCGGTCCTCAAAGGCCATATGCAGCCGCACGGCGACCGTCGCGGTGCGCGGCGCAGCCAGCATGACCGAACGGGGGTTGGATTCAAGCGATGCGATGCTGAAGCTCACCGGGCTGACGTCGCTCATACATTTGCTCAGCCCTTTCAGCGAAAGCTCCGCCAACCGCCGCCCCAGCTTCTGCTCAATGGCCGTGAGGCTGCGGGGTTTCCACTCATTGGGCTGCGCGCGGCGCCCGCCCAACATGATCTCCAGGACCGAGAACAGCAGATCAGGCTCGATCACACAGGCGATCTGGCTGTTCCAGTTGTCCGCATCGGCAATGGCGTAGAGCGAGGGCGCCTGCGTGGCCTCCATCGCGTCCTCATAGGGGAGGTAATCCAGCGATTGCAGCTCAATCTCGGGCGCGATGGTGCAATAGGATTTCAGGTCTGGGACCATGGCCAGCAGGAGCCGGTCAAGGACGATCTCAAGCGTGGGCAGGCGCTGAAAGCTCTCCCGCGCCTGCCGGATCATGGTTTCCTCTAGCTTTACAGCATCACTTTGCGGGGAGGTTGCCGGGCTCATTGCACCACCATATCCGCAATCAGGATTTCGCGCGGCGCCTCGGTATGGGCGACGGCCCGGGCGCGGCGCAGCAGTTCGGTCTTCATCATCGCCAACCCATAGCTGCCGCTCAGATCGCTGACATGAAGCTGGCGCAGAAAGTCTTGGAAACTGTCGCGCAGATAGATTTCCCGCGCCACCAGACGGTCCGCCCCGTCGAGCGTATCGTCGTAGACCATCAGCATGTTCAGCTTGAGAAACCGGCTGGTCTTGCCGCCCTGCGGCCCGGTGTCGGTGACGTTCACGATGATCTCAGGGAAAGGCATCACCGGCATCTTGGCCTTCTTGACCGTGTCCCCTTCGCCCTGCGCCTCGGCCTTGCCCTCCTTGCCGGTCTCCGCTTCGGCCTGTTTTGGATCTTCCCCGGCAGCGGCCTCCCCGCCCAGCCCGACCATCTGCAGCATCACAGAGGGCCCGATGGCCAGCGTGGCACCGCCAATTGCGGCGACAGCGCACAACAGAGCAATGGCAAGGATAGCGACAGTCTTTTTCATAAAATCAGTCTTACTCAGATCGCGCGCCCTGCGCTAGACACAAGGACAAATACATATCCATTCAAGCTTTATTGCAACAGAAACCTGTTTATTTCCAGCGCTCAGCAAGTATAAATCGATATATACTTGCATAGCCACGCCCAAGTGGGGAATGCTGGGGTCCAATCAACTCAAGTGAGGCCACGTGAACCAGATCGTCGAAAACCTCAAGGATTTGGGTCCGAAACGTCTGGCACTGCTGGGCGGCATCGGTCTGGCCCTGACGGCGGCGATCCTGATCGGGGCGCGAACGATCTTTGCGCCGACCTATGTGCCGGTTTACAGCCAACTCAGCCCCGGCACCGCCTCGCAGATGATGCAGACGCTTGAGCAGGCCGGGCTGACGGTCGATCTGTCGCGCAATGGTGATACGATTTCGGTGGCCGAGGATGACATCGCCCGCGCCCGCATGGCGCTGGCCGATGCGGGGCTGCCCGGCGAAGGCGTGCCGGGCTGGGAGATTTTCGACGATATGTCGGGCATGGGGATGAACTCCTTCATGCAAAAGGTGAACCGGCTGCGCGCGCTTGAGGGCGAATTGGCCCGCTCGATCCAGACCATCAGCGGCATCAAGGCCGCGCGGGTGCATCTGGTCCTGCCGGAACGCGCCGCTTTCTCGCGCAGCCAGCCTGAGGCCAGCGGCTCGGTCATCGTGCGCGCGCAGGCCAATGCCAGCATCACCCGCCGTCAGGCGCAGGCGATCCAGGCGCTGGTGGCCTCTGCCGTGGCGGACCTTGAAGCGCAGAATGTGACGGTGCTCTCGGGCACGGGCGAGACGATCCTCGCCAAGGATGATGGCGGCAGTTCGGACTATTCGCTGCAGGGCCAGCGCAGCATGATCGAAGAGCAACTGGCGCAGAAGGTTGAATCGATCCTCAACGCCCGCGTCGGCCCCGGCAATACCCGCGTGCGGGTCAGCGTCGATCTGACCACGGAGCGCGAGGTTCGCGTCTCGCGCAGCTTTGATCCGGCCCAGCAGGTCGCCCGCTCGATCGAGACCCGGACCCGCAATTCCAACGAGACCGACCCGGCAAACGGCACCGTCGATCTTGGCAACAACATCCCCGACGAGCTGCGCGATGACGCGGGCGGCGGGGCGGCGGGGCAATCGACGCGCAGCGAGAATGACGAGATCATCAACTACGAGATCGGTTCGGTACAGAGCGAGCTGGTGCGCGAGCCCGGCGATATCGAGCGGATCTCGGTCGCGGTGCTGGTCAACGGCAGCTACGGCACCCTGCCCGATGGCTCGGAAGGCTATATCGAGCGCAGCGAAGAAGAGATGCAGCGTCTGACGCAATTGGTCAGCACCGCGATTGGCTTTGACCAAAGCCGGGGCGATCAGGTGCAGGTCGATAGCCTTCAGTTCCTCGACTTCGATTCCGAATTCAGCGGCCCGGCCAGCCGTGGCCTGGGCGCGGTGCTGGCGGATAATGCGATGACCATTCTGCGCTCGCTTTTCGGCCTTGCGCTGGTCGCGATCATCATGTTCTTCGGCGCCCGCCCCCTGCGCATGGTGCTGGACAGCGTCGCACCGCAGCCCGCCCTTGCTGGCGCGGGGGCCGATGCCGCCTTGCTGGATGGGCCGGAGAGCAATGAGACCAGGGCGCTTTCGGACCAAAGCAGCCCGCAGCAGCAGAACCGCCTGCCCACCCCGGCAGAGCCGCAGATGGGCTCTGTCCTGGCCCCGCTGGACGAGGCGCCGCGCGACATGGTGCATCTGGCCTCGGTCGATGGGGCGGTGCAGCACAGCCAGATCCGTACCGTGGCCGAACTGGCCCAGAACAACCCCGACGGGGCGCTGCGGGTTTTGGGCGAATGGCTGTCTGAGGAGTTCATCACATGATCACCACATTGAAACTGCGCAACTTTGATGAGGACGCCAATCCGACCGCCTCGCAGCCGGACCCGGAGCAGCCCACCGTCGAAGAGATCGAGGCCAAGATCAAAAAGGCGCATAAGCAGGGCCATATCGAGGGCTATCTTGCGGGCGCCGATGCGGGCCGGGCCGAGATGCACAAGCAGATGCAGGGCGAACATGCCGAGATGGCCGAGAAGCTGGCGCAGGAGCTGGCGCGGCTGGCGACCGCGATGCAGGGGCATAACGAGGCTTTGGTCGCGCAGGTCGTGGGCTTTACCCTGCAAACCTGCGAAATCGTGCTGCCAGAGGTGATCGAACGGCTGTCGACCGAACGGGTCAAGAAAACCGTGACCCAGTCATTGAAAATGGCCATCGGCTCAAGCCGCATCAAAGTCCGGCTGTCACCCCAGACCCTGGCCCAGATCGGCCCCGAGCTGCAAAGCCGCGCGGCCTATTACAAATGCGACAATGTGCTCGACGTGCAGGCCGACCCGGCCATTGCCGATGGGGATGCGCGGATGGAATGGGATCACGGCGCGCTCGACTACGGATTCAAAAAGATTTGCGACCGCCTGCTCGCCGAACTGCGCGAGACCCATAAGCGGGCGCTAGAGGCACAAAAGGAGAAGGACGGACATGGACAAGCCTGATCTGCAATCCCCCAAGGATACCGAGGCCAGCGGCGGCACAGCGGTCGAAAACAGCCCGGCGGACCAGCCCCGCGCGGATGCTCTGGGCAATACGGAGGGTCAAAGCGCCGCCGAGGCCGGTGTCTTTCCGCAGCTTGATACCGAGGAGTCGCGCAACGCGTTGGCGCCCCGGGGCGAAACTGGCAGCACCGGCATCAATGCCATGTTGAACGTCGGGCTCGATGTGCAGATCGTGCTGGGCCAGGCGCGGATGCCGATCTCGCGGCTGCTGGAACTGACACGCGGCTCGATCGTGGAGTTGAACCGCAAGATCGGCGCGCCGGTGGATCTGATGGTCTCCGACCGTCTGGTCGCGCGCGGCGATCTGGTCAAGGTGGGCGAAGACCGCTTGGGCGTCTCCCTGACCCAGATCGTCAAGGATTATGCGCCTGACTGACCTCCCCTCCCCGCGCGTCTCGGCGCTTGGCCGCTTTGGCCTTGCCCTGCTGGTGTTTCTCGCCGGCAGCGGCATGGCTATGGCGCAGGACGGCGGTTTTCTCGGCACGCTGTCGGATGTGATCGGGGACGCGGCACCGGGCAGCGACGAAAACGCCAATCTCTCGGGGCGGATCGTCCAGTTCATCGCGCTGATCACGGTCTTGAGCATCGCGCCGGGGCTGTTGGTGGTGATGACCAGTTTCACCCGCTTTGTCATCGTGCTGTCGATGCTGCGCTCGGCGCTTGGCCTGAACCAGACGCCGCCCAATATCGTGCTGACCTCGCTGGCGCTGTTTATGACTTTCTTTGTCATGCAGCCAGTGTTCGAGGACGCCTATGAAGGCGGGGTCGTGCCGCTTTTGAACAACGCGATTGCCGAAGAACAGGCGCTGGAGCGCATCGCCGATCCGTTCCGCAGTTTCATGTTCGTCAACACCCGCCCCGAGGACTATGCCCTGTTCCTGCGCGTCACAGCGCCCGAGAGCGAGACCGGCGCGCCCCCGCAGATGCCCGAAACCGCCGAGGAGGCCAGCTTTCGCCATCTGGTCCCGGCCTTTATGATCTCGGAACTGCGCCGCGCCTTTACCATCGGGTTTCTGATCTACCTGCCCTTCGTGGCGATCGACCTGATCGTCGCCTCGGTGCTGATGAGCGCCGGCATGATGATGCTGCCCCCGGTGCTGATCTCTTTGCCGTTCAAGGTGATTTTCTTTGTTTTGATTGATGGCTGGTACATGCTGGCCGGATCGCTGATCGAAAGCTATGTGCCCCTGACCGGTGGCTGATCTGCGCGAGAAAGGAATTTTCAATGTCCCTGTCCCCCACCAAGAGCCGCCGCGCCAATTTCGACGCCGCAGATCTGACCGGCCCGACCAAAGCCGCCATCACCTTTCTGTGCCTTGGCGAACAGGAAGGCTCGGAGCTGATGAAAAAGCTGGGCCATGATCAGATTGAGCGCATCACCAGCGCCATGAGCCGGCTGGGGCCGATCCCCTCCGAAGTGGTGGAAACGGTGCTGAGCGAATTTACCCAGAAGGTCATCAGCGGCAGCAGTTCGGTGGTGGGGTCGCTTTCCACCGCGGAATCGATGCTGCGCAAATTCATGCCCGAAGAAGAGGTCGCCGGCATCCTGGAAGGGCTGCGCACCACCGAGCGCGAAAGCGCCATGTGGCGCGGCTTTGCGGCGCTGGATGAGACCGTGATCGCCAATTACCTCGCCGGGGAACATGACCAGACCGCCGCGGCCATCCTGAACAATGTGGAAACCTCGGTGGCGGCAAAGGTGCTGCCCCTGCTGGGCGCGGAGCGGATGCGCGACATTGCCGAGCGGATGATCGCGATGGAACCTGTGCCTTTGCATATGATGCAGCAGATTGAGGAAACGCTGAAACAGGACATCCTGTCCAACACCATGCACACCAGTTCGGTGGAGACCCATCAACGCATGGCGGATGTGTTCAACCAGTTGGACGGCCAGGCCTTTGAGGAGCTTTCCTCGGCCCTCGACAAGCGCATCCCCGATGCCTTCCAGGCGATCAAGCAGCGGATGTTCGTCTTTGACGATCTGTTCCGCCTGCCGATGCAGGACCTGGCGCAGGTGATGCGCGGGCTGGATGGGGCGACCCTGCCGCTGGCGATGCGGGGGGCCACGAAAGAGCAGCGTGATCATCTGATGGAATGTCTGCCGCAGCGCTCGCGTCAGATGCTGATGGATGAAATGGCGGCCACCGGCCCGGTGCGGGGCCGCGACGTGCGCACGGCGCAGGCGGCCATGGTGGAATATGCCAAGTCCCTCGCCGATCAGGGCGCCATTGAGCTGCCTTCGGCGACCGAAGACGACGAATTCATCGAATAGGGCCGCGCTCAGCGGTAGGCGCTGTAGCCGCCGCCCGAGATCGTGGGGATGTTGATGGTGGCGGTGGCAAAGCTGCCCCCCTGCCCTATCGACACGGCCCCCTGCATCAGTTGCAGCACCGTGTTGGACTGGGACCCGACGCCTTCCAGCGCGTCATGGATCGCGGCAAAGCGCGAGACCAGCCTATCCACCTCGGCCGGGTCTTTCAGTTTCTTGATGTCGTATTTCTGTTCAAACAGCGCCACCTGACGGTCGAGGTCCACCTTGACCGCTTCGTCGGGCAGGCCAAGCGCGCGGCGCATGAATTGCCCCAGTTCGCGGTCTTTCAGCACATCGAACCAACTGTCGATATCCGCCGCCTTGGCCTTGAATTCCAGGGCGATGCCCGCGCCGCTGTTGTCCTCGGCGGCAGCGTTCAGCACGATGCGCTCCTTGAACCGCTCGACCACCTCGGCCTGCCAATCGGGCTTGGCGAAATTCTCGCTGGGGCCGCCTTTGGGGCCAAAGCCAAGGGACTGGTACATCTCGCGGATGCGGGGGTCAGACAGGCGGTTCACCAGCGCCGAACGGTCGCTGATGTCGCTTTCAAGCACCTTGCGCATCATCGCCTTGCCAAAGATCTGATCTTCCAGATCAAAGGCGCGCATCACGAAGGTGAAAACCTCGGTATCGGCGATCAGCTCCTTGGGCGAGGTGATTGTGCCGATACGTTCTTCAAAGGCTTCGATTTGCCGGGCGTTCAGAGCGTTTTTGCCAGCGAGATCAAGCTGCTTGTCACGCGTTGCGTCAAACAGCTTGACCGCCACCTGCGTGCTCATGCCGCCCAGCGAGATCATGCGTGCGCGGCCTCCTGCCCCGCGGCGGGGGGCACCGGGCGCAGCTGCATCAACTCGGTCTCATATTTCAACACTGCCCGCAGTTCGCTCATTGCTTTGTAGAAATCCGACATGGAGACGAAATTCGCCGCTTCCATGATCCGGGCGCGCATCTCGGCGCCAAAGCAACAGGCCAGATCGGCCAAGCCCTGCTGGATCATCGGCAGGATCTGATCGCGGGTGTCGGGCCGAATGAGCGCGGTTTGCACGAGGAAATAGACTTTGGAGACCGGCGTGGATTCTGCGTCGGGCTTCAGCAGATCAGATTCGCGCACGATGTCGGCGCGGTTCTCGACCGTCAGCGCCTGGCGGCGGTCGCCGTTGCGGATGACGCAGCCGTTCACGACCACACGTTCACGGGGGCGGAGGGTGAGTTTCAGCATCTTACACCTCCTGCATCTGCGGCGCGGTCTGCCCGGCCAGACCGGCAGCGATGTTGCCGTTGATCTCGACAAGACCGGCCAGACGCCCCTCGCCAGCCATCAGTGCGGTGCTGTGACGGTCGACCCAAAGCGCAATGGAAATCAGCGAGGCTTTCAGCCCGTCGGGCATCTTGTTTTCCGGCTCCGAAAGGTCAAAGCGCAGGGCCGACCAGAACCGTTGATTTTCATAAATTGCATCGCGCAGACCGGAGGCGAGGATGCTCAACCGCTCAGCCTTGTCTTCGGTCGCATCAAAACCTTGGCCCTTTTCGGCAAGGTCATGTGTGACGCGGCTCAGAATGCGGCGCTCGATCTGCCGCGGGGTTTCGCTTTCGCGAATGGTTCGTTTGTATGCTGCCAGCCCCATAGGAATTCTTCCTTGTTTTTATAGTTTGCTGCCTGCCAACCGCAAATTCTGACGCGGTTGGATCGGGGCCAAAGCGCTAGGCCTTGGCCCCGAAAACCCTAATCCTTAACGGAACAGGCTCAGGATGTTCTGCGGCGCCTGGTTGGCGATCGACAGGGACTGCGAAGCCAGCTGCTGCTGAACCTGAAGCGCCTGAAGACGGGCGGCTTCTTCTTCCATATTGGCATCGACCATCGAACCCACGCCGGAGTCAAGACGATTAGTTAACTCGTTAAGAAAGCTCTGCTGTGTCTCAATAGATTTTTCCTGGACACCGAGATTTGTAGCAGTCGTAACTACTGTTTTCATCTCAGCCTCGGCAAGTTTCAATTGCGCCTCCAAATCCGCTGAAGTAGTAGCGCTGCCAATGTTACCGGCAATTGTCTTAAACGTTCCTGCAACTGTTTCTAAATCGACTGTAGTATACGTTTGCTTAGTGGTTGAGATATCGGCGCCTGCGCGGCTCACGCCAGTCGTTGTTGTTTTCGTGGCTTGTGCAGCCACGCCGGCTGTACTGATTAAATTCTCGCCGTTAAACGAAGACTGCGTGATTGCCGTGATCATTTGGTCCGCTAGCGCTTCTAGTTCTTTCTGAACGACAGCCTGATCAACGCCTACTTCCTGCGCGAACGCCGCACGTTCCATATACTTCTTGCCAAGCTCTTGCATCGTTTCAGCCCCAAGACGTGCCGTTGCAAACGAACTTTTCGCTAGGTCCAAACCCTCATTGACAGCTTTATTCATACCGCTTTCCGAACTCATTGTGCTCGAAATCGAGAAGTAAGATGCGTTGTCTTTAGCGGATGAAACTTTCAAACCAGTCGAAATTCGACCCTGCGTTTTATTTAAATCTTCGTTAATGCCACGCAAGGTGGACAGAGCGTTCATCGCGGAGTTGTTTGTGTTGATCGAAGACATATTCTTATTCCAGACTATTCTAGTTCGTTATGTCGTCTTTCTGACAACTGCGGGGCGAACCCGCTTGATTACGTTTTTACGCGAAAAACTGGCAACATTGAGGCAATTCAGAAACTTTTGTCCACGGTGGCCATCACTGTTGCGCGGTTGTCACGTTTAGCACCGCTCCGGCCGTAAAT
Organism: Sulfitobacter sp. PS-8MA; assembly: GCF_040933935.1. Classification (NCBI taxonomy): domain Bacteria; kingdom Pseudomonadati; phylum Pseudomonadota; class Alphaproteobacteria; order Rhodobacterales; family Roseobacteraceae; genus Sulfitobacter; species Sulfitobacter sp. PS-8MA. The sequence continues at coordinate 286,820 of NZ_JBFQYJ010000006.1, read as the reverse complement.
ACCTGCAATGCTGTGCTTTTCCCGGACTTGGGAAACCTCTTTGATCATCTCTGACGTGGCCTGGCGGGCCAGTTGCAGGTGGTGATGATCACGCGCGATCAGGTCTTTCAGATCGCGTAACTTGTCTTTGCTGACCGCCTCGGGATTCTCGTTTAACTGGTATTCCAGTTCGGCGGTGATTCGGGCTTTCTCGCTGGCGAAACTGACCAATTGGTCGAAAGACCCGCCCTCGACCGCGGCAATCTCGCGGCGCAGCAGGGTGGCGAGCGCGTCGACCGCGGCGAGGGCTTTGCGCGGATCGCTCATTTCGCGGCTCCTGACTGATAGCGGGCTATGGCAGTTTCGATGCTGCGCGCGATGCCGGTGCTGTTTTGCTCAGCGATGCTTTCGCCAATCGCGTTGGACAGAAAACTGCGCCATGTTTCCTCGGCATGGCCCCCGCCAAAGCTCCCGACGTCAACGGTGGAGAGCATTTCATCGACCATCTGACCGAGGAACATGGCCTCAAATTCCTTGGCCGATTCCGCCGTGACCGGGTCCGCTGGGCGCGACGCTGCTGCGGTATTGGCCACGCTGGCCGGGGTGGGAAGGGAGGCGAATTCCATGATCAGCCCTCAGATGATTTCAAGGTCGGCGTGCAGCGCACCCGCGGCCTTGATGGATTGCAGGATCGAAATGGTCTCGGTCGCGCCGACGCCGATGGCGTTGAGCCCGTCGACCAGCCGTTGCAGGCTCACCGATCCGTCGATCACGGCGAATTGGGCGTCGCGCTCTTCGACCTCGACCGACGTGTTGGGCACGACAACGGTGGTGCCGCCAATGGAGAGGGTCTCGGGCTGGCTGACGTTGAAATCGTCGCGCACGGTGACGGTCAGCCCGCCTTGGCTGACGGCGACCTGATCGATGCGCACATTGGCGCCGATGACGATGGTGCCGGAACGTGCGTCGATCACCACTTTGGCCACCTGATCGGGCTGCACCTGAAGCGGCTCGATCAGCGCCATGGTCTCCATCAGAGACTCTTTGCCAAAGGGGGTGACGGAAATGGTGCGCGAATCCAGCGCGGTGGCGACCGGGCCGACGGCTTGGTTGATGGCCCGCTCGACCCGTTGCGCGGTGACGAAATCGGGGTTGCGCAGGGCCAGTTTGATCGTGCTCAGCTCGTTGAATTCAAAGGCGACCTCGCGCTCCACAATGGCGCCATTGTCGATCCGGGCGCCGGTGGGCACGCCTTCGACGATGGAGGCGTTCAGCCCCTGCGCGGCGAATCCGGCGACGGCGATCGGGCCTTGGGCCACGGCATAGATCTCGCCATCCGCCGCGGTCAGCGGGGTCACGATCAAAGTGCCGCCGCGCAAAGATGAGGCATCGCCGAGCGAGGAGACCACCACGTCAATGGTGCTGCCCATCCGGGCGAAGGGCGGCAGGGAGGCGGTGACCATGACGGCGGCTGTATTGGCGGTGCGCATCTGATCTTCGGTCAGATTGCCGATGCCGAGCCGCTCCAACATGCCTTCAATCGCGCGTTCGGTGAAAGGCGCGTTGCGCAGGCTGTCGCCGGTGCCGTTGAGGCCCACGACAAGCCCGTAGCCCACCAATTGGTTCGCCCGCACGCCTTCAACCGTGACGATGTCCTTGATCCGCACCTGCGCGCTGGCCGGGGCGGCCAGGGCCAGGGTGAGGCTGATCAGAAGGAATTTGAACATGGTTTTCATGGTCGGCGGTCCGGTCAGAGGTAGTTGAGGAAAGACAGGCGCGACAGGCGCGCGGTGACGGCAAAGCTGGAGTCGAGTTGGTTTTGCAATTGGGTCAGCCGGGTCGCGGCGTCATATTGATCCGCCCCTTCGAGTTTGAGCGTTTCCTGATCGAGGAACTGCCCCCGGCTTTGCTGCGCTGCGAGCGTGTCTTGTAGCTGCGCGCGTTTCAACCCGGTGACGGTTTCAAGGTCGACCAGCCCGTCCAGCCCGGACCCGATGGCATTGCGGGCCTCGGTCAGCCAGGCGTCGCGGGCCTCGACATCCGGGATATCGCCTGCGTCCACGGCGCTGAGCATCGCCAGCCCGCGCATCAGATCGCGCATCGCCGGATCATTGGCCTGCACCCCTTGGGTCAGCGTCTGGGTTTCCGAGATGCGCGAGGTCAGCGGCGGGTTCCAGGAGGGCGCGCCGTTGTAGAACGTCCGCTCGAAATTGTGATCGGAGTAATAGGCATGGTCGTCGAACCCTGCCTTCAACGCGCTGATCGCCCTTTGCACATCGGCCATGTTTCTTGGCGTGCCGCCGATCATATGATCGACCGACATTGCAGGGGATTCACCGGTTCTGGGATTGACCTCATCCCAGGCTTGCAGCGGGTTGGTATCGCTGCGCGTGCCGGCCATAAGATAGCCCGAACTGTCGCTCACCGCCGCGCGTTGGATCACCGTATCAAGGGCGGACCGCGCCGCGCGGGTGAGATAGGTCGAGGACGGCCCGCCGGTCACCTGCGCCGTGAGCGCCTGTTCCATCACCGCCTGCCCCGCCTCACGCATCGCGCCGAGGGAGGTTTCCACGGCCAGAAAACGGCGGTCCAGCAGGGTGTTTGAGGTGATGAAACCATCGTTGCGCGCGACCTGCATGCGGATGGCGATGGCGTCCGAGGATTTATGGCCCAGATCATCATAGGGCCGCGCCTTGAGCCCGGTGCTCAGCTCCTGCGAGACCTGCGCCAGTTCCGCCGAGAGCCGGCTGGTGGTTTCACGCTGCCGCAGGCTGTGCAGCGCGGTGGAGACGGTACGGGAGATGTCGCTCATCTGGTCCTCACACGCTGCTTAAAAGGGTATCGAGCATCGTCGTCAGGCTGCTCAGCACCTGCGAATTAGCGCCGTAGGATTGTTCGATTTCGATCAGCTTTTGCAGCTCGGTATCGACGTTGACCCCTTCGACAGCACTGCGGTTGTCCTCAAATGTGACAAGCCGGATGCGCGCGGTCTCGGCCCGGCTATCGGCGCTGACGCGGACCATGTTTTGATGGCCCACCATATCGGCTGCGAAGTCGCCGATCTTGGCGTCGGTGTTCAGCCCGCTGGCGCTGTCAAAGCCAAAGCCCGTCTCGAATACATCAATGAAGGCGTTGATCTGCGTGGAATCGCTCGGCTCCCGGCGATAGTTGGCCGCGGCCCCATCGCGCAGCCGCGACAGGGTGCCGCCGCGCTCGGGGTCGACGCTGGCATTCACGGCAAGACGCCCGGCCAGTCCTTCCCTCTGCGTGGGGTCAAAGGCCGCGCCCGCATCGGTAAAGAGCCCCGCATCATACGGCCCGAGCGAGTGGTCGGCGGCCTCAAAGCCTTGCACCAACCCGCGGGCAAGTTCGTCGAGCTGCAGCTTCATCTGCGGCAATTCGCGCGAGATGATCTGGCTCAGCCCCGCCAGCCGCCCGCTGTCAGACCCGCGCGCCCCCGCGGCCCCCGGTGTGATCTCGATCTCTCCGGCAAAGAGCGCCCCGGTCTCGGGATTGGCGGTCAACCGGGCGGCATGTTCCCCGCTGACCAGTTCGGTGCCGCCGGTGGTGTGTAGGGTCAGCGAGCCGTCGGCCTCCCAACGGGCCGAGAAATCCATCTGCCCGCCCAGAGCATCCAGACGGCGGTTCATGTCGTCCTTCAACCCGTTCACGGCACCCGCATCCGGCCCCGCCACGCGAAGCTTTTGGTTCAGCGCGGCGATGCCAGCCAAGGCGCTGTTGGTTTCCTTCACGCTCGTCAGATAGCTCTCGCGCGCCTGCACTTGGCTGTCTGCCAAGGCATCGGCGGCGCTGTTGAGGCTTTGCACCAGATTCTTCGCGCGCGAGAGGAGATCATTCTGCGCCGCCGGATCAGCGGGGTTGTTCGACAAAAGGTCAAGCCCCGCCTGAAACTCGGCAATCCGGGCGGCGGGGGATATCTCGTCATTGGGGTTGCCCAGGGTCAGCAGATAGCCGCCCAGCACCTCATTGGCGACCTTTGCCTGCCCCATCTCGGCGGTGGCATTGCGGGTCAGCCCTGCCAGCCGTTCATCCACCTGCCGCTGCATGCGCAGCTCAACGATGCTGCTCTGCCCGCCCCCGGTGCTGACCTGCGCGCCTTCGCGCCGCGCATAGCCTTCGGTCTGGGCGTTGGCGATATTGCCCGCGACCAGATTGGCCCGCCCTTCGGTGGCGCTCAGGCCACTGCGGGCGACGTTAAAGGCAGAGGAGATGCTCATTCAGGCACCTATTTAGCGTTTGATACGCAGGGTTTCGTCCAGCATCTCATCGCTGGTGGTGATGATCTTGGCGCTTGATGAATAGGCCCGCTGGGTCTGGATCAGGTCGGTCAATTCTTTCGCGATATCGACATTGGCCCCTTCCAGAGCGCCGCTGGTGATGCTGCCCAAACCGCCGGTCATGGCGCCGCCAAGGCTCACCGCCCCGGATTCGCGCGTGGCGACAAAGGCGTTGCCCTCGACCGAGCGCATCTGATCGGGGTTGGAGACATTGGCCAGCGGCACCTGGAACAGCGCCCGGCGCTGGCCATTGTCGAAGACCCCGAAGAGCACGCCGGAATCGCTCATCTCGGCGCGCTCAAGACTGCCGGTCTCGGTCCCGTCGTCGGTGAATTGCGGGGGCGTATAGTCGCCGGCAAATTGGGTCATGCCCTGAAAGCTGCCAGGCGCGCCAAAGTTGATCTCCAGATTCTGCGGGGTGGCACCGTTGTTGATCGTCAGATTGACGATCCCGGTCGCCGGATCGAGGGGCAAAGAGCCCGGGGCGTAGAAGGCCGGGCTGCCGGCGCCCGCGCCGCTGTCATTGAAGTTAACGAAGCCGGTCCCATAGTCGGTGCCATTCGCGTCACGGATGTTCACCGTCCATTCATTGGGGATCGCACCGGGCTGCCACGACAGGGTCAACTGGTCCGAACCGCCCAGAGGGTTCACATAGCGCAGCGTCGATTCAAAAGGCGCGCCGGGGGTGGCCTGCCCGGTCTCTTGCGAGGGGACGTTGCCCGAGACATCGATCCGCGCGCTTGGCGTGCCCTGAACCTGATAGCTGGCGATATTGACCGTGCTGAGATCGTTATAGCTGGTGCTGCTCACACTCCCCGTTGCACCTGTCGCGTCGGTGGGATACCCGCTGAGGAAATAGCCCGCCGAGTTGCGCAGATTGCCATTCTGATCGGGGGTGAAAGAGCCCGCACGGGTCAGGTAATAATTCGCCTCGACCGGATCATTGGGGTTGCGCGACACGACAAAGAACCCGTCGCCCTGCACCGCGAGATCGGTGGAACGGCCGGTGCCCATGATATTGCCATTCGCCGAGATATCGGCCCGAACATCGCTCAGCACCCCCGCCTGCGAGGAGCTGGTGTTCTGGGTCACGAATTCCGAAAAGCTGCGGCGATAGCCCACGGTATTGGCGTTGGCGATATTGCTCGAAATATTCTGAACCCGGGAGGAGTTGGCCTGCAACCCGCTGACCCCGATCTGAAGGGCGCCTGTAATGCTCATGACGTGCTCCTGCTCGCAATTATTATTCTTGCTTTATACATGAATAGGCGGAACTTACATGCACAAATCAAGAATAAAATTTATATTTGATAATTTTATCACTCGCTTTCCTTTACGTCGGTGACATGAGTCACCGCGTCCAGAATGCGGTCCGCGCTGCGCATGCTGTGGCGCATCTCCTCCTGCCCCACCGGCCCGGCCTTGGCCCCCGCGCCCAATGTCGCGGCGATCGCGCCCCAAGCGGGCAGTTCGGTCAGCGTGGGAAAGGCCGATGCCGCCCGCGCCACGGTATCACGGTCGCCGGTCTCATAGGCGGCGAGGGTCAGGCGGGTGGCATCGGCAAAGCTGAACTGGTCGGGATGGGCCTGCCACATCTCCAGGAACGCCAGCCGCGCGGCGGCCCATTTGCCGGTCTCGTAAAGCGCCACGGCGCGGCTGCGGCGCAGCCCCATGTCCTGCGCCTTGACCCGCAGCGTGGCCAGCTCATCCGACCGCCCGGCCTGCGCCAAAGCGTCGATCAGCAGCGCTTCGGCTTCGGCATTGATCCCCTGCGCATCGGCAAAGCCGCTGAGCAGATCAACCGCCGCATCCGCCTGGCCGCCGGCCAAGAGGGCGCGCGCCTCCTGGCTCCGCAGATCGGCAATCAAGCCGGGGTCCGCCCCGCCCCGGCGGCTCCCCGCTTCGGCCAGCTCGCGCAGGGCGCGGAACTCACGGGCGGCCAAGGCGGTCATCCCGGTCTCGAACAGACGTTGCGGCACGGCCCGCGCATGGGCGGCAAAGCCCGCGTCAAAGCGCCAATGGTGCGCGATACGCGCATGGCCCTCAAGAAAGGCGGAAAGATCAATCTCCCCTGCCGCGCCGGCGCTGTAAAAGCGGCCATAGACCGCCCGCGCCCGCGCCCGCAGCGCCTCGACCTCCTCCTCCGATGCGTCTTTGATCAGATGGCCCAAGGCCCAGAGCGCGGCGTCACGGTCCCCGGCCTCCTCGGCCAGAGACGCCAGAAGCCTGACACCGTCGCGCGCCACCTCATCCCCCCGCCAAAGCCAGCGGGCGGATTTGAGCAAGGCAACCGCATCCGTCAGCGGCAGGCTGTCGGTCGCGCGCCCCATCCGCACCAGCGCCAGCCGCGCCCGATGGGCATAGCGATCCCGGCCCTGCGCCGCCTCGGCATAGCCATCAAAGGCCATCAGATAATCCCCCGACAGTTCAGAGGCCCGTGCAAGCAGGTAGCGATAGGCCGGCCCGTCGCGCAGGGCGGCATGGGCGGCGAAACGCTCGGCCAGCGCCTGCGCGGCTTCCCAATCCTGCGCCAAAAGCGCGGCCTCCAAAAGGTCCGGCAGGAGCGCGGCCTCGATCGCGGAGGAAAGCCCGGTGAAGCTCGCGGTAATATCCGGCAACAGCCGGGCGGCCTCCTCCACCGCGCCGATCCGGGCGAAAGCCGCGGCGCGCAGCGCCTGCCCCTGCCCCCATCCGACCGAACGCGACACCGCCTGCCCAAGCCCGTCCGGCGATGCCTGTTGATCCAGAAGCGCCAGCGCAAGGCCCAGCGTCCGGTGCCGCCGCTGGGCGGCTTGCGGCAAGCTTTCGGGGTCAAGCGCGGCAAGGTAGCCGCCAGCCTCCGGGCGCAGCATCCATGCCAGATGAAGCTCCGCCATATCCAACAGAAGGTCTGCCGTCGGCGCCTGATCTGTCCCGGCTTCCCCTTGCGGGCGGGCCTGAACCATCTGCTTAGAAAGGTCCTGTCGCGCGGTGAGGAAATCACGCTGCCCCTGTTCGGTCAGACGCAGGGGGGCGAAAACAGCCGCCTCCTGCGCCATCACCGGCGCAGCAATTGCCAAAGAAAGCCCAAGAACAATGTTGTGCAAATGCGTCATCTCTATGGATAGATGCACTTTATTCTTGTATAAATCCATTCATTATTTCACAGTGACCTAGAAAAAGTCGCTTCATCCTTGCAGCCCTTGAGGTGCACCATGACAGAATCCACCCATATCGGCATGTCGCTGGCGACATCCTTGCAGCGCCAGTTGGACATCACCGCAAACAACATCGCGAATGCCAGCACCGCAGGGTACAAGGGTGAGCATGTGGTCTTTGAGACCTTCCTGCAGGACAACACCCTTTCGGCCGATGACCAATCCGCCTTTGTCAGCGACACCGGCTCCTATATCGACACCCGCCCCGGCGCCCTGTCCCAGACCGGCAACCCGCTTGATGTGGCCCTGCATGGCGCGGGCTGGTTCAGCTATCAGACCCCCGAAGGCCAGCAGGCCTATGGCCGCGACGGCAGTTTTGCCATTGATACGCAGGGCAACTTGACGCTGCTGTCGGGGGCGAAAGTGCTTGATGCGGGCGGTGCGCCGATCCAACTGCCGACCCAGGGCTTGGGCGAGATCAACATCTCCGAAGATGGCACGATTTCGGGCAGTGAGACCGGACCGCTGGGCAAGATCGGGGTTTTCGATGTCCCTGAAATTCAAAGCTACAAGCGCCTCGGCGCGGGCATGTTGGTCGCCCCCGAAGGCGCGGCCAAGCCCGGCCCGGCAGAAGGCACCGCCGTGCGCCAAGGCGCGCTGGAACTGAGCAATGTAAACCCGGTGCGCGAGATGACCCGGCTGATCGACGTGCAACGCGCCTATGAGCGCACCAATACCCTGATGGGCAATGCGGACGACCTGCGCCGCGACTCGCTTAAGCGGATCATGCAGGCCGTCTGACCCCGGATTTGGCCCCAGATGGGGCATCCGTAGAACGGAAGGAACGAAGCAATGAAGGCACTCAGCATCGCCGCCACCGGCATGATGGCGCAGCAGACCAATGTCGATGTGATCTCCAACAACATCGCCAACGCCAATACGACCGGTTTCAAGGCCAGCCGCGCGGCGTTTCAGGATCTGATCTATCAATCCATGCAACGCGAAGGGGCGCTGACATCTGAGGCCGGCTCGACCCGGCCCGTGGGCGTGGACATCGGCATGGGGGTGCAGACCGCCGGGACCGTGCGGCTCAATACCCAAGGCGGCATGGTCGCCACCGAGAACCAGTTGAACGTCGCCATCGACGGGCGGGGCTATTTCTCGGTGCTGATGCCCGACGGCAATCAGGCTTTCACCCGCGACGGGTCTTTCCAGCTCTCGGCGGAGGGTGAGATCGTCACCATGCAGGGCTACCGCGTCGATCCCGGGCTTGTCGTGCCGCCCAACACCACCTCGGTAGAGATCAACGAGCAGGGCGTCGTCATGGCCTATGTCGAGAATGACCCGATTCCGGTGGAACTGGGCCAGCTTAGCCTGACCACCTTTGTCAACGAGCCGGGGATGCGCCCCGTGGGCAACAACTTCCTGCTGGCCACCGAAGCCTCGGGCGAGGCGCAGGTCGTCACCCCCGGCGCGCCCGGCACCGGGCTGCTGCGGCAGGGCTATCTTGAGGCGTCGAACGTGAATGTGATCCAGCAGATCACCGATCTGATCTCGGCGCAGCGCGCCTATGAGATGAACTCCAAATCCATTGAGACCGCAGACCAGATGCTGTCCGCGGCGAACCAGATCCGCTGATGAGACGTTTGGGCACATTCCTGCTTGGCGTGATGCTGCTTGCCGGGCCGGCTTTCGCGGCCCCTCTTGCCGTGCTGGTCGAAGAACGCGCGCGCTCGGATTACGCCGACAGCCTGCCGCCCGAGGGCGCCTTCGAGATCACGGTCAAAGAGCCGCCAAAGGGCGAAGTCCTCACATTGGCCGAGTTCTGGATGGACCCGCGCAGCGGCAAGTTTCTGGCCAATGCCGTGCTTGAGACCGGCGATGTGCAGCGCATCGGGGGGCTGGCGCTGATCACCCTGCCGGTGCCTGTGCCGACCCGCCGCCTGTTGCCAGACGAGATCATCATGGAAGATGACCTGACCGTCATGCGCCTGCCCGTGGGCCGGGTGGGTGCCTATGTGGAGACCGAGATCGAAGAGGTCATCGGCAAGCAGGTGCGCCGGGTGCTGACCCCGGGCCGCCCCATTCAGGCCCAGTCGATCATTCACCCGCTTGTGATCAGCCGGGGCGACCGGGTCGAGATCAGCTTCAGCGACGGGCTGCTCGCCCTGCGCTCGCCGGGCCGCGCGCTCAGCGACGCGCATGAGGGGCAGGAAGTCCGGATCGTGAACCTTATCAGCAACAAGACGGTCACCGGCATCGCCACCGGCGCAGGGACCGTGGAGATCGTGCAATGACAGCCGCTTTCACCCGCCCCGGCCTTCTGGCTCTGGGCGCGTCCCTGATCCTCTCTGGCTGCGCCGCCGACCGTCATTTTGACCGCGATCCCCAGCCCTCGCCGCTTGTGGTCGACAGGCAGACGATCCCCGAGGTCGCCCGCGTGCAGGTGCCGATGCCCGCCGCCGCGATGGAGCCGCCCCGCAGCGGCAGCGCCCGCGCCTCGCTCTTCTCGGCCAAACATGAGGCGCTGTTTTCCGATCAGCGCGCCGATGACATTGGCGATATCGTGACCGTCGTGATCTCGATCGACGACCGCGCGCAACTGCGCAATTCCACCGACCGGGAGCGCGAAGGCGCAAGTTCGATCGGTTTCCCGACCTTCTTTGGCTATGGCGCGAAAATTGCCGCAATTCTGCCCGGAATCAGCGCCGCCGATCTGCCCAGTGGCGATGTGGTTGAGATCGGATCGGCCTCCGAAGCGAGCGGCTCTGGCGCGATTTCGCGCAATGAGCGGATCGAGTTGAAAGTCGCCGCATTGGTGATCGACAAGCTGCCCAATGGCACGCTGGTGGTCGCGGGACGCCAAGAAATCATGGTGAATCAAGAGCTGCGCGAGCTGCGCATGGCCGGGATCGTGCGCCCTGCCGACATCCGCGACGACAACACCATATCCTATGACAAGATCGCTGAAGCCCGCATCGCCTATGGCGGCAGAGGCACCCTGTCGCGCGCCCAGGAGCGCAGCTATGGCGAAGACGCGATGGATGTGATCCTGCCCTATTAATTCGCGACTTGGTCACAAAGTGAGACCATTGCCGTCGCAATCGGCCTGTAAACCTGACGCAAGCTCAGGAAAGGTCGAAGATGAAAAAGGCAGCAATCGCATTCGTGGCACTCCCCCTGCTTTGCATGGGCGCGGGCTATGGGGCTGGTCTGGCTCTGGCCCCCGCCCCAGCCCCTGAGGATCTGGCAAAGAAGGACCAAGCGCAGGCCGACGAGGTCGCGCAGGGGGCTGAGGGGACCACCCCCGGCAAGAAGGGCGCGGCAGAGGAGCAGGCCGCCCAAGACGCCGCCCCGGCGGAATTGGACCGCTACATGTTGGCACAGGACCGCAAGATCGTCCGCGTGGGCCAGATGACGATCCCGGTCGAAAAGACCAACAGCATTTCCTACGTAGTTGCGGATTTCGCGCTCAAGCTTGAATCACTGGAACTGGCCGAACGCTACCGCCGGGTCGAAGACGCCACCCGGCTGCGGGATTCACTCTTGCAGGCCATGAACCTTGCCGCCGAAAGCACTGTGTTGCGCGGGGTGGCGATCGACAGCGACGCGCTCTCGCAGCTTTTGCGCGACCTCATCAGCCGCGACCATAGCGGCATCGACGATGTAATGTTCGTGTCGCTCTACAAACAGGATGTGGCGCGCCTCTGAGCCGGGGCCGCCTGCCCGTTACAGAACCGACCGAATGGTCTGGGACAACACCGCCTCGCCATTGTCGAGCACCAGTTCGGCCCCATTCGCGGTAAAGTTCACCCGCGCCACCTCTGCCCGGGTCAGCGGCGTGACGCGCACGTCATTTCCGGCTGAATCCTTGGCCGCGATTTCCACCCGGACAGTATCAGGCGGCACCGGCAGACCTTGGGAATCGCGCCGGTCCCAGGCCACGTCGATCACCTCGCCCGATTCTGTCGAACTGCCCGGCAACTCGCGCAGCAGATTGCCGTCTTGCGAATAGATGCGGATGTTCACAGCCTCGGCCCCCGGGGCGACCTCATAGCTCAGCGGAAAATCGGTTTCCGTCATGCGCACCTGACTGGACGGCACCAGCACATCGCGCCCGATCAACTGCATGTCAGACATGGCCCCCACCGTGGAGAGCATCGTGCTGATCTGTTCGAGGTTCGCATTGGTGGCGATGCTTTGCTCGACCTGTGTCAACTGCGCCAGCTGCGAGACGAATTGGGTCGAATCCACCGGCTTCAGCGGATCCTGGTTCGAGATCTGCGCCGTGAGCAGGGTTAGAAAACTGTTGTAGCTCTCTTGCAACTCGCCCGCCGAAGTGGCCGCCGCACTGGAACCGCTGCTGGTCGCCAGAGTATTCGAATTCAGTCCATCAATCATGATCTCGCCTTTCAGGTGAGGATGTCCAACTGGCCGGGGCCGCTGGCATTGCGGGGGGCCGGGGCGGCGCTGGCGTCGCTGTCAGACAGGTCGTCGGACTGGCCTGCCCCTTCGGCCATCTGTGGCATGGGTGCAGGGGCGTCGCGCCCGTCCTGACGGCCGCGTTCGCCAAAGGTCTGGAAATCCAGATCGGCACTTTCGGCGCTGATGCCGCGCGCGTTCAGCGCTTCCAGCAGGTTTTCGCGGTCATGGCGCAGCATTTGCAGCACCGAGGCGCTTTCGGCGGTCATGGCGATCTGCATCCGCCCGCCCTCGCCGCGCATCACTTCGATTTCAATGTCGCCCATGCCATAGGGCGAAAGCGAGAAACGCATCTTATTGTCGGTGGTCTCAAAGCTGCGAATCTGCTGCGCGACATGCTGGCGCAGCTGCGCGTCCGGCGTGGCGGTGGGGCTCGGCGCGGGGGCCGTGCCCGCAGGCGCAGGCGGGGAGAAGCGCTGAGGCTCTGCGGTAAGCGTCTGAGGGGCCGGCGCTGCCTCGCGCAGGATGGCCTCGGCACTGCTGCCGGTGTTGGCCGTTTGCAGCCCCTTTACCGCATCGGCAAATTGATCAGGGGCAGCCGCGCGCGGGTCGGCATTGGTCAGGTTCACGCGGGCATCCATAAGGGATGCGGCAGGCTGCGCCCCGCCCTCTTGCCGTAGACCCATGGCTTCTCTGAGCGCCCCATCGGCGGCGGTGGTCAGGCCTGCAGCCTCGCCGGGCTGAAGCCCCTGCGGCGCGGCGCTGGCCATCGTCACGCGCCCGACGACCGGCACCCCGGCAGAGGCAAGGCTGAGCTGCCCCACGCCCGCGGCCAAACGCAAGGCGCCGTTGATCTTATCCTGCAAAGCCGCCGCAGTTTCCGGGTCCGCCAGCTGCGCCACCGCCGCCAGGTCGTCCACCGTTTCCACCGGCCCTTCGCCAAGTGCCGCAGCGAACGCTGCAAGTGCTGTCTTGCGCGTGACCTGCGCGCTGCCGGCGTGAAGCCCGGCGATCGTATCGTCCAGAAGCGCCATCAACCCCTCTGCCGTCTCGGGCGTGGCGGTCTCGGCGTCCTCTGCCCCCGCCGCCGCTTCGGCCAGTGGCTCCGGCGTGTCTTGGCCCTTCGGCGGGACGACGCCCCGCTCCCCGCCGCCCATGAGCGCGGCAAAGCCCGCCGCCGCACCGGGCTCAGAGCGCGCGGCGGCTGTGGGGGCCGAAACACTGGTGGATGAAATCTGCGCGATCATCTGGCGTCCCCCGCCCTGACGGTTCAGGAAATTCTGACGTTGCCGCGCTGCCCCTCACGGACAGGCTCGGACAGGTTGCCCTTGATCAACGCCTTGAGCGCAAGGGTCCATTGGTTCAGCGTCAATTGCGCCTTGCCCCCGGTCAACGCCTGAAGCGAGGGCTGACTGGCGGCATTATCGGCAGAGAAAACCGCCATACTGTCCACCGGGCGGCCCCAATATTGCGCGAGCACCGCGTTCAGCCCCGCCCGGAACGCAGCGGGCTCCAGCCCCAAGCGCAGAAGCTCATCCGCCTCGGCGGCATGGTGATAGGCCTGCCCCAAGGTGTGCAGCACGCTGTCTTCGTCCATCATCGGGAACAGGCCGCGCCCGATAATGCCGATCAGCACTTCACCGACCAAGGCACCGGCGGCCTGAGAGATGTTTTGGAAATTGTCGCGTTTGCGAATAACGACGAGCGAGCCGAAAGGCACATCGGCGTCGAGCTCTTCGGCCAGAATATCGCCCAGACAAAAGCCGGGGATCGGCTCGATACAATCTGGCATTGCAACCGGATGACCGGCCCAATCCTGCATTTCAAAGACCGAGGCCTGCACCGGAATCAAAGCCCGGATCAGCATATTAAAGTGACGGCCATCGGCCGATGAATCTATGTGGCAGGCACCCTTCCAGATGCCACCGATAAGTGAATTAACCTGCATTTTCGCCTCGTTCAGGACATTCTGTCCATGGTTTATCCAGGCGGTTTTTTAAGGTTTTTTGGGTGCCTGGTGCTCGTTTGTTACATAAGGTCTAGATTGCAAGACCTTGACCGTCAACAATTTTACACAGCAGCGCCAGAATTTCATCCGCAGGCGGCAGGGATGTCGCAGTTTTCGCACAGGCCATATCGGCCCGCATCGGCTTGGGAATAAGGGGTCAGCCTGCCTGATAGACAAGGCGGATCGATATGCGGCGATTCTCGGGCGCGAGCGGGTCTGTCGTGTTGATCGGCTGGGTGTCGGCCACGCCCGAAACCCGCAGGAACCTTGCCGCTGATATGCCGGCATCCATCAGGGTGCGGCGCGTCGCATTGGCGCGGTCTGCTGACAACTCCCAGTTGCCATAGCCATTGCGCGCGCCAAAGGCGGCGGCATCGGTATGACCGACAATCTCGACAGGTTGGTTCTGGGCGGCGATGACATCGCCGATGGCCAAGAGCAGCTCGCGGGTCTTGGCGGAAATATCCGCGCTGCCCCGCTCAAAGAGCGACCGCTCGTCCTGATCGAGCACCTGCACCGTCAGCGCCCCGCTCGATTTTTCCAACCGCACATTGCGCGCCAGATCGCTGAGTTCCGCGTCGGAGGTGATGCGCTCGGCGATATCCTCGGCCATGCGGTCAATCTCGGCCTGGCGGCGCTCGGCCTCCTCGGTGGCGGCGAGTGTGGCAGGGTCCGCCGCCTGTTCCGCCTCGGCCGGATCGCTGGTCTCGGCATATTCAACCACCACCGCCGGCGCCTTGTCCCGCAGGCGGCTGTCGAAGACCATCATCGGGTTGTCGCGCCCGAATGTCGGTTTTTGCACATTGCCGGTATTGTCCACCGCCCCGGTCATCACCCCCGCCGCCATTAAGGGGCGCAGGTCCGCCGCCGCATCCGAAGAAGAGCCGCCGTCAGAGACCGTGGGTGTGAAGTAATTGGCCAGGCCGCGCAGCTTCTCTTCGTCCGAGGCGGCGAGAATCCACAGCAGCAGGAAAAACGCCATCATCGCTGTCATGAAGTCGGCATAGGCCACCTTCCAGCCGCCGCCGTGATGGGCGTGGCCGCCCTCCGCGTCATAGCGCTTGATGATGATCATCGCGTTCTTTTTGTCAGCCATGACAGGGCCTCCCGGCGTGTCGCGATCGGGCGCGGGCCCGGATCAGGAAAGCTCTGTGTTGCGGTCCGACTTGTCGCGGGTGTATTTGCCCAGACCGGCGCGTTTCGCATATTCCGCCTTGCGCTTGGAATAGCTCGGCGCGACCAGCGGTGCATCGGCAGGCAGGTTGAACATGACGCGGTATTCCGCTTCGGTCAGCCCGTGCTCCGCACCGATATGGCGCTTGAGCATCTTGAACCCTTTGCCGCAGCAGAGACAAAAGATCGTGTCTTCGGTCATGGTCTGCTCAACCGCCGCCGCCGGGATCGCCCGCGCCTTTGGCGCCGCCGTCATGCCGGGAATGGCGGTTTCTGTCTGCGCGTCGGCTGCGGTGCCGCGCAGGCGGTCGACCAGCGTCATGATATCGTCGATCGTGACATCGCTGCGGCTGGCGAAACCCGACACGATGGTCGCGATTGCGGTATCGCTCAGGTTCTGCTTGTGGGTGACATTAGGCATGAAGAAACTTCCTTCGTTAAGTTAATCTTGCCTTCTGCAAGGTCCACAAAAGCCCGGTGAAGAGCTTCAAACTCCAAGTGCAAAGATAGATCATCCTTTGCCATTTATTCTTACCACGATTCTACTTGTATTTGGAACCCGCGCAAGCATTGACAAGCACTTTTTCGCCACTTTTGCGGAAAGCGGGTCATGGCTGCATTTGCGCGACGGATTCGAAAACCGCCGGTGTTGCGGTCACGCGGGGGGCGGGATCATTGCCCGTCGTCTGCGCGATAATCGTGCTGAAGAGCCCCGTGACACCCAGACCCGCGACCGCGATCAGCGGGATGTGCAGGCTCTTCCACAGGCTCTTGCGTGGCGCTGCCGCCTGCGGGGTCAATGTGGCGGGATCGAGCAATTCAGGCTCAGGCTGCTCCGGCACGTCGATTGCGGCGCCAAACTCGACAAAGATCCCGCGCGGCATGACCGCCACTTTGACTTCGCGGCGCTGGCAACTGTCGCTGAACCCTGCCGGGAACAGTTCCGCCGGGATGTCGATCACCATGTTATCCTTGGGCCGCCAGTCCGAGGCCAGCGTATCGCGGGGGATATAGACCGAGGCGAAATCATCGCGAAAGGCAATGTCGCGCACCAGTGTCGGCACCATCGGCAGCGGTTGGTCCGGGTCGCTCGCAATGCGCATCCGCCCGCCGGTGAGCCACATCTCAAGGCTCAGGTAATAGCATTCCCCCGATGTCACCTCGGCAGAGGGCACATAGCCTTCTGGCGGGCCCGCGCGCAGCTTGCGCCGCTTGCGGCCATTGCGCGACCCGAGCGGGAAGATCTTATCGGTGGTGACCCGCAGCCCCTGCCCCTCGTCAAAGTCGAAACGCGGGCGCATAAGCTCGTCAAAATCCAACCCCTCTTCGCGCGCGAAACTGTAGTTGATGAGGTAATCGGCGGCGGTTTCCTCAAGGGTCTTGCTGTCCTGGATCGCCTTCAGCAGCGCGTTTTCCTCCGAAAAAAGCAGGCGCCGGGTCGGATGGCCTTCGACCTCGGGGCTCACGGCAAAACTGCCGACGGGGCGGTCAAGGATATCCGCCACCCGGTCAAAGACCACGCTTTCCTCGTCATTGTGAAAGACCACGAATTCGCATAGCCCCGCCGCATCCATGCAGAGCAGCAGCCGCATCCCCTCGGGCCAGCCCTGCACAAGCTGCACAAGTTCGGCTGGATCGACGAAATAGGCGAAGGCATCAGGCTCTGCCGAACCCGCTGCGTTTTCGCTCAACTCTTCTTTGACAGAAAAACCACTATTCATCATGAAAACCCAAGTTCTTTCCTACATAATACTTGCCGAAAGGTTATCACTCAAGGATAAAGTAAGAATAGTTTAGTTTTGGAGGCGTGTGCGGCAATGACACTCTTTATTGGCCTTGTGATGATCTTTGGGATGGTCTTTGGCGGCTTCATGTTGTCGGGCGGCAACATGGACATCGTCCTTTACGCCCTACCCTATGAAGGCATGATGATCGGCGGCGCCTCGATCGGGGCTTTCGTGATCGCCAATTCCTTCGGGGTGGTGAAATCCTCCGCCAAGGGCGTCTTGCGGGTGATCAAGGGGCCGCGCTGGAAAGCGCAGGATTACAATGACATGCTTGACCTGATGTTCGAACTGTCACGGCTCTATAAGACCAAGGGCATCGTGGCGATGGACGAGCATATCGAAAACCCCGAGAGCAGCGCGATCTTTCAGCGCTACCCCAAGCTGATGAAGGACCACTTCATCACCGACCTCATCGCGGACAGCTTCCGCATGATGTCGATGCAGTTCGATGACCGCTTTCAGATGGAAGACGTGATCAACCGCAAGATCAAAAAGCATCATCATGAATCGCTGGTTTCCGCCAGTGCGATCCAAAGCATGGCCGACGGGCTGCCCGCGATCGGCATCGTTGCGGCGGTTCTGGGCGTGATCAAAACCATGTCCTCGATCGACAAACCGCCAGAGATCCTTGGCGCTATGATCGGCGGGGCGCTCGTTGGCACCTTCCTTGGCGTGTTCTTGGCCTATTGCATGGTGCAGCCCATCGCGGGCCGTCTTGAGCAGATCGAGGAAGAAGACAGCGCGATCTATACGGTGATCCGTGATGTGATCGTGGCCATCGTCGCGGGCCACCCGCCCAGCATCTGCATTGAACTGGGCCGCGGCAATATCCCGACGACCAAACAGCCCGGCTTTTCTGCGGTGGAGGCTTCGCAGCGCGAATTGCCTGCGGTGTGATGCGCCACGGGTTTTTCATAACCTCTATGCTGGCCTTGCTCGCAGGGCCGGCTTTGGCCGCGCCGGCGGCGCAGGAAGAGGCGGGCGACACGGCAAAAGACGCGCCTGCCGCACCCGCCCTGCCCGCTTCGATGCAAAGCCATGGGGTGATCGGCCATGTCCCGCCCCTGACGGGCCTGCCGCTGCTCGACCCGGAGATCCTCGCCCGCATGCGCGAACGCCTCATCGTCCTCTCGCAGGAGCCCGACAAGTGAAGCCCAAGCGCGGCGACGGTCTGGCGGTGCTTTCACGCCTCAAACGCTACGAGATGGAAAACGTGGCGCAGGAGATGGCCGAGGTGAACCGCGCCCTGTCTCAGATCGAGACCGAGCGCCAAGACTTGATGACGCAGTTAAACGATCGCGGCGATCCAGACGCGGTGGAGGCGACGCGGGTGGTCTCGGCCTTTATCCGCAATGTGTCAGAGACGATCCACGGCAAGGAAGCCGAGGCCGAGCGGCTTCGGGCCGACAGCGCGGGCATTCACGACCGGCTCAACGGTCTCTTTGCCGAGGCCAAACGCATTGACCTCATCCGCCGCCGCCGCGCCGAGGCGCGCCAGCAGGCCCTCAATGCGGCCGAGACCGCCGCGCAGGCCGAAGGCTTCCTGTCGATCTGGCTGGAAGACCGCAGGTAGCCGCTCAGCGCGCCTCCGCCACCGCAAGCTCGGCCATTTTCAAGATCGCCTCCCGGCTCTGCGCCACCGCGATGAAACGCGCGTTATGGCAGAAGGTCGCCCCCGCGACGCCGCTGGCCTCTTCCAAGGCGGCATCTGTCAAGCCGGCCCAGGCCTCTGGCAGATCCGCCCGCGCCTCGAAACTGTCACCGCTTTTGCGGATCGTGGTCAGCGCCCAATCGGTGCCGCGCGGGTGAACCACGAAGAGCAGATGATCGGCCCCGGCCTTTTCCACCGCCGCGCGGAATGGCATGCCCTGCGGCAGCTCCAACACGCGGCCCTCACCGGCATCTGCGATGGCCTGCAAGACCACCGCCTCGGCCCGCCGCTTCGCCGCCTTGCCCCGGACCGCCGCTTCGACAAAGGCGCGCGCCACGGGCAAAGCGGCCATAAAGGCCGCGTCGTCCGCCTGCGGGTCACGGGCGTCGAAGGCGGGTTTCAGCGATTCGAGCAGCACCGGCAGGGTCATCCCCGCAAGCGGCCCCGCGACCGAAGGCTCAAGCGCACCATTGTCGAGCAGGTCAATCGGCAGCACGAAACCGCTGTCGATACTGGCGTGGATCTCCTCGACATCCCCCTCGGGCACATCCAGGCTGCGCAGATAGTCGCGGCCGAAATGCCGCCAGATCAACCCGAATGAACTATAGGGCTGACCATCCTCGCGCAGCGGGTTGGGCCGCTGGTGATGGTCGAATATCCCCGCCTCTGCATCATAATCGCGACCCACGTCATAGATGATCTTGCCCGCGCCGGGGCTGATCCACTCCGCTTCCCGCGAGCGCAGCAGCGTGGCCTCGGGAAACAACTGCGTCAGAATAACCGAAGACAGCAGTTCATCCGCGTGAAAGCCGCCGGAATGGGTAACAAGATGGGTAACGCGCATGGGCCGGCCTCGCTCTTGGGAAACGGGCCTTGGACATGATTGACGACCCCTAGGGCAGTTACCGTGAGGCGGGGCCAAGTTTCAACCATAACCAGCGTCATGCGCGCGGCGAGGGGGCGCAGAGGTATTTAAGAAAGGATGAAAGGGAGCAAGCGCGCCTTGCGGCCGGATCGCCGCCCCAGAAAAGGCGCGCTTTCACCCCGGGCGCTTAAAGGCGCCACAGTCTCTGCCACACAAGTAGAATGCCCCTGGGCGAGACCCCTTCCCCTTCTTCATCCTTTTTCAAATACCGATGCACCACAGGTCCCCATACGCCCCGCCTGTGTTCTGCAAGATGGCGTCAATGCGGCAGTAGCAGCAAGCGGGCCGCCGATTGGCGGTGACGTTGGATCCGGGCATGTGCTTCATTGACAGCCCGGCCCGCGGTGATATGTAATTTGATCAAATCTTTCACCATGCCGCATACCCGCAGCCTCACCCCTCAGCAAACCGGAGGACCCCTGATGTCACGGCCCAGCCACCCCTACGCCGGCGACGGCAGCCATACCACCAGCTACTACGCGGCCTCGGCCAACCCGGCGCCGGAACGTCCGGTTTTGCAGGGCGACCACGAGATCGACGTCTGTATCGTGGGCGCGGGCTATAGCGGGCTGTCGACCGGTCTGCATCTGGCCGAGAAGGGCTATAAGGTTGCCATCATCGAAGGCGCGCGGGTTGGCTGGGGCGCATCGGGGCGCAATGGCGGGCAGATCGTCAACGGGCTGAACGCGAGCCTGCAAACGATCAAACGCCGCTATGGCCAGGACACCGCCACCTTTGTCGCAGGTCTGGTGCAGGAAGGCGGCGAGATCATCCGCGAGCGGGTCCGCAGCTATGACATCAAATGCGATTTGAAAGACAAGAACATCTTCACCGGCCTGACCTCAGCCCATATGCGCGAGTTGGAAGAGCGGATGAAGCTTTGGGAAAGCTACGGCATCAAGAACCAAGAGATGCTGGACAAGGACCAGCTGCGCGCGCATGTGAACTCCGACCTCTATGCCGGGGGGATGATCGACCATTCCGGCGGCCATATGCACCCGCTGAACCTCGCCCTTGGCGAAGCGGCGGCCTTTGAGCAAAACGGCGGCACGATCTATGAGATGTCACCGGTGACGGGCGTGGACCATGAGGCCGCGCGCCCGGTGGTCAGGACCGACAAGGGGACGATGACCTGCAAGACGCTGGTGCTCTGCGGCAATGCCTACCTCGGCCATGTGGTGCCAGAGCTTGCGCCGCGGGTCATGCCGGTGTCGACCCAGGTCATGGCGACGGAACCTTTGGGAGAGGATCTTGCGCATGAGCTCTTGCCCAGTGACGCCTGTGTCGAAGACATTCGCTATATCCTCGATTACTACCGCCTTTCGGGCGACAAACGCATGCTCTTCGGCGGTGGCACGGTCTATGGCGGCGCCGACCCGCGCGACATCGAAGCCAAGCTGCGGCGCAATATGGACAAAGTCTTTCCGCAGTTGAAAGGCATCAAGATCACCCATGCCTGGAGCGGCAACTTTGCCCTCTCCTTTAGCCGCGTGCCGCAGATGGGGCGGATCGGCGACAACACCTATTTCGCGCATGGCTACAGCGGCCATGGGGTGACCGGCTCGCATACCTTTGGGCGCATTCTGTCCGAGGCGATTGACGGCGATCTGACCCGCTTTGACGTTTTCGCCAATGTACCTTGGTATCCTTTCCCCGGGGGGCGGATGCTGCGCGTGCCCTATTCGGTGGCCGGGTCCTGGTGGTACGGGTTGCGGGATCGACTGGGGATCTGAGGCCGGAGCGGGCGCCCCTAATAGGGCAGCCCGACGTAATTCTCTGCCATCGCCAGCTGCGCGGCGTGGTTTGATCGCAGGAAGTCCAGTTCAGCCAATTGCATCTTTAGATCAAATTCCGATTGATCCGGATAGCGGTGCAGCAGGGACGAAAACCACCAAGAGAACCGCTCGACCTTCCAAACCCGGCGCAGGGCCTTGGCAGAATAGCTGTCGATGCCCGCCGTCGATCCCTTCAGATAGAACGCCTTCAGCCCCTGGAACAGGTAATGCACATCAGACGCCGCCGTGTTCAGCCCCTTGGCCCCGGTGGGCGGCACGATATGCGCGGCGTCGCCGCAGAGAAACAAACGCCCCCAGCGCATCGGCTCGGTCACGAAGGACCGCAGCGGGGCGATGCTTTTCTCGATGGAGGGGCCGGTGACCAGTTTTTCGGCCATATCCGTGGGGATGCGGCGCTTCAGCTCCTCCCAAAAGGCGGCATCGGTCCAATCTGACGGGCTCTCGCTCAGCGAACATTGAATGTAGTAACGGCTCAGATGATCGCTGCGCATCGAGCATAGGGCAAAGCCGCGCTTCGAGTTGGCATAGATTAACTCGTCATGCACCGGGGGTGTTTCGCTCAGGACACCCAGCCAGCCGAAAGGATAGATTTTCTCATACTCGCGGCGCACCGAAAGCGGGATCGCCTGTCGGCTGACACCGTGAAACCCGTCGCAGCCCGCGATAAAATTGCAGTCGATCCGCTGCGCCTGACCGTCGATGTCAAAGGTGACATAGGGGCTGTCCCCATCGGCGCCGTGAATTTGCACATGTTCCACGTTGAACAGGATCTGCCCCCCGGCCTTCTCGCGGGCATCGTAGAGATCGCGGGTCACCTCGGTCTGCCCGTAGACCACGACCGATGCATCGACCAAGCCTTTGAAGTCGATCCGGAAGTCCTCATCCCCGTAGGAGATCAGCGCCCCATCGTGCACATGGCCCTCCGCATGTAGCCGATCGGCGCAGCCTGCTTCTTCCAGCATCCGCACCAGCCCCTGCTCCAGCACCCCAGCGCGGATACGGCCGAGGACGTAATCCTTGGTCTGACGCTCCAGCACAATGCTCTCGACGCCCACGGTGCTGAGCAATTGCGCCAAAAGCAGCCCCGACGGCCCCCCGCCAATGATTGCCACTTGGGTCTTCATCCCTGCCCTCCCCTATTTGCGGGCAGCATCACATAACCGCGCGCGTAAGAGCAACGGCTGACAGGGAAAATCGTGATGCGCCTTGCCGAATGCGGACTGACGGGGAGCTATAGCGGTTGCTTTGTGGCAAGCAATTTAGGGCGACCCAACGCACGCAGGCAGGCACAAAAAAGCCGGGTGCCAAGTGTTTCTCTCGGCCCCGGCGTGATCGCGCTGCTTGAGCGTCGCTTAATCCTTCTTATCGACCTGCTTTTGCGGGTTCTGCGTGTCGAACTCTTCGGGCCGATGCGCGGCGCCTTCGTGGTCGTCCTGCGCGTGCTGCCGCTTGCGGTGCGGTGGGCGTTTCTCTTTGGCGTGTTCTGGCTCATTGGGCATTTTCGGCCTCCTATGTCCTTTTGAGATCACCTGCGTCTTACAATTTGAACGCCGGGCCAGAGCCGGATGTTCCCCAGCCGCAGCGGCGGTCTTCCGCCGCCTTTCTGAACCGCCGCCCTTGCTGAGCGTCGCCCCCGCTTTACGTCTCGCCCCAATGACCAAGCTGGATAGCCCGTCCAGCACCGATCCGGCGGGAGGAATTGACATGGAGACAGAACTCACCATCAACGGCAGGCAGTACCGGCTAGAGCTGGATCCAAGGACAACCCTGCTCGATGCCCTGCGCCACCATCTGGGGCTGACCGGCAGCAAGAAGGGCTGCGATCACGGGCAATGCGGGGCCTGCACCGTTATGGTGAACGGGCGGCGCATCAATGCCTGTCTTACGCTCGCCTGTATGCATGACGGGGATGAGATCACCACCATCGAAGGCATTGGCCAGCCCGGCAATCTAAGCCCGCTGCAACAGGCTTTTCAGTCTGAGGACGGGTTCCAATGCGGCTATTGCACCCCCGGCCAGATTTGCTCCGCCACGGCCATGCTCGAAGAGATTGCCGAAGGCTGGCCCAGCCATGCCACCGAAGACCTGGATGAGACGCCCAAACTGACGCCTGCGGAGATTTCGGAACGGATGAGCGGCAATCTCTGCCGTTGCTCGGCCTACCCCAATATCGTGGACGCGATCCGCAAAGCCGCGGGGGAAAGCGCATGAGACCCTTTGACTACGCCCGCGCCAACAGCCGGGCGGAGGCCGCCCAGCAGGCCGCGGGCGGCGGCAGCTTCATCGCCGGGGGCACCAATCTGCTGGACCTGATGAAACTTGAGGTCATGACCCCCGAGAAGCTGGTCGATATCAACCGGCTGGACCTGTCGCAGATCGAAGAGACCGCGGAGGGCGGGCTGCGCATCGGGGCGCTGGTGACCAACAGCGATCTGGCCAATGACACCCGCGTGCGCCGGGATTGGCCGGTGCTCAGCCGTGCGCTTTTGGCCGGGGCCAGCGGGCAGCTGCGCAACAAGGCGACCACCGGGGGCAATCTGCTGCAACGCACCCGCTGCCTCTATTTCTATGACCGGGCCGCGCCCTGCAACAAGCGCGACCCCGGCAGCGGCTGCGCCGCGCGGGAGGGGTTCAACCGCATCCTCGCGGTGCTTGGCACTTCGGAACATTGCATCGCCACGCATCCCAGCGACATGGCCGTGGCTATGCGCGTGCTGGACGCTGAGGTGGAGACGTTGAAACAGGACGGCGAGACACGCCGCCTGACGCTGGACGCGCTCTATCTGCTTCCCGGTGATCACCCCGAGCGGGAAACCGTTCTGGAACCCGGCGAGTTGATCACGGCGGTCGTCCTCCCTGCCCCCATCGAGGACGCGCGGCAGACCTACCGCAAGGTGCGGGACCGGGCGTCTTACGCCTTTGCCCTTGTCTCTGTCGCGGGGATCATGGGGCTGAAAGACGGGCGCATCAGCCATGCCGATCTGGCCTTCGGGGGGCTTGCCCCGAAACCTTGGCGCAATGCGGAAGTCGAAGATCTGCTGCTCGGCGAAGCGCCTTCGGAGGCGCTCTTCAACAAGGCGGCGGACATCCTTTTGGCCGAGGCGCAGGGCTTCGGCGCGAATGACTTCAAAATCCCCCTCGCCCGCAGGACGCTGGTGTCGGTGCTCACTGAATTGACCAAGGAGGCAGGCGCATGACCGAGGTTTTCAAGATGGACGCCCCGGCCACGGACCGGCGGCTTGATGATATGGCGCAGGGCCTTGTCGGGGCGCCGCTGGACCGGCCAGAGGGGCCGCTCAAAGTGACCGGACAGGCGACCTATGCCAATGAATGGCAGGTCGAGAATATGGCCCATGGCGTCATGGTCCGCGCGCCGGGGCCAAGCGGGCGTGTCGTTCTGAGCAACCGCGATGATGTGGCCGCGATGCCGGGCGTATTGGCGGTGATCCAGGACGAACGGCTGCTGCGCAACCCGGCGCAGGGCAAGGCGAATGAAGCCCCGGTACAGGGGCCGCAGCAGGCGGCCTATATGGGGCAGTTGATCGCCCTCGTGGTGGCCGAAACCTTTGAACAGGCACGCCACGCGGCGCAGTCGGTCAAAGTCACACTTGGGAACGCCGAGGTCGTGGCGGTCACGACAGAGACCGCCGCGGTCGAGCCGCAGGAGGCCCAATCCCTCGACCAAGGCGATCTGGACGCGGCGATGCGCGACGCGGCGCATACGGTGGACTCGACCTATACCACCCCCTCCCATTCCAGCACGCCGATGGAGCCGCATGCCTCGATCGCCTCATGGGAAGGCGAGGATCTGACCCTGCGCGGCAGCTATCAGATGTTGAAATACAACCGCAACGAACTGGCGGATTCCTTGGGGATTCACCCCGATCGGGTGCGGATCCTTGCGCCCTATGTCGGCGGCGGCTTTGGCTCCAAACTCGGGATCGCGCCCGAGGCGGTGGCGGCGGCCATTGCGGCGCAAGAGGTCGGGCGCCCGGTCTCCGTCGCCTTGCTGCGGCCACAGGTCTATGAGGCGACGATGCGGCGTTCGGATACACGCCAGCGCATCCGGCTCGCTGCCGATGCCGAGGGCCGCCTGATCGGTCTCGGCCATGACGCGCTGGTCTCGAACCTCCCGGGAGAGACCTTTGCCGAGCCGGTCTTGCAGGCGTCGCATTTCCTCTATGGCGGGGCGAACCGGAAAATGTCGATGGATCTGGCGCGGGTGCATAGGCTCTGCTGCGGCTCCGTCCGCGCGCCGGGGGAAGCGGTGGGCGTGACCGTGTTTGAAAGCGCGATGGATGAATTGGCGCAGCAGATCGGCATGGACCCGGTGGAACTGCGCCGCCGCAACATTCCCGACAAAGACCCCGAAAGCGGCAAGGCGTTCTCCTCCCGCCGGTTTGAGGACGCCTTGGACAGCGGCGCGAAAATCTTTGGCTGGGCCGACCGGCCCGGTCTGAAGGAACGCCGAGAAGGTGAATGGCTGATCGGCTATGGTATGGCGTCGGCGGCCCGGGTGAACATCCTGATGGAATCCCAAGCGCGTGTCACGCTGACGCCGCAAGGCACGGCCCGGGTCGAGACCGATATGACCGACATCGGCACCGGCACCTATGCGATCCTTGGCCAGATCGCCGGGGACATGCTGGGCCTGCCGCGCGATGCTGTCGAGGTCGTCTTGGGCGATACCGCTTTGCCGCCCGCCTCGGGCTCTGGCGGGTCTTGGGGGGCCTCATCGAGCGGGACATCGGTCTACATCGCCTGCCAAGCCATCCGCCAGCAACTGGCCGAACGGCTGGAGGTAAGCGAGACGGACCTGACCCTCAAGGACGGGCGCGCGACCTTTGCCAATCAGACCCGCGATCTTGCCGATATCCTGCAGAACGATGAGATCGTGAAGCTGGGTCATGTGGAGGCGGGCGAGACCTCTGAGGCCGTGCGTCAGGCCACATTCGGTGCCTATTTCGCCGAAGTCGCCGTCCATGCGGCCACGGGGGAGACGCGGGTGCGGAGGATGCATGGCAGCTTTGCCGCGGGGCGCATTTTGAACGCCAAGACCGCGCGGTCGCAATGTCTGGGCGGCATGACCTTTGGCATCGGCATGGCGCTGACCGAAGAACTGGCCTTTGATCCCCGCGACGGCCATGTGGCGAACCATAATCTGGCCGAATACCACATTCCGGTGAACGCCGATGTGCCGCAGCTGACGGTTGAACTGCTCGAAGAGCGGGACGACTGGGCCAACCCGATGCAGGCCAAGGGGATCGGTGAGCTGGGCATCTGCGGCGCGGCGGCGGCGATCCTCAATGCGATCTATAATGCCACCGGCGTGCGGGTGCGTGACTACCCCGCGACCCTGGACAAGGTCATCGCCGGGATGTGACGGTGCGGCGCTGTTGACCGACGTCTGTGCCGCTTGGTTGCAGGCTGCGGCAGGGGCGGGTGGGTCAGATCGCCAGGGGATGGATCACGGCACGGGGGCGGCCGCCCTCGTTCCAGAGATAGGCCAGGGTGATCGGCAGGCGAAAGCGGCGCGGCCCCGCGGCGCCGGGGTTCAGCCAAAGCGGGGTGCCGCCGTCTTCGATGCCGGGCTTGTGGGAATGGCCCGAGATCACCACGTCCCATCCTTCACCTGCCGGATCGGCCCGCAGATCCTTCCGGTCGTGGATCATATGGATATGCAGCCCCAAAAGCGTGACACTCACCGTTTCCGGCAGCGCGTCGGCCCAATCGCCCCGGTCGATATTGCCGCGGATCGCGGTCACCGGTGCCATCCGCGCCAGCAGGTCCAGATGCGCAGGATCGCCAATATCACCCGCATGCAGGATATGACCGACACCGTCGAGCGCCGCCACTGCCTCGGGGCGCAGCAGCCCATGGGTGTCCGAAATGACGCCGATGCAGGCGTCTAGGGGAGGCTGTGGGCTGCTGCGGGTCATTCCGGCGCCGCTTCTTTTCCGGCTTCTGTCAGCCAGGCGGGCGGCTCCGCCCCTGCCCGCCCGCTGACCGCCGCCGCCACACAATCGGCGATACTGCCAAAGCGCACCGCGCGGCCCGAAAGCCCGGGCGCGTAATGGGCGTATTTGCCGGAATTGGTCATCAGCACCTTGGCCGAGGGCGGAAAGACCGGTTCCGTGATCGAGCACCAGCAGATGTCCGGCACAATCTGCACCCCCGCCGCTTCGAGCCGCGCAGGCGTGCCGTCGGTGGTGATGGCTGCAAGCGTGTCTTGGCCGAGCGTCACGATCACCGCCGTCTCGGGGTGGCGCCTGCGCCCGGCCAGAGCAGCGTCCAAAGCGCGGCATTCTGCCGCCGAGAAATGCGGGCTGCCAAAGGCAACGAGATCGACCTTCGCGGGCCCGGTGTTGAACTGCCGCCAGACCCGTCGCA
Organism: Sulfitobacter sp. PS-8MA; assembly: GCF_040933935.1. Taxonomy (NCBI): domain Bacteria; kingdom Pseudomonadati; phylum Pseudomonadota; class Alphaproteobacteria; order Rhodobacterales; family Roseobacteraceae; genus Sulfitobacter; species Sulfitobacter sp. PS-8MA. The sequence continues at coordinate 259,254 of NZ_JBFQYJ010000006.1, read as the reverse complement.
GATCGTCTGAGGTGATGCGGACCGTGTCAGCCTCCGGACCCGGCGCCAGATCGGCCTCGGGTGTGATCCCCGCCAGATGCAGCATCGGCGCGGCAGACAGAGGTGGTGCCAAAGGCCGCGCAGAGCGCTTTGAGGTCGTCCTCATTCGGCACCGCCGACCCCAGCCCGCGCAGCAGCGGTATCCTATCGGGTGCCGCCTCCCCCGCGAGCCAGCCGAGCATCGGCCAGATCGCCTCGTCATAGCCTGCGGGCAGCTCCACCTCGATCACCCGGCGCGGCGCGCGGGGGGCATCGAGATAGACCCCCGAGAGCGGCGCACGTCCGGTCAGCGCGATGCAGAGGTCAAAAAAATCGGGATGTTTCACCGTTCGCGCGCCGAGCACGCTATTGGCATAGATCACCGCGTTGGATTCCGACCAGCCGATGAACTCACCCCGCGCGGGCGCTGCGGGCAGTTGGTAGGGCGCGCAGGTGAAGCTGGGCCGGGCGCCCATGGCGACATAGGCATCGGCCAAACGGCTTGCGGGCAGGCCGAAATCCGGTGGCACCCCCTGCGCCTGCCAATTGCCGTGATCGACCGAAATCGCATTCATCGTCGTCGGCACCCGCACCCGCGCCCCCCTATCGGCCATGGTTTGGGCAAAGAGCAGGTTGGCGGGGCTGGCGTAGATACAGCCGTCGATATGCACCCGCGTCACATCGACGAGCCGCGCCGCCCCCTGCGCCCGCGCCATGGTGCAGATGATCTCCATCGCCAGTTGCACGGCCGCGCCTTCGGCCCCGTCGCGCATCGCCTGATCCGCCGCCGTCAGATGCAGATCGCAGGCGGGCCTGTCCGACAGGGGCAGCTGCCAATCCGCCGTCCGCAGCATCCGGGGGGTGATCTCGGCCCGGCGGGCTGTCGCCAGACGGTCATATTCCGCGGCCCCGAGGCGCAGCACGGCGAGCGGCTTGTCGAACATCTTGCCCGCGATCAAGGCGCCAAGGGTCAGGATGTCCTCGGCCTCGCGAAAGACCAAGGCGGCGGGCGCATGACCGTTGAGCGCCAGTTCCAGCAACACGGCGCTGCCGGTGCAGGACCCTCGACTGGTGGGCATCAGGACGACCTTGCCGGCCAGTGACTGGCCGCAAAGCGGATGATGCGCGTCGATCACCACGCCGCTGGCCGGATCGACGCCACCCCAAAAGCTTACCCCTTCTGGGGCGGCGAGCACCGCGCCTTCAGCCTCGGCAGGGACGATGATCTGCGCCATCGGCGGGCTCCCCCGTTCAGGTGACGACAAAGCCATGGGCAAAGGGGTCACGCTCATCAATGAAGATGGTGTTGAACCCCGTCACCCGCGCCCAACCGGCGATGGAGGGGATGATCGCGGGCTTGCCCGCCACCTCCGCCGCCGCTTCGACGCGGCCTTTGAACATCGAGCCGATGATGGATTCATGTACGAAGTCGTCGCCCACGTTCAGCTTCCCCTTGGCGGCCAGCTGCGCCATCCGCGCCGAAGTGCCGGTGCCGCAGGGGGAGCGGTCAATCGCCTTGTCGCCATAGAAGACCGCGTTGCGGGCATCGGCCTCGGGCGCGCGCGGGGCGCCGGTCCAGAGGATATGGCTCAGCCCGTTGATCGCGGGGTGCTCAGGGTGGATGAACTCAAATTTCGCATTCAGCGCCGTGCGCAGTTTCGGGCTCAGCCCGACCAGTTCGGAGACCGAGAAATCCGCCATATCGCGGAAGGTCTTTTGCGGCTCGACGATGGCATAGAAATTGCCGCCATAGGCCACATCGACCACCACTTCGCCCAGGCCCTCGACCTCCGCCGTCAGTCCTTCGGCATGTAGAAAGGCCGGCACATTGGTCAGCCGCACCTCTTCGACAAAACGCCCCTCTTGGCGGTAACTCACATCGACCCGGCCGGCGGGGGTTTCGAGCCGCAATTGGCCGGGGGTGGCGGGGGTGACCAGACCGTTTTCCAGCGCGATGGTGACGGTGCCGATGGTGCCATGGCCGCACATCGGCAGGCAGCCCGAGGTCTCGATAAAGAGCACCGCAATGTCGCAATCCTCGCGCGTCGGCGGGTAAAGGATCGCACCCGACATCTGGTCGTGGCCACGCGGCTCGAACATCAGACCGGTGCGGATCCAGTCATAGTCAGCCAGAAAATGCGCGCGTTTTTCCAGCATATTGGCCCCTTTCAGCAGGGGCGCGCCGCCGGTGACCAGCCGCACCGGGTTGCCGCAGGTATGGCCGTCGATACAGGGGAATGTGTGTTGCGTCATGTCAGCCTCGTGAAACGCGCGGGGGAGAATGGGGTGAGGTCGATGCCGGGGTCTTGGCCGGTCATCAGATCAGCGATCAGCGCCGCCGTGCCTGCCGATTGGGTTAACCCCAGATGGCCGTGGCCGAAAGCGCAAAAGACATCGGGGCGGCCCGGCAAAGCACCGATCGCGGGCAGGCTGTCGGGCAGTGAGGGGCGGAACCCCATCCACTGGCTGCCGCCTGTGGTGTCGAGCCCCGGCAGGAAGCGTTTGGCCTTTTTCAGCATCGCATCGGCGCGGGCAAAGTTCGGCGGCAGGTCGAGCCCGCCCAGCTCCACCGCGCCGCCCACGCGCAGCCCGCCGCCCACTTTGCTGATGACAAAACCATGGCTGCCAAAGGTGATCTGCTGGCGCAGTTCAAACCCGCGGTCCGGCAGGGTGGTGTTATAGCCGCGCTCGGTCTCCAGCGGGATTTTCACGCCCGCGCTGCGGGCCAGATGATGTGAATGCGCGCCGGCGGCCAGCACCACGCGGCCCGGCATCATGCCTTCGGAGGTCTCCACCCCGCCTGCGACCAGCCGCTCGGCGCGGGCGATGGTGATCGCGCCACCCCCCGCCCGGAAGCGTTCGGCCATCGCCAGCACATAGTCGCGCGGGTCCGAGATCGACTGCCACTCGGGGGTAAAGGTCGCATGGGTGAACTCAGGCGCCAGACCGGGTTGATAGGCCGCGATCTCATCGCCCTTGATATGCGTGAAGGGGATGCCTGCCTCTTCCCGCGCTTGCCAACCGGGCAAGGAGGCGCGGAACGCAGCCGCGCTTTCATAGACCTGCAACTGCCCGTCCCGCCGCAGCATATGCGTCAGACCGCTCTGCGCCAGATGCGGCTCAAGCGCGGCCTGCGAGAGCTTCATCAGCGCGGTCTGCGCCACGGTCGAGGCCCGCACCTGCGCGGGCCAGCTGGCCTTCCAAAAGCGCCACATCCAGGGCGCGATGCGGGCGGCATAGCGCGGCGGCACGGAAAGCGGGCCAAGCGGATCAAGCAGCCATTTCGGCGCCTGCCGGATCATCCGGGGGGAGGCGAGCGGCAGGATCTCGGTAAAGGCAAAAGCGCCTGCATTGCCTGCCGAGGCGCCCGCCGCGGGGCCTTCACGGTCGATCACCCGCACGGCCAGCCCGCGCGCCTGAAGCGCCAGCGCGATGGAGAGCCCCACCACGCCTGCGCCGATCACCGTCACCGGGCCGTGCTGCATCAGCGTAGGCCCGACAGGTCTTGACGGGGCGCGGCGGGAGGCAGATTGCCGAGGCTCGAAAATGGCATGGATTTCCCCTTTAGGACCCGTCGCGCAGCTAAGAAACGGCGCGCGCTTGGGGTGAAAAGAACAGCGGATCGCGACGGAATACAATATGTATTCTTGGCATCTGCGGCGGTGTGGAGCGGGTAGAGCCGCGCCTGCGGCCCGGCTCTACCCTGCGTCAGATCACTTGCCCGCGTCTTCCGGCAGCAGCGCTTCCGGCAGGTTCTGATAGGCCACGGGCCGCAGGAACCGGCGGATCGACAGCGTGCCCACGCTGGTCGCGCCGAAGTTGGTGCTGGCCGGGTACGGCCCGCCATGCACCATGGAATCCACCACTTCAACACCCGTGGGGAAGCCATTCGCCAAGAGACGCCCCGCCTTGCGCTCCAGCACCGGCATCAGCCGCTGCGCGGCCTCGACATCTGCATCATCCATATGCAGCGTGATGGTCAGCTGACCGTCCAGATCAACCGCCAGCGCGCGCATCTCTTCGACCGACGCCACGCGCACCACCAGCCCGAGCGGGCCAAAGACCTCTTCATGCAGCGCCGGGTTGGCCTTGAACTCGGCGCCCGTGGTTTCAAACAAGGCCGGCGCGGCGCTGCGGCCGGTGCTGTCGGCCAGATGCACCGGGCGCAGGCTCGGATCGGCTTTGAACTTGTCGCGGCCAGCGCAATAGGCCTCTGCGATACCGTCGGTCAGCATGACCTGTTCCGCGACGCCTTCCAAGGCTTTGGCCGCGCTCTGCACGAAACTGTCGGCGCTGGCGCCCTCGATCACCACGGCGATGCCCGGATTGGTGCAGAACTGCCCCGCGCCCATGGTCAGCGAGGCGGCCCAGCCTTTGCCCAGCTCCTCGGCGCGGGCCTCCATCGCGGCGGGCAGCATGAACATCGGGTTGACCGAGCCCAGCTCGCCAAAGAAGGGGATCGGCTCGGGCCGCGCGGCGCAGAGGTCAAAGAGCGCCCGGCCCCCGGCAAGGCTGCCGGTAAAGCCCACGGCTTTGATCAGCGGATGCTGCACCACGGCCTGCCCCACAGCCCGGTTGCCGCCCTGGATCAGCGAGAAAACCCCGCGCGGCATGCCGCAGCTTTCAATCGCCGCATGGATCGCTTCGGCCACGATCTCGCCGGTGCCGGGATGGGCGGAGTGGCCTTTGACCACCACCGGGCAGCCCGCCGCCAGCGCCGCCGCCGTGTCGCCGCCCGCCACCGAGAAGGCCAGCGGGAAGTTCGACGCGCCAAAAACCGCCACCGGGCCGATGGGGCGCTGCACCATGGTGATCGCCGGGCGCGGGGCGGGCTGGCGGTCGGGCATGGCGGCATCGAAACGGCTGTCGAGGTAGTCACCCTTTTCGATATGGGTGGCGAACAGGCGCAGCTGGCCCACGGTGCGGCCCCGCTCGCCCTCAAGCCGGGCTTCCGGCAGGCCGCTTTCCTGACTGCCGATCTCGGTGATCTCGGCGCCGCGGGCGTCGATCTCATCGGCGATGGCATTGAGGAACCTCGCCCGCGTGGCGCGGCTGGAATAGCCATAGTCCCAAAAGGCCGCCTCTGCCGCTTCACAGGCTTGATCCACCAGATCGACGCTGCCGACGGAGAACTCATGCGCCGGGCCATGCGCGGGGCTGGAGCTGAAGCGGTCGTCGGTGGCGATCCAGTCACCAGCGATCAGATGTTTGCCGTGAGGGGTGAAGGCCATAGGGAATCCTTTCTTTTCGGTTCGCGGCTGGGTGCCAGCTTGCGTCTTTGCAGCATTGGATACAGTATGTATGCAAAATTACAACCCAAGCTGACGAGGATTCAAATGTCCGATACCACCCTCACCCATGGAGAACTCCACGCGATCGTCATGCGGATTTTCGAAACCGGCGGCCTGACCCCGCTGCATGCGGCAGCCCTGGCCCGGGTGATCGTGGCGGGCGAAGGCGACGCCTGCAAATCGCATGGCATCTACCGCATCGAAGGCTGCCTGCGGACCATCAAAGCGGGTAAAGTGGTGCCGGACGCGGTGCCGCAGGTGACCTCTGACGACAGTGCCATCGTGCGGGTGAACGCGGGCGGCGGCTTTTCCAACGCGGCCTTCGAAGCGGGCGCGCCGGTGCTGGCCGAACGCTGCCGCGCCACCGGGATCGCCGCGATGGTGATCAATGATTGCACCCATTTCGCCGCCCTCTGGCCCGAGATCGAGACCCTGACCGACATGGGGCTGGCGGCGATGGCCATGTGTCCCAGCTATGCCAGCGTCGCCCCGTCTGGCGGAACCGAGCCGCTGATGGGCACCAACCCCTTTGCCTTTGGCTGGCCACGCGGAGAGACCAATCCTTATGTCTTTGACTTTGCCACCAGCGTCGCGGCGCGAGGCGAGATCGAATTGCACCGCCGCGCCGGCACCCCCCTGCCCGAGGGCTGGGCGATTGCGCCCGACGGCACCTCCACCACCGACCCCGAAGCCGCGCTTGCCGGGGCGATGTTGCCCTTCGGCAGCCACAAGGGCTCGGCCATTTCCACGATGATCGAACTGCTGGCGGCGGTGATGATCGGCGATCTGACCAGCCCCGAGGCGCGCGACGCGCTTGGCACGCTCAGCCTCGCGCCCGCGCATGGCGAGCTGGTCATCGTCTTTGACCCCGCCCGTTTCGCCGCCGGTCGCCCCGGTGATCCGATGGCCCGCGCCGAACAGCTGTTCGGGGCGATCCTCGGCCAGGGCGCGAGGCTGCCCTCGCAGCGCCGCTTCAAAGCCCGCGCGGAAACGCGTGCGCAGGGTATTCCGCTCACCACCACGGAAAAGGAAAGCCTTGATCGTCTGCTGGCTCAAGGGCTCGACGCGGTCTGACATGAAAAAGGCCCACCGCTTCCGCGGTGGGCCGGTCCGACGGGGAGACGTCGAAGGGGCGATCAGGCCGCGTATTTGGCCACCGCGCCGCCCTGTTGCGACCAATCGGCGTACCAGCTGCGGAACAGTTTGTACTGCGCTTCGGCATAGCCGCGCTGGCTCTCGGAAAGCGCATCTGTCTCGTTGAAATGCAGCTCATATTCTGCATGGCCTTCCAGCACCATCAGATGTTTATAGTAAAGCACCAGATCCGGCCCCTCATCGAAAGAGGACAGAACCCCAAGCGCCGCGTCAAGCTCCTGCGCCCGCTGGCGTGCTTCCGCATCCCCCGCCGCAGCGGCTTGGCTCAGGGCCACCAGATGCAGCACTTCGCGTGGCAGCACATTTCCGATCCCGGTGATCGCGCCCGTCGCGCCGCAGTTGACGAAACCGTAGTAGACCGTGGTGTCGACGCCGATCATCAGCGTGATGTCGTCGTCTTGGCTGGTGATGTTCTCCGCCGCATAGCGCAGATCCTCCGCGCCGCCAAACTCCTTGAACCCGACAAGGTTCGAATGTTCCGCGCGCAGGGCAAAGAACAGATCCGCGCGGGTGGCAAAGCCGTAATAGGGGCTGTTGTAGATCACCGCAGGCAGGTCAGGCGCTGCCGCCAGCACGGTTTTGAAATGGTCCTTTTGCGCCGCCACCGAAGAGCCGCGCGACAGGATGCGCGGGATCAGCATCAGCCCCTTGGCGCCCACTTTCTGCGCATGGGCCGCATGTTCGGCCGCCAGTTTGGTGTTCACCGCCCCGGTACCAACCACGACCGGCACGCCTGCTTCGACCAGACGCTCGACGCCTTCCATCCGCTCGGCATCGGTCAAAAGCGGCCAATCGCCCATGGAACCGCAATAGACCACCGCGCTCATACCGTCGGAAATGAGCTTTTTGCCCATGCGCACCAGCGCGTCAAAGTCTGGCTTACGGTCGGCGGTGCAGGGGGTCATCAGGGCTGGAATACAGCCGGAAAAGATCGTCGAGGTCATAGGGTGCTCCATCATAGAAACCGAACGCAGCATGGTGCTGCGCCAAGGCATTACGCATATCTTACCTATTGTATTTTACTTGTCGACAAAAAAATCAGCCGTGAGAGACCCGGCCTGTTAGGGCCGTTTCACAGATTCAAAGCTCGATATGTTGCCGCCGGTCGCGCGCGATCAGCGCTTGGATTTGATGCACAATCTGATCCGCATGGGTCTTGGCCAAAGCATCCGCCTTTTCCACGTCGCGGGCCTCCAGCGTGGCGATAAGATGTTCATGTTCCTGAACATATTCGCGCGGCAATTGGTCGTCGAAGGATTGGTAATACAACCGCAGCAAGCGCCGGCCTTCGTCCAACAGCCGCAGGCAAAGCGCCTCGTAATAGGGGTTGCGCCCGGCGCGCGCCACTTCGGCGTGGAACTCGCGGTTGGTGGCGATCATCGCCAGCGCGTCCTGCGCTTCGACCGCCGCCGCGAAATCCTGTTGCCGGAGCCGGATCGCGGCCAGATCCGCAGGCGTGTGAAACTGCGCGGCCAGCCTCGTGGTGACCCGGTACATCAAGGTCATCGCGTCAAAGAAAGTGTGCAGGTTGATAAAATCGATGTTGGACACGACCGTCGACCGATTGGGTAAGGTGGTCACCAGCCCCTCACTCGCCAGCCGCACCAAAGCCTCCCGGATCGGCGTGCGCGACATCGAAAGCCGTTCGGACAGGCGGATTTCGTCAATCGGACTGCCCGGCGCCAAGGTCAGATCAAGGATTTCATCACGCAAGACCGAATAGACATATTGCGCCCCAGAGCCCCGTTTGCGCTCTGATGATTTTGCTGTGCTGCTCATGTGAAACCCTTGGGAACTGGACTCTCAAGACCTAGCCGTTCGCTCGTGAAACTACAATGTTGCGCTCTGCCCGTCGCGGCCGAAGGGCCATGCGTGCGCGCGCTACAGCGAGCCAAGCGCCTCGTCCTGCCCCCAAGTCAGGCCGGCGTCATCCCGCGCACTCTTGACCCACTTCGTGCAGCACCCTAAGAGATGCCCAACCTAAACCGACCAGACGGTACAGTGTGAACAAGGCCAAACAACCAGCCGGATCTCAAAACGCCTCCTTGAGAATTCTCGAGGCCGCGCGGGCCATTGCTGCGCGCGAGGGGGCCGGGAAGATAACGATCGATGCGGTGGCCCGCGAATCCGGGCTGAGCAAGGGCGGTGTGCTTTACAATTTTCCCAGCAAGAAAGCGCTGCTCTCTGGCCTGTTAAATCAAATGCTGACGGCCCACCGTGAGCTGGTTGAAACCCTTCCCCAAGACCTGCCCTCGCGCTGTCTGCGCGGGCAGTTGGAAGCGATCCTGAAGATGCGGGAAGCGGATGTGGACCTCTCCATGGCGATCCTCGCGGCGGCGGCGTCGGACCCGCAGTTGCTGGACCCGCTGCGAGCTGAATTATCGGAACAGATAGAGGTTATCCTTTCTGAAACGCAGGACAGGGCAACCGCGATGATCGTTGTCCTTGCGCTGCAAGGTCTGCGGTTCCAAGACCTGCTGGCCCTGCCAGACGGGGGCCCGCAGGTACGAAAAAGCGTCGTTGAACGGCTAAGGACAATGATCGATGAACTTGAATAAAACCAATCCAAGCTGGAAACGGCTGGCGGCTGTGACCGCGCTCGCCGCTGCGATGACCCTTGCCGCAACTGTCATACCGGGGGCATCCGGTGGCCTCTGGGCACAAACAGACGCGCCTGCCGAACAGGGCGGCGCAGAAGGCGCGACCGGCGCGGCGACTGACCAGCCGATGACCGTTGAGGTGACCGAGGTGGTCAGCCGCATGGTCAACCAATCCCGCTCTGTGACCGGGCGGGTCAAACCTGTTCGCACCGTCGATATCGCCTTTCAGGTGCCGGGGCAGATCATTTCCATCGCGGTGCAACCGGGCTCGCATGTGGACGAGGGCGATTTGATCGCCCAGCTTGATCAGACCGATTTTGAACTGGCGGTCGACCGCGCGCAGGCGTCTCATGCCCTTGCCGATTCAGAACTGAAACGCGCCACGAGCCTGGCCGAACGCGGGGTCGCCGCCGATGCGCGGCTCGACTCGGCGCGGGCGCAATTCGCGCAGGCCGATGTCTCCCTGCGCGAGGCCAAGCGGCGCTATGACCAGACCCGGATCGTCGCCCCTTTCGATGCGATCGTCGCGCGGACCTTTGTCGAAGAATATGTCAACGTCACCTCCGCAGCACCGGTGGCCCGTTTGCAGGACATCAGCGAAATGCGGGTCTTGATCTCCATGTCGGAAGAGCTTGCCGCCGTCGGACGCATGGCGCCTGACGCCTATGAGATCGTCGCCTCCTTCCCCGCGGTGCCGGGCTATACCGCGCCGCTGGTGCTTCGGTCTTTTGCCACCGATGCCGATCCAACCGCCCAGACTTATGACGTGGAATTCGCCATTTCGGGCGAGATCGACCCCCGCATCCTGCCGGGCATGACCGCGGATGTGCGGATCTCGACCACCTCGGTCGAGAACCCTGAGCCGTCTTATATTATCCCCGTTTCAGCCGTGGATACGACAAGCCGGACCGACCCTTCGGCCTGGATCTATGACCCGGCCTCGCAAACCGTCACCCGCCGCACGATCCGGCTGGGGCTTCCGGTCAATGACGACTTTATCGTGCTGGACGGGCTTGAGGCGGGCGAAATGGTCGTCTCTGGCGGCTGGTGGCGGTTGAGCGACAATCAGACAGTGACAGTCGCGGGGCGTTGATCCCGTCACATTTAGCGGGACTTGGATAGACCTATGGCAATCAGCATCTCACGTGCGAGCATCAGACGCCCTGTCGCTGTTTGGCTCGCCATCATCTTTTGCCTTTTGGGCGGCTACTGGGGTTTGAACACGGTGGGGCGTCTTGAAGACCCCAACTTCACCCTGAAAACCGCGCTTGTCTTTGTGCCCTACCCCGGCGCGACGGCGGTCGAGGTCGAGGAGGAAGTGTCCGATGTGGTGGAAAACGCGCTGCAGCAGATGAAGCAACTTGACCGGGTGGAATCCAAGTCCATGCCCGGCATGGCGCAGATCACCGTCGAGATTGAGATGACCTATGGCCCGGATGAGATTCCGCAGGTCTGGGACGAGATGCGCCGACGCATCAGCGACGTGCAGGGCAAGCTTCCCGCCGGGGCGCAGCCGCCGATCATCAATGATGATTTCGGCGATGTCTACGGCATGTTCTACGCCGTCACCACCGAAGGGCTCAGTCCCACCCAACAACGCGATCTGGCCAAGACCCTGCGGCTGGGGCTGGTCACCGTCGATGGGGTAGCCAAGGTCGAGGTTCAGGGGCTTACCGAAGAGGTCATCGACATATCCGTCTCCTCCTCGCGGCTGACCGAGCTGGGCCTACCGCCGAACCAGATTCTGGGCATTCTTGCGGATGAAAATCAGGTCTTTACCAATGGCGAAATCACCGAAGGCCCGGCGCGGATCAGCCTTTCTGTGCCACCCGGTTATGTCAGCCCGGAGGGGATCGAAGAGCTTCGGATCGGGCGGGCCGGACAGGTCGGGCAGATCGCCATATCCGACATTGCACGGGTCACCCGCGAGGAAGCCGAACAGCCGAGCCAGATCATCCGGCAAAACGGTGTCACCGCCTTTACGCTTGGTGTCTCCGCCCTCACCGACCGCAATGTGGTCGAGGTCGGCGACGCGGTTTCGGCCCGGCTGGAGGAACTGAAGGCCAAGCTGCCAAGTGATGTGGAAGTCATCCCGGTCTACGAACAGCACCGCGTGGTGGATCAGGCCGTTTCAAGCTTTCTGGTCAGCCTTGCGCAGTCTGTGGGCATCGTGGTCGCTGCCTTGATGCTCACCATGGGCTGGCGCGCGGGCTTGGTGGTGGGCGCCACCCTGGGCCTGACGGTGTTTTCCACCCTGTTTTTCATGTCGGCCTTCGGCATCGCGATGGAGCGGATCAGCCTTGGCGCCCTGATCATCGCCATGGGGATGCTGGTCGACAATGCCATCGTCATCACCGAAGGCATGGTCATCGGCATGGCCCGTGGCAAGAGCGCCGAAGACGCCGCCGCGGAAACGGAAACCGCCACCTCGATCCCGCTGCTGGGGGCCACGGTGATCGGGATCATGGCCTTTTCCGGCATCGGTCTGTCGCCCGATGCCACCGGCGAATTCCTGTTCTCGCTCTTCGCGGTCATTGCGATCTCCTTGCTACTGAGCTGGGCGCTGGCGGTGACGGTGACGCCCTATTTGGGCCGCCTGCTGCTGCGGGCGCCAAAGAATGCCTCGGACGATCCCTATCGCGGCGCGTTCTACGGCATGTATCGCGGGGTTCTCTGGCTGGCGCTGCGGATGCGGGTGCTGGTCGTCATCATCATCCTGGGCATCACCGTCGGCTCCGTGATGGCCTTTGGTCAGGTCAAACAGGCGTTCTTCCCCGCGTCGAACACGCCGCTATTCTATGTTCAGGTCCAGATGCCGCAGGGGACGGATATCAACGTCACCGATGCCGAGATGCGGCGGCTCGAAGAGATGCTGCTGGCCGAAGACAACGTGACCGGTCTGACCACGCTGGTCGGGCGCGGCGCGAGCCGCTTCATGCTGACCTACAACCCCGAGCAGGCCGATTCCAGCTATGGGCAGCTCATCGTCCGGGTCGACGACGCCGAAGTGATCCCCGCCATCGCGAACCGGCTGAACCGGGTTCTGCCGCATGAGTTCCCCCATGCGCTGATCCGGGTCGAGCAGATCGTTTTTGGCCCGCCCTCTGGTGCTGATGTGGCGGTGCGGTTCTCCGGGCCTGACCCGGTTGTCCTGCGCCAGCTTGCCGATGACGCGATGGAAGTCTATGCGCAGGCCGGCACGATCACCGATCCCCGCACCAACTGGCGGCAGCGGGAAATCCTTGTCGAGCCGATTGTCGATGAATCCCGCATGCGGCTGGCCGGCGCCACACGTGGCGCGATTGCCGATACGATCAAATACGGCAGTTCCGGTCTGCGGGTCGGCGATCTGCGCGAAGATGATGAGGTCATCCCGATCCGCCTCCGCCTTCCCGAAGATGCGCGCGACGGGGTCGATCGGCTGCGCGACCTCTCGGTCTGGTCGGACGGGGCGGGCGCCTATGTGCCGATCACCAATCTGGTCGAGCGGTTTGAGACACGTCTGGTCGAAGCGCTGATCCACCGGCGCGACCGCGAGCGGACCATCTCCGTTCTGGGCGGCGCGCGCAGCGACCTCACCGCCGACGAAGCCTTCCGCAGTGTGCGGGCCGATATCGAGGCGATCCCCCTGCCCGATGGCTATGCGATGGAATGGGGCGGTGAGTTTGAAAGCGCGCAGGACGCGCAGGCGAGCCTTGGCAAACAGCTGCCGCTGGGTTTTCTGGTGATGCTGACCATCTCGATCCTGATGTTCAACAAAGTCCGCCAGCCGCTCATCCTGTGGCTCGTCGTGCCCATGTCCGTCACGGGGATGGTTCTGGGCCTGCTGTTTACCGGGCTGCCCTTCACTTTCACCGCCTTGCTGGGCTTCCTTTCGCTCTCTGGCATGTTGATGAAAAACGCCATTGTTCTGGTGGAGGAGATCGACCAGCAGCGCGCCGATGGGGTGCCGGATTACAAGGCCGTGGTTGACGGATCGGTCAGCCGTTTGCGGCCCGTGATCCTTGCGGCCGGCACGACGATCTTCGGGATGATCCCCCTGCTGCCGGACGCTTTCTTTGCCTCGATGGCGGTGACGATCATGGGCGGCTTGGCCTATGCGTCGATCCTCACCCTCCTCGCGGTGCCGGTGCTCTATGCGATCTTGTTCCGTATTCGGGCGAAGTAGCCTTCAGGGGGGTGCCCTTATGCGCGGAGGGCGTTAGCACAACACACACATTTCCGGGAACCTTTCGGGTCAAGCTGCATCTAAGGATCTGAGCGCCGACAGAAGGCGCTGTGCATGACACCGAAAGGAAATGAGATGTTAAGATCCCTATTGCTCACGGCGGCATTGATCCCCTTCACCGCCAGCCTCGCCCGCGCGCAGGACAGCGAGGCCGTCAAGACATCGCCGCCGAGCGCGCCCTATGTGCAGGTCAGCGACGTTCTGCCTCTGCCTGAATTTCTGCCCGGTCTTGGCACGCTCTTCGTGGACCCCGAAACATTGCCAGCAGGCCCGTTTCTGGCCTATGATCACGACGGCCGCCTCTCTGCGACAGTCTATATGACCCCGCTCGACGCGCTTTCCGAGGGAACGGCCTATAATGACCTGCAGTTGGGGCTGCAGGAGGTCACGTCGGTCGATGTCTATTACAATGCCGGTCATCCGGGGGTGGGGGTGCCGCATGCCCATGTGGTGCTCTACCACGATGACGGGGCCAAAGGGCGGTTGGCGCAATGACCTTGGCGCGCCGCCGGGTTCTGCAATTGGGGGGTGGCGCCTTTGCCACCCTCCTGCGGCCTGCTTTGCTGCAGGCCGCAGCGTTACAGGAGGTTGAGATGCGCGGGACCGCCCGGGGCGAGCATGTCTGGTTCCACCCGCATGGTCTTGCGGTGGCCGTCGGCACCAGGGTTCGCTTTATCAACCGCGACCCGGGCAACAGCCATACCGCCACCGCCTATCACCCCGAGAATTTCGACCGCGCCCGGCGCATTCCAAAGGCCGCCGCGGCTTGGGATAGTGACTTTCTGCTGCCCGACGAGAGTTTCGAGGTCCTGCTGTCGGAACCCGGGGTCTACGACTATTACTGCCTGCCGCATGAGATGGCCGCGATGGTCGGGCGCATCGTCGTCGGAACGCCCAGCGATCCCCGGTGGCAAGGGCCGAGCCCCGATACCAATGATATATCTCAGGCGGTCCTAGAGGCGTTTCCGCCCGTCGATGTTATCCTCAAGCACCGACAAGTGACCCGGGAGGATGCGATGTGACCGCCCAGCCAGAGCACAAGACCGCCGCTTTGCCAGACCCAACCACGCCGGAGGCCGTGCTTGTCACGCGCGCTCGACAAGGGGATGAACCCGCCATCCGAGAGTTGATCCGGCGGATGAACCCGCGCCTGTTCCGGATCGCGCGGGGCATTGTTGCCAGTGATGCGGATGCCGAAGAGGTGGTGCAGGAAAGCTACCTCAAAGCCTTCACCCGGCTCGACAGCTTCCGCGCAGAAGCCCGGTTTTCGACATGGCTCATTCGCATCACGATCAACAGCGCGCGGATGAAGCTGCGCGCGTCCCGGCCGGAGGAGGCATATGACACCGTGACCGAAACCAGAAGCGCGCCCGGCGCCATCCTCGCCTTCCCGGGGCAGGACGCCAATATGCCCGAGGCCCAGCTTGGCCGCACCCAGATCCGCGCCCTTTTGGAGAGCACGGTGGCGCAGCTGCCGTCTGACCTTCGCCTGCCCTTTCTGATGCGAGAGGCCGAAAACATGAGCGTACTAGCCATCGCCCGTGATCTGTCACTCAACCCGATCACCGTGAAAACGCGCCTGTTTCGCGCGCGGCGACGGCTCCGCGCGGCGCTTGAAGAGCGTATCCACGGCGGTTTCGACGCGATCTTTCCCTTCGATGGCGCCCGCTGTGCCGACATGGCGGATCGGGTGGTGGCGGGGCTTAGGCAGTCTTAGGGAGGAAGTATTTCCGGCGCCCGGGACGCTGCCGGATCGCCGTGCCAGTGTCGCGGCGTCCAGCAGGGCCATCAAGAAAGCCGCCGTGGATGCGCGGGCCGCACAACGAACCCTAAGCATCTTTTGGCGAAAAGCGCGGAGACGCAGCGCCATTTGGCGCTGCTTTCTGCAATCTCTCGGGATCAGTGGGGACAGGTCAAAGACGCTGCCACAGCGTGCCGAGTTCTCGCTCCAGCCGCTCTGCCACATCCAGCAGGAAACCATCTTGCTGCATCGGGCCGACCATCTGCACGCCGAGCGGCGTTTGGCCCTCAAGATGTGTCGGCAGCGCCACCGAGGGCAGCCCGAGGACGTTGATTGCCAGGAGGGGGGATTGAGCCGAGACAATGTCGCTGAGCGTATCGGGCTCTTTGAAGTCCTGATCATTTCGGAAGGGTTTTTGCAACGAGGTCGGCAGCAGCAAGACATCAATGTCGGTAAACATCTGCGCCCAGGCCCGCTGGCAGACAATTCTGCGCTGCATCGCCTGCATCAACCCTTTCAGATCGGTGGGGGCGAAATGTTTTACAAAGGCCTGATAGTAATCCCACATCTCGGGCGAGCCGTCCTGTTTGATCGTCTCCCGCAGCAGGGTCTCCGCCTCGGTGAACATCAGCGTCCCCCAGAGATCGGGCAGATCCGCCGCGGCGGGCGGGGTGATTTCCTGCAGGGTCGCGCCGCTGTCCTTCATCGCGGTGATCGCCGTCTGCATGGCCCTTTCGACTTCCGCATCGATCCGACCGGCGAAGGGGTTTACCGCATAGCCGACTTTCAGAGGTTCGCCAGAGGTATGTTTCCTGTCCCCCGGATGGGCCCAAAGCGGGTCGCGCAGGTCTTGCTGGGCCATCACCGAGAGCCCGGCGCGGACATCGGCAACAGAGCGCGCGATCGGTCCCTGCACGGCCATGAGCTGGGTGAAGGGGCCGCGTTCGATCCCGGCGGCCGATTGCGTCGGGTTCATCGCCGGGATGCGTCCCAGCGAGGGGCGGATGGTGGCGACCCCGCAGCAATAGGCCGGGTAGCGCAGCGAGCCGCCCAGATCATTGCCGTGCCCGATTGCCCCGATGCCGCAGGCCACCGCCGCCGCGGCGGCCCCGCTGGAGCCGCCGGGGGTCAGGGCCTCGTCCCACGGGTTGGTGCTGACCCCATGGATCGGGTTCGAGGTGAACCAGCGCATCGAGAATTCCGGCGTGCTGCTGCGCCCGACGATCACGGCGCCGCCGCGTTTGAGATTGGCCACCACGGGGGAATCATCTTCCGACAGGGCGTTGGCATTCGCCGCGACACCGTTGGAGTTCGGATAGCCCTTCTGATCGACGTTGATCTTGGTGGTGACGGGCACGCCCCAGAGCGGCCCGGCATCCTCGGGCCGCCCCTTTTCGTCCAGCGCCCTGGCCACATCGAGGGCTTCTTCGACCGGGGTGGTGAGCGCGTTGATCTTGGGGTTGACCGCCTCGATCCGGGCAAGCTGCGCCTGCGTGACCTCGACCACTGAAACCTTGCCGCGTTTGAGCTGATCCGCGGTTTCCGCAACCGACCAATAGTGCTTTTCTGTCATGTTATAACTTTCTGAAAAGAGGGGGATCACGCCGTTTCGGCGGGCAGGCTGCGCTGCGCCAGTTCGATCCAATAGGAGATGCCGTGGCCAAGCGCCTCGTCGTTGAAATCATAGGCCGGGTTATGAAGCGCTGCGCTGTCGCCATTGCCGATGAAAACATAGGCGCCCGGCACTTCGCGCAGGAAAAACGCGAAATCTTCGGAGCCCATGACGGGCTGCAGGTCCTGATGCACCTTGTCGGCCCCGGCCACGGCGGTCATTGCCTCAATGGCCAGCTGGGTCTCGGCAGGATGGTTCACCGTCGGGGGGTAAGGCGTCATTGGCGGGCGATCGATCTGCACGCTACAGCCATGGGCCGCGGCCGTATTGCTGCAAATCCGGCGCAGTTCCGCTTCGATGCGCGCCGAAACCGTCTCCGAAAAGCTGCGGAAATTGCAGCGCATTTCGATCTGGTCCGGGATGACATTCCAGGCTTCGCCGCCATGGATCGAGGTGATCGACACCACGGCCTGATCAAAGGGACTGATCGTTCTTGAGACAATCGACTGCACATTCGCCACGATCGCCGAGGCGCAGACGATCGGGTCACGCGCCTGATGCGGCTGCGCGGCATGGCCGCCTGTGCCCTGCACGGTGATCAGCACCCCATCGGCAGAGGCCATGGCGCCACCATGGATGACGCCGAACTCACCCACGGGCATCTGCGGCCAGTTATGGGCGGCATAGGCGGCCTTGACGGGAAACCGCTCCAGCAGCCCTTCGTCAATCATCACCTTCGCCCCGCCGCCCAGCTCTTCGGCCGGCTGAAAGCAGAACACCAGCGTGCCATCGAAATTCCGGGTCTCGGCCAGATGCTGCGCCGCCCCCAGAAGCATGGTCGTATGGCCATCGTGACCGCAGGCATGCATCCGCCCCGCGACCTGCGAGGCATGGGCGGCCTTGGTGGTTTCCTCGATCGGCAGGGCGTCCATATCGGCGCGCAGAAGCACCCTCTTGCCGGCGTCCGACGCCGGGCCGGATTTGCCGTGCAGGATGCCAACAACGCCGGTCTTGGCGATGCCCTCGATGACCTCGTCAAAGCCGAAAGCCTTGAGCCGGGCCGCAACGATCCCTGCGGTGCGCGGCAGATCGAAGCTGAGCTCGGGGTGCTGATGCAGGTCGCGCCGAAAGGCTTGCAGCTCCGGCAAGGCGGCGGTGATGGAATTGGAAAGGGGTTTGTTCATATCCTGCCCTTCTTAAGCGGTGTCAGTGGTGTCTTTGCGAAAGCGGGGGGCGACGTCCTTGCGCCAGAATTCGGCATCCTTGCGCATGATCTCCTGCGCCTGCGCGTATTCTTCCTCCACCATCGCGGTCCAGAATAGGCGCAGGGTATCCGTGATCCGGACCATCCGGGCCTCGGGGTCCGACACGTCGATCAGGGCCGTCACGATGTGGAATTGGCGGTAGAGCGACAGCGCATGGGCCGCGAGAACCCGGTTGTGCAACTGCGCGACTTGGCGTTGGCGAAAGGCAAAAAGCGTGTTGGAAAAGGCGACTTTTTCGGTGGTGTCGATCGTGTCGATGTCCTTCAGGATCGCCCGCCGGGTGGCGTGATCCGAATAGGATTGAAAGTCGTAGATCAGTGCCGGGTCGATCCACCGTTTCACCTCATAAAGATCAACGATCTGATCCGAGGTGAAATCCGCTACGTAAAAACCTTGACGCGGGCGGCTGACCAGCAGCCCCTGCCCTTCCAACTCGCGCGCGGCTTCGCGCACCGGGCCGCGGCTTACGCCAAAGCTCTCGGCGAGATGCACCTCGTTCAACCGCTCCCCCGGTTTCAGCCCGCCCTGCGCGATCAGCCGAAGCAGTTCCTCTCCGATCGTTTCAGAAAGCCCTTTGCGTTGGACCTTATCAATCTGCATCGTCACAGCTTAAACCTCCACCTGTGCCAAGGCCCGGCCGCCAACCGGGAACCATTCCTGTCCCGGTATCGCATTCATCAGCTCTTCGACATAGGGGTGAAGTTCGCCCTCAAGGATCTCTGCCGGGGCGCCCGCGGCCACCACCTTGCCCGACCGCATCACAATCAGGTCGTCGCAGATTTCCGCGGCGACGCGCAGGTCATGGGTGATGAACAGAATGGTCAGATTGTGCTTTTCGCGCAGGTCAGCAAAGAGCGACAGCATCTGGCGCTGCACGGAAACATCGAGCGCGGAAAGCGCCTCGTCGGCGATCAGGATCTCGGGCTTGGCGGCGAGGGCGCGGGCGATGCAGACCCGCTGGCGCTGACCGCCCGAAAGCTCATGGGGAAAGCGGTCAAAGAAATGCCGGTCGAGTTTCACATCTTCCAGCAGGGACATCGCGGTTTCCCGCAGGGCCCGCCGCGGGCAGCCGTTCACCCGCAGCACGTCGATCACGGTGCGGCCAATGGTATGGCGGGGGTTGAGCGCCGCATTCGGGTCCTGAAACACCACCTGCATCACCTTGCGGTGGTCTTTGCGCTGTCTCAAAGGCAGGGCAAGGAGATCGGTGCCGCCCACGTTGATCGTGCCGCCGTCGGCCTCTTCCAGACCCACGAGGCATTTTGCGATCGTCGATTTGCCAGAGCCGCTTTCGCCGACGATGCCGACGGTTTCGCCGCGTTTGGCGCGCAGCGAGACATGGTCGAGCGCTTTGACATCGCCGCCTTTGGTCGCGAATGTCTTGACGACATCCACCGCATCGACCAGCGCCGGGGCCGCCGCTGTCGCGGGGCGCGGTTGCCAGTCGGGGATCGCGGCGATGAGTTCGCGGGTGTAATCGCTCTGCGCATTCCGCAAAAGCTGCGGCGCCGTGCCCTTTTCCACCACTTCTCCGTGGCGCAGCACCACCACCTCATCCGCGATCTGCGCGACCACGCCGAAGTCATGGGTGATGAACAGCACCGCCGTGCCGAAATCCCTTTGCAGGTCTCGAATGAGCCCGAGGATCTGCGCCTGTGTCGTCACATCGAGCGCCGTAGTCGGCTCGTCGGCGATCAGCACGTCGGGGTTCAGCGCCATCGCCATGGAGATCATCACCCGTTGGCGCTGCCCGCCGGAAAGCTCGAAGGGATAGGCGTCCAGAATGCGCGGCGGATTGGGCAGCCGGGCCAGTTCCAGCAGTTCCAGCATCCGCGCCCGGCGCCCTTGGTCGGGTTCGATGTCATGGCTGGAGAAGACCTCGTCGAACTGGGTTCTGATGCCCCGCACCGGGTTCAGCGCCGACATCGGATCCTGAAAGATCATCGAGATCGACCGCCCCCGGATCGCCCGCATGTCCCGCGCGGGCCGCCCCAGCAAGGTCTCGTCATGGTAGCGAATATCACCCCCCGACACATAGAGCTTCTTGGACGGCAGAAGATCCATCACCGCATTGGCGATCATCGATTTGCCAGAGCCGCTTTCCCCGACAAGGCAGGTCGTCCGGCCTTTTTCGACCGCAAAGGACACCCCTTTGACGATCTGCGCCTCTGCGCCGTAGCTGACTTGCAGGTTATCAATCGAAAGCACGCTCATCAGGTTGTCTCCCGGCGGTCAAAGAAGGGGTCTTGGCTGTCGCTGATCGCGTCGCCGATTGTCGAGATGGCCACCACCGTCAGCATGATCGCGAGGCCCGGCATGAAGGTGAGCCACCAGCTTTGCGAAATCACTGCGCGTGCGGCGCCGATCAGGTAACCCCAGCTGACCACATTCGGATCGCCCAGCCCCAGAAAGCTCAGCGCGCTTTCGAACAGGATCGCCATCGACACCATCAGCGCCGCCATGACGATAAGCGGCGACAGCGCATTGGGCAGCACCTGTGTCAGGGCCACGCGCAGGTTGCTTTGACCCGAAAGCAGGGCCGCCTGCACGAATTCCCGCCGCCGCAGGCTGAGGAACTCGGCCCGGGCCAGCCGGGCCACCGGCGGCCAGCTGACCACCGAGATTGCCACCACGACCGAGGTGATGGAGGGCGAATAGACTGCGATCAAAAGCAGCGCGAGAGCGAAGTTCGGGACCGTTTGAAACATCTCGGTCGCGCGCATCAGGAAACTGTCGACGCGCCCGCCAAAGAACCCCGCCGCGCCGCCGACGGTCAGCCCCAGCAAGACGGCGACCACGGTCGAGACCAGACCGATGCCAAGCGAGGTGCGCGCGCCATACATCATCATGGTGAGCATATCGCGGCCAAGCGCATCCGTGCCGAGCAGATGGCGGTCATCCTGAAACGGCAGTTGAAAGGGCCGCGCGACCATGCGCCATGGCCCCTCGGGAAAGAGCAGCGGCGCAAGCAGCGCCGCGCTGCCGACGATGACCAGAAACAAGACCGCGATGATGCCGTCGGGGCGGGTCAGGATGGATTTCCAGATTGGCATTTTTTGGGCCCTTCTCAAGCGGCGCGGGTGCGCGGGTCGACGTAGCGATACAGAAGATCAACCACGAGATTGGCGAGGATGACGATCAGCGAGGTCATGATGAAGACACCGATCACCACGTTGTAATCACGGGCGATCAGGGCGTCGTACATCAGCCGTCCGATCCCCGGCCAGGCAAAGACGGTTTCGGTCAGGATCGTGCCGGCCACCAGCTGCCCGGCCTGAACCCCGGCCATCGTGGTGATCGGCAAGAGCGAGGTGCGCAGCACATGGCGGAACCAGATCTTGATCGGCGCCATGCCCTTTGCATGGGCCGCCTTGACGAAAAGCGTATTGGCCAGATCGGTCATCGAGGCGCGGACGAGGCGGGCATAGATCGCCATGGTGAACAGCGCCGAGGCGGTGGCGGGCATGATCAGATGGTGGATATAGTCGAGCACCGCCCGCCAGCCTTCGTAATCGGCGCCGATGGTCTGCGTGCCCCCGGCGGGCAGCCAGTTCAGCTTGGCCGAAAACAGGATAATGGCGAGCAGCGCGACCCAGTAATAGGGCGATGAAAAGAACAGGACCGACCCGAGCGAGATGACCCGGTCAACCCATCTGCCGCGAAACACCGCCGCAACGAACCCCGCGAGCGTGCCCAGAACCAGCGCCAGCACAAAGGCGGTGCCCGCCAGAATGAGCGTATTGGGAAGCCGTTCGAGGATGATCTCCAGAACCGGCCGTCCTTCGCGGTAGGACATGCCGAAATCCAGTGTCGCGACATCGCGCAGATAGATGCCAAGCTGGACGATCACCGGCTTGTCCAATCCCATCTGCATCCGAAGCTGCTCGATAAAGGCCGGATCGCCCGACGCCGCTTCGCCGGCGATGAATTCAGCCGGATCGCCGGGGGCGGATCGGATCAGCAGAAAGGTCCCGGTGATGACCACAAGGATCACCAGCAAGCGCTTGAGTGTTTCGATTACGAGGGTGCGTGTCATCTTAACTCCGTGATGGCAAATATCGGGCGGCGCGGGCGCCGCCCGATGGGCTGCTTACTCTTCGATCCACACGCCGGCGAAGTTCGAGCTCAGCCCCGTCGCGTCAGAGATCAGATCCTTGACCTTGCTCTTGTAGAGCGTCGGGAAATCCAGCTCGGCCAGCCAGACCACGGGCGCCTGTTCGGCAATGCGGCGTTGGGCCTGCGAATAGAGCTCGGCGCGTTTCGCCTCGTCGGTCTCGGCATCGGCGGCGGTCAGAAGCTTGTCGGCCTCCGCGTCCTGGTACATCGCCACGTTGTTCCAGGGCGAGCCGGGCTTGGCGGTGGAAGACAGGAAGTTGCGTGACACCCCGATCGCCGGATCGCCGCGCTGGTAGAGATACATCTGCCCCATGTCATAATCACGCTCGGAAAGTTTCTTAAGGAAAGACCCCACATCCATCGAATCGAGCGCGGCGTTGATGCCGACGTCGCGCAGCGCCTGCACCTGATATTCCGCCAGCCGGCTCCAGCTTGAGCCGAGGAAGGAGGCAGGCACCAGTTTCAACTCGCGCCCGTCATAGGAGGATGCGGCAACCAGTTCCTTGGCCTTTTCGGGATCATAGGCATAGGCTTCGGTGGCTTCGTCAAAGAACCGGGTGCGCGAGCCGATTGGCCCCTTGGCCGGTTTCGCGTGACCGCTGAAGACGACATTGCGGATGAATTCCTTGTCCATCGCGTAGTTCAGAGCCTGACGGAAACCCTGTTCGTCAAAGGGCGCTTCGTCATTGTTGAGCCACATGAAGGCATGCGGCGAGAAGAACTCCCAGCCCGCATTCGTGATCTCGGCATCATCGGTCTGGGACAGACGGTCCACATCGAACAGTTCCAGATTGGAGGCCGAAACCACATCAATCGCGCCCTGCTCAAAGGCCACGGCGCGGCCCTGGCTGTCGGGGATAATCACGAAATAGAGGTTGTCGAGATAGGGCTGGCCATCGACATGGTAGCTGTCATTGCGCTCCAGCTTGATGAAATTGCCCTTCTCCCATTCCGCCAGTTTGAAAGGCCCGGTGCCGACCGGCTGGTCATTCATCGGGTTTTCACGGAAGGAGGCGCCATCGCCATAAATATGATCCGGGATCACCGCCATGCTGCCAAGCGCCAGGCCATAGGGCAGCGCGGGCATTGGTTTCTTGAGATTGAAGACAACCTCATGCGGGCCGGTGGCTTCGACCGAATCGATCTGTGCCGCGATCACGGCAAGGTTCGGGTTCTCGGTGGCGAAAACATTGAAGGAGGTGACGACGTCCTCGGCGTCAAAGTCTTCCCCGTCGTGCCATTTCACGCCCTGCTTGAGCTGGACGGTGAACTTCAGATGGTCGTCTGACACGGCCCAGCTCTCGGCGAGGATCCCGCGCGGCTCAAGGGTTCCTTCGTAGGTGAACAACCCCTCGTAAATCTTGGAATAAAGGATTTCGGCAGCGCCGAGACCGGACATCCCCGCGACGGCGCTTGGCGGTTCGGGATGCAACGCAACTTTCAGCGTGCCCCCCCGCTCTTGCGCAAACGCGGGCAGTGACAGCGCGAGTGCAGCCCCCACAGCGGCGACAAAGTTCATGATACGCATTTAGACCCTCCCATTGGTCGTGCTGGGTTCGCAACAAATCAAACCCGATGTGAATGACTGACATCTCCACACGCCTTCTGTCAACTGTTGACAGTTAACCTTAGTCGGGTATTCAGGGTCTCAACGTGAAAAAACCTGCCGAGATGATGTGATGACAGCCCTACAGCCCAGCCAAAACAGCCTCGTTCCCTTCGTGAGTGTGGATAATATGATGCGCCTCTTGCTCGATATCGGCATCGAATCCATGCTCTTGGAACTGGCCAAGACGATCGAGGAAGACTTCCGCCGCTGGGAGCTCTTCGACAAAATCCCCCGCGTCGCGGCCCATTCCGCTAAGGGCGTCATCGAATTGATGCCCACCTCGGACGGTGAGACCTATGCTTGCAAATATGTGAACGGCCACCCGCAAAACACCCGCAGCGGCCGCCAGACCGTGACCGCCTTTGGCGTCTTGGCCGATGTCGAGACCGGCTATCCCCTGATGATCAGCGAAATGACGCTTCTGACCGCCCTGCGCACGGCGGCGACCTCGGCGCTGGTCGGCAAATACCTGATGCCGCGGGAGGCGCCGACCATGGCGATGATCGGCAATGGGGCGCAGGCGGAATTCCAGTCGCTGGCCTTCAAGGCCATCTGCGGCATCCAGCGGGTACAGCTTTACGACATCGACCCCGCCGCGACGAAAAAGGCCGCGCAAAACCTCGCGGGGCTGGGCCTGGAGGTGGTGATCTGCGATAGCGCCGAAAAGGCCGTGCAAGGCGCAGAGATCATCACGACCTGCACCGCCGACAAGCAATATGCCACGATCCTGACCGACAATATGGTCGGCGCGGGCGTGCATATCAACGCGATCGGGGGCGATTGCCCCGGCAAGACCGAACTCCACAAAGACATCCTGACCCGCGCCGATATCTTCGTCGAACTGCCCGAACAGACCCGCATCGAAGGGGAAATCCAGCAGCTGGACCCCGACCACCCCGTCACCGAAATCTGGCAGGTGATCGGCGGCAAGGTGGCGGGCCGGACCTCGGAGGCGCAGATCACCCTGTTCGACAGCGTCGGCTTCGCCACCGAAGATTTCAGCGCCCTGCGCTACATCCGCGAACAGATCAAGACCCGCGCCTATTACACCGAGATTGACCTCTTGGCCGATCCGGACGATCCGCGCGATCTCTTCGGCATGGTCCTGCGCAAACAGCAACAGATGGCGGCCTAATCCATGGCAATGACCGATACACAATTGTTCACCGAGCAAGACCTGCAAGACCTGACCCAATGGCGGCGGGAACTGCACCAATACCCCGAGCTTTCCGGCGAAGAATCCGCCACCGCCGACCGGGTCGTGACCCTGTTGCAAACCTGCGGGCCGGACAGGGTTCTGACCCGGTTGGGCGGTCATGGGGTCGCAGCCATTTTTGATGGCAAGACCGCCGGCCCGACCGTGCTGCTGCGCTGCGAACTCGATGGGCTGCCCATCGAAGAGCTGAACCCCACCCTGCCCCACCGCTCGAAAACCCCGGGCAAAGGGCATCTTTGCGGGCATGACGGGCATATGGCGATTCTGGCGGCCACGGCGCGCTGGCTCAGCCGCAATCGCCCCGACCGAGGCCGGATCATCCTACTCTTTCAACCGGCCGAGGAGGATGGCTCGGGGGCGGCAAAGGTCATCGCCGACCCGCGTTTCGCCAGGGTCGCCCCGGATTACGCCTTTGCCCTGCATAATTTCCCCGGCATTCCCATGGGCGCCGCGGTGCTCGCCCCCGGCCCTCTGAACTGCGCCTCGCGCGGGTTGAAAATCACCCTGACCGGGCGCACGGCCCATGCCTCGCAGCCCGAGAACGGCATCTCCCCGGCCCCGGCGGTGGCAAGGCTCCTGACCGCGCTGCCGGGCCTGGGACGATCCAGCGAGACTTCCGATCCCGATTTTGCCCTGGTCACGGTCACCCACGCCCGTCTCGGAGAGCCCGCTTTCGGCATCGCGCCGGGACAGGCCGAGGTCTGGGCCACGCTGCGCACGCAAAAGGACGCGGCAATGGCAGATCTGGTCCGCCGCGCAGAGAGCGAGATTGCGGATGTGGCGCAGTCAGCGGGGCTGGATCACCAGCTGTCCTATCACGACGTGTTCCAGCATTGTGAAAACGATCCCGACGCCACCCGCATCTTGGACCGCGCCCTCGACACCGCCGGGCTGGCGCGGGCGGAAGCCGAAATGCCAATGCGCGGCTCAGAGGATTTCGGCCGCTTCGGCGCAGAGGCCAAGTCGGCGATGTTCCTGCTGGGATCGGGGATGGAGACCGCCAGCCTGCACAACCCCGACTTTGATTTTCCGGACCAATTGATCCCCAAAGGGGCGGCGGTGTTCATCGCGGCAGTGCAGGAGCTTTGCGGGGCAGAGGCGCGATAGGGTGGCGGGGCGATCTGGCAGCTGCACCCGATGTTTACCGTGGGCAGTATGACTTAGAAACGGCGAAAACCCCAAGGCTATTTCGCGACATGGAATGTGGTCCAGTTGCTTCCAGACTACCGGACGGATATCACGGACGATCCTGAGAGCCGGCAAATGAGTACGACGAACCGGAGCTACATCTTTTGCAGCCCTTCGTTTACGGTGCAATGTTCGCCGAAAAGGGAGCGGAGCCGCCAGTCGTGGTCAGCAGAGCGCGATGCAGCGATAGCCATCAGCTCAATCTGGCGCGCCGTGGTCGCGCGAACCCAATGCATAGGTCAAACGGGGATCAGAAGCGTCACCCGATCCGGGTTCATTTCGGCGATGACCACCGTGCCGTCGGCCTGCACCGCCAGCCCGTGACCGTAGGTCGAGAATGTCCGGCAACGGCCGATGAGGCGGCCCGTGGCGTCATAGGCCGACAGACGCGGGGTCTGGTCGGTGACGAGCAGGTGCCCCTCGGGGGTCAGCGCCAAGGCCATCGGTTTGTGAAGCCCGCCGATCTGCCCCAGCCAGTTGCCCTCTGCATCGAACATCTGAATGCGGTTGTTCTCGCGATCGGCCACGCAGAGCCGACCCTGCGCATCGAAGAGGACGCTATGGGGCGTCGAAAACTCGCCGGGCGCGTCTCCCGGACCGCCGAAGCTCTTCAGATGCCGCAGTTCGGGGTCGAAGATATGGACCGCACTGTTGCCGTAGCCATCCGCCACATAGTAGCGCCCATCGGGCCCGCGTGTGCAGTCGCAGGGGTGGTTGAAGGGCCGCCCCAGCCCCGGATGTTCCGCGCAGTCCAGCCGTGCGACCTCCTTCAGGGCGGCGTCGAGGAGCAGGATCTTGTGGCCATCGACATCCGTCACGGCAAGAAGATCCGGGCCGATGCGGCGCAAGCCATGCCCGCAGACGAGGTCGGGGAGCGCCTGACCCTGCCCGGCCAGACTGCCGTCCAATTGCAGGGGGACGAGTTCCGGCTGGCCGCGCCTGAGGGCTACGACCCGCGCGCCAAAGACCGCCACATCGCTGATGCCGGAAAGCTCCGGCCCCGCGATATGCGCCACCCGGTAGCGTTGCTCGGCCAGAGCAACATAGGCCGGGGGGCGCGCGGTCTCGGCGGGCGTCGTCATAGGGCGGGCGCCAATTCCTCGGCCATCGTCAGCAGCGCGGCGTCCCGGCCCTGACTGGCGGTCAACATCAGCCCGGCGCCGGGGTGGCTGGCCAGCGGCAGGCTCACCGAACAGCCGTCGATGACATTTGCAAAGCTGGTGTTGCGCAGGGCGAGCAGGTTGATCCGGTCATATTCCGCATCCTCAGCCAGATCGCTGAGCTTTGGCGGCATGACGGCGACGCTGGGCAGCGCGACCGGCGTCTCGCCAAACAGACGGGCGGCTTCCGTGATCAAGGCCGCGCGCGCGGCAAGGGTGCGGGCAAAGTCTATCGCGGTCACCCCCTCGGCACGGGCCATGCGCGCGGCCACGCGCGGGTCCAGATCGGCGCGCGCAGTGTCATAATGCGACCCGTGATGGGCGCGGGATTCCACTGCGGAAAATTGCCAGACGGGCAAGGCGCGGTAGCGCTCGAAAATGTCGAGCGACAGGCGCCGCAGGCTGACCCCGGCCGCCTGCAGGGCGCTCAGCGCGGTCTCGAAGGCGTCGAGGGCTTCGGCATCAGCACCGTCGAGACCGAAGTTCTCGGGCACGATGACGGTGCGCGGCAGGGTCGCTTCGGGCAGCCTTTGGTCGCGCAGCACGTTCAGCGCAGGCCGCAGAAGCCCGACCTCGCGGGCGATCAGACCGACGCTGTCGAGCGAATGCGACAGCGCCACCGCGCCCACGCGGGACACGGTGCTTGCCGTGGGCTTGAAGCCCGCGATCCCGCAGAAGGCAGCCGGGATGCGCAGGGAGCCGCCGGTGTCACTGCCAAGCGCGAGATCGGCCACGCCGCGTGCCACGGCAGAGGCCCCGCCGGAGGTCGATCCGCCGGCGATACAGCCCTCGCGCAGCGGCGTCATGGGGGTGCCGTAATGCGGGTTCAGGCCCAGGCCGGAATAGGCAAACTCGGTCATGTTGCTATGCCCGATCAGCCCTGCCCCGGCGCGGCGCAGGCGCGCCACGGCCTCCGCATCCTCAGTCGCGGCGGGGGTGCCGGCGCGCACCTTCGACCCGGCCCGCGTGATCTGTCCGCGCACATCAAAGAGGTCTTTCACCGCCACCGTGAGCCCGGTCAGCGGGCCTTGGCCGCTGGCCGGGTCATCGAACAGCTGGGTGAAATCCGGCGCACTTGCCCGGGCCCTTGCGGCCTCAAGACGTGTCTGGGGGGTATCGGTCATTCTATCGGCCCTCAAATTGTTTGCTGCACAAGCCAGGTGGCGATCCCCGGAAAGGCGGTGAGCAGGATCACGGAAAGGACGAGGATCATGAAGTAAGGCAGAACCATCCGGGTGATCTCAAAGATGGACCTACCGGTCAGGCTTTGGATCACGAAGAGGTTGAAGCCCAAAGGCGGCGTGATCTGTGCCATCTCCACCACGATGATCAGATAAATGCCGAACCAGACCGGATCGATCCCAACGGCGGCCACCGCCGGCATCACCACCGAGGTGGTCAGAACCACGATCGAAATCCCGTCCAGAAAACAGCCCAGCAAGACAAAGAACACGGTCAGCACGGCGATCAGACCGGGCGCGCCCAGCCCGCTGGAGGAAATGATCTCGGCCAGTTGTCCCGGCAGCCCCGAAAAGCTCATCGCAGAGGTCAGAAAGGCCGCGCCGAGCAGGATCAGCCCGATCATCGCGGAGGTCCGCGTGGCGCCAAGCAGGGAATCGGTGAAGGTGCGCAGGTTCAGTGACCGCCCGAAAGCGGCGATGATCAGGGCCCCGGCAACGCCGATCGCGGCGGCTTCGGTGGCCGTGGCGACCCCGGCATAGATTGAGCCGATCACCCCGATGATCAGCCCGACCACCGGCAGCAGCATGCGCAACCGGCGCAGGCGCTCGCCCAGAGAGACCGCTTTTTCGGGCGCAGGCACGCCGGTCGGATTGAATTTGGACCAGATCGCGATATAGCCCGAGAACAGGGCCATGAGCATCAGCCCGGGCAGCACGCCCGCGATGAACAGACGGTTGATCGAGACCTGTGCCGCCACCCCATAGACGATCATCACGATCGAAGGCGGGATCAGCAGGCCAAGCGTGCCCGACCCCGCGAGCGAGCCGATCGCCAGCCGGTCGGCATAGCCGCGCGTTTTCAGTTCCGGCAGGGAGATGCGGCCAACCGTGGCGGTCGTCGCCGCCGAAGAGCCGGACACCGCCGCGAAGATGCCGCACCCCACGACGTTGACATGGGCCAGACCGCCCGGCAGCCGCCCGACCCAGGGGGCGAGGCCAGAGAAGAGGTCTTCGGCAAGACGGGTGCGATAGAGGATTTCCCCCATCCAGATAAAGAGCGGCAGCGCCGTGAGGGTCCAGCTGGCAGAATGGGCCCACATGGTCGTGCCAAGGATCGCCTCGACCGGTGTCGAGGTGAAGAGCATGAAGATCACGACGCCAGAGGCCAGAAGCGCCACCCCGACCCAGACCCCCAGGCCCAGAAGGATCAGCAGGGTGAGGACCAGAACGGCGGATTGTGTCAGAATGTCCATATTCACTCCCCCCGCGCCTGTTCGTCACGGTCATCCATTTCGACCGGCAGGCCGAGGATCAAACGCAGACTGCGTTCTGCAAAGGCCAGGGCAAAGAGCACGGAGCCCAGCACCATGGCCGATTGGGGGATCCACAGCGGCACCGCCACGACGCCCTGGCTCAGGTCGTTGTAAGACCAGCTCTCCATGACATATTGAAAGATCGCCCAGGCCGCCCAGCCCATCAAAGCGGTGGCAAAGAGTGCGGCGAGCACATCCGCCGCATGGCCCAGCCGCGCCGGCATCAGCTGCCGCAGGGAGGTGACCCGGATATGGTCGCCGCGGATCAGGGTCGCGGGCAAGGCCAGAAAGATCGACGCGCTGAGCCCCCAGGCCGCAAAATCATCGGCTGACGGGATTTGGCGCCCGACCATCCGCAGACCGATCTGCGACAGGATCAAGACGGCAATCCCCAAGAGAGACAGGGCGGCGAGAGCCCCGCACAGAGTGAATATATGGCGGGTGAACGGCATGCTGCGGGCTCCAGATCGGGAAGCAGGGCGCGTGCCCCGCTTCCGGTGTTTGTGGTAGAAGCCCGGGCGGCATCCCGCCCGGGCAAGGTTGATTACTTCAACGCATCGACGATCTTTTGCCCGTCTTCGCCGGCCTGTTCCAGCCATTCGCTGCGCATTGTCTCGGCAATCGCTTCGAAATCGCTGGCCAGTGCTTCGGGCGTCGGCAGAACCTGCATGCCATTCTCGGCCATCGTTTCGGTCGCTTCGGTGGTGGCCTCCTCGGCCATCTCGAACCCGCGGGCCTCGGCCAGTTCCGCCGCTTCCTGCAGCGCCGACTGGACCTCTTCGGACAGGCCGTCATAGGCTTGCTTGTTCACGATCACCATATTCTTGGGCAGGAATGCCTGCACATCGTAGTAATGCGAGACGAAGTCCCAAGCCTGGCTGTCGACGCCGGTGGAGGGGGAGGTGATCATGCCGTTGATCACCCCTGTCGAGAACGCCTGGCTGATCTCGGAGGTCGCGATGGTGGCGGGCACGGCGCCCAGAAGTTCGGCCAGACGCGCGGTCGACGGGTTATAGGCGCGGAACTTCACCCCGTCGAAGGACGATGCATCGGTGACTTCCTGGTTCATGTAGATCCCCTGCGGGGGCCAGGGCGCGGCATAGAGCAGGACAAGACCGTCTTCGGCCAGCTTTTCCTCGTAGATCGGGCGGGAGGCTTCCCACAGCGCGCGCGCTTCGTCGAAAGTCGTGGCCAGAAGCGGCACCGCGTCGGCGGAATAGACCGCGTCTTCATTGCCGAGCGCCGAGATCAGGACTTCGCCGATCGGCACGATGCCCCGCTGCACGCCGCGCTTGAGTTCGGTCCGCTTGAGCAGCACCGAGTTCGACACCACGTCGATCTCCAGTTCGCCGTCCGAAAGCCGCGCCACATCATCCGCGAAGGCGCGGATGTTCTGGGTCAGGTAGTTGCCGTCGGGCGCATCGGCCGACATCTTCCATGTTTCGGCATGGGCCATGCCGGCGGCCAGCGCGGCGCAGGCGGTCGTGATCAAGAACTGTTTCATCTTAGGTTTCTCCTTGTTGGGTCGTTATTTCTGACCGGCCCGGTGAACCCGGACCGGCGCGGCGATCAGTCTTCTAGGGCGGGCAGGTCGTGTTCGTCCAGCGCCCACATCAGACGGAAGGTTTCGGCCTCGCGCAGGGCATCGCCAAACGCTTCGGTAAGCTGGCGCAGGGTCGCCTCGGCAATCGGCTCCGAGGAGACATCCACGGCGAGACAGGGGGCCAGCACACGGCCTTCGCTCGCCTCGGAGGGCAGCGGCGTGGACAGTTCCGCATCCGGCACCATGTAATGGGCCCGCAGGACGCCATCCTCTTTCATCAGGCCTTCCAGCAGATCGTTCACCTGCTCATCAGCAACCGCGCCCGGTTTCAGTTCGACCAAAACCAGCGCCGCGCCCCAGCCGAAGCCGCCTTCCTGCGCCACCTGCATCACCCGGCGGCGGGTGTTGGACATGCGGCCAAAGTTGGTGACGGACCATTGGGTCTGTTTGGTAAATGCCTTTTGATATGCCGCCGAGGTGAAAGCAGCCAGAGTCTCGGCCCGATAGAGCGCCAGATAGCGCCGTGCGGCATTGGAGACCGCCCGATACCGGCGCGCTCCGGTGAAGCCGGGGATGCGCACCCGCTCTTCCATATGTTCACGATCATACCACTGGTTGAAATCAGCTTCATGATCGGGGTC
The DNA here is from genome assembly GCF_040933935.1 of Sulfitobacter sp. PS-8MA. NCBI lineage: Bacteria > Pseudomonadati > Pseudomonadota > Alphaproteobacteria > Rhodobacterales > Roseobacteraceae > Sulfitobacter > Sulfitobacter sp. PS-8MA. The sequence goes on along the minus strand of NZ_JBFQYJ010000006.1, from coordinate 227,377 downwards.
GACATCACTCCAGACAAATAGCTGCGCCTGATCTGTCTTGCGGATATTGGACATTCTGGTTCCTGTAATTGAGACCGACCCATCCGCGCAGCATGTGGTAAAGACCCCCCGCTGCGGCCACCTGAGCCGGTCGTTTTCGTCAGGGGGCACCCTTGGCCAGAACGGCCCCTGCCGCAAACGGGATTATTTCACAGGGGGTGATCGGAATTGGTGATCACCTCAGGACAGTTGGTGATGACGCTCGGCACAGGCGCGCGCCAGTTCGGCGATTGCCTTATGGGTCGCGGCATCGGAACTGCGCCGCCAGACGCAATAGAGCGGCAGCGATGGCAGTTCGGCATCGACCTCCAGCTTGTGCAGCCCCGGCCCGGCAAGATCGCATCCCAGCGGCAAGGTAGCGATGCCCAAACCGCGCCGGGTCAGCCGTGCAATCGCGGCCAATGAGGTGATGCAATGAACGATCGTCGGCCGCAGCCCCTGTTCGCTAAACAGTGACAGAACATTCGCATGGGGCCGAGAATTGCGGGTAAAGGTGATCAGGGGACTTGAAGCCACGTCAGACAAAGTGAGCGCCTCGTCGCGCATCCCTTCGGGGCCGAACCAACCCATCGCCAGCGGCGGAAGCTCGGCACAGACACAGGTCTCATCGTGACGGTCATCGGTGGTCAGCAGCATATCCAGCCCGCCACGTTCAAAGGCTGCGGCGATGTTGGGCGTCGGTTCTACGGTCAGTTCCAACTCCAGCCGGGGATAGCAGCGCGCCACCTCCTCAATCAGATCGCACAGCCAAGTGTGCACCACCGAGGACACCAGCCCAAGCCGCACCCGCCCGACCGGCGTGGCCGGGTCCGACAGGGTCTCGCGCAGATTGCGCTCGGTCGCGAGTATGTCCTGCGCCTTGTCCAAAATCATCGCCCCCGCCGCGGTGATACGGGTGACGTGGAACTCGCGGTCAAAAAGGTGAACCTGCAACTCCGTTTCCAACGAGGAAATCCGGCTCGATACGGTAGCTTGGCTTACATTCAACTGCTGCGCGGCGGCGCGAAAACTGCCCAGATTGGCAACCATGACGAAGGTTTCCAAGAACCGTGTGTTCATAAGGATCTACTCTCATTCAGCTTTCGTGGGAAAATAGGCTTGGGGGCTTGGCTTGGCCTACCCTGCCCCTCCATAAGGCGTCATCTCGACCGGCGTGAAGCCCCTATGCGTCCAAGGCGGTTTGCTGTGCTGGGGGGATCGGCCCCCTCCCCCGGCCCGTTGAGCACCGACAAATGCTTCCGACCGACTATCGCGCGATATGATAAGGGCTGCAAGCGCGGTAGAGGGAGCTGAACGAGCCGAACCTTTCAACACTACGTGTTTTCACGAACGTGACAGGCACCCGGTATCCCACGGGGCGCGTCACAGTAGCGTGCAAAAAATTTTCGATGGCCCGCTGCGGTGGAGTGGGTTGGTACGGAAGATAGGCTCTAAAGCGTTCGCGAAGCCCTAACAGAAAAGGCTGCTCGAACCCCGTGAAAACTTGATCGATTGACGCTGGAGTTTTCGGCTAAGCTTTTTGGGCTGGGCAAGGAGCGGAAACGTGAAGGCGTCGAAAATTTGGAAGCGCAGAAAGCGTTCATCCTGAAGCGAGGCACGCCGTCGGTCGCGGAGCCATATCTAAACAGATCTGGCCCCCTAACGCTTCGAGCCGACCTCAACGTCTTGCACAATGCGCGCTATCCCGGGCCATTAGCGCCCGGGAGATCTTTGGGCCTCATCGTCCGAAGCCCCCTGGTGTCATGTCGACGCACTCTACCACGACCACCTCCGTGCAAAATTGTCACGTGATCTCAGTACGATGCAAGCGGGGGCCGTGTTGAACTATTCGGGCATCGTTGCGACCATCGATGGGCGCGTTACAAATTTGTCGTACCAGGCTGCGAGTTTCGTCCTTCCGTTCCGCCAGTCTTTATCAGCAAAGCGGAAGTTGAGATAGCCGAGCGCACAGCCGATCGTAATCGTACCGATGGAGACCGGACCGTTTAATGTCTCTATCCAGCGGTCTTCCAGATCGTCGAGCGCGCTGCCGATCTTTTCCATCTGGCTCTCATGCCACAAATCCCAGTAAAATTCCGACGGACGCAGCACGCTTTCATAACGACATAGTAGGGCCGCGCCCATCAACGTATCGCCGAGCGCCTCCAGCGTCATCGCGGCGAAACGGGCTTTGGCCTCGGCAGGAAGCAAAGGCGCGTTGTCGCTCATCGTGTCAACATAGGCACAGATCACCCGGCTGTCGAACAGCGGCGAACCGTCCTCCAGGATCGCGGAGGGCACCTGCCCCGAAGGGTTCTCGCGCACAATTTCTGGATCGCGTTTCACCGGCCAGGCTTTGGACGCCAGAAGTTCGACGTCACTTTCCACACCCTTTTCATGAGCGCAGACTAGCACCTTTCGCACGAAGGGAGAGGCCGCAGAATGGAACAGTTTGATCGTCATAATAATGGTTTCCTTGTTTATTTTCCGCCTGAAGCGGCGTTCGAAAGCAAATGTTGCAATGCCCCTTCGGGATCTTGGCGCAGCCGCTCGATCAGCAGATCGCCGGCAAAATTAACATGTTCATTCATAATCGCGGCGGCGCGCTCGCCCTCACCAGCTCGCAGGGCGCGGGCGATGCGGTGATGGTCATCGTGGGACCGGTGGATGATGGTATAGTCATCCCAAAGGATTACCCGGTCCGACACCATGGGCACGTTATGGGTGCGCGCGACAAATTCGCCCAATAGCGGATTGTTGGTCTCCCGCATGATCGCGTCGTGAAACTTCACATTCATTTGGCGCCAGGCTGGCAGGGCTGCGGGGTCAAGCTCGCCTGAGGCCAAGATATCATCGCCCGTCTGTAAAAGCGCATCCAGCTCATCAAGCATGGCATTAGAGCATCCAATCCGCGCCGCAATGCGACAGGCTTGGGCTTCGAGCACCGAACGGATCTCAAACACGCTGCGGATTGTATCCACGGAAAATTCCCGAACCCGGTATCCGCGGTTGGATTCGTAATCCAGCAGCCCGTCATTCGCGAGCGTGGCCAACGCGGTGCGGAGCGGCGTTCGCGACAGGCCCAAAAGCTCTGCCAGGTGGTCCTGATGCACCCGCTCGCCGGGACGAAGCGCGCCGGACAAGATCATTTCCCTTAGCGCATTGGTAGCCCCGTCCGCCACGGTGATTCCGTTCACGATCATCGCACACTCCTTGCCTCTCGCGGTCGGATTGTCACCCAATTACAAATCTACCGCAAGTGGCCAAGCCGCTGATTTTATCCAATGCAGCGATTTATAGGATAAATATGTTGACTTCGCTGCGAGATTGTATCCATTTTGCGGAGAGGAATTAACCGAAGGGACATAAGCGTGAGCAGATTCGCATTAGTTACCGGCGCCAGCGGCGGAATTGGCAAAGCCGTATGTGAGCGCTTGGCCTTAGACGGCTTTAGTGTCATCGCGACCGATCTGTCGGCAGAGGACGCGCAGCGGGTAGCGGCAGGTTTGCCGGGCGAAGGCCATTGCGGCTACGCTTTGGATGTCTCTGACGAAAAAGGCGTTGGGGATTTAATGAAACAGATTGAGGCCGCGCATGGCGCCCTCAGTGTGCTTGTGGCAGCCGCGGGGATTTTGATCCTTGATGACAGTGGCCAGCGCCGCGCGATCACGGAAACCTCAATCGAGGAATGGTCCGTGACCCAACAGGTCAATAGCACGGGTACCTTTCTGCTTCTGCGTGAATTTCTGCGCGCGCGCCGCGCGCATAAGATCAAAGGCGCCCGGTTCATCGGTTTTTCATCCGTCGCGGCACAATTGGGCGGCTACCGTTCCAGCTCGGCCTACATTGCCAGCAAATCTGCGGTTCTGGGCCTCATTCGCGCCGGAGCGCGCGAGGGCGCGGCCCTCGATGTGGCCGTCAATGGCGTGGCCCCCGGCCTGATTGACGCGCCGATGTTGCGCTTGTCGCTCAACCCATCACAGGACGCCGAGATCGCTCAATCGATCCCGCAGGGACGCATCGGCTCGCCTGAAGATGTGGCAGGCGCAGTGGCCTTTTTGGCCGGTCCTGACAGCGCCTATATCACAGGAAGCATCATTGACGTGAACGGCGGATACCGGATGCAATGATCACACGCATTTCCCATTTCCTCGCGCATATTCTTGTCATGATAGCAGCCTTCGCGCTGTTGTTGATGATGGTGCATGTCACGGCGGATGTAATCGGCAAATATGTCTTCAATGCCCCAATACCCGGCACTGCCGAAGTGGTCGCGAGCTATTATATGGTCGCGGCGGTGTTTCTGCCGCTGGCTTGGGTGGAGGTCACCGAAGGCTCCATCGTTGTCGAGCTTCTTTACAATATGTTCGGCCGCCGCGCGAAAACCTTGGCGCTGCTGAGCGGAACGGCCTTGTCAGCTCTATTTTATGGCGGGCTGGCCTGGCTGTCATGGTCGCCTGCGATTAAGGCCTGGCGCATCGGCGAGATCGTCGAAGGCACTTGGCGGGTGGTGATCTGGCCGACGAAATTTCTGCTGCCTTTAGGTCTCGTGCTGGCCTGTCTCATTATGGTTTTGCGACTGATCGAGATCGCCGCGAACCGCCACCACCCCGACCCTCATCCCGCAGATCCCAGCTGATAGGACCCCAACATGGAACGTCTCGAAATAGGTTTGTTCGGCGTCATCGTCATGCTGCTGGCCATTGTGCTGCGGGTGCCAATTGCGGTGGCCATGGGGCTGACATCCTTTGGAGGCATCTGGCTAATGATGGGCCCAATGCCCGCGATCGGAATTTCCAAAGCGATACCCTATGAAATGATTGGCAACTGGAACCTGTCGGCGGTGCCGATGTTCCTTCTGATGGGCTATCTTGCCTCTGGCGCAGGATTGACCGCGGGCCTGTTCAACGCCGCTCGTGTATTCTTGAACCGGGTACCTGGCGGGTTGGCCACAGCCTCGGTCGCGTCCTCCGCGCTGTTTGCCTCAGCGAGCGGCTCTAGCGTCGCAACCGCGGCGGCGTTTTCGCGGATCGCCATCCCGGAAATGCTAAAAGCAGGCTATGCTCCGTCACTGGCCACAGGTTCTGTCGCGGCGGCAGGCACGCTTGGCTCACTGATTCCGCCATCGGTGCTACTGATCATCTACGGTCTGATGATGGATGTCTCCATCGCCACGCTGTTTCTCGCGGCGGTCATCCCCGGCATCCTATCCGGTGTCGTCTTTGCCGCCATGATCACGATCCGCTGCGCATTGAACCCGTCACTCGCGCCACGCCTAAACGAAGTGAATACTTGGCGCGAAAAACTGGCGCTTCTGCGCGAGACATGGCCGCTGCCGCTGTTGATCGCCGGTGTTCTGGGGGGGATATTTTCCGGCATTTTTACCGCGACTGAAGCCGGCGCAGTCGGTGCCTTCCTTGCGGGGATCATTGCCCTGACCCGCGGCACGCTGACCTATAAGATGATGCGCTGTGCGCTGATCGACACAGCGGTGAGCACTGCGGCGATCTTTATTATCGTCGTGGCGGCGGCACTGTTTTCGCGCTTTATTGCGCTGTCCACCCTGCCGGTCTGGGTGACCGGACAATTTGCCGGATTGGATACGATCTGGGTCATCATCCTGATCTGTCTGCTCTATCTGGTGCTGGGCTGCTTTTTGGAAAGCATCTCTATCATCCTGTTGACCGTGCCGGTGCTAGCGCCGCTTTTGCACAACCTCGACATCAACCTGATCTGGTTCGGGGTGCTGGCGGTCAAATTGCTGGAGACTGGGCTGATCACGCCGCCCGTCGGGATGAACGTCTATGTCATCAAATCCAGCCTCGGAAGCAAAGTCTCGCTCGGCACGATCTTCAAAGGCGTGTCGTGGTTCATCCTCGCAGATGCATTCACGATTACACTGATTGTCGCCTTTCCGCTCATCACGCTCTGGCTGCCCGGGCTGACCGGCTAGTCAATAACAATAAAGGCTGCGGGATGGTCCCGCGGCACATCAAGGAGGAAAAAATGAAACATCTTAGCCTTTCCGCTCTGGCCCTTACCGGCCTGATCGCGGCCCCCGCGGTGGCGGACAATTATATCGCGTCCAACTGGCTGGCCCCGGTTCATATTCTGAATGAACAGCCCTACCAGAAGCTTGCGGAGGAACTGAAAAATGACCCGAACGCAAACCTGACTTTCGAAGTCTATTCCAGCGGCTCGCTGGTGCCGGCGAAATCAACGATGCAGGGTATTCGCGACAATGTGGCACAACTCGGCGTTGTCTATCCGGGCTACTCCCCGTCAGAGCTTCCCATCAACAACGTGCTGAACGATCTGGTCTTTACAGCGGATAACGCGCTGGCGGCGGCCCTGGCTTATACCGAAGTCGGCATCACCAACGCGTCGGTACAGGAAGAATGGAACAACAACGGCGGCGTCTTTTTGGGCGGATATTCCACGCCGGTCTATAACTTTATTTGCATGGAGCCGATCCGTACTCCCGAAGACGCAAAGGGCAAGAAAATCCGCACCGCCGGCGGCGCTCAGACCAATTGGGTCGAAGCCCTAGGCGGGGTGCCGGTTTCGGTGCCAATCGGTGACGTCTATTCCGGGCTTAGCCGCGGCTCGCTTGACTGCACGATGTCCGATCCCACCAATCTCGACAAAGGCAACAAGTTTTGGGAAGTCGCCAAAAGCGTGACAACCTTGCCGATGGGCGTGGTCATGGGTGCGACCTATGTTGCCAATACCGATTTCTGGCAGGGGCTTGACGCGGACCAGCGCAGCGCGCTTCTCGACCGCATGGCCCTGGGTCTGGCCCGCACGCAGATCGTTTACGCAGCCGATGTCGAAGCTGCCTTTGCCGGTTCGCGCGAACGCGGCCTTGAGATCGTCGCGCCTGATGCCAGCCTCACGGAACAACTGGCTTCCTTCCAATCCGACTTCGTAGTGAACCTGCCCAAAAAATCCGCCGATGAACGTGGGATCGCAGACCCCTCTGCCCTGATCGCAGAGTTCCAATCCGCCGAAGCGGCATGGAAAGAGCGCCTGTCCGGAATCGACAGCAACGATCCCGAAGCGGTGGCGCAGCTGATCCGCGACGAGATCTACGGCAAAGCTGATATGGCAGCCCTGGGCCAGTAACCCTGACGCAGGGGCCGCCTTTACACGGCCCCTGCCTTTTTTTCGATGAAGGGCGATTCAAATGGCTCAGGCTGAAAATTCAATTGTAACCGGCGGCGGCGCCGGCATCGGGCGCGCGATTGCCCTGCGACTGGCCGCGGCGGGCGACAATGTCATCATTGCCGATCTGGATGCAGCGCGAGCCGAGGAAACCGCTCGGCTAATCCAAGATGCTGGCGGGCGTGGTCGTGCCGCGGTTCTGGATGTGACCGACATGGGCGCAGCCGAGGCGCTGATCGCAGAGACCGGCACCCTGCGCTGCCTTGTGAACAACGCCGGGGTCTTCAATGTCAAAGCTTTCGACACACTAACCTCCGATGATTTTCGGTCCATGTACGAGGTCAATGTCGTGGCCATGTTCGGGCTTTCTCAAAGAGCCGCGCGCGCCATGCCAGCTGGTGGCGCCATCGTTAATATCGCTTCCCGGGCGATGCTGGGCGCCGCGCAATACATTCACTACGCCACATCCAAGGCCGCGGTCAGCGGGCTCACACGCTCCTTGGCGCTGGAACTGGCGCAAAAGCAGATCACCGTGAACGCCGTTGCCCCCGGTGTCATCGAAACAGAAATGTTGCGCGCGCGGTCCGACACCAATCTTGATGCGCTGCGCGCCATGCAGCCGGGCGGCAGCCTCGGCGCCCCCGAAGACATCGCTGCCGCGGTGGCCTTTTTGGCCTCCGCCCAGGCACGGTTCATCACCGGTCAGGTGCTGTTGGTCGACGGCGGACGCTCCTTGGGCGGTTCATTAGGGATTTAAGGGATAGTCATGACATTGAACAACAAAATAGCCGTCATCACCGGGGCAGCCGCCGGGATCGGCCGTGCGACCGCTGAGGTGTTTGCAAGCCGCGGTGCCTGCGTCATCGCAGTGGACCGGGACGCCGAAAGGTTAAAACCACTGGCAGAAGCCGGCATGGTCCCCCTTTGCGGCGATATGACCGACCCGGACTTGCCAGAGGCGGTGATGGAGGCGGTTGAGGGCCTCGGCGGTCCACTGGCCGTGCTCATCAACAACGCCGGGATCGGCGGCGGCGGGCGAATGGAAGACACCACCGACGACGAATTACGCCGTTATCTCGAAGTCAATGTCGTTGGGCTCTTTCGTCTGGCACGCTTTGCCGTTGAGCAGATGCAGGCGGCAGGCGGCGGAAGCATCGTCAACGTAGCTTCGATCTATGCTGAGATCGGCGCGCAGAAATCGTCAGGCTATTCCGCCTCCAAAGGGGCCGTCGCCGCGCTGACGCGGCAGATGGCTACGGATTATGGACCGGTCGGCATTCGGGTCAACGCCGTCGCACCCGGGCTGATTGAAACACCGCTGACGCTTGAACGCATCCGCACCGAGAAATGGCGGCATCAGATCTTTGTCGAACAAAGCCCTCTCAAACGGGTGGGCCAGCCCGGTGATGTAGCCCGCGCCATCGCCTATCTGGCCAGCGATGAGGCGTCTTTTGTCACCGGTGAAATCTTGCGAGTCGATGGTGGCTGGGCCATCGGGCGCTACCCGCGCGAGGGGGAAATATGACCAACTTGACCTATCCCTCTGAGACCTATGACCTGATCGTCGTCGGCTCGGGAGCGGCCGGCATGGCCGCAGCCCTGACCGCGCGCATCTCCGGTCTGGAGGTCGCGGTTTTTGAGAAAGACCAATATTTCGGCGGTTCCACCGCCGTGTCCGGGGGTGCGATCTGGGTGCCAAACAACCCGCTGATGCGCGCTGCCGGGATGGACGACGATGCCGAGGCGGCATTTGAATATCTTTCGGGCGAGGTTGGCAACCTGATTGATACGGATCTGGTCCATGCCTTCATTGAGACCGGCCCAGAGATGGTGCGGTTCTTTCAGGATAATACCGAACTGCAGTTCGAATACCGCGATTTTTCGCCGGATTATCACCCCGACCGCCCCGGCGCATCAATGGGCGGTCGCGTGCTTGACGCGCAAACCTTTGACGGCCGCCGTCTGGGAGATGAGTTCAAGCGTCTGAAACCGCCAATTGACGATTTCACCTTGTTTGGCGGTATGATGCTGAACCGGTTCGACATCGGGCATTTCATGAACATGACGCGGAAGCCTGCTTCGGCAATTCATGCCACACGGCTGTTGGCGCGCCAAGCCCGCGACCGGCTCAGCCATCCGCGCGGCACACGGCTCACCCTCGGGCAAGCGGTTGCCGGACGCCTTGCGCTGTCAGCGATCCAGCGCAAGATTCCCATCTTCACCAATCTCGCGCTGAAACGCCTGGTGATGGACGGTAACCGCGTGTCAGGTATCGAAACTGAAAAGGGCATACAGATCAGGGCGCGACGCGGTGTCATTCTGGCGACGGGCGGGTTCCCCGCCAACGCAAAGCTGCGCAAGCAGGTTATGCCCCATGTAGCACGTGGAGCTCCGCACCATTCTATGTCTCCCAAACCCGCCACCGGCGCGGCGATCACTGCAGCGCAGGACGTCGGAGCAAATTTCATCACCAGCAACCGAAACGCCGGCTTTTGGGCACCGGTCTCGCTGATCCCCGAACCAAACGGCGGCAGCCGTCCTTTCCCGCATCTTTTTCTCGACCGAGCCAAGCCGGGCGTTATCGCCGTCTCTCCGGAGGGCAAGCGATTTGTGAATGAGGCCGTTTCCTATCACGATTTCGTCTCTGCCATGCACGACGCGAACCTCTCCGAGGCCTGGCTGATCTGTGACCACCGCGCACTGCGACGTTACGGTCTTGGACCTGTGCGCCCCGCGCCGGCACCCTACCGGCACCACCTCCGGTCAGGCTATTTGAAAAGGGCAGGTTCCCCGGCCGAACTAGCCGCATTGATCGGGGTCCCGGAGGCGGTACTTGTTCAAACTATTGACCGCTTTAATGCCGATGCAGCACGGGGCCACGATTTAGAATTTGGCAAGGGGTCGACGGCCTACCAGACCTACCTCGGCGATGCCGAAAACAAGCCGAACCCATGTTTGCGTCCTCTCGATAGGATGCCCTTATACGCGATCCGTATTTATCCCGGGGACATCGGCACTTCGATGGGCCTGGCAGTAGATGTTAATGCACGTGTCCTACGCCAGGATCGCTCGGTAATAGAGGGGCTGTATGCTTGTGGCAACGACATGAATTCGATCATGGCTGGCACTTACCCCGGGGCGGGGATAACCCTTGGTCCCGCGCTCACCTTTGGATATATCGCTGGATTGCACGCGTCGGGACAAGACGACAAGCCGTAACACAGATTGGGTTTGCTGGCGAACCATAGCCCGCAGGGAAACAAGCCTTGCAGACTATACGAGATACTCGTACCACCTTCCTCTTTTAGTTGACCAGCTTGCGAATAGAAAGAAGTAAATGCGGATACCCAGCGATAAATAGTAAGACAGACGATCAAGAGATGCCGTTTCAGCGAAGAACAGATCATTGGCAACCTGAAGGAGCATCAGGCTGGGCTCGGTGCGAAGGAGGCGTGCCGGAAGCACGGCATCGGCGATAAGACCATTTTATGAATGGTGCTGAATGTATGGCGGCATAGAGGTATCTGAAGGACTTACCCTGCGGAAGTATCATTAGAGATCAATAGAGGACCAAAACCTGAACGGAGCGAACTAAGATCCGAGGACTCTTCGGGGAGCAAGTCAGTCTGGTTACCTACCATCTCCGCCAAAGCACCTAATGCCCCCTGATCCCATGCACCTTCACAAGAAGCCCGCCCTTCGGTTTCGGGATGGGCAGCCGCTGCCAATCCGTCACAGACGAACGGACTAATTCAACCCTTCGTTCACGCAGCAAAGTTACGAAGAATATCTTCGCCTGCAAGCTAGCGAAATGCATGCCGATGCATTTGTGAGCGCCGCCACCAAATGGCGCCCATGCGAACTTATGAGCCTGATCTTCGGCACGGTCGGGGGCAAAGCGCGCAGGATCGAATTTTTCCGGTTCGCTGTAGAATTCAGGCGACAGCATCGTCACGCCCGGGTTCAAGGTGATCGTCGTGCCGGCGGGAAAGTCAAATCCATTCCAGCTGAAACTTGATATCGCGCGACGTGGAATGAAGGGAACCGGCGGCACCAAGCGCAGCGCCTCTTTGAACACCTGCTCTGTCTGCGTCATTCGGGAAAGACCATCGCTGGTAAATACGGCATCACCGATCTCTTCGTATTCCGCGGCGAGCACCTCCTGCCATTCGGGATGCGCGCCAAGGGCCCAGATCATGGTCGTAAGCGCGGTCGCTGTCGTATCATGGGCAGCCATCATCAGAAAATTAAACTGATCAAGGATTTCATCTTCGCTCCAGCCCTTGCCATCTTCATCCGTGGAAAGGCACATCTGCGAAAAGAAATCATTCCCCGGTGCGGCGCGCCGTTCCTCGATCATCTGACGAAAGGTGTTACGCAGAAATGCGCGGCCGCGGACGCCATGCCACATGGGCGTGAAGGGCACAGGATAGCGGACGACAGAGAGCGCGGCCCGTATTTCGGCGATTAGGGCGCTGTTCACCTCGCTTGCCAGCTCGTCGTCTGGGGGCAGGCCCATGAAGACCGCGCAGCCCAGCCGGAGCGTCAGTTCCTTTATGGCGTCGTAAAAGCGAAACTCCTGGTCGAGAGGCCATGCCCGGACAAGCGATTGCATCGCTTTCGCCATCTGCTCGGTATACTCCTGTAGCGCAGACGCCCGAAAGGCCTGTTGCATGATCCGCCGGTTCTGGCGATGCTCCGCGAAATCCTGCAACATCAGGCCCCCGGGGAAAAGCCGGGCAAGCGACTGCCACCCCATCTTCGATGAAAACATCTGCTGTTTGTCCAACAGCACCATCTCCATTGCATCCGCGCCGCACAGGTTGACGCGCCAGATCCCGAGCAATTTGACTTTGTAGACGGGGCCGTAGCTGGCGATGCATTCTTGCTGAAATCCATATGAATCGCGCAGGATCTGGAGTGTATGGCCAAGCACCGGGGGTTCGGATGGTCCTGGAATAAGGCAGAGTTCTGACTTTGTTGCCATGCCCGAGATCTCCTTTGCGAATGACGACTGCACGCGCAGCAGATTTTCGATTTCAGTCCAGAATGTGGAACAGGCCGCTCTCTCCCCGACCCTGATCTCGAATGAATTCAGCCTGGTTGCCGCTTATTCCGATCTCTTGGCAATCGGTCCCCTGCTCGGGGCGCTTTCCAACCCGAACATTTCGGCACCAGAACCGGCCTTGCCAGTTCCAGGCGCCCACCAATTTCTCGCTGCCGACTTGGCCTGAAATCTTACCGTCGGAATGAATGACGATAGCCCCCCAGTCGGTAACCAGTTTTCTATCGGCCACCAGTTGCAGGAATTTACCCTTCGAGTCTATTCGGCTGAACGTATTGGCTGCGGTCCCCGTAGGGATTGAAAGAACGCCGATGACACAAGCGGCCATCGCATGTTTCATGTTCATCTCCGACTCCTCCCGTTTGGTATGAATCCGGTTTGGTTGCGGCTGCCTTCAAGCGTATTCACGGCGGCCCCCAAATAAGACTATGCAAATGCAGAAGGGTCGCGTTCGTCAAACGCCGGGGATCAAGGTACATTAGAAAGGGGGTTTGACGCCGACAAATCCCCGAACGCGCTGTTGCCAAAGCATTAGAGCCTGTCTTGATCGCAGGGGCACCCCCCATCCGGGGGAGCTATCGAGAAGAACTCTTCCGGCTCAACTGCCCGAAATCCGCTCATCCCGTGATTTTCTCCCCCCGGCAGGGCTTTTGGGGCTATTATTTGCTGTATGGACGTATCGCAGAAAATAAGAGCGATTTACGATATGGCCTACTCCAGTCGCAGATGGAGCGACGGATTGGGCGCTTTGCTGCGGGGCACGCAAGCCCAGCACATGCTTGTGTATGACACGGGTGACCGCAGGGCGATCAACTATAGCGTTCAGGCAGCGGATGTTGTGCTTTCGAACCAGCCATCGACGTTATCCGACTATAATGACCTTATCCGGCAGCGCGGGGAACAAAGTTTGGACGCTCAGGGGTCACCGGTGATACATGCACAGCCCCCCTTTGCGCCTATCCTGGATGAGGATTTATGGCAGATTGACGCGGCGCATGAACAACGCCCCGAAATTCAATTCACGATTGACCGGCTTAACGTTTTCAGGCGGTTTTACGTGAATCTTTCAGAAGATCCTCAAAGCTACGCGGCCTTGATCACCCTATATCCCGACAGCATGCGCGGCAGCCCCCCACGGGGCGACCTGAATGCCGTCGCAGCCCTTGCACCGCATCTGGGAAAAGCGATGGAGATCTTTCGCACCCTCTATGGTTTGCGGCAAAAATATCAGGCCGTTCTCACTGTGCTGGACATGATTGCCGTGCCGATCTGCATCGTGGACAGGCGGGGGCATGTGCTTTTGCAAAACCGCTGCGCTGTCGAATTGCTCGGGTCCAAAGATGGACTTTGGGCCGATGCCAAAGGGCGTCTTGCCTGTGGATCGGACCGCGCACATCGCGAATTGCATGACGCAATCCGCCGAATAAGTGACACCTCCCGGGGCGAACGCGATGAACGATCGAGAGAGTTGGTCATTCCACGCTCCGGCGCAAAGGTCCCGATCTATGCGATCGCAAGCCCGCTTCGAGACGCCGATATCGAATTGGAAGCAGGGCTGACCGGTGCGCTTTTGACCCTTATCGATGGCACACGTCCGGTAGAGGGTAACATCGAGCTTGTCGCCGCAGCATATGGTTTGACACCCGCCGAAACGCAGGTTGCCGGGCTTATGGCATCCGGGCTTTCTAATCCGGAGATTTCAGACCGGCTTAATATCAGCCCCGAGACGGTAAAGACCCATGTTGCGTCGAGCTTGTTGAAGACGCAGTGCCGGAACCGCCTCGCATTCACCTGGCGGGTCATCCAGTTCTCGCCTCCGATCCTTTGACCCCCAAGCTCGGCCAATGCTCCCCCATTCGGGGGACGCGCAAAAAGGGGCATCGCGCTAGCCTCGCGTGGCCTGCGTCGATTGAAAGCCTCAAGGTATCCTTCGCTCGTGCCTCATGACCGAGTTCTAAGGATGTAAGTTGTATGGTGGAACGAGATCATCTTTCGTAACGGGGGCACGGCTATGGACATCCATGAGACAGATTTCATTGAAGCGGGAAGTGGTGAAAAGGTCATCCTGATCCATTCGAGCGTTGCCGGTGCCAAGCAGTGGCGAAGCTTGATGGAAGCGCTCGCTGGCGATTTCCACGTCATTGCGATCAATCTATTCGGCTATGGAAAAACGCGCGCTTGGGAGGGGAATGGCAGGTTACAACGGTTGGAGGATCAGGCCAGATTGATCGAACCATTCCTGCCCCCGGCTGGGCAACAAGTCTCGATCGTCGGGCATTCATTTGGCGGGAGTGTCGCAATGAAGGCCGCTGCCTTGTTCAAGGGTCAAGTGAGACGGCTGGTGCTCATAGAGCCAAACCCTTTCTACCTGCTAAAGGAGCATCGCCGCGCCGCTGCTTACGAAGAGGCCGTCGCGCTGCGCGATCTGATCAAGACGCACGGCAAGACGGGATCATGGGAGGTCGCGGCGGAGAGATTTGTCGATTATTGGAACGGTGCGGGCAGCTGGAGCAGCATGCCCGACGACCGGAAGCAGAAGTTCTGTCATGCCTTGCAGCCAAATTTTTATGAATGGGATGCGGTGATGCAGGAAGGAACGACCTTGCGCGAGTGGGAAAGAGATTTACCCGCAGACACGACGGTTCTTGCCGCTGCCGATACAGTCAGAACCATTGATGAGATATACGAACTGCTCAAAGAAAACGTTTCCGGGTGGGGGTTTCAGCGGATCGAGAGGGGTGGCCACATGGCGATCATGAGCAGCCCGGGGCAGGTCAATCCGATGGTGATGGCCGCGTTGAGCTGAATAGGCGGCGGGGCGATGAGCTGCGGTTCGTTATATAAGCTCTGGAGGTCGGCTTTGGGTCGTTTGCGGCAGGCTCCAACCCATGGAGGGCGTGCGGGATGCGATGAGTTCAGCCGGCATGGGATTGCACCTGCACTGCGATGTCATACAGGAAGGTTTCGAACGCATAGGTGCCGCGACCGAAAGACATCCGCCTCGGAATGGTGCCGGTCTGTGCGATTTTTCGCGACGCTCGACGATCCGGCAGGCTTCGAGGCGTTATGCCGTCTGCATAGCGCATTCAGCAATCCTTTCCCGGACGCGGATGCCGTCGAAGACGCGGTGCACGACATCAGCCGCTTTCTTGCGGATCAGTCGCCATCCTCGCTCGACCGGATAGGGGCCGAGCGCAACTTTGCTGAGTCCGATATGGCGCGGTGGCATGGGGCCAGGATCAGCCAAATCTACGGCAAGTTTCGTTATGCCCGATGATCTGCGTTGTGTGTTGCAGATCATCAAGGAAAAGCGTCTGAGGGATTACCCTGACACGTTTGGGCCAGAGCAAGACATTTGCGATGTCACGCTCTGGCTGAACCAAAAGTTTACCGTATCAAAGGCGCGCCTGCTGGTAGATCGGCTTTATACCCAACGTAGCCGCGAAATCGTTGGCCTTTCGGTCACCGAAATGGCCTCACAATCCTTGTCGATGACCCCAATCGCCTTGGAGGCGTTCCTGGCTTTGGGATATTCGATCCAGGAGGCGAGCGGAGATAGCTATCGATGCCCCTCGTGTTTTGGGCATCACTCAAATCATGAAGCAATCAAAGCCTTCGCACGCAACGAAAGCGCGCTACGCGCTCAGCGATCACGGTAGAAACACTGGAAAATGGTATCAAAGGGCGGCGCGAGCCGCCCTTTTTTGTTGAAACACGGGGACTGGGTTCAGGGCGCAATCTCTGGGCATGGTGATGTTCTGAAGCTCCTTGGGATACTCCGCAGAGCTTTCACCAAGCACTCGCCATAGATTGATCTGTCTGGCTGTGCAGCCACATATTCGGATAGCTGTGGTAGACGTGAAACTGAAAAATTGTTTTTGGTCGCCCAAGCACAGCTCTATATCCCCGCTAACAGGCGCGCCCCCCATTTAGCCCATAAGGGGGCCTGAAACGCGAGAATCGGGCGTTTCCGCCCGATTGACTTATTTTGCTTGCGAAATGGCCATTTCAGCACGGCCGCTGGCTATTTATTGGTGGTCAGATCAACTGTAAGGTTAAGCATATAAAGTCCACTACCCCCCGTAACCTGTTGATTTTCCGTGCGCGCCTTTGCCGAACGCCGTTAGTTTTGTCCACTCTGATACCATATGCTGGCCATAAAACAGGCGGAAATGCTGTTCCGCCTCAGACACTTTTGCTATGTCGGAAACCAAGTAGATATCCGCGCCTACCGCTCCCCAAGGAAGCACGGGCTTCAGGGAGACCTTCATCAGCGACCGCTTCAGTTCCTTCACCCCTGACCCATGTATTTCTGCGGCACGAGCCAGCGTAGTGAACCCCCTGTCGAAATCTGCGATTGCCTCAGGGAGAAATCGCGAAATCGCGCGGTCTCCACGATTGCCGACAATCTTGTGCGGTTCCAGAGACACCTCTTCAGGATAGCGAGCTACGAGTTCCCACCCAGCGTCCTTAGTAAGCTTGAGTGCCGCAAACGCCTCTGACGCAGTCATGCCGCGCAGTGCTGACCGCGCCACAGACTTTACCTCGAACGGGCAGACCCGCAGCCCTTTGATGCCAGAGACGTCATCGATGCGGGCGACGTTTCGCAAAAGACCTGCGAGGATCAGTTGCACTACGCATACGGCCGGGATCTTGGCTTTTTCCGCGGCTTTCGCGATCGGAACCTGGCTCGGCCGCGCTTCGTTCGAGGTAACTTTGGCGGAAAGCGCGGCAGCAATGGCCACACACTCATCACCATTCACTCCTTTTTGGAGCTTACCGTTGATGCCCGGCGTTCCGTAATAGACCGGCGTCAAGATACGCTCGTCACAAAGTTGTTCGACCATCGGCCGGGTGCAATTTAGAACCTGGCTCAGTTCAGTCATCTTTACAATCCGCTGCACACTTGCGGCGAAAGCGCGCCCGACACCTACCGGAATGGCGAAGTGCGAGGCAGCTCCGGGAGGAACAACCCCCGCGCCGACCAGCAGGTTATACAAGCGCCGCGTGTCGTGGCCCGTTTCTTGTGCCAGTGACCCGACTGTATGAAGGCGACGCTCGGGCAGTTCCTGACCGAGCACCTTTGTCCCCCCTGGCATCGCGATCCGATCCCAGATGAACTCGCGCAGAATGCGCGCTACATCGCCTGGGTCCTTCAGTGATTTCGAGTATGCCAGCGCCTTATAGAAGCACCCAAAGATCTTCTGCGCGCCGGGCGTGCCCCTCGAGGATGCGAACCCATCAAATTGCCTTTGCAGCGCATCAAGGATGCCAGCCTCGCCTACGGCGGTGAACGTAAAGCCCGTGCGCCCTGCCCGGTCCCAATCGTCCGGGGTTAGCTCCGGCAAACTCTGCTCCGAACCAAATTCGAGAAGCACACCGAGCAATTCCGTCGTGCGGACCGCCTGCTCCAAGCTCTGAGCATCAAGCCATTCGGGACCCTTTCGACCCTCGAGGCGGTCGAGAACGTAATTCTGGAGCGCGGAGGGATCACGCCGGGTCCGAGACGCTACGATGGCTTGCAATGCCTCGCCTCGTTCCGGAACAAGGTGCTCGAGGGGCTGGAGACGATCATTCCAGCTGGTTGCTGTTTGGTGCTGAAGAGCGTCTCCATGCCGCGGACATGTCCGCACCACCGCCAGCCCCCATGACCAATGCACACGGCGTCCGCCGCGTTGATCGTCCTCAAGAAGACAGGCCGGACAAAACACAATGTGCGGGCTGGACAGAAACTCCGCACTGACGATTTCGCCTCGCAGATTATACTTGCGGTGATCCAGCGGGATCGGCGTATTGCGACGCAACGCCTCGATTGAGACGCCGCTGACTTGAGCAATCCGCTCCAACGCCTTGGGTTTGTGCGCGACCATGTCGTTTTGCAGGACGTCGATATCTTTGAGGACCTCGGGAAACGGGCGTCCGGCGTGAAATTCGCTCATCCGGTTCCCGTAAGAAATCGGCATTTCAGCGGTATCAAAGGGCAAATGGGGGAAAAGCATGTCAGCGGCCCCCCTTGGGATTAGCCTTGCTGCTGGCGCTCAGGTTTATTTGCGCCCAGTTAGCGGCGAGAAAGACGTTCTTCCCGGACTCGCAACCCTCTTTCTGTTCCCATGCAGATGCAAAATGCCGGGTATCGAGCTCGCTCGCTCCGTCGCGTGCTGCGACTTCCAGCGCAGCCAGAACGTTCTCAATGAACCGGCCGAACCGTCCTCGGCTCGCATGAACGATGCGACCGATCAGGTCGGGTCGGGCGGGAGCCTTTACTCCGACTTCAGCGCAAAGAGCTCGCAAGATGAGTTTCAACAGCTTCTCATCTGCCACCGCCGAGATCGAAGCGAGCGGCATCTTGGCATAGCGGCGGTTGACCTGCTCGTCGCAGGAAGTCAGAGCCCAAAGAGTGTCGATCCCACTCAGGATCACGCTGACCGCCCCTGGGCCTTGCATAAGGTTCTTGAGCGCCTTCTGCGTTTCCTCAATCTGCCCCTGCTTACCATCGCAGAACAGGTCGTGCGCCTCATCAATCCAGAGGAAGACGACACCCAGCAACTGAAGGAGATGCCGCACGATCTTCCAGATTTCCTGCTCGGAGTTCTTCCGAGAGACTTTTTTGTATCCGCTCGTGTCCAGGATCTCGATGCCGAGGCTCTTGGTGGTCGCCGGGCTGGGCGCGAGAACCTGCAACCATGGACGGTGGTCACCATGTTTCGGCTGGAGAAGCGGGTGTCGAGAAAGGCCGCGCTCGATGAGCGAGGACTTACCGCCGCCCGCCGCTTCGATCACAGCAAGGCCTTTCGCATCACCTGTCGCGGCATCCTTCCGGGGAGAGGCGATAGAATGGCCTGTTTCGTCTCGGGCGAACAGCCGTTCCAGCTGCTGCTAAAACCGCAGATCCCGTTCAGTAGGAATGTATTTGCTTGCGGCCCGGTCCACGGCTGCGAGAGCCTGTGCCGGGGTCGATGTCATCATGGTCATAAGTTACTTGTCCCAAAGTGTCAGAAGTTCCCATCATCTTCACCGGAGTCAGACGGGTCAGATTGATGCTCGACGGGAAATTGGAACGTCTCCCCCCGGCCGGAAGCAATTTCTTCCAGATCGTGCATTTTCTCGCTCGGGTCAGATGCGAGGTCACTCGCAGTTGGCAGGACTTCTCCCCAAAGCCCTTCGTTCGCAGTCTCCGGTAGTTCATCGTCGCCATCCGCAACCCGAAAGCCAGTGAACATCGCTTGTTCTTCCCGCTCGATGCGCTCGGTGGACCAGTCTTCCTGAACCAATCCGACAAGTTTCATGGCAGCGTTGTTTTGCTCCGCGATGAAGTCGAGAGCTTTTTGGACGATCGGCGCTTTCACTTGCGCGTCATGTGCGTGCTTATTGCGTAGCTGGCGCCGTGCGATAAGCCACTGGTTGGCGGATGTTCCATGGAAGCAATTTTGGACAGCGTTCACCGGACACCATGCCTCGCCGATCTTTACCCAAATCGCGCCGATGTCTTCGGGATACCAACGAATTTCCATATCTGTATCCGGGCTGTGCATCATATGCTGCGCCAGCTGCTTCGAGTGGTAGCGCACACCCATCACCGTGACCCCATCCTTTTGAAGCACACGTTTGATCTCCTGGCCAAAGATGAGCCGTCGGCGAGGCAACGAAGGCGGCGGCGTAACGCCGTAATCATTTGTCAGGCGCTGCCAGCAGTTCCGGGGAGTTTCACCGTCCAGCCCCTCGTGCGGGGTATTGTGGTAAACATCGACGATCCAGCGCACCAGGACCGCAGAAAGTTGCTCGCAAGTGATGGCAGCTTTTTTCTCAGGGTCACTTGTGCCGCGACGCAGAATATCTCCGAACGTGCAACCGGACAGCCGCGGCATCAAACGAGTCGAAAAGGTGCGAAACACGCGCTCAATGTAGGGTTTTAGCCATGGGGCGGCCGCGGGCGTATGAAGCACACTCACACCCAAATCATGCATCCGTGCCCGGAACTCGTGGCTGACGAATTGCTTGCCGCAATCTGTAACAAGGGTGCCGATCATCCCGGCTTCGGCCCAAGGGTCGAGAGCTCCTGCGGCATCGGCCCATACACCCTTGTCCCGCAGAGCCATCTCCACAGTCTTGAGCGCGCTTCGAGAGGTGGGTGTGCGCGAGAGGGTCAGACCTACGATACAACGGGTCCGAACGCACAGGGCGACGGTGATCCACCACCGAGCACGTTCGCCATCCAAACCGAGCTCCAGTTTTTCTTGGTGGGTTAGGAGATTGAGAAGCCCCGAATCTCCCATTAGCGAAATTAGGTCGATCTTTTGCTCGTCCATCTCGATGCGCTGCATCGGGCGTTCGACTTCGATCCCGGCGCCTACAGGCGTATATGCGCGCCGGGCAGCATCCTTGCCTTCCCGCGCCAGCTTCACCCGATGCGGGTCAAGCGAGGCAATGGCTTGCCGGATAGTGATCCGAGAGGGGCAAGCAAGCTCGGGCTCGCCTTTCGCTTTACGGGCTTCGTTCTCCGCGGTGAAGGCAGAGTTGACGTCAGTAATGATGTTTGCGGGGGTTTTCCTCAGATCGCTAAGGTATCCTAAAACCGTCTTATACATCAGCAAGCGTTCATCATCCGTGAGAACGCGATCATAGTTCCCGCGTTCGCAGACACGGTCATAGAGCCCTGGTAGTCCATGATACTCGTAGGCCTTCAACCACCGCCGAACAGAACGTGCGCTAATTTTCTCTGGAATCTCTCGCTTTCCCAGGAGTTTCGGTGAGTTTTTTGTCTCCATGATTTCGCCCGCACGAAGACAAAGCGCCCCCATGTTTTCGGTAATGGAGTGATCCGTGCGCTTTACCGTTTTCGCTTTATAGCCCTCGAGAAACGCGAAAACGAAGGCCTCTCGAAATTCGGCCCGCTCTTTTTCCGCCGCACTGAAAAAGCTAAGCATCTGTGGTGGGATCGAGGCAAGAGGCTCGTAAGCTTGGACAGGCTTGTGCTCAAATTTCCCCTTCTCCAGCCAACGTGCGATTTGACTGTTGTTGAACGACTGAAGACCGCCATTCTCGTCGGCAGGCATGAACGAATGTTCATTTCCCCGAGTTTCGAAATACTGATACTGACGCCCGTCGATGAAAATCTTATCGCTCGGGCTGAATGCGTATCGGGCGCATGCGGGCTCAGTTTGATTTCAAGCGTCATGTTTGCTCCGGGAAACTTTAGCGTCGGGGGAAATTTTGACTCCGGTCGGAATCGTGAGATAACGATTACGGATCAAGCGAACGACGGCCCGAAAACCTTGTCCCCCGTGCCCAATCGCCTCCACCAGGTCCCTGATCCGCACTGCACCGACGATTGACTGGATGACCCGAAGAGCCGCACTATCCACTGCTGGATCGGGCCGACGCATTTCGTGCATCATCTCCGCATTATAGAATTCGGCGGGAGAGACATTCTTCTCGGTCATGACCACTACCCGGTCAGCGAAGTCGGCATTGACCTGACTTGCGACCAAACGCAATGCCTGGGAGACCTTCGACGAACGAAAACGGTAGTCAGACTTTACCATAATCGCGTGGCGGGCCCCATCGACGAGCGTTGCACGAAAATCGAAAAAGTGCTTTGCAGGCTTGCCGTCGGCGTTCACGTAGGTGAAAGGCACTTGGTTTTCGACATGCGCCACTTCGGGCCGAGCAAGCAGCGTCAGGACAACCTGGAACTCCGTATAGCTTTCGATGTCCATGCACGTGCCCTCGTCGGGTCCGACATTCTGCTGCCCGATAAAGTGCTCCCGACGGCCCTTGGCGACCTTCCGGGGGACAATCGAAGGCCGTGGAAGGCAGATGCTGCCATCCGGCAATTCAAACATGTGATGCTCCTTCTCGACGGAGCGCGACCGCGCTCCCTGGTAGGGTGAGCCGAGACGCCTCTACGCACCCGGTGTATCGAGAAGATTGGCTCTTTTTCAGAATGCAGAAGAAATTCGAGGGCGCGAGGTAACACGCTGGATTTATTTACAAATAGCAGACGGGCCATCGGGGACGCAGCCAGCCTCGACCGAAGCCCTTCATCTAACGAGCGCTGATCAGTGGACTGGAGGATGGCCATCGCAGGCGAGGTGGGCATACTTCGCGGATGGCCTGCTCGTAAGCGCTGAAGGTAGAGCCAAGGTCTCTTCGCTACCGGCGTAGTGCTGCGGCTCGTTCCCGCGGGGGCAGCCAGTTCGGGAAGATCCGCCATACCAGATGAAGCAAGCGACGCTGCCACCAAGGCCGCGAGCGGAAGACTGCGAGCTCGGGTCGGGCCGCATGCAACTTGGCGCGGAAGCTATCAGCATTGTGGTCCATCCGGTGAACATAGCATGAATCGAGACGCACGTCTCTCCTCCACCAGGTCGTCTCGGTTTGAAATTTCGCCAAACCACGGCGGCGCAGGACCTTTCAGCTACCAGGCTTGCGCTACACGTTTAACGAGCTACTCTGGCGCAAATTTCCAGTCGTAGGCTACCATGGATGAACGACTTCTTTTCGAGAGCAATACTTACCACAAACTTATTCGCCAGGCGTTGACGAAGATGAGAGACGCCCGATCAGACATTCAGGAAGGACTAACGCCTTGAGTTACGTAGGCGCCAACAATCTCGATGACTTAATGAGAAAAGTCTTCGAACTCCTTCTGGATGGGAAGAAACGCGTTGTTGCGACAAAGGGAGCAAGCTACGAGGAATTCGGCGTGATCCGCGGCCTAAGAAAACCCACGCTTCAGATTAAGTCGAGCCGAGGCAGATATTAGTGTCATGCTTGGGTGAATTGCTTTGGTATCTCAGTGGCAAAGACGATTTAGCGTTCATACAACATTACCTGAAAAGATATGATGAATCCGCTGAACCGAACGGAAAAATCCACGGCGCCTACGGGCCAAGACTATTCAACAGCCAGGGCATCAACCAAGTTGAGCAAGTCATCTCTCTCCTGAAAAGGAAATCCTCATCAAGAAGAGCCGCGATTCAGATATTTGAGGCGAGGGACCTGACATCCGATTACAAAGACATCCCCTGCACATGCACATTGCAATTCACGATCAGAAACAGCCGCCTCAATATGATTGTATTTATGCGATCGAACGATGCATACCGAGGCCTTCCTCACGACATTTTCGCATTCACAATGTTGCAGGAAATCATCGCTCGTAGTCTTGGAGTCGAGCTGGGAACTTACAAGCATTCAGTTGGTAGCCTCCACCTATACGACTATGACGCCAAGAAAGCTCAAAGATATCTGGATGAAGGATTTCAAGACGCACGTCCGATGCCGAGGATGCCAGACGGTGACCCATGGCCAGCAATCAGAAAAGTTCAAGAACTGGAAGAACAAATTCGTCTCGAAAAAGCTGGCCCACTCCTATTGGAGGATCTGCCAGAGTTCTGGACAGATCTAGTCAGAATCCCAAAAATATATGCCTTGGGCGAGAATGGAGCTGAAAAGAGGGAGATCGTTGCCCTAAAAAAGGCGATGTCCACTGACGTCTACGACTCCTACGCTCGGAAATTTGAACGCAGGGCCACAATCAAGCCCACACAACAAGAACTACCATTGGAGGGCAATAATGAGCGGTAAGTTCCGCAACAGAATGCAAGATTTTGAGAGGAGAATTGCGAACTTTCAATATAGAAACTCCCCAGCTCTCGGAGTGCAAACCCCTGCAAGACAGCATACCCTTGCGCGACAAATCATCGATAGCCTACGTCGAACTGATTTCGTAAAAACGATATCGAGAATGCCAGTCAGCGCCCAACGGTGCGATCCAGGTAGCCGTCTCTTCGACCCTCTCAAGGCCTCTATACACTATCGGAATCGTGGCCTCTTTGACGAAGCACACTGGATCACCTTTCTCGGCACGCACTTTGGGAAGCATGAGTCTCAGGGATGGAACCTCGCCGCAAAAGTATACGGCGGCCTTCAGAATCGACCATTCTGGACTTGGTCGAGAGCTTCTCAAGACCCCGATGGGATTACCAATTGGCTGCATGCAAACAGGGGCTACTTTCTTGATCCGCAGAATAACTTGAAATTCAGTAACCACAGAAAATATGAGGCTCTCGACACGCAAAGCCAAAATCATACAGGCGAAGTAGCTGCGTCATATATTCGCTGGGTGCTCCAGCATGGTGACCACCGAACACTGATCAACAACATCCAAGCGGAGGCTGGTCAGAATCCGCATGCAGTCTTTGATGGCATTTACTCGGAAATGAAGAAGAATGTGGTGCGCTTTGGACGTCTTGGCGCCTTTGACCACGTCTGCATGATAGGCAAACTTGACTTGGCTCCTGTAGAGCCCGGTAGCGCTTACATTGGAACTGCGACAGGGCCGAGACGGGGCGCGGATTTGCTGCTCCTTAATGATGTAGACGCGAAAACTCCGGCTCGGGAGCTTGAGCGTGCGCTGATTGACTTTGGGCAGCAAATGGGAATCGGAATGCAGGAAGTAGAAGATTCTCTCTGCAATTGGCAGAAAAGCCCGGACGACTACAGATTTTTCAGACGCTGAAAATCAACCCCATTTGTAGTGCCTCTTGAGGAAATTCATACTCGCATGTGGGATCAACCCCATGTGCTGCATTTTGTCAATCGGCAGGCAATCTTGACCCCCTATCGGCATCCAAAAATGACCCCCCATCGGAGCGCTCGGGTAGCTGGCCCGATGCGGTGTAGCCTTTATACAGCGCAGCCGTATCGGGCCAGCGGGGTTTAGGTCATTCGCGGGTCTTGAAGCGCCAGCTCTCGTTGCCGGTTTCGACGATGTCGCAGTGGTGTGTAAGGCGATCGAGCAGTGCTGTCGTCATCTTGGCGTCTCCGAAGACTGATGGCCACTCACCGAAGTCGAGGTTGGTCGTTACGATGATGGACGTGCGCTCGTAGAGGCGACTGACGAGGTGGAACAGCAGCTGACCGCCAGTCTGGGCGAAGGGGAGATAGCCGAGCTCGTCGAGGATCAGGAAGTCGAGGCGGCACAAGAGATCCGCAGTGCGCCCCTGGCGATCAGCCCGGGCTTCTGCGTCGAGTTTGTTCACAAGGTCGACGATGTTGAAGAAGCGGCCGCGTTTACCACGGCGGATGCAGGCCCTGGCGATGCTCACGGCAAGATGGGATTTGCCGGTCCCGGTGCCGCCGATCAGCACGACGTTGCGTTGATGTTCAAGGAACTCTCCGGAGGCCAGATCGCGCACCAGCGTCTCGTTGACCGGCGTGTTCTCGAAGCTGAACTCATCGACCTCCTTGGCCAGTGGTAGTTTGGCAATCCTCATCTGGTATCTGATCGAACGCGCCTGCTTTTCGCTGATCTCGGCGTGCAGGAGGTCGCCGACGATCTGTTGCGGTTCGTGCTGACGCTTCACTGCTGTCGTGATGATCTCATCGTAGGCGGCCTTCATGCCGTAGAGCTTCAGCTGGCTCATCGCATCCAGCACTTGTGATCTTTCCATGGTTGGGTCTCCTGAGGCTGTCGTAACGTTGGCAATCGGCCACGGGCTGGCAAGTCAGCCGCAACGCGTCCGGCGTATCGATGGTCAACGGCGGCGGCGGCTCACGATGCCGGGCCAAGATGTTAATGATGACGGAGGCGGCGTGAGCCCCTTCATTCAGGGCTTCGGCACAAGCGGCATCCACGGCATCCAGCCCGTCGGTTGGGATCATGCTCAGGATCTGAACCATCTGGCGGTCGCCGTTCGGCACCTTACCAAGCTTGCGCTGCACACGCCTGATTGCTGGCGGCAGCTCCCAGTCCTTGAAGGGCGCACCATTCCTGAGCGCGCCCGGTTTGCGAGCCAGAACAGGGATGTAGTGCAGCGGGTTGTAAATCGACTTATCGCGGCCGAAGGCTCGGTCGTGCTGCCCCACAATCTTACCGTCCTGCCAGAACTCGACTCGCTCGGCATAAGCACGGATCTCAACTGGGCGTCCGACGGCTCGACCATCCACCGAGTAGCGGTTCTTATCGAACCGAACGAGGCAGGTTTTGGACACCGAGGCAGGCAGCGCGTGGAAGCCATTGAAGGGGCCGACATACGGCACCAAGCTGGCTCGTTCTTGCTTGAACACCTCCCAAGTTGTCCGATCCCGGAGCTCGGGGTGCGGGTTGGACTGAGCCCAGGCAACGCACCGGTCTTCAAGCCAAGCGTTCAGTTCGGCATAGCTTTTAAACTTCGGTCGCGGCACGAAGAACCGCCGCCGGACAACGCCGACCTGGTTCTCGACCTGTCCCTTCTCCCAGCCCGAGGCGGGGGTGCAGGCGACCGGATCGACCAAGTAATGTCCGCACATCTGCTGGAACCGGCGATTATAGGCGCGGTCGCGACCGACAAAGATCGTATCCACCGCCGTCTTCATGTTGTCGTAAATCCCCCGAGCACAGGCTCCGCCGAAGAAGGCAAAAGCTTTGTCGTGGGCGTCAAAGACCATCTCCTGTGACTCGCGCGGGTAGGCTCGTACGAACAGCATTCGGCTATGGCAAAGGCGGACGTGCGCCACCTTCACTGTCGTCGTCGCGCCATCGATCACCACGATCTCATGGCTCCAATCAAACTGATAGGCCTCACCGGGATCGAAGGTCAGCGGCACATAGGCAGCGGCTGATGCCCCCTGTTCCTCCTTGGACCATGAGGCCGCGTAGCGCCGGACAGCATCGTAGCCGCCGTCATATCCGAGGGCTCTGAGTTCTTCGAAGACCCTAATCCGGGTCAGCCTCTCACGCTTGGGCTTGCGCGCGTTCACTGACAGCATCTCGTCGAGCTTGTCTTTCCAGGGCCCAATCTTCGGCTGCGGCTGGACCGTCCGCTCGTAGGTGAGCTCCGTCACACCGGATCGGATTACCTTGCGCACCGTGTTCCGCGATACCCGTAACTCCCGGCAAATCTGCTTAATCGGCTTCTTGTCCTGAAAATACGCCCGCCGGATCTTCGCAATCGTCTCCACAACCAACATCCCACACTGTGCTCCCCGATAGCCTCGGGGGCATTATCCACATCAGTGTAAGGGGGTCATTTTTGGACGCCGATCACCCCTCTACGGGGTCAAAATTGCATGCTTGTTCACACTGCATTTGACCAACCAAGATGCCAGGAGACATTCCTATCTCAAACGCAGACCTCATGATATCACGCTTGCCCTTCGGTATCGAAGCGAGCCTTTCCCTATACTTTGCAGGGATCAGGATTTCGGATGAGAAAGAATTTGCCTCTATTTCCGCTTGATCCCTCTCAACAAAATCGCCCTCCAAGAACATCTCGCTATCCCGATGCAGAACTAAATGGCCAATCTCATGAAAGAAGGTAAACCAAAAATGGTCATCTGAGAGGTATCTAAAGCTCATCTGGAGGGTAGCCTGTCCGCCTCTACAAATTCTGGTTGCACCACTGGCACGGCAGCCTTTCGGCGACCTCACGACAACGAACCGAACTCCAACCTCGGAGAGGATCTGGCGAACGTTCGACAGGAATACATTCGGCGACGCCTTTCGGCACTGCCCTCGCAGCTGCGGTAGTCGGCTTCGAAGCCGGTCCGGATCGAACTCGCTTGCATCGATTTTTTCTGCGAGGATGTCACCCATTCTCAACTAAGAAAGAGTCGCGCTCGCATCGTTCTGGAAGGAAAAAGAAGTGCGAAATGCTACTCTCTCAAGTGTCTGCCCGTAAATATTTCGCCATTCCCTCAGATTATCGCATTCGAAAAAGTCATAGAGATTGTTTAACTTTTCATTGAAATTTCGTGTTTTGGGAAGCCATCCGAGATTCGCAATATCAGCATAGGGTATTTCTCTTACCCATTCGGTCTCTGTTTCAGCGCTCGATTCCGCCTTCGCCTTTTGAAAAGCGGCATCGCGACGCAGCCAAAATCCTCTGCTACCGCCGAGCCGTTCTTCAAGGGAACTTGCCAAATGAGGAGAGATTCTTTTCCCATGCCGCACAACATCCATGAACTCTGGACCGAGTTCTTCGAACAGTGCCGTCAGGATTTCCCCTTGACTCTTCGCTAACGAGACGATGGTTGCCCCTGGGCTTTGAGGCCAGTCCGTTTGGTAATCAGTTACGGCTTTCATCACTGCTCTCCGACCGACAAGACCTTGAGGCGCAGAACCTCTGCCCAGTCGATCCGACCGTAGGAGTTTCGCGGCGCCGTCAAGTGCCCCTGTTCAGCGCTTAGCACGAGTGAGGCTCCGGAAGAAGATGTCACAGCACCAGTATCGTCATCGAGAGCAAATATACCAGGGAGTAGCTGTAGCTCGCCACCATTGTCGACAGCGGCAATATCAGCAAGACGCTCGTGAAGCAGCTGGGCAGTTTGGGCGCCAAGTTTTTTTATCGCCAAGTTCCTGTTCTTACAGATACGCCTCACGGCACTTGATGAATACGTCAAATCCGAATTGCCCACCTCAGCTTCAATTTTCTGCAATGCTACAGGCCCGCCCTAAGGAGTGAAAGTAGGTGTCTGCCGTAGGCCGCCCCACTTCGCGACAGGTTTGATCACCTGCTCTACGGCCTTTCGAAACACAATCAGACCGCGAGGTTTCGGAACAGGTGACGGCCTTTTGCTCGACCTGTGATGGGCGCGCCCGGCTTCTCTTCACGATGAATCTGGTGACGCCCTCCTGTCCAGACCCGGAGGATCTGCCCCTGAAGGGCATCGGGACCACGCTCGACGGCAAGCGATACCTGGTCGGACGAAGTGATCTCAAGCTGCGCTACGGCGATGGGAAGTTCTTCGTGACCGCGCTCGTGGACGGCTCGAAGTCACTGATATCGGATGTGGAGGAAATATCATTCCGCCTCGACGCGGCTCGTGTCATGGGGCGGCTTTCGCGAAGGCAACAGCTTGGATGAGACCGCCCGGAAATCACTCAAATTGGCATGGAGGAATTGCATTTGACCGAGCAGCGTTGTCGCGCTGCCTTCTCGCCCCCACGCAGACGTTGAATCGAAAGCTCGGTTGGGGGTAGGCTTGTTAGAATTTGAAGAGGGACAATAATGGTTGATTTACCTGATTTCGTAGTGAGCGGTGACGAGGCTCGGCTGTTTCCGATCCTCGCGGAGACCAGTAAGGAAAAACGTGCCGCAACCATTTTTCTCGCGGTGATGACGCAGATCCCGGCAATGTCGGAGGAGGTGCTGGGCACCGTGGGCGTGCGCGTCGGTAAAAGGACTCGGGTTCGGGCCTTCACCGAGGTGGTTCTGAAAGAGACGGTTGCGGACGGCTGTCGGCCGGATGGGCTTATCTTCGTCGATACCGGCCGAACCCAATGGTCAGCGCTGATCGAGGCCAAGATCGGGCGCAATGAGCTCACGCAGGAGCAGGTCCAGAAGTATCTCGAGCTTGCCAAGGCGAACGGGATCGACGCAGTGGTCACCGTCTCGAACGAGTTCGTGGCGCGGGCGGATCATTCGCCGGTCGCGGTGTCAAAAACGCTCCTACGAAAGGTTGATCTCTTCCACTGGTCATGGTCCTGGCTGGCGACGGTATGCGAGATTCTCGAATACCAAGAGGCGGTAACCGACACCGAGCAAGATTACTTGCTGCGGCAGTTGAACCACTTCCTGGCCCATCCGGCAACCGGCGTGGAATGCTTCACGCAGATGGCGCCGACCTGGAAGGACGTGACCCAATCGGTGCTGAACGACGAGGCACTCAAGAAGAGCGCCCCGGAGGTTGAGGCGTTCGCGGCAAGTTGGATCGCCGAGGAGCGTGATCTTTGTCTGCACATGTCGAGCCATGTCGGCCAGGAGGTCGCGGCAAAGATCGAACGCAAGCTCGCAGGAGATCCCGCCCAGCGCCTCAAATCGATGATCGATACCCTGGTGTCGAGCCAGACACTGACCTCGGTGGTGCGCGTTCCCAACTGCGCTTCGGACATGGATATCTGCGTGGATCTTGCACGCCGGACGGTGGCGGTTTCCATGTCGCTCAAGGCACCTCTCGACAAGAAGTCGACTAAGGCCCGGGTGAACTGGCTGCTGCGCATGCTGCCCGATGATGATGACCGGCTGCTACTGCGCGCTCACTGGCCGGGCCGCAGCGCGCCGACCACCAAGGATCTCAAGAGCCTGCGCGAGGACCCTGCGGCGATCCAGAATGACAATCCGGATACGACACCGCATAGCTTCGAGGTGCTGCTCGTCGAAAATCTCGGAAAGCGCTTCTCGGGTCGGCGGACCTTCATCGAGGATGTCGAACGGATCGTGCCGATTTTCTACGACCTGGTTGGTGTCAACCTGAAGGCGTGGCAGGCGCCGCCGCCCAAACCGGTTAAGTCACGCACTGAACCAGACCCCGGAGAACTTACCCATGCCGACCTGGAGCCTGCCGGGGCGCTCCCCGAGGAGGAATAGGCCGGCCACAGCTCGCGCGGGAAACGCGATCCGATGAGCATACCAAGACTTTTCTCTTACCCGGAGCGACCATCTGGTGCTTTGTTTTCAGGCGGCGCCTTCCAGGGAGCAGCTCGGCCGGCGCGGTTGCCTTCAAAAGGCCACCAGCATGTCGGCCGGCACGCCAAAAGCGAGGCTGCCTTCACGAATGACCCGAACATCTTTCGTGATCTCCCCCAGATCGAGGGCAAGCCTGAGGGCTCGAGTGAAATCCCGCGGCAGGAAACCGATCCGTGCAGGCTCCGCGGCACCGTCAAACCAGACCTTGATGGCCAGCGGGTCATAGGGGTTGTCTGAGACCAACTCAATCCGCGGGGCGGTATCGAAAGCGATCTCTTCGGCGACGCGGTCGTAGTCAGCGAAAGGCAGGCCCACGACGGGCACGCAGGCTTCGGGATCGGGGCCGCTCTTGACGGCAAGGGTGATGTCCATTGGGGTCCTTGTGGTTCGAGACCCGAAGAAAACGGGCCCCGCCAGGCCGGGCTACCAAGACGGATGCGGCCTTGTCGAAAAAGACAAGTGGGCCTCGAAAGAACTATTTTCTGTTTTGACTTGGCGCATTCTGGCAAAGGTTCATTGTATGGATCTGCGCTCGACATATCTCGCTTTCGTGTTTTTCGCCGCCACCCTGTTGGGGTGGCGTGGTTTTTACGGGGTGGGAGAATTTCCGGGCCTGGGGCTCGGCTGTCTCGGCCTGCTTGGCATTCTTTCCCTTGTTGGCGGCTATCGCGTGGCCCTGCGGCCAGGCGCGCGCTTCTGAGCGCCGCGATCGAGCCGGAGTCGCCTTTGGCAAGCGTTCTGACCGGCAAAATGGGATCAACCATGGCCGCGGTCATGGGCACGGCGGGCACATTGCCCATTGCCGCATATTTTGCCATCACGGCGTCTGGGCCGGAGATCCTGCTGGCCGGCGTTGCCGGGGCTTGGGTTCTTTTGGTGAGCCTCGTGGCGGAGCGCGCAAGCTGGGTGCATTTGCGCCCGCACTTTCGACTGAGTGTTGTCGGGCCTGCGACCCTTGGGGTGGCGGTGCTGCCAATCATCGGATTGGCCATGGGTTTTGCCTTCTGGGTCCTGCCGGTTCCGGCCTATGCGCAGACGCCTGCCCTCTCGGGGGCGATATCCGCAGCCCTGGAGGGATTGCCGCGTCATCACGCGCTGGCGTTTGAGGTCCTCTCGGTGCTGCGGATTGCCGACGCTTTCATCTATTGGCTCCTTGCCCAGGATGGGTTCCGAGCCGGATTGCCGGTTCTTTTGTTCCTTTTCAAGGGAGCCGTCATCTATCTGAGCATTGCCAAGCTGACTTTCGATTGTCGCGTGGCCCTGATGCGGAGCGAGGAGGCGACATGAGTGTCGAGACGGAGCTTCAGCCAAAACCCCGCCGCCCGACGACGGCATGGCGGGCTTTCGTGCTGACAATCGTGGTATTGCTCGGGCTGATGCTCGCACTTGTCTTCGCGGCCTATCATGGCGTCCAGATCTCATTGAGAGAACTCGAAGAGACACATGTGGAGGTGTCGGTCGAGGCGCCGGAGCCCCCGGTCCTCGACGTTCCTGAAGGCGTGATTGAAGGATGGGCCAGGCGTGCCTCCGAGGCGGCAGTGGACGCCGCGACGGTGGAGCTGCGGGCGCGGCTGGACGATGTCTTCATGCCGGTGCATGAGGCCGTTCCGGCCTATGCCGATTTCCATTATTCCGTGCTGGGTGAATATGTCGAACTGACCGAGGCGGCATTCCGCGCGGTCTCGAGCTCGATGCAGGACCGGCTGTTCTCAGGGTTTAACCCGCGGCTCGAGAATGCCCTGGGCGACGTGGGGGATGTCTATGAGCGCACCTTCCGCGATGAGATCGAAGAGGAGGTCGAGGCCGGGCGTCTGACGCTGGGGCAAGAGGCGATCATCAGCGAAGCGACGCGACTTGCGATCGACGATACCATTTCGCGCGCCGGCATTGGTCTGCCGTCCGAGATCATGGCTGCCGGTGTGGGGGCGATCGGCGCCAAGGCGGCTGCGGCCGCGCTCGGCAAGGTGCTCGTGAAGGGACTTGCAAAGGTGGCAGCAAAGACTGCGGCCAAGCCCCTCGGTGCGGGCGGCGCAGCCGCGGCGGGGGCGGCTGTCGGCAGTATCGGAGGTCCGCCGGGAGCGGCAGTCGGTGGTGTGGTAGGAGCGGTCGTCGGCTGGTTCTCGATGGACTACGCCATCGTCAAGATCGACGAACTCATGAACCGGGATCAGTTCGAGGCCGACCTGCATCTGATGATTGATGCGGAGAAGGAACTGCTGGCCCTCAGGATCGAAGACATCATCTCTGAGCGTGCGTCGCGCACGCCGACAGGAACGATCAGCGAGGCTCGGCGCGGCGATCCAATGTCGAACACGCCCGCGAATGCCGTTGAATAGATCGGATTTCCCGTCCGGGTGATCGGGGCCTCATTTCTGCGAGATAGCCATATCGGCGGGCTGATGGCCCACAGAAAGGACACTCGATGCAGAAAATTGGCGCCCGGCGAGGCCGGACTGATGAAAGAGCTGAAGATCAAGCTCATGAAGCGGATGCTCGGCGCCGAGTTGACGGCGCAGCTTGGCTATGAAGAGGGCAAAGAAGCTCCACCGGGTCAGAGCAATCGCCGGAATGGCGTCTCGACCAAGGTGCTGAAGGGGCAGGACGGCAAGATGCCGGTGGCGGTGCCTCGCGACCGCGACAGGAGCTTCGAGCCGGAACTGGTGAAGAAGGGCCAGACCCGGATCGACGCGATGGATGACAAGATCACCGGGCTCTAGGCAGCCGGGCTGACGGTCCGGGACATCCAGGCCCATCTGCTCGACTTCTATGGCCTGAAGGTCTCACCCAACTTGATCAGCCGTGTCTCCGACGTCGTTCTGGACGAGGTTCGGCAATGGCATAGCCGGGCGCTGGAGCGTATGTATCCGATCGTGATCTTCGACGCGCTGCGCGTGAAGATTCGCGATGCCGCCAGCCGGGCAGTGAAGAACAAGGCGGTATATGTCGCCCTCGGTGTCACCCGCGAGGGCCAGCGCGACGTTCTTGGCCTCTGGGTCGCCGCGAACGAGGGAACCAAATTCTGGCTCTCGGTGATGAACGAGCTGAAGAACCGGGGCACGCATGACATCCTGATCGCCG
Source organism: Sulfitobacter sp. PS-8MA (assembly GCF_040933935.1). Classification (NCBI taxonomy): domain Bacteria; kingdom Pseudomonadati; phylum Pseudomonadota; class Alphaproteobacteria; order Rhodobacterales; family Roseobacteraceae; genus Sulfitobacter; species Sulfitobacter sp. PS-8MA. Next base: position 193,600 of record NZ_JBFQYJ010000006.1, on the reverse strand, counting down.
TCGAGGACGGGCTCAAGGGCTTTCACAAGGCCATCACTGCCCCTTTCCGGATGCCACGTTCCAGGCCTGCATCGTGCATCTGGTGCGCCACAGCCTGAATTTCTGCTCCTGGAAAGACCGCAAAGTCTTGGCCGTCGACCTGCGCCGAATTTACAGCGCCTTGACCGCCGATTTGGCCGAGGCCGAGCTTGATGCCCTCGCGGAGAGATGGGCCGGGAAATACGCTTCGATCGCGCCGGCCTGGCGTCGGGCATGGCAGGTGGTGATCCCGTTCTTTGCCTTCGATCCGGCGATCCGCAAGATCATCTACACCACGAACGCCATAGAGAGCCTGAACCGCGTGATCCGGAAATCCATCAAGACGCGTGGGACCTTCCCGCCGGATGAGGCTGCGACCAAGCTGATCTATCTGGCCATCCGCAACTTTGAGAAGGATGGCAGAAATGTTCGGGAATGGTTTGCGGCCCGCAATCACTTCGCCATAATGTTCGGCGAGCGCTTCGACGCTTGAGTATCCCAAACCGCATAGACCGGCCCGGATACACAAAGTTCAGGACACACCCACGCTCTGCTGGACATTGCCGGGAATGTCTCGGTTTTAGCAAATCCACTTGCCGCATTTCGTCTCAACACAAAATAGCCAATCTCCTTGTTGAAGCGCCGGATGAGGTGCCGCGGGTCTTGACGCTGGCCACTTTGGGCCAGCACCCAAAAGGAGATGGCCAATGCCTCGTGACTTTCTTTCCACTCCCTTCCCTGCCGCCTTCGTTCTGTCCAACGCCGCCGCCCTTTGCTCGGCTGCACGGCTCTTAGGCGGCCGCGAGGCTGAAGCGCGCGTGCAGCGCCTTATCGACGACATGTGTGTTTCACCGTGCACCACCACTCATATGCGTCGTGGACTGGACGCCATGGAGAGCCTTCTCGGGCTTGAGCATGTTCATGACCTCGATCGGATCGAGGCCGAACGGTTCGCTGAGATCGATCCTATGAGCCCTGTCATCGAGGAAATTTGCCTATTGCTCGAAGGCCTCCGGGAGGCGCGCGCCTGGCTATAGGAGCGACTGGCGCATTCTGTGCGCCAGCTTGACGTGCCGAAACCGACTGGCACCGTTTACAGGAGAACACTCGTGAACTCGAATACCATTCATATCGACGTGGAACTATCCGCTGCCCGAGCGATCGCATGCCAGCGCAAATTGCGCAACGCAATCCACTCCGTGCGCGACGCTCTGCCTCTGTCGCTCCGCTTTGCGATCGATGCTACTTGCAAGTTGTCTGTCGAAGACCTCTTCACGCCGCACAAACTCGATACTGCGCAAGACGTGTTGGAGCGCCTCAATACCTTCATCAAGGATGTGGGTGGCGTGCCTGTGGTCCACCACACAGAAGAAGGCCACCCCTACGAGATCGGCGGCTCTGAATTGGGACGCAAGATAGGAATCCTGTTCAATCACCTCAACGAGATGCAGCGCCACGCGTGGCTCGTCAGTGATCATCTCGCGGCCCGGGCTGTTCTCGAATGACGTAGGTGGGCCACCCTTCGGAAGGTCGGCGCGGAGGCCCGTTCCCGGTGCCAGCGGCATGGCCGCGCTTGCTTCACTTGGGGTCTTGCGGAGCGCCGGGGATAACAGAGTTAACTGAGCAGGCAGAACAAGGGGGCCATGGCATAGCCGTGGCTCCTTCCAATTTGGCTCGGGGAACGCTCTGAGGCTGGCTGCGCGCAGCCCAATGAGCCCGAGAGGCGAGGGCAACGCGTTCCGGTTATTATAAGCTCATCTTATTAGCCTGGGGCAGCTAAGGTTCGGCGGACCTTTGCGACGATACCCCCTTCAATCTCGTTTCTTTGAGTTTCGATTTTGATAACTCGCTCGCCGGACCCACATTCCCTCTGAAACCAAAAAGACCACCGAGAAACATCCCGGTGGTCAATAAGTGCTTTCATAATGGTCAAAACTTCAGGCGTAATGGACTGGAATTGCTTTCAGTCACAGAATCTAACTGAACTTAGCGATTCATTAAGAACACTTACTATGCCCACAACTCCCACAAGTCATACACCCCTCAACCATCCGCATGTCAAACTGGCCGCAGGACGGGCAGGACTTCCCGCGCGGCGCATCCAAGCCAACAACTTTCGCCTGTGGGTCGGTCTTCAGCCCCATGCCTTCGCCCGCGATAAAGCCGGTGGCGATCATGTGGCGCTCGATCACGCCGCCGATGGCCGCGAGGATGGAGGGGATGTATTTGCCCTGCATCCAGGCCCCGCCGCGCGGGTCGAAGACGGCTTTCAGCTCTTCCACGACGAAGGACACATCGCCGCCCCGCCGGAACACGGCGGAGACCATGCGTGTCAGCGCCACGGTCCAGGCGAAATGCTCCATATTCTTGGAGTTAATGAAGACCTCGAAGGGGCGACGGTGGCCGTTCAGCACGATGTCGTTGATCGTGATGTAAAGCGCGTGCTCGCTGTCGGGCCATTTGACCTTATAGGTGTTGCCCTCCAGTTCCGCCGGGCGGTCCAGCGGGTCGGACATATAGACGATCTCGCCGCCTTCGCTGACCTGATCGGGGCTGTCGGCGGGGGCCTTGTCGGTCTTCTCCGAGGATACGCTCAGCACCGAGCCGGTCACATCGTTCGGGCGGTAGGTGGTGCAGCCTTTGCAACCCAGATCCCAAGCCTGCATATAGACGTCCTTGAAGGCGTCGAAGGAGATATCCTCGGGGCAGTTGATGGTCTTGGAGATCGAACTGTCGATCCATTTCTGCGCCGCGGCCTGCATCTTGACGTGGTCGGCGGGCGGCAGGGTCTGGGCGTTGACGAAATAGTCGGGCAGCGGTGCGTCGCCTTTCAGCTCGCGCCACATCTGCACGGCGTAGTCGACGACCTCTTCCTCGGTCCGGCTGCCGTCTTTCTGCAGCACCTTGCGGGTATAGGCATAGGCGAAGACCGGCTCGATCCCCGAGGACACGTTGCCCGCATAGAGGCTGATCGTGCCGGTGGGCGCGATGGAGGTCAGCAGCGCGTTGCGTATGCCATGTTCGCGGATCGCCTCGCGTACGTCATCGTCCATCTGCATCATGGTGCCGGAGGCGAGGAACTTCTCCGCGTCGAAGAGCGGGAAAGCGCCCTTCTCTTTGGCCAGATCCACCGACGCGAGATAGGCCGCGCGGGCGATTGCCTTGAGCCAAGCCTCGGTCTGCGCCGCCGCCTCGTCGGAGCCATAACGCAGGCCGACCATCAAGAGCGCATCGGCCAGACCGGTGACGCCCAGACCGATGCGGCGCTTGTTCTGCGCCTCGGCGGCCTGTTCGGGCAGCGGGAAGTTCGACACGTCGACGACGTTGTCCATCATGCGGACGGCGGTGGCGACCAACTCGCTCATCGCGTCTTGGTCCAGATGGGCATCGTCCTCGAAAGGCTGTGCGACAAGCCGCGCGAGGTTGATCGAGCCCAGCAGACAGGCGCCATAGGGCGGCAGCGGCTGTTCGCCGCAGGGGTTGGTGGCGGCGATGGTCTCGCAATAGTTCAGGTTGTTGGCGGCGTTGATGCGGTCGATAAAGATCACGCCCGGCTCGGCGTAATCATAGGTCGCCTGCATGATCTTGTTCCACAGATCACGCGCCTGCACGGTCTTGTAGACCTTATCGCCAAAGACGAGGTCCCAGGACCCGTCGGCCTTCACAGCCTCCATGAAGGGATCGGTGACCAGCACCGACATGTTGAACATCCGCAGCCGCGCCGGGTCGGATTTGGCGGAGATGAAGTCTTCGACATCCGGGTGATCGCAGCGCATCGTCGCCATCATTGCTCCCCGGCGCGAGCCTGCCGACATGATGGTGCGGCACATGGCGTCCCAGACGTCCATGAAGCTCAGTGGGCCGGAAGCATCCGCCGAGACGCCCAGCACATCCGCGCCGCGCGGGCGGATGGTGGAGAAGTCATAGCCGATCCCCCCGCCCTGCTGCATGGTCAGTGCGGCCTCTTTCAGCATGTCGAAAATGCCGGACATGCTGTCAGGCACGGTGCCCATCACAAAGCAGTTGAACAGCGTCACCCGGCGCGCGGTACCAGCCCCGGCGGTGATGCGGCCCGCGGGGAGGTATCTGAAATCCTCCAGCGCGCCAAAGAACCTGTCTTCCCAAAGATCGGCATCCGATTCGACCTGCGCGAGATCGCGCGCGATCCGGCGCCATGTGTCTTCCACCGTGGCGTCAGTGGGGGTGCCATCGGCCCCTTTAAAACGATATTTCATATCCCAGATTTGTTCGGCGATCGGGGCGGTAAAGCGGGACATGGGAAAACTCCTGAGGTCAGTGGCAGGGGCTCTTATTAGCTAGGCTCTGCCAGAAGGAAAACCGTAAATTTCACCTCTCACTATACAAGAATTTGCATGTGATTGAAATCCAACTACCTTATATCGTGTGGATCAATGGAATCGCTGGGGGGCGATAGTGACCGGAAAGATTAACCTTATAAAGCTGTCGGTTGGCACCGAAGGCGTCGACAGCCTCGCCAAATGGCAGGCGCGCAAGGATGTGCGGACCCACGACGGTCTGCCGCGTCATGTCACCCGCATGTGGCCCAAGCGGGAGGCGGAGATTCTCAATGGCGGGTCGATCTATTGGGTCATCAAAGGCGTCATTCAGGCCCGGCAGCGGATCATCCGACTGGAGGAAATCACCCGCGCCGATGGCATCCGCCGCTGCGCCATCGTGCTCGACCCCGAGATCATCCGGACCCAGAACAGCCTGCGCCGCGCCTTCCAGGGCTGGCGCTATCTCACCCCCGCGGATGCGCCCCCTGATCTGCCCGAAGGCCGCGAAGAAGAGGCCGATCTGCCGGTCGAGTTGAACCGCGCGCTGGCCGAGATCGGCGTGCTCTGACCCCGCTCAGCCGTAAAGCGCCTCGATCTCCCCGGCATAGGCTTCATAGACCTTGGCGCGGCGCACTTTCATTGTCGCCGTCACCTCGCCGTCGTCGTGGTCAAGCTCCTTGCGCATCAGCCAGACCTTCTTGACCTGCTCCACCCGCGCCAGATCGCGGTTGTGTTTGTCCACTTCGGCCTCGATCAATTCCTGCACCTTCGGATGTTCGGCGAGCGAGCGGAAGGTGGTATAGGCGATCCCCTGCCCCTCGGCCCAAAGCCGCACCGTGTCCATGTCGATCTGCACCAGCGCGGTGACATAGGGCCGCTTATCGGCCACCGCGACCACCTCCTTGATAAAGGGGCTGGCCTTGATGACGTTTTCGATATGCGCGGGCGCGAGGTTCTTGCCAGCGGCATTGATCATGATGTCTTTCTTGCGGTCCACCAGGGTGATCGAACCATCGGCCTCCTGCCGGCCAACATCGCCCGTGTGCAGCCAGCCGTTCCGAATGGCCTCGGCCGTGGCCGCGGGGTTCTTGTAGTAGCCTTTGAAGATCGTCCCGCCCGCAAAGAGCACCTCCCCATCTTCGGCGATCTTGGTCCGCACCCCGGTCACAGGGAAGCCGATGCGCCCGTCACATTGCCCCCAAGAGCGCTGGATCGTGCCCACGCCGGAGGTCTCGGACATGCCCCAAGCCTCGCGGATATTGACCCCGATGCCGCGCATGAACCCCAGCAGTTCAGCGCTGATGGGGGCGGCGGCAGAGATCGCAAAGCTCGTGCGCCCCAACCCCAGATAGCTGCGGATATGGCGGTAGATCAGCGCATCCCAAAAGGCGTTCGCGATCCGGTCCTGCGTGCGCCACCTGTCGCGCCGCAGCATCCCCCGCCGCTGCGCGCCTTTGAGCGCCATCAAGGTCAGCGGCCCCTTGAGCCGCCCTGCCGTCTGCGCCTGCACCAAGACCCCCGCCTGCATCTTCTCCCAGATCCGCGGCACGCCGAAAAACACCTGCGGCGCCACTTCGCGCAGATCAAGGGTGATGGTCCGCAGGCTCTCGCCAAAGTTCATCACGAACTGCTGCGCCAACCCGTTGATCACCGTCACCGCTTGTTCGGCAATATGGCACAGCGGCAGATAGCTCAGCACATCCGTCCCCGGTGGATACTCCCCGAAAACATCCCGCGCCACGGCCACGCCTGCATGAATGTTGCCATAGGAAATTTCCGCCGCCTTGGGTGGCCCGGTGGAGCCGGAGGTGAAGACCATCATCGCCGTGTCCTCCGGCTTGATCCCCGCCTGCCGCGCGTGCAGATCACCCGCCAGACCCGCGATCCGCGCCCGGCCCCGGGCCAGCAGATCGTCAAAGCTGATCAGCCCCATCAGGTCTTCGCCGGTCGTGCCCTTGGGGTTGAAAATCACCAATTGCCGCAGCTGCGGCACCCGCCCCTCCAATTCCTTGATCTTATCCAACTGCTCCTGGTCTTCGATAAAGAGCACCGTGGTGTCAGAGGCATTCACCAGATGCTCCAACTCCGCCGCCGGGCTGGTCGGATACATCCCCACCACAACCCCCGCCGCCGCGTTGATGCCAAACTGCGCCTGCACCCATTCACTGCGGTTCTCGCTCAGGATGCCAACATGCCCCCCCGGGGTCAGCCCCAGATCGACCAGCCCCGCCGCCGTGGCCTGCATGATCTCCTGCAGGCCCGCCCAGGTGATCTCATTCCAGATGCCGAATTCCTTTTGCCGCATCGCCACGCCGGTGGGGCGGTTGTTGGCGTGGTTATGCACCATGCGCACCAGCGGCGCGAAATCGCCCTTGAACTCATCAAATGCCATGGCGGTCTCCCTAGCTGAGCCAGCGTTTGCGGCGTTTGTAATGTTTCACATCGCGGAAAGACTGCCGGGCGCCGCCCTCTTCGCCCATGCCAAGGTAGAAAGACTGGATGTCCTTGTCGCCGCGCAGCTTTTCCACATCGCCCTCCATCACGATCTGGCCGCTTTCCATGATGTAACCGTAGTCGGCCACCGAGAAGGCCACCCCCGCGTTCTGCTCCACCAGCAGGATCGCGGTGCCGTCCTCGGCATTGAGCCGTTTGATCGTGTCGAAAATCTCAGCCACCACCTTGGGCGCGAGGCCCAGTGACGGCTCATCCATCAAGATCAACTCAGGCCGCGCGATCATCGCCCGGCCAAAGGCCAGCATCTGCTGCTCTCCGCCCGACAGATAGCCTGCGATCTGACGCCGCCGCTCCTTCAGCCTCGGAAAGAAGGCATAGACCTTGTCGTAGTCCGGCTTGGCCTGCCGCCGATCCAGCGCATAGGAGGCGGCGATCAGATTGTCCTCCACCGTCATCTCGCTGAAAATCCGCCGCCCTTCACGCACGTGGAACAACCCCTGCTGCACCAGACGATCAGGCTGGACCGTCATGATCGACCGCCCCTTGAAGGAAATCCGCCCCTCGCCCACCTCGCCATTCTCCAGCGCCAGCAGGTTGCTTGCGGCTTTCAGCGTGGTGGTCTTGCCCGCGCCATTGGTGCCCAGCAGTGTCACGATCTTGCCGTCCGGCACCTCCAAAGACAGCCCGCGCAACGCCTGCACCGTGTGATGATAGGTCACTTCGATGTTCTCGATGGTCAGCACGCCGCGCGCCCTCTCTCTTTTTGGCCAGAAATATTTCGAGGGTCCGGGGGCCGCGCCCCCGAACCTGTCGCGCTCAAACGGTGAACCAGTCCGATTTCGGGGTGAACAACCCATCTTCGGGGTTGTAGCCATAGACCCGCCCCGTCCCGATCGCATTGTTCTCCATGCTCACCGGCCCGCCGAAGAAACCGCCCGTGTCCCAGTCGGAGATCCCGGCGAGGGTCTCGGCAATATTGTCGGCGGTCAGTTCCTGCCCCGCCTCTGCCGTGTCGCGAAAGGCTTTCATGGCGATTTCCAGGCCGCACATGGTCTGGATCGCCCAGGTCGACATGTAGTTTTCCAGCGGCGTGCCGGCGAACATCTCCTTGCTCAGCGCCGCATATTGCTGATAGCGCGGCGCGTCTTCACGGTCATAGAAATAGCGGTAGGGCATGACCCCCTCATAGCCGGCAAGGAAGGGCCCCGCCTCGGCGGTGATCCGGTCGGCGATGAGTTTCTCCATCCCCCAGAACGTCCCCTTGAATTGTACCGGCAGGCCAAACTGCCGCGCGCCGCCGATAAGCTGCGGCCAGACGCCGGTGACATAGCCCTGCAAAATGCAATGATCCGCCCCCGACTGCGCCAGTTTGGTGACATGGGTCGGGATGTCCGCACCCTCGGCCTTGGTGCTTTCCTCCAGCACGACCTCAAGGCCCAGCTCCTCGGCGGTCTTGCGGCCATGTTCGATCGGGTCGCGGCCAAATTCCGTGTTGGAGAAGATGAAGGCCACCTTCTGCCCGCCCTGGTTCTTGATGTTCTGCAACAGGATATCAAACTGGCTCTGATAGGTCGGGCCGCTCAGATACTGATAGGGGTGCGTCGCGGGGTCCGCCAGTTCAGAGGCGAAAGAGGTCGAGCCCATGATCCGCGCATTCTCGCCCTTGAGCTCTGGCGCGATCAGCTTCATCGCCCCGGTGCTGTCCGCGAAATAGCCGATCATGTTCTTGCCTTCCGAAGCCAGCGCGCGCTGGTAGTTGTTCAGCGCGTTCTGCGGCACATAGCCCGAATCTTCGGTCACGAAACGAATGGGCGTGCCCGCCACCCCGCCCTCATCGTTGAAAAGCTTCGCGGCCATGGCAAAGACCGGGGCAACCAATTGGCCTGCGGTGGCGAATGGCCCGGTCAGGGGCAGGGATGCGCCGAGCACATATTCTTTGGGCTGCGCGCGCAGGATCATCGGCGTGCCGGTGATCGCCGTGGCTGCGGCACTGGTGGCGAGGAAAGATCGGCGGTTCATGGTCATCTGGTCTTCTCCCTAAAGTGGCCTTCGGTGGTCTTATCCGCGCGCAAAGGGCCATCTGTTTGCGGCGCGTAGGATACGGTCGACGATCTGGTTGATGCCCAAGGGCTCTTTCAGCAGGAAGAGCACCAGCAGGACGCCAAAGGCGATCTGCTGTAGCGGCGCGCGGAGCTGGCCTGCCCCGCCGCTATCGCCCGCCAGCGCCCCGAAGAGCACTTTGATCACCTCGGGCACCATCACGACGATGATCACGCCAAAGACCGGCCCCATGGTGCGCCCCATCCCGCCGATGATCAGCGCGGCGACAAGGTTGAGCGACAGCGCCAGCTCAAACTGTTCGGGCAGGATACGGGCATAGAAATAGGCAAAAAGCGCCCCCGCCAGACCGCAGTATGCGGCGGAAAGCGCAAAGCTCATCAGCTTGTAGCGCAAGAGCGAAATGCCGAGGATCTCGGCGGAGTAGTCCCGGTCCCGGATCGCGATGAAAGCCCGCCCGATCCGCGTGCGGATCAGGTTCTGCGCCGCCAGAAGCGAGACCAGCCCCACCACCGCAATTAGCCCGAACATCTCGCGCTTGGTCTCCAGCTCCCAGCCCAGCAGGTTCGGCACATGGGTGTTGATCCCCACCATGCCGCCGGTCCAGGGTGCAAAGAGGTCCTCTTCGATCAAGAAGATCACGATGAAATTCGCCGCCAGCGTCGCCACGGCAAGGTAAAGCCCCTTGACCCGCAGGCTCGGCAGCCCGACCAGCACGCCAACCAGCGCCGCCAGCGTCACGGCCAGCGGCACCGAGATAAAGGGCATCAGCCCCGCCGGGATCACCCCCGCGCCGAGGTTGCCAAAGATCGTCACCGCATAGGCGCCAATGGCGACGAAAGCCCCATGTCCCAGCGAGACCAGCCCGGTGTAGCCGGTCAGGATATTGATCCCCACCACCGCGATCAGCAGGATGCCCATCTGGCTTGCAATGAGGATCAGGTAGTCATTGCCAAACAGGGTAAACAGCGCCAGCGCCGCAATCGTCGCATAGACGAAGGCCTGTTTGTAGCGGTTGTTCAGCACCCGCTCATCGGCGGCATAGGTCGATTTGAGGTTCGCGTTGATCATATCCGCTCCACCTCTTTTTGGCCCATCAGCCCATGCGGCCGCCAGACCAGCACGATCAGCACGGTGACATAGGGCACGATCTCGGCCCAGCCGCCGCCCATCTTCCATTGGGTCATGGCCTCAAGCACGCCAACCACCATCGCCGCGATCAAGACGCCCACATAGCTGTCGAGCCCGCCCATCAGCACGATGGCCAGTACCGAAAAGCCGAAGAGCCCAAGGCTTGGGGAAATCCCGTTGCGCGTGGCGAGGATCGCGCCCGCGATGGCGCCTGTCGTGCTGGCCAATACCCAAGCGCGGGAGAAAACCTTGGGCACCGAAATGCCCATCGAATAGGCCGTTGACTGGTCCTCAGCCGTGGCGCGAATGGCGATGCCGCCTTTGGTGAATTTCACGAAGGCCACGATCCCGCCGAACAGAAGCAGCGCCACGGCCATGTTCACCAGATCGGTACCGAAAAGAAAGATCATCGTACCGAAGAGCTCAAAGCGGATCGGCATATTGGGCGCGATATAGGGCACGGAGGCGGCATCCGCCGTCCAGATCAGCTGCGCGGCGCCCGAGAGGATGGAGATCAGCCCCACCGTCACCATGATCATCGCAAAGATCGACTGCCCCATCAGCGGCCGCATCAACACCCGCTCGATGATCCGCCCCAGTATGGCGTTGCAGATGAGCGCGCCCAGAAGCCCCAGCAGGATACGCGGCAGGTTCGCCACCCAATCCAGCACCGCCGCCACGGGTGAAAACATCGGCAACTCGCCCCGCATCTCAACCATCCAAGCGGGTTGCCACGACGCCAGCCACGCGGGCGCCCAGGGCTGGCCCGGGACGATTACCGCGAAGGTGAAATAGAAATAGGCCCCGAACATGATCAGATAGCCATGCGCGAAGTTCACCACTTTGGTCGCCTTATAGACGCTCACGATCCCCACGGCGATCAGCGCGTAAATCGCCCCGGCCATCAGACCGTTAATGGCAAATTGCACGAACTGCCCCATCAAAGCGCCTCCCTTTCCACAGCCCTGGAACTTTTTGAAAATTCCGGCCCGATTTCTTTAAAAGAAATCGTCATGCCGCGGCCCCCAGATAGGCTTCGATCACCGCCGGGTTGTTCGAGACCTCCTCCGGCGTGCCGCTGGCGATCTGCTGGCCAAAGTTCAACACGACGATGCGGCTGCAAATATCCATCACCATATGCATGTCATGTTCGACCAGCAGGATCGTCGTGCCGAACTGCTCCTGCACATCAAGAATGAAACGCGCCATATCCGCCGTCTCTTCCCGGTTCATCCCAGCCACCGGCTCATCGAGCAGCAACACCCGCGGCCGCATCGCCAGCGCACGGCCCAGCTCGACCCGCTTTTGCAAGCCGTAGGGCAACATTGTGATCGGGTATTTGCGGATATGGTCGATCTCAAGAAAATCGATCACCCGCTCTTCAATCTCGCGGCGCAGTTCCAGTTCCGCCTTCTGCGCCGCCCCGAAATAGCGCAGCGCCTGCCAGACGCTGGTATTGAGCCGCGTGTGGCCACCGAGCTTGATATTGTCGAGCACGGTCATGCCGCGAAACAGCGCGATATTCTGAAACGTCCGCGCCAGCCCGAGGCCTGCGCGCCTGTCGGGGCTGAGCGTCGTGATATCGCGCCCCTCAAAGGAGACCCGCCCCCGGTCTGGCTTGTAGAACCCTGATATCGCGTTGAAAAGTGAGGTCTTGCCCGCCCCGTTCGGGCCGATAACGCCGGTGATCTCGCCCGCGTTTGCTTCGAAATTCACACCCTGTAGCGCTTTGATCCCGCCAAAGGACAGATGCAGATCTTCGATTTTCAGCAATCGCCCACTCCCATGCGGCGACAGCTTCGGCCCCTCCCACGGGGCAGACGACATCCGATCATCGACGGATCCTCCCTATGTCCCGCGCTGCACCCCTTTTGGCGGGGCTTCAGCATAGGGCCTGTTGATCCCTTCACCCTATCCGAAGCGCGCCATCCCGCAAGTCTCTTGATGGGTCGCAGGGCAAAGCGCTCCCGAGCCGGGGAGGCTCGGAAGGTGCAATCATATGGAAGGGAAGGGAAAAACCTGCCGCTATGACGCTACGTCAGGTCAGCTGCGCGATCAGGGTTTTCAACGCTTTACGGCTGTGATCTTCCAAAGGCGCCATGCGCGAGCGCCAAAGCGTCGCCTGCGATTGCAGGATCAGCCCGTCGCTGAGGATCTTGAGGTGATTGGCCCGCAATGTCTCCCCGCTTGACGTGATATCGGCAATCGCCTCGGCGGTCTCATTGAGCACCGTGCCCTCCGTGGCGCCCTGGCTGTCGACCAGCGCATAATCCGCCACACCATGGGTCCGCAGGAACTCCCGCACCAGCCGGTGGTATTTGGTGGCAATGCGCAGGCGAAACCCATGTTCCGCGCGAAAGGCTGCCGCGGCGGCGTCGAGGTCGTCGAGCGTGTCGACATCGACCCAAGCCTGCGGCACCGCGATGATCAGATCGGCATGGCCAAAGTTCAACTCTTCCACCGGCTCGACCAGCTGGTCCCAAAGCGCCAGTTTCTCCTGCACCAGATCGGTGCCCGTAACCCCCAGATGTATCCGCCCCGCCGACAGTTCGCGCGGGATTTCCCCGGCCGAAAGCAGCACCAGCGACACGTCTTCGATGCCCTCGACCTTGCCCGCATATTCACGGTCGGACCCGGTGCGCTGCAAGCTCACACCGCGCGCGCCGAACCATTCAAAGGTCTTTTCCATCAGCCGCCCCTTGGAGGGCACCCCGAGCTTCAGCGTCATTGTCCGGCCTCCAGTTCCAGCATCAAGCCGGGGCGCATCACGCCGCCCACCGCCGGGATCTCATCGCCCTGCCCGAGCCGCCGGGTCAGCGCGTCATAGCGTCCGCCGCTGGCGATATTGGGCAGATCGGGCCGCGCCTCGGCCCGGAAGCCAAAGACAAAACCGTCGTAATATTCCATCGAAGAGCGCCCGTGGCTGGCCTCGAAAATCAGCGCATCCGTGTCGATCCCCCGGGCGCGCATCGCCTCGGCCCGCCGGGCCACGCCAGAGACCGCATTGGCAATGGCGGGCATGTCCACCATCAGATCGCGCAGGCGGCTCAATGCATGGGGCAGGGTCTCGCGCACTTCCAGCAGGGCATCGAACAGATCGACCTGCTGTTCCGAGATCGGGGCGGTCTTGGCATCCTCATGCAGGGCCGCAACCCGGGCGTCGATCTCGGCGCGGGTCCGCAGGCCCACCATCGGCGCATCGCAATCCGCGCCCCCTTCGGCCAGCAAGGCCTGGCGTGAGGCGGGCACCGGGCTGCGCCCGGCATAGCGGTCCAGCAGGGCGCGAAAGCGCCGGGGCCGCCAGATGTGCCGCATCAGTGCCTGTTTGCGCGCGGGCGAGGTCTCAAGCCCCTGTACCGCCGCCATCAGCACACCGATATCACCGGTCACTGGGCGCACCGGCAGCCCCTGCAATGCCTCTGCAATCAGGGCGAAAACCTCGGCATCCGCCGCCGCCGGGTCGACCCGGTCAAAGACCTCATAGCCGACCTGAATATATTCATTGGGCCGGTTCGGGTCATGTTCCTGCCGGCGAAACACCTCGCCCGAATAGGTATAGCGCGCCGGCTCCGCCCCATGCGCCATATGCATCTGCACCACCGGCACGGTATAATCGGGCCGCAGCATCTGCTCGCCGCGCAGCGCGTCCGAGGTGACATAGGCGCGCGCGCGGATGTCCTCGCCATAGAGGTCCAGCAAAGTATCCGCAGGTTGCAAGATCGGCGGCTCGACCAAAGCCGCCCCCTGTGCTTCAAAGATCGCGCGCAGGCTGGCCGCCCGGGCCAGCGTCTCGGAACGTGTCGGCATCAGCTTGTCCGGTCCAGAATATCGCGCACCGCCTGCACCAGATCGCCGCGCGCCACCTCATATTGGTTCTTGCGCTCTTTCCATTCGTCATGGCTGGCGTCCTGCGCCATCTGCGCGCCCAGCACCATGTCCTTGATCTGCACCACGCCGCGGTCTTGCTCGTCACCCCCTTCGATGACGACGACCGGGCTTTGGCGCTTATCGGCATATTTCATCTGGTTGCCGAAGTTCTTGGGATTGCCAAGGTAGACCTCCGCCCGGATGCCCGCCTGCCGCAGCTCGGCCACCATGGCCTGATAATCGGCCATGCGGTCGCGGTCCATCACGGTGACGACGACCGGCCCGGTGGCCTCACCCGCCAGACGCCCTTTTGCGGCCAGTGCGGCCAGCAGCCGGTCGACGCCGATCGAGACACCGGTCGCGGGCACTTCCTGCCCGGTGAACCGCTTGACCAGATCGTCATAACGCCCGCCCCCCGCGACCGAGCCAAAGTTCCGCGCGCGGCCCTTTTCGTCTTTGATCTCGAAGGTCAGTTCGGCCTCGAACACCGGGCCGGTGTAATAGCCAAGACCGCGTACGACCGACGGGTCGATTTCCACCCGGTCAGGCCCATAGCCACCCGCCGCCAGCAGGTCCGAAATCAGTTCCAGTTCATCGACGCCAACATTACCAATTTCCGACCCCGCAACAGCCTTCCTCAAATTGGCAATAGTATCCGCATTTGAACTTCCTTTCGCTGTCAGGAAGTTCAAAACGAGACGCGCATCGTTTTCAGGCAATCCGACACCATCAATAAATGCGCCAGACTGGTCCTTCCGTCCTGAGGTAAGAAGCTCGAATACGCCTTGGATGCCAACTTTGTCGAATTTGTCGATCGTCCTCAGCACATCATCCGCGTTAATTGCTCGATTAAGGGCTTGGTTCATTACTTGCGAGTATGCCGCCTCGACAGTGCCCCGAAGATTGTTGTCCGCCGGATACTCCTTATTCAAACCGACCATCTCCAGCACCCCATTGAGCACCTTGCGGTTGTTCACCCGCACCACATAATCGCCGCGTGCGATGCCGACCTCTTCCAGACAATCGGCCAACATGGCGCAAATCTCAGCATCCGCCGCCACCGAAGGCGCGCCCACCGTATCCGCATCACATTGATAGAACTGCCGAAACCGTCCCGGCCCGGGCTTTTCGTTGCGCCAGACCGGCCCCATGGCATAGCGGCGGTAGGGCATCGGCAGGTCGTTGCGATGCTGCGCATAGACCCGCGCCAAGGGCGCCGTCAGATCATAGCGCAGCGCCAGCCAGTCACCGGGCTTGTCGCCCTCCGCATCCTCTTGCCACGCAAAGACCCCCTCATTCGGGCGGTCCACATCGGGCAGAAACTTGCCAAGCGCCTCCACCGTCTCCACGGCTGAGCTTTCCAATGCATCGAACCCATAACGCTGATAGACCGCCGCGATCTTCGAGAGCATCTCGGCCCGATGGGTCACCTCGGCCCCGAAGTAATCGCGAAACCCTTTTGGGGTCTGCGCCTTGGGACGGGGGGTTTTCTTGGGCTTTGCCATAGCAAGGATCCTCGGTGCATCAATTGGCCTCGCGTCTAGCCCAAGCCCCCCGTGAGGGCAAGTAACGCCGCCGCTTCGCTCAATCCCGCCGGAGATACCTTGGGGAAGCAGCGCCCCCTGTCCCGGCCTGCCAAGCCATGCTAAGCCCGAGAAAAAGGATGCCCCCATGTCAGACATCACCGACCGCCTCGAAGAACAGATCGCCCATCTGACCCGCAGTGTCGAAGACCTCTCGGAAGTCGTGGCACGGCAGGAAGAAGAGATCGTCACCCTGAACCGCCGGGTCCATATGCTGATGCAGCGCGAGGGCGAGCGCGATGCCTCAAGCGGCGGGGCGGTGGTGCTGGGCAATGAACGTCCGCCGCATTACTAACCTCACGCTTTACGGCGCGGATTTCACCGCCACCGCCATGACGTCCCCGTCGTGAACCAAGACCTCTGACCAGCGCGATGTCTCGCCAAACCGCTCATAGGCGCTGACGAAAAAGGTGGTCCTGTCCAATGTCGCGATGCGCTTGCCGCAGGGCTGCCCGCGCCGGGCGCCGCAGACCTCTGTCTTGATCTGCTCATAGGTGGCATCGGTCGCGCCATAGGGCAGGTCTTCGCCCGCGGGGCCAAAGCGGAATTGCTCATAGTCAGAGGCCCCGGCCAGCAGGACATTCGCCGCGGTCAGCTGGCGCGGGCAGCCGTCGGAAAAGCCGGTGATATAATAGCTGCGCGCGCCTGACGTGCCGGGCTGGGAATCATACAGACGGTAGCCCCGCACCGCCGTCTCATTCACCTGCTGCCCCAGATCGCGCCCCTTGGCATCACAGACCCGCGCCACTTCGCCAAAATGCAACAGCGCGCCGAAATCCGCATCCCGCACATCGGCCGAGCCTTTACCCGAATAGCTGCCCCCGCCCGGCAAAGCGGCACAGCCACCCAAGATTGCCAAAAGGCTGATAAGGCTCGCTGCTCGCTTCATGGTCCGCTCCCGTAGTTTTGGGCGGAGGTAGCGCAAGGGGGGTGCATCGTCCACCCGGACCGCGGCTCAGATTTCCTCGACCTCCATCACCCCATCAAGCGAGCGGATCGCGCCCTTGATCTGCGGCGTCACCGGAAATTCGCGGCCCAGATCGACCTCGACCTCGCCGGGCAGATCGGGGTGCATGAGGCAGAATTGCACCGGCCCCTTGCCCGCCGCCTTGACCGCCTGGCGCGCGCCGTCGAGCACATTGGCGACGGCCTGAATGGCGCCCGGCCCGTCGATAAAGACCCGCAGCCCCATGCTGCCCGCATCCGCCACCGCCGCGTCGATCGGCGCGACCGAACGGCCCAGCAGCTTGAGCTGGTCACTCTCCATCGTCGCCTCGACGGTGATCACGATCTTCGAGCCGACCTCAAGATGCTCCCGCGCCAGTTCCAGCGTGTCGGAAAACAGCGTCACCTCATAGCCGCCCGTGGTGTCCGACAATTGCGCAAAGGCAAAGCGGTTGCCGCGCGCCGATTTGCGCTCCTGCCGCCCCGCGACCACCCCCGCGAGCCGCGCGTTCATGGCACCCCGGGTCGAGACCTTCTCGGTCAACTCATCAAGCGTCAGGAACGGCAACCCGGTCTCCCGCGCCCATTTGCGGCGCAGAGGGGCCATATAGTCATCAAGCGGGTGGCCGGAGAGGTAGAAACCCACCGCCTTGAACTCCTCGGCCAGCCGCTCCGCCGACTGCCAATCGTCACAGGGCAGCATCCGCGGCTCGGGCAGATCGTCGCCCGCCTCGCCAAAGAGCGAGACCTGATTGCTGGCCTTCTGCTCATGGATCGCCGCCGAATAGCTCACCAGCCCGTCGAGCGATTGGAACACCCGGCGCCGGTTGCTGTCGAGCTGGTCGAAAGCGCCCGAGCGCACCAGCATCTCCAAGGGCCGTTTGCCGACGCGTTTCAGATCCACCCGCCGGGCGAGGTCGTAAAGCGTGGCGAAAGGCTTGTCGACGCCGTCGACCTTGCGCCCCTCGGTCACCAGTTTCATCGCTTCAAGACCGACGTTTTTCAGCGCGCCGAGGGCGTAGACCAGCGCCCCGTCGACCACTTTGAAGGTCGCATCCGAGCGGTTCACGCAGGGCGGCACCCAAGGCAGTTCGAGCCGTTTGCGCACCTCTTCAAAGTACACCGCCAGTTTGTCGGTGAGGTGAATATCGCAGTTCATCACCCCGGCCATGAATTCGACCGGGTGGTTCGCCTTCAGCCAGGCGGTCTGGTAGCTGACCACCGCATAGGCCGCGGCGTGGGATTTGTTGAAACCGTAGTTGGCGAATTTCTCCAGAAGGTCGAAGACCTCCGCCGCCTTTTTCTTGTCGACCCCATTGGCCATCGCGCCCTTTTCGAACTTGGGGCGTTCCTTGGCCATCTCCTCGGCGATCTTCTTACCCATGGCACGGCGCAACAGGTCCGCGCCGCCAAGCGAATAGCCCGCCATGACCTGCGCGATCTGCATCACCTGTTCCTGATAGACGATGATGCCTTGGGTCTCTTCGAGAATGTAATCGATCGACGGGTGCACCGATTCCAGCTCGCGCTGGCCGTTCTTGACCTCGCAATAGACCGGGATGTTCTCCATCGGGCCGGGACGGTAGAGCGCCACGAGGGCGACGATGTCCTCGATACAGGTGGGCTTCATGCGCTTCAGCGCATCCATCATGCCGCTGGATTCCACCTGGAACACCGCGACCGTCTTGGCGCTGGAATAGAGCTTGTAGGTCGCCTTGTCGTCGAGCGGGATCGTCGCCACGTCGTCGACATGGCCCTCGGGCGGCTCGTAGATCTGGCGGCCATCGGCGGCGATATGCAGATGGCGCCCGCCCGCCTTGATCTGATCCACCGCGTTTTGGATGACGGTGAGGGTCTTCAGGCCCAGAAAGTCGAATTTCACCAGCCCGGCCTGTTCGACCCATTTCATATTGAACTGCGTCGCCGGCATGTCCGACCGCGGATCTTGGTAGAGCGGCACCAGCTGATCGAGCGGCCGATCCCCGATCACCACCCCCGCCGCGTGGGTCGAGGCGTTTCGCAAGAGCCCTTCGACCTGCTGGCCATAGGTCAGAAGCCGGTCCACGACCTCTTCGTTCTTGGCCTCTTCCCGCAGCCGCGGCTCATCCGCCAGCGCCTTTTCGATGGAGACGGGTTTGACCCCCTCCACCGGGATCATCTTCGACAGGCGGTCGACCTGCCCATAGGGCATCTGCAGGACGCGGCCGATGTCGCGCACCGCCGCCTTCGACAGCAGCGCGCCGAAGGTGATGATCTGCCCCACTTTGTCGCGGCCATATTTCTCCTGCACATAGCGGATCACCTCTTCGCGGCGGTCCATGCAGAAGTCGATGTCAAAGTCGGGCATCGAAACCCGTTCGGGGTTGAGGAAGCGCTCAAACAGCAGCGAATAGCGCAGCGGATCGAGGTCCGTGACCGTCAGCGCATAGGCCACAAGCGAGCCCGCACCCGAGCCCCGCCCCGGCCCCACCGGGATATTGTTATCCTTGGCCCATTGGATAAAGTCGGCAACGATCAGGAAGTAGCCGGGAAAGCCCATGCCTTCGATGATGCCCAGTTCGAAATCGAGCCGTTTCTGGTATTCCTCAACACTCACCGCATGGGGGATCACCGCCAGACGCGCCTGCAAGCCCTCATTGGCCATGCGGCGCAGCTCGGCGACCTCGTCATCGGCGAATTTCGGCAGGATCGGGTCGCGGCGGTAGGCCATGAAGGCGCAGCGTTTGGCGATCTCGACCGTGTTGCTCAGCGCCTCGGGCAGATCGGCGAAAAGCGTCGCCATCTCGGCCTGCGACTTGAAGTAATGCTGCGCGGTCAACCGGCGGCGCGGCTGGCTTTGGTCGACATAGGCGCCTTCGGAAATACAGATCAGCGCGTCATGGGCTTCATACATGTCGGGCTTGGGGAAATAGACGTCATTGGTCGCGACCAGCGGGATGTCCATCGCATAGGCCATTTCGACAAAGCCGCGCTCGGTCAGGCGCTCAGGCTCCGGCTGGCCGCCGTCCTCCGGATGGCGCTGCAATTCGACGTAAAGCCGGTCGCCAAAGGCGCGGTGCAGCCGCTGCATCAGCGCTTCCGCCGCCGGGCGCTGCCCGCCCTGCAGGAGCATCCCCACCGGCCCCATCGGGCCACCGGTCAGGCAAATGATATCGGCGCTCAGCGCCTCCAACTCATCCAGCGTCACCTCGGCCACCGCCCCGCCCTTGTCGAGGTACAGGCAGGAGTTCAGCTTCATCAGGTTCTCATAACCCAACTCGCTCTGCGCCAGCAGCACCACCGGCGCGGGCGGGCGCGGTTTCTCACCGGGTTGCACCTCGACATAGGCCACGTCGACCTGACAGCCGATGATCGGCTGCACCCCCGCACCGGCCATGGCGACAGAGAACTCAAGCGCGGCGAACATGTTGTTGGTATCGGTCAGCGCCAGCGCGGGCATGCCCGCGTCGCGGCACATGCCGGGCAGCTTTTTCAGCCGCAGCGCGCCCTCCAGCAGGGAATACTCGGAATGGCTGCGCAGGTGAATGAATCGGGGATCATTGGACATGGCTGCAAGTTACGCCAGCCATTCCGAAGGCACCAGCGCCGGAACGCCCCCTGCGCCGTTTTACCCCCAACGCATTTCCCCCCCAACGCATTTTTTCTTGCCAAGCGCCCCTTCCCCCCGCTAGCCTGACCTCCACCCTCGCCCGCGCCCGGTTCTACGCCGCATCGAACCCGCGCATCTTTTGGGCCACCTAGTACCGCGGCGGATGAAAACCGATGGACATCACTTTTCTTCTTAACGGAGAAGTCGTGTCGCTCTCCAACGTATCCCCGACGACGACACTGCTGGACTGGCTGCGCGAAGAGCGTGGTCTGACGGGGACCAAAGAGGGCTGCAACGAGGGCGACTGCGGGGCCTGTTCGGTCATGATCACGGACCCGCAAGGCAGCCGGGCGCTCAATGGCTGCATTCTGTTTCTGCCCCAGGTGAACGGCAAAGCGGTCACCACGGTCGAAGGCATGGCAGGCCCCGACGGCAGGCTGCACCCGGTGCAGGAAACCATGGTCGCGCATCACGGCAGCCAATGTGGCTTTTGCACGCCCGGTTTTGTTGTCTCCATGGCCACGGCACATCTCAACGGCGCCACGGATCACGATGTGCAACTGTCGGGCAACCTCTGCCGTTGCACCGGCTATGCGCCGATCATCCGCGCGGCGGAAGCGGCAGAAGACAAGCCCGTGCCCGCGCATCTGCTGGGCCTCAAGGGCAAGCTGGCGCAGGACATCCCTGCCCCCGCCAAGGCCGAAGGCGCGCCGCATGTGCAGCCCGCAAGCAGCGACGCATTGGCGGCATGGTATCTCGACAACCCCGAGGCCACGCTGATCGCCGGAGCGACGGATGTGGGCCTCTGGGTCACCAAGGGTTTCCGCGATCTTGGCCCCGTGGCCTTTCTCAACCACTGCGACGATCTGCGCGGCATTACCGAGGATGAGACCGGCCTGCGCATTGGCGCGATGACCACGTTGACAGAAGTCGAGGCGAAACTCAGCCCGCTGCATCCGAGCCTCGGCGCGATGCTGCGGCGCTATGGCTCGACCCAAGTGCGCAACGCCGCCACGCTGGGCGGCAATATCGCCAATGGCTCGCCCATCGGCGACGGCCCGCCCGCGCTGATCGCGCTTGGCGCCACCCTGCATCTGCGGCGGGGCGACACCCGGCGCGAGATCGCGCTGGAGGACTTCTTCCTCGACTACGGCAAGCAGGACCGCGCGCCGGGGGAATTTGTCGAAGCCATCACCGTGCCGCGCCAGCATGACACGCTGCGCTGCTACAAACTCTCGAAACGCTTTGATCAGGATATCTCGGCGGTCTGCGGCTGTATCTCGATCACCGGCAACGGCACCGAGATCCTCACCGCCCGTGTGGCATTCGGCGGCATGGCGGCCACCCCGAAACGTGCCGCGGCGGCAGAGGCGGCGCTGGTCAGCCAGCTTTGGAACGAAGACACCATCCGCGAGGCGATGCGTGCGATGCAAGACGACTTCACCCCGCTGTCGGACATGCGCGCCTCTGCCGCTTACCGGATGGAGGCGGCGCAGAACATGCTCATGCGTTACTTCCACGACGCCAACGGCGCATCCACCGATCTGCAGGAGGTCTCGGCATGAGCGTTGCAAAACCCCTTCCCCATGACGCCGCGACCCTCCATGTCACCGGGGCCGCGCGCTATGTCGATGACATCCCCAGCCCGCGCGGCACGCTGCATCTGGCCTTTGGCCTCAGCCCCGTGGCGGCGGGCGAGTTGACGGGGCTTGACCTTGACGCCGTGCGCGAAGCGACGGGGGTGGTCAAAGTGCTGACCGCCGCCGACCTCACGCATGATTGCGACACCTCGCCCTCGAACCATGACGAGCCGCTTTTGGCCACGGAACAGGTGCATTTCGCAGGCCAGCCGCTCTATCTGGTGGTGGCCACCAGCCATCTCGCCGCGCGGCGCGCCGCACAGCTGGGCAAGCCGCAGATCACCCCGCGCGACCCGATCCTGACCGTCGAACAGGCGCTCGCCGCCGACAGCCGGTTTGAAGACGGCCCGCGCATCTATCAGAAGGGCGACGCCGAGGCCGCGCTCGATAAAGCCCCGCGCCGCCTGTCTGGTCAGATGGAACTTGGCGGGCAGGAGCATTTCTACCTCGAAGGCCAAGCCGCCCTTGCCCTGCCGCAGGACAATGGCGACATGCTGGTGCATTCCTCGACCCAGCACCCGACCGAGGTTCAGCATAAAGTGGCCCATGCCATTGGCCGCCCGATGCATGCCGTGCGGGTTGAGACCCGGCGCATGGGCGGTGGTTTTGGCGGTAAGGAAAGCCAAGGCAACGCCTTGGCCGTGGCCTGTGCGGTGGCAGCAGCCATGACCGGCAAGCCCTGCAAGATGCGCTATGACCGCGATGACGATATGATCATCACCGGCAAGCGGCATGATTTCCGCATCAGCTATGACGTAGGTTTCGATGACGCGGGCCGCATCACCGCGCTGGATGTGACCCATTACACCCGCTGCGGCTGGTCGATGGACCTCAGCCTGCCGGTGGCTGACCGCGCCATGCTGCATGCCGATAACGCCTACCACCTGAATGACATCCGCATCACCTCGCACCGGCTGCGCACCAATATGGCCAGCGCCACCGCCTTTCGGGGGTTCGGCGGACCGCAGGGGATTGTCGGTATCGAACGGGTGATAGATCATATCGCCCATGAGTTGGGCCTTGACCCGCTCGCCGTGCGCCGGGTGAATTACTACAGCGACAATGCCCATCACGCGCCCGAGGTTGAGAACACCGGCACCGCCATCGACAACCGCACCCCGCCGGAGGCCGAGGCCGACCTGTCGTCGCGCGGCGCGCCGCCGGCGCCGGTTGCGGCGCAATCCGTCCCCACCGCCCCGCCGGATGTGCAGACCACACCGTACCACCAGCCGGTGACCGACTGTATCATCAACGCGGTGACCGACCGGTTGGCCGAGAATTGCGATTATCACGCGCGCCGCAAGGCGATTGCCGAGTGGAACGCGGCAAACCCGCTGCTCAAACGCGGCATCGCGATCACGCCGGTCAAGTTCGGCATCTCCTTCACCCTCACCCACCTCAACCAGGCGGGCGCGCTGGTGCATGTCTATCAGGACGGCTCGATCCACCTGAACCACGGTGGCACCGAGATGGGGCAAGGGCTGTTCCAGAAGGTCGCACAGGTCGCGGCCTCGCGCTTTGGCGTCTCGCCGGAACTGGTCAAGATCACCGCCACCGATACCGCCAAAGTGCCCAACACCTCGGCCACGGCGGCCTCTTCGGGGTCGGACCTTAACGGCATGGCGGCGCAGAACGCCTGCGACACGATCCGCGACCGCATGGCGGAACATCTGGCCGAACGCTACCAGACCACGCCCGATCAGGTGCGCTTCGCCGACGGCATGGTGCGCATCGGCAGCGAAGAGATCACCTTTGCCGCCGCCGCCGCCTCGGCCTATGAAAACCGCGTGAGCCTCTCGGCCACCGGCTATTACAAGACGCCCGACATCGAATGGGACCGCATCGCCGGGCGCGGGCGGCCGTTCTACTATTTCGCCTATGGCGCGGCCTGCACCGAGGTGGTGATCGACACGCTGACCGGGGAGAACCGCATCCTGCGCGCCGATCTGCTGCATGACGCCGGTGCCTCGCTGAACCCGGCGCTCGACATCGGCCAGATCGAAGGTGGCTATGTCCAGGGTGTCGGCTGGCTCACCACCGAGGAACTGGTCTGGGACGAGAGCGGCACCCTGCGCACCCATGCGCCGTCGACCTATAAAATCCCCGCCTGTTCGGACCGCCCGCCCGTGTTCAACGTGGCCCTCTGGGACCAGCCGAACCCGGCGCAGACGGTTTACCGCTCCAAAGCCGTGGGCGAGCCGCCCTTCATGCTGGGCATCTCGGCCTTTATGGCCTTGTCGAACGCGGTCTCGGCCTGTGGGCCGAACTACGGCGATCTGCAAGCCCCCGCCACCGCCGAAGCCGTGCTGGCCGCCGTGGGACGGGCGCGGAAATGAGCGCGATCTTCGTGGAGGTCACCGCCACGCGCGGCTCTGCCCCACGGGATGCGGGCACGGCGATGAAAGTCACGCCCGATACAACCGCGGGCACCATCGGCGGCGGCGCGCTGGAGCATCAAGCCATCGCCCATGCGCGCAGAATGCTGGCCGAAGGCCGCGCCGAAGACACCCAGACCCTGCCGCTCGGCCCCGGTCTGGGCCAATGCTGCGGCGGCGCGGTGAGCCTGCACTACAGCACCGCCCCGCGCCCGCTGGACAGCGCCGCCCCCCTGCCCCTGCCGGCTGTGCAAAGCGATGTGCCGCTCTGGCTCTGGGGTGCCGGGCATGTGGGCCGCGCCGTGGTGACCGCCTGCCCGCCGCGCGCCTTTGATATCACCTGGATCGACAGCGCGGCGGAGCGTTTCCCAGACCGGGTGCCGCCCCATGTCACCGTCACCCCAACTGCCGATATGCCGCGCCTTGCCGCCCATGCGCCGCGCGGCCCGCATCACCTGATCTTCACCTATTCCCATGACATCGACCTTGCCCTCTGTGCCGCCCTGCTGCAACGCGGCGCGGCCAGCATCGGTTTGATCGGGTCTGACACGAAAAAGGCCCGTTTTTCCCGGCGATTGGGCATGATGGGGCTGGACCCCTCGGGCATCATCTGCCCTATTGGCGAAAAATCGCTGGGCAAGCTTCCGGCGCAGATCGCCCATGGGACGTTGAAAGCCCTTATCGCCCGGACCCAGACAAAGGTTTCCGCATGACAGAACCCCTTCTCGACCTCTCCGGTGTGACCAAAGCCTACCCCGGCGTTGTCGCGAATGATAATGTCTCGCTGCTTATCGCGCCGGGCGAAGTCCATGCCCTGCTGGGCGAAAACGGGGCGGGTAAATCGACGCTGGTCAAGATGATCTACGGGTTGGTCAAACCCGACGCGGGTCAGATGCAGATGCATGGGCAAAGCTACGCCCCCACCGACCCCCATGCCGCGCGGCAGGCGGGCGTGGGCATGGTGTTTCAGCATTTCTCGCTTTTTGATGCGCTGAGCGTGGCGGAGAACATCGCGCTCGGCATGGAAAACCCGCCAAAGATGCGCGAGCTGAGCCAGCAGATCCGCGATGTGTCGGACACCTACGGGCTGCCGCTCTCGCCCGACCGCACGGTTGGCGACCTTTCGGCTGGGGAGCGCCAGCGGGTCGAGATCATCCGCTGCCTGCTGCAAGAGCCGAAGCTCTTGATCATGGATGAGCCGACTTCGGTCCTGACCCCGCAAGAGGTTGAAATCCTGTTCAAAACCCTGCGCAAGCTCAGCGCCGAGGGCACCGCGATCCTCTATATCTCCCACAAGCTCGAAGAGATCCGCAGCCTCTGCGACAGTGCGACGATTCTGCGCTTGGGCAAGGTCGTGGGCCATTGCACCCCGCGCGAAACCTCGGCCCGTGACATGGCCGAGATGATGGTGGGCTCGGCCCTCAAGACGCCAACGCGCGAGAGCAAGGAGCCGGGCAAGGTCATGCTGACACTCGACAAGCTCTCGGCCCGTTCCGACAGCGCCTTTGGCATGCCCCTGCGCGACATCTCGGTCGAGGTGCGCCGCGGCGAGGTGCTGGGCATCGGTGGTGTCGCGGGCAATGGGCAGGACGAACTCTTGAACGCGCTCTCGGGCGAAACGCTGGTCAGCCCTGGCATGCTCAGCTTTGACGGGCGCGACATTGGCCTGCTCGGCCCGACCGCCCGCCGCGCGCTCGGGGTGTTGACGGCCCCGGAAGAACGGCTGGGCCATGCCGCCGTGCCCGACATGTCGCTGACCGAAAACGCCATGCTGACCGGCGCTGCCCGCGAAGAGCTGGAGCGCGGCGGCATGCTCGACTGGGGCAAGGCGCGCAGCTTTGCGGAGAAGATCATCAAGACCTTCGACGTGCGCACCCCCGGCCCCGGCAATGCCGCCCGTTCGCTTTCGGGCGGGAACCTGCAGAAATTCGTCATCGGGCGCGAGGTGTTGCAACGGCCGGAACTGCTGGTGGTGAACCAGCCCACATGGGGCGTCGATGCCTCTGCCGCCGCCGCGATCCGGCAGGCGCTTCTGGACCTCGCTTCGGGCGGCACCGCCGTCATCGTCATCAGCCAGGACCTTGATGAGCTGATGGAGATTTCCGACAATTTCGCCGCGCTGAACGAAGGCCGCCTGTCGCCACCCCGCCCGGCCCAAGGCCTCACGGTCGAGGAGATCGGCCTGATGATGGGCGGCGCCCATGGCATGGAGGTGGCGGATGTTTGACGCGACCTTTGCAATTTTCACTCTGACCATTGGGGGTGATCTGTGATCCGCCTTGAAAAGCGCCCACAGCCCAGCCGGGCTCTCTCGCTGTCGACGCCGATCATGGCGGTCCTTGCGACATTCGTTTTTGGCGGGCTTCTTTTTGCCGTGCTGGGCAAAGACCCGGTGGAAGCGCTGCAAACGATCTTTTGGCAGCCGATCTTTGGCGAATACGCCTTTTACTACCGACCGCAACTGCTGATCAAAGGCGCGCCGCTGGTGTTGATCGCCATCGGTCTCAGCCTTGGGTTCAAGGCCGGCATCTGGAACATCGGGGCCGAAGGGCAATATATCATGGGCGCGATTTTCGGCGCGGCGGTGGGGCTGGCGTTCTACCCGGCGGAAGGCTGGTACATCTTCCCGCTGATGGTCGTGGCGGGCGCTCTGGGCGGCTGGGCATGGGCGATGATCCCGGCCTTGCTCAAGGTGCGTTTTGGCACCAATGAAATCCTCGTCTCCTTGATGCTGGTCTATGTGGCAGAGCAATTCTTGGCCTCTATGTCATTGGGGCTGCTCAAGAACCCCGAAGGCTTTGGCTTTCCCGGCTCGCGCAACCTGCAACAATACGCCCCCGCCCATAATGCCGAGCTGCTGGCCGGCTCGGGCATGCATTGGGGCGTGGTCGCGGCGCTGATCGCGGTGATCTTTGCCTATGTGCTGCTCGCCAAACACCGGCTCGGCTTTGCCATCCGCGTCACCGGCGAAGCGCCCCGCGCGGCACGGTTTTCCGGCGTGAACCCGGCGCGGCTGGTGCTCTTCTGCCTTGGCACATCGGGGCTGCTGGCCGGGCTTGCGGGGATGTTCGAGGTTTCCGGCCCCTCGGGCCAGATCACCATTGATTTCAACGTGGGCTATGGTTTCACCGCGATCATCGTGGCCTTTCTGGGCCGTTTGCACCCCATCGGCATCCTGCTCGCAGGCGGGCTGATGGCGCTCACCTATATCGGCGGTGACATTGCGCAGTCCAACCTCGGCCTGCCCGCCGCCGCGATCCAGGTGTTCCAAGGCATGCTCCTGTTCTTCCTGCTCGCCCTGGACGTTTTCACCCATTACCGGCTGCGCTTTGGCGCGGCGGAGGCTGCCTGATGGATCTTTCCGCAATCAACCCGCTTTTGTTCGTCGCAGGCTTTCTGGTCGCGGCCACGCCGCTGATCTTTGCCGCCATCGGCGAATTGGTGGCCGAAAAATCCGGCGTGCTGAACCTCGGCGTCGAGGGCATGATGATCACCGGTGCGATCTGCGGCTTTGCCACGGCGGTCGAAACCGGGTCGCCGCTTCTGGGCTTTGCCGCTGCCGCCTTGGGCGGGGCTGTGCTGAGCCTGCTCTTCGCTTTCCTCACCCAAGTCGCGCTGGCCAATCAAGTCGCCTCGGGCCTGTCGCTGACGCTCTTCGGCCTCGGTCTCTCGGCCTTGATCGGGCAAAGCTACGTCGGGATCAAACCGCCGCGGCTCGGTGACATCGACTTTGGCCCGCTGGCCGACATTCCTGTCATCGGTCCGATCCTCTTTACCCACGACATCATCCTGTATCTGGGCATCGCGCTGGTCGCCGGGGTCTGGGCGGTGCTGAAATTCACCCGCGCGGGGCTGATCCTGCGCGCGGTGGGCGAAAGCCATGACGCGGCCCATGCGCTCGGCTATAAGGTCAAGCGCATCCGCACCGCCGCCATCGTCTTTGGCGGCGCCTGCGCGGGGCTGGGCGGGGCCTACATCAGCCTCATCCGCGTGCCGCAATGGACCGAAGGCATGACCGCCGGGATCGGCTGGATCGCCCTCGCCCTCGTGGTCTTTGCCAGCTGGAAACCGTGGCGCGCATTGCTGGGGGCCTATCTTTTCGGCGGCATCACCCAGTTGCAGTTGAACTTGCAAGGCGCGGGCGTTGCCATTCCTGTGGAGTATCTGGCAATGTCGCCGTATATCATCACCATCATCGTTCTGGTGGTGCTCTCGGCTGACAAAAGCGCCGCGCCGGCGTCACTGGGCCGAACCTTCCACGCCTCGAACTAGGGGCATCACGTCACGCGGCCAAAACCGCATTCCAAGCCCCATGCAGGGGGCCAGCAACAGGGGAAACCACATGAAATTAACCACCCTCATGACCAGCGCCGCAATGGTGCTCGGCCTCGCGACCGCCGCGATGGCTCAGGATAAAACCAAGGTTGGCTTCGTCTTTGTCGGCCCCGTGGGCGACGGCGGCTGGACCTACGAGCACAACCAGGGCCGTCTGGCCGTGGAAGAAGAATTCGGTGACGAGGTCGAGACCGTCTTTGTGGAAAGCGTTGCCGAAGGCCCCGATTCCGAGCGTGTCATGACGCAGATGGCGCTGGATGGTGCTGACCTGATCTTCACCACCTCCTTTGGCTATATGGACCCGACGATCAACGTCGCCAAGAAATTCCCCAATGTGAAGTTCGAACATGCCACTGGCTACAAACGCGCCGACAATGTCTCGACCTATGGCGCACGTTTCTACGAAGGCCGCGCGGTGCAGGGCGTGATCGCGGGCCATATGACCGAGAGCAACATCGTGGGCTACATCGGCTCCTTCCCGATCCCCGAAGTGATCCGCGGCATCAACTCTGCCTATCTCCACGCGAAAGAAGTGAACCCCGACGTTCAGTTCAAAATCGTCTGGGCCTACACATGGTTTGACCCTGCGAAAGAGGCCGACGCCGCCAAGGTGCTGATCGAACAGGGCGCCGATGTGATCTTGCAGCACACCGATTCCACCGCCCCGCAGGCCGCGGCACAGGAAGCCGGCGATGTGATCACCTTTGGCCAAGCCTCCGACATGGCGCAATACGCCCCTAAGCCGCGCGTGTCCTCGATCATCGACAACTGGGCGCCCTATTACATCGACCGCGTCAAAGCGGTCATGGATGGCACATGGGAAAGCCAAGACACATGGGGCGGCATCGAATCCGGCATGGTGGGCATCGGTGAGATTACCGACGCGGTGCCTGCGGAGGTCAAAGAAGAGGCGCTGGCGCTGAAGGACAAGATGGCCAATGGCGAATACCACCCTTTCACCGGCCCGATCAAAAAGCAGGACGGCTCTGACTGGCTCGCCGAAGGCGAGACCGCCGATGACAAAGCCCTGCTTGAAATGAACTTCTATGTCGAAGGCATCGAAGGTTCGATCCCCGAATAAGCCGGATCGGCCACAGCTATGGAAAGGGCGCCGGGCAACGGGCGCCCTTTTTCGTTGCGGCGCCCCTACGTTGCGCTAGGCTCAACAGTCCACCCCCCGCGAAAGGCCCGCCGCATGATCACCGTTCACCACCTCAACCGCTCCCGCTCGCACCGTATCCTCTGGCTGCTGGAGGAGTTGGACCAGCCCTATGAGATCATCCGCTACCAGCGCGATGCCGAGACCAATCTCGCCCCGCCAGAGTTGAAGCTGGTGCATCCCTTGGGCAAATCCCCGATGATCGAAATTGACGGGCAGCTTGTGGTTGAAAGCGCGGCCATCGTCGATCTGCTTTGCAACCGTTTCGCGCCCGAGATGATCCCCGCCCCCGACACGCCCGCCTATCTGCGCCATATGGAGCTGATGCATTTCGCCGAAGGCTCCGCCATGACGCCGATTCTGCTCAATCTCTATGTCTCGCGGCTTGGCGATGCGGCGGCCCCGCTGCACCCGCGGATCACCTCGGAGCTGGACAATCACTACAGCTATATGAACAGCCTTCTGCGCCCCTCCGGCCATTTCGTGCAGGATACGCTTTCGGCCGCCGACATCATGCTCAGCTTCCCCGCCGAAATCGCCATGCGCCAAGGCCGCGCGACGGATTACCCGGCACTGAAGGGCTTCGTCGAGATGATCCAAAGCCGCCCGGCCTATCAACGCGCGCTTGAAAAAGGCGAACCGCAGGAGGGCTGACCCCCGGTGCAAGACCATTGCGCGCCCGCCGGGGTCATGCCACCAATCACATATGACAGAACCCCTCACCAGCCTCGACGGCACCCCCGCCAGCCGCCTCGCCTTTGGCACCATGCAATTCGGGGGCCGGGCCGACGCCGCTGCCTCCCGCGCCATGTTCGACGCCTGTATCGAGGCCGGAATCACCCATTTCGACACCGCGCATGTCTATACCGATGGCGCGTCAGAGACCCTGCTGGGCAGTTTTCTGGGGGACCGCCGCGAGAGCCTGATCGTGGCCACCAAAGCCGCCTATTCGGGCGGCGCGGGCCGGGCCAATATCCTCGCCTCCGCCGAAACCTCCCGCCAACGCATGCAGATCGACGCGCTTGATGTGCTCTACATCCACCGCTTCGACCCCGAGACACCGCTCAGCGAGAGCCTCAGCGCCTTGGCCGAGCTCAAGCAGCAGGGCCATATCCGCTACATTGGCCTGTCGAACTTCGCCGCCTGGCAGGTCGTCAAAGCCGCCCATGTGGCGGCGGGGTTCGGGTTGGAGATCGCGGTGATCCAGCCGATGTACAACCTCGTCAAACGTCAGGCCGAGGTTGAAATCCTGCCCATGGCCAAAGACCTCGGCATCCATGTCGCGCCCTATTCGCCACTGGGCGGGGGGTTGCTTACCGGCAAATACGCCCAAGGCGGCAGGGGCCGCCTGAGCGAGGTCGAAGATTACGCCAAACGTTATGGCAAGGAAGAGATGCATGGCAGCGCCGCAGGGCTCGCCGCCCTCGCCCGCGACCTCGACACCCATCCGGCCACCTTGGCCGTTGCATGGGCCGCGTCGCATCCGACGCGCCCGACACCGATCATCTCAGCCCGATCCGCCGAACAACTCGCCCCCTCGCTGGCCGCCTTGAACTACGTCATGTCCCCACAGACCTACGCCGCGATCACCGCGCTCTCGGCCAGCCCGCCCCCGGCGACCGATCGGCTGGAAGAGCAATCGTGAGCCCGCGCCTGCCGCCCAGTGCCAGCGTCGCCGAAACCGCCGGCGGCGACCGGCTCTTCGCCCCCGCCGCCGCGCGCAACCTCGCGCCGCTCTGCGATCTCCTGGCGGATCACGCCCCCCGCTCCGGGCGCGCCCTGGAAATCGCCAGCGGCACCGGCGAGCATGTCATAGGCTTTGCCAAACGCCTGCCCGGGCTCACATGGCAGCCCAGCGACATCGACACCGCCCGCCGCGCCAGCATCAACGCCTATGCCGCCGAAGCCGCCCTGCCCAACATCGCCCCCGCCCTACCGCTTGACGCAACCCAACCCGGCTGGGCTGCCGAACACGGCCCCTTCGATCTGATCATGCTGGCCAATCTGCTGCATCTGATCCCGACAGAGGCGGTGCGCTGCCTCACCATTGAGGCCGCCGCCGCCCTCGCCCCGGGCGGCAAGCTGATCCTCTACGGCCCCTTCAAACGCGAGGGCGAACTCACTTCCCCCGGCGACATCCGGTTCGACGCCGAGCTGCGCGCCGCCGATCCCTCGATCGGCTATAAGGACGATCTCGACATGGCCCGCTGGCTCAGCGATGCTGGCCTGAGCCCGATCGACCAGATCGACATGCCCGCCAATAACCTCGCCTTTATCGCAGGAAAGCCCAGCCCATGATCCTCCGCCGCGCCCTGATCCTGTCGCTTCTCGCCCTCGCCGCCTGCGGCACCCCAAGCGCGCCGCCCCCGGCGCCCCCCGGCGTGCTCTTCACCGCGCGTTTCAGCGACAGCGACCCGGTGGATTTTAGCGGCCGTGCCCCCCAGTCCTACCCGGTTCAGGGCATTGACGTGGCCCGCTTTCAAGACGACATCAACTGGAACACCGCCCGCCGCCACGGCGTCAACTTCGCCTTTATCAAAGCGACCGAAGGCGGGGATCTGAAAGACATCAATTTCGACACCCACTGGCGCGGCGCAGGTCAGGCTGCCGTGGCGCGCGGCGCTTACCACTTCTACTACTTCTGCACCTCCCCCGAAGATCAGGCCCGCTGGTTCATCCGCAACGTCCCGAAAACCCCCGGCATGCTGCCCCCGGTGCTGGACATGGAATGGAACCCTTTCTCGCCCACCTGCGCCCATATCCGCCCGCCGGGCGCCGAGGTGCGCGAGCAGATGCGCCGCTGGCTGGCCGTGGTCGAAGCGCATTACGGCCAGCGTCCGATCATCTACACGACGCCGAAATTCTACCGCGAGAACGACCTCGGACGCTTCCGCGGCTATGACTTCTGGCTGCGCTCCACCGCCAAAACCCCGGCCGAGGCCTACCCCGGCCAGCCCTGGCGCTTCTGGCAATATAGCGCCACCGGCATCGTGCCCGGCATCGGCGGCGACGTGGACATCAACGTCTTCTCCGGCAGCCGCACCGATTGGCAAAACTGGGTCGCCACCCGCGCCCTGCGCTAAACGCCAGCGGGGGGCACCCCCCCCAGCTTCATCCTTTTCCAAATACCGCTGCGCAGCAGCTTCCGCATACGCCACGCAAGCCTTCACCCCCGCGCGTAATGCCGCGCCACGACAAAGAGCCCGCCCACCAGCAACAGCGGCAGCAGAAAAATCCGAAACACATGCACGCCCAGCACCGCCAAAAGCGCGCCGATCAACTCATCCGCCCGGCTCCAAAGATTGCTGGCCAACTGGCGGTATTCAGTCAACCCCGGCTCTTCCTCGCCCAAAGCCTCGCTGCCGCCGACCCGGGCGGTGATCTCCTCGATCACCTCCATATTGCGCAGATAGACCCCTTCGGTGAGCCCCCCGGCCAGAGGGTCCGACACGACCAAGGCCAAAGGCAAGGCCAGCCCCAAAAACCCGCCATACCAGGCAAGCCGCCGGGGCAATCCGGCATGGCCCCGGCGGCTCAGCGCCCAGACCGCCAGCGCCACGGATAAAAGTCCCAGACCAATCGCACTCACCGGCCCCAAGGCCACCGCGATCACCCCGGTGGCCACCATCACGCCGAAAACCAGCCCCGCGATACGCTCCACCGTGTCGTCAATCGGCTCCAACACTTTTAGCGGCCGCGCCGAGCCGGAGGCGATGAAGGAGAGCCCCACCTCGATCTCCTGCGCGGTGGATAGAAAGGCGTTCAACGTGCGCAGCGTCACATAGGACGCCGCCGCCGTGGTCGCCACATCGGCCGCATAGCCCTGCGCCGCGCTGACAATAGGATTGTCGCGCAGCAGCGCCGCCGTCAGCGCCAAGACGCAAAAGAAAGCCAGCAGCGCCCGCCGGATCAACCGTCCGCCCGGATGCGCTGGTTCTTCGGATCATAAGGGCTGTCTTCGACCACCTCGGCCTCCCACAGTTGATCGAGCATCTTTACCTTCAGCCTCGTGCCTACCACCGCATCCTCGGGTTTGACATAGCCCATGCCGATGCTCTTGCCGAAAGCCACGGAATAGCCGCCCGAGGTCAGCCGCCCGGTGCGGGCCTCGCCATTATACAGCACCTCGCGTCCCCAGGGATCCGCATCCTCCGGCCCGTCGATCAGCACCGTCACACATTTCGCGCGCATGCCGTGATCGACCATCGCCTGCTTCCCGTGAAACTCCTTGTTCAGGTCCACAAAACGCGGCAGGTCCGCCTCCAAAGGCGTGGCGTCCCGCCCCAGCTCATGCCCAAAGGCGCGATAGCTCTTCTCCTGCCTAAGCCAGTTCTGCGCCCGCGCGCCGACCAGCTTCATCCCATGCGGCCGGCCTGCCTTCTCCAACTGGTCAAAGAGGTGGTTCTGCATCTCGATCGGGTGATGCAATTCCCAGCCGAGTTCCCCGGTATAGGCCACCCGGATCGCCCGCACCGGCACCATGCCCAACTCGATGTCGCGCATGGTCAGCCAGGGGAAGCGTTTGTTGCCAAGCACCGCCTCCGGCTCCGCATCCCGCACCAAGTCCCGCAGCACATCACGCGACTTCGGCCCGGCAATCGCAAAAACGCCCCATTGCGTAGTCACATCATGGCATTCGACATAGCCGACCTCGGGCATCTTGTTGGCAATCGCCTTGCGCAGATAATCGCTGTCATAGGCCGTCCACGCCCCCGCCGAGACCAGGTAATATTCGTCCTGCGCCAGACGCACGATGGTATATTCCGTCCGCGTCGTCCCCGCCCCGGTCAGCGCATAGGTCAGATTGATCCGCCCCACCGACGGCAGCTTATTGCAGGTAAACCAGTCAAGGAAATCCGTCGCCCCCGGCCCCCGCACCAGATGTTTGGTAAAGGCCGTGGCATCAATCAGGCCCACGCCCTCGCGGATCGCCCGCGCTTCCTCCACCGCATATTGCCACCAGTCCCCGCGCCGGAACGACCGGCTGTCAGCATCGCTGAACCCCTCGGGCGCGAAATAATTCGGCCGTTCCCAGCCATTCACCTGCCCGAACTGCGCCCCCCGCTCGGCTTGCCGATCATATGCCGGAGAGGTCCGCAACGGACGGCACGCTGGCCGCTCCTCATCCGGGTGGTGCAGGATATAGACGTGGTCGTAGGCTTCCTCATTCTTGCGCGCGGCATATTCCGTGGTCATCCAATCGCCGTAGCGTTTGGGGTCAAGGCTCGCCATGTCGATCTCGGCCTCGCCCTCAACCATCATCTGCGCCAGATAATACCCCGTGCCCCCCGCCGCGGTGATCCCGAAAGAGAACCCTTCCGCCAGCCACATATTCCGCAGCCCCGGCGCAGGGCCGACCAGCGGGTTGCCATCGGGCGTGTAGCAGATCGGCCCGTTGAAATCGTCCTTCAGCCCCGACTCCTCGCAGGACGGAATCCGGTGGATCATCGCGGCATATTGGTCCTCGATCCGCTCCAGATCGAGCTGGAACAGATCCGCCCGGAAGCTATCCGGCACCCCATATTCAAACCGCGCCGGCGCCCCCTTCTCATAGACCCCGAGAATCCAGCCGCCGCGCTCCTCACGCACATAGCTCTGCGCATCGGCATCGCGGATCACCGGGTGCTCACCGTTGCCCGCCGCCCGGTAGTCAACCAAGGCCGGATCGCGGTCCATGACGATGAACTGATGTTCCACGGGAATCGCCGGCATCTTGATCCCCAGCATCCGCGCCGTGCGCTGCGCATGGTTGCCGCTCGCGGTCACCACATGTTCGGCGGTGATGACGATCTGCTCTTCCGACGGCACAAGGTTGCCGCCCTTCTCGACCATCTTGGTGCAGGTCACTTCCCAATGCGTCCCGTTCCAGTGAAACCCATCCGCCTGCCACTTGCGCTCAACCGCCACGCCACGCTGCCGCGCCCCCTTGGCCATCGCCATCGTCACATCGGCGGGATTAATATAGCCATCGGTCTGGTGATAAAGCGCGCCTTTCAGATCCGACGTCTCAATCAGCGGCCATTTCGCCTTGATCTCATCGGGGCTGAGCCATTCATAGGGCACGCCGCAGGTCTCGGCGGTGGAGGCATAGAGCATATACTCATCCATCCGCGCATCCGTCTGCGCCATGCGCAGATTACCCACCACGGCAAAGCCTGCGTTGAGCCCGGTCTCCGCCTCCAGCGTCTTATAAAACTCAACCGAATACTGATGAATATGGGTGGTGGCATAAGACATGTTGAACAAAGGCAAAAGCCCCGCCGCATGCCAGGTGGAGCCGCTCGTCAACTCATCGCGCTCCAAGAGCATCACATCATCCCAACCGGCCTTGGCCAGATGATAGGCGATCGAGGTGCCCACCGCGCCGCCCCCGACAACCAATGCTTTGACTTGCGTTTTCATCTGCCAATTCCCCTACGCTAGGCCCATTCCCGTTGTACGCAGCAGCGCCATGCCGCGCAGGCAACAGCCGACCCAACAGGAGCAAAAACCGACCTTACCCGCTCAGCAAACCCACCAAAGCCGCATCGGCGCGCCTGCCCCCCCCTTCATCCTTTTCCAAATACCGTGCACAGCCTGGCCTGCCCCGCAACATCTGGGCAGGCCGCCCCCGCTCACCCCGGCAGAACCTTCCCCGGGTTCAGAATATTGTCCGGATCAAACGCGGCCTTCACCATCGCCATCACATCCACCGCGGCGCCCAATTCCTTGCGCAGATAGGGGCGCTTGCCCTGCCCGATGCCATGTTCCCCCGTACAGGTGCCCTCCATGGAGATCGCCAATTCCGCCAGCCAACTGACAAATGCCTCGCCCCGGGCCACCTCCTCCGGGTCGGTCATGTCGATCAGCAGCGAGGCGTGGAAATTCCCGTCCCCGGCATGGCCGACGATCGGCGCGACCAGTTGCAACTCCTCCGCCCGCGCCTGTGCGGCGACCACGGCATCGGCCAGTCGAGAGATCGGCACGCAAACATCTGTCGACACGGATTTGCACCCCGGACGCAGCGCCAGCACCGCCCAATAGCCATCATGCCGCGCTTGCCAAAGCTTGTTGCGCTCCTCTGGCGTGGTGGTCGCCGCATAGCCGTTGCCGCCATATTCTTCGGCCAGCATGCCAAAGGTCTCGGCCTGTTCGACCACCCCGGCTTCCGAACCGTGAAATTCGAGAAGCAGCAGCGGCGTCTCTGGCAGGGTCAGCTTGGAATAGGCGTTCACCGCCTTCACCACATCGGCATCCAGAAGCTCGATCCGCGCCACCGGCAGACCGTATTGGATCACTGCCATCACCGTCTCACTGGCCGCCTGCACCGTGGGGAAGGAGCAGCGCGCCGAAGAGATCGCCTCGGGGATGCCCTGCAAACGCAGGGTGATCTCGGTGATGATCCCCAGCGTGCCTTCCGAACCCACCATCAGCCGGGTCAGATCATAGCCCGCCGAGGATTTCCGGGCCCGCCCCCCGGTGCGGATCACCCGGCCATCGGCCAAGACCACCTCAAGGCTCAGCACATTGTCCTTCATCGTGCCATAGCGCACCGCATTGGTGCCACTGGCCCGCGTCGCCGCCATGCCGCCGAGCGAGGCATTGGCGCCGGGATCGATCGGGAAAAACAGCCCCTGATCGCGCAGATGCGTGTTCAGCGCCTCGCGCGTCACCCCCGGTTGCACGCGGCAATCAAGATCGCCGGCATTGACCGCGACGATCTGGTTCATCTCCATCATATCGATGCAGATGCCGCCTGCGGGGGCGTTCACATGGCCTTCAAGCGAGGTGCCGGTGCCAAAGGCGATCACGGGGGTCTTATGCGCGGCGCAGATGCGTACGGCGCGCGCCACATCCTCGGTCGAGGTGGCCATGACCACCCCGTCAGGCGCCTGCGTGTCGATCCATGTCGTCGTATGGCCATGCTGCTCGCGAATGGCCTGCCCGGTCAGCAGCCGCGGCCCAAAGGCCTCTGCCAACTCATCTAACGCCGCCGCGATACCCGTTTCATTCCGCGGCAGTTCTGCAATCTTCGTCACTTTCACTCTCCCAAGGCGATCCCTTCGCGGCGCGGGTCCGCCCCGCCGCGCAGCTGCTCGCCAATTTCAATCATATGCAGGCCAGAGGTCAGCGCCCGCACATTCGTTTCAAATCCCATCTCTTGCAGCGGCCCGGCCATCGGCTCAAGCGCGCTGCCTTCCTCCAGATCAAAGGTGCCAAAGCGGTTCACCGCATGGGGCGCGGCCACCGCCTGTTGCACGTCCATCCCCCAATCGAGATGGGCGATGATCGCCCCCGCCACATAGCCAATGATCCGGCTGCCCCCGGGGCTGCCCAGAGCCAAGACCGGCGCCCCCTCTTTCAGCACGATGGTCGGCGCCATGGAGGACCGCGGCCGTTTGCCCGGCTCCACCCGATTGGCCACCGGCACCCCCTCCACATGGCTGCGGAAAGAAAAATCGGTGAGCTCATTGTTAAGCAGGAACCCCGCCGCCATGACCCGGCTGCCAAAGCCGTTCTCGATCGTGGTCGTCATGCTCGCCACATTGCCCATCGCATCGACGATAGAGACATGCGAGGTCGAGGGCAGTTCAATCGCCTGATCATCGGCCCAGTTCAGCGCATGGTCAAAGGCCGGCCTGCCGGGGGTCACTTCGGGCAGCGCGTCATCGCCCTCAAGCAATGCGGCGCGGGTTTTCAGATAGGCCGGGTCCAGCAAGCCCGTCACCGGGACGGGGACGAAATCACTATCCGCCAGATACCGTCCGCGATCTGCAAAGGCGAGCCGCGAGGCATCCCCAATCAGCCGCAAGACCTCGGCATCCTGCGGCCCGGCTGACAGGTCGGCCTCCGCGAGCATCCCCAGTATCTGCCCTACCGCAACGGCGCCCGAAGACGGCGGCCCCATGCCGCAGACCTCATGCCCCCGGTAAGGCGCACAGACCGCCGCGCGTTCCTTGACCTGATAGATCGCCAGATCCATGTCCGACAGAACGCCCGGCTGATCGGCCCCCTGCACTGCCGCCACGATCTGCTTGCCAATCTCCCCGCCATAAAAGGCGTCCGGCCCCTCTTCGGCAAAGATGCGCAATGTCTCGGCATAGGCCGGGTTGCGCAGCACGGCCCCGGCTTCGATCGGCGCCCCGCCGGGCAGGAAATAGGCCGCCGTATCAGGGGCACGCCCCAGACGCGCGACATCCCCCGCCACCAGTTCCGCCAGACGCGGCGAAACGGTGAACCCGGCCTCGGCCAGTTCCGCCGCAGGGGTCAAGAGATCCCGCCAGTCCTGATTCCCCCAACGCGCATGCGCCTCGGCCATCAAAGCGGGCGTGCCCGGCGTGCCCACCGAAAGCCCCCCAACCACGGCATCAAAGAACTTGAGCGGCGCGCCCTCGGCATCCTGAAACAGGCGCGGCGTGGCCGCCAAGGGCGCGGTCTCGCGCCCGTCCAATGTGGTGACCTGCCCCGTCGCGGCGTCATACCAGACCAGAAAGGCGCCGCCGCCCAAGCCAGAGGATTGCGGCTCGACCAGCCCCAGCATCGCCTGAACCGCCACCAAAGCATCCGCCGCCGTGCCACCCCGCGCCAGCACGTCCGCCCCGGCCTGCACCGCATGGGGGTTGGCCGCCGCGACCATCCAGTTCTGCGCCTCGACAGGACGCCCGGCCGCCTTGGCCGCCAGCGCCGCCGCCACCTGGGGCGAGATCGCTTCAAAGCCCGCAGCACCCGCGCCCGCCGCTTCGGGGGCCACCGCATCCGCCGCCTGCTGCGCCGCAGCCGCCCCGGCCAGCAGCATTCCGCCCAGAGTTAAGATCACACGCATCGTCCCCACCCCTCTTTTTGGCCCTGAACACTTGGGAAGTTTGCGGGGCAACGCCCCTCATTCCCAAATAGAATACGCTGCGGCCCCGCCGCTCTGCCGGGCTGTCAAAGCGTTACAGCATTGACGGCACAACCTGATCCGGCGGACGGTGCCCATCGTCAAAGGTCTTGATGTTGATCAAGACCTTCTCGCCCATCTCGATCCGCCCTTCGAGCGTGGCCGAGCCCATATGCGGCAGCAGCACGACATTCTTCAACTCGCGCAGACGTGGATTGATCTCGCGCCCATGTTCGTACACATCGAGCCCCGCGCCCTTGATCTCCCCCGTCCGCAGCATCCGCGTCAGGGCGTTTTCGTCGATCACCTCCCCGCGCGAGGTGTTCACGATCACCGCGTCGGGCTTCATCAGCCCCAGGCGGCGCGCGTTCATCAGATGGAAGGTGCTGGGCGTATGGGGGCAGTTGATGCTGATCACATCCATCCGGCTCACCATCTGGTCAAGGCTCTCCCAATAGGTCGCCTCCAGGGCGCCCTCAATCTCTTCGCGCAGACGTTTGCGGTTGTGGTAATGCACCTGCATGCCAAAGGCCCGCGCACGGCGCGCCACGGCCTGACCGATCCGGCCCATGCCCAGAATGCCCAAACGCCGCCCGCCGACGCGCCCGCCAAGCAGCGCCGTTGGCGCCCAGCCGTCCCAATTGCCCGATTGCATCACCGCCATGCCCTCGGGCATGCGGCGGGTCACGGCAAGGATCAGCGCCATGGTCATATCGGCGGTATCATCGGTCAGCACCCCGGGGGTGTTCGACACCAGCACGCCGCGTTGCCGGGCGGTGGCCACGTCGATGTGATCGACCCCGGCGCCGTAATTCGCGATCAGCTTCAGCCGCTCCCCGGCCTGCGTGATCAGCGCGGCGTCGATGTCATCCGTAATCGTCGGCACCAGCACATCGGCCTGCCGCATCGCCACGCCCAATTCCTCTCGGGTCATCGGGCGGTCGTCTTCTCTCAGGGTCACGTCGAACAGTTCCGACAGGCGCGTTTCCACCGCCTCTGGCAACCGTCGCGTCACTACAACACTCAACCGCTTCTTTGACATGCCTGCTCTCCCGGTCTTGGCGTCGCCTCAATTCGGGGGCATGGTGTCCCATGCGGCGACGAGGCACAAGAACTCGCGT
The DNA here is from genome assembly GCF_040933935.1 of Sulfitobacter sp. PS-8MA. Taxonomy (NCBI): domain Bacteria; kingdom Pseudomonadati; phylum Pseudomonadota; class Alphaproteobacteria; order Rhodobacterales; family Roseobacteraceae; genus Sulfitobacter; species Sulfitobacter sp. PS-8MA. Next base: position 153,168 of record NZ_JBFQYJ010000006.1, on the reverse strand, counting down.
GGCAAAAAGAGCAAGGACCCCGCAGATTTGCACAGACCGACCACCGCAGTGACCCGACTTGCAGGCACCCCCATGAGAACCGTTTTCCTCCGCAGCGTCCTGATGCTGGCCCTGCTGCTTTTGGCCCCATCCGCGCCGCTCAGCGCTGGCGAAGAGCGCGGCCCCGTGACCAATCTGCCGCTGCCGCGTTTCGTGTCGATGAAAGCGTCAGAGGGGAATGTGCGCCGCGGCCCCTCTCTGTCGCACCGGATCGACTGGGTCTATAAACGCCGCGACCTGCCGCTGCGGATCACCGCCGAACACGGCCATTGGCGCCGGGTCGAAGACCGCGATGGCATGGGCGGCTGGGTGCATTATTCGCTGCTATCGGGGGTGCGCACCGTCTTGGTCGAACAGGACATGCTGCCGCTGCACAGTAAGCCCGACCCGAAAGCGCCTGTCGTGGCCCGGTTGGAACTCGGCGTGGTGGCCCGGCTTGGCGAATGCACGCTGGAATGGTGCGAGCTGCGCTCGGGCGGCTACACCGGCTGGGCGCCGAAAGTCCGGCTCTGGGGGGTGGAGGCCGAAGAGCTGCGCGACTAAGCCCCACGTTTACGCCCCCCGCGATTGCATGCCCCGCACGCTTGCGCCACTCTGCCCGCATAGCAGGAAGCCCGGGAGCCCAGACATGCACGCCATTACCTATGACAGCTTCGGTGCCGCCGCCGATGTGCTGCGCCTGACCGAGATGGAAACCCCATCACCGCAGCCCGGCGAAGTCTCCGTGACGCTGCGCTATTCAGGGGTGAACCCCTCGGATGTCAAAGCCCGCGCCGGCAGCCGCCCCGGCGTGACCAAGCCGCCCTTCCCCCGGATCATCCCGCATAGCGACGGCGCGGGCGAGATCACCGCCGTGGGCGCGGGCGTCGATCCGGGCCGGGTCGGCCAGCGGGTCTGGATCTGGAACGGCCAATGGCAACGCGCCTTTGGCACCGCCGCCACCCATATCACCCTGCCCGCCCATCAGGCGGTGCCGCTGCCCAAGGAGGTGTCCTTTGAAACCGGGGCGCAACTGGGCATTCCCGGCCTTACCGCCTGTCACGCGGTCTTTGGCGCCGGTGCGGTGGCGGGTGAGACGGTACTGGTGCAGGGCGGTGCCGGCACGGTGGGCTATCTGGCGGTGCAGCTGGCGAAATGGGGCGGCGCGCGGGTGATCGCAACCGCCCGCCCGCGTGACTTTGACCTGTTACATGCTGCGGGTGCCGATGCGGTGCTGGACTACGCCGCCCCCGATTTGGCGCGGCAGGTCCTGGATGCCAATGCGGGCAATCCGGTAGAGACCATCGTCGAGACGGAATTCGGCCTGAACATCGAGACCGATACCCAATGCATCGCCCCCAATGGCCGCATCGCCGCCTATGGGTCTGCGCGGGAGATGACCCCCAGCCTGCCGTTCTACCCGCTCTTGTTCAAAGCCGTCACGATCGACATCCTGCTGATCTATCTGCTGCCCCCCGCCCCGCGCGAACAGGCCATCACAAGGCTGCACCACGCGCTGGAGGACGGCGCGCTCGATTGCCCCATAGATCGCATCCTGCCGCTGGCCGAGGCCGCCGAAGCCCATGCGCGCGTCGAAGCCGGCCAGCGCAGCGGCGCGGTGCTGCTGGACTGTCAGGGCTGATCCGTCTTGCGGGGGTCCGCACCTTTGCGCCCCCGGCCAAACCGCGCAGGGCTTGGAAGGCCTAAGAAATCCCCCGCAATCGGCACGCAAAAAGCTGCCGAATTGCCCCGCCAAACCCGGCCCTGCTTTATCGCAGGCAAAGAATACTCTAAATTTTCAAAAAACGCTCTTGCACACCGCGCCAGAGAACTTTAGTTAGCGCCCTGTGTTGGGATGTAGCCAAGTGGTAAGGCAACTGTTTTTGGTACAGTGTACCGTAGGTTCGAATCCTACCATCCCAGCCAACACTCTCCTGCATTGCTGAACTAGGGCCTCACCGACGGTCAGGGCCCCGTCTGACAATGCCGTCGCGTCTTGCCGCCTTCCTCCAATTTTGGACGAGAGCGCAGGGCATCAAGAATCTTCGTCTAACACCCAATTGCATCACAAAGCCGCCACCACAGCGCGCGACGCTAAATCTGCTGCGCTTTCTGTAACCATGCCAATGTATCACCCGTGGCACCTTCAGGTTTATATTCCGCGCCCAGCGGCATCAGAAACCCAAGCTCTTTGACCACGCGAAAGACATGATCAAAGTTAATCTCGCCGTGATCCGGCGCGCCGCGGTCGGGGACGCTGGCGAATTGGATATGGCCGATCCGGTCTTGCAGCTGCGCCAGTTTGTGGGTGAGATCGCCCTCCATCAGCTGCACGTGATAGCAATCGAACATGAGCTTCAGGTTGGCGGCCCCCACCTCGGCCATGATCGCCGTGGCCTGCGCCGTGGTTTGCAGGAAATATCCGGGGGCGTCATAGCGGTTGAGCGGCTCGATCAGAATGGAAATGCCCGCGGGCGCCGCGCGATCACAGGCGTAGTCCAGATTTTCGACAAAGACCCTATGCGCCTTATCGCCCTGCGCAAACCCCGCCATGACATGGATGTTGTGCGCGCCGATCTCGGTGGCATAGGCCAGCGCCTGGTCAATCGCGGCGCGGGCTTCGGGGATACGCTCGGGCAGCGCAGAGAGGCCGTTGTCGCCTGCCGAGACATCGCCACGGGCGGTGTTGAGCCCCAGCATCGGCAGGTCGGTCTCGGCCAAGGCCGCTTTGACCTCTGCGCTATCGAAGTCATAGGGCCAGTGACATTCGACAGCGTCAAACCCGGCCGCTTTCGCGGCGCGAATGGCGTCGGGCAAGGTCAGCTCCGACCAGAGAAACCCCAGGTTTGCCGAAAATTGCATCAGTCGTCCCACTCAATATCGAAATGCGTCACAAGATCGCGCACCTGTGCGGCGTCCAACATACGCGCCGGGATGCCGTGCATCAGCATGGCAAGACGCGCCGTGTCTTCAAGCTCTTCGATGGCATTGCAGGCGGCCTCGACATCCTTGCCGGCGACCACCGGCCCGTGGTTGGCCAGCATCACCGCAGACCTCTTGCCCGCCAATCCCCGCACGGCTTCGCCCATGGCCGGGTCACCGGGCCGGAAGAACGGCAGCAGCTTGACGCGACCGAGCTTCATGATCGCATAGGGCGTCATGGGGGGCAGAAAGTTATCGGCATCGACATCGGGCATCATCGACCAGGCCACCGAATGGCAGGAATGCAGATGCACCACCGCCCCTGCCGTGCTGCGGGTGTCATAGAAGGCGCTGTGCAGGGGCATTTCCTTGGTCGGGGGGTCGCCGTCAATCAGCCTGCCGCTTGCATCGAAATGCGACAGCCGCGCCGGGTCCAGCCTGCCGAAACTGGTGCCGGTCGGGGATACCAAAAGCCCGCCGTCTTCGGTCCGGGCAGAGATGTTGCCGGTGCTGCCGCCGGTCAAACCCCGGTCAAACATGGATTTCGCCAGCAGGCATATCTGGTCGCGCAGGGCGGTGCTCATGGCGCGGTTCCGTCCAAGATGCGAGCGGCTTTCTCAAAGTAGTCGACGCTGCCAAAGTTGCCGGACTTCAACGCCAGCACCAGCCCCGCGCCCGCGCGGAGCGCTGGCACGCCGGGGTCGATCTCCGGTCCGATCTCAAGCTGGGTCAGGGACAGGCCCTCCACCACGGCGCCAGAGGTCTCGCCCCCGGCGGTCAGCAGTTTGCGGACCCCTTCTGCGGTGACAATCCGCGCGACTGCGGCAAAGAACTGTTCGAACTTTTCAGCACTTTCTGCGCGCCCGTATTTTTCTTGGGCTGCGGCCACTGCCTGCGGGTCGGCGGAACTGTAGATCAGCGGCAGCCCCTCGGCCTTCATGGCCCAGTCTGCGGCGGATTGGGCGGTGATCTCGCCGCCAAACAACATGTCGGCGCTCACCTCCATGGAGGGATGCGCGCCCTTGTGCTGCGCGATCTGGCCCCGGGTCGCGATGGAACAGGAGCCCGACAAGATAACGCATTTCCCCGCCTCACCGCGCCACGGCGTCCGGTCTTGCGGGGCGATGCCGAAATTGGCGGGCAGGCCAAGTGCGGCCCCGGAGCCGCCGGTGATGAGCTTCAGCCCTTTCGCCGCCCTGCCGATCTGCATCAGATCCGCGTCCTGCAGGGCATCGACGACGATCAGCCGCCTGCCCGCCTCGGCTTCGCTGTCTAGCTGCGCACGGATGGCCGTCGCACCTGTTAGCACCGTGGCCGCGTCCACATGCCCCACCGGCCCTTTAGACTGGGCGGCAAGCACCCGTCTGATGTCCGGGTCCGTCATCGGGGTCAGCGGGTGGTTCTGCATGCCGCTTTCGCTCAGCAGCACATCCTTTACGAAGAGATGGCCCTGATAGATCGACCGGCCCGTGCCCGGAAAAGCCGGGCATATGATCACGGCGCGGGCCTCCAGCGCGTCGGCCAAGGCTTCGGCCACCGGGCCGATATTGCCCTTGGCCGTGCTGTCGAAGGTCGAGCAATATTTGAAATAGATCTGCGCGCAGCCCTGCGCCAGCAACCATTCGAGCGCCTTGAGCGATTGCGCAACCGCCTCTGCGGCGGGGATGGAGCGGGTCTTGAGCGCCACCACAGCGGCCTGCACATCGGCCTCTGCGGGGTGATCCGGCACGCCACTATATTGCACCGTGCGCATGCCCGCCTTGGCCAGCGTATTTGCCAGATCGCTGGACCCGGTGAAGTCGTCTCCGATACAGCCCAGCAACATCAGCGATCTCCCGGCAGGGAAACACCGCCCGCGCGGGCGAAATATTTGGCAATGGCGGCGTCGTCCTCATCGCCCAGGCCCGCCTGCGAGGCCGCGCGGAACTGCGCCAGCGCGTTGGCGGACACCGGCAGAGGCAGGTCTGCGGATGCCGCGATCTCGGTCACGATGCCGAGGTCTTTGAGCCAGATGTCGACCTTGGAACGCGGGGTGTAATCGCCTGCTACCACATGGGGGGCGCGGTTTTCGAACATCCAAGAGGTCCCGGCGGAGACGGAGACAACATCGACCACCTGCTGAGGCGTCAGCCCTTGCGACGCGCCAAAGGCCAGCGCTTCGCCCATCGCCGCGATGTGGACCCCGGCGAGCAATTGGTTCACGGCTTTCATGGCCGAGCCCGGCCCGGCCTGATCGCCCAGACGGTGCACGGTTTCCGCCATCGCCTCCAGCACCGGGGCGGCCGCGTCAAAGGCAGCAGCCTTGCCCGCCGCCATGATCGACAGCTGCCCCGCGGCCGCCTTGACCGCGCCGCCCGAGATCGGGGCGTCGAGGTAGAGCAGATCCGCCTCTTCCGTCAGTGCCTCCATCTCTGCCGCGAAGGCCGGGGAAACGGTGGCGCAAGAAATGATCACCCCGCCGGGCCGAAGCCGCTGGGCGACAGCCTGTTCGCCAAAGAGCACCGCCCGCGTCTGATCGGCATTGAGCACCGCGCTGACCACCGCATCGGCCTTTTGCGACGCGTCACCAAAGGCCTTGCCGCCCTGCGCGACCAGCATCTCAACCCGCGCCTCTTCCGGATCAAAGCCGCGCACGCAATGGCCTGCTTTCACAAGGCTTACCGCCATGCCCAGCCCCATCGAGCCCAAGCCCACAAAATCAATCAACATCGGTTACTCTCCAAAGACCCATTCGACCGGCCAGAGCGTGATGGCAGGAACGTAGGTGATGACCATCAGCGCGGCAAAGACGGTCAGGACGAACCAGACCAGCTGCGGGATGATCTTTTCAACCCGCAGGTCGGCCACGGAACAGGCCGCGAAAAGGTTCACCCCCAAGGGCGGTGTGATCATCCCAAGCGCGAGGTTCACCACGATGATCAGGCCAAAGTGGACCGGATCGACACCATAGCTCATGGCGATGGGCGTCAGGATCGGGGCCAGGACAAGGATCGCCGCCGAGGTTTCGATAAACATGCCCACGATCAGCAGCAGGATGTTCACCGCCAGCAGAAAGGCGATGCGGCTTTCAAAGATATCCTTGAACCATGCCGCGATTTCATTGGGCAGGCCCGAGCGGGTGATCAGGAAAGAGAACAGCGCCGCCGCCGAAATGATGATCATGATCGCCGAAGTGGAAATGATCGTGCTTTTCAGAATGTCCGGCAGGGCGCTGACTTTCAATTCCTTATAAAGCAGCATCCCGACGATCAGCGCGGCGGCCACGGCTGCGGCACTTGCTTCGGTGGGGGTGAAAATGCCCGAGTAGATGCCGCCCAGAATAACCACAGGGACCAGCAGCGCCGGCAGTGCCGATTTGAGCGCCGCACCGGGGGCGGCGCGGTCCATCCCGTCATCCTTGCCGATGCCCCGCATCCGGCAGATCACCAGCACCAGCGCCATGAGCGAGCCCGCCACAACCACACCGGGGCCAAGCCCCGCCACGAAGAGCTTGCCAATCGACGTATCCGTCGAGACGCCATAGAGGATCAGCGGAATGGAGGGTGGGATCAGAACGCCCAGCTCAGCCGAGGATGCCTGAATGGAGGCGGCCAAGGGCTTGGGGTAGTTATGTTTGACCATGGCCGGGATCAGGATCGCACCAATCGCAAAAGTGGTGGCGACAGAGGAGCCGGAGACCGAGGCGAAGAGCATACAGGTCAGCACACAGGTACAGGCCAGCCCGCCTTGAATGCCGCCGACGAGCGATTTGGCGAGATCGACAAGCCGCTGGGAAATGCCGCCCGCCGACATCAGGTTCCCGGCCAGGATAAACAGCGGGATCGCCATCAGCGGGAAACTGTCGATCCCGGTGAACATGCGCTGCGCCACCAGCAGCAGCGGCAGACGGCCCTGCGCCTCGATGCCAATGACAGAGGCCAGCCCGATGGCCACGGCAATCGGCACGCCAAGGACGAACAGGATTGCCAGCGAAAAACCAAGTGCGCTGTTCATGCTGCGTCCTCCGCATTGCGTGCGATCAGCCAGTCACCCTGCACCGCGCGCACCATCGAGGCGGCCACAGCGATCAGGATAAAGCCCGAGCCGACGGGCAAGGCCGCATAGACCCAAGCGATCGAGATATCGAGGGCCGACAGGCTTTGCGGGATCACCCGCAACGTCATCAGATAGCCCTGCCACAGCAGGACCGAGAAAAAGATCAAAGAGCCGATATTGGCAAAGAGATAGACCGCAATGCCCAAGCGCGGCGGCAGGGCATTCTGGATCACATCGACCGAGATCATGGCCCCGTGCCGGAATGCAACGGCCACGCCCAGAAACACCGACCAGACCATCGCGGAACGGGTGATGACCTCGGACCAGGTGGAGGGCGCGCCAAAGGCAAAGCGCGTGACCACCTGATAGAGCGCGAGACTGGCGGCAATCACCAGAAAGGCGATGGACAGGCGTTGCGCTACGCCGGTGGTGAAGTCTTCGAGACGCAGGAAATAGCGCATGAAACGTCCTTATCGTGGTGGGAAAAGGCAGCAGCAGGCGCAGGAAGTCCCCGCGCCTGCTGCTTGGGCGATTACTCGACCGCCTGAATGCGCTCGACCAGCTCCGGGCCATATTGATCGGTGTAGATCGTGTAGGACGCCTGCGCCAGATCGGCGAAGGGGGCTTTGTCGACGTCGGTGATCACGTCCATGCCGTTCTCGATCAGCAGCGCCACGCCGGATTCCTCCAGACGGTTCACCTCTGCACGGGTCGCTGCGGCAGAGGCTTTGGCCGCTTCCATGAACCAGCCGCGCTCCTCATCCGTCAGACCGTCGAGCAGAATGGGCGAGCCCAGCACAACCGCGGGCGAATAGACGTGACCGGTCAGCGAGACATGGTCCTGCACCTCCCAGAACTTGGAGGCGGTGATCACGGTGACGGGGTTTTCCTGACCGTCGACAACGCCCTGCTGCAAGGCCGTGAAGAGCTCGGGGAATGCCATCGGCGTCGGCGCGGCCCCCATCAGCGAGAACGCCTCCATATGCACCTTGTTTTCCATCGTGCGCAGCTTCAGCCCATCCAAATCTTCCGGCGCGCGCACGGGGCGCTGCGAGTTGGTCACATGGCGGAACCCGTTCTCGGACCAAGCCAGCCCGACCAGCTGGTTCTCACCGATCTTCTCCAGCAGCTCCTGACCGATCTCACCATCCAGCACGTTGCGCGCATGGTCATAATCGCGGAACAGGAAGGGCAGATCGAGGGCATAGACCTCTGGCACGAAGTTGCCCAAGGGGCCGGTCGAGGTGATCACCACATCCATCGAGCCGATCTGCAGCCCTTCGATCATGTCACGCTCGCCGCCCAACTGGCCTGCGGGGGCCTGAGAACCGGTGAATTCACCGCCCGAAAGCTCGGTCAGCGTGTCAATGAACGCCTGCGCGCCGATGCCGTAATGCGACCCTTCGGACAGGGAATGGCCAACGACGATATTGCGCTCGGCATAGGCGGTGGTTGCGGCGAATGCGGCGAGCGTGCCCGCAAAGGCAAAAATTGTATGTTTCATGTAAGTTCCTCCCAAGGTGTTAAATCGTCCTGTCGTAGCCTGCGCGGCTGCGCAGGGGCGTGCCTGTTCAGGCACTTTTCTGAGCCTTCTGGCCCATTTCGTCCTCCAGATAGACCGCAATGATCTCTCCGAATGTTTGCTCGGCCCGAAAGCCCAGTGACAAGGCGCGTGCCGTTTCAAAATCGCGCGGCCAGCCTGCCACGATCGTCGCCACAGCCGGATCAGGCGCACGGCGGATCAGCGCCACGGCGCTGTCTCCCGCCACCGCACGCAACGCCTCGATCTGCTCGCCCACCGTGGCGCTGACGCCCGGCATGGTCATGCACCGTTGCGCGCCCATGGGGGCGGTGTCCAGCGTCGCCGCGTGCTCGATATAGCCAACAGCGGCGCGCGGGCTTGCAAACCAATGGCGCACGTCATCATCCACGGGCAGGATCGCCTCTTGGCCGTTCAGCGGTTCGCGCAGAATGCCAGAGAAAAAGCTTGAAGCGGCCTTGTTCGGCTTGCCGGGGCGGATGCAGATCGTGGGAAAGCGGATGCCCACACCGTCGAGCAGACCACGCCGGGAATAGTCGTTCAACAACAGCTCGCCCATCGCCTTTTGCGTGCCATAGCTGGTCAGCGGCGTCAGGTGATAGTCATCGGGGATTCTGTCCGGAAACGGTGCGCCGAACACGGCCAACGAAGAGGCAAAGATCACGCGGGGGCAATAGCCATCGACATTTGCAATCGCCTCCAGCAGCGCGCGGGTGCCGTCCAGATTGACGCGGTAGCCCTTTTCCATATCCGCCTCGGCCTCGCCCGAAACGATGGCGGCCAGATGCACGATCACCTCGGGGCGCTCCGCGATCACCTGCGATGCGACCTCGGGGGCAGAAAGATCGGCTGCAAAGGCATCCTGCGCGCCGGCGAACGCTGCGTGTTTTTCGGGCGCGATCACATCCACCAATGTCAGGGCATCGACCGCCTGCCCGCCGATCTGGCCTGTGGCGGCGATACGTTCCGCCAGTTTGCGGCCAATCATGCCCGCGGCGCCAAGGATGGCAACTCTCATATATTCGCCTCTTTCGTGGGGTTTGCCAGCAGCTCACAGGTGCTGTCGTAAATACGGCGCTCATGCACGCCCATGGCCGCGGCCAATGCCTTTGCATCCCGCGCCATAAGCGCAGCGAGGATCAGCCGGTGGTCTGCAATGCTCTGCGCGATGGCGCCCGGTTTGCCGATCGCGCGGCGCCGGTCGTCCAACTGGTAGGAATAAAGCGTCGTCGCAAGATCGGACAGAAGCGCATTGCCGCAAGACTGGTAGATCGCGATGTGAAACGCCCGGTCCGCGATCAGAAAGTTCACCGGATCATCGGTGGCCTTCTCTTGCATCTTTATCAAATCAGAAAGCGCATCCAGTGCTTTTGCATCGATGCGGGCGGCGGCAAGCTCTGACAGTCGGGCTTCGACCATAAGCCGCCCTTCATGCACGTCCTTCAGCGAATAATCCGTCACCCGCCCGTTCGACAGGGCCGACATGCCCAGCTCACCGACATCGCCAGAGACGACCTTGGTGCGCGCGCCCTGCACGATCGAGACGATCCCCTTGGTCGACAGGATCAGCAAAGCGCCCCGCACCGTCTCGCGGCTGACGCCCATTGTCGCCGCCAGATCACGTTCGCTTGGCAGCACATCACCGACGCTCAGAACGCCCGTGGCGATCAAGGTCGCGATGCGTTCGGCCACCTCGTCTTTCACAGAGCGATGCGCCACCTTGTCCAAGGAGGTACTGTGCATGTCTAGTATGGTCGTCTCGCCCATGCACCCCCCTCCCCGGAATACAGCCTCCCCGCCGGAGGCAACTACGCCGCCGAACTGGTACGTTGACCAGACCAGCATACCAGTTCGCTGTCAATTACAAATTTGCGAGGCAACGGCGCGGGGTGTTCGAGATGCCGACGACATAGCGTCGCAGCGCGTCGGCATCCGCTGGTCAAAGCCAAAAGGGCGGGCTAACAGAAGCCATGCTCACTGCGGCGCGCCTTCCTCTCTGCCGGGTCATGCTGACCTTCCTGCTGGCGCTTGCGCTGGCCAGCATCCCCTTTGCGCATCGAAGCCAAGCGGCCCCGCTGCAAGACCCGAGTTTCGTGGCCTTTGTGCAAGCTGGCGGCGACCTCAGCGATCTTTGCTCTGGATCCCCGCAGGACCACCGGCCCGGCACATCGGGTTGTGAGGCCTGCCGGCTCGTCAACGCGGTGATCCTGCCGGCGCCGGTAGAGATGCTGATCGCCCCGCGCCGCAGCGCCGAGACCAAGCGCCCCCGCCCCTATGCCCCGCACCATTCAGGCCCCCCGGCAGCCGCGCCCCCGCCCGCCAGAGGGCCGCCGCAGCTTTGATTGATCTCTGACCCTAAAAATCAATCAAACGACGGAAAACTGACATGAAAACCCTCTACACCGCGGCTCTGGTCGCCTGCTTTGCCCTGCCCGCTACCGCCCATGACTATACGCTGGGTGGCCTCACCGTGACCCACCCTATGGCCTTTGAAACGCCCAAGTCAGCGCAGGTCGGCGGCGGCTATCTGAGCATCACCAACAGCGCCGACACCGCAGACCGATTGCTGAGCATCAGCGCGGATGGTTTCGACGACGTATCCCTGCACGAAAGCACCACCGACGACATGGGCGTGGCCCGTATGCAGCCAGTTGAAGGGATCGACCTGCCCGCCGGCGAAACCGTGGTGCTGGAGCCGGGTGGGCTGCATGTGATGTTCATGGGGCTGGGCGGCGATCCTTTTGAGATCGGCGAGAAAATCCCCGCGACCTTGACCTTTGAAAAGGCGGGCTCGCTGGACGTCACCTTCAACGTGGAAAGCCGCCGCGCCGCGCATCAGGGCGAGATGGATCATTCCGCCCATGGTATGCAACATTAAGCCACCGCTTGCGAGCACACCGGCGCTCCCCTGCGCCGGTGTTACGGGATTACGGGTGCTGCGCTGTCAGACCCGCCAGTTCAACACGCGCCGCTCGACAGCCGCCACCCCCGCCGACACGGCCACGCCGAGCAGCGACAGAATGACAACCCCTGCAAACAACCGCTCCAGATCGTAAAGGCTTCCGGCCTGCAGAATATAGGCTCCGATGCCATATTCCGCGCCCAGCATCTCCGCCGCGACCAGCAGGATGATCGCGATCGTCAGCGAAATCCGCAGGCCAGAGAGTATCCCCGGCATCGCCCCCGGCACAACGATCTTGGAGACGATGGACCACCAGCCAAGACCGAAACTCTGCCCCATGCGGATCAGCACCCGGTCCACATTGTCGACCGCCGCATAGGTGGCGACCACGGTGGGCGTGAAAGTGCCAAAGGCGATGAGTGCGTATTTGCTGGCCTCATCAATCCCGAACCAAATAACAAAGAGCGGCAAAAGCGCGATCTTCGGGATCGGGAAAATCGCGGCGACCAAAGGCACCAGCCCCGCGCGCACCAGCGAAAACAACCCGATCAAGACCCCGATGCCAACGCCCAGCGAGGCGCCGATCAAGGCGCCAATCGCCAGACGCGTCACCGAAGGCACGAGATGTTTGAACAGCATCCCCGATTGGTAAAGCTCTTGAAAGGTCAGCAGCACATCACTGGGCCGCGGCAGGGTCAGGGGCGAGATGAAGCCGCTGCGCGTGCCCCATTCGGCCAGCAGGATCAGCACCACAAAAACCGCAAGCCCGACCCCGCGGCGGTGACCGGGCTGGAACCCGCCGCCGCGAAAGGTGACCTCGCGCGCTGTGCTTTCGGTAAGGTCAGCCATCGATCAACTCCGCATCCGCTGCCGCGGCTTCATCCCGCATCAGGCTCCAAAGATGTTGCTGCTGGGCTTCGAGCACCGGGTCGCCGTGGCGCCGCTCGGCCAAGGGCATGTCCAGTTCCACCACCTCGCGCAGTTCCCCCGGTCGGCGCGAAAGCACCACGATCTTATGCCCCAGCCGCACCGCCTCGGCGAGGTTGTGGGTCACATAGACCGCCGTGAAGGGCTGCCGCGTCCAGAGCGCCACAAGGTCGTCCATCAACAACTCGCGGGTCTGGCTGTCGAGCGCGCTCAGCGGCTCGTCCATCAGCATCACCGCCGGATTCACCGCCAGTGCCCGGGCAATCGCCACCCGCTGTTTCATCCCGCCCGACAGCTGCTTGGGCAGCGCATCGGCGAAATCGGTCAGTTTGGTGCGCGCCAACACATCGGCGATGATCGCGTCGCGCTGCGCCTTGCCCAGCCCGTGGTCTTCCAGCACCAATGCCACATTGCCGCGCACCGTGCGCCAGGGCAGCAGGGCGAAATCCTGAAAGATATAGGTCAGCGGGTTCAGACAGTCCTCAGGCGCGTCGCCCAGTTGCAGCACCCGGCCCGCGCTTGGCCGCTCCAACCCGCCCAACATCCGCAGCAGGGTCGATTTTCCACAGCCCGAAGGGCCGACAATGCAGACGATCTGGCCCGAGGGAATGTCGAGCGTGATGTCCCGCAGGACTTGCGTTTCGCCGTAATAATGGCTGACGGAGGAGAGCTTGAGATCCATGGCGGTCTTTTCCGGCAAAAGCCGGTCAGGTGCAATGGACAACCGGATAGATTGTGCGCGGGCTAGCCGCGTTCCTCCTCCTCCGGACTGCCGAGCCCTTCCACCGCGATCCCGGCGGTAAACCCATGGATCAGGGCAGAGACGAGGATGGCAAAGCCCACGATGGCCCAGATCTTCTCCTCATTCCAGAATTCCATCTTGGCGGCGGCATAGGCGAGATAATAGATCGATCCGATGCCCCGAATACCGTAAAGCGCCACCACCCAACGGTCGCGCGCGCTGAGCGGGGTGCGGCTCAGGGACAGCCAGCCGCCAAGCGGACGCACGACGAAGAGCAAGGCCACAACGATGGCCGCCCCTGACCATGTCAGCGCGCCGAGCAGCATCGGCAACACCGCCCCGAGGGCGACCAGCAGCAAGGCGGTCAGCGCATGTTCCACGGCGCAGGCAAAGTCATGCAGGCGGCGGTGGAATGCATGGTCGCCCTCCACCCGGCGGATCACCAGCCCGGCCACGGCCACGGCGATGAAACCATATCCTTCGACCAGCTCCGTGGTGCCATAGCAGAGCAGCACCCCGGCGAGGGCGACAACCCCCGAAGAGGTTTCGGCCAAGGCCGCGTTGCGCGGGACGGTGAAGAGAACTTGCCCCAAGGCCCAGCCCCCGGCGGCCCCCATCAGCGTGCCGACCCCGATCCGCCAGAACACGTCTCGGGCCAGCCATTCGACGCCCCAAGCCCCCGGCGCCAACCCTTCGGCAGCGACCAGCAACCCGAGGTAAACAAAGGGAAAGGCCAGGCCATCGTTCAACGCCGCCTCGGTCGTCAGGGCAAAGCGCACCGGATGCTCTCCGCCTTCCTGCGGCGGGCCGACCTGCACATCGCCGGCCAAGACCGGATCGGTCGGGGCCATGACCGCGCCCAGAAGGATCGCGCCGCCGATGGTCATCCCGGCCAAACCATAGCCCAAGACCGCGACCGCCAGAATGGTGATCGGCATGGTTAGCCCCAAGAGCCGGATCGTCGGCCCCCAGCGGCCAAGGCTCGACAGGCTGTCGATCCGCAATCCGGTGGCGAAGAGGGAGATGATAACGCAAAGTTCGGCCACGACTTCCCAGATATGCGGATGGGTTCGCGGGTCGGGGACCTGCGGCATGCCGGGCAAAAAGGCGAAGACGGCCATGCCAAAGAGGATCAACAGGCCGGAGGCGGCAGGTTCGCGGCGGCTGACGAAACGCGGCAGCCAATTGGCAAGGATCACACTTGCCCCAACTGCGCCAAGCGCGATATGGTAGCTGTCGAGCCCAAAAAAGGCGCCATCGTTCATAAAGGGTGTCCAGTCATGGATGCGGCGCCCGGGCCAATTTATCGGTCAGTGACAGGACAACGCCGCTCAGCCCCTTTGGGTTGCCATAAATCGCCAGTACCGCCTTCCAGAACATCCCCTGCCCGCCATCCGCGCAGCAAAAAGGCGCACCGCTTTCGCGATGCGCCTTCGTTTGGGTTGCAGGCCGCCTAGCTGCCCATGGTCTCGACATAGGAGGTATCGACCAGCGTCTCCAGGGTGATGTCACTGTCGACCAACCCTTCGGACTGGAACCACTCCAACTGATCGCGCACCGAGGCCACATTCAGCTTGGCCGCTTCGTTCAGCCGCATGGTGCCATTGATGATCGAAGGCGCCGCTTTCTCGCGCGGGCGGTCGGTATAGACATGTTTGTGGATCAGATCGACCATCTCATTCACACCCTCTTCGCCGCCGTCCTTGGCGATCATCGCGGCGTTGTAATCGGCCACACCTTTGGAATAGCCGGCGAGGAAGTTCTCGGTCATCTCACGCTCGCCTTCGGCATTGCTGGCCGAGGTGCAGATCGTGGTGACCTGATAATCCGGCAGATAGGTCGCCACGTCGCCGATGATATGCACGGCACCCGATCCGGCCAGCGGCTTGGCGATATGCGGCACGATGGACCACGCGTCGATCTGCCCCGACTTCAGCGCCCCGATCACCGCGCCCACCTTTTGCAGCGGCTTGAACTTGAGCGAGATACCCTCCGCCTCGGCCATTTTGGAGCCCATGTAGTGAAAGGACGACCCCGCCTGGGTCATGCCATAGCTTTTGCCATCCAGCATGCCCGGCTCGGTAATGCCCGCCTGATAGGCCGCGTCGGAGACCAGGAACTTCTGCCCGTCGATGCCCTGCTCTTCCTGCAGACCGCCGCCGATGACCTTGACCGCGCCCTTTTGCGCCAATGACACCAACCCGCCCGAGATCGCGGCCACGGCGTAATCCACATCGCCGCTGGCAATCGCCACCGCCATGGGCTGCGCGGCCTCGAAAAACCGCAGTTCCACGTCCAGCCCGGCCTCTTTGAAATAATCTCGCTCGAAAGCGACAAAGCTGCCCGCGTGGCTGGTGAAGCGCAGCGCGCCCACGGTGATCTTGCGGTTCTGCGCCAGCGCCGGGGCGGCAAGGCCCACAGCCGTTGCGGCCCCCATGGTGGCAATGGCCTGACGGCGGGTAAACAGGGTCATAGTCTCACTCCTCATTTTTGCGCAGCATGGTCGGGCGCAGCCCGCAAAGTCAAGCGAGAGCACCGGCAATAGGCGCAAGCCGCACTGGCGTTTCGCGGCGTGGCGTGGCATCGATTTGCCATGAAGCTCTTTTCATCGAAAACCCGCCCCCTGCACCTTGGCCCCTTCCCGCTGGAACGGCTGCGCCGGATGCCGGCACCCCACGACAGGCTCCCGGATACCCCCATGCCGGAACCGCGTTTCGAGCGACCCGAGACGCCGCAGAGCCTCTGCAACGCGATGGCCCCCTTTCAGGCGATGATGGACGTGCTGCGCGACGGGCCGGTCAACAGCGCGGGCGCGGTGATCCCCGAGAGCCCGGTGGAGCGGGCCAACCACCTCAAATCCTTCGGCTATTACAATGACGCCTCGATGATGGGCATCTGCCCCCTGCCGCCAGAGCTGTTGCTGCCCAGCCCGCGCCGCAGCGCCGGCACCGCGCAACTCGCGGAGAGCCTGCGCAGTCGCCAGACCAAGACGCTGGCCGCCGGGGTCGATGTCATCATGGCCAATCTGCGCGATACGGTGGACGCACCGGAGACCTCGATCGACAGCCACAGCCATGCGCTGGTGATCCTCACCGCCTACCCCCGTGACCCGCGCGACGGCGAGCCGGGCAGCGATTGGATCATGGACGCCCAAGCCGAACGCGCCTGCCTGCGCGGGACCGAGAACGCCACCGTGCTTGCCGAATACATCCGTCAGTTGGGTTTTGCGGCCAAGGTGCATTCGGCCACCACCTCTGACGTAAACCTCGGCCAATTGGCCGTGGCCGCAGGGCTGGCGGTGCTGGAAGACGGCACCCTGCAAGCGCCATGGATCGGTGCGCGTTTCGGCTTGGCCGTGGTGACGACCGACATGGCCCTCGCCCCCGACATGCCGCTTCGTCCCCTGGCCGAACAGCCGTGGTCGGTGCTGAAAGGCCCGCATTGGCAACTTGGCACGCACGGCGGGGTCAGCGCGCGGGATGCCGACCCTTACGCCCGGCGCGACTATGCCATGGGGCCGCATCCTTTCGAGACGTTGAAACGGGTCGAGGAGCCCACCACCTATATCGACGCCGCCAATGTGCCGCGCGTGCCAAAACGCGGCGATCTTTTCGCACGCGGGCAGTTCGGCGACATGGGGCCAAAGGTCCAAAACGCCATGAAGGGCGGGCATCATGTGGTGAAATCCGCCCCCTCCGCCGCGCAGCGCCGCCTGCTGGGCGCGCTGATCCTGCTGCAGGACGGGCCGGTGAACGAGGCCGCGCCCGAGGCCGAGGACGCCGCGCGCAATGCCGCGAACCTCAAGGCGGCGAGCTACTTCCTCGGCGCCGATGCCGCCGGCCTCTCGGCCTGCCCGGACTGGACATGGTACAGTCACGACGCCACCGGCACCCCGATCACACCGCCGCACGCAGAAGCGCTGAGCCTGATCATCGACCAAGGCTTTGACACGATGGAGGGGTCTTCGGGCGATGATTGGATCGCCGTCTCGCAATCCATGCGCGCCTACCTGCGCTTCTCGATGCTGGGCGGCGTGCTGGCGCAGCATCTGCGCAACCTCGGGCATTCGGCCAAAGCGCATACGGTGATGGACGGCGACGTGCTGCAACCGCCGCTTCTGTTGTTGGCGGGCTTGGGGGAGGTCAGCCGCATCGGTGAGGTGATCCTGAACCCCTTCCTCGGCCCGCGTCTAAAATCCGGGGTAGTCACCACCACCCTGCCCGTCGCCCACGACAAACCCATCGACTTCGGCCTGCAGAAGTTCTGCGAAGCCTGCAACAAATGCGCCCGCGAATGCCCTTCGGGGGCGATCACCGCCGGGCCGAAGAAGATGTTCAACGGCTATGAAATCTGGAAATCCGACAGCCAGAAATGCGCCACCTACCGGATCACCAACCAAGGCGGCGCGATGTGCGGGCGCTGCATGAAGACCTGCCCGTGGAACCTCGAAGGGCTCTTCGCCGAGGCCCCCTTCCGCTGGGCCGCCTCCAACATCCCCGCCGCGGCGCCGCTGCTGGCCAAGCTCGACGACAAGGTCGGCAAGGGCCGTCTGAACCCGGTAAAGAAATGGTGGTGGGACATCGAGCGCAAACCCTCGGGCCAGTTCGACACCCCCGCCCAGCCGGTCAACGCGCGCGACCTGCAGCCCGATCTCGACCTCAAATTCGAAGACCAGACCCTCGCCGTCTACCCCGCCCCGCTGGCCCCGCACCCCTGGCCCTATCCCGACCCGATGAACCGCGAGGCCGGGATCGCCGCCCATGCCGCGCTGCTGAGCGCCGATGAACACCGCCGCAAAACGGCGGCGGGCGAGACCGATCACCTGCATCTCTATGAAGTCGGCAGCGACACGCCGGTGCTCGACCTGCGGATTACGGAAGTCACCCGCCTGAATGCCACCACCAGCCTTTACGACATCGCGCACCCCGAAGGCCACGATCTGCCCGCATGGACCGCGGGCGCGCATCTCGACCTTGTGGTGGCTCCCGAATTCCTACGTCCCTATTCGCTGCTGGGCGACCCCGAGGACCGCAAACGCTACCGCATCGCGGTGCTGCGCGAGGACGAGGGGCGCGGCGGCTCGGCGCTGCTGCACCGGGTTTTCACCAAAGGGCGGCGGATCTTCGTCGGCAAGCCGGTGAACCATTTTGAACTTGTCGAGGATGCGCCGCACAGCCTGCTCATGGGCGGCGGTATCGGCATCACGCCGATGATCGCCTTTGCCCATCGGCTGCATGGGCTCGGGCGGCCTTTCGACCTGCATTATTCCGCCTCCACCCGCGACGCCGCGGCCTTTGCCGATGAACTGGCGCGGGCCCCATGGGCCGAGCACGTGCATCTGCATATCTCATCTGAGGACACCCGGGCCGACCTGCCCAGCATCATGGACCGCACCGCGCCCGGCACCCATGTCTATACCTGCGGGGCGGATGCCTATATGCAATCCGTCATGGCCGCCGCCGAGGCCGCCGGCATCCCCGAGGACGCGCGGCATCTGGAATATTTCTCGACCCCCGAGGTGCCGGACTACGTCAACCACCCTTTCACGCTGAAACTCACCTCGGGCCGCGAAATCGAGGTGAGCGCCGAGGAAACCGCCGCCGAGGCGCTGATCGCGGCGGGCGTTCCGGTGGATCTGAAATGCAGCGACGGCATCTGTGGCGTCTGCAAATGCGGGCTGCGCGGCGGCGAGGTCGAACACCGCGACTTCGTCCTCTCCGCCAAGCAACGCGACAGCGCGATCATCCTTTGCCAGTCCCGCGCCGCGCGTCCCGGCGGCGTGCTGGAGATCGACCTATAGCCCTTTCGCAGAAGGCGCGCAGCCGTTATGAGGGGCCAACCTCTGCAACAAAGGGCTGCCCCCATGACATTCGACCGTTCGATCAAGATCGCCCCCTCCATCCTCGCCGCCGATTTCGCCAATTTCGGCGCCGAATGCGAAGCCATCGAGGCGCAGGGCGCAGATTGGGTGCATGTGGATGTGATGGACGGGCATTTCGTGCCCAACATCACCTTCGGCCCCGCCATGTGCGCGGCGATCCGACCCCATATCAAGGGCGTGATGGATGTGCATCTGATGATCTCCCCGGTCGATCCCTATATCGAGGCTTTCGCCAAGGCGGGCGCCGATGTGATCACCGCCCATGTCGAGGCGGGGCCGCATATCCACCGCACCCTGCAAGCGATCCGCGGCGCGGGGGTGAAAGCCGGCGTGGCGCTGAACCCCGGCACGCCGGCGAGCGCCGTGGCCGATATTCTCGACATGACCGACCTCATTTGCGTGATGACCGTGAACCCCGGTTTCGGCGGACAGAAGTTCATCGACATGACCGCGAAGATCCGCGCCCTGCGCGAGATGATCGGCGACCGGCCCGTGCATATCGAGATCGACGGTGGCGTTGATCCCAAGACCGCACCGCTGGTGGCCGAGGCCGGAGCCGATGTGCTGGTGGCCGGCTCTGCGGCCTTCAAGGGCGGGTCGGTCAGCAACCCCGCGCCCTACGGTGAGAACATCCGCGCGATCCGCGCCGCCGCCGAAGGCACCTACGTCTGATAGGGTTCCGGGGCGCGCGGGCGCCCCGAACCGTCACGCCAATTGGTCGGCAAAGGCCGTCAGCAGACGGTGTTTCAGGATCTTGCCCGTGGGCGCTGCGGGCAGATCCGTGGCCACGATGATCTGCGACGGGCGCTTGTAGCCGGTGAGCCGCTCCTTGACGAACCCGCGCAACTCCTCGGCCGTCACATCATCACCGGGGGCGACCTGCACAAAGGCCAGCACCTCTTCGTCGCCGCCTTTCACCCGTCCGATCACAGCCGATTGCACCACGCGGGGGTGATCGTTCAGCGCTGCCTCGACCTCGGGCGGATAGACGTTGAAACCGCCGTGGATGATCAACTCTTTCGAGCGCCCGAGGATATGCAGCCGCCCGTCGTCATCGAGCGTGCCCAGATCGCCGGTGTGCAGCCAGCCCTCGGCGTCGATGGCTTTGTCGGTCTCGCTGGGGTTGCGGTAATAGCCCTTCATCACATGCGGGCCACGCACCAGCACCTCGCCCTCGCCCGCGCCATTGCCGCCGGGGGCTTGGTCGTCGATCTTGCATTCGGTGCCCGGCGTGACAGGTCCAACGGACGTATCGGGCGAGCCGATCGAGTTGCTCGTGGCCGAGGCGCCGGAGGTCGTCTCTGTCATGCCGAAACCGTTCTGCAGCGGCAGTTCATAGAAGGCTTCGGCCTTGCGTTTCCACGCAGGATCAAGCGGCGCGCCGCCTGATGAGACATAGCGCAGACAGGGGCTTTCCAGCTTCGGCATGCCGCGTTCGCGGGAATATTGCATGACCAGCGCATGCATCTGCGGCACGGCGGGCAGGATCGTCACATTGTCATGGGTCGCGGCATGTAGTTTCGCCGCCGAGAACCGCGCCTCTTGCCGCACCTGTGCCCCGGCGCTGGCCGAGGCCAAGAGCACCGAGACAAGGCCAAAGACATGGGTCATCGGCAAGACGCCATAGACCACATCGCCGGCCTTCATCTGCCGCAGTTCCGCCGAGGCGCGCGCGCCGAAGCGCAGGTTTTCATGGGTCAGCATGACGCCCTTGGGATCGCCCGTGGTGCCGGTGGTATAGAGCAGCACCGCCACGTCGTGCAGATCGGCATCCGGGCTGCTCGGCAGCGGGGTGGCAAGATCCAGGCGGCCAAAGGCGCCGGAGATTTCACGCGCGTTCAGCCGCGCGGCATGGGCCGCGGCTTCGGGCGAGACATCACAGGTCAGCAGCACCGCGGCGGGGGTGGCATGCGCAGTGATGCGGGTGACTTCGGCCTCGGTCTGACGGGCGTTGACGGGGATCGCCACGGCGTCCAGCGCCCAACAGGCATAGAGCGCGGCCACCGCTGCGGCGCAGTTCTCGACCATCAAGAGCACCCGGTCGCCCGCCTGCACCCCCGCCGCCTCCAACTCTGCCGCGAGCGCGGTGCGGGCGCGGTCCAGATCGGCGTAGCTCCAGGCGGCACCGATGGCGTCACTCAGCGCCAGGGCTTCCGGGCGGGTCGCCAATTGCTCAGCTAGAAAATCCTGTACCCTGGCATTCATGGGTGTCTCCTCCTGCCTAAAAGCGCCGCCTCTCCCCGGGCGGCGCGGCCCGATCTAGAACCGGGGCTTGCGTTTTTCCAAGAAGGCCGCGATCCCTTCGGCGGCCTCATCCCCGCCCGCGGCGCGGGCCATCGCGTTGCGCTCGGCATCAAGCTGGGTGGCCTCATCGCTCTCATAGGCCTGCGCCACCAAGTGCCGGATCACCCCCTGCGCAGCGCGCGGGCCCTGGGCCAGCGTGTCGGCCAGCATCAGCGCCTCGTCCAAGGCTTTGCCATTGGGGCAGATCCGGTTGACGGCCCCCAGTTCGGCAAAGCGCATTGCCATTACCGGGCGGCCCAAGAGGCACATTTCCATCGCGAGCGCTCGCGGCAGCAATCGGGCCAGCGAAGCGGTAAGCCCCGCGTCCGGCACCAGCCCGGCTTTCACATATGCGGCGGTGAACTGCGCCTCTTCGGAGACCACGATCATGTCACAGGCCAGCGCCAAGGACAGCCCCGCCCCGGCGGCACCGCCTTCGACGGCGGCGATCACCGGCACCGGGCAGCGGCGGATCGACCGCACCAGATCATGTAGCGCATCGACCCGCTCGCGGCGTTCGGCTTCGGTCAGCTTGCGGCGTTCGATCAGCACGTTGAGGTCACCCCCGGCGCAGAAGAACTGCCCCTCTGAGGTGAGGATAACGGCGCGAATGCGCGGCTCTTCGGCGCGGGTCATGGCCTCTGCGATGGCCTCATAAAGTTCCGGCGTCAGCGCGCCGCGCTTCTGGCGGTTGCCGTTCCAGACGATCAGCCGGTCGCCGCGGTCTTCGATCCTTGCGCTCATATCTTCGCCCTCTTGAATACGCCCGTGGCCCGCGACAGCAGCTTGCCCGTGGCGTCCTGCAATTGTGCCTCGGCATAGAGGATCTTGTACCCCCCGCCGGTGACCCGCCCCGTGGCCACCACGCTGCCTTCGCGCACCGCGTTGATGTAATCGGTGGTCAGCGACAGCGTCAGCATCGGCACGAAAGCCCCGCTCATCGCGCAGTGCCGCGCGCAGGCGAAACCGGCGGCGACGTCGAGCAGCATCGTATGTAGCCCGCCGTGGAGCACGCCCGAGACATTGAGATGCTGCGGCCCGAGGTCGAGGGTGACCCGGGTGCTGCCGTCGGGGTTGGACAGATCGGGCCGGAACCCGATCAGCTTTTCGACCCCGCTGCTAGGCGCATCATGCGGCGGATAGTGCAATGAACCGCTCCAGATGATGGTCGATGTCGCCAAAGCGGTGGTCCGCCATGGTGATGCGTTTGGCGATATGGGCCAGCTCGTACTCCTGCGTCATGGCAATGCCGCCATGCATCTGGATCGTGTCCTCGGCCACCAGACGGCCCACCCGGCCCATCAGGTTTTTGGCCGCCGAGACGTGACGCTCACGGCTCGCGCAGTCGTCCTCCAGATGGCCCGCCGCGTTGATAACGGCAGAGCGCGCCTGTTCGAGGTCGATGAGCAGGTCCGCCATCCGGTGCGCCAGCGCTTGGAAGCTGCCGATCGGGCGACCGAACTGCTTGCGGGTGCCGAGGTATTCGCGGGTCAACTCGCAAGCGGTCTCCATCGCGCCCAGCGTCTCGGCGCAGAGCGCGGCGGTGGCCATGGCGGTGCGGGTCTCGATGGCCTCGAAAGCCTTGCCCGCTTCGCCCAGACGGGCGCTTTCCGGTAGGGTCACATCGTCCAGCGTCACCTCGGCGGCGCGGCCACCGGCCAACAACGCATAACCGGTCACGGCCAGCCCCTTGGTGTCGGCGGGCACGAGGAAGAGCGAGATACCGTCGCGGTCCCCCGCCTCCCCGCTATCGCGGGCGGAGACGACGAGCATGTCTGCGGCCTCGGCATTCGCCACCACGGCTTTGCGGCCATTCAGCACGATCTGGTCGCCGTTTTGCGTGGCAGAGGTGGTGACCCGCTCAAGGTCATAGCGGCTGCCCGGCTCGCCATGGGCGAAGGCCAGTTGCAGCGCGCCGCCGATCAGTTGCTCGACATGCTCCTGCTGCGCCTCGGCCCCGAGGTCGGCAATCAGCCCCCCGGCCAGCACGGCGCTGTCCAGAAGCGGCTCGACCACACCGGCACGGCCCAACTCCTCGAAGACGACCGCAAGATCGAACCCCGCGCCGCCGAAACCGCCCTGCTCTTCGGTGAAGAGCGCGCCGATCACGCCCAGTTCGGCCAGACCTTCCCAGATATCACTCGAATAGCCGGTCTCGCTTTCTAGGATGCGGTTGCGGGTCTCGGTATCGTATTTGTCACGCAGGAAGCGCCGCAGGCTGTCCTGCAGCATCTGGCGTTCTTCGGTCAGGTCGAAATTCATTTGCCACCTCCCAGCATGGTCTTGGCGATGATCTGGCGCTGGATCTCGTTGGAGCCGCCGAAGATCGACAGTTTGCGGTTGTTGAAATACTGCGCGGCCACGGGGCCGGCCTCATGCGGATCGGGCAGCGCGTCGTTGCTGCCGGCGACCGCTTCCGAGGCGAAGGGCATCGCGTAGACCCCGGCGGCACGGCGCGCGAGGTCATTGATCTCTTGCCGGATGATCGTGCCTTTGACCTTGAGCATCGAGCTTTCCACCCCCGGCGCCTGACCAGCGGCGGCTTTCGAGATGATCCGCAGGTTGGTCGTCGCCATCGCCATCAAGTCGATCTCAGCCTGTGCCACGCGGGCGGCGAAATGCGGGTTCTCGATCAGCGGGCGGCCCCCGGCCATCTCGGAGCGGGCGATGCGTTTGACGGCCTGAAGACCGGCTTGGGAGAAGCCCACGCCCGCGATGTTGGTGCGCTCATGGGTCAGCAGGTATTTGGCGTAGGTCCAGCCCTTGTTCTCTTCGCCGACAAGGTTCTCGACAGGCACCTTGACGTTATCGAAGAAGACTTCGTTCACCTCGGCGCCGCCATCCAGCAGGATGATCGGGCGTACGGTGATGCCGGGGGTTTCCATGTCGATGAGCAGGAAGGAGATGCCCTCTTGCTGCTTCACGTCCTTGTTCGTCCGCACGAGGCAGAAGATCATGTTGGCGTGCTGGCCCAGCGTCGTCCATGTCTTCTGGCCGTTGACGATATAGTGGTCGCCCTCCTTCACCGCGGTGGTTTTCAGCGAGGCGAGGTCGGACCCGGCGCCGGGCTCGGAATAGCCCTGACACCACCAGTCTTCGCCCGAGAGGATGCGCGGCAGCCAGTAATCCTGCTGCTCTTGCGAGCCGAATTTTTGCAGCACCGGGGCCAGCATCGACAGGCCAAAGGGCACGATGCGCGGCGCGTGGTGTGCGGCGGCCTCCTCCTCGAAGATATGCCGCTGCACGGCGTTCCACGCGGCACCGCCGAACTCTTTCGGCCAGTTGGTCGCGAGCCAGCCCTGTTCGTTCAGGATCGCGTGCCAGCGCTCGTGGTCGTCCTTGGTCAACTCCTGCCCACGGCGCACCTTTTCGGAGAGTTCCTTGGGCAGTTTCTCAGCGAGGAATTGGCGCACCTCCTCGCGGAAGGCGCGCTCTTCGTCTGTATAGCTCAGGTCCATCATGGCCCCCTTTAGTAGATTTCGAAGAGGCCAGCCGCCCCCATGCCGCCGCCGATGCACATGGTCACGACGCCCAGTTTCGCGCCGCGGCGGTGGCCTTCGCGCAGGATATGGCCGGTCATCCGCGCGCCGGTCATGCCGAAGGGATGGCCGATGGCGATGGAGCCGCCGTTCACGTTGCATTTGTCGGGGTCGATGCCCAGACGGTCGCGGCAGTAGAGCGCTTGGCTGGCGAAGGCTTCGTTCAGCTCCCACAGGTCGATGTCATCAACCGTCAGCCCATGGCGTTCCAAAAGGCGCGGCACGGCGAAGACCGGGCCGATGCCCATCTCGTCGGGCTCGCAGCCCGCCACGGCAAAGCCGCGGAACGCGCCCATGGCCTCTAGCCCCTGTTGCTCGGCTTCCTTGCTGTCCATCAGCACGAGGGCCGCGGCACCGTCGGAAAGCTGGCTGGCGTTGCCCGCGGTGATGAAGGCGCCCTCGCCGCGCACGGGGGTCAGGCCCGCAAGCCCTTCCATCGTGGTGCCGGGGCGGTTGCATTCGTCGCGGTCCACGGTGACCTCGCGGGTGGAGACCTCCTTGGTTTCCTTGTCCTGCACGCCCATGGTGGTCTGCATCGGCACGATCTCATCGTCGAAGAGACCGGCCTCCTGCGCCTTGGCAATGAGCTGCTGGCTGCGCAGACCGTAGGCGTCCTGATCCTCGCGGCTGATGTTATAGCGTTTGGCCACGATGTCGGCGGTGTCGATCATCGCCATATAGACTTCGGGCTTGTGCTCTTCCAACCACGGCTCCTTGACCGATTTCACATGCGGCTGGATGAGCGAGATGCTCTCCACCCCGCCCGCGACCATCGGGCCTGCGCCCTCCATGCAGATCGCATTGGCGGCCATGGCGACGGTTTGCAGACCGGAGGAGCAGAAGCGGTTCACGGTGACGCCCGAGGCGGTGACCGGCAGGCCCGCGCGCAGGGCGATCTGGCGCGCGATGTTGGAGCCGGTGGCCCCCTCGGGGTAGCCGCAGCCGATCATCACGTCTTCGATGGCCGACGGATCGACGCCCGAGCGTTTCACGGCTTCGGCGACGACATGGCCGCCCATGGTGGCACCGTGGGTCATGTTGAATGACCCGCGGAAGGATTTGGCCAGCCCGGTGCGGACGGCGGAGACAATTACGGCCTGTTTCATTTGGCAGCTTCCTTGTTCAGATCATCAAAGTTGCGGTTGGTTTTGACCAGTTCGGCCAGCAGAGGCGCGGGTTTCCAGAACCACGGGTCTTGCTCGGCGAAACCTTCGATTGCGGCCAGCACATTGGGCAGACCCTGAATGTCGGCCCATTTCATCGGGCCACCCCAGTAGCGCGGGAAGCCGTAGCCGAAGAGCAGGGTCATATCGATGTCGAGCGGGCGTTTGGCGATGCCCTCCTCCAGCACCTTGGCGGCCTCGTTGACCATGGCGCACATGTAGCGGCGCACGATTTCGGCGTCGGTGAAGTCGCGCGGGGTGATGCCGCGTTCTTTCTGCTCTTCCTCAATCAGGCGGGCGATTTCGGGGTTCGGCGTGCCGCCGCGTTTGCCCTTTTCGTAGATGTAGTAGCCCTGGCCTGTCTTCTGGCCAAAGTGGCCCTGTTCACACAGGCGGTCGATATAGGTCGGCACCCGCTCCTCGGGGTGGCGCGTGGCCGCCTTGCGCTTGCGCGTGGCCCAGCCGATGTCGAGCCCGGCGAGGTCGGCCACGGCGAAGGGGCCCATAGCAAAGCCGAACTTCTCAAGCGCTGCGTCGATCTTGTAGGGGCTGGCCCCGTCGAGGACCATGTGGTCCGCCGCGGTGCGGTAGGTGGCGAGGATGCGGTTGCCGATGAAGCCGTCGCAGACGCCGGCGCGGACCGAGACCTTGCCGAGCGCCTTGCCGAGCGCGAAGCCGGTGGCGACCACGTCTTTCGCGGTCTTGTCGGCCACCACGACCTCAAGCAGTTTCATCACATGGGCGGGGGAGAAGAAGTGCAGCCCGATCACGTCCTCGGGGCGTTTGGTGCTGGCGGCGATCTCGTTCACGTCCAGATAGGAGGTGTTGGAGGCCAGCACGCAGCCCGGCTTGCAGACCGCGTCGAGCTTGCCGAAGACCTGCTTTTTGACGTCCATGTCCTCGAAGACCGCCTCGACCACCAGATCGACATCCTTGAGGCTGTCGTATTCGGTGGAGACGGTGAGCGCCTCGCCGGTCAGCTGGTCGAACTTCGCCTGATCGATCTTACCGCGTTTCAGCGCGCCTTGGAGGTTGCCGGAGATACGCTCATGCGCGGCCTTGGCAGCTTCCTCCTTCATCTCAATCAACACGACCGAGAAGCCCGACAAAAGGGCTGCCGTGGCGATGCCCGCGCCCATGGTGCCGCCGCCGATCACGCCGATGGCTTTCAATTCGCGCGACTCGACGCCCTTGAGTTCCGGCAGGTTGCTGACCGCGCGTTCCGAGAAGAAGGCGTGGATCATGCCCTGCCGCTGGTCGGTGTTCATCAGTTCCGAGAAGATGCGGCGCTCGGCCTTCATGCCTTCCTCGAAAGGTTTCTCGACGCCCGCTTGCACGGCACGCACGGCCTCGGCGGGAGATATCTGGCCGCGGCCTTTCTTCAGCGTCGCCTCATAGGCGGCGTCCCAGTCGATGGGTGCGGGCGCGGGCATTTCGCAGATCGGGCGGCGTTCGGCGCCGCTGTCGATGAGTTCACGGACGTAGGCGAGGCCCACCTCCTGCGGATCGCCCTCTTCCACACGGTCGACAATGCCCATCTCCAGCGCCTGCGGTGCCTTGATGTGGCGACCCGTGGTGATCGCGTCGAGCGCAGGCTCCACGCCGATCAGACGCGGCAGACGTTGCGTGCCACCAGCGCCGGGAATGAGGCCGAGGTGAACCTCGGGCAGGCCCACCCGGGCCGAGGGCTGGGCGATGCGGTAATGCGCCGAAAGCGCGACTTCGAGCCCGCCACCAAGGCTCACCCCATGCATGGAGGCCACGACCAAGAGCGGCGAGGCCTCGATGCGGTTGCAAAGGTCGGGCAGGAAGGGCTCCATCGGGGGCTTGCCGAACTCGGTGATGTCGGCGCCCGCGATAAAGGCCCGGCCCGCGCCCACGATCATCACCGCGCGCACGCCGTCTTCGGCCTCGGCGCGGTCCATGCCATCCGCGAGACCTTGCCGCACGGCCTGGCTCAGCGCGTTGACGGGCGGGTTTTCGATGCGCAGCACGACGATGTCGTCATGGCGGGAATAGGCAATCTTGTCGGTCATATCTAAAACTCCTTGATCTATCCGCGCCGGGTCAGGGCCGGTGCCCGTCCGGTGCGTTGTTCGATGCCGCTGACCACGTCACGCAGCGCTGGCCCCACTTGTGACAGAATGCGGCTGTCGGGCAAGTCCGCGGGCAACGCGCCGCAGCTAAAGGACACCGGCTCGCCGAATTCCCCCGCGTAATAGGGCACGCTGACCGCGTTCACATTGCGGGCATAGCGGGTGTCTGGCGGGGCAAGCACGAAACCCTGGGCGAGCAATTGCTCATAGCCCTCACGGCGGAAATCGCGCAGCCGGTCATTGGGTGACAGCGCTTCGAAACGGTCTTCGTCGAGGCTGGCCAGCGTGGCCATGCCCGAGGACGAACCATAGACCGGAATGCGGTGCCCCGGCTCCAGCCAGATGGTCGAGGCGGTGCGCGGCCGCCAGGTGCGCACCAGCATCATCCGGTCGCCATCACGCACGGCGATCAGCGCCAGCGTGCGGGTTTCATCCGCCAATTGCTGCATCGCCTCCGAGGCCATATCGACGAAACTGACCGCAACGGAGGCCACCGAGCCGAGCGCAATCGCCGCAGGGCCGAGCCGGAACTTGTCGTTGCGCCCGCCATGCGCCAGATAGCCCAGCTCGCAGAGCGTATAGGTCAACCGCGACACGGTGGGTTTCGGCAGCCCCGTCCGCTCGGCGATCTGGGCATGCGAGAGCCCGCTGTCACTGGCGCGAAAGGCGCGTAGAATGCCCAGGCCCCGCGCCAACGTATTGGCGAATTTGCGGTCCGTCATGGTGTCACTGCGGTCCGTCATCGCGCGGCCATCGGGATCAGGAGTGAGATCATCGGGAAGGACATGATCAGGATCAGCACGATCACATCGACGCTGAGAAAGCGGGTGATGCCGGCGAAGATCTTATCAATCGGCGCCTCGCGCCCCACCACATTGGCGATGACAAAGACATTGAGGCCCACGGGCGGGGTGATCAGGCCGATCTCCAACAGTTTGATGACAACAACGCCGAACCAGATCAGGTTGAGGTCATAGCTCTCCACCAGCGGGATCATCAGCGGCAGGGTCAGCACCATGATGCCGATGGGATCGAGGAACATCCCCAAAAGCAGATAGATCAACGCGATGCAGAGCATCAGCACCAGAAGCGACATCTGCGCATCGGAGACAAAGCCCACGATGGTCCCCGCCACGCCGGTCAGCGCCACGAAGGCCACGAAGATCTTGGCCGAGGCGGCGATGAGGAAGATCGCGGAGGTCTGCACGCAGGTCTCCTTGACCGCTGCCCAGAGGCCGGCCCAATTGAGCTTGCCCTGCACGAAACCGATCAGCGTCGCCGAGACGACACAGACGGCCGCGGCTTCGGTCGCGGTGAAGATGCCGCCGTAGATGCCGCCGATGATCAGCACGAAAAGCAGGATCGCGGGCCAGCTTTCCAGCGCCGCGCGCCAGCGCTCACCGGCGCTGTAGCGCTGCGCTGTCGACGGGGCGATGGCCGGATCGCGCCAGACCCAGACGGCGATCACGAGCACGAAGCCCAGAAGCGTCAGCAGCCCCGGCAGAACGCCCGCAAGGAACAGAGAGGAGATCGAGGTCTCGGTGAAAATCCCGTAGATGATGAAGAGCACCGACGGCGGGATCAGCGAGCCCAAAGTGCCGCCCGCCGCGACGCTGGCGGTGGCCAGACGCGGGTCATAGCCCATGCGGAGCATCTCGGGCGTGCAGATTTTCCCCATGGTCGAGGCGCAGGCGATGGACGAGCCGGTGATCGCGGAAAACCCGCCGCAGCCCATGACGGAGGCCATCGCCACACCGCCCGGCAGACGGGTCAGCCAGACCTTGGCGGCATGGTAAATCTTGGTCGTGATATCCGCGCGATAGGCGATGTGGCCAAGCGCCACGAAAAGCGGGATCATCGACAGATCATAGGAGTGAATGAGGTCGAAGGAGTTCGAAAACACCATCGAAGTTGTCGCCCGGATCGCACGTTCGGGCATGAAGGTGCCGGTGCGAAAGGCGAAGATAAA
Source organism: Sulfitobacter sp. PS-8MA (assembly GCF_040933935.1). Taxonomy (NCBI): domain Bacteria; kingdom Pseudomonadati; phylum Pseudomonadota; class Alphaproteobacteria; order Rhodobacterales; family Roseobacteraceae; genus Sulfitobacter; species Sulfitobacter sp. PS-8MA. The sequence goes on along the minus strand of NZ_JBFQYJ010000006.1, from coordinate 123,151 downwards.
GAAGGTGGCAACAGTCGCCACAGCGGCCAGCGTAAAGGCGATTGGCACGCGCAGGGCCAGCAGGATCAGAACCGCGGCAAAGGCGATCATTCCGATGGTCGAAGCATCCATTAAAGCAGGTCCTTTTCAACCATCAGATCCGCAGCATGCTGCTGCTCATCCGACACCACACCGCCCGCAAGGATGGTCCGGCTGTCGCGCCATGTCAGTTCGGCCAGCCGCAGGAAGGTGGCGATCATGCCAATGAGAAACAGCAACCGCCCCGGCCATTTCGGCAGGTTCAGGTCGCCATAAAAAAAGCTGCCCTTTTCAACGACAGCGAGGAACTCCCGCCCGCCGGAATAGATCAGCGGCGCCAGCGCCAGCATGCCGATGACAGAGCCCGCCACGATCAGCACCGAGCGCGCACGGTCGGGAAAACGGTCGGTCACGAAGGCCACCGAGACATGCGCGCGCGCGGCGGTGGCGGCGGCGAGGGGCAGCAGGATGGCGGCGACCATGAGCTCACGCACCATGGTCACCGAATCCGGCACCTGACTGGCAAAGAGCGCGCGGGCGATCACATTGGAGGTGATCAACACCCCCAAGGCAATCACCGCCAAAGCGCCCAGACCCAACAGGATTTTCTCCAGATTTACCAACATAGCTGCCCCTCCCCCCGTGTCAGCGATCAGTTGCTTTCGGCTTCCCAAGGGTAGCCGTTGGCGTCACGCTCTTCGGTGTATTTGGCGATCAGGCCCTTGTACTCTTCCAGCAGCTCTCCACCCGGCAGACCCGCGGCGCTTGCGGTCTGAACCCATTCGTCGAGGAACTTCTCACCGGCTTTCACCAGCTGCGCGCGGTCCTCTTCGGGCAGGGTGATGACTTCAACGCCCTGCTCTTTCATCGAAGCGATCGCCTGCTCATTGGCGGTGGTGATCATCCGGCCAAACTCATCGGCCATGTCGGCGCCCACCTCGGCCAGCGTTTCCTGCTGCTCTTCGGTCAGGCTGTCGTGCATGTCCTTGTTCATGAAGATGCCCAAGCCGCCGACCTGACCCCAATCGAGGATCGTGTAGCTGTCCATCACCTCGGCCTGTTTCAGCGCGGCCACGGCATAGCTGTAGCCCTGCGAGCAATCGATCAGACCGGTGTCGAGCCCTTGGTAGGCGTCGTAGATCGACATATTGACCATATTCGCGCCCTGCTCGCCAAAGACCTTGCCGTAGGCGCCCACGCCGCGGACCTTCTTGCCCGCGATGTCCTCCACGGATTCGATCGCGCCGTCCTTGCAGCCGATGTTGACCTGGCTTGTGGTCCAGGTGCCGATATAGACGAGGTTCTTCTCGGCGAGGTCTTCCTGAATGGCCTTGCTGCTGCGCATCAGCTCATCGGTGGCGCGCATGCCGACCCAGGCGTCGGGGTTGTTCACCGGCAGGTCCGCGATGCCGTAGCCGGCCATTTCCTGCGGGTAATAGACCGCGATCACCGAGCCTGTGTCTGCCACGCCGTCGGCGATGGATTGCACGGCGGCATTGGCTTTGAACAGCGCCCCGCCCCATTGAATGTCGAATCGAATGTCGCCGTCCGAGCGTTCGGCCACCTGATCGGCAAACCACTGCAACGCATCGGCGCGCGCGCCGCGGTTGGGGCCGGCCTCACCGTGGATCAACACGGTTTCGGCGCTCAGCGCACCGCCGGCCAGCGCCACGGCAGCTGCGCAGCCAAGGGTTTTGAAAGTTGTCATGTAAGCTCCTCCCAGAGACTTGTTTCACAGTGCGAACTGTTGTTTCGCATTTGTCGCAAGGCACGCTAGTCTGGGCTTCTTCACCATTCAAGAAAAACTTCCCCTATGTTGCGCCAGATGGGGACAAGCCCTTGGTATCCCCGGATGAAATCTCATCTTCCCTCGAATGGATCGCGCTTGCGCCTGCCCCGCCATCTTGCCAAGCTGACCCTATGACAGATGACAGCAGCCCCTGTTTTGCCCATCTGCTGGCGGCCGGCCAGCCCGTCGATCCGGAGACCCACCGAGATGTGGCGCGCTTTCGCAAGGCAGAACGGGCCCGGCTCATGGCGGCACGGCGGGCGCTACCGGCGGATCAGCTGAGAAAGCAGTCAAACATAGTTGCCGAGGCGCTTGAGACGTTGATCCCCTCGCGCGGCGGCCAAACCCTCGCTCTGTATTGGCCGATCCGAGGCGAATTGGACCTGCGCCCTTGGATGACAGCGGCGCATGAACAGGGCGCGCAGATCGCCCTCCCCGTGGTGGTCAAGAAAGACGCCCCGGTCGCCTTTCACCGCTGGGAGCCCGGCTGCGCGATGACGCGGGGGGTCTGGAACATCCCGGTGCCGCAGAGTGCAGAGCCCCTGACGCCCGATGTTGTCATCGCGCCCCTGCTGGGCATCGACGCGGCGGGCTACCGTTTGGGCAATGGCGGCGGCTACTATGACCGCACGCTGGCCGCCCTGCCCCGATTGCCCCAAGTGATCGGCGTCGGACATGATTTCTGCCGCATGGACACGATCTTCCCCATGCCCTGGGACGTGCCCATGCAGCAGTCGATCTTGGGGGACGGCAGCCTGATGGACCACGGCGCATAGGCCGCTTCGATAGGCTTATTCGTCGTACCAGCCACCCATTTTGACCTCGACATCGGTGCCGACCCGTTTGGCGAACTCCTCAGGATCTTGTGTGCCACCGTCTTTGCCGCGGTAGTGGTAGGGGTAGACATAGGTCGGCTTGAATTCAGCCACGGCGGAGGCGGCGGCGTTGGAATCCATGGTGAAGGGCAGATTCATGCAGACAAAGGCCAGGGAAATGTCGGTCAACTCGCGCATTTCGGGGGTGTCTTCGGTGTCGCCCGAGATATAGACGCGGAAGCCGTCAAAGCCGAGGATATAGCCATTGTCGCGGCCTTCGGGGTGGAATTTCTTGCGGTCTTCCGTGGTGTTATAGGCCGGGATCGCGTTGATTGGCAGGCCGTTGAACTCCGTATCTTCGCCATTTGCAAGCTGGCTGGCTTTGGACTTGAGACCGTCGGGCAGCATGTCGAAAACGGCGGGGTTGGTGATGATTTGCGTGTCATCGCCGGCCAGCGCTTCGAGCGTTTCGGCGTTGTAGTGGTCGCCGTGTTCATGGGTGATGAGGATCAGATCGGGTTTGGGGAAATCGCCATATTGCGCGGCGTCTCCGACCGGGTCGACATAGATCACGCCCGCCGGGGTTTCCATCAAAAACGAAGCATGTTCAATGGGATGCACGGTCAGCGGGCCGGCATCTGTCTCGAATCTATCGCCCCCATGGGCGGCGGCGCGGGCGGTGAAGGGCAGCAGGGTGACGGCCCCTGCGGCGGCACTGGCGACGAGGAAATGGCGGCGGGAATGTGTCATCTCGAACTCCTGTGTTGATGCGCAGGAGGTAGCGGGGCCGCTTCAGGTTTCAACGCGCGCCCCGCCTGCGGGCGCTCTTATGCCGGACGCAGGCCGAGAATCTCACGGGCCTGCTGCGGGCTGGCGACCGGTCTTTCGTATTTATTACAAAGACTTGCGGCACGCTCAATCAGCGCGGCATTGGAGGGCGCGAGGGTGTCGCGGTCCAGCCGCACGTTGTCTTCCAGCCCGGCGCGGGTGTGGCCCCCGGCGGCGATGGCCCATTCGTTGAGGACGATCTGATTTGGCCCGATCCCGGCGGCGCACCACTGGGCGTCGGGGGCGAGGCGGTTGAGGGTTTTGATATAGAAATCAAAGGTTTCGCGGTCCACGGGCATGGCATTTTTCACGCCCATGACGAATTGCACGTAAAGCTGGCCGGGGATGCGGCCGTCGCGGTTCATCTCGGCGGCTTTGTGGATGTGCGAGAGGTCGAAGGCTTCGATTTCTGGTTTGATTTCAAAGGCTTTCATCTCACTCGCCAGCCAGTCGACCAGTTCGGGCGGGTTTTCATAGACCCGCGTGGGGAAGTTGTTGGAGCCGACCGAGAGCGACGCCATATCGGGGCGCAGAGACAGCATGCCGCCGCGTTCCTTGCCTGCGCCGGAGCGGCCGCCGGTGGAAAATTGTATAATCATATCAGGGCAATGCGCCTTGACCCCCTCCATCAGCCGGGCGAATTTCTCGGGGTCGGAGGATGGGCTCTCGTCTTCGTTGCGGACATGGGCGTGGCAGATGCTGGCGCCTGCTTCATAGGCTTCATGGGTGGATTCGACCTGTTCGGAGATCGAGATCGGCACCGCGGGATTGGCCGATTTCGTGGGGACAGAGCCGGTGATGGCGACGCAGAGGATGCAGGGGGTGGTCATGGCCGATCTTCCTGTGGTGTCAAAGGCTTGGCGCGCTAAGTGCAAGTGGTGCGTGAGGATTTGTTACTCAGAGGTTAATGTCACATATTGTGCACCGGCTGTACACTGGGCGTGCATATGCGCGTCGCGGGATTTGCCTCAGCGTTTTTTCACAAATTCGGTCAGGATCACGATGCGCTGGCCCGCGACCCGGCCTTCGATCTGGGCGGGGTTGTCGGCGACCAGCGAGATGCGCTGCACGGCGGTGCCGCGTTTGGCGGTGAAGCCCGCGCCTTTGACGGGGAGATCCTTGATCAGCACCACGGTATCGCCCGAGGCGAGCGGCACGCCGTTGCCGTCGCGGTGGGCGGAGGGCCGGGGGGTGTTCTCGGCCCAGGCTCTGGTTTCGTCGTCGAGGTAGAGCTGCTCGGCAAGGTCGCGGGCCCAGGGCTCGGGGATTTTGGCGAGGGTGCGGGCGGCCAGGACCCGAATGGCGGGGTCTTCGGACCACATGGTCGAGGCCAAGGCGCGGAAGTGGGCCGGGTCTGGCGTGTCGCTGGCGGTCTGCGCGGCGCAGGGGGCGCAGATTTCGGCAGTGGCGTCAGCGGGGCCGCCGGGGACCGGGGTTTGGGTGAGCGGGGCGTTGGCTGTGGCGCAGAGGGGGCATGTCATGGGGGTGGTTTAGGGCGGTGCAATGGGATTGAACAGTCCGGGGGCTGTTTAAAGTGCCGAACGCGCAAGTCGTGGGAATTGGGCTGAGGGATACATCGGGTGTGGTTGATTGGGACCGCCGCGCCCGAACCGCGGGGCGGGGAAAAGCGAAGCGCCCGCCCCGTGGGGGCGGTTCGGGCGCTGCCAAACCCCGAGGGGGTTTTGGCTTCAGAACCTAACTCCAGCCGATAAACCCAACAAATACTGACGCTACTACACTTACAATAAATCCATAAAAAATGGTATTTGTAAGGAGTCTGCGTTTAGAGGTGTGTTTCTCCCTTTTGGTCTCGTATCGTTCCATAGCTCTTTTGTCCCCTGCATTTAGGAGCAAGTGACGCGAGCGGAGACCGGAGACCTGCGTTAATGCTCGAAACAGAAGGGAAAACCCTGTATAAAATAAGGCCCACAAGCAAATAAAAATTAATATGTTGGCTGGAACAGACTCACTATTATTACCTAAAAAACCTGTCAGCATAGAATTGGAACCGAACAAGGCGATAGCAGGCAAAAGAATACTGACCACTCTAATTAATGTCTTGTTGACTGGAAAAGACTCAAAAAAGCTGTCTTGGAGCAATTCCCTGATAAATTTCGGTCTCTTCTTTGGCCGCTGAGCTTCAGGGAGCCCTTGAAACCACCCCTCCACTACGTCTAGGAGCCCCTTCGCTACCAGATAATTAGTGTATCGAACCGTAGCATGTAGATTATAGTATTCGCTAGGGTAACGCATGTCTGCATTTAAATCCCAATCAAGCTCATCATCGTCATCTGCATCGTCGGCAATATACCCATATGGCATTGTTGCTTTGAGTTCGACCTCCATATTGACTTTATCCAATACTTTCTGATCGGGCAGCTTTAGAACGGCTGAAAACGAAACTACCACTGTGCTAGTAGGGTCAGTTATTCCCGGATAGCTTTTTAGGAAGCTTTCTAAAGATTTAAATGAGTGCCTCTTACTGCCCTTCATCTTATCCCGCGCATTCACTATACACGTGACCTTAGCCGCCTGCGAAAGTGGGCCATAAGTACTTATCCACTGAGAAAGAAGATCTATCAGTTGCTCAATATCTTCGGCGCAACAGATAGAAGGAAAGTGAATTCTTGTTTTATAACTCTCTTCTACACCAATAAGAGAGTTATGAAGCGCTTGTAAAATAGGCTGTGCAATTGCAGGAAGCTTTGCTTCGTGTTCTCCCGCCCGCAAAACTATCTCAGTGTTAAGATCATCGTTTGCCATAATTTCCTCCAAAATTTATAGTAAAATATTTAACCAATACCAAGCACGGACCAGAACGAATAGACCTATGTTAAAAGCGTATGCGACATATGTTTACTAGGAGCTGACCTAATTTCAGCGCCCCAAACACAACCGAGCGGGAACGCGCATTGCTTCGCAATACGCTGCCTCCCGCACACCCTAAAAATAGCCAGCTTTTAGCTGTCCATTTTTAGAGCGGAAATAAACGCCTCCTGCGGGATATCCACCTTCCCGAACTGGCGCATCTTCTTCTTACCGGCCTTCTGCTTCTCGAGCAGCTTCTTCTTCCGCGTCGCATCCCCACCGTAGCACTTAGCCGTTACGTCCTTGCGCATCGCCGAGAGCGTCTCGCGCGCAATGACCTTGCCGCCGATGGCCGCTTGGATCGGGATTTTGAACATGTGGCGCGGGATCAGGTCTTTGAGCTTTTCGACCATCGCACGACCACGCATTTCGGCGCGGTCTCGGTGGACCATGGTGGAGAGCGCGTCGACCGGCTCGTCATTGACCAGGATCGACATTTTCACCAGCGCATCGGTGCGGTAGCCGATCATCTGGTAGTCAAAGCTGGCGTAGCCCTTGGTGACCGATTTCAACCGGTCGTAGAAGTCAAAGACCACTTCGTTCAGCGGCAGATCGTAAACCACCATCGCGCGGGAGCCGGCGTAGGTGAGGTTTTCCTGAATGCCGCGGCGGTCCTGGCAGAGCTTCAGCACATCGCCAAGGTAGTCGTCGGGCACGAGGATCGTCGCCTTGATGCGCGGCTCTTCGATGTGGTCGACATGGGTGAGGTCGGGCATGTCGGCGGGGTTGTGCAGCTGCTCGACGGTGCCGTCTTTCATATGGATGTCGTAGATGACGCTCGGCGCGGTGGTGATGAGGTCGATGTCATATTCGCGCTCGATCCGGTCGCGGATGACTTCGAGGTGCAGCAGGCCCAGAAAGCCGCAGCGGAAGCCGAAGCCGAGGGCGGCGGAGGTTTCCATCTCATAGGAGAAGCTGGCGTCGTTGAGGGCGAGTTTCTCGATCGAATCGCGCAGGTCTTCGAACTCGGCGGCGTCGACCGGGAAGAGGCCGCAGAAGACCACGGGTTGCGAGGGTTTGAAGCCCGGCAGCGCCTCTTCGGTGCCTTTTTTCTCATGGGTGATCGTGTCGCCCACGCGGGTGTCGCGGACCTGTTTGATCGAGGCGGTGAGAAAGCCCAGTTCGCCGGGGCCGAGCACGTCGATCTCGGTCATCGCGGGGCGGAAGACGCCGATGCGGTCGACATGGTGGACGGAGCCGTTTTGCATCATGCGGACGCGGTCGCCCTTGCGCAGTTGTCCGTCCATGATGCGGACAAGGACGATGACGCCGAGGTAGCTGTCGTACCAGGAATCCACCAGCATGGCTTTCAGCGGCGCGTCGAGCGTGCCTTTGGGGGCGGGCAGACGGGTGACGATGGCCTCAAGCGTTTCCTTGATGCCGATGCCGGTCTTGGCGGAGACCTGGATCGCGTCGGAGGCGTCGATGCCGATGACATCCTCGATCTGCTCGGCCACGCGGTCGCAATCGGCGGCGGGCAGGTCGATCTTGTTGAGCACCGGCACGATTTCGTGATCCGCGTCGATGGCGTGGTAGACATTGGCGAGGGTCTGGGCCTCGACCCCTTGGGTGCTGTCGACGACCAGCAGCGAGCCTTCGACCGCGCGCATGGAGCGGGAGACCTCATAGGCGAAATCGACGTGGCCGGGGGTGTCGATCAGGTTCAGGATGTAATCCTGCCCATCGTCGGCGGTGTAGTTGATCCGGACGGTCTGGGCCTTGATCGTGATGCCCCGCTCGCGCTCGATATCCATGTTATCGAGCATCTGTTCCTTCATGTCCCGGTCGGCCACCGTTTTGGTGGATTGGATCAGCCGGTCGGCGAGCGTGGATTTCCCGTGGTCGATATGCGCGACGATGGAGAAATTGCGGATGTTTTCAAGCGGTGTCATGCAAGGGGATATGGCGCAGTGCTGCGCCTGCGTCAATTGGTCATGAACGTCCCAGGCGCCCTGTCCGGCCCGCCCGGCGCTTTATCGCAACGTCCGGGGCGCGCGCGGTCAATGGAGAATTGCGTGAAGCCCGCTTTTGCGGCATAGTGAAACACAGAGCAGACCGGGCCGAGAAGGGGCAAACCCCAGGGTCCAGAACAATAGGGCAAATCAATGCGGACAGTTGTGAGTTTGATGGCGCTCGTCGTCTTGGCGGGCTGTGGCGGGTCACGTTATTCGAGCGAGGCGGCGGTGGGGCGCTTTGCGCCGGCGCCGGTGCTTTTTGCCACCGGACCGATCCAGAAAGCCTGTTTGGCCGATGGGCGGCGCGGGGCGAGCCAGGCGCGCTGTGGCTGCGTGCAGGCGGTGGCGGATCAGTCCTTGTCCTGGTCCGAGCAGCGCACCGGGGTCAAAATCTTTCGCGACCCGCATCGGTTGCAGGAAATGCGCCAGTCGGACAATGCGGGCGACAATGCTTTTTGGAGCACGTGGAAGGCCTTTGGCCAAAGTGCTGCGGCGGCCTGTTCGCGGACTTGAGCGGGCTTAGCTCTCTTCCAGCGGCGGGCCGAAACGGTCAATCAGCCGTCCGACGATCTGATCGCGGGCGGCGCGGAACTGGGTGAGCTTGGCCTCGCGGCTTTCGCCCAGACCGGTGGGGTCGAGGATCGGCCAATATTCCACGTCGAGATGGTAAAACCGCGTCAGTTCCAGCGCCCGGCGCTGGCTGGCCGGGCTGAGCGCGATGACCAGATCGAATGAGCCAAGGTCGTCGCCCCATTCCTCCATCTCGTCAAAGCTGCGGCTGCGGTGGCGGTCAAGCTCGACGTCAAGCTCGCTGCAGACGGCGATGGAAAAGCCGTCGATCTCCATGTCATTTTTCACGCCGACGGATTGGACATAGGTGCCGGTGCCGTAGAACTTTTTCATCAACCCCTCGGCCATGGGCGAGCGCACGGCGTTGTGGTCACAGCAAAACAGCACGGATTGGGGCAGCGTGTGCGTCATTCAGCCGCCGAAATGCAGGACGCAGATCAGGGTGAAAAGCCGCCGGGCGGTGTCACTATCGATCTCGGCCTTGCCGGCAAGCCGCTCTTGCAGCACGCGGGAGCCTTCGTTGTGGATGCCGCGCCGGGCCATGTCGATGGTCTCGATCTGGCTGGGGGGGAGCTTCTTGACCGCTTCGAAATAGCTTTCGCAGATCTGGAAATAGTCCTTTACCACCTGCCGGAAGGGACCGAGGGAGAGGTGAAACTCTGCGGCCTTTTCAGCGGCTTCGGTCTGCACGTCAAAGACCAGCCGCTTGTCGCGGATCGACAGCGACAGATGGTAGGGGCCTTCGGGGGCCGGGCCTTTGTCACGCGCGGGGATGACAAAGCTGTTCTCCTCCAGCAGGTCGAACATGGCCACCTTGCGCTCCTGATCGATCTCGGGCGTGGGGGGCGGCATGTTCGCGTCATCAAGCGCGATATGGGTGATGCGGGTCATCGGCGCATCCTTTTTGCTGGCGATACCGCTTGTGGATAGCGCAGCGCTGCAAAGGGGGCAATGCGGGATGATGACCCTGGGGGCGCGGCGTTACGGTGTTTGCGGCTCCCCGCGGCGCGGCACCACGGCCTCGCGGTAGAGGTGCCAAGTGGCATGGCCCAGCACCGGCAGCACCACGATCAGCCCGATAAAGAGCGTCAGCACCCCCACGGCGAGCAGCGCCACGACGATCGCCCCCCATGCGATGATGACGAGCGGATTGCGTTTGGTCACTTCGATGGAGGTGGCCACCGCCCGCGGCAGGCCGACATGGCGGTCGAGCAGCATCGGAAAGGAGATCACGGTTGAGGCCAGCACGGCGGCGGCAAAGACGCCGCCGATCAGCACGCCCAGGATCAGCATGGTCAGCCCGGCGCTGGTGGTAAAGACTTCGCGGATAAGCGCCGTGAATGAGGCGGGTGCTTCCGGCCCGAGGGTGACATTGTAAAGGCCAAAGGCCACCAGCATCCATGCGGCGAAGAGCATCAGGAGGTAGCCGCCGAGCACCACGATGGGGGTGAAGGAGGGTGATTTCAGCACGTTCAGCGCATCGCCCCAGCCCGCGGGCAGCCCGGCCTCGCGGCGGCGACTGAGTTCGTAAAGACCGATGGAGGCGACCGGACCGAGCAGGGCGAAGCCCGAGATCAGCGGGAACAGCAGCGGCAGCAGATCCCGGTTGATGGCAAAGACGGCGAGCAGCAGGCCGATCACCGGATAGATCAGCACGATGAACATCACATCGCTGCGCATGGCGGCGAAATCATCCAGACCTTTGCGCAGGGATTGGGTCAGGTCCGAGATGGAGAGATCGTAGAACTCGATCGGGGCGTCGTCATGGGTGCCCAGCTCATACATGCCGTCGCCGATGTAGCGCGAGCCGCTCTGCGCGGTATGGGCCGCGAAGGTCAGCGGGTTGCCGATGGTTTTGCGTGGAGCGGTCTTGGCCATGGTGCACACCTCTTTGGTGAAGCCCGGAAACGGGCGTTTGCCCCGCGATAACAGTCGGTTCCCGCCGCGGGGATGAGAGGCATCATAGCATAGTTCAGACGGTTTTGCGCGCCTATCACGCAAAGGTGCGCGGGCGGGTCTAACGCCCCGCCCGCTGGCATAGCGGGCAGCGGCCCTTGCCCCCTGCCCTAGCCGTTCAGCTTGCGCAGGCGGGCGGTGACCGAGAGGCCATGCGCCTCAAGGCTTTCGGATTGCGCCAGCCGCTCTGCGGCGGGGCCGATGGTGCGCAGGGCTTGGGGCGACATCTGCGCCAGCGTGGTGCGTTTCATAAAGTCGAGCACCGACAGCCCCGAGGAGAACCGCGCCGAACGGGCGGTAGGCAGCACGTGGTTCGGGCCGCCGACATAGTCGCCAATGGCTTCGGGCGTCCATTGACCAAGGAAGATCGCGCCGGCGTGGGTGATCTTGGCCGAGAGCGCTTTGGGGTCGGCGACGCAGAGCTCCAGATGCTCCGGCGCGATGCGGTTGCTGAGGGCCGCGGCGGCGTCGAGGTCGGGCACGGTGATCACCGCGCCATTGTCGCGCCAGCTTGCCCCCGCGATGGCGCGGCGCTCCAGGGTCAGCAGGCGTTTCTCGACCGCCTCTTCGACCGCGCGGGCAAAACCGGGGTCGGTGGTGATCAGAATGCTCTGGGCGCTTTCGTCATGTTCGGCCTGGCTCAGCAGGTCGAGGGCAATGAAATCGGGGTCGTTGTCGCCATCCGCGATGACGAGGATTTCCGAGGGGCCCGCGATCATGTCGATGCCGACCTTGCCAAAGACGCGGCGTTTGGCGGCGGCGACGAAAGCGTTGCCGGGGCCGGTGATCTTGTCCACCGGCGGGATCGTCTCGGTGCCATAGGCCAATGCCGCCACCGCCTGCGCGCCGCCAATGCGGTAGATCTCATCCACCCCGGCGATGCGCGCGGCCAAGAGGACCAGCGGGTTCAGCACGCCGTCGGGGGTGGGCACCACCATGGCCAGCCGTTCGACCCCCGCCACTTTGGCCGGGACCGCGTTCATCAGCACCGAGGAGGGGTAGCTCGCCAGCCCGCCCGGCACATAGAGACCCGCGGCAGAGACCGGCGTCCAGCGCCAGCCGAGGGTGGCGCCGTCGGGGTCGGTCCATTCGGCATCATCGGGCAATTGGCGGGCGTGATAGGCGCGGATGCGGTCGGCGGCAAGTTCCAGCGCCTTGCGGTCTTCGGGGGAGACTTCGGCGACGGCGGCGTCGACATCCTCGGCGCTGATGCGCAGGGTCTCGGGGGTGAGGGTCACACGGTCGAATTTCTGCGAGAGGTCGATCACGGCGGCGTCGCCCCGGGCGCGCACGTCGGCGATGATCTCGGCCACCACGGCATCGACATCGGGGCTGTCCTCGCGTTTGGCGTTCAGAAGCTTGTCGAAAGCGGTTTCGAAATCGGCGGCGGTGGCATCGAGCGTGACGGGCATGGGGGTCTTTCGGGAGAAGGGTTAAGAGCCGGGGCGGCGCAGGCTGGGTTCGGCCCGCAGCCCGGAGTTGGTCGGGCCGGCGGCGGCGGGCGGTTTGCGCTGCGCCAGCCGCATGGCGCGGGTGTCCTGGGCGTTGTCGAACACCGCGCGGGCGACATGGGCGGCGAGAATCGCAAAAAGCCCGCCCGCGATGGCAGCGGCGGGGGCCAGCAGCCCCGGCAGGGTGACGGTGCCGAGCAGATGCCGCACCGCCAGCGCCACGCCAAGCAGCAAGAGCGCCCAGCCGGTGGCCTCGGTCAGCAGGGCGGCGACGCGGCCCCGGGTGAAACGGTTTTGTTTAAGTTCAGGCATCGGATCGATCCTTGCGCCCGTAACGGAGGGTCATTCGGGGTGAACGGGCCGTTTCTTGGAAGGCGCGACATAGGGGCGGGTCACGTCCTTGAGGGTGACTTCCAGCGCTTCGACCTCAAGCCGGATCGCGCCATCGCCTGCAAGGGTCAGCGTGACATGGCCCGAGGGGGCGTCGGTCTGCTCAAAGCTGATGTCGAGCAGCGCCAGAATGGTATCGGCATCGCCTTTCGGCACCCCTTGGCTGGCGACGCGTTGCACGTTGTTGAACATCAGCACCGATTGCACACGTTCCGGCGCATGGCGGTCCGCGCCGGTATCCTCATGCCGCAGCCGGTTCAGCAGCAGCGCGAAACGCGCGCCGGTGCGGTGCCAGCGCATTTCAGAGGCGGGAAAGACCGCGTCCTGAGTGAGCGAGGCGATTACCGTGAGATCCTCGCTGTCGAGTGCGCCGAGGTTCAGCGGGGCTTCGCGGCCATCTTCGAAACGTGCATCTTCGGTCATTAGGTGCTGATCCTTTCGATCTCGGCGCCGACACCGCGCAGTTTGGCGACCACATGCTCATAGCCGCGATCAAGGTGATAGACCCGGCTCACCATGGTTTCGCCCTTCGCCGCCAGCCCCGCGAGGATCAGCGAGATCGAGGCCCGCAGATCGGTCGCCATCACCGGCGCGCCTTTAAGCTTTTCGACGCCCTGCACCGTCGCGGTGCCGCCCTGAACGTCGATCCGTGCGCCCATGCGGATGAGCTCCGGGGCATGCATGAAGCGGTTTTCAAAGATTTTCTCTTCCAGCACCGAAGTACCTTCCGCGGTGCAGAGCAGCGCCATCATCTGGGCCTGCAGATCGGTCGGGAAACCGGGGAACGGCTCGGTCGTGACATCGACCGCCGAGATGCGCCCGTTGCGGCGTGCGACCTTGAGCCCCTTGTCGGTCTCAGAGACCGCAATGCCCGCCGCGTCCAGCTTTTCGCAGAAGGCTTCGAGCAGATCGATGCGCCCGCCGAGCAATTCGACTTCGCCATCGCAAAAGGCGGGGGCCAGCATATAGGTGCCAAGCTCGATTCGGTCGGTAACAATCTTATGGGTGGCGCCATGCAGACGGTCGACGCCCTGAATGGTGATGCACGCGCTGCCGTCGCCTTCGATCTGGGCGCCCATGGCGCGCAGGCAATTGGCAAGATCGACGATCTCCGGCTCGCGGGCGGCGTTGTTGATGACGGTGGTGCCTTTCGCCAATGTCGCGGCCATCAGAATGTTTTCCGTGGCCCCGACGGAGGCAAAGGGAAAGTCGATCACCGCGCCCTTGAGCTTGCCGCCCTGCGCCTTGGCATAAAGGTAGCCGTCGCGCAGGTCGATCTCGGCGCCCATTTTGGCCAGCCCGTCGGTGTGAATGTCCATCGGCCGCGCGCCAATGGCACAGCCACCGGGGAGCGAGACTTCGGCATGGCCTTCGCGGGCCAGCAGCGGGCCCAGCACGAGGTTCGAGGCGCGCATCTTGCGCACGATGTCATATTCGGCGCGGGTGTTGATCTCGCCATGGCTCGCCATCGCGATGACCTTGCCATCTTGCAGTGAGGTCACTTCGGCCCCGAGCGAGCGCAGCAGTTCCGTCATGGTGCGGATGTCGCTCAGACGCGGGGCGTTGGTAAGGGTCAGCGGCTCTTCGCTCAGCAGGGTCGCCGGCATCAGCGCGAGACAGGCGTTCTTGGCCCCCGCGATGGGGATTTGCCCGTTAAGCGCGCCGCCGCCTTTTACCAGAATCGAATCCATCGTTCAGCTGTCCTTTTCCGACCCCTGGGGGTCATTGCCTGTATCCTGCGCCACATCCTCGGCCCGCGCCCGCGCCTGCGCCTTGCGCCGCGCCATATTGGCCTTGAGCGCGGCTTTGAGCCGCGCATCACGGGCAGAGGGTGTTTTCGCGGTCTGTTTGGGGCCATTTTGCTTTGTCATGCCGCCTATCTAGCGCAGGGTACCCCAAGCGTCCAGATCAGGGGTTGCGCCCCCTTTCGATTGCGGCTAATCACCCGCCCACGGCGCTGCTGTAGCTCAGAGGTAGAGCACTCCCTTGGTAAGGGAGAGGTCGAGAGTTCAATTCTCTCCAGCAGCACCATTTACCTTCCTCATTGCCGAATAGGTCGCGCCTAGCAGGGATGGTGGTCTCTCGACTTGCGCCCGTCGCTGCGCGTCAGTCTGAGTGCGAGAGTTCAATTCTCTCCAGCAGCACCATTTACCTTTCTCATTGCCGAATATGTTGCGCCTAGCAGGGGTGGCGGTCTCTCGACTTGCGCCCGTCGCTGCGCGTCAGTCTGAGTGCGAGAGTTCAATTCTCTCCAGCAGCACCATTTATCCTCTTACTTCGCTAGATAGGTTGCCCCTAGCATGGGTGGCACTCTCTCGACCTACGCCCGCCGCAGCGCGCCCCCTCCATAACCCCCCGCAGTTGCATCCTCCCGCCCCCCGACTAGCTTTGCCGGTAAGGAGACCCATATGCAGCAGCTTTATCTCACGATTGCTTTGGCCGCGCTGACGGTGATCGGCTTGGGGCTGACCTCGGGCATTCTGGAGCGGCTGCCGCTCTCCGCCCCTCTCTTGGCGCTTGGGGTCGGGGTGGCGGTGGGGCCTATGGGCATGGGCTGGCTGCGGCCAGAGGCTTGGGGCAGCCCCTATGCGATCCTGCAAGAGGCCGCGCGGGTGACCCTGGCCATTTCCGTCATGGGGGTGGCGCTGCGGATTCCGACAGAGCGGCTGCCGGCGCTGGCGCGACCGATTCTGCTGTTGCTGGGGCCGGGGCTGCTCTTGATGTGGGCGATTTCGGCGGGGCTGGCCTGGCTCGCGCTTGGGCTGGCGCCGCTGATGGCGCTGCTTTTGGGCGCCACGCTGGCACCGACCGATCCGGTGGTGGCCGCTTCGATTGTCACCGGGGCTTTGGCGGAAGACAGGTTGCCGCATGACAGCCGAATCATCCTGTCGACAGAATCAGGTGCGAATGATGGGCTGGCCTATCTTTTGGTGATGCTGCCCTTGCTGCTGCTCACCGAGGGACAGGCGGGGCTTGGCCGGCTCTTGACCCATACGGTGCCGATTGGCGTGGGGCTGGCGGTGGCCTTGGGCGCGGCATTGGGGGCGGCAACGGCCTTGGCGCTGCACTATAGCGAACATCTGGGCTGGGTCACACAAAGTTCGATCCTTGGGGTGACGGTGGCGCTGTCGCTGCTGGCACTCGGGGCCGCCCATGCGGTGCAATCCGACGGTATCCTGGCCGCTTTCGCAGCCGGTCTGGCCTTTAACGCGCTGGTCGACCGCCGGGCCGAGATCGAGGACGAGAATGTCCAGGAGGCGATTGCGAAACTGTTCACCCTGCCCGTGCTCGTGCTGACCGGCAGCCTGTTGCCCTGGCAGGATTGGGCCGCCGAGGGCTGGGGGCTGCTGGTCTTTGCGCTGGCCGTGCTGATCTTGCGCAGGCCGCTGACGCTGCTGCTGCTCGCCCCCATGATGCGGCTGGCGCGGCGCGACGCGCTGTTTTTTGGATGGTTCGGCCCGATGGGGGTCGCGGCGATCTACTATGCGCTACACGCGCGGGACGCGCTGCAAGAGCCGCGGATTTGGGTCTTGGCGAGCGCCGTGGTGGCGCTGTCGGTTCTACTGCATGGGATGACCGGCAGCCCGGGTGTTTACCTCTATGGCCGCAGCAGGAAAACGAACTAGACGGCGCGTTGAAGGTAGTCTGTCAGGCTCCCCCAAAGGGCTGAGGGAGCCTGCGGGTCTCAGGAGGGGGTCAGGACGCCACAGGCAATCCGGTCACCTGCATTGCCCGCGGGTTGGGATTTGTAATCATCCGCGCCCGCATGGATGATGAAGGCGGCCCCGTCGTCATCCTTAATCATCTGATCCACGTCGAGCTCATCGAGGAAGACTTCGGCCCGCAGGATGCCATCCTCCCCGACCACCATATTCGGCAGGTCGCCCGGATGAGGCCCGCCCTCGACCATAACGCCATGCTGCTGGCCGCCCGCGATATGGCCGCCGGCGGACTTGTAGTCTTCGGCGCTGCAATCGCCGGTTTCATGCAGATGGACGCCATGGGTGCCCGCCGGCACGCCGGTCACGTCGATCAGCACCAGAATGCGGTCCGATGGGGTGATGTTCAATGTCACCCGCCCGGAAATACCGTCCTTGCCCTGCACCTCGGCGGTAGCCGCCGAGGGCATATGGCTTTCGGCGAGAGCAATGGAGCCGCTGGTAGCCAAGGCCGCCCCCAGTAGGATTGTGCGCAATGTCATGGTGATCCTCCTGTGAATGTTTTTCGCGTAGTGGATCAACCCGTCATGCAACTCAGGGTTCCGCGCATCCCGGGGGCCGGGAAGGATCCCGCCGATCCGCCCGGGCCCACCCCTTCGGGCGCGGCACACCTGCGGCGCAACAACCGGATTGACATCCCAGAGGGTTACGTAAGATATGAGCCCCAAGTGCGGGCCGTTAGCTCAGCTGGATTAGAGCAGGGAACTTCTAATTCTCAGGTCGGGGGTTCGAGTCCTCCACGGCTCGCCATGGAATTCCTGCTGTAGATGTGGCATAAGCATGCACGAAACAGCGTTTTTCCATGCACACCCTGTCAAGTCTTATTTTCTGAATGCGCTCAGATGCGCCATAACTAACTGATAAATATGAACTCAACGATAAGGAGGCGCTTGGTCCGGAATTTCCTTGATTTCCTGTGCCTGAAAGCCGGGGTCGATGCCTCCGATATACTCAGGGCAGATCGACCGCCAAAAGCCCGCAGTGGGCAGTCAATATCCGTTAGGCGTTACAAGCGCGGCTCGCATCTAGTTTGAATCGGTTACGTTCTTTGCGTTTGCGAAAATTACGCCATATGCACCTTCGTCCAAGTAACTATAATCGGTCCCGGCAATGGTAAGTCCGCGATTCCGAAAGATAAGCCCCATTGGTCAGCCTCCATTCCGTCAAAGCTTTGGCGGTCGCACAATCAATGTCTCAGTTCTTCGGCCACACCTTGGAAGTATGCAGGATAGGCATCAAGAACGACGTTCAAGTCTGCCCTCCGCATGCTGCAGACGCGTCGGACTTCCGTGCGATCGGTTACGTCTCCAAAGGCCGCTGCGAGAGCTTGAGCGACGACACGGTCCCTAAATCCGGCTTCGTAGAAAGCAAGCGCTGCGGTGCTGCTAAGGCCATTCTTGATCTCACGCTGGAGTATCAGTAATTTTTCATACAGGCCTTCATCCAAGGGTTCTACAAGATCGACCAGCGACGCCACAATCATTGCAAGTTCGAATCCAAATCCCTCCTCGCAAATGGCGACGGCATAATTTGCGGTAATATGACGATTGCTGGTCCGAACACCGGCTGCTCGGAGACTCTGAGCAATGGCGTCGAATGAGTGACCTGCCAACCACTCCTTCAAAGTTGGTAGAATTTGACTTTGGTCGGTTAACTTGGACAATGCCTTCGAGGCCAAATACTGACGAGCCTCGGCATAGACCGCATCGACGAGTTTCCCTCGCTCTGCAGCATCTACAAGCGTTTGAATGTTGACCTTTGTCCAATCGTTAAGTGCGAACACGTCCGCAGGCGGAAGAGGTGATTTTCTGATTAGAGCGCGCAGTTCATCATCGCCTGCCTCTTTGATCGCCTTCGCAGTCATCCGAAACACTTCGAGAAGGTTTTCACGCGTTGCGTCGTCGGCCAAGTGCCAAGCTAAAGTGTTTCGTGTGAGTTCATCGATTTGCTCACCGGCTTGGTCGCTATTGAAGTCCACGTATGCCGCGAGATAGGCGGCGACTCTCTGTATTGCGCGCGCGCGATCGGTCACAAAAGCCTTAAACTTATCGACTTCGACCCAACCAAAACGCTCTTTGATAGAAGCCGCTGCCTTGTCGATTTCAGAATGCGTGGCGAAGGCAAGGTTAAGCCAACCAATTGGCATAGTTAGTTTGTGCTTGGGTGTCTGCTCGTATTCGTCGAACAGATCGAGAATGGTGCTACGCGATGGTTCGGCGCGGGCTGGATCGAGAAGGTTCTTGGTCGCAGTCCAACGCCAGCCCCCTTCTCGGCTACCTCGCTGATCATAGATGGCGGGAGCCGAGAAAATAACACTGCCTTCTGTATGCATGCCGGCGCGTCCAGCCCTGCCCATCAGGTTGTGGAAGTCGCGCACCTTGATCTTCTCTTTGCCCTGCTGAGTTGCTGTGACAATAAGGTATCGGATCGGAAAATTGACGCCTTGCGCCAGGGTCGACGTGCAGATGACAAATTTTGCGTGGCCTTCTTTCATCGCATGTTCGACGGAAAGACGCAGCCCTTGGGGGGTATTGCCGTGATGAGCGAGAATTCCCAATTCCGAGGCTTTGGTTATGTCTTGGTCCGCTCCGAGGTTTAGCCTCGCCAAGTGCGTTAGGCGGGCAATCTCGGCATCGTTCGAAACTTCAAACGGACGCGGAAGCGAGAGCCCGCGATCAAAGATTTCTGCTACCCGGCCACATAGCGAAATGACACCTTCCTTGGTTCCACGAAACAACGCGACGCTGCCGCGCTCCACCAGTTGAAGTCCGAGATACAGTCCGACTTCCGCGCTCTCGCGGGTGCCACCCCGCTCCGGAAAGATGCGTGCTGCGCGTTCGCCTGGCTTCAGGGCAAGGTTCGTTTTCGTGATTATGCGAGGAACAAAATACTCTTTCTGCTCCGGATCATCTGGGCTCACATACTGTAATAGCCCACGCTCGAATTGCCAGCTGGCAAAGGAGATACTCTTGGTGGTGGGCAGCAATCCTTCCCCGCCAATTACCGCATTCCCGTCTCCGAGCAGCCATTCCGCGATGACCGACGCATTGCCGATAACTGCGGAGATCAGGATGACTTGCGCTTCATGTGCCAAGGTCATACGCAAGGATGAAAGGAGTAGCTCATAGGTTGGGCCCCGCGCGAAGCCTTCGAACTGGTGACCTTCATCGTAGATGACCAGCCCGATCTGCTTCGCGAGTTCGGGCGCGCGCCTTAACATGTAGAGCATCTTCTCTGGGGTCACGATAAGGACCGAGCGCTGCGCCAACACACCTGCTATATCGACGTCCAGCAGGAAGGAGTCCGAAACTTCGTCAAACTCGACATCTTCATCAGCAAAAGCTCCAACCAAGTCGGAACGGATATCGTGACATAGTGAGCGAAATGGCGCCACGATCACGGCAAGATTTGATCGTCCCGAGAGGAAAAGTGACCTAATGATCAACTCAGTAGCGCGTGTCTTTCCCGCGCTCGTCGGCATCTGGACAACACCGGATCGACCCCGCAATAGTCCTGCGGAAGCTATCCTTCTTTGCGCTGGCCACAACTCAGTTGGAAAGCGAGGTTTACGCAAAGCTTCAGCCCAAAAGTTCGGCGATAGATCCGATGATAGCGGCAGGATCGTCCGCGCTGCGTTCCCCAACTTACGAGCGCAAAGCGCGGTTACAATATCGGCATAAACAACCTCGCGAGCCGATCCGTTCTCGTAAATGTCAGCTCGCAACTCTGCGCATATGGCACGAATTTCCTGTTCAGCATTCGCCTGAAGGCTGAAGTGTCGTGTCAGAGCATTCAGAAGCTGATTTCCGAACCGCGTATGCCGCGATGCGCCTTCGATGGGGCCCGCATCGCCCAGGAGGATGTGCCAAGCCACACGTGCCAGCCCATGGCCCAATTCCAGCTGTGGAGCTTCCGACCTGCGGGCGACAACCACTGCACTTCCGACGCTGTCGCACAAGTAGTAGGACACAGCACAAAGCAAAGAGAACTCCATGGTGAGTTCGACCCTGAGTTGCGCCTCAAGAAAAGCATCGAAAAACGATGCGGAGAACCTTACCATCTGCTCAATCGAGCCGTCATCTTCTTCCCAAGCGGCCGGAACGTCAGGACCTTCTTCCCCGTTTACGAAGCGATCTGAAATGGCACCTGCCGCGTCATGCAAAATCCCAACAGCCAATGGAAAGAGAGTCTCAGGCGCTCGCCTGAACGGGACGTAGTCTCCTTCAGCTGCACGATACTCGTGCATCTTTGCACGTGCTTGAACGGCAGCAAGGATGGTTCGTGATTCCCGCTCAGGCCTCATTCGCAGCCCTCGAATAAAGTGCGTGAACCAAATCCATCATAGATGTCCCTGAAATGATAATGAGCCTGAGGTTATCACCGTTTGGGTGCTCTGATGCATCGGCCTCAATAAGCGCCATGTCTTTAAATATATCGGCATCCAGTATCGCGACGGCGGCATTAGTGCGTTTAAATGGTCGGTCTCCCGCATTTTGGAATCGCCCGACTTTTAGCGCCTCGTCTCGGTTTATTTTGAGAAGTCGCTGTTTTATCGTGCTTAATGACATAGCTTCACGGACCAGATCCTTCCCAGAGTCGTCAATCGCCTGCTGTAGCCGATTTTCTTTCGTCGGCCGGAACCCAGCCTTGGCCTCGATCACCAGCAGTTCGTCGTCAAGACTTGGTTCTTCATCCGCAAACATGAACCCGATTACATCAGTGCCATTCGACGGAACATTACGGTTTTCACGATCCTCATACCTGCCATGCCGCGGGCACCAATATCCCAAGACATATTCGATGAAATCTGCTACGAGTATTTCGCCGAAATCACCTGCTCTTGTGCTGGGCCCCGGAGCTTTCGCTGCGTCAGGGAACTTGATTTGCGTCAGGAAATCAGAATTGGATAATCCCGTATCCATGACCAGATCCAGCAGGTCTTCATCACGGCAGTAATGCTGCCGGAAATGGGTCGCCCAAGCTGAGAGGATTGCCGGATTGTCCCAGTGCTTCAAGATCCAGATTTCGGCCTCGCGGCCATCTGCCGTTTCAATGACCTCGCCAGTGCTCTCAAGCCACGCCACGTGAGCCGGTGCTATCAAAACTATAAAGTCCTTCTAAGTAACAGTTTCTACAACGAAAGCTTACAAACTTTTGCGTCCAAAATCAGATCAACATTCTGAATTTATCTCGCTCGATGCAAGCCCTGTCCGGATGCTTTCGCCAATCGACGGATCGTGGTGATGATTTTTCTGCAGTGCAACGTTGTGCTGACCGGTTCGCATTTGCACCGGTAGGCGCATTCAGAGCCGCCAGAGCTTAAATTTGGCTGCCTTGACCGTCTCTAAGCTGACGTTGACCTGAATTTCCTCAAAAGGCCGCTATGGACCGTTCGCGGTGGCCTCGCCCGTGCTGCGAGTGCAAACCTACGCAAGCCGGACGCGGTCAGTTTGGGCTGAAACCCGCTGTTCCCCGCGACGCGATGCAAGGACAACGATGCGGACAAAGCGGACCTCAACAGCAACTCTACAGCCAATTCAATCGCACCTTGCTGGAACCAAGCCGGACAACATCCCTGTTTAGGTTCCAAGGCCGAGCACGGGATAGAGCGCTGCCACAAGCAAAGCCGCCATTGTGATGTTAAAGACCCTGAGTCGGGTGGTGTTCGACAGCCATTGTCGGACCACAGTCCCAAGCCATGCCCAGACCGAGATCGCCGGAGAGCCGACCTTCGCTGCGTATCACCCCAATGTCTGCGATGCGGGACGAAGCAGACCTTTGTTGTATTTGCATCAATGTCTGCTCAACACGCGTTCACCTAAAAAACGAAGCTACGTCGTCGGCACACTTGGATCGATCAATTTTGGATTACGCTTGCCCAGATTATACTCGCATATTCCAACATGGTTGTTGCCTGCGATTTCATTTCAGAAGGTTCAAACCTATCAAGATAGACAGCGGCAATCACATCAGCAGCAACGCTAAACTTGAGACGGCAATAGCGACTAAGGTGAGGGTTGCTCAGTATGCTTTCATCGCGGCGGGCATTGCATTCAATTGCAATAGGATCGCCAACATAATCTGTCCCGAGGCTATCTGTATCAGCACCTAACCAGTTTTCCTCCTGGAATTGCCGCAAATTGCCTTCAGCCACAGGCGAGAATACCACCCTATGCCTTGGCCTCCCTAGGCACCAGATGCTCTCAGAAAGCGCCACCCTTGTGTCACACCACCTCTGAAGTTCGGACTGTTTCAAACATGCGTTCAGTGGCGCGGTGGGACCGTCACATGTGCTATGCACGGGGATCAGCTCAATTTCAGTAAAACTGATTTCGCCCGCCCCATATGAAACCATGTCTTGCAGTGTGTCTCCACTGCGCCAAAATTTCGTGTAGCAGTGCTGACCTCCCCTACACGAATGAATGGTTTCGAGCTGTGGACTCGCGGGAAAACGAATCTCTTCGTCACCGATTTGCCCAGCAAGCTCGCCAGCCTGGAAAGCAGCCAAGTCATCCCGGCGCTGCTGTTCATCTATGTGTTGGTTCCACCATAAAAACAGAATTGCCAAAGAAGGGCCGACCAGCGAGATTACCCGGACGGCATGGGCAGAAATCGTCAGGTCTCGGTTTGCAAGGTCATTTACAACTGCTGAAGTGACAAGGCCAATTCCAAGCGCGAGTATGGGAAAAAGAAGGAAAAGTGGTATGGCACCAAAAATAAGGCCACCCATTTTTATGCCGCTTATCAAAACAAAAAAGGCAACCGTAGTAAGCAGAGAGATAACGGTTAGCCAAACACCAATTCTCTTGGTTTTCGCGGCATCATTGCTTCGTCGTGTTACCCCGAAAATCCAAGCCAAAAGGTAGAAAAAATAGTAAACGTAAATCAAAGGAGTCAATCCATCCTTCGGTCAGATCTTGCTAAGTTTCTGTTCAAAATTATGCTTAGCATGGCACTTATTCGAGTGAGCCTCAACAAAAGTGCAGAGCTCAACAGATTTCACCGAAGCAGACCTTTTTGCACTGCGCAGCATCGGTCACTCTGGGCTCGTTCCCGACTTTCGCCGCGCTCTCCACGAACGTCTGCTGTTGGACAAAAATCTATGGTCAAAACGGGTGGGACAAATACGGTCGATTCCGCCTGTGACACAAACGGTTGAGTTCTGACCGACGAGCGCCCGACAGCGGACCTTCAAACACGGGCTGGTCACCGTCCGCTGAGCGGGACTTTGCTGCCGTTCGAGTTTTGGCTGTTAAGGTCCGCTTTATGCGGTTTGCGACAGCCGTCATTCGTCCTTGGGGCTATCCGAGATTTTCACGGTTCCGATTGCGCGACCAAGTTCACCCGAAAGCAGCGGCTTCGAAAGCATTGCGTCCGGACGAATCGCTGCTTTCTCTTCGTCGGTCACTTGGTGCAGGCTCCCGCTCACGATGATGGACGGAATTTCCATCTCACGACGAAGCACCAACGCTACATCCTGCCCGCGGCTCCCATCGGCAAGCTGAAGATCGACGATTGCAAGATCAGGAACGGAATCTCGGGCCATCTGGATCGCCTTTGACGCAGTCGCGGCGATGCCGACGACGTCATGTCCCAGTTCACCAAGCTGCCCTTCCAAATCAAGCGCGATGAAGATGTTGTCTTCAACCACGAGAACTTTCAGAGTGGCGGCTCCCTCATTCGGGAAAAAGGATTTTTGTCCGCCAGCCATTCTTACTCTCTATCTCGATTGTTCCACCCAGTTGCGATGCCATTCCCTCAATCAAACGCTGACCGAGACCTGACGATGGTGGCCTAATGTCCGAACGATCGGTAGCCCGGTTTGTTCCGTCGTCTGCAACCTCGAGAGTGATTGAGTCGTCGCCGTTACGCCGCAGACTGATGGTCACGGTGCCTTCTTCATCTGGTTCAAAGGCGTGCTTGAACGAGTTGGTGACCAGCTCGTTCACCGCCAGAGACAGCGTGACGGCCTTGTCGGTTGGAAGCCGGATTGGGTCCACGTCGAGTGTGATCCGGACACCCCCGCCTTCACCTGAAAGCGAAGCGTGAAGGTGCTCTTTCAACCGTTCCAGGTATCTGTCGATCTGGACCGAACGCACGTCTTCGTCCTCGTAGAGCGAGGCATGGATCGCCGCGACGGCGTTCACGCGCGCCGTAGCGGCCTTGAGCGATGCGCGCGCGGCCGCGTCCGTGGTCGCAGATGCCTCCAGGCTAAGAATGCTCGCAACCATCTGGAGCGAGTTCTTCACCCTGTGGTTAACCTCTGCGATCAGCACGTCATGCGCTTGGACCGCCTCGCGCAGGCTCTCTTCGCGTTCGCGGATCGATGTCACGTCAAGGACGATGCCGACGATCCTGACCTCATGCGTGTCCGGATTTCGGACAGATTCGCCGTGCCCAATGGCCCATCGCACGGTTCCGTCGGGGCGCATTATCCGGTAGTCGAGATGCAGGTCCGACCCAATGGTGCGACCGACGCGCTCAATCTCGGCTATGGTCGCCCCATGGTCATCGGGATGGATGCGGTCAAAGAACTCCTGTGCCGTTGTGACAGTCTCTCCTGGTTCAAAGCCGAACAGGGCATCCAATTGCGGCGAGCGGGTCAGCCTCCCGGAAGCCGGGTCGAACTCGAAGTAGCTGAGCTCCGCACCGCGCATTGCAGCCCTTCGCTTCGCAGCGTCAGCGCGCTCCCCCAGAATGCTCCGCGTAACGTCTTCTGCTGTATGGATCACGTGGGTCACCCGTTCCGGCTCGGATGCGTCGGCGAAGACGGGTGAGTTCAGGATGCGCCAATATCTTGTGCCGTAGCGACCGTCGGCTTCCTGGACATCGTGCTGTCGCAACGGCATTTCCTGTGCCTCTCCAGTCGCGACAACTGCGTCTGTCGAGGCCTGCAATTCCGCCTCGGCGTCCGAGTTCGGATCATCTGGATTAGCTGGGAAGGCCTCGAAAACCCGGTTCCCGATTAGTTCTTCGGGCTGGCGGCCCAGCATGGCGCAATAACGTTGGTTCGCCGCGACGATCCGGAGGTCCGGCGTGAACACCATCTGCGCCGTCGGCGCTGCGTCGAAAAAAATGCCCAGATCGATACCGCTGACTTCATCCATTCTAGTGCCCTCCAGCAGCACGATTTAGCGAGAGCTCAGCACAAATATGCAAGCTTCAGCGTGATGTTGGAAAAACGGATACCAAACAGACTCTTGAGTGAGCAAGACGCATTCTTAGGGCTGCTATATAGCTTTTCGGTTGTCAGTAGCCCTCAAAGATGAGCACTGGTCTTGCTGCGACAAGTTCCAAAGGCCGGTTCAAGGGGTGTCAGCTGAGGTGGCTAATTGGCAGCTGAGGCATGCTCGCGGCTCGGTTGATGTCGGCTTTCAGCGCTTCCAACCCGTTTGTGCTTCGCGCAGCAATTGGGAGGTATGGGCTCGTAGCCGCCATTCGCTACAAACTTCACCAAGGTCGGCTTTGGTGAAGGTTTTCTGATGCGGGTCGCGGCGTGAGGTTCGCGTCTTGGCGGGCGGACGACCCGCGTTGGAAAACCTCCCAAGGTCGAAGCCGCGAGGGTCTTGGTGATGCTATGGGTAAAGTTCGCTGACGATCGAGACGACGGCTGTTTCAGCGGGCCGTTTGGCCTTGCGCACGAGGCTGCAGATGCGGGCTTCCCAGCCCAGTCGCCAAGCGCTGCCCGCCGGGCTGGGTGGATTTGTGGTTTGGGAACTTGCTGATACCTGATCGGCGCAGGTGGCTCGGTCCGGTTCTGCACGGAGCAGCCAGCGTGGGTTGATGATCTGTGACAGGCGGTCGGTCATGCGGCCTGCTCCCGTGGTGGCGCGCGTGACATCGGTTTCTGCCCGCAACGAAAGATCTCGATGATGCGCATGGGTCCCCCGCAGCATGGGCATGGTTCACGCAGCGTGAGCGGGGTGACGTCTGGCTCAGCGTCTTGGACATCTGCCTGATCTGGTGGTTGGACGCAGAGCAGTTTGCGGATTTTTGTGAGATTAGCTTTGCGAGCGCTGCTGGCCAGCAGGCCGTAGTGGCGGATCCGGTGGAACCCGTCAGGAAGGACGTGGATCAAAAAGCGTCGGATGAACTCAGGCGTGGCTAAGCGCATGATCTTCTGGCGGTCCCCATTTTTGAGGCGGCAGTCTTTCCAACGGAAGGCGACGGTGTCGGCATCAGCGCTGACCAAGCGGTGGTTTGAGATGGCGACGCGGTGAGTATAGCGGCTCAGGTAGGCAAGCACGGCCTCTGGGCCGCCAAAGGGCGGCTTGGAATAGACCACCCATTCGGATTTGCGGAAAGGGGTGAGCCAGGTGGTGAAGGCGTCCGTCAGCGCCAGCCGCTCCAAGTCCCCATAGAAAGCCAGGTCTCCGGCTTGGTGCAGCGCCACGAGCCCGTCCAGAAAGAGGCGGCGGAACAGGCGCGACAGCACGCGCACATGCAAGAAGAACCCAGGCTTGCTGGCGACCCATTTGGTGCTGTCCGGCGACAGGCCGCCGCCGGGGACGATCATATGGATATGCGGATGATGGGTCAGTGCCGATCCCCATGTGTGCAGCACGCTGGTCATGCCCACTCGCACGCCCATGCGCTTGCGGTCGGCCGCGATGGTCATGACGGTCTTGGCCGACGCCTTGAACAGCAAGCCATAGATCGCCTTCTTGTTCCAATAGGCGATCTGCGCGATCTCAGCTGGCAGGGTGAAGACGACGTGGAAATATTCCACGGGCAGCAGATCTTCGGCCCGTGCCTCCATCCAGTCGCGCGCGGCCGGTCTCTAGCACTTCGGGCAGTGCCGGTTCTTGCAGGAGCTATAAGCGATGTGATGGTGGCCGCATGTGGCACAGCCAGCCACATGCCCGCCAAGAGCCTCAGACCGGCAGGCCTCGATAGCCGACATCACTTTTAACTGGGAGAGGCTGACATGCCCCGCATTGGCCAGCCGCCACGCAGGACCATGGGCGCGGAAGATATCAGCAATCTCCAGTTCGGTCCGGGGCACCTCGGCGTCCGGTCACTCCAGACTTCGCTTCACCGTCTGATCCTGCAATTTGGCCAGCATCTCGTAGGGGCTGACAGTGTCGCGGATCGTCTTGGTGGCCACATGAGTGTATCGCGCAGTGGTCGTCAGCTTGGCGTGACCGAGCAGCACCTGAATAACCCGCACGTCGGTGTTTGCCTCCAAAAGGTGGGTGGCAAAACTGTGTCGCAACGTGTGCAATGTCGCCGGCTTCTTGACCCCTGCCATATGCTTGGCTGAGGTGAAAGCGCGGCTTAACTGACGCGGCGAAATCGGGTTGATCTTCGGCTTGCCGGGAAACAGCCAGCCTTCGGGACGTGCCTCGCGCCACCAGGCCCTTAGCAACTCCAGCAAGCCGGGTGACAGCATCACCTTCCGGTCCTTCTGACCTTTTCCCAACTCAACATGGATCAGCATCCGGTCGCTGTCGATATCGCTGATCTTTAGGTTGCAGACCTCGGACGCCCGAAGTCCTGCGCCGTAAGAGATGCTGAGCGCGGCCCGATACTTCAGCCCCGGTCCGGGCGCTGCCATCAGGATGTCGGACACCTCCTCGACGCTGAAAACCACGGACAGCTTGCGCGGTTCGGTGCGGAATTGCATGTAGCGCTTCATCTCCTCGCGCCCGCAGGTCATGCTGAAGAAGAACCGCAGCGCGACGATCCGCACGTTGAACGTCGACAGGGTCACCCCGCTGTCTGTCATATGCAGCTGATACGCGCGGAGATCTTCCGGTGTCGCCGTGTCGGGTGGCCGCCCAAGAAAGGCCGCGAAGTCCTTGATCGCCCGGATGTGGGACTTCTGCGCCTTCTCGCCCATCCCACGGATGCGCATGTCTTCGATCATCCGCTGGCGCAGCGGGGTTACTCTCTCCTCTGTCATGGGAACCTCCTGTCGGTTGATTGAGAAGGCCCCAATCGTCAGACAAGTCAGTCAGATCGCAAAATGTGGGCCGTTCGCTTCGGCCGACACCAAGGGCGGATTCCGGAAGTTCACCACGCGTGCTAACCCACCCCAGACGATCCGAAAAAACGGACATTCAGCCGTGTTGTCCCGTTCGACGCCGGGCTCATCGTGAAGAAGAGCGGTAGTTCACCGCACACGAGATCGCAACGCACACCACTTGCAGAAGCGGATATATACCAGCCGGGGAGTAGATTTTTATGCCGCTCTGGATATTGAAAACCTTGCCGCGTTGCCGCCCTGAAACTAGCCTCCAGATAGTTGGCGCGGTTCAGAAGAAACGGGCCGTGCTGGCCGCATGCTGTTCGCCTCACCGGTCCCAGACAACCTCTGTGGCAAGATACTCGCGGATCACTGTTCGCACGACGAACTGACTATTGACCACGACAGCGAACCTATACACATTCGGTTGGACGATCACCCATCCGTCAGCACCCATGTCTGCGCCGCTAACCAATCGCGACATCAGCCGACTTCCAACCTCAGGCCATCCCGGGCCATAGTCGATCATTTCGAATGACCTGACCGCCTCAGGCGTCAGGATTTGCAGTGGTTCTATGGCGATGTGGGCCGGTTCGCCTCGAGCCGGCTGACCGTGCTCGAACAATACGTGCCCGCGAGCGTTCTTAATGACTACATTGCGGATGCGGTCGATGTCAGGCACGAATGTCACTTGGTCATTCCCATCGACATCTTCTTCGACCCGAAGCTGAGCCTCAATCTCGTCTTGCAAGCGAAAGTTCTTGCTCAACGTCTTCTCGGCCCTTTCGACGACCTGGTGATCAGGGTCAGCGGTCCCTACAAGAACAGATCCGAGGAACGCTGTGAAATACTCCTCGTCATTGGAGAAAGAGGTGTTGCATGATCGGCAGATGCGGATCGTCGGCAAATTTTCTGGGAAGGGTCGATCAAGAATGCTCTTCGATGGAATATGATCGAGGTTGGTTTCGACATTTGCCAAGACTGCGCCGCAGTGGATGCACCATGCTTTGTGGCGCTCATCTGCGAAATCAAGAAGCCCCTTCACTGTCGTTCCGCCACGAGGTAACGGCAAATCGCGCTTGAAAGGTGGACAACGAGTGTCGCATCATTAAGCGATGGCACATTCGTGGGGCTGACATGGCGTCCGAAATTTGAAGAGTAGCCCCAAAGCTTCGACAGTGCGCTGTCGAGCGGCTTTGGAACGCCAACCAAGGACACCACTTCGTTGAAGGGCTTCTCGCTGCCGCTGAGATACCTTGCTGTGGATTCGAGTGCGCCAAGGGCGTGATGAATGGCTCCCGTGAGGTCCGGTTCAGGCCTGCGAGATATGTCATGAAGGGCCTCGCGAATTTCACTCTCGGCGACGCCGTAATTCGCTTGGCTCAGTGAGATCTGCGCACGCTCTACCGCTTCTTCAAACTCGGCATCGCCTCGGATGACTACCCCCTCACCGGGTTTTAGCTGCCAGCCAGCGCCAGTGTCGACAAACAGGCCGTTGATCTGCTCCGCAAATTGCACCGCGGTGTCATAGCCCCGTGTGCCTTCAATAAACTCGACCAGTCCTTCGATCACATCGTAGACCTGATACCACTCGGCATCCTCAATAAGGCGCAATACTTCGTCGCGGATATTTGGAATCTCGCTCCAATTTCCTCGGTCGGGCGACGCACGCAAAACCCGGCAGATACATGTCCGTATTAGATCGTATCGGAGGTGATCGTATGCGGCCTGAATTACCCCAAACCTAAGACCTTCCGGCGCATCATGCCGGAATAAAATTGGTGGAGCGCTCGAAAATCCATGTCGTTTGGAAAACATTCAAACTCCTGCCCGTGCTAAAGAAAGCGCATGTTGCGATAGAATAGCTTGAGTGCCAATGCAGAAAATCTCCCGTCAAAGCGGTAGCCCGTAAGCCTCGGATGGGTCAGTCAGAAGATCCGGAGCCAGGCCTTAACACCTCTTCGCTCGCCAGCCTGATCACGATCTTGGCTCAGATCACAGCAAACGTTTGTCAATCACCGATAGCGATCACCTTCCTGCTTGCAATGTTCGATGACGCGCTCGATCCAGCGGTCATACCAGACCCAAGTGCCCTTGTAGTCTCCCTCGCAACCATATCCCTTTGCGGGGTTCTTAGCTTCGAGCTTCTGCATGAGTGCCGTGTGGTCCCCCGAGCCAAACTTCGGGTAGCCGGCCTTCGTCACTGAAGTCAGGACATCCTTTCTGATGTATCGAGCGCGATTGACCTCTTTGAAGATCACGTCCCCAACCTTTTCCGCCTCCTCACTACCGGGCTTGACCGTAACAACCGCGACATCGGCGCCGGCTGCTTTCTTCGCAGCGACCGGCACGAAGGCGACTTTTAACCGGAATGCGGGGTCTTTCACTTGCTCGTCAGTGAGACCATGCTCGAACGCTTTGATGAAAGATGAGACGTGAGTAGGCAGCGACGACGCTTTCTTCATCGCACTCCGCTGCTCCGGTCCAAACGACACGAATTGTAGCGCGATCGGCAACCTCTTTTCGAGGCCGAACTGTTTGCCGAACAAGTCCTTGAGCGCATCGTTGAAGTTGATCGCACAGGACTGGAGCTCAGCACCGATCGCGTCGTCGATTCGGCTCGTCGACTGATGCTCAATCTCATGCCGGAGGTCGATTAAGAACTTCAGATTAGTCTTGGCGCCTTCAGAGATCGGGCACTTTCCAGTGCTTATGCATCTGGTGAGGTCCCAATATCTATCGGCGCCGTGAGCGGTCTTATTGTCCTTGTAGACGTAGGGGATACCCTCTCGCTTGTAGTAAGCGTGCAGCAAATAGGTCCATGCGATGACCGCGGTCGTGATGAACAGCTCAGCGCGGAACATGAGCCCAGCCGAGTTGAAGATGTGGACCGCTGCGATCATCGCCTCCCTGCTCTTGATCAAGAGTTCGTCGCCACGTGCGCTTAGGCCGGTTTCGAGGTCCACGTCCGGCCACGTCGCGAGAAACGCGTCGAGCTCCTCGGGATCGGCCGCTTTCGTCGCCTTGTGCTTCTTGCCTATATGGATTTCGTGGATCGTCCGACCATTCAGCGACCGCGTCGGGCGGGTGAAATAGGCCAAGATGTCCTGATCGCTGTAATGGCCGCGCTCGATCATCGCCTTCACGAGGGCGACCTCCCAACGTTCAAGGGTATTCCCCCGGCGTCGCTTGATCTTCTTCGGCTTCTCGTATTCGTCGTTATCGGCCATCCTGCACCTCCGCATGAAGAGGTCTAACAGCGCTGAAAAGATCAGCAAAGAATTGCCCGTAGGTTAAGCTGGCACCGTAGAACTTCCTCAGCAGGCCTATTTTCGGTCTCGGGCCGAAGGCGACGCTCGCTTGAGGCGGCATGCAAAACCTGTGCCGCACGGCCGCAGGTCGAATTCAGAGCCCATTACTGCTTTCAACGTAACCGTCCGGAGTATTTTCATTAGTAAGACTATGATCGACTGCGCGATCAGCTTATCTTTTATGCGAGCGGAGCCAAGTCAGAGCATTACAAGAAAGTATCCAAAAATATGAATGAGTTACATACAATTATTTTTAGCGCACTTGTTTCGGTCATCGTTGCATACGCCACAGCGAAGGCGTCTGGTTACTCGAAAGATGTAGTGGAGGAGCGCAAAGAGTGGCGTGACCGGATACGACAGCTTACGCTTGAGGCGGTAAAGATGATGTTGAGCAAAGAAACTCAATCACCTTCTTTTCTCTTAATTATTGGAGAGTTCCGAATTCGCCTCAACCCCAATGACAAGAATGACAACGATATCCTCGAAACTCTCCACAGGGCCGTAGAGGCACCTGATGACTTGTTGAGAAGAAAGTTCTTGGCCCAAACTGCCCGGCTTCTTAAGCACGACTGGGAGCGAGCTAAAGCTGAAAGTCGTCTGCTGGGTTTTTTCGATAAGCCAAATGGGCCAGACACAAGAAGGCTTAGGTCATCTGACTATATGGCTTCATAATTTAATAATAATGTCCGAAGGGCAAATTAAGTAACTTTTTCGTGCTATAAATTTCCCAACTATGGTCTCGTAGTAAGGTCATGACACCGTGAGGCCATATTTAGGAAAGATCGAAGGAGGTTCGAAGTGCGAAGCACAGAATTCCATAGAAATGCCGGTTCGCTACCGTCTAATGTTCGCACGATATCGCGGGATGACTGCACAAGAACAAGCGGCCCGGGCCTCCGAGCTTTTCAGAAAATCGCAGATCGACTTGGCTTAAGTGTGGCGGAACGTATCATCATATTAGGCAACCCGAGCAGGTCCACCTATTATAGATGGTTGATGAAAGCGAACCACTACCGGCCCATCGCGCTTTCACCTGATACCCTTTTACGCATATCAGCGACAATCGGAATCTACAGAGCTCTTACCTTCTTGTTTGAGGACGAGGCGCAAAGAATGCTTTGGTTAAAAGGCATCCACAAAGGTCCTCATTTTGACGGGAACTCACCTCTGAGAAGCATGCTGGAGGGCGGGCTCAACGGCCTCATGTCTGTGCGCCGCTATCTTGATGCATGGTGCAGCGGCAATTTGGATTCCAGCACGCACGGCGAAAGTTTCGAACCTGTCGCTGAACATGATCTCATTTTCGTT
Organism: Sulfitobacter sp. PS-8MA; assembly: GCF_040933935.1. Lineage (NCBI taxonomy): Bacteria > Pseudomonadati > Pseudomonadota > Alphaproteobacteria > Rhodobacterales > Roseobacteraceae > Sulfitobacter > Sulfitobacter sp. PS-8MA. The sequence continues at coordinate 90,205 of NZ_JBFQYJ010000006.1, read as the reverse complement.
TGAGACGCCTCCGCACCTTTGTCAGCAAAGTGGACACGAAAGGCTTCGCAAAGCTATCGGCCATCACCGAGCAACACGCCAAGACCATGCGAGGGCATCAAGACCATGCGAGTTCATTACGGGGAGTGCTCTGTCTTGCTTCACAAGATTTCGGATGCCATGAACCCGGTCGCGCCGACGCCTGAGCGAGTCGAGACGGAACTCATCGGTCTTGAAAGCTGGCTCAACGATGTTGAGGGTCGGCAAAAAAAGATCTAAATTTCTTGATCGATCAAGGCCACGTCGCGTTCAATAGCTATTATCGAAGACAATTCTTCCACCGTTAACAATTGATTGGCGCGGCCATAGCAGTTGTGAGGTCCTAAATATGGAGAACTAAGAAGTAGTTATTTCTAAATTAGCCTTGTAACGTCCGCCCTTAGATACACAGCCCCATAATCCTGACCATCGGGGGAGAAAGGCGTGACTCTTCCTGCCGCAAGAATACCTTTCAACGTGTTCCGATGCTGTCCAGTTTCGGTTACGAGAGTTGTGAGAGTGACGAAACGTCGATGAAATTCCGTGATATCCTTTAGTGTCATCCTATGTTGTAACTGCCCCGTCCGTGGATTTTTGACGAGCCTCGTATTCACATACCCAGTCTCAACCAAGTTCATAAAGACACCATTATTTCTCAACCCAACCAATCGGCCGAATTCGGCAGCGGACATTTCTCCGAACTCTTGGTCAAGAACCTCAACATGCGCTTTGGGACGAGGGCCTGCGAAAGAGTTTACCTCGGATATCTGCACCACAACTCCGTGGAAGCCCTTGACCCCCGCTCGTTGACCAGCTTTGAGTGTCTGGTCTCGTATTCCGTTGATCAGATCTACAAGACTTACTTCCCTTCTCCTGCGAGCGAAAAGCAACGTTTCCCAGCCTTTATCGCCCTCATCCACCGGGATGGAGGAACAGGCAGTTAGTTCGGCAACAAAAGCAATTCCGTCAGAAATGCACCATGGGTTTTTGACTTTCGCAACTCTCGTTCGAGGGATCAGCAATTCCTCCTCTTCTAAGGCCTCGAGTTCTTGGCGTGTGGCACCCATTGCAGTGCGCATGGCGATCGGTCCGACGAGAGTCGGGATTTCTGTCAGAAGCGGGTCATATTTTTTTGCGTCGAATAGCTTACGACCTTGAGGACGTTTATCGTCTTCCCGGAAAGCTCCAGCCTCGATCAAAAAGTGTTCCAGCGCCGCGGGTCCAATTCCTGTCTTCCTTGATGCTGTTAAAAGTGAGTGCAGGCGCCGCTCTGGTATAGTCTGACCCAGCACCACTTCTCCTGCGGCCCGCGGCCAATGATCGAGGACGCATTCCCTAAGAATCTCGCGAAACAGACCAAAGTCTGGATCATTCAGATAGTCGCGGTTCAACAAGTTGTAGAGCGGCCCAAAAATCTTTCCGGGCTCATCGGATGACTTGGTCGCGGTCGCCGCGATCTGATCAAGAGCAGCACGGGTTGCCGTATTTCCTTGGACCGCAATATTAAAACCCACTGTATGCACTGAGTTGGAAGTATTGTCGCTTTCGGAGGTTTTCACATTCAAAACTGCTTGGCCTAAAAGCCGACAAAGCGGGGCAATGGCATGAACAGATTGATCTCGAAGACACGTTTGATCGGATCCGCTCTGGAGTCGCTGGTCAAGCCAGAGATCATAACTCGAAGGCTCCTGTCTTGGCCTATCCAAAGCACCCGAAAGGATGCTTTCATCTATTTCCAAAAGCCGGGCTGCGATATCAAATCGGTCCTGTAGTGCCTCGGATTTCCATAGTTGAATAAGGGGATGACCATGGCCTACACAGAGATTGACCTCTCGATACTGCCAGTCCCCCCGCATTACCATGGACGAGACAGCTTGACCGTCTACCGCGGACGCATCTTCACGCAAGCACACCGGGCACCCTCGCATCACCGGATTTCGGATAGCTCTGGAAACGAACAACTCGCCCCGGAATTCCATTCGGACATCGCCAGCTCTCACCCCAGTCCAAGATAAAAGTTCATCCATTACATCTGGGGCCAGGTCGGCCCAATCCGCCAATGCTTCAAAAGCATCCGGATCTTGGTTCAACAGCTTCTTAAAAGGCGCGCCGATGTCAAATGCTAGTTCACGGACATCGGTCTTCCAAACGGCCGCAAGCCGGGCAAGGTATGAATACAATGTTTCCCGGAGAGCTGGGGTTGGGCTGACAATAGGTAAGTTTGGCATAGGTGGTTTAGAGCCTTTCCGCCAAGTTTAACTTCCTCACTGATATACTAGCACAATCTAAATCATTAAAAGTCGAAAAACCCAGTTGAATACATTGGTATATTCTCTAACGGAAAGCCGAAACTAATTAAATAAACAGACTCAGTTCTTACATGACACTCAGTGTGCCCGTCTGAACCCGCGCAGGACCAAGGTTTTGTGCTCCATAATTTCCGTGGCAATCTTAGGAAGTGGTTCGACTGCCGGTTCTGCGGCTTTCCGGCGCCCAACGTATCGGCCCAAACGCCCGTATGGATACCCCGTTAATACAGCCATCAAGGTTGGTAGCCCGGCGTTGACATCTGCTTGAAAAACGTTCCATCGTAACGAAAGGCGCCGACAGAATTCACCTGCTTCACCATCACTTTGATCAAATATCTCCGAAGCAAATTGCCAAAATGCGAGGAATTCCGAGTCGAGATCCATTTGGGCGACAGCAAAGTTCTTTTGAATAATAACATCATTCAGAAATTCGAGGGTAACAGTTTCTTCTCTTTTGATACTTGATCCGTGCGTCCCAAGCTTCTCGCCCAAGGCTTCAGTCGTAATCCTTGACTCTACAAAATGAAGCACTCTCTGCTCAAATATCTCTTTTGACCGCATCGAGGGTGGCGATATAGTCAAAATTTTGGAAATAACGTCATTCAGGGAAACCAAAAAATCTTTTGGCCCCAGAGGACTATGCGCCGGGACCGTCTCGATATTCATACTTTGATTATATGCGTCCCAGTTTACTTGGCCGTTTGGATCAAAAGCGTCTGCGACTGCTTGCAGATGGTCAATCGCCAACCTGAAGTGGGCTCCAGACTGTCTAGATACCTGACCGGCTGACACCGCATCAACTAGATGACCAATTGTTTCGATACCGTGCTGCGATAAGGTTCGGGCTGCGCGACCCACTTGAAGTCGGCTAAATGGTATTTCAGACACGGTGCTGTTCAAAGTGAAAAGTCGTTGATCGAACTGAGCAGTATCGCCGAAAGAGATACCGGTTGGAACCTCGCCGGTTAGTATAGTTGCTATAAGTGGGAGGTGTTCAAGCAATAGGGTCCGATCAACTTCCCAAACATCTGATAATCCGTCAACCAAAGCGGTAAATGTCACGGCCTCGGTATCTGCATCAAATCGCAGGGCTGCAATTTTCCAAAAATCAGCGAAATCTGGCCTGAAGTGGACATTCAGGTTGGAATAATCATCATACACAAGCGCTTCCGCCAGTGCGGCGAGAAGCTTTGCTTCCTTTTGGCGTATTCTCTCTCGAGTAACGGGCGTTGCCATCGATTGGCCAATTTCATCTAAGGTTGCCCTATCTTGCGGTAGCTTTGAGAGTCGCAGGGCTATAATCTTTTGATAAACTGGATCCTCTAAGGTTGCCCCAATCATTCCAAGCGTTTCTCCGATCATCTTGACGAACGATGTTCCGTCGGTCGACTGCATCTCTGCAGGCAAGAGCGGGATACAAAGACCTGCACAGTATCTTTCCCAGTCAACATCACCAGCTTCGGTCTGAGAGACGTTCAGTTGATTAAACGCGTTGTCCAATCGTTCGATGGTGCTTCGGCCCATGCCAGAAATTTCGAGCAAGCCGTCCGGCATCAGCGATGCGACATCTCCGACTGTGACAAGACCAGCAGCTTCCAGCATTCTGGCCTTCGGTCCCGCATGCAGGATCCCAAGACCCAACGCTTTCACTGGCTCTGAAAGATTATATGGATCTGCACCGCGATGGGCGGGATTCGATTTGGAGGCAATATCAGAAGCTATCGCTATTTCAGGTTCACGCTTTAGCTGCTCAAATGCGACTTTTCCCGAGCGGAGCTTTTTAACCAGTTTCATCAACCCTGCATAGAATTCGTCATACTTTTTTGGCCCCATACCGGATATGTCGGGAAGTCCATCACGTAAGGCCTCTGCAAGCATGCCCAAAGTATCGAATCCCGCCCGTGCGAGCATTGGACCTGCATTGCCGAATAAGTCTTTATCCACCGGGCATATAGGATCATTGCGGTCCAACGCCTCTAATTCTGGGCAGGTCAAGCGCGCATAGTTGAAGTGGAAATCTCTACTTTTCCAAAACATATACCAATCGGTCTTTTGGGGTCCGGTTACCTTGGCAAGTGCAGTTAATGCATTCAAGGCAGAAACACACTCCGAGGTCGGGTATCGTTCAGAGCCCACCATGCCGATTACATCGCCAATATTCGTTGCTCCCCGACGATAGAGAGAGTTAGTGGCAGAGGGCTCGAGTTGGAGGTGCTCGATCGGAAGTTCTGCGCAGTTGTAAATTAAGAATGGGAAGCCCATTTATTTCGGTTCCCTAATCAATGTATTCTCCGCCATCCGCGAAGCTTTATTCTGGCCGGCTCGGATATATGTTCGAGAATAGTTTCTTCTACAGAGCAGATGACGCGGATACGGTAAAAACTGTCTTTCTGAGATTTACTTATTTCGAACACATCGCCTTCGTTGGCATGCTGTGAGCGAAACCATGAAGTCATCCATGTTATCCGGTATTCGTTTCTTGTTCCGGACTGGTCATGAAGTTTATTGTTGTAGTAAACAAAGCGGAATTCGTGGACCGCTCCCAGATCGTCAATACAATTTATCCATGCGTCGGGGTTTTTGACGTCGGGATTGAGTGTTGGAAGCATAGCCAGAAGGTCGTGCTCACTTTTGGGGATCAACACGCCACCTTGGTGGCCCCCTGTGGCTCCAACGTCGTTAGCACTTAGGGTTTTCTGAAAAACTGTTCGAGTCATATAGCCTCCGGCTGGATGCTAAGGGCACGTGCAAGATCGCTTCGGTCCCGGGTTGAAAGGGGAAGAATCTCGTTGCCAAGGTCTTGTTTCCATGCGGATCTATCGAGCATCACCCGCTCTACGGTGTTCTCATAGTAGAGCCGGTAGACAGTCACTGGCATAGTCTGGCCACGTCTGTGAGCACGCGCGCTAGCTTGCGCTTCCAGAGCTGGGTTCCAAACCGGGGTGTAATGAATGACGATGGTGGCCGCAGTGATATTGAGGCCGGCCCCTGCAGCCTTAGGATTAAGAATCAAGCAGCCGGGTCCTTGGTAATCACTGAATTCATCGATAATCGTCTGGCGGTCTGATTGATCTGTCGAACCATTGATAGCGCCCCAGTATGCGTCAGGCAGATTAGAGCCTGCTTCACGGATAAGGTCTCCGATCCGATTGAAAAGCGCGAATATTATGACTTTATGGCCATTTGCGAAGGCCTCTCGAAGTAATTCAAGCGTCCGTTCCATTTTGGGTGTGACTAACGGGATGTGATCACTTCGGGCAATCTCAGAAAACTCCCCATCATCATCGTTCCCAGCTTGCCGGAGCCAAGGGTGAGCGCAAACAAGTTGAAGTTGGAGTGTGGCAACAAGAGCACCCGCCACCGGATATTTCTCCAAGGTCTGCTCGCGAACTTGTCGGTAGTGGTCAACAAGCTGATCATCTAGGTCCAATGGTAGGTCTATGTCGATGCGCTCGGGCAGATCACCTGCCACCTCAGATACTCTTCTTTTTAAAATGATAGGATCAGTTACAGACGCTAAAGCTTTGGCTGCTTCTAGGGTATCTGGGTATCGCTTTTCGAAATCATCACGCCCATCCAGAATTCCCGGAATTGCGACATCCATTAGGGACCAGAGATCCAACAGAGTATTTTCCACGGGCGTCCCTGTCATCGGTATCGCACACTGACGTGGGATCGTTGCGATTGCTTGCCGACGGTTTGAGTCTGGGTTCTTGATTGCTTGGGCTTCGTCGCAGATTAGCCAGCTCCATTCGAATGCGGAAATGATAGCGATATCATTTGCCATCGTATCGTAGGTCATTATGACAATGTTACTGTTCTGAAGCCCTCGAAATGTTCCGGTGCGGCGCGGTCCCCGGTGGACTTCAATTGTGAGAGAGGGGGCGAAACGTTCGATCTCTCGAACCCAGTTTGCGATAAGGCTGGTTGGGCAGATTACCAGCGCGGGAGAGATAAATGGCGGTGGATCCATCAATAGTAGCGCAATGATCTGCAGGGTTTTGCCAAGCCCCATTTCGTCGGCAAGAATAAGTCCGCCGGTGCGCGCAATAGTAGCATGCATCCATCTTACACCTTTTGCTTGATACGGAAAGAGATCAGCATTCAGGCCCGGTATTTCCACCGTATCTGGGAGACGATCGGCGTCGATGCGACCTTCAGTGTGAAATGATGTCGTCGCATTCACCGTCAAGGGGGTATCATTAATCCGAAGTAGCTGGATTGCTTCACTAAAACTCAGATTTGTTGGATCTAGGCCTTGGAGAGTAGAATTGAATGTCTTGGGGGAGTCTGAGGGTAAAGGGCGCAGCGTTCTGCCATCTATCACCCATGCGTGGTTCGACGATGGGCCGGACAATACGTGCCGAACGCCACGAATAGTTCGAACTCCTACAAGGGTAGCTGTAATTCGTTCGCCTTCCCGATCAATTAATATCTCAGGATCCAGCACTCTATCGGAGACTGTAAATTTCTCGGGTCTTTGGGCAATGATTGCGCCGAACGTTTCCGGCAAATGGGCATATTTACGCATGTTGAGACACCCTAACAGACGAAAGCTCGTCCAGAGTGAGTGGCCAAGGGCGCCGAGAATGAACAGCCCGGTGACAGTTCGGGCAGAGTGGCACGAGGTCAGTTTCAGGATCGTAAGGTCGTGGTTTTTCAAGCATCGAAACAGGCTCGAGGTGATGAACTTCGATGATGTTGCCAGCAATACCGTAAACTTCTTCTGGCACCATGCCGCAAGCTTTACAGATGTGTCCATGTATACGAAGACACAGCAGCCGACTCCGCGGATTACGTTCCCGCCGTGTGACAGTTGCCCGACTCATGCCACCTTCAACTTCCGGCACATCTGAATCGAGAGGATTCTCTACGATATCGTATCCTATCAACTCTGCCATCGCGGCCATGAGGGGAACGATGGCTTGCCGGCAAGTAGTCGTTACAGCTTCATCACTATCTGGATGCAAATCCTTATGGCGATAGATTGAAAGCGCCTCGAATTTTCCAACGTCAACGGTCCAGTTCTCTAGGGATTGGTTGGTGATAGAAAAATCGGTTACAGCGGCCACAGACCGCATCAACGATCGTGCCAAAGTCAGCTCCTCGATATCAGCTTGAGCCATTTGAGCAACAATAGGCGCCGAAAAAAGGCCAAATGAAATCCGAACCTCATGTGATTTGATCCCATGTGGCTTGAGCTCCGCAACCGGGCCGTTCTTTTCACCAAGGTCGTCGAACCAAAGTTTCAAACCCTTTCGCTTTCCAACATCGAACGGACGAACAGCGATCGTAGCTCCGGTGCCTTCGGCGAGTTCATTCGCGATGATGTCACGACGTGGGACGAGCATTCTAGTCTTCCTCGAATTCCGAATCGACCTCACTCAGGTCTGCTTCGCCGGGCATAGGGACAGTGCGCAGCAGTTTTCTGAGGTTTGAAGAAACGATTTCGCGGATGTCAGTGAAGATAGGGGCCATTTCATCATTGGAGTATTCAATTTCGGCCACTGCAAATGCCCAGAGGAGTAAATCCATTCCTTGAACCGCGTAGCCGCCTGACCCAGCGCGAAGGTAAACTTTCTGGTAGAAGTCGTGATGCCTATTGATCTCGACGCCCGGAACATGACCGTCCGTTCCGGCGCTTCGGAACCCAGGCACCCAGAGCTCTCCAGTGGTGATGTTGTCGACCGCTGCGACTGAGATGCTTTCAGGATCGACATTGTTCTGGACAGGTTTTCGAATTTGAATTCTCTGGCCCATCGCGTTACTAACAATCGCGGTTTGCGTTTCGACGTCGGCTTCCTCAACCTTCGGCTTTTTTGTCCCGGGTGTTTCTGCAATGCTTACGTTTGATGAAGTATGGCTTAGAACAGCCTTTATCGCCGCCTCTTTTTCCTTACGGCGGTAACGGTTTTCCGCTTCTCGACGGGAATTCCGGAGCAGACTGTTTAGGTATTCTTCGATTGCAGGATCGAACAGAATACGGGATTTTTTCACGTCGACATAGAATGCTTCGTCAAGCTCGTGACCGAAGTCAAATTCGATCCGAAGCAGAGACATGTGCGGCTCAAACGTTCCGTGAGAACCGAATACACCAAGCCAACCACCTGCATTTATTAGGCGACCTTCACGGTAGATATAGAAACCCTGTCCTCTGTTTGTAATTCGAGCCTTGGCTTTCTCCTCATCACTCAAAGTATTGGAATTCGGCAGGATCCAAGCCTTAATGGTAGCTGCGCCTGCGGATTCTCCATCGTCAGATGCAACCTCAATTACCTGCTGAGCGCTCGCCAATACCTGTTCAGATTTTTCCGTGAAGAATGGGTTCCATGGCAAAACAGCTTCATCGTCAACCGTAATGATTACGTTCCTCACCCGAGCGTCGCTTGTATCGAGAAAGCGATGATAAATGGTTCCTAGGTGATCCTTGAGACCGGTTCGTAAACGTTTGATCGCCCCCTGTTCCTTCGTTCCCCCTGGCTCGTCGTAGTTTTTTGAAAGAAGGCGATCACACTTCGACCAGACAACGAGCGTGCCTGTCTCTCCGCACAGCTCATCCCAAGCCTCTTTTTCGTGTGGTTCGACAGGTTCCCGCAGCATTTCCCACTCACCGGTCTCTTCAACATGATCCAAGTCCCACGCGAGCTTCGCAAGCGGCTCCGTTGCATCTTTTCGTGAGATGACCGTAAAACGTCGACATACCGAGCTCGAAGCGGTCTTGAGACCGAGGCCGAATTTACCGAGGCTCGCGAGACTTTCGCGGACTGGCGCCCCGTAACGCAAGGCATCGTGGACATCCGCCTCATTCATACCATCGCCATCGTCACCAAAGTAAACAAACTTCCGTCCATCCGCGGCCATTGAAACCCGGACATGAATCTCATCTGCATTCGCAGCGATGGAGTTATCGATGATATCTGCAGATGCAGTTCTGAAATTGTAGCCGGTATCACGCAAACCAAAGATCAATCGGGAAGCATCGGGCTCATTAATCAAGTCGTTCATTTAGTTTCCCATTTCAAATTGGAGTTTTCTAAAGTCGGTCGCAGCCCAGCTTCATGAGATCATGCTCAGGCGAGCATTCCTCGTCGTGATGTAAGGGCAACCGTATTGACGATCCAAGGAGCCATGGCTTCGGCGATTGCGATTGCTACAGGTGCCGCAACAGCGTTTCCGAACTGCCGGTATGCTTGGGTATCGGATACTACGATTTTCCACGGGCGATTCGAGCCCGGCTGATCAAAGCCCATCAATCTCGCGCATTCACGGGGTGTCAGACGCCTAGGGATGCCGCCACTTTGATCAATTAGTATCTCGCTGCCATCTTTGTAATAACGAGCACTCAGCGTTCGCGCTACACTCTCTGGGCCACAGAGGCCAAAGCCAAAACCGTTTCCAGCAGCCTTGTGTTTGGCCGCATACGCTTGAAGATACTTCCAAAGGTTCGGCGTTAGCGTGTATTTAGGCGCGACCGACGCCAATGGACCAACCGTAAACGGCTCTTCTGAGATTTCGGTCCCGTCTCCGGGGTGGAGGATGCTGGACAAAACCGGGTTCGGCCCTGAAGGAACAACAACGTCATCGAGTGAAAACCGCGTTGGAGAATCTCGACGAAATCCGGTGATGAAAATGCGCTCGCGATGCTGCGGAACCCAACTCCGCGCGTCGATTACCTTGTGATCGACCTCATACCCTAACTCATCCAAGGCATGAAGAATTACCCTGAAGGTATTCCCCTTATCATGGGAGAGCAAGTTTTTGACATTTTCTAGTAGAAAAGCCTTTGGACGGTGGTGACGCAATATCCTGACGACATCGAAAAACAGCGTCCCTTGAGTTTCATCGGCGAAACCATGCGCTCGACCAAGGGAATTCTTCTTGCTGACCCCCGCAATGGAAAAGGGCTGACAAGGGAAACCCGCCAAGAGGACATCATGAGCGGGAATGTCAGCCTCATCAACCGCGGTAATGTCGCCATCGATGGGATGATCATCTTCGAAGTTCGCGCGATACGTTTCTTGCGAGAATTTATTCCATTCGCTGGTGAAAACACATTGCCCGCCAACGCGTTCGAAACCAATTCTCAACCCTCCGATTCCGGCAAACAGGTCAACAAAACGGAAAGCGGGGCTACCTGCAGTCATAGAGCTCTCTCTTTCAGCGCAAGCAGCGCGTAGTTCATAGTGTTGTGCCTCCGAACGCCGAGAGCACCATAGGTGGATTTTGGGCGCTCTGGTTGAAAATGTCCAGGCACAAAGCTAGGGCCTTGCAGGTAAAACAACTGTTTTCTGTGGATTAGCAGGGAGTATTGGTGGTGACTGCATCCCGAAGGCTGTGTCGATCCCCGCTGGAGGACCGACACAAACTTACTGGTAAAGCGGTGCGTCCGGCACGTTTAACGCGTCCGCCAGTTGACTGATCTGGCGCAAGCTGATGCCTTCCGATCGTTCTGACATTTGGTCAATGAACATACGGCAACGATCCCGCGACTTCTCATCATCGCTTTCCACGGTTAAACGGTCAAAATACGCTACCGCGTCTGCGGTCGATAGTTTCGGCAGATTGAACACCCGCGACCGGTCGCGCAGCGGAGCGGGAATGCGGTCGGTGTCGTTTGCCGTCATAATCCAGATCACCCTGCTCATGTCGAAAGGGACCCGGTGATACGGGCATTCAAAATAACGCGCTGCGCTCGGTTCCAGCATCTGCAACAGGCTCGTCGTGAGGCTGCTGGAGGACCCACGCGTGCTATATGTTGTGCCCGCCTTGTCGACCTCATCCACGATCATTAGTGGATTTGCGATCTTGTTCGCCAAGATGGTCTCAACAGGAACACCTGGTTGTTCCGTGCCCCAGCCTTTCTCTGTGCCCGAAATACGGAAACCTGCGGATCCGCCCCCGACATCGATCATCCGGAACGGCAACCTCGCGAGCTGCGCCAACGTTCGCGCATAATGAGATTTACCGATGCCAGGTGGGCCTGCGAGAATAACAGGTGGCAATGCGAAACCGTGCTCGCCCGCCGCGATATGGCGAAGCAACTGCTGCATGATCCAAGTCGAAACGTCCCGCATCCAGCCGCTGTCTGCATGTAGTGCGGCCACAAGTGCATGGACGTCATCAGATGTCTCTGGGCCGCAAAGCCGACCGCCGTCTCGCGCCAAGGCAAGAATTGCGGGCCGCGCCTCCGCCTTGACTGGAGCCAATCCAGCTTCGAGGAGGCGCCTTTTGTGGGCATCCGCTGCGAGGTTTTTGGCTTTGCGCTCCATGCTGAAGTCGAGTTTTGACTTGCGTGCGTGTTCGTGGATGTTGCGCCGCATGGACGTCCAGAAACGGAGGAAATGGGCCTCCATCTCTTCCAGCCGCGGCACCTCATGCATCGTCGGCAACACAGCCAGACGATCTTTGGAAAAGCTAGTCATGACGATAATGCTCCCGAACAAAGGGCGACAATTGACACGCAATACGGAAGCTTGAAATGGTTCGGGCGATAGGTGTGTTGTTGGACATGGTCGTCTCCTCTGGTCGAAAACCGGAAGGGCCGCGGGCAAAAGCCCGGCCATGTTGGCGTCAGTGCTGCTGGAAAAGTGACAGAAGTGACCGGCCCCCAGTGATGGGGTTCAAATGGCGCGTATAGCGCGCTGAATATGCCGGATAATGAGTGTCATGGTGCGGGCTTTGTAACTAAGAATCGCACAACCTGTCAATTGAAATGGGCGCCTTTCAATCAGATAGTATATTGATATCGTTTATTTTTATGCGAGTTTAGATTTTCGTTTAGGCGATGCTGTCTCGTGCTATAGAGATTTTTCAGCTGTTTAGCATGACAGATGGGTTTGACTTATTGAGTGGATACAGAAACTTCGACTTACACGTCATCTCTGTTCGACAGACAGCCAACTGGGGGGCACTTGAGTGAATACCTTCTTCTGTGGTCAACAATTTGTCACTCTAACGAGCATTATTTCTCGCTGTCTGTATGTTTTGTCCAGGCCGTCTCCCAGACCCGCACCAAACCATCATTCATGCTCGCTTGAATGTCTTGCAGCCTTATCAGCTGTTCCTGCCTGCTTTGATATTCGGCAAGTATTTGGTCCGTGTAACTTTCTGGCGATGCTGGCTCAGCCTGGCCCCCAACCTTCTTGGGCTTTTTGGAAAGTATGAGGTTTTCGGGAAGATGGAAGCTTTCGATTTGCCCTATCGGAATTGAGGGACTTCGATCACCCGTAGCGAGTTTACGCCAGACTTCCCGAACAGCAGGCGTTAATAAATACATGAGCAACACTTTTGGGTCGCAATACATCGCATTGCGGTCTCTCGAGCTTCTTCTTCGTGGTCGAAAAATAAGAAGCGTTTGACTGGCCCAGATATTGGTGTCTTCGACATCCGTGGAGGTCACATATGTGACATGGCCGATTGGCCCCCGATGCGCGAACAAGATGTCACCTGGTTTGATGACCTGTTCTTCTAGTCCAATCGCCAAGGTCGAACGAACGACAATTTTCCGAAGCTCCCCGGTGATTTCGCCGTTTGCTGATATATTGCCAGCACGGACTTCCTGAATGGCGAACGTTCCGACCGGATCATGCTTTGTTGCTTTCGGCCGAATAATTTCGAATAGATCGGCCAGCCTATATTTTGCCGGGCGGAAAACGTTGTTAAAATGCTCCGCGAGATTTTGCCCACCGGCTGGACCTGTCACCAAATAGCGCGAAGGCTTTAATGTGTCGCCTGCCGAGCGAATATCGGAAACAGGAATAAATGCAGATTTTCTGCGATTTAATTTTCGCCCCTCCCCGGTTCTGCTAGGACGGCCGGATGTTGCAGCTACAGCCATTTGAATTTCTTCGTTCACTTGGCCCATTGGGTCGATTTCAATAAGAAAACGATGAGGCTGACCCGTTGTTAGTTCTGTTACCTTTCGCAATCGGAAGTGATCCAGAAGGTGCTGCCGAGCCAGAAGTCGCGACTGCTTTGTCGATGAAAGGAAATTTTCAGAGGTGAAAATCAAGGCTGAACCTTCGGTTTCACAAAGGTATTCAAGCATTACGCTTTCAAGATCGTATTTCCCGCGATCAACCGCCCGGGGAAGCCCTGATGCTCGAACGCTTTCTTCAAGGTGGGGCGCGTCAATTAATTTGAATTCTGCGGGAGGAAATGAGATTTCGAGATCGGGATGCTCTGTGTTCGGCTCGCCATCGTCAAAAAGCATGTCTGGCTTCCAAGGAGGGTTGGATTCCGTATAGACGGCTAAATTTAGAAAAAGTGATGCAAACGCAGCGAGTTCTTTGTCTGGACCAACACCTGCATATCTGACTTCACATCCCGAATGGGCAGGTTGGGTCATATGTGCATGCTGGAGGCAAATCAGAAGGCTTGGTGCGAAAGAAAACCGCAGTATTCTTTCATTTTGGCTAATCTGAAGGAGGTCAGTGACCAGCTCATCCTCCACTGCTTCTTTTTCGCCTATAGCATCCGAAATTAACACACAAACGGCGTCAAATCGTTGGATATGCTCCAAGCCGTCGAGGTGTCGGGAGAAATCTTCTAGGGCACCTCGGAACTGCGGATCATAAGGGGCGAGGCCAAATCGTTTTTCAAGACGTTCGAGTGCGGCTTTGTCTGCATCGCTTTTTCGCATCCCGATGGCAAATCGAAGCAGTCGGGTCAGACCTTCGCAGCTGCTTGTGTCAATCTCCGACGGAATTTGCATTTGTGGCGTCCCCTCTCGAAAGAACTTCTCACTGACCTTGTATGAAAATTCTGGGGTATGAAAGAACCAACCGAAAATTGCGCTTAACAGACATCTATCAGATGCTGATAGATGTCAATCAGCGTCGCAATTCGATCTCGCCGACTTGTGCGATTTTCGCTACCTTTTGAAGGTGAACTTCCCGTGCTGAGGTGTCCGGGAGACCAAAAGATGAATTTGTATGATCGTGATCGGTTGAGGCTTTCGAGCCAGATCTAGCAGCCCAGCTCTGGCTTCGCAGATAAAGAGAGGAGCAGAAAAGCAAGCATGCGCCAAAGTCGGAGCGGGATGAGAATCATATCAATGTTTCAGATAGGCCATGGACGAAAAGCGGAGATACGGATGGAAATCTCGGGACGGTAGCTGAAAGAGATTTTTAACCAACCAATTTTTTCGGAAGTGAATTCCGGCAGAGAGAAGGAAATCGGGCACGAAATCTAGTGCTACACACAGAGGAGGAAACTACGGCTTGCTACCCTGCCTTGTGGAAAAATAAACGAGTATAATTTTTATGTAAGCTAGTGAAAATATTAGTGAATATTCCATTCTGGCGTGGGAGGTGGTAATTTACAGACCAATGACAAAATCGAGCATTCGGGAGGTTAGAAAAATAAGGAGCGCTATGATGACGAACTACTAACACAAAAAAGCAGCTGACCCGCGTCAACGGATCAACTGCTTTCGGACAGCACTGAAACCATCCACTTTCTCATCGCAGACTTAAGCATATTTGGGTCCTGTGTTCAAGGTTTCTCTGTTCAGCCACCGCTTTCTATAACTCGCCACGTGCGGGAACGGAGAAGGCATGCGCGAATACCGACTGCCACTTCCTGTGGAGGGCAGGTTCTGCGCAATGCGATGACAACGACCGAATTTCCGGTCGGGGTATTACTCATTTCATAGGTTAACCCAATGCCCGCAAAGAAACGAAACTACGTCGATCATATCGATGCCGTTAAAGATAACGACACTTGGTTGTATGCGCCGCAGAAATTGCCGCGTATGAGCCCCATTGCACTGGATGAAATTCACGGGATGCTTGGATTTGACGGTGTCCGCAACCCGAGTTCACGCAGCAACACAAGTCATAAGTTCTTCATCCCATACCGGACAGCGGCGAATGACTGGGTCCCAAAGATTGGCATTACCGAGAGCGCGGCAGAGGCCGCCGTTGCACTGCAGCTACTAATGTCACGCAACGTCTACGACTTGCAGTTCCAACCACTTACTGTGGAATTCGAAGACGTAGATGGAGTTAAGCGCACATATACGCATGACTTGATGGCAACTTACACTTGCGGCCACCGTCGCTTCTTCTTCGTCAGAAACGAGGACAGCCTTATTAAGCCCATGACAACACTGCAAATTGAGGCCGTTCGCGCTGCGACTCCGGACACAGCGGCTGACGATATGATGGTTATCAACGCAAACGATTACACTCGGCAGCGGCGGGAGAATTTGTTCCGGATGTATTCATTTATGGCCAACCCTGATTGTGAGGCAGACGATGCCGTATGGCAGACGGCCCGCAGTTTGAGATCGCTGTATTATATGAAGGACCTGTTTCCGCATGCAGGCGTCTCGCAACGGCGTGCCTTTGGAGCCTGCTACCGGCTGGTGGCACAAGGTTTGCTTCACGCAAATATCGATCAGGTTCTTTGGGAGCACTCACATGTCGGAGTAGCAGCATGACTATTGTTCCGCGTTATAGTTTCTTGCCTGGCACAGAGATTACTTTGTTGAATCGGCCGATGGCGGTCACCGGGATCGCGGACAATGGATATTCCATGGTTGGTCTAGACGATGGAGTTGCCACCGTTGTTTCTTTTGATCGATTGGTTGAACACCTGAAGCTACCAGGAGCGAAAATCAATTCCGCGCAAGCCGCATCTGGGGGGCGTCCGGCGCAGCGCCTTGGCGGTTTTTTCTCGGCTAAGTCACTGGAAAACGAAAAGCAGAAGACCTTTGGACGGCTCCACCTCGCGATGTGCCAAGCCGTGGATATCTATGTTGCGAAGTGCAGGGAGAATGATCCGGCGTTTAATCCCTCTGGCCGCAAACTGGACACACCCGCTGCCCGCAAATTTATCGCTGCGCAAACCACACTTTTGTTGGGGGAACGGGTTTTTACCAAACCCCCAAGGGGAGGCGAACAGGTCAAGGGGCACCTCCTCTATCGGGGGCGCACAATCAATGCTTACTATCAGATCTACATCGATCTGGATCCCCATGACCGTTGTGCTGAAGCACTCGTTACTCTTCAGCACCTGCGAGGCAACAGAACCTCCCGTCTCCCAGTGATCCTTCGTAAATTGATGACCGAGGCATGGGAAACGATTGGCTTTGACAAAAAAGGTCCTTCGATCGCGAATGTTCACAATTACCTTGAGACCTCAGTCAAGGCATTGAATAGGAGCCGGAAACTTAATGATTTGCCGGAGCTTGTTGTCCCCTCGGAAAGAACTTTGCGGAAACATCGGGATTCCATCCTGACGCCGACTGAATATGCAATCTCTGTCGAAGGTCTCCGTGAGACTAAAAGAAAGAAAGGGCGGGGCAGCACAGATATTCGCGCCCTGATGATCGGTGAACTCTGCGGAATGGACGAGCAAAAGATGTCCATGGTGACCTCAGCGAAAGAGGAAGGTTTTTGGCATACGCTCACTGACGATGAACAATTTGCATACGAGGCCGCGGACAAATATATCCGCAAACGGCTCCACATGATCGTCATGTTTGATGTGGCCAGCCGCATGCCTCTTGCGTGGATCATTACAGAAAATCCCAATGCCGATGCGACCTTGGCGCTGCTTCGGATGGCGACCCGTGACAAGACCCGCGAACAAATCCGCTATGGTTGCATCAATGAAGCTGCCAAGGGATGCGGCCTGCTGCACTTGCGCAATGACAACGGGGCAGGTCTGCGCAACCGTGCCACTATTTCCGCGCTGATGGGGCTTGGAACGTTCAACGGCATTACAAGAACCTATTCTCCGACAGATCGCGCGCATGACGAGCGGTTCATTGGAACAATCGAGTCCAATTTCTTCAAGCTGATGCCTGGATACACTGGCCGTCGTCCAGGCGATGTGCCGGGCTATGATGCCATCCGAAACGGTGTGGTCGATGTGGAGATGCTGTATGGCATGCTGACCCGCTATCTCGTGGATGAATATCCATTTCAAAAGAACTACGGCGTAGGTATTTTCGGACGCCGCCCTTGGGACGTATATCAGGAGATCAACGAAACCCGTGGCCAGATAGAGGCCGTGGATCCTCATACGCGGCGTATCCATCTGGGCTGGGAGGTCAGCGCCACGCCATCCGATGAAGGTGTTCGTGTCTTCGAAGGCATCTGGTTCAACTCTGACGAATTGCAGGTTGCACGTGAGGAGCAATTTTTCAAAGGCAAGGTCAGCGTTTTCGTCGATCCGGATAATTTGAATATCGCGACGGTCCTTATGCCGGGCTTTCGTGATCCGATCGAAGTTACAATCCAGACGACCGCATTTGCAGACATGACTTTGGGCGAACTATTGCAACTCGTAGCTGAGTATCGCCGCGAGGATCCAGCGGTCACCGAGCTCTACGATGACCGCCTCTTGGAGGCACGCAGTCGGCGTTACAAGGATATCGCAACAATCGGTGTCGAACATAATCTGCCCCGCAGCTACTCCACGATTGAGGAGTGTAAGGCGCTGGCGAAAGCCGCCTTCGCTGGTGCTCGGACCATTCGGACACAGAGGCTTGCCGGAACGGCTCCCCTCGATTCTATCACAGAAATTGAACCGAATGAGGGGACCTTCTCACTGGGTGGGGAGCCATCGGTAATCGACGGGGTCGTCGATGATGCCTCCGAAATCACAAGCGACGACAGCAGTGAACAAAGTGGCCCGAAAACTCCTGTCGCTGAAGCTCCACAAGCACCTGCATTGGAAGATCTCGCACCCCCAAAGCGCTCCAAGCCCGGCTTGCCGAAAGGACAGTCTATGAAGTTCGCGCGCCCCTCCAATCTGAAGGAATTGAAATAATGTCATTTGTTAACATGGAAGCGGTTAGTATCAGGAAGCCTTTGAAGGAAGCTCGCTTTCCGTTTAACCGCGCGCAGTCACTTGAAGACGCCGTGAGCCGAGTTGCCACTGGTTACTTCACCGACGCATCTATCGGCGGCCGGTTCGAGACCCGGGGCGTTCTTGTAATTGGTGAATCTCGGCAAGGGAAATCGACTGAGATCGACGAGATGTTGAAGAAGTTTAACGACGGGACGACCATCATGCCCGATGGGCGCCCTGCCAAAATCGTTTCATGTCTCTTGTCCGGAAAGGTAACTTGGATGAGCCTCGGAACCGAGATTTTGGATGTCTTGGGTTATCCACTCAGGGGACGTCGTAACCAAGATTACATCTGGTCAAAGGTCCGGAAATATGCAGAAGAACAAGGCGTTATTGGAATTCATTTTGATGAGTGCCAACATGTTTTCACTGAGGGGGATAGCAAAACTAACCATAAATTTCTCGATAGTTTCAAATCACTGCTCAAAGATCATCGGTGGCCTCTGATGTTGATTTTCTCGGGTGTCCCAAGCCTTGCGCTTCAGATCCGCAAAGAGGAACAACTTTTCACGCTTCTGGAGCCTGTGCGCTTTGAAGGGATTAACTTGTCATCAAAGACGGATGAAGAGGAATTGGTTCATCTCGTATTTAGCTATTGTGACAAAGCCCAGTTGGAATTTGACGACTTCGAAATGGCGGATTTTCTCGCGAGACTGGTCTTTGCTGGCTGTCAACGTTGGGGCCTTGTAATCGAACTGCTGATCGAGGCATTAAGTTTGGCTTTGTTGAAGGGCGATAAAGTCTGCAAGATCGCCCACTTTGCTCAAGCGTTTTCCCAAATCTCTGGCTCGCCGTTAGGGTATTCTCCCTTTACCATGCCGAACTATCAGGACAATTTCGATCAGGAAAAGCTGTTCGTGATGTATGAAAAGACGCGCACCAAAAAGACGCCCAAGAAGAAGTAACTTACCTACAGCCGTGTAAATCGAAGGCTCGCACTAAGCGGGTCTTTTTTTGTGCCTTTTATTCGTTGTGCAAGGTTATGGTTCGGGCGTGCATGGTTATGCCACACCTCTCTTTCTGAATTCAAATTTTTTACGCTATTTCAACATCTTAAAGATTATTCGAATTGACGCGAATCATCCAAGTGTGCAGGCTTATGCCGTATCCACACCTGCGCTACGTCAATGTCTCCGACCGCTGCAGCCGCGGATCGCCCGCGATCTTGCGGCAGAGGCTCAGGAAGACCTCCCGCTCCGCGTCGGTCAGGCTGCCGAACATTTCAGTCTGCCGCGCCAGTGACTTGGCCTCGATTTCGCGCAGCAGCGCCGCCCCCTTTGCCGTCGCATAGAGCAGTTTCGCCCGCGCATCAGCCGCGCATATTTCCTCGCGCACCAGAGCGCGATCGATCAGCAGCCGCACCACCCGGCTGATCGAATTCTGCGGGCGCGGGAACAGATGCTGGATGTCCTTGCTCCGCAGCCCCGGGAAGGAGGTGATCGCATAGAGCGCCGACCAGGCATGCACCGGCATGTCATATTCCCGCTCGATATAGCGGCTGGTGACCTGATTGTTGCTCAGCACGATATAGCTCACCGCCATCAGGTAGCGCAGGTCTCCCTGAAACGTCTGATCAAGCATCCTCTGGCCCGGATCACAGCTCTCGTTCACTTTTATTACCCCGCCCTGCACACAAACAGAATTTAACCTTGCAGAATACATCCATATGGAACAATCGTTGCGCGCGGTCGGCCCTGCGGCAGGCGCAGAACCGCCAAACGTAGTTGCCACCTAAGGATTTTCTTTATGCCACAGTTAGTTGCCTTCTCCATACTTGCGGCCATTCTATACATAGGCGACGTGCTGTCGACACGAACGAAATCCTGGCTTCCCTCGGTCTTCGTCTGCGCGGTCCTGTTCCTGCTGGGCTATTGGACCTTCTTTCCCAAAGACATCGTGGCCATTGCCGGGTTTCAGACGCCGATTGTCTATCTGGCGATTTTTCTGCTGATCACCAATATGGGCACGCTTCTGTCGGTGCGTGAGCTGATGGCGCAATGGAAGACCGTGGTGGTCGCGCTGGCGGGGATCGCGGGGATCATCGCCCTGCTCTTTACCCTGGGTCTTTTGGTGCTGGACTGGGAGACGGTCGTGGTCGGGGCGCCGCCGCTGGTGGGCGGGGTCGTCTCGTCATTGATCATGTCACAGGCCGCGGCCGAGGCCGGGCTGACCAGCCTCTCGGTGCTGGCGATCCTGATCTATGTCATGCAGGGCTTCGTCGGCTATCCGCTCACGGCGCTCATGCTCAAGCGCGAGGGCAATCAGGTGCTGCGCCGCCACCGGGCGGGCGATTGGGCCGGCGGAAGCGATCTGGCCCCCGCCGCCACCCCCAACGCGCCGGCGCCCGCGCGGCTCTTCGCGAGACTGCCGGAGGCCTATAACACCTTTTACTTCAAGTTTCTGCGCCTGGGTCTGGTCGCCCTGCTGGCCTGGGGCACGTCCCAACTGGTGGAGCCGCTGTTCACCATCAGCCCCTTTGTCCTCTGTCTGATCTTCGGCGTGATCGCCACCTCGCTTGGCTTTCTGGAGCGTGAACCGCTGCGGTCGGCCAATGCCTTTGGCTTTACGATCCTTGTGCTGATGGTCTTTATCTTTGACGGTCTGAAACGGGCGACGCCGGATATGCTGGCCGAACTGGCCCTGCCCATGATCGCGCTGATCGCCATCGGGATCTTCGGGATGTATGTCTTTTCCTTCATCGCGGGCAAGCTCCTGGGGATCAGTGCGGCGATGGCTTTCGCCTGTTCTCTGACCGCGCTCTACGGCTTCCCGGCGGACTATGTGATCACCAAAGAGGTCGTGAATGCCCTGACCGAAGATCAAGTCGAACGGGAGGTGCTGACGGCCCATATGCTGCCGCCGATGCTGGTCGCGGGTTTTGTGACCGTGACGATGGTCTCGGTGGTCATGGCGGGTATTTTCGCAGGGCTTCTCTGATCCCGTAGTCTGGCCGCTCTTTCGGGCGATGGGACACACAGGGCAACGCCGGGTGGGGCAACTCACCCGGCGTTTTGCCTTTATCGGCGGGGCGCCGCCAATTCCCTTTTGCTTTCGTCACGCTTCCAGCCCGCCGCGCCGGGCAATTACGGGTGAAATGGCGCGCCAAACAGCGCGCCCGCGAAAGGGGCCCCAATGCGCCTTCAGACGGCATCAGCAGAAAATCGTTAACCTTTTCAGCGGGTTTTCCGAGAATTTCCGCAATAAACGACCATGCAAAGGTCAAACTTCTGCCCAAATGCCATGCTGATCTACCGTCATTAAATTAAAGTCGAAGGTTTTTTATGTTCACCTGTTTTGAAGGGCTCCTCGACGCCCCCGTATATTTATACGCCCTCGTCTTCAGCATCCTGGCCACCGCCGTGATGTTCTGGACCCTGCGACTCCAACGGTTTCCCGGCAAACATTATTGCATGTTGACCTATATCGGCGTGATCTGGACCCTGATGATGGTCGGCTCCGACGGGGCGACCCCCGTGCCTGCCTGCAAGCAGTTCTACTCGGCGCTGACCTGGCTTGGCTATGCGATGGCGCCCGTGGCATGGTGCTTTTTCACCTTTGCCTATGTGCATAGCGCAGACGGGCTTCGGCGGCGCGAGAAAACCCTGGCGCTGATCCTGCTGCCACTCACGATCTTTACCTTTGTGGCGACCAACAGCTGGCACCAGCTGGTCTATATCGACGTGGCAAACGCCCCCCCGGGCGCGGCGCAATACCGGCATGGCCCCGGCTATTACCTTATTGTCGCGGTGATCTACCCCTTTGTCATGGCGACGCTTTATTGTCTCTTGCGCGCCTATGGCAGAGCCTCACCGGCGGCCTGGCCGCTGCTGACCATGTTGATCGCGATCACGGTCACACCGCTGGTGACCAATTCCGCCTATGTGCTCTTCGGCTTCACCGTCTATGGGCTCGACCCCACCGCCCTGACCTTCGCGCTCGGCATTCTTGCGTTTTCCTGGCTGGCGCTTGCGAACAAGACGATGGACATGCCCACCGTCGGGCAATCCACGCTGTTTGACCGGATGAGCGAGCCCGTGGTCCTGCTCGACCGGCAGCGCCGGGTGGTGCGGTCCAATGCGGCGGCGCGGGACAGTGGCCTGCTGACCCATAGCCAGCTTGGCCCCGATCTGCTCACCGGGATCGACCGGCTCGCGCAGCAGGGCACCGCACAGATCACCTGTGGCGCGCGGATCTACGAGCCGCGTGTTCAGCCCATTGACGATCCCCTGAACCCCGAGGGCGCGGGCATCGGCTGGAGCGTGACTTTCGTCGATGAAACCGACCGTATCGCCGCGACCCATGCGCTTGAAAAAGCGCTGCAAAACGCGGATGACGCCAATCGGGCAAAGGATGAATTCATTTCTGTCGTCAGCCACGAGCTGCGCACCCCGCTCACGTCGCTCAAGGGCGGTCTGGCCCTGGCGCTGAGCGGCAAGCTGGGCGCGATGGACGCCCAGGTTCGCGGCTCGCTCAACATTGCGCACCGCAACGGGCTGCGCCTGTCGCGGCTGGTGGACAATATCCTGCTGGCGCAAAAGCTCGATGTGCAGGCGCTGAACCTCGAATGGCAGCCGGTGGACCTGCACCGGCTGCTGACGGAGAGCCTTGAGGAAAACCAGATGTTCGCCGAAGAACGCGGCGTGCGGCTTGTCACCGGGCAGATCGACGCGCCCGCCGTTGTCTTGGGCGACGCATTTGCCATTCGGCAAGTGGTCGACAATCTGATCTCCAACGCGATCAAATTCTCTGAAAAGGGCGGTGTCGTCGAAGGTGTGTTGCGCGCCAATGACGGTCAGGTGCGCCTGTCGATCAGCGATCAGGGCCGCGGCATCCCCGCGGGCAGCGAGGAGGAGGTATTTGGCCGGTTCGGACAGGTCGCGGATGGGGTGCAGAAGTCGACCCAGGGCTCAGGGCTGGGGCTGCATATCTCGCGCCAATTGGCGCGGCAGATGGCGGGCGATCTGTTTTATGAAAGCACCCTTGGCGCCGGCTCCGTGTTTCACGTGGAATTTGGCGTGCAGTCCAATCAGGACGGTGCGCCGCGTTCCGGCCGGATGCAAAAGGCGGTCTGACCGCGCGGCCCTCAGCGCGGCCAGTTGTGGTTACAATTCGATGCGGATGTCGTGAATCCACAGTTTCGGGGGCCGCGACAGGACAAAGACCACCACATCGGCGAGATCATCCGGCTCGGTGAAAATATGGTTCGGCACCTCTTCGCCCGCCTTGGCGAACATCTCGGTATTGGTGCCGGACTGGTAGAGGCCGCCGACGCGCACGCCGGTCTCGGCCTCATCCGCTTTCAGCACTTCGGTAAAGCCGCGCACGCCGTATTTCGTGGCGGTATAGACCGACTGCCCCGCCTGCGCCACGACGCCGGATTTCGACACGACATTGAGGATGATCGCCGCGTCATTCTCGCGCAGGTCGGGCAAGAGGGCCTGTGTCATCTGCATCAGCCCGGTGAGGTTGGTCTGCACCGTGGCCTGCAACATCTCGGGCGCGATCGTGTCGAGCGGCCCGGCCTTGTGCCAGATGCCCGCGTTGTTGATGAGGATATCGAGCCCGCCGAAGCTATCGCGCATCTGTGCCGCCACATCCGCAATTGCAGCCGGGTCTTGCAGGTCGCAGGTCAGCGGCAGCGCCTCGGGCGCGCCGGCCTTTTTGCAGGCTTCCGCCACCGCCGCCAGCCGTTCGGCATTGCGGCCCAGAATGGCCAGCCGCGCGCCGGTGGCGGCGAGTTTGAGGCAGATGTGCTTGCCGATGCCATCGCTGCCACCGGTCACCAGAATTCGTTTGTCGCGCAGTTCCATTGGGGGTCTCCTATGTTGACGCGGCCCTAGCGTGAAGCGCCGCGTCCTTCAATGAGCAACCCCGTTCCTACGCGGTCAGTCGCTGCCGCGCACCGCGATCTGCGCATCCGGCGCCGGGCGGAACTTCCACTGGATGGCATAGAGCGCGGCGGCGATGGCAATGCCGATGATGTCGGTCAGCAGCCCGCCCGCGATCATGCAAAGTGCGCCGATGATCAGCCCCATCCGGATGAACCACGCAGCCCCGCTGCCCGCGAACCAGCCCTGCATGCCCGAAGACAGCAGATAGACGCCAAAGATCGCGGTGACGCCGGCGCGGATCACCTCGAACCACGTCCCGTCCATCAGGATCGCGCCGTTGTAGAAGAACATGAAGGGCACGATGAAGGCCGAGATGCCGATCTTGAAGGACGCCACCGAGGTTTCCATCGGGTTGGCCCCCGAAATCCCCGCCGCCGCATAACTCGCCAGCGCCACCGGGGGCGTGATGGCCGAGACCACGGCGAAGTAGAAGACAAAGAAATGCGCGGTCAGCAGCGGAATGCCCAGTTGCACCAGACCGGGGGCCACGACCGAGGCCGCCACCGCATAGGCCGCCGTGGTGGGCATGCCCATGCCGAGCAGGATCGCGATACACATGGCAAAGAACAGCGCGAGGAATTGGCTCGCTTCGGCCAACCCGAGCAGCACCGAGGAGAAGCGCGCGCCGACGCCGGTGAGGCTGATGACGCCCACGATGATCCCCGCACAGGCGCAGACCGCGATGATCTGGATCGACATGATGCCCGCCAGTTCAAACGCCTTGACGATGCTGCGCAGCCCCATGCGGTAGGGTGTGAGCCAGGACACCACGGCCGCCGCAGCCGTCGCCAGCGTGCCCGCCCGGATCACCGAATAGCCCATGAAAAGCGCGTAGATCAGGATGATGATCGGGATGAACAGAAACACCCGGCGCATCATGTCCTTGAGCTTGGGCAGCTCGTCCGAGCGCATGCCGCGCATGCCAAGCTTGGCGGCTTCGAAATCAACCATGAAATAGATCGACACGAAGTAGAGCACCGCCGGGATGATCGCGGCCACGGCAATGTCAGTATAGGGAATGCCGGTGATCTCGGCCATGATAAAGGCCCCTGCCCCCATGATCGGCGGCATGATCTGCCCACCTGTAGAGGCCCCGGCCTCCACCGCGCCGGCGGTGCGGGCCGGGTAGCCGACCTTTTTCATCAGCGGAATGGTCAGTGAGCCCGTCGCCACCACATTGCCCGCCGAGGTGCCGTTGATCATCCCCATCAGGCCCGAGGCAAAGATCGCCACCTTGGCCGGCCCCCCGCGCGAGCGGCCCGCAGCGGCAAAGGCGAAGTTCACGAAATAATCGCCCACTTTCGACGCCTGCAGGAAGGCCGCGAAGATGATGAAGAGGATGATATAGGTCGAAGACACCGCCGTGGTTGGCCCCAGAATGCCCGCATCGGTGTAGACCTGGCTGAAGAAACGTGTCCACTGGATGTTGGGCGCGTTCAGAAAGCCGGGCAGCATGTCCCCGGTGAAGACATAGATCAGGAAGATGCCCGCGATCACGATCAGCGCCAGCCCCGCAACGCGGCGCGTGAGCTCCATAATCAGCGCGACACCGGCGACAGCGGCCAGCGAAATGCCGATGGGCGCGAAGGGCGTGCCGGTCGAATTGCGCATCAAGGTGCCGTAGATGGTGATCAGATAGACCGCCACCGCCACCCCGCAGAGCGAGAGCAGAATATCGGCAGGCGTCACCTGCCCGCGTTCGCGGGTGCGCAGCCAGCCCACCACGATACCAATGGCGGTGGCGGCAAGCAGCGGCAGCCCGTAGTGGTAAATCTCAAGGGTCTTGAACTCGGGGCTCATCCCGTTCCACTGCGCCCCCCCCGCGATCTGGGCGGCGATGCCCCAAGCGGTCCAGAGCGCGTAGAGCGCAGGCAGCAGTGCGGCCAGGGCCAGCAGGTCCAACGGATGCCAGCCCTGCGCGCTGCCCTCTTCGGGAAAACGCCGCGCGGAATAGAGTGTGAAGCCAAGGATCAGCGCGCCCGCGATATGCACGATGCGGAAATTCCAGGTCTCCATCGGGAAGGTCGGCAGAAGCGGGATGCGCAGCCCGGTCCATTCGTAGATCGACAGGCCATTCAGCGCGGCAACGTGGAAAAAGGCATAGATGGCCGAAATGGTGGCCATGACCATATAGCCGCGCCCGGTGAACAGGCGGCGGTTGCTTTCGACAGGTTCGTCATCCACCCCTTCGGCTACGATCGGGCTTTGCGCGTCGGCGCTGTGCTGGTCTGTCATGGAAGCTCCTTTTCCCGATTGTCGCGCGGGGCCGCGAAACATGCCGCCCCTTTAGGGGCGACATGCGATCTGCGCAAGACGGCTTAGTTGCCGTGGATCATATCATCCGCGATGTCGGCATCTGCGTTTTCCTTGAACCAGGCCGCCGCGCCGGGGTGCCATTTCAGAACGGTGTTCTTGTCCCAGTTCTCAGGCAATGTGGTCGCCGCCGCCTTGTGAATGCCGACCATACGCTCATTGTCGGACATCACGACATCGACGACCTCCTTCACGAAAGACTCCGGCAGGTCACAATTGGCGATGGCAAAGTTCCACATGGAAACCGACCGCGCGCCCTCTTCCAGCGTGCTATAGGTGCTGGCGTCGATGGTGAATTCGGAGACCGGGAATTCTTCCAAGAGCTTGGCCTGCTCTTCCTCGGTGAACTCGATGATGTTCACATCTGTCTGCACCTCAAGCTGGCTGACCGCTGGCACCGGCACGCCGGCGGCAAAGGCGATCACGTCCAGCAGACCGTCTTGCAACTGACCACCCAGATCGGTCCAACCGCCGTTGCGGCGCTCATAGTCCACGCCAAGCGTGTCCATCATGCGCGGAAAGTAGGTGTCCGAGGTGGAGCCCGCCGGGCCAAAGCCGATCTTGGCACCCGCCGGAATGTCGGAGACGCTTTCAATGCCCGAAGAGGCCAGCGCAGTCACCGAGAAGGGCGTCTGATACATCGGGAACATGGCACAGGCGTTGGTCATCTCCAGCCCCGGTGCGATCGGGTTCGTCCCTGCCAGCGATTCTGCTGCGGGGCCCATTGTGGTCATGCCGAAAGCCGCCTCGCCCGTGTGGACCAATGCCATGTTCTGCATTGGGCCGCCGGTGACTTCGCCGCCGCCAGTGAGGCCCAGCTCTTTGGCCACAAGGTTCGCCCAGCCGGAACCGTAAGCAAAATAGGTGCCGCCCTGGCTCGCCGTGCCAACGGTAAAGCTGCTGGGCCAGTCGGACTTATCAACGTCCTGCGCAAAGGCGGCGCCAGCGAGCATCGTGCTGGCGGCGAGGATTGCAGTGAGTTTCATAGGTATCTCCCTTGTTTAATCGACGACGCATAGGACCGGCCTCTGCATCAGACCTTTCGGACTTACACATTCATTTAGCGCCACTGCAACGGCTGATGACAAGGAAAAACATGGCGCTGGCTGGTTGGCCGCGGGAATGAGAAGACGCAATGACGAGGCGCGCGCCGGCGGGCATCCTTAGGCAAGCTCTGGTCTAAGGCGCGCAAGGCTGGCAATACTAACTGCGGGCAAGGCGGCGTCTCACGCTGCTTCGGACAGGCCCAGCACCACGGCGAAACGGGGGATAATACAGGGTGATCACGCAGACGCGCTCCGATCTGAACTGGAACCTTTTGCGCATGTTTTACATGATCGCCAAGGAACAGGGCATCACCAAAGCCGCCAAACGTCTGGGGCTAAGCCAACCTTCGGTCAGCAATGCCCTGCGCCGGCTTGAGACGCAGTTGGACTGTCAGCTCGTCTACCGCGACAGCCGCCATTTTGAACTGACCCCACGTGGCGACCGAATTTTTCAGGAATGTCGCGAGATTTTCCACAGTGCAGAGCGCATCAACCTGCTGATCCGCGACGCAAAGGAAGAAGAGCGCGGTCAGGTGCGCTATCAGATTATCAGCAACCTCGTCTCGCCCATGCTGGACGAATTGCTGCGGCTTTACCACCAGCGCTACCCTTCGGTGGCCTTTCAAAGCGAAGTGCAAAACAGTCAGGCGATTGTGCGGGCGATCCAACAAGGGCGCAGCACCATCGGCTTTTGCCTGCTGGCCAAACCGTTGGTAAACCTGCCATCGATCCGCCTGTTCCGCGAGGAGTTTCGTGTGTTCTGCGGGGCCGAGCACCCGCTGTTCGGCCAGGAAACCGTCGCGCTGCGCGATCTTCAGCGCGAGCCCTTTATCAGCTTTGCCTGCGCGACCGAAGGCATGGGGCTTGAGCCGATGTCGGTGCTGCGCGAAGGCACGCGGTTGGGGGATCGGATCAACGGGCTTAGCACCAATATCGAAGAGGTGCGCCGGATGATCGTCGCAGGGCTCGGCATCGGTATCCTGCCGCTGAAGACCGCCCAAGACGACATCCGCCGGGGCGATCTTTGGCCGCTACAAATCACCGATGAGCCGATTGGCGCGGATGTCTATTTGGTCCACGCGCCGGTTGAAAAACTCGCGCCCTCTGAGCGGAAATTCGTCGAAATCGCGCAAGAGCTTTTAACGCTCTATCCCGAAATGACCTGAGCCTGCGCCAGTCGCCCCCAAAGGCAACCAGCGCAGAGCCATCCATCGCGGACTTAGCGGTCAGCCCGTTTGACCACCGCATGTAGCAGAATGTTCAATCCGGCGACAAAATCCTGCGGGGTGGCGTTTTCTTCGTTGTTGTGGGTGATGCCGTTTTCACAGGGGGCAAAGATCATCGCGGTCGGGCAATGGGTCGCGAGAAAATAGGCGTCGTGACCGGCCTGACTTTGAATGTCGCGCCAGTTGTAATCCATGCGAATGGCCTCATCGCGGATGCTGTCGACCAGTTCGCGATCAAAGATGTCGCCGCCCCATTCCCATTCATCCTCGACCTGCGCTTCGCATCCGCAACGTGCGGCGGCTTCAAACAGGCTGCGACGCATTTTCTCGGCCATGGCGCGAGTGGTGATCGGATCGGGGTGGCGCACGTCGCAGACCGCCTCGGCGGTGTCCGACAGGATGCCCGGCTTGTTGGGCCATGCGGTCAACCGCGCCGCTGTCGCCTTGCCGTCATGCACCGCGAAATCCCAGCCGATGTCATCCACCGCCGTAAGCCAACGCGCCCCGGCAGCGAGCGCATTCTTGCGCAGGTCCATCGGGGTCGGACCTGTGTGCGCGGTCTGCCCTTTGAACGACGCACGCATCCCGCGCACCGGGTAGCCCCCGGTGACAATGCCGACCTGCCGCTTCTCGGCGTCCAAGATCGGCCCCTGCTCGATATGCAGTTCGAAATAGGCGTCGATCTCTCCGGCTTCGCAGGCCCGTGTGCCCTTATAGCCGATGCGCTCCAACTCATCGCCAAAGCGCGCGCCATCATCCGCGATCAAATCATGCACCCAGTCGATATCATATTTCCCGACAAAGCAGCCCGAGGCGACCATCGGCGGCGAGAAACGCGCGCCTTCCTCATTGGTCCAGTTCACCACCACGATGGGACGTTTGGTGACATGGCCCGCGTCGTTCAGGCTGCGGATCACCTCAAGCCCGGCCAGCACCCCCGCGATCCCGTCAAAGCGGCCGCCGTTGATCTGCGTGTCAAGGTGGCTGCCGATCAGAATGGGCGGCAGGTCATTGTCCTGGCCCGCGCGGCGGCCAAAGATATTGCCCGCGGCATCCACCTCCACATCCAGCCCGGCCTCTTTGCACCATGCGCAAAACAGGTCGCGCATCTCGCGGTCGGCATCGCCCAGCGTCAGGCGCGACAAGCCGCCGGGGCGGCCTTTGCCGATCTCGGCAGAGGCTTCGATGGTGGACCAAAAACGGTCAAGATCAGCGCGGGTTTCATCGGTTATCGGCATGTCAGGAATTCTTTCTATTTGCCCCGGGATCAGAACAGGATCCCGGGAAGATCGGTAATAAGGGCGGGGAACAGCACGAGGAGCAGCAGCACCCCGACCATCACGCCCAGAAACGGCACAAGATACTTGAACGAGGCGCTCAGCGGGATTTCCCCGACCCGGCAGGCGGCCATAAGATCAATCCCCAAAGGCGGCGTATTGGCCCCCACGGCGAGGTTGATCGTCAGCAGAATCCCGAAATAGACCGGATCAATATCGTAATGCCCAAGGATCGGCAGGAAGACCGGCGCGAGGATCAGAATGATCGCGATGCTCTCCATAAAGGTGCCAAGGATCAGCAGCACCAGCATCATCAGCAAAAGCGCCACGGTGCCGCTTTCGGTGGCTTGGGTGATCCCGGCCACGGCCATCTGCGGCACCTGCTCTGCGGCCAAGATCCAGCCAAAGACCGAGGCCGATGCAATGACCAGAAGGATCACGCCGGTCATCTCCGTCGTCTCGCGCAGCAGCCGCAGCAATGTGGCGAGGGACAGCGCCCGGTAAACAAAGACCCCGATGAACAGCGCATAGGCCACGCCGATCCCGGCGGCCTCTGTCGGCGTGAATATCCCCAGACGGATGCCGCCCACGATGATCACCGGCGCCAGCATCGCCAGAATGGAGCCTTTCGCCGCCCGGCCCAACTCGGCCCAAGAAAACGGCTCGCCGCCCTGCCAGCCGTTGCGGCGCGAAATCCACCAGGCGACGAACATCAGCCCCAGCCCGAGCAGGATGCCGGGGATGATCGCGGCCACGAACAACTGGCCGATGGAGCTGTTGGTGGCGGTGCCATAGACGATCAGCACGATCGACGGCGGGATCACGGTGCCCAGAGAGCCCGCGCAGCCCAGGGCCGACGCGCTAAAGCCGGGCGCATAGCCCTGATCGCGCATGGCCGGCAGCATCATGGTGCCAATGGCCACCACATCCGCCACGCCCGAGCCCGACAGCGAGCCGAACATCATACAGGCGATGATCATCACCATGGCGAGCCCGCCGGTCCGCCGCCCGATCAGCGCCGAACACAGGGCGATGATCCGCGGGGCCAGCCCGCCGTGGACCATCAACAGACCCGCCAGCAGGAACAGCGGAATCGCCAGCAGGGTGAAACTGTTGATCCCCGAGACCGCGCGCTGCGCGACCACGATCATCGGCGCGGCATCGGCAATCAGAAGGTAGAACATGGAGGACAGGCCAAGGGCCACGGCGATGGGCGCGTCGAGCAGCACAAGCACCACGAAGACCACCAAGAGCAAAGCAAGCGCGAGGCTCATCAACGGCCCCCTTTCAGGACAAGACCCACCAGCGCCACGCCGCAGCAGACCGGCAGTGAAAGATAGAACAGCCCCACCGGCAGCGACAGCGCCGTGGTCTCATGTGACCATGTCATCTGGGTAAGCTTCCAGCCGGTCCAGAAAAACACCGCCAGAAACACAAAGCTCGCCAGCCAGGCCAGGAAGCCCAGACCGCGCCGCAGGTTTTCGGGCAGAGAGATCAGATCAAGCAACCCCGCGCGAAAATGCGTGCCGCGCACAAAGCCCGAGATCGCGCCCACGAAGGTCAGCCAGACCAGCGCCAGACGGGGCATTTCCTCGGCCCAGCGGGGGGTTGAGGAAAACAGATAGCGCGAGATCACCACATAGACGACCATCGCGGCAAAGCCCGCCACCAGCGCGGCGCCGAACCAGCGCGCGGCGCGGTCAATCCCGCTGGCCCCGCGCAGCCTCCCCGTCTCAAACATCATGTCTGCAAAAATCCTTCTGGTCCGCGGCACAGGCTGCATTCGTCGCAATAGGCCGCCACCACGACCCATTCATCCGAGATCACCTCGACCGTGTGATCCAGACCCGGCGGCAAGCGCACGGCGGTGCCTTCGGTCATGTGGTATTCCTCGCCCCCGGCCCGCAGGATCGCCTCGCCTTTCAAGGTCAGGGTCACCTCATCGCGGGGATGCGAATGGGCCGTGGATTTGGCCCCTTTCTTACCGGTGGTCACCGCCAGTTTGATAAAGCCCTCGCCGCGCACTGCCGGTGAGAACAGCACCTTTTGCGAGAAGTCGAAAAGTTGCACCGGCTCGACCGATGCAACTTGGGTTATCTCCGGCCGCAGGGTCATTTGCGGTAGGTGTTCAGGATGGAGAGCAGCTCTTCGCCATAGACGTCCTGCTGGCTTTCCCAGATCGGCGCGACGGCTTCCATAAAGGCGGCTTTGTCGACCTCGTTAAAGCTCATGCCTTCGGCTTTGAGCTTTTCGATCAGCTCGTCATTGGCATCGGCCACCATGTCGCGCTGCTTAAGCCCCCAGCTTGTCGCCGCCTCGGCCACGATCGCCTGATCCTCGGGCGAGATCTTGTCCCAAACCGATTTCGACATGGTCAGAGTTGCCGCGCCCCAGATATGTTCGGACAGCGAGACATATTTCTGCACCTCGAAAAAGGACGCCGAATAGATGATCGCAAGCGGGTTTTCCTGCGCGTCGAACAGACCCTGTTGCAGGGCGGAATAAAGCTCACCAAAGGACAGCGGCGCAGGCTCGGCGCCCAGCGTTTCAAAGGTGGCCAGACGCACTTTGTCGGGCGTGACGCGGATTTTCAGACCGGAGAGGTCTTCGGGCTTTTCAATCGGGCGCACATTGTTGGTGATGTTGCGGAAGCCATTTTCCCACCAGCCCAGCACCTTGATGCCCTTGCTGTCGAGCATATCGGCCAATGCGCTGCCCAGATCGCCGTCCAGCGCGGCAAAGGCCTGTTCGCGCGAGGCCCAGGCATAGGGCATTTCGATGATGCCCATGCGCGGCTCAACCCCCTGGAACGAGCCCGAGCCGATCAACCCGGCCTGCACGGAGCCGAATTGCAGCCCCTCGATCACTTCCTTCTCGCTGCCCAACTGGCCGGAGGGGAAGACTTCGATCTCCACCCGGCCGTCGGTGCGGGTATTCACTTCGTCGGCAAAGCCCGTGGCCGCCGCATGCCAGCTGTGGCTTTCGGGCAGGACATGCCCAAGGCGGATGGACACATCCGCAGCAAGGGCAGCGACGGGGGCAAGAAGCGCAAGGCTCGCGGCCATCACGCCGCTCTGAATCAGAGTGGTCGGAAATTTCACGGTATCTCTCCTGTTGTGTTGTATTGCGGGGAGAGAATACCGGTTTCCCATTCTGTGCAAATAGCCTCTCGCTATAGCACGCATTCTTTTTTAGAATGCCTTCGGGCCATCCGTCCCGCCCACAAAAGCCTACCGGGCGTCAGCCCCGCTCAGACGGCAAGCAGCGCATCGAACCGGGCTTCGACCAATTTCAGAAACTGCTCCGCGGCGCGCGACGGCTGGCGGGTGGTGGGCAGCAGCAGATCATATCGAAAGGGCTGGGCGGGCGACAAAGGGCGGGCGGCGATCCGACCAAGATTGGCGAAATACATCGCCGTCACCGGCTCGACGATCGCCATCCCCGCCCCCGCCGCGACCATCTCGCAGATAGATGCGGACAACTGCGCTTCCGCCACGATCCGAGGCCGCGCCCCGGCGGCCGAGAGAAAGGCATCCGTTTCCGACCGGGTGCCGATTTCCGCGCCAAGCGCGATAAAGGGGCGTTGATCGAAATCTCCCGGCGTCAGCAGGGTTTTCTCTGTCAACGCGTGGTCCAAGGGGAGCACGCCCATCATTGGTGCGGTGAACAAGGCGCGGCGCGTCACCGCGGGGTGGTCGTTGTCCAATGCCGCAAAGCCAAGGTCGAACTGTTGGGAACTCAGGTGACGCAGCACCGCTTGCGAGCTTCTCGTGCGCAGGGAGACGGAGATGCCGGGATGGTCGGCGATGAACTCGGCGATCACATCGGGCAAGAGTTTCAGCGCCAGCGCCGGCATCCCTGCGATCAGCAGGCTGCCGGTTCGAAAATCTCGAATGTCTTCGATGACGCGGGAAATCTCCATCATCCCGACGAAAGCCCGCTCGACCTCCTCATAGAGCGAACGGGCCTCAGAGGTGGGCACGACCTGCCTGCCCTGCCGCTCGAACATGTTAAAGCCCGCGGCGCGTTCCAATTCCGCGATCAGCTTGCTGACCGAGGGCTGGGTTGTTCCGAGCACCGCGGCGGCAGAGGTGACCTTGCCGGTCTCCATCACGGCGCGGAAGGCTTCGATTTGACGGTGGGTGAGCCGAGGGATCATGGGGATTCATAGCCTGAAGGAATGATTTGCGCAAATATTACAATTATTCTTATGAGCGCAATGCTGCGATTCTACAGGTGGAGGAATCGCATGCATCATCGCACCCCTGAAATCACCATCATCGGCGGCGGGCTTGTCGGCCTGTCTGTGGCGCTCGGCCTGCTTGGGGCCGGACAACGGGTGCAGGTCTTGGACGGGGCGGATAATGATGCCCGCGCCTCCCAGGGGAACTTCGGCCTCATCTGGGGCCAGGGCAAGGGCTGGGATTTCGCGCCTTACGCCAATTGGACGATGGATGCGCTGGCGGCTTGGCCCGGTTTCGCGCGGCAGTTGCAGGAGGTCACGGGCATCGACGTGGCGCTGGACCAACCCGGCGGCTATGAGTTCTTCACCGATGCCGAGGAGATGGCAGGCTTTGCCGCCGAAATGGCGCGGCAGGCCGACCATCTGGGCCATCGCGCCCGCTATGAGATGCTGAACGGGGATGATCTGCGCAGCCAGATGGCAGGCATCGGGCCAGAGGTCGCTGGCGCGAGCTTCTCGCCCAGCGACGGTCATGTAAATCCGCTGCGCTTTCTGCGCGCCCTGCGCTGTTCGGTTCAGGCGATGGGCGGGCGTGTGACACTGGGGGCCACCGTCTCTGCCATCGTGCCGCAACCCGGTGGGGGCTTTGCGCTTGCGCTGGCCGATGGGGGTGTCGTTTACAGCGCGCAGGTCGTGCTCTGCGCCGGGCTGGGGTCCGCGTCTTTGGCGGGCGATCTGGGGTTCATCACCCGGGTCAAGCCGCAGCTTGGCGAATTGCTGATCACCGAAAAACTGGGCGACCGCCTGCCGTTTCTGTCCAGCACCATCCGACAGGTTGACGAAGGCGGGGTGCAGATCGGCGGCACCAAGGCCGATGCCGGGCTCGATGACCGCGAGAGCCTGCGCGTCATGTCGGGCCTCGCGCGCCATGCCGTCACCGTCTTTCCCGCCCTCACCGATGTGCGGGTGGTCCGGGCTTGGGGCGCTTTGCGCGTCATGTCGCCCGATGGCTACCCGGTCTATGCCAAATCCGCCGCGCATCCCGGTGCTTTTCTGGTGACCTGCCACAGCGGCGTCACCCTCGCCCCGCTGCATGCCAGCGTGCTGGCGGATTGGATTTTGAACACATCCCCCACCCCTGATCTGGAGGCTTTCGATGAACGTCGCTTCGCGCTTTCGCACGCCGCCTGAGACCGGGAAGCGCGTGGCGTTCACCCTTGATGGCGCGCCCGCCTCGGCCCCCGCCGGGGTCACCGTCGCGGCGGCGCTTCTGGCGCAGGGCGGCGATTGGACCCGGCAGACCGCCTCGGGCGCGCCGCGCGCGGCTTTTTGCATGATGGGCGTCTGTTTCGACTGTCTGGTCGAGGTTGACGGCAGGCCCAATAGCCAAGCCTGCATGACGCTTCTGCGCGAAGGCATGACCGTGCGACGCCAGACCGGGCTGCGTGGACTGTGCGGAGGTCAGGATGGCTGAGGTCGATCTGATCATCATCGGCGCGGGGCCGGCAGGCATGTCCGCCGCCGCCGTGGCCGCCCGGGGCGGGCTTCGCGTGATGCTGCTGGACGAGCAGCCGCGTCCGGGCGGGCAGATCTACCGCAATGTGGCGCAGAACCGGGGCCAGCGTGGCTATCTCGGCAAAGCCTATGCGGCGGGGGCGGCCTTGGTCGATGCGCTCGCCCATCCGGGCATCACGATCCAGACGGGCGCCACGGTTTGGCGGCTCGACGAGGGGCCGCAGGTCACATGGTCGCAAGGCGGCAAAAGCCAGACGACCCCGGCGGCCCATGTGCTGCTGGCCACCGGCGCACAGGAACGCCCGGTGCCCTTTCCCGGCTGGACCCTGCCCGGTGTCATGCCCGCTGGCGCCGCGCAGATCCTGATGAAAACCGCCGGGATGCTGCCCAAAGATGCCGTGCTCGCGGGCTCCGGCCCGCTGCTCTACCTCATCGCGGCGCAGATGATCGACGCGGGCTGCCCGCCGCAGGCGCTCGTTGAAACGCAGACGCGGCGCAATATGCTCTCTGCCCTGCGCCACCTGCCGCGCGCGCTCTTCGGTATGCCGACCCTGCTGAAGGGGCTGAGCCTGATCGCCAAGATCCGGGCGGCGGGCGTGCCGCGTTATACGGGGGCCTCGGATTTCCGCGCGACCGCCAAAGCCAATGGCGATGTCGCCTTCGCCTTCCGCGCGCAGGGCCGCGCCCACAGCCTCAGCTGCGGCCTGCTGCTGACCCATCAAGGTGTGATCCCCGGCACCCATATCACCCGCGCCGCCGGGATCGCGCATGGTTGGAACGCCGCGCAGGGTGCCTTTCAGCCCGAGCATGATCTCTGGGGCGCGACCGACCAGCCGGGGCTGCATGTGGCAGGCGACGGTGCGGGGATCGGGGGTGCCGAGGCGGCGGCGGCGGCAGGTGAATTGGCGGCACTCGACATCCTGCGCCGCTCCGGCCAGCTCGGCACCGACCGCCGCAACCAGCGGGCTGCCCGCGCCCGTGCCGCGCTGTTCCGCGCCCACGCCATTCGGCCCTTCCTCGATGCCGCCTACCCGCCCCCGCCCGAGACCCTTAGCCCCTTAGACGACACCATCGTCTGCCGCTGCGAGGAAGTCTCCGCCGGGGCGATCCGACAGGCCATCGGCGAAGGCGCGCAAGGCCCCCGCCAGATCAAAACCTCCCTGCGCTGCGGCATGGGCCCCTGTCAGGGCCGCATGTGCGACGCGACCCTGCGCGGCCTGCTCAGCGAAGGCCCCGCAAACCAGCCAATTTCCCCGCCCCGCGCCCGCTCGCCGATCAAACCGATTGCCCTGGGCGAGCTGGCCGCACTCTCACCCCCTCAGGAGGACCCCGCATGACCGCCCCCGCAGCCCTGAAAGTCAAAGACCTGCACAAAAGCTTCGGCCTGCATGAGGTCATCAAAGGCGTATCGCTAGAGGCGCAAAAGGGTGAGGTCATCGCCATCCTCGGCGCCTCCGGCTCCGGCAAAAGCACCTTCCTGCGCTGCATCAACCTGCTGGAGACGCCGAACGCCGGCGAGGTCTGGCTGGCGGGCGAGCAGATGCGGATGACGCGGAACCGCCGGGGCGAGATTGTGCCGCAAGACCTGCGGCAGGTCGAGGCCATGCGCGCCCGTCTGGCGATGGTTTTTCAGGGCTTCAACCTCTGGTCGCATATGACTGTGATGGAAAACGTCATGGAAGGTCCGCTCTACGTCCAGGGCATCCCCAAGGCGCAGGCCCGCGAGAAGGCCGAGGCGCTGCTGGCCAAGGTCGGGCTGTCGGACCGGGCGGATTATTACCCCGCGCATCTTTCGGGCGGCCAGCAGCAGCGGGTGGCGATCGCCCGGGCGCTGGCGATGGACCCTGACGTGATGCTTTTCGACGAGCCGACATCGGCGCTCGACCCTGAACTCGTTGGCGAGGTGCTGGGCGTCATGCGCGATCTCGCCGAAGAGGGCCGCACCATGCTCGTCGTGACCCATGAGATGGGCTTTGCCCGCGATGTCTCCACCCGAACCGTGTTTCTGCACCAAGGCGAGGTCTGCGAAGAAGGCCCGCCCGCCGAGCTCTTTTCCAACCCGCAAACCCCAGAGTTCCAAGCGTTTCTTTCGCGCATGAACTAATCAACGACAGAGAGGACCACCCCATGTTTCGTAGAACCATCCTAAGCAGCGCCGCCGCCATCGCCCTCAGCGCCATCGCCCTGCCGCTGGCCGCCCAAGACACGCTGCGCATCGGCGTCGAAGGCGCTTACCCGCCGTTTTCTTCCAAGGAATCCGATGGCACGCTGGTCGGCTTTGACATCGACATCGCCAAGGCGCTCTGCGCCGAGATGCAGCGCGACTGCGAGCTGGTCGAGCAGGAATGGGACGGCATGATCCCGGCGCTAAAGGCGCGCAAGTTCGACGCCATCGTCGCCTCCATGTCGATCACCGAAGAGCGCAAGCGCCAGATCGATTTTTCCGACAAATACTACAAGACCCCGGCCCGTCTGGTGGCCCCCAAGGATGCCGATTTCGAAGGCACGCCCGAGGGGTTGGCCGGGAAGCGCATCGGTGTGCAGCGCGGCGCCACGCATCAGTGCTACGCCGAAAAGATGTTCCCCGACGCCGAGATCGTGCTCTACGGCTCGCAGGACGAGGTGTTCCGCGATCTGGCGCTTGGCCGCGTGGACGCGCAGCTGTCTGACAGCCTGATCGCGCAGGAAAGCTTCCTCAGCGCCGAGGCCGGTGCCGATTATGCCTTCCTCGGTGGCGATCACACGGATGTCGAATGCTACGGCGAAGGCGTGGGCATTGCCGTGCGCAAGGGCGAGGACGAACTGCGCGAAGATTTGAGCGCGGCGATCACCGCCATCCGCGAAAACGGCACCTATGCGGAGATCAACGACACATACTTCCCCTTCGACATCTACGGCGGTCGGCCCGAGCGCCAGTAACCCCCCGGCCCTAAACCCCCGTCAGGGCCGCCCCGCGCTGCCCTGACGCTCCTCTGAGGAACATGCGATGAACCTGCTTTTGGAATATCAATCCCAATTGATCGACGGCACGATCATGACGATCAAACTGGCGCTCACCTCGCTGGTGATCGCCTTGGTCTTCGGATTGCTCGGCGCATGGGCCAAACTCTCGGCCAACCGTTTGGCGCAGCGGCTGGCGGGGGCCTATACCACCATCGTGCGCGGCGTGCCGGATCTGGTGCTGATCCTGCTGGTGTTCTTTGGCGGTCAGGTGACGCTCAACAACATCGGGGCCGCGACCGGGCTTTGGGGCTATGTCGAGGTCAGCCAATTCGCCGCCGGCGCGGGCACGATCGGCGTGATCTTCGGCGCCTATTTCACCGAGACCTTTCGCGGCGCGATCATGGCGATCCCGTGTGGCCAGATCGAGGCGGGCATCAGCTGCGGGATGCGTAAGTCCCTGATTTTTCGACATATCATCTGGCCGCAGATGATCCGCTTTGCCCTGCCCGGGTTCACCAACAACTGGCTGGTGCAGCTCAAGACCACGGCGCTGGTCTCGGTCATCGGGCTTCAGGATCTGGTCTATAACGCCTTTACCGCCGGGCGCTCGACGGGCCAGCTATTCACCTTCATGGCGGCGGCGTTCGTGATCTACCTGCTGCTCACCGGCCTCTCTGACCTGCTGCTGCGCGCGGTGGAGCGGCGGTATAACCGCGGCGTGGTGAGGGCGTAATCATGGAAAACCTGCTGTCCTATATCCCGCTCGACATCGCGCTGATTGTCGAGAATTTCGACCGTTTCCTCTATGGCGTATGGGTCACGCTCAATCTGACCTTCCTCTCGCTGTTTCTGGGGGGGCTGCTGTCGATCCCCATGGCCATTGCGCGGGCGTCGCAACACCGGGTCTTCAACCCGCTGGTGCAGGGCTATACTTACGTCTTTCGCGGCACGCCGCTGCTGGTGCAGACCTATCTGATCTACTACGGCGTCGGCCAGTTCGAGGTGATCCGCCAGAGCTTCCTCTGGGACCCGATCCTGTCCTCGGCCTGGTGGTGCGCGCTCATTGCCTTCACGCTCAACACCGCCGCCTATACGACCGAACTGCTGCGCGGCGCCATCGCCGACACCCCCAAGGGCGAGGTCGAGGCCGCCATCGCCACCGGCCATTCCTACCGCAGCCGCATGCGCCGGATCATCCTGCCCTCGGCCTTTCGCCGTGCGATCCCGGCCTATTCCAACGAGGTCATCTTCATGCTGCACGGCTCGGTCATCGCCAGCACGATCACCCTGCAGGACATTCTCGGCGTCGGGCGCTGGCTGAACGGGCGCTACTACCTCGCCTATGAGGGCTTTATCACCGCGGCCCTGCTCTATTTCCTGATCGTGCTCTGCATCACATGGGCCTTTCGCGGGTTCGAGCGCCGCTACCTGCGCCATCTGACCCGCCCTGACCCCGCGGCCCAGCCTGACGTCCCTCCCCTTCCGACCCCTGAAAGAGTATGACCATGATCGAACGCATTCACAGCAAGCAACGCATGAGCAAAATCGTCAAACACGGCGGTGTTGTCTATCTTTGCGGACAGGTTGGCGACGGGGCCACGGTGACCGAGCAGACCGAGGATTGCCTTGGCCGCGTCGATCACCTGCTGCGCGAGGCGGGCTCCTCGCGCGCGCATATCTTGCAGGCGACCATTTGGCTGGCCGATACGGCGGATTTCGACGCGATGAATGCGGTCTGGGACGCCTGGGTGCCAGAAGGAGCCGCCCCGGCCCGCGCCTGCGGCGAGGCGAAGCTGGCCGATGCGGAGCTTCGGGTCGAGGTGATTGTGACCGCTGCCCTCACCGCGTAACGCTTGGCTGGCGGCGCCGCGTGACACAGTTCCGGAAGCGCGCGGCTCGCCCTCTTCGCGATCAAGGCCCAACGATCATAGAGCGCGACCGGCGCGGGCATTGAGGACCGCACCCCGCTTTTGCGGATCAGAGATCTTTGACGAGGCGCAGCGCGTCGTAGATGGCCGCATGGGTGTTGCGCGACGACACCGCATCGCCGATCCGGAAAAGCTGAAACGCGCCATCGGGATTGGTCTCAAGCCGCTGCGGCTCGCCATTGATCAAGGCGGAGTGATCTACCGCCCCGCCGTTGCGAGACAGGGGGCGCAGGTCGAAATATAGCTCATCGAGCGGCATCGTGCCGTAGTTCACGACCACCTGATCATATTCGGCATGGGTGACGCGGTCGGAATAATCGGTGCCGAGGGTGGCGCGCAGACGGTTCCCCAGACGCTCCAGCCCGACCAGCCGCTGGGCGATGGTAAAACGCACATCGTCATGCTGAAGCGCCTTCATATAGCGCGACAGGTTCATCGCCATGACTTCGGGCGCAAAGGAGCGGTCGGGGGTCATGATCTCGATCTTGGCATGGCTGCGAAGGGCCGCTTCGGCAGCTTGCAGACCGGCATGATCGCCCGCCTCATCGTAGATCAGAATATCGCGGCCGGGGGCGACGTCGCCCGAGAGAATGTCCCAAGAGGTCACCGCAAGCGGCAGCTCGCTGTCGGTTTCAAACAGCATCCGATGCGCCATCCCGCCGGTCGCGACGATCACCACATCCGGATCGAGGGCGGTCACGTCTTCCGCCTCGGCATAGGTGTTGTAGCGGATGTCCACCCCGGCCGCCGCGCATTGCGCGACGCGCCAGTCGATCAGCCCCATCATCTCGGAACGGCGCGGCGAGCGCGCGGTCAGGCGGACCTGACCGCCGGGCGCGCTGGCAGCTTCGAGCAGGGTCACCGAATGGCCGCGCGCCGCCGCAACGCGCGCCGCTTCCAGCCCGCCCGGACCGGCCCCGATGACCGTCACCCGGCGGCGCTTCTGCGCCGGTGGGATGGTATGGGGCATCGTCTCTTCGCGGCCCGTCGCGGCGTTGTGCAGACACAGGGCCATGCCCCCCTGATAGATCCGGTCCAGACAATAGTTCGCGCCGACACAGGGGCGGATATCGTCCTCCCGGCCCTGGGTGATCTTGGCCACCAGATGCGGGTCGGCCATATGCGCCCGGGTCATGCCAACCAGATCGAGATGCCCCTCGGCAATCGCGTGGCGGGCGGTGGCGACATCCTGAATCCGCGCGGCGTGAAAGGTCGGCAAGCCGGTGGCACGGCGCAGACGGCCTGCGAAATCCAGATGCGGGGCCGAGCGCATGCCCTGGATGGGGATCATCTTTGTCATCGCGGGATCGGTGTGAATCCGGCCCCGGTTCACATTCAGGAAATCGACCATCCCGCTGGACTTGAGCCTGCGCCCGATCTCGATCCCTTCCGCTTCGGTGATGCCACCGGCCTGGCTCTCATCCGCCGTGGCGCGGATGCCGACGATGAAATCAGGGCCAACCCGTTTGCGCACCGCCGAGAGCACATCGGTGGTGAAGCGCAGGCGGTTTTCCAATGTGTCGGCCCCGTAAGGCCCGGTCAGCGCATTGGTGAGCGGCGACCAGAACTGGTCCATCAGGTGACCGCCGGCGTAAAGCTCTACCCCGTCCATCCCGCCGGCCTGCATCCGCTCCGCCGCGGCGGCATAGTCTTCGATGATCCGCGCGATGTCCCAATCCTCCAGCACCTTGGGGAAGGCCCGGTGGGCGGGTTCGCGGTGGGGGCCGGGCGACACGGCGGGCAGCCAGTCGCCCTTGTTCCAGGTCGTGCGCCGGCCCAGATGGGTCAATTGGATCATCACCGCCGCGCCATGTTCATGGCAGGCGTCGGTCAGCTCGCGGATCCAGGGCACGACCTCGTCGCGATAGGCGAGGATGTTGTTGAACACCGGCGGGCTGTCGCGCGACACCGCCGCCGAGCCGGCCGTCATGGTGAGGGCCACGCCCGCGCGGGCCCGCTCTTCGTGATAGAGACGGTAGCGCGTCTTGGGCATCCCATCCTCGGGATAGGCCGGTTCGTGGCCGGTGATCATCACCCGGTTGCGCAGGGTCAGATGCTTCAGCCGGAACGGCGTGAGCAACGGGTCGGTTCCGGGGGTATCCTTCATGGCGCGCTCCTAACAATCAAGGACGATGTCGGTCAGCGGGCGGCTGACGCAGGGCAGGATGAAGCCGCGGTCGATCTCGCGCTGGCGGATGCCGCCGTCATGCGACATGGTGA
The DNA here is from genome assembly GCF_040933935.1 of Sulfitobacter sp. PS-8MA. Lineage (NCBI taxonomy): Bacteria > Pseudomonadati > Pseudomonadota > Alphaproteobacteria > Rhodobacterales > Roseobacteraceae > Sulfitobacter > Sulfitobacter sp. PS-8MA. The sequence goes on along the minus strand of NZ_JBFQYJ010000006.1, from coordinate 47,472 downwards.
CTTCACCGGAATGTTTGAACGTCTTGCAGGTGCCGCACATCCCCCGCGCACAGGAGGAGGGCAGCGGCAGCCCGGCCTGTTTGACCGCCGAGAGGATCGTCGTGGTCTCGGCACAGGAAAACACCTGGCCCGACTTTGCGAAAGTGACGCTGCGCAGCGGGGTTTCGGTGCCCGGCGTGATCTCGGCCTCGGGCGATGAGAAATCGAAACTTTCCTCCCCGTAGCGCTCGGGCGGCACGCCTGCCGCGCGGGCCGCGGCGCGCACCATGGCCATGAACCCCTGCGGGCCGCAACACAGAACCGTGCGGCGGGCGAGGTCTGGCACGATCCGCGCCAATAGGTCCGCGTCCAGCCGGGTCGATGCCGCCTCGCGCGTGGTCAGCCGCGCCACCGCAAGCTTCGGCAGGCGGCGGGCGAGCGTCTCCGTCTCGGCCGCTACGATCCAATCGGTCTCGCGCGGCGCGACCTGGATCAGCACCGCGTCGAGATCAATGCCCCTATCGGCGGCGGTGCGCAGGATCGACAGCATCGGTGTCACGCCGCTCCCCGCCGCGATCAGCGCATAGGCCTCGCCCGGCCAGGCGGCGGGGCCGAACCGGCCAGAGGGGCCAAAGGCCTCGATCCGCGCGCCGCGGCACAGCGTGGCGTGCAACTGGCGCGACCCCGCGCCCGGCTGCCGCTTGACGGTGATCTCAATGCCGCCGTCGCGCGCCGCGGAGGAAGAAATCGTATAGCAGCGCTCAATCCGCCCCGCCGCCGTTTCGATACGGAAGGTCATGAACTGGCCCGGGTCATGTTCGATCCGGCTGCCGTCCTCCGGGGTCAGCAGGAAGGTCCGCACCTCTGGCGCTTCGTCCCAGACGCCCCGACAGACCAGCCTGCCCCAGCGGTCCGGCGGGAAGCGCCGCCGCCGCCGGCTGTCCCATTCGGTGAGGTCGATCTCGGTCACAGCGCGTATCCGCTTGCCTGCATCCGCGCGACATACCAGCTGGCAAATTCATCCAGCGCCCGTTCGGTGAAGCGCGAATAGGGCCCGGGCCGATATCCGGCAGAAGAGACCCCGCGCTGCGCCAGCGCCACCAGATGCGCGTCCTCGGCATTGGTTGTCTTCCAGACCGCCGTGAGGTTCTCAAGGTCGTAATCCTCGCCCTCGACAGCCTCGGCATGGACCAGCCATTTCGTGCGCACCAATGTCCGGTCGGGGGCGACCGGGTAGGCGGCAAAGACGACAGCATGGTCTGACATGATATGGTTCCAGGAATTGATGCCCCAAAGATGCACATCGCCCATCCAGGGGCGGTTCGCCTTGCCCAGCGAAAGCGCCACGGCGGCGCGCGTGTCGGGCGTCTGGCTCTCCCCCAGTCCGGCGATGATCAGCCGCTGCGTGCGGAAATTTGTCGGCCAGCCCACGGTATGTTCCACAGGTTCATAGGCCAGCCCCTCCCCGGTCCAATGCGCGCCGTATTTCGCATAGGCGTCCAGCAGGGCATTCGCCTCGGCCCGCTCGCTTTCGGTGAGGTTCTCGGGGTCGTATCCGAAATCGGCGGCGTGGAAACTGAGCGCGAGCTGCGGATGGTTCGACGCGCAGTGATAGCACTCGCGGTTGTTCTCCATCGTCAGCTTCCAGTTGCCCTCTTCGATCACGTCCTGTTCAAAGGCGACCTTTGCATTGCGCAGGTCGTAATCTGCCAGACGCGGCTCCATGACGGTGGCCAGTTCTTCGATATCGGCAGGCGGATCGGGCGCGAGACAGGCATAGAGGATGCCCCCCACGTCGCGCAGCGCCACCGGCTTGAGGTGATGCAGGGCGCGGTCGAAATCGACGCCCATATGGGGGGCGAGCGCGAGGGCACCGTCGAGATCATAGGTCCATTGATGATAGGGACACACGAGCTTGCCGACGATCGACCGCCCCGGCGGTACCAGCCGCGCCCCGCGATGGGAACAGACATTGTGAAACGCGCGCAGCCCACCCTCGTCATCGCGCAGAATGACGATGGAAGAAGGTCCGATATCCAGTGCGATCACATCGCCCGCCTCGGGCACGTCACAGGCCACCCCCACGGCGATCCAGTGCTGGCCGAAAATCGCCGCGCAATCGGCCGCCCAGACGGCGGCGGAGGTATAAAGCGGCGCGGGCAGCGTATGGCCCGGGCGGCGGGCCGCGAGATGTCGCGCGATGTCGGGGTGATTTCCTCCGTCGGTATCGAACATTGCATACCTCCTCGTAACACTGGGAACAGCCTGCGCGTTACAATCGCTTGCCGCAACGGCATTTCCGGGCCAGAAATACATACGCCCAGCGAATGGAAAGGACTGCCCATGCATAGGCTGCGCCGCAGCATTTCCTCCCTGACCGTGTTGCTGACCTTTGAGGCCGCGGCGCGGCGCGAGAGCTTTACCCGCGCCGCCGAGGAGCTTGGCGTGACGCAGGCGGCGGTGTCGCGCCGGATGAAGCAGCTCGAAGCTGAAATCGGCTGCCCCTTGTTTCTGCGCGCCAACCGGCGGGTGGTGCTGACAGAAGAAGGCAGCGCCCTATTCGCGGCCACCGGTGACGGTTTTGACCGGATCGCGGATGCCATTGCCGGTATCCGCGACCGTCCGGCTGACCTGACGGTCGCGGTGTCGGTGGCCTTTGCGCATTTTCGGCTGCTGCCCGAATTGTCGTCATTTCGGGATATCGCGCCCGAGGCGAACCTGCGCGTGGTGTCGAGCGATACCTGGACCGCCCCGGATGACCCGAGCATCGATATTGCCGTCAGATATGGGGCGCCGCCGTTTCGCGGCATGACGGTGCTTGGATCGCTGGGGGACGCCGTGGTGCCGGTCTGCGCCCCCGCGCGCCGCAATGCGCTTGCCGGTGTCACCATCGATGACCTGATCGCGGGGCGCTGCGGCGCGCTGATCGAGGCCGATGCGCCCGAACCCACATGGATGGGATGGGGCCAATGGTTCACAGCGCAAGGCCACCGCGCCCGCCCCAGCGGCAAATGGCTGAGGTTCAGCAGCTATTCCGACGGGATTTACGCCGCGATGGCAGGTCAGGGCATCGCATTGGGCTGGAAGGGGCTGATCGAGCGCCCCCTCGCCGACGGCCGCCTTGCGGCCTTGCCCCTGCCGATCCTAAGGCCGAAAGAGCGCCATTGGATCATGGTATCCGACAAACTCGCCCCCTCGCCTCAGGCCCAAGCTTTCGCGTCCTGGATGGAAAAATCCATGGGCTTTGTGCCGTGATCCGCCTGCGGTAGCGGATCGGGGAAAGGCGCGGCGTATAGACCACGGGCGTCCGCCCTCTGCGATGGCCCGTTAGCCAATCCTCGCCAATATTGCCGCGCTGTCCTCCGTACGGATCGTGCCCGGAACCCGGCCTCTGTCGCCCGAAACTCGCGTCGCGACAAAGGCTTCCGCGATTGCCTCCGGCGCATGTCGGAGCAAAATCGCAGCGGTCAAAAGATAGGCCGTCCTTTCGACGAACCAGCGGGCGTCCTGTTCCGGCGGGAGGCTGCTCCAACGCGCCCGGTAGGCCTGAAGCGCCGCATCAAACCGCGGGTCATCCCCGGCCACAGCGTCCAGTTCCGCATCGACGACAGCACGCGCCCGCGGGTCTTTCGCAAGGCTGCGCAGGACATCAAGGCAGATGACATTGCCCGACCCCTCCCATATGCCGTTGAGCGGGGCTTCACGGTAGAGCAGCGGCAGCGGCGTGTCTTCGATATAGCCCATGCCCCCAAGGATCTCCATCGCCTCGCCGACGACCATGGGGCAGAGTTTGTTGTTCATGAATTTGGCCAAGGCCACCCCGATGCGGGCGAAAGCGCGGTCGTCTTCGGTCTGACCGTCAAAGGCCCGGGCGACCCGCATCCCAAGCGCCAGCGATCCTTCCCAGTCCAGCGTCAAATCGGCCAGAACGCTGCCCATCAACGGCTGATCGATCAGGGTCTTTTGGAAGGCCGTTCGATGCGTCACCCAGTGGTTTGCCTCGACCAAAGCCGCGCGCATCAGCCCCGCGGGCGCCATTGCGGTGTCGAGCCGCGTGTGATGGACCATCTTGATAATCGTCTGGATGCCGCGCCCGCCCGCGCCGATCTGATAGGCCAGCGCGCGGTCATATTCGATCTCGGCAGAGGCGTTGGAGCGGTTTCCCAGCTTGTCCTTCAACCGCTGGATGCGGATGCTATTGCGCGCGCCCTCCAGCCAGCGCGGGACAAGAAAACAGGTCAGCCCTTCGGGCGCCTGCGCAAGCGTGAGCAGCCCGTCTGACATCGGGGCAGAACAGAACCACTTATGCCCGGTCAGCCGCCAGACGTCCCTATCGGCTTCGGCGCGGGTGGCATTGCTCATGACATCCGAGCCGCCCTGTTTTTCGGTAATGGCCATGCCGATGGTGGCACCGCTCTTACGCGCCAGCGGTGCGACCGCGGGGTCATACTGTCGGGACAGGATCTTGCGGGACCAATCCGGCGAAATCCCCTGCGCGGCGGCGATCACCGGGACGGCGGCATAGGTCATCGTCAGGGGGCAGCAATGCCCCGGCTCGACCTGACTGGCCAGATAGACCATCGCCGCATGGGTCGCATGTCCGCCGGGGGTGCCTTCCCAGGCCACGGCGGAATAACCGGCCGCCGTGGAGATCTCCATGAACTGGTGATAGGCCGGGTGATAGCGCACCTCATCCAGCCGCCGCCCCCAGCGATCGAACAGGTCGAGTTCAGGACTGTGGCGATTGGCATCGCGTGCAGCCGCACGCCATTTGGCCCCGCCGATGCTCTGCGCATAGCGATGGACCGCATCGGTCTGCGCGCCCATCAGGGGGGCAATCGAACGCAAGACCGGGTCACCCTGCCATAGATCACTGTCACCTCGGCTGCCCGGCTGGTTATAGACCTCATGGGTGCCAAGATCAGATTGCGGGTCACTATGCGTCATGCCAGCCTCATTGATGCAGAAGGGAGAGCCGATGCTGAACCTTAGTCCCTATCGGGATTTCAGTCCATCATCAGACCAACGGGGTTTTAGCGCGCGCGCCCCCCCGGCCAAAAGCCTATGGCGGATGCTTCAGATAGCACTGATGCCGGGACAGCGCGCCTGGCCCTACGTCAAATCGCGCTCACAACGGGCCTAGGAAGGAGCGCAATTCATCCGCGCGCGCAATCGTATCGGCATAGCCCAGATCAATCAGATCGCCGATATAGGCAGGCTCAAACATCAGATAGCTTTCCAACCGCCCGTCATGATGCCAGGCCCCGACCATCTTCATCAGGATGCGGATCGTGCGCGGCAGGTCATGCGCATGCGGGCGCGCGATGTCGCGCAGGTCTTGCGATGGGGCGAGAAGCAGCGCGGAAATGGGCCGCAGCCATGATTGCTGCCGCACGTCCTCGGGCATGAGGGTAAGCGTTTCGTTGACCCGCAACATCCGCTCATAGTCGGCTTCGATATTGTCATTGAAGAGGATGTCGAGCGCATGGCCGGCAATATCCCCGAAAGTCGGCGGCGCGGTGGGCAGGTCTTTCGGCGGGACTTGGTGCAGAGGGTCGCGCGTTGCGATGACCAGCACCCGATCCGCACCGGTACGGATTGCCGGTGACAGGGGTGAGGTAGACCTCAGCGAGCCATCGCCATAATATTCGCCCTCGATCTCCACCGGATCAAACGCAAAGGACAGCGAAGACGAGGCCAGCAGATGCGCCGGACCGATCTGCGCACGGCGTCCGATCCGGCGGGCGCGTTGCCAGTCGGCGATGCCCTCCACCCCGTCAAAGAAGGTGACCGCGACACCCTGGCTGTAGCTGGAGGCGGTGACGCAAAGCGCATGGAGCGCCCCGCTGGAAATGGCCCGATCCAGCCTTTTACGGTTGAACTCACGCTCCAGCAATTGGCGCAGCGGGGCATGGTCAAGCAGTGCGCCCCCTGCCCGCAACCCGCCAAAACGAAACAACAGGTTCCCGGCCAGACGGGAGCCGCTAAGCAGGACTTTGAGCGGAATGGTCTCATAGATCGAGGTGCAGTGCAGCCCCCGCCACAGTCTTTCCAGATGCCGCACCGCCACCTGAAAGTCCTGCGCCATCACCGCGACCGGGGCCGCGTTGATCGCACCGGCAGAGGCGCCGCAGACGATCTGGAAAGGCGAGCGCCGGGCGCCGCTGATCTCTGCAATCGCCTTGAGGACACCGACCTGATAGGCACCCCGCGCACCGCCGCCCTGAAGCACCAGAGCGGTCTTTCCGCGATCTCCCCTATGCGTTTCCATTCTCACATCCCGTCCCAGCAGAGCGGCGGGTGGCGGGCCACCTGCCTCTGGTCAATAATGCGCCGGGCGCGACGGCGAATAAAGCACTGATCTTGCGAAAGACTGGCAGTGCGACGTGCTGATGATGGTGCGCGCACCCCGGCGTGGGGGCTGCGAGAGCCAGATCACCGCCCGCTATCGGAAAATACTCTTTGGCAGGTGTCCTCCGACCCGGCTAGACTTCTGACAAGGCCCGCGCTTTCCTTTCGCCCCCCGATCACGCGCAGAGCATGACCTGCGAAGCGATGGGAAGGCCAGTATTTGACCTGCACCGCCCCCCAGAGGAGTGAACTGATGTCCGGCAAACATATCGTCTATCACATCCCCGTCTGCCCTTTCTCGCAACGGCTCGAAATTCTGATGGCGCTGCGCGGGCAGAAAGACGCGGTTGAGTTCCGGGTCGTCGACATCACCAAACCGCGCGACCCGGCGCTGTTGGCGAAAACGCAGGGCACGACAGCTTTGCCGGTTCTGGAAACCCCGGAGGGCGCGATCCTGAAAGAGAGCCTGGTCATCCTCCGCTATCTCGATGAGGCGCTCGAAGGCCCGACGCTCCGCCGCGACGACCCGTTTGAACATGCCATCGAATCCATGCTGATCACCCGCGAGGGGCCGTTCACCATGGCGGGATATCTCTTTGTCATGAACCAAGACCCCGACCAACGCGAAGCCTACGCAGAAAAACTGCGCGCCATTTACCGCGATATCGACGGTTTCCTGCGCTGTTACAGTCAGAAAGAGCCTTTCTTGTTCGATGCCTTCGGGCTGGCCGAAACGGTCTTCACCCCGATGTTCAAACGCTTTTGGTTTCTCGACTATTATGAGGAATTTGAACTGCCCGACACGCCGGAATACCGGCGGGTGCGGATGTGGAAAGACGCCTGCATGGCCCATCCCGCGGCCCAGCAGGTCAGCAAGGAAGAGATCGTGAAGCTCTATTACGATTACGCCCTTGGCGCGGGAAATGGCGCACTGGTCGAAGGCCGCAGCGTCTCAAGCTTTGCCTTCCTCCCCCATTGGCGCGACCGCCCCTGGCCGCCGCGGGACAAATATGCCGGCAGCGCCAGCGACGCGGCTTTGGGGTTGGTATAGGCGGGCGCGGGCCGTGGGTCGGTATCTGAATGAGCGCCGCAATAGCGGGTTTTTGTGCCCGTCAGAGGATGAGCTTTCAGGATGTCGTAGATCGGACCCGGTTCGCGCCCTTTGCTCCGCCGGTTCAAAACCAAATCATAAGACGTTTCTTCGCGCTAAAGCGATCCCGTGGCGTCAAGGAAGTTGTTGGATGGATATAAAGGCAACCTTTTCATCAGTTGAGAAGACCGCCTGAACTATACCTACAATGATGGATCGTCATCCATATGTAGAGCCCATTGACCCACCGCCTCCGCCCCACTCCAACTATCGCCTCACCTATTCCAAAGCTTCGGCCTTCAAAGACCCGCAGCCGGCCAGATCCGAAATGCTGCAGGGCGGCAGCTTGCGTGCGATGTCGCGCAGGGCCGTGCGCAGCCCTTCTTCGAGCGTGGGGTGATAGAAGGGCATCCGCAGGAGATCATGCACCGTGAGATCCTGCTTGATCGCCAGGGCCAAAAGATGAGCGAGATGCTCCGCGTCCGGCGCCGCCATCTCGGCGCCCAACAGGCGCCCGCCCTCACTGGCCGCGTAGATGCGCAGCAGCCCCGCGTTTTCCTGCATGACCCGCGCGCGGCCCTGCGCGCTGTAATCGACCTCTCCGATGAGGCACTCCTTGAGATCGCCCGCCTGTTGGCCGACCGCAGCCACCTGTGGCGAACAGAATGTCACCGTCATCGGCGTGCGCCGGTCCAGCCGCACGGGCCCATCATTCGTCGCGTTGATCCCCGCGATATGACCTTCGTCCGCGCCTTCGTGAAGGATGGCGCGGAAGCCGTTGGCATCCCCTGCGAAGAGGACCGGGGTGTCCGCGATGCGCATCGTATTCGGATCGACCTCCGGCATCCCCTTGTCGTCGAGCGGCACCCCCAGGCTGTCCAGTCCCAGATCCTGCAGATTGGGACGCCGCCCCACGGCGACCAGAACCTTGTCGACGACGATACTTTCGTTGTCATCGCCCCAGGTGATTTTCACACCGTCATCCGCCTCCGCAAGGTCCGCTTCGACGCCGAGGTGAATGGGAAACTCCTGTGTCAGAAGGTCGTGCAAGCTGCCGGCGACCTTGTCATCCGAGATGCCGGCCAGGTGTTCTGCCCCGTCAAAGCCGTGCACCTCGATGCCAAGCCGCGCCAGGGCCTGCGCCAATTCCACACCGACGGCCCCCAGACCGATCACGCCGATCCGGGCGGGCAGATCAGGTTCTTCGAAAAGCGTGTCGGTGGTCAGGATACGGTCGCCGAACGCCTGCCAAGGGGGCGGCACGATCGGGCTGGAGCCCGGCGCCAGAATGATCTGGCGCGCTTCGATCCTGCGCTTATCGACCACCAGCCGGTTCGGCCCGTCGAGACGCGCCTGCCCCGCGATGTCACGCTCGCCCAGATCCTCGGTCGATTTCAGAACACTTTCGACAAAATGATCGCGCAGTTTGCGCACCCGGGCCATCACCGCGGGAATGTCGGCCTTGAGGCCACCTCCCCCCTTGATACCGAACGTGTCCAGCAGGACCCGCGCGTGATATGCGTTCGCTGCGGCAATCAGCGTCTTCGAAGGCATGCATCCGACCCGGGCGCAGGTCGTCCCATAGGGTCGCTTGTTGATCAGAACGAAATCATCGGTCTGTTTGCGCACTTCCTGCAGGGCGGCCAACCCCGCCGTGCCGGCACCGACGATCGCCACGTCCACCTTATCCGTCATGGGTCACCCCTCCTCCTGTCGCTTGCCGGTCCGGGCGGGGCAGATGAATTTCAGAACGGCGCCCCCCCGTCCGACGTTCTTCAAAGCGTCCTCTGTCCCATCAGGATCGTCAAACCAATTTTTACGCGTCCTATGGGCAGAAAACCGCAGGCGCCGACCCTAAAGCATCTCCGGATCGCCCGGTCTCGCCGAAGGCAGCACCACGACCGAGGCCCCGTGAACGGCACGTTCATGCAGGTCGATGGCGTCCTGATTCAGCATGCGGATACAGCCCGAAGAGACGGCCTGGCCCAATTCCTGCGCCGAAGCGCTGCCGTGAACCCGGTAGAGCGTGTCCTTGCCGTTCTTGAAAAGATAGAGCGCGCGCGCGCCCATCGGATTGTCCGGCCCGGGGTCCATCCCGCCGTTCGCCACCGAATAGGGGGCCAGCTCGGGCCTCCGTTCGATCATGCTGGCAGGGACCTTCCAGCGTGGCCATTTGCGGCAGAACTGAAGCCGCGCCTCGCCTTCCCAGGCGAAACCGGCCGCACCGACGCTGACGCCATAGCGCATCGCCTTCTCCGGGCTCTCGACGAAATGCAGCAGCGTCGCATCCGGGTCGATCACGATGGTGCCGCGGGCGCGATCGGGGAACGGGTTTTCGACCTCCTGACGCCACAGGCGTGGCGGAATGATACCTTCCGGAACCGCCGGAATCGGAAACGGCTCGGTTGTGATCGGGCCATAGAACTCCGGCAGCGGTGGATGGGAAGGCGGCGGGGCAGCGGCCTTTACCACCGGTGCGGCCAGCGGTTCGGCCGATGTCCGGGCGCAGGCGGCAAGTCCGCCCGCCCCGACGAATGCGATGAAGCTACGGCGGTTCAACATTTGATACTCCTTTGCTCAGGTCGGGTTTGTCTCAGGCTCTGCTCTGGGCGACAGCGTCCAGAAGCGCGGCGCGATCCATCGATCCGGGGTAGATCGCCGTGCCGATGATGAAGGCAGGCGTCCCCTGCAGGCCGAGCTGCGCGGCTTGCGCACCATTGCGCGACATCAGACCGTCCCATGTGTCACGATTGGCCCGATAGGCGCTGTCCAGATCGGAGACGTCGAGGTCTGCCGCGATCAGCGCCGCCTCGATATCCTCTTTCGAAAGACGGCCCTGCGTGCCCATCAAAGCCTCATTCGCGGTCTTGTAGGCTCCGCTATCCGCAGCCCCGAGCGCCAGCTGGCTGGCCCGCACCGAGGGGGCACCGAAGATCGGCCAGTCTTTCATCACCAGCCGGATGTTGCCATCTTCGGCAACGACGTCGACAAGGTCCGGGTGGTTCGCCTTGCAGTAGGGGCATTGGTAGTCGAAGAATTCAACGATGGTGACATCGCCATCCGGGTTCCCGAGGACGGGGTTGTCCGGGTCGTAAAGGACATCCTCGACCGTCAGGGCTTGGGCATTCCCCTGCTTCGCGGGGGGTATCAACGTCGCGCCGAAAACGGCGGCGGTGCTGGCGGCCAACCCGCCGCCGATCACCAGATTTCTTCGGGTCACTATCGTCATTCTGCGTCTCCTTCTCTGTCTACGGTTGCCTGCGGTCTCCGCTCCTCATTCCTGCGTGGCGCGCTGGCCGCCGCCCCCGCTGCGCTTGAGATCCTCGATCCCGGCCAGCAGCGCGGCGCGCGAGATCTCCCCGGTATGGACCGCCTTGAGGCTGCCGTCCGCGGCGAAGAACAATGTGCTGGGCAGCCCCTGTAGCTCGAATTCCTGCATCAGAGCGTTGTTCGGGTCGCGCACCATCCCGTCCGGGGGGAGCCCGGCCGTGTTAAGGAAGTCCCGAATTGTCTCGGCACGCTCGCCCTGATTGGCGAAGACGACATCCACGGCATCCTGCGACCCTGCCACATCGACCATCATCGGCATCTCGCGGCGGCAGGGCGGGCACCAGGTGGCCCAGAGGTTCAGCACCAGCGGCTGGCCGTCCCGCTGGGCCAGCGATACCGGCGCGCCGGTCAGGTCGGCGAAACCGGCCGCCGGAATTCGCCCTTGCGCCTCATTGGGCAGCAAGAGTGTCGAGGTGACGAAAGCCAGCGCGGCCACCGTCACGGCGATCAGAACCGGCCCGCCTGCGCGGGGCCGGGCGAGGAAGGCGGCGAAGAGCGCAACGCCCACTGCGAAGACGCCCGCGTAGATGTCAAAGCCCCCCTGCCAGATCGCAAAGACAGTCCAGGGATCGGGCGCGAAAGCCTCCCAATGGGTCCAGACAAAGCCCAGACGCGCGCCGATGATCCAGACCACCAGCGCGATGTTGCCCCAGAACCGGATCGCATCGCCAATCTCGCGCCGCCGACGGGCCAGGATTTCAATTGCCAACACGAAAGCGAAGATCGTCAGCACCGCGATGAAACGGTCGTGCGAGAATACGAAGGGGCCAATGGATATCGCGTTCATCGGACCGCCTCCGCCGAGGCGCGCACCGCGCCGGGGCTGGTGTCGCCGACGATGCGGGTGCCGGCCTGCTCGCGTTTGCTGCGGTCCAAGAACACCATCGTCGGCGGGCCGACTGCGCCAAGCTGGTCCAGCATGCGCTGTGCGTTATCATCGAAATCGGAAACGTCTGCGGCGATCACGTTCATCCCCGAAAGCGCCGCCTGAACACCGGGATCAGGCCAGACGTTGCGCTCGATCACCCGGCAGGTCACGCACCAATCCGCCGTGACATAGACCAGCGCGGGCGTATCTGCCTTGGCGCTCAGCGCGGCATCCAGCGTATCGGGGCCGGTCACCGTCTCGAAACTCACCGCGGCCGTTTCAGCTGCAGCGCCCCGCCCGCCTTGCAACATGGCGAGCGGCCGCAGAGGGTCATCTCCGCCCAATGCGGCCCCCACCGCCATCAACGCCCCGGCCAGCATCGACAGCACCCCGGCAGTCTTGACGCCTCGCCGGGCCGGTCCGGCCTCAGCGGGCAGCAGATCGAGCGCGCCTGCGAACACGCCGGCAGCGATCAGCAGAGCCGCCCAAAGTGCGAGGATCACGGGGCCGCCCAGCAGCCGTCCGACCAGCCAGATCGCCATGCCAAGGAAGACGAAGCCGAAAACCCGTTTGACCCCGTCCATCCAGCCGCCCGCCCGCGGCAGCACCCGCGCGCCCAGCGTGCCGGCGATCAGCAGTGGAATCCCCTGCCCCAGCCCCAGGGCAAAGAGCGCACCGGCCCCCAGCAGGATGTCGCCCGTCCCCGCGATATAAAGCAGCGCCCCGGCCAGCGGTGCCGTCACGCAGGGCCCCATGATCAGCGCCGAGGTAAAGCCGAGCATCGCGGCCCCGCCAAAGGTGCCGCCGCGCCCCGATCCGGCGGAGGTCAGGCGCCGGGTCCAGGCCTCGGGCAATTGCAGTTCGTAAAGCCCGAACATCGACAGCGCCAGCGCGACAAAGATCGCGGCGACCACGTAGATCGCCATGGGGGATTGCAGCACCATCTGCAGGTTCTGCCCCGACCAGGCGGCGGCCACCCCAAGCAGGCCGAAGGCCGAGGCCATCGCCAGCACGTAGACGCCCGACAGCGCCGCGCCGCGTCGCGCGGTCAGATCGCTGCCCTGCCCCGACAGGATACCGGCAAGGATCGGGAACATCGGGAACACGCAGGGCGTGAAGGCCAGCAGCAGGCCGAATCCAAGGAACCCGGCAAGCACCAGCCATGTGCCGCCCTTTGACCGAAGCGATTCGACGAGGCCGGTGTCCTCGGCCAGCACGACGCCGCCCTCCGCCTGCGCCGCCGCGGGCGTGGCCTCGGCCCCGGGTATGGCCGCGAGCGTGCGTGTCACCGGCGGATAGCAGATGCCGCCATCCTGGCAGCCCTGCCATGTCAGGGTCACCGGGCCGCCCGCCGGCGGCAAAACCGCCTCGGCAGCGTCGAAATAGACCTCGACGGAGCCGAAAGTGGGATCGTCCATCTCGATCCCCGGGCGGGTCTCCAAGGGTATTTGGGTGCCGTCTTCGGTTTTTGCGGTCAGCTTGTCTCGGTAAAGGTAATATCCCTCAGCGACGTCCCAGGACAAAAGGCGGCTGCCGTCCTCGCGCTGTACCACGCTCAGGTCGAATGCCTCATCAACGGGCAGCGGCGCGCCGGCCGAGGACGACAGCAGCTGCGCCGCTGCGGGCAATGACAGCAGGATACTGAACAGAAGCACCAGCAGAGCGGCAACGGGGCGGATTCGGAGCGTGGTTCTCATCATATGCGCGTCATCGCGGCCCTGGCTTAAGTGAGGCTTAAGGTCAGCCGCGAAAAACCGACCGGGCCCCATCCTTGTGATACTACGGGCCTGCTCCCGAAGCGCACGGCCACCTCCATACCAAAAAGTATTGACAGCGCGCAGATCCCCTGCCAGCAATTCAAAGGGGGATGTGATCCGATGATCCGGGTCAGGGAGGAAAGAATGACGATACTTATCGCGGGCGGGGGCATAGGCGGCCTTGCCCTCGCGCTGACCTGCCACCAGATCGGCGCACCGTTCCGGGTATTCGAGGCGGCAGAGACCATCAGGCCGCTGGGGGTCGGCATCAACCTGCAACCGACCGCAGTGCGCGAACTCATGGACCTCGGGCTTGGCGACCGGCTCGACGGTATCGGGGTCAAAACCCGTGACTACGGGATGTACAGCAAGCTGGGTCTGCATATCTGGACCGAACCGCGCGGCACCTGGGCGGGGTACAAATGGCCCCAGTATTCGGTTCACCGGGGCCAGTTGCAGATGATGCTGCTTGAGGCCCTCATGGAACGCGCTGGCCCCGACTGTATCGAAACGGGGTGGTCCGCGGTCGGCTTCGACAGTGGTGCCGATGACGCCACGCTGCATCTGCGCGATCGCTCGGGGCAGCGCAAATCCGTGAAAGGGAGCGTGATCCTCGGCGCGGACGGTATCCATTCCACGATCCGCAAGATCATCGCGCCCCACGAAGGCGCGCCGAAATGGGGCGGCGCTGTGCTCTGGCGCGGCACGACACAGGCGGTGCCTTTCAAATCGGGTGCCTCGATGGTGATGATCGGCCATGACGGGTTGCGTTTCGTATCCTATCCGATCTCCAAACCCGACCCTGCGACCGGCCGGGCGACGATCAACTGGATTGCCAATCTGACCTACGACCCCGACGCGGATTGGAACAAGGAGGACTGGAACCGTGAGGCAAAGCTGGATGATTTCCTGCCGCAGTTCTCGCGGTTCGATCTGGACTGGATCGATATTCCCGGCCTGATCAAGGCCGCAGACAAGGTGTTCGAGTACCCTATGGTCGACCGCGACCCGCTGGCGCGCTGGACCCATGGCCGGGTCAGCCTGATGGGGGACGCGGCCCATGCGGCCTATCCCGTGGGCTCCAACGGGGCCGGGTCGGCGATCATCGATGCGCGGAAACTGGGGGCAGCCTTCATCGCGCATGGAATGACAGAAGCGGCCCTGCAAAGCTTCGAGGACGAAATGCGTCCGAAAACCACAAAGGTGATCGAGATGAACCGCGTCGCCGGGCCAGATTCCATCCTCGACATCGTCGAGCAACGCAGTGGCGGCCAATTCAACGACATCGCCGAGGTGATTTCGACCGCGGAAATGGCGGAACACGCCCGCAAGTACAAGCTGACCGCCGGTTACGGGATCGAAGAGACCAACGCCAGCCCGCCGACGATTCCGAAAGGGGCGGCAATCGGACCAATGGTAAACCCGAGGGAGAGAACATGAAACGCAGAGATTTCTTGAGAACGGCAAGCGCCGGTCTGGCATCGCCGATGATCTTCGGCCTGACGGCGCAACAGGCCGCGGCGCAACAATCGACCCTGCGCCTGCACCAGTTCCAGCCGCCCGTCGCGACAATTGCCGCCAAAGTCCTGAAACCCTGGACCGAGAACGTCGCGGCGGCGTCCGACGGCAACCTGAAGATTCAGCAATTCGACTCCATGGCCCTGGGCGGACGCCCGCCCGAACTCTTGGATCAGGCCCGCGATGGGGCGGTCGATATTGCCATGACGGTCGTCGGCTACACGCCCGGACGGTTCCCGCGCAGCGAGGCCTTCGAGCTTCCCTTTATGATGAACGGCGTTGTCGAGACCTGCCTCGCCTTTCAGCAGATGATCGAGGACGAGCTGCAAGAAGGTGAATTCAAAGATGTCAAGATTCTATCCGGGTTCGTGCACGGCCCGGGGGTGATCCATTCCAGCAAGCCCGTGGCAAAATTGGAAGATATGAAGAACCGTAAGCTGCGTGCGCCGACGCGGGTGATCAATGCCATGGTCGACAAGCTGGGCGCAACCGCCGTGGGCATGCCGTTGCCGTCGATCCCCGAGGCCCTGACCAAGGGCGTCATCGACGGAACCGTTCTGCCGTGGGAGACAACCCCCTCGATCCGGCTGTCCGAACTGGTGACCAATCATACGGAATTCGCGGGTAACGAGGCGCTCTATACAGCAACCGTTGTCGTGGCGATGAACAAGGCGAAATACAACAGCCTGCCGGGCGAGTTGAAAGCCGTTCTGGACGCGGAATCGGGTGCCAAACTGTCAGCCCTGGGCGGCCGCGAGATGGCTGCGGCTGACGGGCCGGGCCGCGCGATCGCCGAGGCCAGAGGCAACAGCATCACCACCATTGAGGGGCCCGAACTCGCCCGGTGGAAGGAGGCGGCGCATACAGTCGTGGCGGACTGGATCGCCGAAATGGATGCCAAGGGCATCGACGGGGCTGCGTTGGTGGAAAAGGCCAAGGCGCTGATCGCCGCCAAATCGGCATAGGCCGTTCGTCGCGCCGGCCGCAGGGCCGGCGCATCTTCTGCGAGGCTCAGGCATGTATTTAATCCTTGAACAGACGGTCGATCGAATTGCCAAGGTGCTCGCCCTGCTGGGAGGCATCGTGATGACGATCCTGATCGTGGTGACCTGCCTCAGCATCGTCGGCCGATCGCTGACATTTGCCGGGCTGGACCAGATCGACGGAGATTTCGAGATCATGGAACTCGGGATCGGCTTCGCGATCTTCTGCTTCCTGCCCTGGGCACATCTTTCGGGCGGACATGCGCGGGTCGAGATGCTGAGGTCCGTTTTCGGGGCCAAGGGGAACGCGGTGCTGGACCTGATCGCCGATGTGCTGGTGTTCTGCGCCAGCGTCGTTCTGACCCGGCAACTGTGGCTGGGGATGCTGGATAAGAAAAGCTATCTGGAAACCACCTTCATTCTGCAATTTCCGGTCTGGCAGTCATATCTTGCGGCCAGCGTGGGGGCGTTTGGCTTTGTCCTGATCGCCGGTTTCTGCGTTCTGCGCAGCACACGAAAGTTGATGCATATATGAGCGATATCGCACTCGGCCTATGGTCTTTCCCGGTCCTGCTGGCCCTGATCTTTCTGCGCATTCCGATCGGCTTTGCCATGATGGCCGTGGGGGCAGCCGGCACCTATCTTGTCAGCGGCACCACAATGATGACATTGGCCAGCCTGAAAACGCTGACCTTCGGCACCTTTTCCAACTATGCGCTGTCGATCATTCCGCTGTTTCTGCTCATGGGGCAGCTGGCGATGCTGTCGGGGATGTCACGCGCCCTGTTCAAGGCGGCGGAGGCCTGGCTGGGCCATCTGCGCGGCGGTCTGGCGATGTCGGCCATCGGGGCCAGTGCGGGCTTTGGCGCCATCTGCGGCTCATCACTGGCCACCGCCGCGACAATGGGTCAGGTGGCACTGCCCGAATTGAAGGCGGCGGGATATTCCGGCCGAATGGCAACCGGGACCCTTGCCGCAGGCGGGACGCTCGGCATTCTGATACCGCCCTCGGTCGCCTTGGTCATTTACGCCATTCTGGCCGAACAGAACATTGCCAAACTGTTTATGGCGGCGCTGATCCCCGGCATACTCGCGGCCATCGGATATATGATCACGATCTCGGTCGTGATGCGGATGCGCAACGAACCCGGCCGCCTTCTCGACAAGCTGCCCGTTGCAGAGCGGTTCCGCGCGCTGATCCCGGTCTGGCCCGTGATCACCATTTTCGCCGTGGTGGTGGGCGGCATCTATGCCGGGATCTTCACCCCGACGGAAGCCGCAGCAGTCGGCGCCGCAGGCACCGCGATTGCGGCGGTTGCCACCCGCCAGCTGACCCTGCGCCGGATGGTCGAAGCCTGTCTGACGACCGCACGGGGCACCGGGATGATCTTCATCATCATCCTGGGGGCGGGCATGTTCAACAGCTTTCTGGCGCTGACATTGCTGCCGCAAACGGCGGCGCTCTGGGTGGCGGATCAGGGTTTCAGCCCCTGGACCGTGATGATCGCCGTATTGGTGATCTATCTCGTGCTGGGATGTGTCATGGACAGCCTGTCGATGATCCTCTTGACGGTTCCGATCTTCTTTCCCCTGATGGTCACGCTGGACTTCGGCATGACAGCGGACGATTTCGGCCTCTGGTTCGGCATTCTGGTACTGACAATCGTGGAGGTCGGATTGATCACCCCGCCGGTCGGGATGAACCTGTTTGTCATCAACTCCATGGACCGGCAGACACCGATCCTGCAGACCTTTGGAGGGGCGTTCCCCTTCGTCGTCGCCGACCTGATCCGCATCGCCTTCCTAACGGCCGCGGCGCCTGTCACGCTGGCTCTGGTCTGGCTGTTCTACTAGATGGGCAGATGGGCGCTCGGCCAGACCTTGCCGACGTATGTGCGACGGCTCAGGGATAGGTGACGCGCGGCTTTTCGACGGGGCGATCGGCCGCTCGGGAAACCCCATTATGAGAAAAGACCCTAACGCACTTCGTAGGTCTCGATGACCACTTGATCGGCGCGTCGCGCGCCAGTGCCGATCGCGATCAGCCGGTTCAGCCAGTCGTATTTCCCAGCCGGCGCGTCAAAGATCATACTCTCTCGAAAGTAGTAGTCATGCGGGGAAACAGTTTCTCCTTCTCCCGCCGCGATCCGCTGCATGACCGCGTCGGACCCATGCCGCATGCCGAGCCCGCGCATCAGGAAAATGACCCCATCATCGGTTTCAAACGTGGCGCGCACATCCAGTTCGGCCACCCCATCGGGCCGGATCAACTGGCAATCCGCGCCCCCCGGCAACATCCTGCCGCGCAGCCGCGCGCCTTCAAAGCTGCCGCCGGTGACAGGGATGAAACGCCGGGTTCCATAGGGGCCATCCGCAATGACCTGAGGCGCGCCCACCTCTGCCGCCAGTGTGAAGAGAGGCTGCAAATCCAGCATGTTCCATATCCTTTTATCGTCCGGCAGCATTCCATACCAGAAGGTATAGTTTGCAATTCGCCGGTGATCTGTCAATGCTCTTGCCATGACAGAGACCACGCGAGCACCGCGCCGTTCGAAAGAGACGAAGCGACTGACAAAGACGGACTGGCTTGAGGCCGGGCTGGCGGTCCTTGGCCAAAAGGGCGCGGGCGGTGTGCGGATCGACGCCATCTGCAAGAAACTCGGCGTCACCAAAGGCAGCTTCTACTGGCATTTTCAGGATCGCGAAGACCTGATGACCTCGGTCATGGAATACTGGGAAGAGAATGCAACCGTCGGCATGATCGACCGGGTCGAAAGCACGATCCCTCACCCCCGGGACTGTCTTTGGCATGTCGTCGACGCAGTCGTCCTGGGCGATTACAACGTGGCCATCGAAGTGGCGGTGCGGCATTGGGCCCATGAAGAACCGTCGATCCGCGCGCGTCTGGAAAGCATCGACGGGCAGCGGCTGGGTTTTTTCCGGCGCCAGTTCGAACGGCTCGAGTTTGCGCCGCAAGACGCCGACCTGCGCGCCCATACCCTCTATAGCATCACCCTCGTGCGCGAGTTCATGCACACCGGAGAAACCCGAGAGGCCCTGACCCACCGGATGCGCGCCAGTGTCGATCAGCTGACGCGGAAGGGGTGCGCGGAATAGGTCCGTCCGGCACGACCCTATGCATTCCGAGAAATGGTCCTAACCTGCGCGCATTCGGCGGCTGCGCGGCATTGCGACGGCCCACAAAGTAGGCGGGTTCTGTCCCCTCCATACGGCGTATTGTGACCCGATTTGGCAGAAGGGACTGTAAGAACTCTGGTCGCTGGTTTGGTGGCCGTGCTCGCCCTCGTAGCCGGCAGCCAATGACTCTGACTGTAGTCTTCTACCGAATTGTGCCGTTAGAGAACGAGATCAGCCGCAAACCGCCGGGGGGCTACATATTGCCTGCGCCAACTGTTGCTTCCGCTATATTAAGGAAAACGGGAAAACCCCAGCTATCTCTCACACCCTCAATGGGTCCAAGCGCCCCGCCGTCCGGTCGCGAAGTTCTCGCCATAGCCGCCGGGGCGGATGTTGGGCTTGCGCTTGTTGGGCGCCTGCACCTGCGCGTCGATGCCGTGCTCGCGGGCGTATTCTTCGGCGGCTTCGCGGGTGTCGAACTGCAGGCGCACCTGGCTTTGCGTATCGCCGGAGGAGGTCCAGCCCATCAGCGGATCGACCGACCGCGCCTCTGCCGGGGCGAATTCGAGCAGCCAGACGCGGGTCTTGGCCGTGCCGGAGGACATCGCTGTGCGGGCGGGTTGATAGATACGTGCGGGCATGTCGCGTCTCTCGTTTCTGGAACCTGTGAACTTATCTAATATTCCGCAGCAATGGGCAAGGGACGCCGATGCGCAATAGCGCCACTGGAATGCTGCGCCGCAGAGACTACCTATACCCCACCCCATTGGAGCGCCCCTCATGACCCCTTTCGCATTCTTCGCCCTGCAAAGCCAGTTTGCCGCGCTCGCCGTGGAGACACAGATCGTCATGTCCCTGCGCCTGATGGCGCTGGCCGGCGCCCTGCCCGCCCGACCGGGGGAAAACAGCCGGATGATCCGGGAAAAAGGCCCGGCCCTGACCAAATCCCTCACCGCCGGGACGCAGGCGGCGCTGGCGGGCCGGACGCCCGAGCAGATTATCGACGCCACGCTGGCCCCGCTCACCCGCAAGGTGCGGCAAAATCGTAAACGATTGATGAAGTAAGCCGCTTTCGCCGTGAAAACCGTGCATAGCTGCCCCCCGCCCCCTTGAACCCGGCGGGAAAGGGGGCACCTATGTCTCTGCCCGACGAAGGATAACCGCAATGCCCTATGCCCATTCCGACAAATCAGAGGGGATGCCCCTGCTGGCAAACCCCGCCCCTGATGTGCGCAACCGTCCCAAGCTGGAGGGCGGCAAGAAGTTCAACCTCGTGACCGAATTCGATGCGGCGGGCGACCAGCCCACGGCGATCAAGGAGCTGACCGAAGGGGTGATGTCGGGCGAACGCGATCAGGTGCTCTTGGGCGCGACCGGCACCGGCAAGACCTTTACCATGGCCAAGGTGATCGAAGAGACACAACGCCCGGCGATCATCCTTGCCCCCAACAAGACGCTGGCGGCGCAGCTATACGGCGAGTTCAAGGGATTTTTTCCCGATAACGCCGTGGAATACTTCGTCTCCTACTACGACTATTACCAGCCCGAAGCCTATGTCGCGCGGTCCGATACCTTCATCGAGAAGGAGAGCCAGATCAACGAGCAGATCGACCGGATGCGCCACTCCGCCACCCGGGCCCTGCTGGAGCGCGACGACGTGATCATCGTGGCCTCGGTCTCCTGCATCTACGGCATCGGGAGCGTCGAGACCTATGGCGCGATGACGCAGGATTTGAAGGTGGGCGAGATGTACGACCAGCGCAAGGTCATCGCGGACCTTGTGGCGCAGCAGTACAAACGCAATGACGCGGCCTTCCAGCGCGGCTCCTTCCGGGTGCGCGGCGACAGTCTTGAGATCTTCCCCGCCCACCTTGATGACCGCGCCTGGCGGCTCAGCTTTTTTGGCGAGGAGTTGGAGAGCATCACTGAGTTCGACCCGCTCACGGGCGAGAAAACCGACACCTTTGACCAGATTCGCGTCTATGCCAACAGCCACTATGTGACGCCGAAACCGACGATGTCGCAGGCGATCATCGGCATCAAGAAAGAGCTGCGCACGCGGCTCGACCAGCTGGTGGCCGACGGCAAATTGCTGGAAGCACAGCGGCTGGAGCAGCGCACCAATTTCGACCTAGAGATGCTGGAGGCCACCGGCGTCTGCAACGGGATCGAGAACTATTCGCGCTACCTCACCGGGCGCGCCCCGGGCGAGCCGCCCCCCACCCTGTTTGAGTTCATCCCCGACAATGCCATTGTCTTTGCGGATGAGAGCCACGTCTCGGTTCCCCAGATCGGCGGCATGTACAAGGGCGACTATCGGCGCAAATTCACGCTCGCGGAACATGGCTTTCGGCTGCCGTCCTGCATGGACAACCGCCCGCTGAAGTTCGAGGAATGGGACGCCATGCGCCCGCAGTCGGTCTTTGTCTCGGCCACGCCGGCAGCATGGGAGATTGAGCAGACCGGCGGGGTCTTCACCGAACAGGTGATCCGCCCCACCGGCCTTCTGGACCCCAAGGTGGAAATCCGCCCGGTCGAGATGCAGGTCGATGATCTCTTGGACGAGGTGCGCCGCGTGGCTGCCGATGGCTACCGCACGCTCTGCACCGTGCTGACCAAACGCATGGCCGAAGACCTCACCGAATATATGCATGAACAGGGCATCCGGGTGCGCTACATGCACAGCGACATCGACACGATCGAGCGGATCGAAATCCTGCGCGATCTGCGGCTTGGCGCCTTTGACGTGCTGATCGGGATCAACCTTTTGCGCGAAGGGCTCGACATTCCCGAATGCGGGCTGGTGGCCATTCTGGACGCCGACAAGGAAGGTTTCCTGCGCTCCGAGACCTCGCTCATTCAGACCATCGGCCGCGCCGCGCGCAATGCGGAAGGCCGCGTTATCATGTACGCCGACCGCATCACAGGCTCGATGGAACGCGCCATGGGCGAGACCGAGCGCCGCCGCGCCAAGCAGATCGCCTATAACGAGGAACATGGCATCACGCCTGCGACCGTCAAAAAGAACGTCGAGGACATTCTTGCCGGTCTCTACAAAGGCGATGTCGATATGAACCGCGTCACCGCCAAAGTCGACAATCCGCTGGCCGGGGGCAACCTTCAGGCGGTGCTCGACGGGCTGCGTACCGATATGCGCAAGGCGGCCGAGAACCTTGAGTTCGAAGAGGCGGCGCGTTTGCGTGATGAGGTGAAACGCTTGGAGGCGGTCGATCTTGCGGTGGCCGATGATCCGATGGCCCGGCAACAGGCGATCGAAAAGGCTGTCGATACGGCGCAGCAAGCCTCGGGCCGCAGCACCAGCGGGCGCGGCGGCATGCGCGGTGGCAATGTCAAACGGCGCAAGAAACGCTAGTGTTAGGGGCCGGTCCTATCGGCCCCTGACCGCCTGCCGCTGAATCTGGGCTAGCGCCGCAGCGCAGCCACCAGCGCCAGGACCAATGCCGCGCCAATGGCGGCGATGGCGAGCAGAACCAAGAGCCCGCCTGCCGCGACAACGGTCACGCCGAGGGCGGCAAGGATGAAGGGCAAGGCCACCGCGCCCGCCACGCCGAGGATCAGGTACATCACCCGGTTGCGCCCCGCCACAGCCCCGGCAATGGCGCCGGCGGCCAGACCGACAACAACGAGGGCGATCAGCGCAACGGCGCCGAGGGCATCGAGAAAAGCTTCCATTCTATCAGCACTCTGTCTTGGAGCAGACCACAGGCCCGCTCGGTCCAAATCAAATAAAGGGAACGAAAGGCACACCGCATCCCGCAAGGGACAGCAGCATGCCAAGGATCATCATAGGGCGCATTAGAAACCTCTGGTTAGGGCGAGAATGCCTGCCTGACCATCTGGCCTGAACACCCGACGACATTCAATGACCAATGGTCAGGCAGGCCGCGCGTTTCACCAAGAAAACCCCCGCATGATGTAGCCGGGTAACGGTTCGCGCGCCGATCAGAGCCAATAGTAAGGCACGCCGTAATAGTCCAAGGACCGTTCCTGCCAGGCACGATCTGTGTGCCAGTTATCCTTCCGCTCCGGCGCGCCTTTGACCGTTTGCTCGTCGATATCGGTCATAAAACCATCGCGCGCCTGGTCATATTTCAGCGCATCCCAAGGGACCGGATAATGCTCTTCGCCCAGCCCCAGAAAGCCCCCGAAGCCCATTACGGCATAGGCGACCTTGCCGGATTTCTTGTCGATCATCAGGTGATCGATATGGCCGATCTCCGCGCCATCCCGGCTGAATACGGCGGTGCCGTTCACATTGTCCGAGGAAACCAGAGAGGCGGGTGCATGCGTATCAGTCATGGCCTGTTCCTTTCATTGCTAGGTCTGAGGGAAAACGCCCATCTGCCGGGGCCGGTTCCCTGCCCTGCCCCCCCTCCGCAGCAATTGGCCGATGGGCAGACGGCCCGCCCCGGCGGAACAAAATTGCGGGTAACGATGTTGATTAGCCAAGCAGTCATCTCGGATTTTAAGGAGATCACCAATGGAATATGGACTTTTCGGCCTCATCATCCTGATCGCGGATATTTATGCCATCTATCAGGTCGTCACCTCCGGCGCTTCCGGCCTTGCCAAGGTCGCATGGGTCTTGGGCATCATCATCCTGCCGGTCCTCGGCTTTATCGTATGGCTGATCGCAGGTCCGCGCGGCGGCAAGGCGCATGTGTAACCGCCCTTCCCTCTCATTTGGGCGAGGATCAACACAGGAAAACCCGGCGCATAAGGCGCCGGGTTTTTACGTTTTCACAGGTGGCGAAAGGAATTGTTAACCACGTTTGACCAAGATCGCAGCAGGAGCCTGCCATGCGATCTGTCCTTATCCTGCTATTGCTGCTGTATCTGCCAGCCGCTGCCCCGGCAGTTGCGGGGCCGTGGCTGCGGGAAAAGGGCAAAGGGTTTCGCGCGACAAGCGTTACGGCCTCTTACTTCTATGATCTGAGCCAAAGCACCTATCTGGAATACGGCTGGCGCGACGATCTTACCCTGGGCCTTGATATCCTCACATCGCAAAGCCGGTTCGGCGAATTGTCCGGCAGCGGCACCCTGTTCCTCCGGCTTCCCCTTGGGAGCCCGGGGGAGAGGGGCAGATGGGCCTATGACCTCGGCCTCGGGGCCAGTTGGGAGGGGGAGTTGGTGTCCCCCCATCTCAAGGCCGGTCTTTCATGGGGGCGCGGCTTTAGCAAAGGCGACCGCAATGGCTGGCTGACCGTCGATGCCTCCTTTAAATGGGATTTCGGCCTTGCCGAGCGCGAGATCAAAATCGACAGCACCGCAGGGTTTGATTTTACCGATCTCACCACCGCCATGGTCCAGCTTTTCGTGACCAACACGCCCACGACCACTGCGGTGCGCGTCGCGCCCTCGGTCGTTCTATCGCCCGAATGGGCCAAATACCGCTTTCAGATCGGCAGCGAAATCCCCGTTGACCGGCCCGAGGATACGCTGCTCAAACTCGGTCTCTGGCGGGAGTTCTGACCCCCGCCGCCCGCAGATTGCGGCGCCCCCTAGCGGCTGTCCATCCGCACCATGACCGACACCCTCCCCTTTACCGGCGTCTTCCAGACCACATGCAGCTGGTCATTATTCGGGCCTTCGGCATGTCTCACATAGGGCATGTCGAACTGCGCTACATTGTTCCCGTTCCGGATCGCCCCATGCGCCACCACCGCGTCACTGTTCAGCGCATGCCCGCCGAAGGGCAAATGCCCTGCCGTATCAATCACCCAGATGTTCGAAGGCGTGGTCTGACTGTGCTCAATCTCGGCCATATTCTCAACCTGCGTGGCCACGGCATGAAAGGAGTTGCCCTTCATCACCACATTCTTGCAACGCGCCAGATTGAGATCGGCATAGGTGGTATCCACCCGCTCGGCGCGGTCGATGCTGCCGTTGAGGCTGCGGAAGCGATTGCCGGTGATGTTCACCCCATTGAGATAGTGCCCGGCCCCATGCGGCTTGACGATGATATAGCTGAACCAGGGCGCCACCTCGCCCGAGAGAAAGATATTGTCGCTGATGGTCAGGGCGCTGAAGGAATAGCCATTGGTATGGTCCGGCGTCGGGTCTTGCTCATTGGTCCATTCAATAAAGCAATTGTCGACGTAATTGCCGGAAACCACCGTGCTCGTATGCGCGGCGGCAAGGATCAGCCCCGCCGACCGCAGGCCATTCTCGATAGCGTCGCCTTGGAAAAAGTGATTGCCCATCACAATGCTATTGCCCCCGGCAAGCATCGCGAAATGGCGAAACTTGGTGGCCCGGCAATCGCGCAGCTTCACGTCATTGGCATTTGTGTTCAGCGCGATGCTCTTGCGGTTCGGCACCGTCAGCGCATCCTCGGCCGAAAGGAACTGACAGCGGTCAATCAGCATCCCCTGACAGCCCACCCCGGTCGAGGTCACGCCGCGGTCCATTGGGCGGCTGATGAAGCAGTCCCGCAGGTGAAAGATCAGCCCCGAGGGCGCAAGGTTGATCGCACTACAGCGGTTGTTGCACTGAAACTCGACATCCGCGATCACGAATTTCGACAGCGCCGCAAAGCCGCCGAAATCCACCAGATACTGAAACTTGCGGAAGGTGAAGGTTTGCGTGCCAGCTGCGTCGAACAGGGGCGCGTTCAGGGTGATTTCGCGCGTCGCCACGTTTTTCGACTTCACGTAAACCTCACGCCCCACCCCATTGCCCTCGATCAGCGCCCCCACCGGCACATTGGCAATATTGACCACATTGGTGAGCCTGCGGGCGTTTGAGGGCGAATAGGTCGCGCGCGAGGTCACCACCTGCGTGTCCCAGGCGCTGCTCGCCCCGGCCTCGATCTGGCCATTGCGGATCACCCGGCGCGTGGCATAGCTGGTCTTGTCCGGCACCGCGGCCTGCATGTCGAGGGGGCTGGTTACGGTGATCTTGCGCCCGCCCATGTCCAGTGAATCGTGATCCGCGTTGCTTAAAAGCGCCTGAAACGCCTTCAGGAAGGCCAGGCGCTCATTCTCAAAGGCTTCGACATAGCTGGGTAGATCAAAGTTGCGGCGCAGGATCAGCACGGCGGTGGTGGGCATGGTGACATGGCCCTCGAATTTGACCGGCGTGTCGAATGTCACATCGCCATTGAGCAGATAATTCCCCGCCGGCACCAGCACCGTGCGCCCCTCTGCCGCCGCATTGGCAGCCTCAAAAGCGGCGGTGTCATCGGTCACCCCATTGCCGACGGCGCCATAATCGCGCACGTCGATCTGCGCCAGCATGTCGCGCAGAAAGACCGAGGTGACATCCTCGATCACCAAATCATCGATCCGCACCACGCCGCCGCTGGGCCCGGTCAGATCGAGCCCGAGATGACCATAGGCGGCCCCCATGCCCCAAACCATATCGACCCCGCCCCGGTCGCCGCTGCCGATGATCGCGCTGACCTCGACCACCTCGCCATAGCTGGTAAGCGCCGTCGCCGGGCCAAACTCGGCCACCCCGCCCAAGCGCGCCCCGCCCGGCCGCGCCGGATAGCCCGCGATCCGCACCGAGGGCAGATTGCCGCTCACCGCCTTGATGCGCGCCGTCATCCGCAGATAGCAGCCCGGCAGCAATGGGGTCTGGCGCATATAGCGCAGCCGCTGGGTCGCCTCGGTCTTGACCAGTTCCAGCGCCCCGCCAAAATCCTGATCCGCCGGGACAAAGGCCGCATTGGCCGCATTTGCATAGCTATCCGACCCCGGCGTGCCGTCGCCGCGCGACCAAAGATCCAGACCCGCTGCAAAGGGTGTGGGCATCAGCACCACGCCATCGGTAATCGCCTTGTTCATCGCATTTCCTTTCCCCGGGGCCGCACCGCCATGCTGGCAAGCCACGCCATTCCTCTGGCTCGGACATGCCGAACCGCGAGGTCAGGGAAATATCAACGATATGTTAAACAGGGCTGAGACCACCGTGCGCCAGAGCCGCAACAAAGGCTCAGACATTGGCCCCCGGCGCGTCGAGAATTTGCACCGCCGCAATGCGCCAGCCCGCGTCGGTCTGCCGCATCAGATAGGCCAGCAGATGCGTGAACCCGCCTGCATCCGTGATCTGCACCACCTGATAAAAGTCCGACCCTGCCGCGCGCCGGTCCAGAAACCGCACCTCGGCAGGGTTTTGCACCATCGGGTAGCCGCTGGTCACCATCTGGCGAAAGTTTTCCGGGGTCTGAAAGAACCGCTGCAATTGCGGTGTGGCATATTCGAAGGCGCCTGCGAAATCACCGGCGCGAAAGGCGTCGAATTGACTGTTGATCGTCGCCTCGATCTCGGCCTGCTGCGCGGCTGCGCCAAAGCTCAGGAGGGCCGATAGGGCCAGCCCTCCGCAGAATGTCAGGATGCCGTTGCGCATGTCTTTCCCCTCCGCCCTTGTTGACTTGATCTAAGTCACGCAGGCCGGAGGGCAAAAGTTTCACGCGGTGGTCAGCTTGCCCGCCAGCGCGTCGTCGATCAGCGCCACGGTCTCTTCCACGCCGTAAAGCGCGATGAACCCGCCGAAACGCGGCCCCTGATCGGCCCCCAGAAGCACTTGGTAAAGCGCCTTGAACCAGTCGCGCAGCGGATCGAAGCGCTCCTTGCCGACGGCGAAAACCATGCTCTGCAAGGCTTCGGCATCGAGGCCACCGTCCCAGACCTTGAGCCGGTCGCGC
Source organism: Sulfitobacter sp. PS-8MA (assembly GCF_040933935.1). Taxonomy (NCBI): domain Bacteria; kingdom Pseudomonadati; phylum Pseudomonadota; class Alphaproteobacteria; order Rhodobacterales; family Roseobacteraceae; genus Sulfitobacter; species Sulfitobacter sp. PS-8MA. The sequence goes on along the minus strand of NZ_JBFQYJ010000006.1, from coordinate 19,787 downwards.
AGGTCTTCCAGCGCCTCGCGCTCCAGATCGGTGGGCGCGCGGAACACTTTCGTGGGTTTCACGAAGTCATTGAAATAACGCACCGCATGGCCCGCCGCGGCATCCATGCCGGGGTTGGTCTCGGGCGTCGCCTCGGGCGCGTAGCGCTGGATGAAGCCCCAAAGCTGCGACTTGTCCTCGGCGCTCGACACAGAGGCGAGGTTCAAGAGCATCGAGAAGGGCACCACCATGTCCGACTTCGGCACATCACCGCCGTGAATGTGCCAGACCGGGTTGTTAAGCCGCGCCTTTACGTCCTGCGTCTCATAGGCGCGCAGCTGCTGGTGGTACTCATCGACCGCTTTGGGAATCACGTCGAAATACATGCGCTTGGCCGTTTTCGGCTTTTGGAACATGAAATAGGACAGGCTTTCGGTGCTGGCATAGGTCAGCCACTGGTCGATCGAAATGCCATTGCCGGAAGACTTGGAGATCTTCTGCCCGTTCTCATCCAAGAACAATTCATAGCTGAAATGCTCCGGCTTCTTACCGCCGAGGATCTCGCAAATCCGGTCATAGATCGCCGTATTGGTGGCGTGTTCCTTGCCATACATCTCGAAATCCACATCCAGCGCCGCCCAACGCGCGCCAAAGTCCGGCTTCCACTGCAGTTTCACGTTGCCACCAGTCACCGGCAGGGTCATCTCATTGCCGTCCTCATCGTCGAAGGTGATCGTGCCTTCCTTGGCGTTGACCTCCTTCATCGGCACATACATCACCCGTCCCGTCTCGGGGTGGATCGGCAGGAAGATCGAATAGGTCTGACGACGCTCTTCGCGCAGCGACTTCAGCATCACCGCCATGATCTCATCGTATTTCTCACAAGCGCGCAGCAGCACCTCGTCAAACTGGCCCGAGCGGTAGAACTCGCGGGCCGAGTAGAACTCATATTCAAAGCCAAAGGTATCAAGGAAGCGGCGCAGCATGGCGTTGTTGTGGTGGCCAAAGCTCTCATGCGTGCCGAAAGGGTCCGGCACCGAGGTCAGCGGCTTATGCATATGCTCTTCCAGCATCTCGCGCTGCGGCACATTGCCGGGCACCTTGCGCATCCCGTCGAGATCGTCCGAGAAACAGACCAGCTTGGTCGGGATGTCACTGATCTCCTCAAAGGCGCGTTTGATCATCGTGGTGCGCAGCACCTCGCCAAAGGTGCCGATATGCGGCAGGCCCGAGGGGCCATAGCCTGTCTCAAACAGCACAAACCCCTTCTCTGGCGGCTTCTTGGCATAGCGTTTGAGCACCCGGCGCGCTTCTTCAAAGGGCCATGCTTTGCTGCTGAGTGCCGCGTCTCGGGTCTCGGACATGTCAGATCATCCATATTTTGCTGCCCCCCGCACCCTATGTGCGGCAGGTCGCCTGTTCCTATTGCGTCACCGGGGGCGGGTCAATAATCTGCGCCGCAACACAGCCGTTCAAAGGATATCCAGCATGGCCGACGATTCCTCCCCTTCTTTCAACGCGCAGGACAGCCTCGTCGCGCTGATGGTCGCGGTCTCTGCTTCGGACGAAGACATCCGCACCGCGGAATTGGTCAAGATCGAAGCGGCGCTCTACCTGCTGCCGATCTTTGCAGGCTATGACCATGACCGTGTCTCCACGATCAGCAAGACGGTGCTCGACCTCTTTGAACAAGAAGAAGGGCTCGACGCGCTCTTTGGCCTGATCCGCGATGCCCTGCCCGAACGGCTCAATGAAACCGCCTATGCGCTGGCCTGCGATGTGGCGGCCGCTGACGGCAAGCTGGGCGAGGCGGAACTGCGCCTGCTCGAAGAAATCCGCTATGAGCTCAACATCGACCGCCTGCACGCCGCCGCCATCGAACGCGGCGCACGGGCGCGGCATCTGACCTAAGCGGTCCTAAAGCTCCGGTTCCAACTCCGCATCCACCGCGTTGGCGCTGTCGGCCACGGCCTCCGCCGCTGGCTCAGCCTTGGTCTCAGGCTGCGTGCCTGCCGCGGTCACCGGGGCGGGCTCAGGCACAACGGCCACGTTATAGAGCAGCGCCCAGCGTTCCAAAAGCCCGCGCTGCACCCGCTTGGCCCGCCCGTTCCAAGTGCGCGCGCCGGGGGGGCGCTCGCGCTCTTCCCGGCTGATCTTCGCGCGTTCCTCAGGATTGGCCGACAAGACCGCAAAGGCCAGCACCCGCCCCTCTGGCGTGGTCACAAAGCCTGCGAGGGCGGACACGAAATTCAAAGTGCCGGTCTTGGCGTCGATCTTGATCGGGCTGTCGCGCTCGGGCCGCCCCCGGTCATCGCGCAGATAGACAGGTTTCAAGATCGGCCGCAGCCCGGTGCCATGAATGCGCCCCAAGGCGCCGGCCATGTCACGCGCCGTCATCTTGCTGTCGTCGCTCAGCCCCGAATGGTCCACCATCTGCGGGTTTTCCATCCCGAGCTTTTCCACCGACCAGCGGTTCATCTCAGCCGCCGAGGCCCGCAGACTGTCAAGCGGCCCGGCCCGCGCCACGCTCGCCGCCATGCCAACCATCTCGGCGGTCAGATTGGTCGAATATTTCAGCATGTCCTTCAGGATCGACCGCAGATCGGCGCTGGTATGAACGATCAACGCTTTTCCCCCCGGCAGGCTGTCGATGATCTCAGCCTCGGGCAGGTCGATCTCCAAGCTCTTGGCAATGGTCACAAACGCGTCACCGGCATAGAGCCCCGGCTTGCGCACCGGCAACCAACGCGCGCCGTTCTTGCCCAGCGCGCCTTTCGCCACCGTCCAGACATCGCGCCCGGCCTTGTCCTCATAGGTATAGACCGGCCCCCTGCGGTCCACGACCTCCATCGTGGCGATGCGCACCGCGGGCCGATAGCGCAGCGAGCGGCCTTCCATGGTGACGTCATAGCCGTCGCTGCCGCGCTCCCACTCGAAATGCACCCGGTTGTAATTCAATGCGATGCCCGACAGGCCGGGGTTGTAGCCCACCTGATCCGGCTGCTCGGGGTCAATCACGGGCGCCAGAGGGTAAATCCCCTGATATACTTTAAAACCGCCCGTCACCCCTGTGATCCCGGCGGCTTTGAGCTTTTCCGCCATGACCCCAAGATTGTCGGAATCCAGCGTCGGATCACCGCCGCCCGCGAGGATCAGGTCGCCCTGCACGACGCCATCGACAATCTCACCTGTGGCAATCAGCTGGGTCTCAAACACATGCTCCGGCCCCAAGACATCCAGCGCATAAAGCGCGGTGATCGCCTTGGCGCTGCTGGCGGGCGGGATGCCCATATTGGCATTCGCCGCTTCCAGCCAAATGCCGCTGTCCACATCGACGACGGCAAAGGCCACATCGCCTTTGATCCCACTGTCGGCAAGGATCTCAGAGACATTGGGGATGGCCTGCTTATAGAGATCCGCATCGCGCCCCACCGGGCGCAAAGACACGGTTGGCGGCTCGGCCATGGCAGAGACCGCAGCCACTGCCGAGGCTGCCGTACCGAGGAAAAATCGTCGTGTGTAAATCTGGCTCATAGGGCTGATATAAAGCGCAAGCTGGACTTGGCCACAACCACTCTGACCGCGCGGCAGCTTTCGCGGTTGCACAAATCCGCCGACCTGCTAACCCATTGCAATGCAACGCGCCATTCCCATCATGTTTATCGCCATGTCGCTCATCCCTGCGGGCGACAGCGCCGGCAAGATCCTGACCGGCAGCCTCGGCGTCGCCCCGGTGTTTGTCGCCTGGTCGCGTTTTGCGATTGGGACGCTGCTGGTGCTGCCCTTCCTGTCCCCCGGCAGCTGGGCGCTGATGCGCGACGGGCGGCTTTGGCTGCGGGCGGGCACTTTGGCGGCGGGCATCACCTGTATCCAGACCGCGCTGCAAACCGAAGCGCTGGCCAATGTCTTTGCCGCCTTTTTTATCGGCCCGATGTTCAGCTATCTGCTGGCCGCGCTGTTTCTGCGCGAACGTATCTCGCTGCTGCGCAGCGCGCTGATCCTTCTGGGGTTTCTGGGCGTGCTTCTGGTGGTCCGCCCCGGGCTGAACACCACGTCAACCGGCGGCGCGGGTCTGCTCTTTGCGGTGGCGGCGGGGATGTTCTACGGTGTTTTCCTCACCATGTCGCGCTGGCTTTCCGACATCGCCAGCCCGCTGGCGCTGACCTTTACCCAACTTGCGATGAGCGCGCTGATGTTGCTGCCGCTGGGTCTGATGAACCTGCCAGCCGCCACGGTCGAGGTCGCTGGGCTGGCCACCGCCAGCGCCGCCTTTTCGATGCTGGGCAACCTGCTGCTGCTCTATGCCTACCGCCGAGCCCCCGCCACGCGGCTGGCGCCGCTGGTCTATTTCCAACTGATCGCCGCCGTGCTCTTGGGGCTGTTTTTGTTCAACACCCTGCCCGATGCGCTCACATGGGCCGGGCTGGCGGTGATCATCACCGCGGGCATCACCTCGGCCCGGCTACGCTGACCGCCAGCCCCCGGCAGCCCGCAAGGCGGTGGAGGAGACATCCACCATCGGTACATTCACGAAACACCAGGCAGGCGTCGTGGCATGGACCAAAAGCTGGCTCTCGCGCCCCGCGATCCGGTAGGGCGCATAAAGCGCGGCGGCCCGGCTCATCCGGGCCGAGATGCGCTGGCCGGGCCGGGCGAGCACGCCCACCGGCACCGTCTCCATGATCTGCCGCCAATCTTGCCAGAGGTGAAACTGCGCGAGGTTATCGGCCCCCATCAGCCAGACAAAGCGCACGCCGGGGTAATGCCGCCGCAATGCCGCCAGCGTCTCAGCGGTGTAGCGCGTGCCAAGCTGCGCCTCGATATCCGTGATCTCGACCTTCGGGTGATCCATCACCGCTTGCGCCCGTGTCTTGCGCTGCGCCATCGGCGCGGGGCCGTGTTCCTTGAGCGGGTTGCCCGGGCTCAGCAGCCACCAGACCCGATCCAGACCAAAGCGCTTCAAGGCTTCGCGGGTGATATGCGCATGTCCTTCATGCGCCGGGTCAAACGACCCGCCCAAAAGGCCGATGACCTGGCCTTTGGTGGCGAATGGCATGGTGTTGCGAAACAAAATGGCCCCCGATCCGAAATCAGGGGCCAAAGGAGGGGCATCGCTGCCCTTTGTCAATGCGAAGCCCTTACTTGTGCTTCACAATCTCGCCCGAGCGCAGCCGTGCAACATAGCTGTTCAACTCCCGTTTCACGATCGGCATCAGGAAGTAGAGCGCGATGATGTTCACGATCGCCATGGAAAAGAGCATGGCATCCGAGAAGTCGATCACCGGCCCAAGGCTCGCCGCCGCGCCGATCACGATGAAGAGACAGAAGATCACCTTGAAGACCAACTCCTTCGCCGCCCCTTCTCCGAACAGATAGGTCCAGGCCTTCAGCCCGTAGTAGGACCAGCTAATCATCGTCGAGAAGGCAAAGAGCACCACCGCGACCATCAAGAGCACCGGGAACCAGGAGAAGGCCCGCGCATAGGCCGCCGAGGTCAGGGCCACGCCGCTGACTTCGCCCTCGGTCGCGATCCGGCCTGCTTCGGCGTTCCAGAGGTAAAGGCCGGTTTCAGGGTCTTGGTTGAGCACCCCGCTGATTACAATCACCAGCGCGGTCATGGTGCAGATCACCACCGTGTCGATGAATGGCTCCAGCAAAGCCACATAGCCTTCCGTCACCGGCTCTTTCGTACGCACCGCAGAATGCGCGATGGCCGCCGAGCCGATGCCCGCCTCATTGGAGAAGGCCGCGCGGCGAAAGCCCTGGATCAGCGCCCCGGTAAAGCCGCCGACCACGCCCAGCCCGGTGAAAGCCCCCATGAAGATCTGGCCAAAGGCCCAGCCGATCATGTCCCAATTGATGAGCAGGATCAGGATCGACACCAGCACATAGAAGATGCCCATGAAGGGCACGATCTTTTCCGTCACCCGCGCGATGGACTGCAAACCGCCCGCGATCACCGCAAAGGTCACACCCGCAAGGATCACCCCCGTGATCCAGCCCGGATAATCGCCAAGCACCCCGGCAAGCTGCGCATGGGCTTGGTTGGCCTGGAACATATTGCCGCCGCCAAGCGCGCCCAGAATGGTGAAGATCGAAAACAGCACCGCCAACACGCCCCCGAGCGGCAAGCCGCGTTCGGAAAAGCCTTTGACGATGTAATACATCGGCCCGCCCGAGACATGGCCGTCGGGGAACTCATTGCGATATTTCACGCCAAGCGTACATTCGGTGAACTTCGTCGCCATGCCGAACAGACCCGCGATGACCATCCAGAAGGTCGCCCCCGGCCCGCCGATGCTGACCGCCACCGCCACGCCGGCGATATTGCCCAGACCCACGGTGCCCGACAGCGCCGTCGCCAGCGCCTGAAAATGGCTCACCTCGCCCGCGTCATTGGGGTCTGCGTAATCGCCCTTCACGAGCTGGATCGAATGCCAGAACCCTTTCAGCTGGATGGCGCCGAAATAGACGGTAAACACCACCGCGCCGACCACCAGCCAAAGCGCGATCCATGAAAAATTGGTCCCCGGCAAGGGCGCGAAAATGAAAGAGACATACCAGCCCGTGTAATCGGCAAAGACCTGATTGATACGCTCGTCGATGCCCGCGGCCTCCTGCGCCGCGGCAAGCCCGGGCAGCAAGGCGGCGCAGGCGGCCATGAAAATGGTAAACAGCTTGTTCATCGCTTTTCCTTTCAGGGAATGATCGTGACAGGCACGGTTGAGCCCGCAATCAGCCGGCCGGTGACGCCACCGAAAAGCCGCTTCAGCCCGCGCTCACCCACACGGCCCACGACGATCTGATGCGCGCCGCGATCTTTCGCGATCTCTTCGAGAATATCCGCCGCGTCGCCATGGCGCACGATGCCCTCGACCTCGATCCCCTGCGCCTGCAGGTCAGACACCGCCGGATCGAGCACCACCTCATGGGCGCGCTGCAACTCTTCCTCACGCCGCCGGTGGCGTTGCTCATTCTCTTCCTTGGTCTGAAAGGTGAAGGGCGACCATTCGATGACGAAGCAAACCGTGATCGAACAATCCCCGATCTGTTTGGCCTGCGACCGGGCAAAGGCCAAGGCGCGCGCGCCGGCCTCTGATCCATCCAGACCCACAACGATTGTGGATTTTGACATGCGTATTTCCCTGTTTTTATGACTGACCGTCGATGCCCGCAAAACCTGCGCACCGCGTTCAGCCTTCTTGCTCCAGATTGACCAAAAAGCGCCGCCAATCGTAGATTGGGTGAATCCTAGCGCGAAAAACGCGGAAAAGTCGACAGAATTTCGCTTTCTACCCTTGCGCGCCACCGGCTAGAACGTTGTAAGTCCACCCCTTCACCCAGATCATCGCAGGACCTGTCGCGCGGCTTCTTTTACAAGGCCGCGATGTGCCTTGGGCCTGCGGCATATAGAGTGTTTGATCTTGGCTTGCCCGGGCGATATGGCACTGCAAACCCCAAAACGCGTTTCGAGGATTCTCCAAATGGCTGCCTATCAATACGTCTATCACATGTCCGGCGTCTCCAAGACCTACCCCGGGGGCAAGAAGACATTCGAAAACATCCACCTGAACTTCCTGCCCGGCGTGAAGATCGGTGTTGTCGGCGTCAACGGCGCGGGTAAATCCACCCTGCTCAAGATCATGGCCGGGCTCGACAAGGATTTCTCCGGCGAGGCCTGGGCCGCAGAGGGCGCCAAAGTCGGCTACCTGCCGCAGGAGCCCAAGCTCGACCCCGAAAAGACCGTGCGCGAGAACGTCATGGAGGGCGTGGCCGGGAAAAAGGCCATTCTGGACCGTTACAACGAATTGGCGATGAACTACTCGGATGAAACCGCCGAGGAGATGGCCAAGCTGCAAGATGACATCGACGCGCAGGACCTCTGGGACCTCGACAGCCAGATCGACGTCTCGATGGAAGCGCTGCGCTGCCCGCCGGATGACGCGATGCCGGAAAACCTCTCGGGCGGTGAGGCGCGCCGCGTGGCGCTCTGCAAACTGCTGCTCGAAGCGCCCGACATGCTGCTGCTCGATGAGCCGACCAACCACCTCGACGCCGAGACCATCGCTTGGCTGCAGCAGCACCTGATCGACTACAAGGGCACCATCCTCTGCGTGACCCACGACCGCTATTTCCTCGACGATATCACCGGCTGGATTCTCGAATTGGACCGCGGCCGCGGCATCCCCTACGAGGGCAACTACTCCGACTGGCTGGAGCAGAAGGCCAAGCGGCTGGCGCAGGAAGCGCGCGAAGACAAATCCAAGCAGAAGACGCTGGAGCGCGAACTTGAATGGATGCGCCAGGGTGCCAAGGCCCGTCAGGCGAAATCCAAAGCCCGGATCGCGGCCTATAACGAGATGGCCGAGACCTCCGAGCGCGAGAAGCTGTCCCGCGCCCAGATCGTCATCCCCAACGGCCCGCGCCTTGGCAGCAAGGTGATCGAGGTCGAGGGCCTGAAGAAACACATGGGTGACAAGCAGCTGATCGACGGGCTCGACTTCTCGCTGCCGCCCGGCGGTATCGTTGGCGTGATCGGCCCCAACGGCGCGGGTAAATCGACGCTCTTCAAGATGCTGACTGGCCACGAGAAACCCGACGAAGGCACCATCGAATACGGCGATACGGTTGAACTGTCCTATGTCGACCAGAGCCGCGACGATCTGAACCCCGAGGACACCGTCTGGCAGGCGATCTCGGGCGGGGCGGAACTGATCAAGCTCGGCGATGCCGAGGTGAACTCCCGCGCCTATTGCTCGTCGTTTAACTTCAAGGGTGGCGACCAGCAGAAGAAAGTGGGCCTCCTGTCGGGCGGTGAGCGTAACCGCGTGCATATGGCGCGGCTGCTGAAAGAGGGCGGCAACGTGCTGCTGCTCGATGAGCCGACCAACGATCTGGACGTCGAAACCCTGCGCGCGCTCGAAGACGCGCTGGTCGATTTCGCCGGCTGCGCCGTGGTCATCTCGCACGACCGTTTCTTCCTTGACCGTATCTGTACCCACATCCTCGCCTTCGAGGGCGAAGCGCATGTCGAGTGGTTCGAGGGCAACTTCGAAGACTACGAAGAGGACAAGAAGCGCCGTCTGGGTGCTGATGCGCTTGAGCCGAAGCGGTTGAAGCACAAGAAGTTCGCGCGGTAAGCGCATTGAGATCAAAATACGAAAGGGCGCCGCAAATCCGGCGCCCTTTTTTATGCGCGCCGTTTCAGCGCTCCGCCCGGTGGCACACCGGGCATCGCCCTCCCTCCCCCCGGAGGGCGATTTAGCGACGTCGCAACCGACGGCAGCATCAGCGCGTCTTGCGCCCCGGTCGCCAGTCGCTACCGTCCACATCGCCCCCCAGGGAGGGCGCTGCCCTCAGCGCATGACAGAAACAAAAACGCCCGTCCCACATCTCGGCAGGACGGGCGCTTCGCAAACCTTGAAAAGGAACAACACCCTCAGCGTTCGTCGTCGATCGCCGTTTCAAGCTGGGCAAAAAGATTATCCTCATCATGCCGCGCCAGCCCGTGCAGCGGGTCCCAGCTTTCCAGATGCTCGCGCAACTTGTTGCTGGCCGAAAGCCCCGACCACAGACGCTGCTCACTGACCGAGGACACCCGCAGGCTCGGCGGCAAAGCGTTGTTCATGCCCTTCCCGTCCCAATTCTTCTCCAGATACTCATGCATCCGCTCCTCCATGGCCTCGGTGTTCAACCGCGCGCGGCTCAGGACCACGCCGACATATCGGCCACTGCCCGCATAGGCGAGGTGAAACCGCATGCCGTGGAGCGAATGGATGGTGGCAGAGGCGACCTGTTCCATCTGGCGGCGGAAGGCGGGCGCTTTGACAGCGCGGTAAATCCCCCGCGCCCCTTCGACCGCGACGGAAAAGAGGTTCATTGAGAAACAGCCGCTCGGCAGGCGCAGCAGGTAGTTTTCCAGTGCAAGAAAATCGCTGCACCCTTCGACGTTCAGGTCAAAGCCTTCGTCGAAGCGGATTTTCATCATCTCCGTCAGTTCAGACAGCGTGTGCTGCGCTTCGCGCTCCCGCAGCAATGAGGCATTGAGCATGCTGGCCGAGTTGATCCGGGCGCTGAGCTCAACCCCATCCAGAGGTTTGCAAAGAAAATCCGTGGCGCCGGCATCAAAGGCGCGCTGCATCATCGCAGGCTCCCGGCTGGCGGTGATCATCACGATCGGTGCCGCGCGGTAAAACGGCACGTCGCGGATCGTCTCGCAGAGGCTGATCCCGCTGATGCCGGGCAGCATGATATCGAGCAGGAAGGAATCGAACGGCTTGTCCGCATCCTGCAGGATTTCCAAAGCTTCTTCTGAGCTTTCCGCGCAGACCAACTCGTAATTGTCGTTTTCCGTCAGACATCCGGTCAACAGGTCCAGGATGACAGGATCATCATCCACCGCAAGAATTCTCATCATTGTGCAATCTCCGCATGGGGCGCTGGCAGGCGCAATTGGGGCTTTCGGGCAGAAAACCACCTGGGGCGGGCAGCAATGCGACGGGTTTTAGACAATCTTTAGACAGTCCCGGCCCCGCCATCTGCATGAAAAACAAGGACAAGCGCCGCGCAACATGGCGGGAAAGTGCCGAAAGCGGGCGCCCCGAAGGCCGCGCGCAGGGGGCCGGAATCGATCCCCCTTGATCGAATCCCCCTCTGATGCGATATAGGCGGGGCAGACGTTATCTTTTTCGACCCACTGTCTCCCTCATACGGCGCTCAGTCTATCGATCCAGACAAACCACGCCGGGCCATCGCACCAACGCGGATGGCATCAATATGGAGACTACGGATATGGCCACTGGCACCGTAAAATGGTTCAACACAACTAAAGGCTTCGGCTTCATCGCACCCGATGGCGGCAGCAAAGATGTTTTCGTGCATATTTCCGCTGTTGAGCGCGCTGGCCTGACCGGCCTGGCCGACAACCAGAAAGTGACTTTCGACATCGAAGCCGGCCGTGACGGCCGCGAGTCCGCGACCAACATCGCGCTGGCCTAAGGCCCGGGGGCTGCGGCCCTGACCCGAAAGTTCAAGCGGCCCGCCGGCAACGGCGGGTCGTTTTTTCATGTGCCATCTTGCCAAGACGCCCCGCCGTGACCGAAGGTCGAGATATCCGCTCAATTTATTCCCAGATGGAGCCTGCCATGCGCCGCCGTAGTTTTTTGATCAGTACCCTTGCCGCCACCACCCTGCCGCTCATGGCACAGGCCCGGACCGCGGCCTATGATCCGAGCCCGCAGATCGTCCCGGTGAAGGCGCAATATGCGCCGGGGCAATTGCTGATCCTGCCGCGCAGCCATTACCTCTATTTCGTGACGGCGCCGGGTCAGGCGATGCGCTACGGCGTGGGCGTGGGCAAGGCCGGGCTGGAGTTCACCGGCACCGCGACCATCGACGTGAAGAAAGAATGGCCGACATGGCGCCCCACCAATGAGATGATCGAACGCGAGCCACAGACCTACAAACGCTTCATCGGCAATACCGACGCCCAGCCCGGCGGTCCCGGCAACCCCTTGGGCGCGCGGGCGCTCTACCTGTTCCAGAACGGCCGCGACACTTTTTTCCGCATTCACGGCACGACCCAGCCCAATTCCATCGGGCGCTCGGTGTCGAACGGCTGTATCCGCATGCTCAACGACCATGTGATCGACCTCTACCAGCGCGTGCCACTCGGCACCAAGGTCACGGTTCTGTAAGACCCTCGCGGGGGACAGCAAAAAGGCCGGGCAGACGCCCGGCCTTTCCATTTTCATCTAGGCTGCGATCAGCGGTTCACTTCGTCCAGTTCCGCCACCTCGACCGTGCCGAGCCCTTGCTGGCAGATCGACATGTCGGCGCGTTCGCCTTCGACCTCGACATATTCACCTTCGGTAAAGGGAATGTCGTCGCTGACGATTGCCCAGACATCGCCGTCTGGCGTGGTCAGCGTGTGGCATTCGACGCCTTCATTCACCCGGCCCTCCAGCGCGATTTCCTGGCTGGCATCGGCCGATCCGGCGACGGTGAAGTCACCCGATTTATAGGTATAACCCCGGTCGGTATCGACGACGAAGGTCAGATAATCCTGCGGCTCGGCCCATTCGGGCACGCGTACTTCGGTGCGCAGCTCACCATCGGCGGCCACCTGCACTTCGCGCAGGGCGCGCCATTCGGAAGAGGTTTCGCCGACGCCCACGGTCACCCAGTCATTGGGGCGCAGGTTGCGTGCGATGAGGGTCACCTCGCTGCCGACCTCGGCTTCGGTCGGGGTCACGCGGATGCTGCCCTGCCGCTCGTTCTGCTGCGGCACCTCGAGCACATCGCCCACGGCCATGCGCAGCGGGTCAAGGTCCTCATTCTCGTTCAGAAGCTCGAAAAGCGAAATGCCGAGCGCCGAGGCGATGGCATAGGGCGTGTCGCCCTGCTCCACCCGGTAGGTGCCCTGGGCATTCGCGGTGCTGCGCGTCGTGTCGTCCGACGTGCCGCCGCTGGCGCTGCCCTCAAGGGCAATGCGGGTGCCCACTTCGATGTCGCGCACGTCACCGATCTGCGGGTTCAGGTCCATAATGCGCGACAGCGAGACACGGCATTGCTGCGAGACCTTGTGCAGCGTGTCGCCGTATTGAATCTGATAGCTGTTGCCGCAGGCGCTCTGGGCGGATGCGGCGCTGGCCAGACCGGTCAGGGCCGTGGCGGACAGCGCGGAAAGGATGAATTTGCGAGACTGTGTCATGTCGTCCTCCTGTGGTGTCCTCTGCCCGTAAAACGAGCACCCCCGGGGGCCATGTTCCAAGATTTTTCCCTCAGAAATGGAAAAGGGCCGGCGCAATGCACCGGCCCTTCCGCTCTGTCATGGGGGCAAAGGCTTACTGAAGCGCCTTGTCGGTGATGTCATGGGTCCAGGCGCCTTCGGGTTCCTTGGTGATCATGCCACCTTCCATGGTGATCGCCGCGCTGCGGTCAAAGGCCGCCTCGTCCAGACGCCCGTCGCTGCCCTTGGTCAGCTTCACGATCTCGCCCATCATCCGGGTCTGATGCTTCTCGGTCTGGGCGCCGGTCTGGTCATTCTCCAGCACGATTTCGGCGGCTTCTTCGACATTCTCCTCGGCGTATTTCCAGCCCTTCATCGAGGCCCGCACAAAGCGCGCCAGCTTGTCGACCATCTCGGGGTCTTCGAGGTTCTCTTCGGTGGTATAAAGACCGTCCTCCAGCGTCGAGATGCCCTCGTCCTCATATTTGAAGACCACCAGATCCTCGGGCGTGAGACCCGCATCGATCACCTGCCAATATTCGTTGTAGGTCATGGTGGTGGCGCATTCGACCTGCTTTTGCAGCAACGGGTCGACGTTGAAGTTGATCTTCTGGATCGTCACCCCGCCGTCAGAGCCGTCGGTGGGATAGCCCAGCTTGCCCATCCAGCTCAGCAGCGGAATCTCATTGCCAAAGAACCAAGTGCCCAGCGTGTTGCCCGGGAAGTCCTCCGGGCTTTCGATGCCATGCTCTTTCAGACAGGTCAGCATCAGCCCCGATTTGGCGAAAGGCTGCGCGATGTTCACGATCGGCGCGCCCTTCTCCCGCGCGGCCAGAGCGGAGGGCAGCCAGTCCACCATCACATCCGCGCCGCCCCCAAGCAGCACCTGCACCGGGGCAATATCCGGCCCGCCCGGTTTGATCGTGACATCGAGCCCCTCTTCCTCGTAGAACCCTTTGTCCTTGGCGACGTAATAGCCGCCGAACTGCGCCTGCGTGACCCATTTCAACTGCAAGGTCAGCTCATCCTGCGCCTGTGCCATACCGCCCCAGAGGCCCAAAGCGGCCCCGGCTGCGATCTTCGTGATATTCTTCATTTTTATCTCCCTGTTGGTTGGTCGTCTTTATGTCCTTTGGCTGGGGTGCCAAAAGGTCACCCGTCCTTCGATAAGAGCCATGATACCATAGAACGCCGATCCGGCTATCGCCGCGACAACAATCTCGGCCCAGACCAGATCAAGCGCAAGCTGCCCGACCGAGGTGGAGATGCGAAAGCCCATGCCCAGCACCGGAGAGCCGAAGAATTCAGCGACGATGGCGCCAATGAGAGCAAGCGTGGTGCCGATCTTCAACCCGTTGAAGACAAAGGGCATCGCCGCAGGCAGGCGCAGCTTCAGCAGGGTGCGCCAATAGCCCGCCGCATAGGTCCGCATCAGGTCGCGCTGCATGGCGTCACTGGCCTGCAAACCCTGCACCGTGTTCACCAGCATCGGGAAGAACACCATCACGACGACAATCGCCGCCTTGGACTGCCAGCCAAAGCCGAACCACATCACCATGATCGGCGCCATGCCGATGATCGGCAGCGCAGCGACGAAATTGCCCACCGGCAAAAGCCCGCGTTGCAGAAATGGGAAACGGTCAATCGCCAATGCCGTGAGGAAAGCCGCACCGCAGCCGATGATGTAACCGCTCAGCGCCCCCTTGATGACGGTCTGCACAAAGTCGATCCACAGGATGTCGAGCGAGGTGGCAATGCGGGCCGCGATCACCGAGGGTGCCGGCAAGAGCACCTGGTTGATGTCAAAACCGTGCACCACCCCTTCCCAGACCGCGATCAGCGTCAGCCCAAAGACAATAGGCGCGGCCAGCGCCGCCCAGCGAGAGGGCCTTTGCCGGGCCAGCCAGACGTTGAGCGACAGCCCGGCGACCCATGCGACAATGGCAAAGAGAACCCAAAACATCATGCCATCCCCATCCGTTTCAGCGTCAGGCGCTGGACCAGGCCAATCAGCCCCACCATCAGCGCGGCCAAAGCCGCCGCCATCAGCAAGGCGCTCCAGATCTGCACCGTCTGCCCGTAGTAGCTGCCGGCCAGCAGCCGGGCGCCGAGCCCCGCCACAGCGCCCGTCGGCATCTCCCCGACAATGGCCCCGACCAGTGAGGCGGCAACGCCCACCTTCAGCGAGGTAAAGAAATAGGGCATCGAAGACGGCAACCGCAGTTTCCAGAAGGTCTGCCAGCCGCTCGCGTTCCATGTGCGCATCTGGTCCAGCTGCATCTGATCCGGGCTGCGCAGCCCTTTGACCATGCCCACGACCACCGGGAAGAACGACAGATACATGCTGATGATCGCCTTCGGCAGCAGACCCGAGAGCCCGACCGCATTCAGCACCACGATGATCATCGGCGCGATGGCGAGGATCGGGATGGTCTGGCTGGCGATCACCCAAGGCATCACCGACATGTCCATCGTGCGGTTGAACACGATCCCCACCGCCAAGAGCGTGCCAAGCCCGGTGCCCATGACGAAGCCCAGAAAGGTCGCGCTGAAGGTGACCCAGGTGTGATAGACCAAGGACCGTTTCGAGGTCACTTTCTTCATCACCGTGGTCTTCCAAAGCTCCGCCCCCACCTGATGCGGGGCGGGCAATTTGGGCTTATCCTGCGACCATGTATCGGCCACCAGTTCCGAGACTGTCAGCGTCTTATCCGCCCGCGCCGCCACATCCCGCGCCCATTGCGCGTTGAGCGCAACCGCCGCGCCATACCAGATCAGGATCAAAAGCCCGACAACCGTGAGAATGGGAATGACATTACGCATCAATCGTCCCCATGCCCGGCGCGGAGCCCTTCGCGCACGCGGTGCGCGATCTCCAGAAACTCCGGTGTTTCACGAATCTCCAAGGGCCGTTCGCGCGGCAGCGGGCTTTCGATCACATCGGTGATCCGCCCCGGTCGCGGGCTCATCACCACGATCTTGGTCGAGAGATAGACCGCCTCGGGGATCGAATGGGTGACAAAGGCAATGGTCTTTTCGGTCCGCGCCCAGAGCTTCAGAAGCTGCTCATTCAAATGGTCCCGCACGATCTCGTCCAGCGCGCCGAAGGGCTCGTCCATCAGCAGGATATCGGCATCAAAGGACAGCGCCCGCGCGATCGAGGCGCGCTGCTGCATCCCGCCCGACAACTGCCAGGGAAACTTCTTCTCAAAGCCGCTCAGCTCGACCAGTTCCAAGACCCGCTGCACCCGCTCGGCCTGTTCCGCGCGGGGGATGCCCATGATTTCCAAGGGCAGACGGATATTGCCGCCAATGGTCCGCCACGGGTACAGCCCGGCGGCCTGAAACACATAGCCGTAAGCCCGCGACCGGCGCGCCTCTTCGGGGCTGACCCCGTTGATCGTCACCACGCCCCCGGTCGGCTGCTCAAGGTCCGCCATGACCCGCAGAAAGGTTGTCTTGCCACAGCCCGAGGGGCCGATGAAGCTCACGAAATCGCCCTTGTCGATCTCAAGGTTCACGTCTTTCAACGCATGGATCGGCCCGTCATTGGTCTGAAAGGTCAGATCCAGATTCCGGGCGCTGATCACGCTCTGGTTTTCTTGCACTAATTTTTCTTCCCTGTTGGTCGGCCGCTTTTGGCGCGGCACTTTACCTGTGTTGAGATACTTTTACATCATTCAGATCCCCGCCGGAATGTTCAACGGATCGCGCTTGATCATCTTGGGGCTGTTCAGTTCCTTCCACTTGCTGAGCGCGACGTTCGCGCTCGGGAAGGCCGGGCGCGGCACGAAACGGCCCCGACCGGGCTGCGGCTGGCTGTTCTGCCCCCAGGCCCAGATCACCTCGCCCCGGCTCAGCGTATAGCGGCTCTGCGCCGTGACCTCGAAACCTTCGAAGACGTTGTAATCCAGCACCGAATGATGGTTCGCGGGGCTGATCGTCTTGGTGATCTTCGGGTCCCAAACCACGATATCCGCATCCGCCCCTTCGACGATCGCGCCTTTCTGCGGGTAGATATTCAGGATCTTGGCGATATTGGTCGAGGTCGCGGCGACAAATTCATTGGGCGTCAGACGCCCGGTCTCCACCCCTTCGGTCCAAAGCACGGCCAAGCGCTCCTCCAACCCGTTCGAGCCGTTGGGGATGATCCGGAAATCATCACGCCCCGCGCGTTTCTGCTCGGTGCTGAAGGCGGCGTGGTCCGTCGCCACCACCTGCAAGCTGCCCGCCTGCAACCCGGCCCAGAGACTGTCCTGATGGTCCTTCGAGCGGAAGGGCGGCGACATCACGCGCCGCGCGGCGTGGTCCCAATCCTTGTTGAAATACTCACTCTCATCCAACGTCAGGAACTGGATCAGCGGCTCACCGTAGACCCGCATCCCCTTTTGCCGCGCGCGCCGGATCGCCTCATGAGTCTGCTCGCAGGAGACATGCACGATATAAAGCGGCACGCCCGCGGTATCGGCGATGGTGATGGCCCGGTTCGCGGCCTCGCCTTCCAACTCCGGTGGGCGGGAATAGGCATGGCCCTCCGGCCCGGTGATGCCCTGGTCGAAATACTTCTGCTGCAACTCGGCCACCAGATCGCCATTCTCGGCATGGACCATCGGCAGCGCACCCAGCTCGGCACAGCGTTTGAAGGAGGCGAACATCTCGTCGTCCTCGATCATCAAGGCGCCCTTATAGGCCATGAAATGCTTGAAGCTGTTCACCCCCATGTCGACCGCGTCTTTCATCTCGTTAAAGACATTCTCGTCCCAGCCGGTGACGGCCATGTGATAGCCGATGTCGCTGCAAATCTGCGGCGCCGACTTGCGGTGCCATTCGTTGATCGCGTTCTTGATGCTGCCATCGGCGCCCGGCAGGCAGAAATCGACCACCATCGTGGTGCCGCCCACCGCCGCGGCCCATGTGCCGCTCTCAAAGGTCTCTGCCGCCGTGGTGCCCATGAAGGGCATTTCCAGATGGGTATGCGGGTCGATCCCGCCGGGGATCACATAGGCCCCTTCCGCATCGATATATTCATCGCCCTTCAGGTCTTCGCCAATCTGCTTGATCTTCTCCCCTTCGATCAAGACATCGGCTTTCCATGTCCGGTCCGCCGTGCAGACCATGCCACCTTTGATTACCTTGCTCATCTTTCTCTCCCCATTCTCTTTCTGGCCAAGATACTACCGGGGGGTCTGGGGGCTGGCCCCCACACCGCCCCCCAATATCTCAGCCCTCTATCTCTGCGGTCTCCAACACCGCATGGAGCAGCACATCCGCCCCGGCCTTGGCCCAGTCCTTGGTGATCTCCTCGGCCTCGTTATGGCTCAGCCCGTCGACACAGGGGCACATCACCATCGCCGTCGGCGCCACGCCGTTGATCCAGCAGGCGTCATGGCCCGCGCCCGAGATCAGGTTCATATGACTGTAGCCCAACCGCTCCGCCGCATTGCGCACCGCCCTCACGCAGCCTTCATCAAAGGCCACCGGATCAAAGCCGCCGACCTTCTCGAATTCAATCTCAAGCCCCATATCATCCGCGATCTTCTGCCCCTCGACGCGCAGACGCTGCTCCATATCCTCGATCACTGCCAGATCGGGCGAGCGGAAATCGACGGTGAAAACCGTCTTGCCGGGATCACGTTGCGCGAATTGGGATAGACCTCGATATGCCCTGCCGCCCCCACCGCATGGGGCGCATGGCTCCAGGCAATCTCGCTGACCTTCTCCAGCACCCGCGCCATGCCGAGCCCCGCATCGCGGCGCATCGGCATCGGGGTCGAGCCGGTGTGGCTGTCCTTGCCGGTGATCGTCACCTGCGTCCAGCTCAGCCCCTGCCCATGGGTGACCACGCCGATGTCCTTGCCCTCGGCTTCCAAAATCGGCCCCTGCTCGATGTGCAGTTCAAAGAAAGCATGCATCTTGCGCGCACCGACTTCCTCCTCCCCCTTCCAGCCGATCCGCTCCAGCTCATCGCCAAAGCTTTTGCCCTCCGCATCGGTCTTGGCATAGGCCCAGTCTTGGGTATGGATGCCCGCAAAAACGCCTGAGGCCAGCATCGCGGGGGCAAAACGCGTGCCTTCTTCATTGGTGAAATTGGTCACGACAATCGGGTGTTTGGTCTTGATCCCCAGATCATTCATCGTGCGCAGGATTTCCAGCCCGCCCAGCACGCCCAGAACCCCGTCATATTTGCCGCCCGTGGGCTGGGTGTCGAGGTGGGAGCCGACATAGACCGGCAGCGCCTCGGGGTCCGTCCCCTCGCGGCGGGCGAACATATTGCCCATCTGGTCGAGGCCCATGGTGCAGCCCGCCTCTTCGCACCATTTCTGGAACAGGGCGCGGCCCTCGGCATCCTCGTCGGTCAGGGTCTGGCGGTTGTTGCCGCCCGCCACGCCCGGGCCGATCTTGGCCATTTCCATCAAGGAATCCCACAGGCGGTCGGGATCAATCTTGAGGTTCTCTCCGGGGGCGGGCATAGGTCACTCCTCTGTCATCTTCGCATCGGCTTTTGCCGTGTTGTTTTTTTACCATTTGGTAAATCCACGATTGCGATTAGGTTATGGTCTGTCAAGAACTGCTTTGAAACAACCCGCCGCCGATCCACCAAACGCCTTTTTTCGCAGCACCACGAGGATCCCCGCCTTGCCCGCAAGCTCTGCCAAGAAACCCAGCCGCATTCAGTTGCGCAACCGTCGGGTGATTCTGGATGCCGCGCTAGAAGTCTTTTCAAAGCACGGCTATCGCGGCGCGACATTGGATCAGATCGCGGCCGAGGCGGGGCTGAGCAAGCCGAACATCCTGTATTATTTCGACGGCAAGGAAGACATTCACGTCACCCTGCTTTCGCGTCTGATGAAGACATGGCTCGACCCTCTGGTCGCGCTTGACCCCGATGGCGACCCGCGCGGCGAAATCCTTGATTACGTGGACAGAAAGCTGAAAATGGCGGGCGAACTGCCGCGCGAAAGTAGGTTGTTTGCCAATGAAATCCTGCAGGGCGCGCCGCGCATTTCGCCGGAGCTGCACAGCCATCTCAAACCGCTTTTTGACGAGAAATGCGCGGTCATCGCAGGCTGGGTGGAGA
>NZ_JBFQYJ010000005.1:0-194132 GCF_040933935.1 Sulfitobacter sp. PS-8MA | reverse complement strand
CTCGCCCGTCAAAAGCAATCTGCCGGAGGCGAAAACATCCCCCTCATGCCCTTCGAGGGGGCGCGCCAAAGTGGCGCGGTAGGTCTTTTCGACGGCGTGGTTGGGGCTGGTGATCCGGTGCAGCAAGGCGCCGTCATCGGTGAGCAACAGCAGGCCCGAGGTTTCCTTGTCCAGCCGGCCCACGGGCGAAAGCATGGGTTTGCGCTGCCGCCAGCGGTCGGGCAAGAGATCATAGACCAGCGGCCCGCTGTCCTTGCGCGAACAGATATATCCGGGCGGTTTGTTCAGCATCACCACCATCCCCGGCAGCGGGTCGAGCGGCGCCCCGTGAACCTTCATGCGTAGGGTCAGATCGGGGGAAAGGGGGATGCGTTTGGCCGCATCGACCAGCGGCGCGCCATCCAGCTCGATCCGCCGCGCCCGTGCCAGCTGCGCGATCTGCCCGCGCGAGCCATAGCCCAAGGACGCCAGCAGCCTGTCAATCCGCGTGGTCGGGATTTTGGTCATCCGGTCGGAACTTTCTAAACCACATCGCTTGGCCCTCTTGTGCTGCGGCGGCTGCGTGAAAGCAAGCTGCAAGCCCGAAATCGATCCGGCCATGCTCTGCGGCGCCCGCCCGGTCGCCTTTTTGCCAAACCGTCATTCGTGCTAGTTTCTGTCCAGAATGGTTAAAGGAGAGCCGTGATGCCCTACTTCGGAAAATACGACATCCCTGAGGAAATCCTGAACGACGACACGCTTGACCGCGACCGGAAGATCGAACTGCTCAAGGCTTGGCGCGACGACAAGAAAGCCTATATGCGCGCCTCGGATGAGGGCATGGAAGGCACCGACCGGACCGAGTTGCTGAGCCGGATCAAGACGGCCCTCGGCAAGCTGGAAGACTCGGCAACATCCTAGGCGCGCGCCCCGCCACGCGCTTGAAAGGCGCAGGTTTCATTCCTATATCCCAAGTATGATGATCCGCTTTCATATGAGGGTTCTGCCAAGCGCAGAACGTCTGCTGAACCGCCGGTAGCCCCGAGCGGGCGCGCCTTTGGCCTGTCCATCGCTCGGGGGTTTGATTTCACGTCACTCAATCAAACAGAACGACGCTTTGCAGCGGGGCTGGCGCGATGCCACCACCGCGCGCAGGGCGCGTTCGGGCGACAGCAGCAGCTGTTATGGAGGATCAAATGGCCATCTATATCACTCGAAAAATGCTCACTGATTTCGCGCGCCAAGAAGCGAATGCGGCGCCCTTCTCAGTTTTCCGCGATCTTGCGACATCGCTCGCCCGGCGCCGGCAGCGCCGCCGGGCCATGGCGGAATTAGAGGCAATGGATGACGCCACCCTGCGCGACATCGGGATTTACCGGGGCGACATTCGCAGGGTGGTCGACGGGCTGAGCGATGCCGATTTGGGGCTGAAACCGGCCCCCGCCCGGCGCCGATCCGCCAAGGCACCCGCGCAGGCTGGTCAGACCGCCTCGCTGGCCTAGCTTAGTCTCGAAGGTAAAGAGCCGCCCGCGCCCCGCCCACCCCGGGGCGCGGGGATTTGCCACCCCTCAACTGCATCAGGAGCCATCCGTGTCCCTATCGAAGTCCGAAACCAGTACCGCAAATATTTCCAACGTCGCCTCCGTCGTGGATGCGCTGTCAGACGCGCTGTCGGCCACATATCGGTTGGTGATAAAGTCGCATATGTACCATTGGAACGTGACCGGACCGCATTTCCTGGCGGTGCATGAACTAACCGAAACACAGTACACGGATATGTTCGCCGCCGCTGATGTGATTGCCGAACGTATCCGCGCCTTGGGCAAACCGGCTGTGATCGATCCCTCAGAGGTCTCCGAGGGGCGCGCCGCCGATGTGGCGCAATCTGCCGAAGAGATGCTGCGCGATCTGTTGTCGGATCATGAGCGGCTCGCGTCGCAGATGCGCGCGCTGGTCGGCACCGCCGAAGCCGCCGAAGACCCCGTGACCGCCGATCTTGCCACGACGCGGGCCGATTTCCACGAGAAGGCCGCCTGGATGCTGCGCGCCACGGCGGGCTAAGCCGCCGCCGGGGCGCGCCGAACTGCGGGGTGCGCCCCAAGGCTTACAGCTGCAAGATCAGGGTGGCGATGGAAAAGTAGATCACCACCCCGGTCGCATCCGCGATCGTGGTGACCAGCGGCCCACTGGCGGTGGCCGGGTCCAGCCGCAGGCGGCTCAGCAGGAACGGCAGCGACATGCCGACCAGACTGCCGATCATCACCACGACAAACATCGTCAGCCCGACGGTCACCGCCACCTCGACCCCGCCCCGCCATGCGCCAATGGGGAACACCACCGCCGCCATCGTCGCCCCAAGCGCGGCGGCCACGGCCAGCTCCCGCAGGATCAGCGCGCGCCAGTCCTTCATCTCGACATCCCCCGTCGCCAAGGCCCGCACCATCAGCGTGGCCGATTGCGAACCCGCATTGCCGCTGCTGTCGATCAACAGGGGCAGGAAGAACACGAGCGAAACATAGGCGAGGATCATATCCTCGAAATGCGCAATGCCCGCGCCCGAAAACAGGTTGCCCACAACCAAAAGCGCCAACCAGATGATCCGCCGCGAATAGAGCATGGCGATCCCGGCCTGCCGCATGTTCTGCTTAAAGGGCAGCACATGGGAGATTTTCTGAAAGTCCTCCGTCGCTTCGGCCTGCATCACATCGGCCGCGTCATCATGGGTCACAATCCCGACCAATCGCGCCGCACTGTCGAGCACCGGAATCGCCAATAGATCATAACGCGCAATGCGCTGCGCCACCTCTTCCTGATCCGTGTCGATGCTGACCGACACCGGGTCACGTTCCATCAGCTCTTTGACCGGCGTCTCAGCTCCGGCAAGGATCAGATTATGCAGCCGGACAGAGCCGATCAGCCGCCCCCTCTTATCGACGACATAGGAGCGATAGATTGTCTCGGAACCGCCCGCCTGCCCGCGCAGCGCGCCGATTGCCTCCTGCGCTGTCAGGGCGGCATCGAGTACCGCATAATCCGAGGTCATGATCGCCCCGGCGGTTTCCTCGGCATGACGCGCAAGCTGTTCGATATCCCGGCCCACCCTCGGGGGGAGAGATTCAATCAGCCGCTTTTGCGCGATCGGGCCGAGGGACTGGAACAGGTCCACCCGATCATCCGAAGACATCAGGGCCACGATGGCACTCAGATCGGGCGCCGGGATGACGACGGCGAGAGCGGTCTGATCCTCCATCGCAAGCGCGCCAAAGGTCTCGGCCTGACGCGGCAGCGGCAGGGCCGCGAGATGGTGCCAAGCCTGATCGCGCGGCAGTTGGCTCAGCCAAGTGGCCAGATCGATGGGCCGGGCCTGGCGCGCGAACTGCGCAAGCGCCTGGGGGGTCTCATCCTGCGGAGAAAGCGGGGTATCTGACGACATGACTGGCCTTTCTTATGGACCGTGACCGGACGATTGTGCACTGCGGAGCGCCTCTATTCTTCCGCCTCTCCCTGCGCAGAGACCACCGGGGAATTGATCAACTGTATCCGGCGGTAGGGCGCGATGCTGCCCGCCTTGCGCAGCGCCTCGTCAATCAGACGAAACACCTCATCGCGACAGTCCACCGCCTGCTCAAACCGCGGCACCCAATAGCGCACCGTGTAGCAGATCCCCGCCTCTTCGTAGGAGCGCACCCGCACATCCGGCGCCGGGCTTTGCTGGATCAGCTTGGCCTCGGCAAGGGCCGCGACCATGATCGCCCGCGCCTTGTCGATCGGCAGAACATGGTCGAGGGTGATATTCACCTGTGATCTGAATTCCCGTTTCGGGGCCGAGAAATTGGTGATCCTATGCCGCGCGATCTGGCTATTGGGCAGGATGATGTAAGTGGCATCCGGGGTCTGCAACCGCGTCGTGCGCCAGCCGATTTCGATCACCTTGGCCAGTGCCAGAGTGTCAATATCGACCCAGTCGCCAATCCGAAAAGGGGCCTCCATCGCCAGTGCGATGCCCGACAATGTATCGGCCACGACGTTGCGAATGGCAAAGCCGAGCAGCGCCAGAACGATGCCCGACCCGGCCAAGGCCCCAATCGCCCCCTGCCCCATGTAAAGCGCGCCGGTAGCCGCCAGGGCGATGATGAAAAGCGCCGCCGTGATCAGGTCTTTGAGCAGACGTGGATAGGGCCGCTTTCCCGCGGCCTGGTCCAGGATCAACGCCAGAACCCGACTCGCAAGCCAGGCGCTGGAGAGATAGACCGCCGCCTTCAGGAACAGGGCGACCTTCTGACTGTCGGCAAACGGCACCGGCAAATCACGCTGAAAGCTCGCCAGCCCGACGCTGGCCGTCAGCGTCAACAGCGGCAGGATCAGCCGGCGAAAATGCAGCTTTAAGTTCACGCATCCAATCCTTCAACTTTGCAAACCACGCAGCCCGCGCGCAAATACCTCAGAAGGTTAGCATATCCCCGACCGCGCGGAACCGGCAAACAGCGGCGCGACAGGTCAGAAACCCCGCCCGCGCCCCCTGCTCTCCGGGTGAATCCACCGATCCCTCTGCACAATCCCGCTCAGCAAGACCGGCGGCCCAAGAACCGCGCCCAGCCAGATTGACGAAACCCCTGCCGGTGCTTAGGTTGTCTCGCATGTTGGAACATGTAGATCATTACCGATTTCTACTTCTGAACCGCCTGCATCCCCGGGCGGTCTAGGCGCGACGGCGCCTGACGTACTCCCCGGGGCCTCTTCACATTACTGAAAACGTGAACGCGGCGCCCTGCGCCCGAGGAGAGAACATGGCCAATGTCTTTGCATCCGATCAGTCCCCGTCCCACAGCCGCAGCGTCTTTCGCGCCCTAGGCAACACGCCAACGGTCCTGCCCCGGTCTGACCGTCTGAAACTGCAGGAACATCTTGACGATTGCGACAATGCCACGCGGCCCGGGTCGACCCTATTGGCCTATGTGCTGGCCAATAAACTGCTGAACCTGCGCCCGGTCGCCGACCTGCCCTATCTCGATCTGGTGCTGGGGGGCAGCGAAGTGACCTATGAGATCGACGGCGCCGCGCCCTGCACCGGGCTTTTGGTGCATACGGCAAGGCCGGGCGCGCCGGGCGGGGTGATCGCGGTGGCTTCCCTGCTTGGTGCCACGCTCATCGGCATGCGGGTCGGAGAGCGGGCGCCCTTGCTGAACCAGGACGGCAGCATCGCGACCCTCTCGGTGATCTCTGTTGTCCAGCCGTTCTGTGCCGCGCAGACGGATGAAATCGTTGCGCAGGAGGGCTCAAAATGACCCATGCCATGCCGCTTGCAGATCCGTTCACCGCCCAAAACCCGCAGCTTATCCTGAACGCCGCCGATCTGGGCCACCTCGAAGCGCTGGCCGAGGAAATGATGCGCCGTCACCCGACACTGGCCGACCGTTTCTTTGAGGAGATCGGACGCGCGCAGATCGTGGCGCCTCAGCAGATGCCCGGCGATGTCGTGGGCATCGGCAGCAGGGTCACCTACCGCGATGAGACAACCGGTCATGAAAAATCGGTCACGCTGGTCTATCCCGAGGACGCGGACATCACCCGCGCGCGGGTGTCCGTCATCACCCCGATCGGCGTGGCGCTCTTGGGGCTGCGGGAAAGGGCAAGTTTCTACTGGGACACGCGCCGGGAAACCCGGCAACGCATGTTGACGATCCTCAAGGTCGAACAGGGCGCGAGCGCCTGTCAGGGCTGATCCAAAAAGAGAACTCCAATCATCCGCGGCCCGGCGCCGGGATCATGTGAAAAGGCGATTGCTATGAAGGTCGTGGTCATGGGGGCGGGCGTCATCGGCGTTACCACCGCCTATTATCTGGCGAAACAGGGGGCGGAGGTCGTGGTGATCGACCGCCAATCCGGGCCGGGGCAGGAAACCAGCTATGCCAATGCGGGCCAGCTCAGCTATGGCATGACCTCGCCCTGGGCGGCGCCGGGCATCCCGGTGAAGGCGCTGAAATGGATGTTCATGAAGCGGCGGCCCCTGCTGATCTGGCCGCTCATCAGCCCGACCATGTGGCGCTGGTGCGCGCGGATGCTCGGCAATTGCAACGCCGAGAGCTACCGCATCAACAAAGGCCGCATGGTCCGCGTTTCGAGCTATTCGCGCGATGTCATGCCCGAATTGATCGCCGACACCGGCATTGCCTATGACGGGCGCCAACAGGGCACCCTGCAACTCTTCCGCACCGCCAAACAGATGGACGCCTCGCAGGCGGATCAGGATATTCTGGCCGAATATGGCTCGCCCTATGAGGTCTTGGACCGCAACGGCTGTATCGGCGCCGAACCCGCTCTGGCCGAGGTCCGGCATAAATTCGTCGGCGGTCTGCGGCTGACCGCTGACCGTACCGGCGACTGCCGGATGTTCACCCTGGGGCTGACCAAAAAATGCGTCGAAATGGGCGTGCGCTTTCACTATGGCCAAACCATCCGCGCCATCGCGGTGGAACAGGGCCGCATTGCTAGCATCGAGACCGAGACCGGGGAACGCCTGACCGCCGACGCCTATGTCTGCGCTCTGGGCAGCTATGCGGTGCGGCTGCTCACCCCCATCGGGATCAAATTGCCGGTCTACCCGGTCAAGGGCTACTCTGTCACCCTGCCGGTCACGGATGACAACCACGCCCCGCAATCGACGCTCATGGACGAGACCCATAAGGTCGCGATCACCCGGCTGGGGGACCGTATCCGCGTGGCAGGTCAGGCCGAAATCGCCGGCTATTCCAACCGGCTCGGGCCCCATGCGGTCGATACGGTCAAACATGTGATCGGCGATCTCTTCCCGCGCGGAGGCGACCTTTCCAAGGCCGAAGGCTGGACCGGCTTGCGCCCGATGACCCCGGACGGCACCCCGGTTCTCGGCGGCACGCAATATGACAATCTGTTCCTCAACACCGGCCATGGCACGCTGGGGTGGACCATGGCCTGCGGGTCGGGCCGCGCCGTGGCCGATCTGGTGCTGGGCAAGCAGCCGGAGATTTCGATGGAGGGGCTGACAGCGGCGCGCTATGCCCGCTGATCCGAACGCGAGCCTGCCGCCGCAGACAGACCCGCTATAGCAACCACTCGACCGGCAGCCAGCCGATGACCGTCAAAGCCAGCCGTTTCAGCAGGGTCGTTCCCGGCTCATCCGTGGTTACAGCCCCCGTTTGCGGGTCTTTCCAGATCAGGTCTCCCCCCTCCAGTTCGACCCGCCATGCCAGCCCGCGCAGGTCCGCGTCAAAGGCGTCATGCAGCCCCTGCGCCATCACTTCACTGTCGATCAGCAGCCCCATCTCGGTATTGAGCGTGGTGGAACGCGGATCAAAGTTGAACGAGCCCACGAAAATCCGCGCCCCGTCGACGGCAAAGGTCTTGGCATGAAGGCTCGCCCCCGATGAGCCAAAGGGGCCGATCCGGTCGGTCGGCGCAGCCACTGCGGCCTGCTGGCGCAGCTCGTAAAGCTCAACGCCGCTGCGCAGCATTTCCTCGCGCCGTTTCGCATAGCCCGCGTGAACTGGCAGCACATCCGTCGCCTCAAGCGAATTGGTCAGCATCCGCACCTGCACCCCCTGCGCGCCCAGTTGCGCGTAGGCCTCGACCCCGGCCCTGCCGGGAACGAAATAGGGCGAGACCCCGTCAAAGCGGTGCTCGATCTTCCCGACCGCATCCGCCAGCCGCGAGGCCAGAAGATCCTCCCGCGGCACCGCGCCCTGGCCCTTGATCGGATCGTCGCTGACCAATTGTGCCGTGGTCCATTCAACGCCAAACTCCCCCGCGGCAAGGGCGGTCACAATGTCCGAGCTTTGCAGAATCTGCCGGTATTCCTCAAGCTGCGGCTCTCTCTCCAACCCCGCCAAACGCGCCGCAAGCGGATCCCCCTCCGGCGGCGCGCCGACAATCGGCCCCGCGGGATGCACCGCGCCCGCGCGCCAGTAGCGATCAAAATCCGCCGAGACATCCGCCACCACCCGCCCCACGGCCAAGACATCCAGATCGACATAAAGCGCGGTCGGGCCGGTGGCGAAATACTCATCCCCGATGTTGCGCCCGCCAAGGATCGTCGCATGGCCATCCACGGTGAAGGATTTATTATGCATCCGCCGGTTCAGCCGGAAAAAGTCGAACCCATAGGACAGCATCTTGAACCGGCGCAGGTTAAAGGGGTTCCACAGGCGCACCTCGATCATCGGATGCGCGTTGAGCGCGGCAAGCTCCGGGTCCAGACCCGCGGTCCCGTTGTCGTCGAGCAAAAGCCGCACCCGCACGCCCCGATCCGCCGCGCGGCGCAGCGCACCGAGCAACAGCGTGCCGGTCAGATCGTCATGCCAGATGTAATATTGCGCATCGATGGAGGAGACCGCCGCATCGGCCAAGAGGATACGCGCCGCAAATGCATCCGCCCCGTTCTGCAAGGGCGCGACACCGGTCTGCCCGGCATGCGCCTCTTCCTGCGCGGCCAAAGCCTGCGCCAGCGCCCCTTCGGTCGTGGGCGGCAGCGCCTGCGTGTCCTGACGGTTCTCAATCTCGGGCAGCGGAAAGGCGAGACGGGCGATCACGATGAGCACGCCGAGGGTCGCGACCAGCCCGGCAAGAAATTTCGCAACTGCCGTGATCATCGCAACGCCGTCCTTCAGTCTGCTGGCGGGTAAACTTGCATGTCTGATCCGATGCGTCCAGCCGCCCCAAAGGCGCCCGTCAGAGTTCGATGGTCGACATACATTCCGACCCGGTTGCGCGGATGTCGCCCCCGGCCTCGATGCAAAGCTTGCGGATCGCATGGTTGGACCGCAGGAAATGCACATCGACCGAGCTCAACCGTCGCGCCCGCGCCTCCGCCAGCCCCCGGCGGAACAGCGCCCGGCCAATGCCGCGCCCTTGGTAAGCGTCTTCGACCGACAGGCCAATCTCGGCCCGTCCGGCGCCGGTGATATAAAGCTCAAGAATGCCCCGATAGGCGCCATCGCTCTCGACTCCAAAGGTGATATCGGGCGAGGAGCTATTGGCGGTTTTCGCCAGAACATCCTCCTTGATCTTGCCCATGAACCGCAGACTGCGCGAGCTCTCGCTCAGGCGGCGGTAATGCCACAAGAGCGTTTCGCGCAGCTTGGGCAGCGTGAAGATAAGGGGGTGGGGGGTTGTTGCCTGCATGACCTGTCCAATCTGCCCCAGAGATGGGGATGAACCGGCGAATGAGCAGGGCCGAAACGGTCTTGCCGTGATGCATGGGCTGCATAGCTGACCGCGCGGCAGGGGCCGCAGAGGGCGGCGCACTCACATGCCGTTGCATATATCGCCCCGCGGCCTTCGATGCTAAGGGACGGTAAACCGCGAAAGGATTGCCCGATGACCGACCCCACCGCCGCCGCCCTGCCCGACACCCCTGCCCTCTTGCTCGACGAAGCGCGGATGCAGCGCAATATCACCCGGCTGGCGCGCCACGCGGACGCCCTTGGCGTGGCCCTGCGCCCGCATCTGAAGACCGCGAAATCCATTGACGTGGCCCGCCGCCTGACCGGCGGAACCCCGGGGCCCATCACCGTCTCAACCCTGGCCGAGGCCGAGGTTTTCTTTGCCGCGGGCCATAGCGATATCCTCTATGCCGTGGGGATCGCGCCGCAGAAATTGCCCCGCGTCCAAGCCCTGCGCGACAAGGGCTGCGATCTCGTGGTCATCCTCGACAACGCGGCACAGGCCCGGGCCGTGGCCGAGGCCGCCGTCCCCGCGATGATCGAGATCGACAGCGATGGGCACCGCGGCGGGCTGCGCCCGGATGACCCGGCGCTCGTTGAGGTCGGGCGCATCCTGCAGGCCGCCCAATGCCTGCGCGGCGTGATGACCCATGCGGGCGAAAGCTATACGGTCCGGGGCCGCGAGGCCCATGCCGATTTCGCCGAACAGGAGCGCAAAGCCGCCGTCACCGCCGCCGAGACCCTGCGCGCGGCAGACCTGCCCTGCCCGGTGGTCAGCATCGGCTCGACCCCCACCGCCCATGCCGCGCGGGACCTCTCCGGCGTGACCGAACTGCGCGCCGGGGTCTATATGTTCTTTGATCTGGTCATGGCGGGGATCGACGTCTGCAGCCAGGATGACATCGCGATGAGCGTGCTGACCACGGTGATCGGGCATCAGCCCGCCAAAGGGTGGACCATGATCGACGCCGGCTGGATGGCGCTCTCGCGCGACCGGGGCACGGCGGCGCAGGAGGTGGACCAAGGCTATGGGGTGGTCTGCGACGAAGACGGGCGTGTCTTGACCGACTATATCGTCGCCAGCGCCAATCAGGAACATGGCATCATCGCGCTGCGTGAGGGCGCAAGCCAGCCGCCGCTGGACCTGCCCGTCGGCACCCGCCTGCGCATTCTGCCGAACCACGCCTGCGCCACCGCCGCGCAGCATGACCGCTACCATCTGCTGCCGCAGGACGGCGGTGCGTTCGACGTCTGGCCACGGTTCAATGGCTGGTAAGGAAGACAGTATGATCTACATCACCGAGACCCAATCGGCGGCCATCGTAACGCCCGAGCTTGCCTTCGACGCGATGCGCGCGGCTTTCATCGCGGCACTCTCCCCCGGTGCGGCGAGCTTTCCCGTCGTGCTCGGCCATGGCAGCGACCCGCAAAACCGCTTTACCGTGAAATCCGCCGCCGGCGCCGATCTGGCAGGGCTGAAGGTCGGCGCCTATTTCCCGACGAACGACGCACGCGGCCTGCCGCGCCATGCCTCCACCATCCTGCTGATTGATCAGAGCAGCGGGAGGATCGGCGCCCTGGTCGAAGGCTCTGCCGCCAATTGCTACCGAACCGCCGCCGCCGATGCGGTGGCGACAGATGCTTTGGCCCGGTCCGATGCGCAGGTCTTGACCCTTTTCGGCACCGGCCACCAAGCGGCCTATGAAGCCCGCGCCATTGCCCGTATCCGCAAGTTGCGCCGTGTGCTGGTGGTCGGCAGGGATGCAACCCGCACGGCGGATTTCGTGGCCCAGCTGCGCCAGTCCGGCCTGCCCGCCGAAGCCGAAGCGGCCGAACCTGCCGTGCGGGCGGCGGATATGATCGTCACCGCCACCACCGCCACCGCGCCGCTGTTCAATCCGGAATGGGTGCAGGCCGGCACGCATATTTCTTCGATGGGATCGGATGCGACGGGCAAACAGGAACTGCCCCCCGCGCTTTTCAATCGGGCAAGCCTGTTCTGCGACCTGCCGGAACAATCCACCCGGATCGGAGAGTTTCAACACGCCCCGGAGGCGACGCCGACAGCGATCGGCGCGGTGTTGAAGGGCGACGCGCCGGGCCGCCGGGATGAAAGCGAGATCACGGTCTTTGACAGTTCGGGCATCTCGATTCAGGATCTGCACATGGCCCAAGCCATCCTGCAGGCCTTCCAAAAGGCGGCAGCGGCAGATTAAGCCCGCCCCCGGCGCCCCTCCAAAGGGGCGCCGGCCTGTTCCCTGTTCGCCGCAGCCAAAGCCGTCAGAGGCCGAGATGCTTGGCGTGAAACCGCAGGTGATCATCCACAAAGCTTGAGATGAAGTAATAGCTGTGGTCGTAGCCCTCCTGCCGCCGCAGGGTCAGGGGATAGCCACGCGCCTCCGCCGCCGCTTCCAGCGCTTCGGGCTTCAGCTGTTCGGCAAGGAAATCATCCTCTTCACCCTGATCCACCAGCGCCGGCGGGCCGTCATTGGCCGCACGCATGAGCAGACTGGCGTCATAGGCTGCCCAGACCGCGCGATCCTCGCCCAGATAGGCGCCAAATGCCTTCTCGCCCCAAGGGCAATTCACCGGGTTGCAGATCGGGCTGAAGGCCGAGACGGAGCGGTAGCGCTCGGGGTTGCGCAGCGCCAAGACCAGCGCCCCATGGCCGCCCATCGAATGACCAAAGATCGCGCGCTGATCGCTCACCGGAAAGGTCTCTTCGATCAGCTCGGGCAATTCCTTCAGCACATAGTCATACATATGGTAATGCCGGTTCCACGGCGCTTCTGTCGCGTTCACATAGAAGCCGGCCCCCTGCCCCAGATCATAGGCATCTGCATCGGCCACATCGTCCCCGCGCGGGCTGGTATCAGGCGCCACCAATGCCACCCCCAGCTCCGCCGCAAGACGCTGCGCTCCGGCCTTCTGCATAAAGTTCTCATCCGTACAGGTCAGACCCGAAAGGTAATAGAGAACCGGCACCTTCTGCCCCTGCGCCGTCTGCGGCGGCAGGTAGATCGCAAAACGCATCTCGCAGTTCAGCAGGTCGGAATGATGGCGATAATGTTTGGTCCAGCCGCCAAAGCCTTTGTTTGCGCTGGTGATATGAAGGGTCATGCGGCACCTCGTAAAACAGGGGTTTGGCCGCGCTTGAGGCCAAGCGCGACTGATTGGGGTTTAGCTGTCGAAATGAATGACAGAGCGGATGCTCTTGCCCTCATGCATCAGGTCGAAAGCCTCGTTGATCTCCTCCAGCCCCATGGTGTGGGTAATGAAATCATTCAACTTGAACTCGCCCTGCATGTAGCGTTCGACATAGTCAGGCAGCTCGGACCGGCCCTTGACCCCGCCAAAGGCCGAGCCGCGCCAGACCCGGCCTGTGACCAGCTGGAACGGACGGGTGGAGATCTCCTGCCCGGCCCCGGCGACGCCGATGACCACGGATTCGCCCCAGCCCTTGTGGCAACATTCCAGCGCCGAGCGCATGACATTGACGTTGCCGATACATTCAAAGGAATAATCGACGCCGCCATCGGTCATCTCGACGATCACCTCTTGGATCGGCTTGTCGTGGTCCTTGGGGTTGATGAAATCGGTCGCCCCCAGCTTGCGCGCCAGATCGAACTTGCTCTCGTTGATGTCGATCACGATGATCCGGCTGGCCTTGGCCATGGTCGCACCAATCACGGCCGAAAGGCCAATGCCGCCCATGCCGAAGATCGCGACGGTCGAACCTTCCTCGACCTTGGCCGTGTTCATCACCGCCCCCATGCCGGTGGTCACGCCGCAGCCCAGCAAGCAGACTTCTTCCAAAGGCGCTTCGGGGTTCACCTTGGCAAGAGAAATCTCAGGCAGCACGGTGTATTCCGAAAAGGTCGAACAGCCCATGTAATGCAGGATCGGCTGACCGTCCTTGTAGAAGCGGCTGGTGCCGTCGGGCATCAACCCCCTGCCCTGGGTCTCGCGGATTTTCTGGCAGAGGTTGGTCTTGCCGGATTTGCAGAACTTACACTCGCCGCACTCGGGCGTGTAGAGCGGGATCACATGATCGCCCACCGCCACGCTGGTCACACCCTCGCCGATGGATTCGACAATACCGCCGCCCTCATGGCCAAGGATCACCGGGAACAGCCCCTCGGGGTCTTCGCCGGAGAGGGTGAAGGCATCGGTGTGACAGACGCCCGAGGCGATGATCTTGATCCGGACTTCGCCCGCTTTCGGCGGCATCACCTCGATCTCTTCGATGGAGAGCGGTTCATTCACCGCCCAGGCGACGGCGGCTTTGCATTTGATGATATCGGTCATGGCACTCGCTTTGATTTGCTTGATGTCTGACCGCCAGATAGACTATTCCACAGCGAACGATAATCTGGGCATTCTGCAAAATACTATTACCGCTCCGCAATAATAGGATCGGCGAGGGGGACCATCATGCTGAGCTGGGAAGGCGTATCAGAATTCGTCGCCGTGGCCGAAACCGGCAGTTTCACCGCCGCCGCCAACCGCCTGAGCATCTCGACCGCGCAGGTCAGCCGCCAGGTCAGCGCGTTAGAGGCGCGGCTCGACGCCAAACTCTTTTACCGCACCACCCGGAAGGTCACGATCACCGACACCGGGCAGGTCTATTACAACCACTGCCGCCAGGTGCTCGACGGGCTGGCCGAGGCGGAACGCGCGATCTCGGACCTGAACCAGCGCCCCACGGGAAGGCTGAACCTCACCGCCCCCGTCACCTTTGGCGAGAACCAGATCGCCCCTTTGGTCAACGACTTCCTCAGCCACTACCCCGAGCTTGAAGTGAACCTCGTGCTGACCAACCAACTGCTCGATCTAGTCGCCGAAAGCTACGACCTCGCCATTCGGCTCGGCACGTTGGAGGACAGTTCCATGATGGCCAAACGCCTCGCCAGCCGCAGCCACTACACCTGCGCCGCGCCCGACTACCTCGCCCGATATGGCACGCCGCATACCCTCGCCGAGCTCGACGCGCATAACTGCCTGCAAGGCACGCTTGGCTATTGGCGGTTTCAAGAGAAGGGCACGACGCGGCACATCCGGGTGAAGGGCAATCTGCGCTGCAACAGCGGTTGGACCCTTGTCGATGCCGCGCGCAAGAACATCGGCCTCGTCCAACTGCCCGACTACTATGTCGCGCCCGAGCTGCGCGCCGGGCGGCTGGTCTCTGTGCTAGATGGATACCGTGCGCCGGACGATGGGATCTGGGCGATCTATCCCCAAAACCGGCATCTGTCGCCCAAGGTGCGGCTGCTGCTCGACCATCTGGCGCAGGGGCTACGGCAGACGGAGGGGTGAGCCGACGGGGGCGCGGCTGCTCCGGGTCTGCCACCAAAGGTAGCAGACCCGGAGCCTAGAACCACTAGATACAGCCGCCCTGCCCTATTCCTTCCCCTCATCCAAGGTCGCCAGGAACGCCTCGATCCCCTTTTGCAACCGCGCCCGTGGCACGGCGGAGAAATCCCGCTCCAGCCGCAGCTCGACCTTCCCGTCCGACGCCGTGACCCGCGCTTCGCCTTCGGGCCGCCCCATGCGCAGAGATGTTTTCGACACCGATTTCGAGCTGCGCGCAGGCGTTCGTTTCGCGGGAGTCAGGGCCTCGCGCAGCAGTTTCAACTCCGTCTCCGCATCCCGCTCCGGCAATGCGCGCAAGGCTGCGGCGATCTCCCCTGCCCGTTCCGGCTGGCCGTCGATCAGCTTATAGACCTCCAGGCCCAAAGCCCGCGGCATGGCTTCCGGATGGCGCATCGCCCCCTCCAGCGCTTCCAACACCCGCGCGAACTGGCGGATATAGGTGCGCTTTTGCTTCAGCGCCGAGGCATAGAGCGTCGAGACCGCATCGCCCACGGGGATGTTTTCATCCTTCGCATAGGAGAGCGCCAGCTGCGCCATTTCGCCAAAGGACAGGTCTTTGCGGATCAGGTTCTCATCGACCATCTTGCGGTAGAGACCGACCAGCGGTTCCCCGCGGGGAACCATGGCGGCGGGGATACGGGTATAGCGCGGATCGCCGGTTTCCTCGGCCAATTGCTGAAAGGCCGAGAGGCGGCGGAAGCCTTGGATCAACTCATAGCCGTCTTCGGTCTTCTCCACACGGATCGGGTTTGAGAGCCCAACCGCCTTGATAGAGTCTTTCAGCTCCGCAATCTCAGGGTCTACCGTCGCAGACCGATCTCGGGTCAGCTTGGAGGTTTTCACCTCCGAAGTCTGGATCAGGTCTGTGATCAACCCCAGTTTTTTCAGCCGCACATGCTCATGCGCAAGCGCGTCATTCTCCGCCCGGATCGCGGCTTCTGCCTCCGCCCGCTCGCGCGTGGCATCCGCAGTTTCGGCAATCGCGCTTGCCATCGGGCCGCGGCGGGTGGGCGCGGGCTCATGATTTTGCAGCGGGTGGCCTTGGACATTATAGGCTTTGGTTTCCAAAGGCGGGTTCCCCGCGGGGAACTCTGTGGCTTCCTCTTCGGCATCGAGCTCGAAGTTAATGTCGAAAACAGAACGCTTCTTGGCCATCTATCAATCCTCCAGCCTGTCCCACGCATTCACCAGCGTGGTTTGGAATTCGTCATAGGCGCGGTCAAAGGACATCCGCGCGCGCCGCCATGTTTCCCGGGTCATCTGGCGGTAATCCATTTCATAGATCGACGACAGGAACCGCCCCGATTGCTCAACCGCCCGGGTCATCTCAATCGGATGCTCAGCCACATGTGACTTGAAAACCTGATGAAAGGCTGACTGCATCGCACGGTGCAGATCATTGTTCGGCTCAAACCGAGTCAGCAAGAACCGCAGATCGGCAAAGACCTTATCCGGGTCCGTGCCCGAGGGCAGCCGCCCGCGAAACCGGCCCAGGTCTTCCAGCGCTTCGGCCAACTGACCGATGAAACTGGTCGTGCTGTCATATTCCCAATAGCCGGGGCCGGAGGGCACATAGAGCACATCCGCCGCGAAAACCGCATTCATCGACTGATAGCCGATCGCCGGCGGGCAATCGAAGATGATCAGGTCATAGGCGTCGGCGGGCAGCTGGTCGAGATACCGCGACACCGCGGCAAAGAAGGACCATTCCGGATTCAGATGCCGGTACTGCGCGCTGGCAAATTCGACGAAAGCGGCATTGGCACAGCTCGGGATAATGTCGATCGTCGGCCAACTGGTCGGCTTGATGAAATCCATCACGCGCAGGTCGTTCAAACCCATGTTCGTGACCGAAGGCGGCAGTTTGCGCCGGGGCAGGGCGGTCCCGCTTTCGGCGCCCCCGGCGGTGGCGTTCATCCGCTCGGTCTCGCGGATCAGATCGCGCGCCATGATCCCCCAGACGGTGACCTCTTCGGAAACATCCGAGAGGCCCATCGAATGGCTCAGGGTCGCCTGCGGATCAAAATCCACCGCCAGCACCCGGTAGCCGTCAAGCGCCGCAGCATGGGCGAAATGCAGCGCGACCGTGCTCTTGCCCGCGCCGCCTTTGAAATTCGCAATGGCCGCGCGGATCGCCCGCTTGCCCGCAGGGCGGTTGGGCATCAGCGATTTGCCTTTGATCTTCAACTTGCGCCGCAGCTCGTTGATCTCTTCCAGCGCATACCAGCGCTGACGCCCTTCCTCTTCGACCGTGCCTTCAGGCAAGGAGGGGTCCGCCGCCAGCCGGCTGCGCAGCGTGGAGGGGTTAATTTTTAGAATAAGTTCCGCGACCTCCCAGCTTGAAAAGCGCCGGAGCGTCTTCTCCATCTCAGGGGAATAGGTCTGCTGCCGGATGAACCCCTGCATCTTCAGGGACTGGGCCTGTAGCTTTGCCAGATCAGTATGGGTGTACATATACCTTCCTCAATGTCACCTCCCGTTATCCAAAGTTCCCCGCGGGGAACGTTTTGCCGGGACGCTAATTATTGCTCTTTGCCGATTTACGCCGAGTTTGGTGTTTTTGCAAAGCCCTATTATAGGATAAAGTAGGAAATCAGGGTTCCCGCCGGAGGGCCCAGAGCGAATCCCCCGGCCGCGATTCCCGGGCTCTAGGCAGGGTCCGACACATAATATAGGGGGACGCATCTGAGCTCCCGCCGACATATTGGGGGACAGAAACGCTCTATCGCGGGACACCCAATATGTCCCCCAATACCTATATACCGGAAAAATCATTATTTTTAGAGGAAG
The DNA here is from genome assembly GCF_040933935.1 of Sulfitobacter sp. PS-8MA. Taxonomy (NCBI): domain Bacteria; kingdom Pseudomonadati; phylum Pseudomonadota; class Alphaproteobacteria; order Rhodobacterales; family Roseobacteraceae; genus Sulfitobacter; species Sulfitobacter sp. PS-8MA. Next base: position 176,793 of record NZ_JBFQYJ010000005.1, on the reverse strand, counting down.
TCCGGCCAGCGCTCGCAAACCGCCTCTTGACAGAATCAACGGTTTGGACGCAAATCAGGGCAGAGGTCGAAAAGACGTTGTGTCTTTCAAACAGACCCCGGGTCCGGCGAAGACCCACCGCGAGGACAAGAGCGACTGCGCCAAGCGCAGCTAGAGGGCTTCCATGCAACTGGTCAAACCGGCAGGTCAACGCGACGCTGCCCGCAAATACGATATTATCACAGCATTAGGCGCTTACGCGCTCGCGCGCAACAAACATGACCAGCGTCTGGTGCTGCGGCTCATTACCCTGATGACGGCGCGGTATAACTGGGCGCGGGATGAACTGGCCGTGGGCCAGCGCGAGATCGCACAGCTTTGGTCTGTCGATGAGCGCACGGTGAAACGCGACATGGCCAAGCTGCGCGGCCTGGGTTGGCTGGTGGTCAAGCGGCAAGGCACGCGGGGCAGGGTGACGGAATACGGGCTCGATCTTGACCGGATCCTGGCTATGACCGAAGGCGAATGGCGCAATGTCGGGCCCGATTTCGATCTGCGCATGAGCGGCAAACCAGACCCGAACCCGGTGGTGCCGCTGCCGGTGAAAGGCCATGTTCCCGCCCCGGACACCAGCGATGGCAGTGAATGGGCCCTGGCGCAGGCGATCCTCTTTACCGAAGCGCCGGACCTCTACGGCAGCTGGCTGCGCAACCTGGTGCGGGTCGAGAGGGCAGGGGGCCGTCTGACCCTGCGCGCGCCGAGCCGCTTTCATGGCAGCTATGTTCAGACCCATCTCACCCGGCGGATTTTAACGGCCTGTCAGGCTGTCGATAGTTATGTGACCGAAATTGCGGTGATTGTCTGAGGGGCGGGGGTTTGCGGCCTGCACTGACAGAAGTTGACTCCGCTCGCCAATGTTTGATCGCGAGCTGATTGACTGCCCGGAGCGCCCTAAACATTCGCGACGACAGAGCAGTTCCTCGTGGCGTTCGACTTGGTGAGAGTTCGCGATCGCGAGCAGCCGCTGGATGTGGGGGGCCGTATGAATGCGAGGTGATACTCTTATGCTGTAGCCCGTTCAGACAATCTTAGCCAATTTCGAGTATTTCGATTGTTGCGATTGTTTCGATTGGTGGCTATCTTATATCTAACCCAAGTCGTGAAAACTGGAGAGACAAGATGAACGCCCTCAAAAAAGAAGCGTTCTTTGATCGCTTGCCCGATGAAGTGGAGATCAAGAACGCTGAACAACTCAGAACAATTGTCGCTTCCCAGATCAAGGAAGGCGAGCCTACTACGCTGTCGCTTGCCCTTGAAGGCGGCGAAGTCCAAACTGTAACTCTTGCGCCAGCCCTTACGGCATCTCTTCTTGAGGTGTTGCGCCTCGTGTCGAGCGGTCGTGGGTTTCGGATGATCCCTGTCGAAGCGGAGCTGACGACGCAACAAGCGGCAGACTTGCTCAACGTATCGCGGCCGTTCCTTGTGAAGCTTCTTGAGGAAAAGCAAATTCCGTTCACGAAGACGGGACGACACCGCCGCGTCCGCGCGAATGATCTGTTTGCATATAAAGAAAAGCGCGACGCTGCCCGATCGGATGCGTTGAGCGACCTTGCGGCGATGGATGCGGAGGACGGCCTTATATGAGCCGATACGCGGATCGGTTCACGGCGCTACTTGACGCCTGCGTCTTGGGCGGCGCACTGCGCCGGAACATGTTGCTCAGCCTAGCCGAGGCCGGGTTGTTTCGACCCCGCTGGAGCAGTCGCATTCTGGACGAGACCCAGAAGGCCATCTCCCTGATCACGAAGGGTGACACGGACGGGGCGCGTCAAAGGGCTGCCATCGAGGGAGCCTTCCCCGAAGCACTGGTGGCAGGTTACGAGATTTTCGAGGAGAAACTTGCTCTGCCGGATCCAAACGATAATCATGTCCTCGCCGCTGCCATCGCAACATCAGCCTCCGTTATTGTCACGGACAATCTGGCTGACTTTCCGACAGAAGTTCTGGCCCCACATGGCATTCAGGCCATTTCCACGGACGACTTCATCGCGGATACAATCGAGTTGGATCCCTCGGAGGCCATTCTGGCCCTCCGCCGCATGCGCGAAAGGTTCAAGAATCCAGCACTCGATGCCGCCGCCCTGATTCACAAAGCCGAAGCACATGGCCTTCTGCAGGCCGCGACCGTGATGGATGAGTACCAGTCGTTTCTATAGGCAGGCGGTCATTGGATGTCTAAGCATAGGTATCAATTCATACCGTTGCACAGTGACTGCCCCGATTTTGCCAGTTGGCCCAACTCTAAGCCGCTTCTATTGTTGTCCTGCCTGGGGTGTTCTGGCTTTGCTGCGCGACCGCCTTCATTGGGAGTTGTCCGGTTTGAGTTCCACTTCCAGCGTTTCGCGCCCCAGCCGGGGCTGAAGCTCCCGACAGCGGGTTTCCGCCTCTCGGACCGTCCAAGACCTGACCGGCAGACACGTTAAGTGCTGGCCTTCTCTTCGATTACCCAGATATGAGATGCACGCCGGGCGGCATAGAGAAGGGCCAAGATGAATGATCGATATCCAGCCACTTGCCATCCTACGTGAAATCGACCGGACCGGCAGCCTGACCGAAGCCGCAGATCGTTTGCACTTGACCCAATCGGCGGTCAGCCATGCGATCCGGCGGTTTGAGGAGCGGCATGGGGTGAAACTCTGGCAACGCGAGGGCCGCAATCTGCGGCTTACGCCGACGGGGGATTACCTGCTCGGGCTGGCGGCGCGGGTCCTGCCGCAGCTTGAACACGGGGCCACTGTTCTGGAGGACTATGCACGTGGCCGGCGGGGTGCGATCCGGGTGGGGATGGAGTGTCACCCGTGCCAGGATTGGCTGATGCGGATCGTGGACCCCTTTCTGGCGGAATGGCCGGATGTCGAGTTGGACGTGACCTCTGCCTTCCAGTTCGGCGGGTTGGCGGCCCTGCTGGGACATGAGATTGACCTGCTCGTCACCCCGGATCCGGTGGAACGCCCGGGCCTCGCGTATCAGCCTGTCTTCAACTACGAACTTCTTCTTGCCGTGGCCGAGGACCATCCGATCGCGCGCGCGGGACAGGTCAGCGCTGAGGATCTGGCGCGGGAGACGCTGATCACCTATCCCGTCGCCCGCGAAAGACTGGATATCTACACGCGCTTCCTCGTACCTGCCCACGCCCTGCCGCGCCGGCACCGCACTGTCGAGACCACGGATCTGATGCTGCGGCTGGTTGCCTCTGGCCGGGCGGTCAGCGCGACGCCGGATTGGCTGCTCCGCGATGCAAAGGGGGTGACGGGGGTGCCTATCGGTGAGGGCATCCTCAAGTCCATTCATCTGGGCTATCGTACTGGCGAGACTGCCGATTACCTGAATGGGTTCATCCATCTGGCCAAAACCGTTCAGGTCTAACCTGAAACTCTCAGACGATCACGGTCGCCCGCGCGCAGACGGGCGCGGACCTTCGGCCATGGTCACATGACAATGGGTCACGCAACTCCGATAAGAAGTCATTTTTGTTCATGATGCAGCTGTCCCATAGAGGGCGGGCCGCAGCGCATCGCCCGATAAGGTGCGCCGAGAGAACAACGACTGGAACACGGACCATGACGCCTGAGACCTTTACCTTTGAGATCGAGAGCCTGCGTTTCGACGAAAGCTATACGCCCGCAGGCAGCACGCGACTGACCACCAATTTTGCCAATCTCGCACGCGGTGCGCAGCGCCGGCAAAACCTGTCGAACGCGCTGCGCATGATCGACAACCGGTTCAACACGCTGGCACAGTGGGACAACCCCGAGGCGGATCGCTATGCGGTGACGCTCGATATCATCTCGGTCAAGATGGCTCTGGGCGGCAGCCGTCAGGTCTTCCCGGCCATTGAGGTTCTCAAGACCACGATCCATGACAGGAAGACGGGCGCTGAGATCGATGGTCTGGTCGGGAACAACCTGTCTTCCTATGTGCGGGACTATGACTTCAGCGTCGTGCTGTCCGAGCACAACAAGGGCCGTGAGGGCTTCAGCGTGCCGGAGGATTTCGGCGAGCTGCATGGCAAGATCTTTCAGGCTTTCGTCGCATCGGATGCGTTCAAGGCCGCGTTCCACAAACCGCCGGTGATCTGCATCAGCGTCTCGGAAACCAAGACCTATCACCGGAGCGCGAATGCGCATCCCGTTCTTGGCGTCGAATACCTGCCGAGCGGGTCTTCACTGACTGAGCAGTATTTCGGCAAGATGGGCCTGCAGGTGCGCTATTTCATGCCGCCGGGGAGCGTCGCGCCGCTGGCGTTCTATTTCTTCGGCGATTTGCTGAACGACTACAGCAACCTTGAGCTCATCGGCACGATCAGCACCATGGAAGCCTTTCAAAAGATCTATCGGCCTGAGATCTACAACGCGAATGCCGTGGCGGGCCAATGCTACAGACCGAAACTGAAGCATGAGGACTTTTCGCCCACCCGCATCCTCTACGACCGGGAAGAACGCGCCCGCCTGGCGGCGGAGCAGGGCAAATTCGCCGAGGAACATTTCATCAAGCCATACCGCGCCCGGTTGGAAAAATGGGTTGCTCAATCCGCCATTTCACAGGTTCAGACATTTAACGAAGCAAGGCATTCAAAATGACAAGACTGCTCCCAACATCGACCGCCGGCAGCCTGCCGAAACCCTCCTGGCTGGCCGAGCCCGAAAAACTCTGGTCGCCCTGGAAACCTGAGGGCGCGGAACTCGTCCAAGCCAAGCAGGATGCCCTGCGGGTCACCCTGGCCGAACAGCGCGGCGCGGGCATCGATATCGTCAGCGATGGCGAACAGACCCGGCAGCACTTTGTCACCACCTTCATTGAAGGGTTGGAAGGCGTCGATTTCACGAAGCGCGAAACCGTGCGGATCAGGGACCGTTACGATGCCAGCGTGCCCTCCGTTGTCGCTGCGGTGTCACGCCCCCGCTCGGTCTTCGTCGAAGATGCCAAGTTCCTGCGGGCGCAGACCGAGGCCCCGATCAAATGGGCGCTGCCGGGGCCGATGACGATGATCGACACGCTCTACGACGCGCATTACCGCAGCCGAGAAAAGCTCGCCTGGGAATTCGCAAAACTGCTGAATGAAGAAGCGAGAGAGCTTGAGGCAGCCGGGGTCGACATCATCCAATTCGATGAACCCGCCTTCAACGTCTTCTTCGATGAGGTCAACGACTGGGGGATGGCGGCACTGGAACGGGCCATGGAGGGTCTGAAGTGTCAGAAGGCCGTTCATGTCTGCTATGGCTACGGCATCAAGGCCAATACGGACTGGAAAGCGACGCTCGGCGCGGAGTGGCGGCAGTATGAGATGATCTTTCCCGCGATTCAGGCATCGAGCGTCGATCTGGTCTCGCTCGAATGCCAAAATTCGCATGTGCCGATGGACCTGATCGAGCTGCTGCGCGGCAAGAAGATCATGGTGGGGGCGATCGACGTGGCCAATGCCGCGATCGAGACCCCGCAAGAGGTGGCGGCCACCCTGCGCAAGGCGCTTCAGTTCGTGGATGCGGACAGGCTTTATCCCTGCACCAACTGCGGAATGACGCCGCTGTCGCGGCAGGTTGCGCGTGGCAAGCTCCAAGCATTGAGCGCGGGGGCCGAAATCATCCGGCAAGAACTCGCGGCGTGATGTGTCCGGGGGATGGGGGATAGACCGGGAGGGCGGCTGGATTGTGGTTTCGATCTTGGTGACCTCCCCCCAGCCCCCTCCTGAGCGCGTCAGCCTCTACCACCAGTGGCGAAGGCTGTCTTTCAGGTCATGTGCTGGCGAAAACCCGAGTTCTTCCCGCGCTGCGGTTATGTCACAGCCCGCGGGGCGAACATGGGCGAACCCTGCGAAACCGGTCTCAATAGTGCGGTCATATTTTACATTAAGCTCGCCATGCGCTTCTGCCACCGCGCCGATCACGGCATCGAGGGTCCATTGGGTCGGATGGGTGATATTATACACACCCGTTCGCGGCTTCTCTGCGTCCAATGCTGCCACGGCGGCCCGCGCGCAATCGCGCACGTCAACGAACTCCTCGGGTCCTTTCCAGATCAAAAGGGGATCGTCCAAGGTGATCTCCTCGCCTGTCCCGGCAGCATTTATCAAAGTCGAGAACAGCCGGCCCGGAACGCTCGTCGGATTGCTGGTATCCCCGCCCACGACAGCGCCGAGCCTCAGTGAGATCGTATCGAGACCGTGCAGGTCTCTGTACAACAGACCAATCTGCTCAGACGCCAACTTGCTGATCGCATAGAGGCTGCCGGGGCGCTGGCTGATGAGGTGAAGAGCTGCATCCTCTCGTATCGGCTCCGGCGGTTCTGCCCTTCGTGGGAGCTTTGACAGTCTTGCTGCTGGTTCTGGTGCTGTTTCCGCAAATCATCCTCTTTCTGCCGCATCTGTTCGGCTACAACTAAAGGCAAGAAACCATGACGAGAAAAACTGTTTTCGTGACTGGGGCCGCGCAAGGCATCGGAGAGGCCATCGCCGCGCATCTTGCCCAGCACGGCTGGCGCGTCGTGATGATTGACCGCAACGCCAAGCCGTTGAGCAAAGCGCCGCACGGCTCGCGGGGCAAGGCGCGGACGTGGGCGCGGTGGCCTTGGATGTCTGCGATGGCGCCGCCGTGAATGCCTGTATCGACAGCGAAGCTCGGGTCGACGCCGTGGTCACCGCCGCCGGGGCCTATTCGAAGCGTGACTTCTTCGACCTAACGGCCGAGGATTTCCGGCATATGTCGGATGTGAATGTCACCGGCAGCTTCCTGATCGCCCAAGCCGCCGCGCGGCGGATGCAAGCGGGCGGGCGCATTGTCACCATCTCTTCGCGCGGCGCCTTGGGCGGGCGGCATCTGCCCATTACGCCGCTTCCAAAGCCGCCGTGATCGGGCTGACCCGTGCGATGGCGATGGAGCTGCGTGATCAGCAGATCACGGTCAATTCCATCGCCCCCGGCTTCACCGACACGCCGATGACACGGTCGGCCCCGCCGGAGCTTTTCGAGCAATGGGAGAAGCTGGAGGCGCGCGGCAAAGCGGCGCAGCCCGAAGAAATCGCAGCCTCGGTTGGCTTTTTGTTGAGCGCTGAGGCGGGTTTCATCACCGGCCAATGTCTGTTTGTCGATGGTGGCAAGTCTCTGGGCGGGATGGGGGCCATTTAGCGAGCTGCCATGAGTGTCCGCGCCAAGGGCGGCAGCGCGTTCAGGCTTCCGCCAGGCAGTGGCGTTCTCGATGTGATCGGCACCGATTTACGATCAATCCCGCCCTGACGGGTAAGACCCTTCCCTAGAAGGCGCTACATTGATTCAGCCCGCTATCTTGAGGAGGGGATCGAGAGCTTCTCCCTGCCGCCGCAGCCAGAGGACGCAGTGCTGACGCAAACGGCAGAGCACCTTCGTGCGCGACTCGCACAGGTTGATTGAACGGGCAGGGCACAGCTCCCGGGCCTGATCACTCCCGATCCAAGCGGCGCGGCACCCGCGGTTCGCCCAGGCTGCATTCCAAAGTCTCCCGGTCCCAACCGCCTGTCTCCGCCGCGGCCTCATAGGTCGATTGAAGAAAGGACATCAATGTGCCGCGCGGGTCCGCGCTGCGTTGGACGGCACTGTAAGGCAGGAGGAACTCGCCAAGGTCCCTGTCGAAATAGGCGCCTTCGGGCTGCACCGGATGGTCGGCAAAACCGTCTGGCGTCGGGTAGGCATAGGCGTAGAACATCGGCTCTTCGACCCCGTTGCCGCCCGGCCAGAAGCCGGCAGAGGAGACCTCGTGACTATAGGCTTCCTGCGCGACATTATCGGGCAGGTTCGGGATGCCGGCAGGATGCAGCGGGGCGCGGCGGCCCGAGAACCGGGTCACCGCCAGATCGAGCGCGCCCCAGAACAGATGCACGGGCGAGACCTTGCCCAGAAAACCGGTGCGGAAATGTTCGAACACCGGCAGGATATGCAAAAGCGCGCGGTGATAGCGACCCACCGCCGCGGCGTCATAGGGGCGATCGGCGGTGTCTTCGGCAAAGGGGGTGGCATCGGGCAGCTCATTGGGCGCGCCGTGGATGTCAAAGGTGCCGCCGAGGGCGCGGATGGCCTGTGCCAACTGATCGTGAAAGGTGGCGATGGGCATGGCTTTGAGCGCGAAACGCTCCCGCGCCCCATTGGCGGCCTCGGCCAGCAGCTGATGATCCAGCAGATCGAGAGTCAGGGTCAGGCAACCACCACCCTCATGCACCGGCCCGGTGGTCAGCCCGCGCGGCGTGACATAGAGCGTCGCGTGCCAGGAGTGGTTGACCCAAGGGGTATGGGCCAGGCGGTATTTGCCGAGGATCTGGGTCCAGAGATGCAGCGCTGTGCAGGTCTCGGCCCAATCGCCATAGCCGAGCTCTGGCCAAGCGGTTTGTGCAAGATCGCTCATCCGATCGGCTCCATATTCTGACGTTTCAGCGCCAGCTGCACGCCGGCGTCCGCCTCCATCCGCGCCATATGCTGCTTCAGCGCCGGGTAGTCGTCATAGGACAGCGGGGTCTTCTCGATCCAGCGCGTCAGCACATAGAGAAACGTATCCGCGAAACTGCGCTTGCCGAGGTACCAATCGCCATGCGCACTCAGGATCCCATCCATGCGTCTGTAATGCGTGTCGAGCTTTTCATAGGTCTTGCGTTTCACTTCTTCGATCGCCGCGTCGCTCTCGGCAAAGTTCTGCGGGCCGAAATGGCCACCATAGGCCGCGTGAACCTCGGAGGTCATATAGGAAAGCGCCTCGGCTTCCTTGCGGCCCAGAACCGTGTCGCGGGCATAGCCCTCGCCGCCATGCGCCGCCCCCAGCCAGCTCAGGATCGCCGCCGCTTCGGTCAGCACATCGCCGTCGTCAAAGCGCAGGGCCGGAACCTTGCCCTTGTCGTTGATCGCGAGATAGGCGTCTTTCTTGTGATCGCCGTAGGCCATCGTATGGACCTCGACAGGCGCGTCGAGCCAGGCCACCGCGATATTGGGGGCCAGCGAGCAGGTTCCGGGCATGGTGTAGAGGGTCGGCATATCGGGCTCCTTCTAGTAGATTGGAACTAGTTTTGCTGATCGGCAGCGAACGCGGTGAACCCGGCGAGGAACGCGCGCAGCCGGTCTTTCATCTTGTCATCGGTCAGGGCGCCATCGTCGAACATATCGCCTGCCCGCGCGACCATGAGCCGGCCTTGGTGCCATTGCCGGGTGGTCAGGGTGCGCAAGACGCTGAGCCAGGCATCCTGCGCGAGGATCGTACCGAAACCACCGGGCGATGCGCCGAGCACGGCAAAGGCTTTGCCGCCAAAGACCTTGGAAATGTCGCTGGCCGGGCGGCTGGTCCAGTCGATCGCGTTCTTCAAAACACCGGGGATCGAGTTGTTGTATTCCGGGGAAAACAGCAACACACCGTCGGCTTCGATGATCTGTTCCTTCAGCCGCACCACCGCATCGGGAAGGCCATGGGCCTGTTCTTTGTCGGCGTTATACAGCGGGATATCCGCGATACTGCCTGCGACCAGCGTGCTGCCTTCGGGCATCAAATCCTGCGCGGTGTGCAGCAACGCGGTATTGAACGAGCCTTTTCTGAGGCTTCCTGAAATGCCAAGGATCTGCGTCATGGGTCTGCCTTTCTCTACGGGGCTGCGCGGCGTCGCTTTGCTTTCCAGCAACGGCGAAAGGAGCGCCGCCAATGCGGCGCCCCTTGGTCAGAGGTAACGTGACACGTTACGCCTTCAACGCTTGCGGCAGAAAGTTGTCGATGACCGGCAGGCGGCGCAGGGCAAAGGCACCGCCGCCCTGGATCGCGACCACCACGGCCAGTGCCACCAGCAGCGCCGGAAATTCCCAACCGCCGCCTTCGTTGCTGAAAAGCCAGCCGTTGCCGGCATGGGCCCAGAACGAGCCGATCAGAACCGGCAGGGACAGGATCGCGGCAAGGCGGGTATAGAGACCGGCGATGATCGCGATGCCGCCGCCGACTTCGGCAAAGACGGTCAGATAGGCGGCGATGGCGGGCAGGCCGAGGCTGCCGAAAAAGGCCACGGTGCCGGGCAGGGTAAAGACGAAAAGCTTGAGCAAGCCATGCGCCAGAAGGACGACGCCGAGCGACAGGCGGGCGAGGGTGGCGCCGACATTGCTGTTGGTTTCAAAGGTCATGATGTATCTCCTGATAAGCATCTCTGTTGGGTTCTGCCCCCTATATCGATCATCGCCGCAGGATTGATAATCGGGATATTTGGCAGTTCACTCGTGCCATTCAGGATATAATCGCCCAGAACGGGCCTAGACCTCGATATTCTCGATCTCTTTCAGCACCGCATGGACCGCGAGGCCGGTTTCCGTCAGCCCATAGGTCACCTTGGGCGGGATGGTGTTTCCCTGTTCGCGCCAGACCAGCCCATCGGCCTCCAACTCCCGCAGGCGGGTGGTCAGCACCTTGGGCGAAATCCCCGCGATCCGGCGCCGCAACACGCCAAAGCGGCAGGCCTGCTGTTCGCCCAGCACATAGATCACATGGGTTTTCCACTGCCCCCACAGCTTGCGCAGCAGCCGGTCCGCGCCGCAGGGCATGTCGGTCTCAATCGCGTCCTGCGCGGTGGCTGCGGATTTCTGGGTGGTTTCCATTTGGTAACGACTTTCACTTGGTAACGCAAAGACTAGGTAAGGCTCTAACGCAGGAACACAATGCGCCGACGGGGCTTTTGCGACCTTGGCATCGAAAGGAGAACATCATGTCTCACCCCGAAACCGGGGCCATTCCCGGCCTCCACCATGTCACCGCCATCTCCGGCCCGCCACAGGACAACCTCGACTTCTGGATCGGCACCCTTGGTCAGCGGCTGGTCAAGCGGACCGTGAACTTCGACGATCCGGGCACCTATCACCTCTATTATGGGGATAAGGACGCGGCTCCCGGCTCGATCATGACCTTCTTTCCCTTCGTGAATGCGGGGCCGGGCCGCGCGGGCGCTGGCATGGCCTCTGCCGTGGCCTATGCGATCCCCGATCTGGACCAGCGCATGGGTGATCTGGCCGAGGCGGCGATTGACTTCGAAGGACCGTTTGAGCGGTTCGGCGAGCGGGCCATCGCGTTGCAAGACCCCGACGGGCTGCGCGTGGAACTGATCGAAGGCGGTGCCAAGGACGAAGGGTTTCACTCGGTGACGCTCTGGCTTGAGGACATCGGCTCGACCGCGGGCATTCTGGAGGCGATGGGCTATGCGCGTGAGGCGGAGGAGACCACGGCGACCGGCGGCACGGGCGGCAGCGAGACGCGTGTCCGTTACCGTTCGACCGATCCAGAGCGCGGCTCGGCGGTGGATCTGATGACCTCGGATGCGCGCTCCATCGGGCGGCCGGGGGCGGGGACCATTCACCATGTGGCCTTTCGCGCGCGGGATGAAGCGGAGCAACTTGTATGGCGGGAGCGGCTAGGGGCGGTCGGGCAAGAGGTCACGCCGGTGATCGACCGGCAGTATTTCGACGCGATCTATTTCCGCACGCCGGGTGGGGTGTTGTTTGAAATCGCCACCGATCCACCGGGATTTGCGGTGGACGAAGACCCTTCCCATCTGGGTGAGGCGCTGAAACTGCCGGAGAAATACGAGCCACATCGCGCACGGATCGAGCAGGTGCTGCCAGAGATCCGGGTGCCGTCATGAGTGGGGCTTTGGCGAACACGACCCGTGGGGCGGGGCCGCATGCCGGGCAACCTCTGGTAACCGCCGGCGCGCCACTGGAGTGTGCGCGTCTGGCGGTGGTGATGATCCATGGCCGCGGCGGCGGGCCTGAGGATATGGTCGGCCTTGCCGATCACCTCGCCCTGCCGGATTTGGCCGTACTGGCGCCACAGGCGGCGGGCCGATCATGGTGGCCCGACAGCTTCCTCGCCCCGTTGGAGGCGAATGAACCGGGGTTGAGCAGCGGGTTGGATGTCATCTCGAACCTGCTGGAGGATCTGGCGGAGCGCGGCTTTGGCCCTGAGCGCGTGGCGCTCGTCGGCTTCTCGCAGGGCGCCTGTCTCGCCGTCGAAGCCGCCGCCCGCCTTGCCCGCCCGTTCCACATGGTGGCCGCGCTCTCGGGCGGGCTGGTCGGCACCGGCGAGGCAGACGGTGCGCCGCGCGCCGATCTTTACGACCGCCCGGCCAAGCGCTTTGACTATGACGGTCAGCTACCAGACGTCCCCCTGCTGCTCGGCTGTCATCAGCAAGACCCGCATATCCCGCTGGCCCGGGTGCGCGAGAGCGCTCAGGTTCTGGACGCCATGGGCGCCGCGGTCGACACGCTGATCATTCCGGGGGCCGGGCATGGTATCATCGCGGATGAGGCCACCTGGCTGCGCAAACATCTCAACAAGGCATGAAGGGAGCACCGATGAACAAGGAGATCGACATCACCCGCGAAGAGGGTGAGAGCAAGGGGCGTTATTTTACCGTGGTCGAGGGCCATGAGGCCGAGATGACCTATTCGCGCATGGGCGAAAGCACGATCATCATCGACCACACCGGCGTCCCGGACGCACTGCGCGGCAAGGGTGTCGGGCAGGCTTTGGTCAAACGCGGGGTCGAGGATGCCCGCGCCGAGGGGCGCAAGATCGTGCCGCTGTGCCCCTTCGCCAAGGCGCAGATTGAGCGTCATGCGGACTGGCAGGATGTGCTACAAAAGAAGTGCCAATAGAGGAGACATAAGATGAGCTGGAGCCCTTGCCCCGATCCCGTCCCCGGCGATGCCGAGAGCGTCGATGCCATTGAAACCCTGATCGTGCCGCGCGCGGTCGATCTGGGCGACATGGAGGTGCGCCGGGCGCTTCCCTCCGACAAACGCCAGATGGTCGGGCCTTTCATCTTCTTCGACCAGATGGGCCCGGCGGAATTTCTCACCGATCAGGGCATCGACGTGCGCCCGCATCCGCATATCAACCTCGCCACGCTGACCTATTTGTTTGAGGGGCAGATCCATCACCGTGACAGTCTCGGCACCGATCTGGCGATCGAACCCGGCGCGGTGAACTGGATGAAAGCGGGCAGGGGGATCGTGCATTCCGAACGCACCTCGCCGGAGCGCAGACAGTCGGGGCAGCGGCTTTTCGGTCTGCAAACATGGATGGCGCTGCCGGAGAAGGAGGAGGAATCCGACCCCGACTTCATGCACCATGGCAAGGCCGATCTGCCCACGGTGGAGGCCGATGGCCTGAACGCGCGGCTGATCGCGGGCTCGGCCTTCGGCGCCAGCTCGCCGCTCAAGACCGCATCCGACACGCTTTACGCCGACGTGACCCTCGCGCCCGGTGCCAAGGCGCCGATTGCGGCCAATACCGAAGAACGCGCGCTTTATACCATTCGCGGCAAGATCGACGTCGCCGGCGATACCTTCGAGCCGGGACAACTGCTGGTGCTGCGCCCCGGTGATGAGGTCACGGTGCAAGGCGTGGACGATGGCACCGGCGATCACGCGCGTTTCATGCTCTTTGGCGGCGCGCCGATGGAGGGGCCGCGCTATATCTGGTGGAACTTCGTCTCGTCACGCAAGGACCGGATTGAACAGGCGCGGGAGGAATGGCGCCGGGGCCGGTTCGAGACCGTGCCGGGGGATGAGGAAGAATTCATTCCGGCACCCGAGGGCAAGCCCAAGATCAGGCGCGCCCAAGGCGGCGTCTATTATCCATGAACACCGCCGTGCCCGTGTTTGGCGCCCTCACGCTTCTTGTCACCGCAATGGCCGCCCCGGCCCTTGCCGCAGAGGCTGAGGATGCGCGCAGCATGTTCGGCCTCGTCGGCATGGAGCTGGCCTTTCTCGAAGCGCTGGCGCTGATCGCGCTTGCTTGCATCTGTGTGCCGCTGTCGCGGGCCTTGAGGCTGGGCACGGTGATCGGCTATCTGGTCGCGGGCGTGGTGGCGGGGATCGTGCTGTCGATCTCCTTTACCCGCGATCCGGATGAGCTTTTGCATTTTGCCGAGTTTGGCGTGGTGCTGTTTCTCTTCGTCATCGGCTTGGAGTTTCGCCCTGCCCGCCTGTGGGAGATGCGCGGCACGATCTTTGGTCGGGGGCTGGCGCAGGTCATGGTCTGCGCGGCGCTGCTGACCACGGCGGCGCTGCTCGTTGGCTTGGAATGGCGCGTGGCGCTGATTGTCGGGCTGGGGCTGGCGCTGTCTTCCACCGCGCTGGTGATGCGCGGCATTGACGAGGGCGGGGAGCGCAATTCGACCTTTGGCCAGACCGCCATCGCGGTCTTGCTGTTCGAGGATCTGGCCATCGTCCCCTTCCTGCTGCTGGTCACGCTGCTGGCGCCCTCGGGCGAGGAAGCGACGCTCGCGGACAACTTGCAAGCCACTGCCATTGGCCTCGCTGCGATCACGGCGCTGATCCTTGTGGGCCGCTATGCGCTTGATCCGATCTTTCGCATTATCGCTCGTACCTGGACCCCCGAATTGATGACCGCCGCGGCCCTCGGCGTGGTGGTCTTTGCCGCGCTGATCATGGCGGCGGCGGGGCTTTCCTATGCCATGGGCGCTTTCATCGCCGGGGTGATGCTGGCGGAATCCTCTTACCGGCATGAGGTCGAGGCGGATATTGAACCCTTCCGTGGCCTCTTCATGGGGCTGTTTTTCGTCGCCGTGGGTCTCTCGCTTGACCTCGGCGCGGTGGCCGAGAACTGGCTGGTGATCATGCTGGCCGTGCCGGTGACCGTCGCGCTGAAAGGGCTGGGGGCCTATGCCGTTAACCGCCTCTTCGGCACCCCGCATCGCATCGCGCTGCGCATCGCCTTTGCCATGGGGCAACATGGCGAGTTCGGCTTTGTCCTCTTCGCCGCCGCCAGTTCTGCGCTGCTGCTGCCCGGCGATATCGCCTCGATCGTGGTGGCGATCGTGACCCTGTCGATGGCGCTGTCTTCGCAGTCCGAGCGCGCCTACCGCATGATTGTCCGTCCGCCGGCACGAGAGACGATTGACGAGGATTACACCGATGCCGAGGGCAGCGTGCTGATCATCGGTTTCGGCCGGGTCGGGCAGTTGGTGGCGCAGCCGCTCTTGGCCGAGGGGGTGACGGTCACCCTGCTCGACCATGACGCCGACCGCATTCGCGAGGCCAAGCGGTTTAACGAGCGGGTGCATTTCGGCGATGGCACCCGGGCCGAGGTGCTCAGCGCCGCCGGGGCCGAGACCGCGAAGGTGATCGTCGTGGCCACCGACGACCCTGAGACCACGCTGGAGATCGTCAAGACCGTGCAGCGCAAATTCCCGGGCGCCAGGCTGCTCGTCCGCGCCCATGACCGTATCCATGCGGTGCGTCTGGCGGGCGAAGGCGTGCCGAAGGACGCGATCCTGCGGGAGACTTGGCTCTCTGCACTGGCGCTTGGCGGGCTGACCCTGCGGGCCCTGGGCTATGCAGATGGCGACGCGGATGAGGTGGTGGCGCGTCTGCACAAAGCCGATGCGGAGCGGTTGGACCAGCAGATCACCGCCGCGCGGGACGAGCGTGGGCGCGAAGAGATCGTCGCTGCCATCACGCCGGAACCGGTGAAGGGCAGGTAGCCAAGCGTTCGCCTTCCCCTTCATCGCGCAGGCAGCTTGTTCTCTCCTCGCGCGAAATCGCAGAAGCCGCGCCCTTTTTCCAAGCCGCGCTGTTCAGTTTCCCCGCGCAAACCGCCATAGGCAGGGCATGGGCTTTGCAGCGGCGCGCAGCGTGCCAAGGGCAGGGGAGAAGCGAAAATGCGAATCTGGCACCACCTTGAACCGGCGCTGCCCCGGTTCCACGCGGGCGAGCCGCTGCGGGCAGGTCTTGGCGCGCTGATCGGGATCAGTCTTTGCGTGGGATTGGCCTATGCCAGCGCGACCCATGGCCAGGCCTCGTTTTACCTTGTGGCGCCTTTGGGGGCGACGGCGGTGCTGCTCTTCTGCGTGCCGAACTCACCACTGGCGCAGCCTTGGTCGGCTGTGGTGGGGAACATCAGCGCGGCCTTGGTGGCTCTGGTCGCGGTCTGGTACATCCCCGGGCCCATGGCCATCGGCATCGCGGTCGGTGCCGCGATCACCGCGATGATGTTTCTGCGCGCCCTGCATCCGCCGGGCGGGGCGGTGGCCTTGCTGACCGCGCTCAACCCCGAGGCGGCCCTCGCGGCGGGGCCGTGGTTCGCCCTGGTGCCGCTTGGGGTTGCGACGGTGGCGCTTGTGCTCTGCGCCACGGTCTATAACCGTCTGACGGGGCGCAAATACCCCTTTCGCCTGCCGAAAGAAGAGCCGGCGCATGCGCCGCGCTTGGGGCTCTCGACGGACCAGCTCGGCGAATTGCTGGAGCGCTACAACCAGAGCACCAACCTCGGCGTGGCCGACCTTGGCCGCCTGCTTGCCGCCGCCGAAGCCGAAGCGGCGCAGCACCGTTTCGACGGGACGAGTTGCGCAGACGTCATGACCCGCGATCTGATCACGGTTGGCCCGAAGACATCCTTGAAGGAAGCGGCCCAGTTGCTGCGCAAACACCGGATCAAGAGCCTGCCGGTTGTCGAGGCTGGGAGTACTTTGCGCGGGGTGATCTTGCAGGCCGATCTGCTCGGGCTGATAGCCGCGCAAGACCGCCCCTTGGCCCGCAAACAACAGGCCCGGCAGACTGTGGCGGATGTCATGCATTCGGCAAACCGCGCGGTGCCGCATGACCTGCCGGTCGGGGTCTTGCTAAACCGGCTGGCAGAGGAGGGCAGCGATGTGATCCCCGTGGTCAAAGCCAGGCAGCTTGTCGGCATTCTGACGCGGACGGACATCATGCGGCTGCTGCTGCAGGGCGCGGACGAACGCGCTGCTGCTTGATCGTGAGCGCACAGGGTGCGGACTGTTGCGGCCATGTCTGCGTTGGTCCCGAACGGCAGTGGATGCCTTTGTCATCTTCAAACAAAGCCCAGATCCGAAAAATGGCGCCGAAAGGCCCCGGCGGGTGCCGGAGCATGGTAGAGTGTGCGCGGGGCCGGTTTGGCGGCCCGGTGCTGTTACCGCGCTTCCACCACCTCGGGCATGCGCCGCGCCGGGGGCATTGCGACCTTGCCGATCTGCATGGCCGAGTGGATCGCCACCAGACCAAAGAGCGCGGCCACCATGGGCGGGGCCGCATGGGCCGGCCATGATCTGCTGCGGTTCCCTGCCGGCGCGGGCGCGCCGCCATCGTCTTCCCAGCGGTCAAGGCAATCGGCAGCGGGGGCCGATGCGGCGGCGTGGGCCTGTGGGTCGAACAACTCTGGAAACAACTCTTCAAAGTCTGCTCTGCAAAGCATCATCTTTCTGGTCCTCTCAAAACCTTGGAATCTGACAAAAGCGGCGCTCACCCGGTCGAGGGTGCGCCTTCGGGGTGCGAAAGCGCAGAGGCTAGGCGGGAAGCTCTCTCGGGGCGGTGCCGTCGCTTTCGGGCAGGTCATCCGCCTGCGCGCGTTTCACGATCAGCGGGATTTCCGCGCGGTGCAGCCCGATGTCGCGCAGCACATGGTCGTCCAGCTCGCGCAGGGCTGAGATCGTCCGCTGGCGCTGCCAGTTCAGGCTGATCGACCGCCAGACCCGGCGCAGAGCGCCCGGTTTCGGGGTCGAAGAGCCGGTCAGCTCTGGGGATATGCGGGAGGGTTTGAAGGGTGAATAATTGGCGATGAAATAGGCGTACATGTCATGCTCCGAAACGAGAGGTTGAACCGCGACGGAAACGACCAATTGCCCGGCCCCTCCTGTTGGAGGGGCAGGCCGACTACCATGGGCGTCCGTTATGAGAAGTGATCCTGAGATCGAATGAACCCCGAGGCTGGAACAGGCGACCACGCGCTGCTCCGCCCGGGGTTACCGGCGGTTCAGTGTTTTCCCTGCGGTGAGCAGGGGCCTCGTATAAAGTCCGAACATCGTCATAGCCCTGACATGGGCCACCCCCCGGGGCTTATCAAGCTCGGGAGGCGGCCTGCGACCTTCTGCCTCAACCTGCGGTCAGTCCTGCGGCAGCGCGCCGCTTTGAGTACATTGAACTTTGGTCTCGTCCATCTGGTTTTCCATGAGCGCGGTCTGGCCCTTGGTCGATAGGGTATCGGCGCCCGAGACATAGCGGGCGCCCGAGCCTGAAACGACATTGACAAAGATCCGCATCGCCCCGTCGACCTTTGCAAGCGCGAGCGCGTTTGCGCCCGCGTTTACAAATTGCACCTGCAGCGGATCGGCGCCGTCGCAGTCATAGCTGATGGTCTCGACAGTATCGATGGGGCCGAGCGCGAGGTTCAGGGTCGTCTCTGCCGTGGCCGGGAGGGCCAATGCGGAACAGGCGAGGGCTGTGAGGGTAAAGCGCATGGGAGATATCCTATATTGTGAGGGCCTTTGAAGGGGTGCAGGCCTCTCGCTTAGGTAGGCCGCTGGTCTCTGGACGGCAAGATGGGCGGGCGGGCGGCGGCAGGCCGCAATGGTGGTCGGGGGGCGAGGCGGGGAAATGAGATGCCGCTCACGGATGCCCGCGCAAAGAGCGCTAAGCCGCCCTTGCGTTTGCCGCGATTTACGCGACTATCAGCGAAAGCGGCTTCCGGTTGCTGTAACCCCAAACGATTTAGGCTGCCTATGCGATCGAATTTGCCTCCCCTGCGGACGTTGCAGGCTTTCGAAGCCTTCGGACGTCTGGGCTCGGTCTCTGCGGCGGCCCGTACCCTGGGGGTGACACCGGGCGCGATCAGCCAGCAGATCAAGCTGCTTGAGGCGCAGGTGAACCTCCCGCTCATCGTGAAAGATGGCCGCCGCGCCGCCGTGGCCCCGAAAGCGCAGGCCTATCACGCGGTCCTCTCCGCCGGGTTCGAGAAACTCTGGCAGGCGCAGGTGCTTTTGGCGCAGCAGACGTCGGATCATGACATCTATGTCTCGGGGCTGCCGACGCTTTTGCTGAAATGGCTGCAGCCCCGGCTTCACAAGTTCGAGGCCCGCTTTGGCCCCGCCTCCATCCGGCTGGAGGCGACCCATGGCGAGCCGGAGCCGGAGTTTCTGGATCACATGTTCCGGCTCACCTATGGTGCTGTTTCGCAAGAGTTCCCCCATGCAAGAGCGCTCTTTCAGGATGTGTGTTTTCCGGTCTGTTCGCCTGATTTTCTAAAGGCACATCCGCAGGCGCTTGATCCGGCTTGCCTGGCCGATCTGCCTTGGGTGGATATCGACTGGGGGCCGGCCTATAGCAGCGTGCCGCGCTTGGGCACATGGCTCGCGGCGCAGGGGCTTTCGCCCCCGAAGCAGCGCCCCGCCTCGGTCCACTCCCTCTCCAGTTCCGCGATCGAAGCGGTGGCGGGCGGGCAAGGTATTGGACTGGCGCAGATGTCTTTCGCCTCTGCCGATCTTGCGCTTGGGCGGCTGATCCGGCTGTCGCAAGCCTCTATCGCGATGCCCGAACCCTATTACATCTGCTGGGGGCCGGGGGTGATCGAGAGTGACAAACACCGTAATTTCCTCAACTGGATGCTCTCCGAGGCGGCGGGTTAGTTTAGCACAGCTAAATGATGCTAAAGAAATGGGAAGTTTCTTCCGCCTGCGTTGCGACCTATCCTTCAGGAAATCTACGTCAGCAAGGAAACCGCATGTTCTTGAAGAATGCCTGGTATGTCGCCGCATGGAGCGAAGAGATCGTCAATAGCCTGACCCAGGTGAAGGTTCTGGGCGAGAAAATCTGCATGTTCCGCAACAGCGAGGGCGAGGTCATCGCGATGGAGGATGCCTGCCCGCACCGCAAACTGCCGCTCTCCAAGGGGCGGATCAAGGGCGACAATGTCGAATGTGGCTATCACGGGCTGACCTTCGACTGCGCGGGGCAATGTGTCTGGGCGCCGGGCGGGGGGCGGATCCCCTCGGCGGCGCGGGTGCGGCCCTATCCGGTGCATGAGAAATACGGGCTGATTTGGATCTGGATGGGCAACGCCGCCATTGCCGATCCCGAGGACATTATCGACATCCCGAACTTCGACAGCCCGGAATGGGGTCTGAACCGGGGCGCGGCGATGGAGTTGAACTGCAACTACCTCCTGATGTGCGACAATCTCTTGGACCCAACCCATGTCGCCTGGGTGCATGAAAGCTCCTTTGCCGCCGCCGCGACCAAGGACACCCCGCTGCGCGTGACCAAGACCGACACCGGGGTGATCGTGCACCGCTGGATGATGGACCATGAACCGGCGCCGTTCTACAAGAAGGTAGTGGAGTTCGAGGGCAATTGCGACCGACTTCAGCATTACGAGGTGCGCTATCCCAGCCATGCGCTGATCCGTGCGGTTTTCACCCCGGCGGGCACCGGCGGGGTCGATGGGCCGCTGCATGACAAGACCTTCGTGATGGACAGCTACAACTTCATGACCCCCACGACCGAGACCGAGACGCGCTATTACTGGTTCCAGCTGCGCAACATCCGCCCGGATGATGAGGAACTGTCAAAAATGATGAGCGAGGACGTGCGCAAAGCCTTTGAAGAGGACCGCGCGGTTCTGGATGCGGTGCAGATCGGCATGTCAGAGAAAACCTCGCCGCATATTGATCTGGGCATCGACGCGGGCCAATTGCGCTTTCGCCGACAGCTGGAGGCGATGATTGCCGAAGAGGCGATGGTTGACGCGAAGATGAGCCAGTAGCAATGGCGGCGTTTCGTGAATTTGCCGTGGTGGATAAGGTCATCGAGAGCGAGATCATCACGTCCTTCTACCTTGCGCCGCGCGATGGCCAGGCGCTGTGGGAATTCCAGCCGGGTCAATATCTGACCCTGCGGGTGCCGGGGCCGGATGGGCCAGTGCTCAAGACCTATTCGCTGTCCAATGCGCCCTCAGAGACGCGGCATTACCGGATCACCGTCAAGCGGGAGGCCGGGATCAATGGCGCGCCGGAGGGCCTCGGGTCTTGCTGGCTGCATGACCGGGTCGCGCCGGGCGACAGCATCGAGGTCGCTGCACCGCGTGGCAGTTTTGTCTTGGATGAGACCAGCCCGCGCCCGGTGTTGCTGCTCTCGGGCGGGGTCGGGCTGACGCCCATGGTCGCTATGCTGCAGCGTTTGGCCGAGACCGAGCGCGAGGTCTATTTCCTGCACGCCTGCGAAAACGGGCGGGTGCATGCGCTGCGCGATGAGGTTTTGGCGCTGGTCAGTGACAGAATCCACGCCCGGTTCATCTATCGCAGCCCGAGCGATGCGGATCGAAGCGCCGCCCTTTTTGATGCGGAAGGGGTGATTGATAAGACCTTCCTGCGGCAGCATCTCCCTATTGGCGATTATGAGGCCTATATCTGCGGCCCCACGCCCTTTATGGCGGCGATGTATCAGCTTTTACAGGAGCTTGGGGTGGCCGAGGACCGGATCGCCTATGAGTTCTTCGGCAAAGCGACATCGCTAAAGACCCGAAACGTAGCGACCGCGCCGCAAACCGCCGCATCCGCGGCCACGGCGGCGATCCGATCCCTGACCCATATCACCAATCCTGACGCCTGGGCATCAGAGGAGGGGGAGCCGGCCGAGAGCGGCACTGTCGCCGCGGGGCAAAGCCTTTCCACCGCGCAGGTCGAGTTCCGCGCCTCCGGGGCCACCGTGGCCTGGGATGCGGCACAGGGGTCGCTTTTGCAGCTTGCCGAGAACGCAGGGCTGGAGCCGGCGTTTACTTGCCGCGCGGGGATCTGCAACGCCTGCAAATGCCGGTTGATCACCGGCGAAGTCGATTATTTCGAAGAACCGCTGGAAATGCCGCAGCCCGGCGAGGTGCTGATCTGTTGCAGCCGTCCCAAGGGAACTGTCGTGCTCGATCTTTAGGGCACGGCCCGCAAAACTGGGCGGCGCAGAGCGGCAAAACCGGGCCTCTGCGGCGCCCGATCCCTGATCCATTTGTATTCCGAAAGTGTACAGGTTAAGAAGCCCCCGATCTCGCCCGGTAGAGGCTGAGATCAGCGCAGCATTCCCTGCGCAACGTGCCGCCATCTGAGCAGCACGAAGGTGCCAAAAGCGCCGACCCCGAACAAGCCGCGGTCCGTGGCAATAGCTCAGGCGATGTCGTGCGCGACACCGTCTATGACCGCTTGCGATAACAACATGGCAAGGACCTATGCAACTGAACACCCTTGGAACACCGCTTATACTTTTCCTGATCCTCTTTTTCTTTGGAGGAACCTTTCTCTTGTCGCTCTCCATCGGGCGCAAACGTGAGAACGCTGACAATTACATGACGGCGGGCAATGAGGTTGGCTTTGGCATCTCCGCCGCCTCCATGACCGCCACATGGATCTGGGCCGCCTCGCTCTATGCCTCGGCGACCTCGGGCTATACCTATGGGATCTCCGGGCCGATCCACTACGGGCTGTGGGGCGCGTTGATGATCCTCTTCATCTATCCCTTCGGGCGCCGCATCCGCAGCATCGCGCCAAATGCGCATACGCTGGCCGAGATTCTGCACGCGCGCCACGGGCGATCCAGCCAGTTGATCCTTGCGGGGTCCAATTTGCTGGGCAGCCTGTTGAGCCTCACCTCCAACTTCATCGCGGGCGGGGCGCTGATCTCCATGCTGTCGCCGGTCTCCTTCAGCGCGGGGATCCTGATGATCGGCACCGGGGTGCTGCTCTATACGCTGTGGTCGGGGGTGCGCGCGTCGATCCTGACCGACTTCATTCAGGTCTGCGCCATGTTGGGTGCGGTGGTGATCATCGTCCCGGCGGTATTCTTCGCCGCGGGCGGGCCGGAAATCTTCACCACCGGTGCGGTCCATCTGACCCCCTCGCAGCAGAGCTTCTTCTCCTCCGATGCCTTCTTCAACCAGGGCGCGCCCTATATCGCGGCGGTGCTGGCCTATGCCATCGGCAACCAGACCATCGCGCAGCGTCTCTTCGCCGTGCGCGAGGATAAAATCCGCCAGACCTTTGTCACCGCGACCGTCGGCTATGGCGCCACGGTGATCGGGGTGGGCATCCTTGGGGTCCTGGCGCTTTACCTCGGGGTGGAGCCGATGAACGGCGATACCAACAACCTGATCCCGCAACTGGCGTCGATGTATCTGGGGCCAATCCTGCTTTGCGTGTTCTTCGTCATGGTGATCGGCTCGCTTGCCTCCACCGCGGACTCGGATCTGGCGGCGATGTCCTCCATCGTGATGACCGATATCTATGGCCGCAATATTGCCAAGGACGGCGAAGCTGATCCGCGGCTTTTGCTGCTGGTCGGGCGGGTTACCATGATCACGGCGACATTGGCGGCGCTTTTCTTTGCCTCCAGCAAGTTCAACATCCTTGAGCTTCTGGTGCTGGTCGGGGCAATCTGGGGGGCACTGGTGTTCCCGGTGATCGCCAGCTTCTACTGGGACAAGGTCACCAACCGCGCCTTCTCGGTCTCTGTTGTCGCGGCCCTCGCGGCCTTCTTCCCGGTGCGTTTCGGCTGGATCGCGCTGGAAGGTTCGACCGCTTTTGTGACCGACCTGCTGGCCGTCATCGGCGTGGGCGTGATCGCAGGGCTGATGATCTTTGGCTTTCTGGGACGGACCGCAGGGGTGATTGCGGGGGCGATCGCGGCGCTTGTCGTGCTGCCCTTCGGGATCGGCTTTTTGCATCAATACCCGGTGCTGACGGCCTCTCTTCTGGCCTATGCGGTGAGCATGATCCTTTGCGTGGCCTTGTCATGGGCCGGGCGAGAGCGGTTCGATTTCGGCCGCATCAGTGCCGAGACCGGCAATTTTGACGACGCCACACCCACCGTTTAACGAAAGGAAGTCCAATGTCTCCGACATTTCTGACACTCTATGTTCTGATCTTCCCGGCCATCGTGGCCGCTGTCCTGTTCTTTCTGCTGAACGCTTTCTGGAAGGAATGGCGTAAGGCCCGTAAGGCGGGGAAAAGCATCATCTAACGCGCCATTGGCCGTTAGCGCACAAAAGAGCCGCCAAGGCTGAATTTGGCGGCGCGGGGCAGTCCGTGCGGCTCGTTCTTTGAACGGGCGCATGGGCTGCCCCTTTTTTTGCGTCAGGGCGGCGCATTTCATGCTAATTCAAACCGTGCATGGCCGGGTGCCACGATCAGTTTCCAGCAGGCCAAGCGCGACACCAATTGTCCGCCCGGCAGCTTTCTCGTGGAGCGGGGTGATCTGCCCTATGAATTCGCCCATGCCCAGTCCAACAAACTTTGGGTGCTGAAAGTGCCGACCGCCAGTGTACGGTCTCGGCTTGGGGCAACCGACAGGCTTGGTGCTTTGACCTTTGACGCGACCACGGGCGTGGGCTCTTACTTTGTCGGGGCCGTGCGCAATACGATCGGCAGCATCGACGTGATCGGCGGCGCCGCGCGCGAGATGGCCGGGCAGCATTTGCTGGACCTTCTGTGCCTTTCCATGCGCAGCGATGACCGGATCCTCGACAGCGCGTCCTCGACCATTCGCGCCGCCCATCTGCAACGGGCCGAGCAGTTCATCCGCGACAACCTGTCGAACCCGAACCTGAACTCGCAGGTCGTGGCGGAATCCTGCGGCATCTCGCTGCGCTATCTGCAACGGCTGTTTGCCGAGAATAACCATTCGGTCGTGGGCTACATCCGCGACAAGCGGCTCACCCGCTGCCATGAGATGCTGCGCATGGTGAACAATACCTCCAGCATGGCCCAGATCGCCCATAAATGGGGTTTCTACGACCAGGCGCAGTTCTGCAAACACTACAGAGCCCGGTTCGGCTGCACGCCGACCGACACCCGTAAACAAACCCGGCTGGAGGCCAACGCCCGAAGCTGACGAAGCCCAAAAACCAAATCCCGCCAACACCCAAAGCACGGCTTTCGGGTGAACGGTCCCGGCTTGCCGGCGCCCTTTGGCCTCAACCCAAGTAGGAAAGTTAGGAATGACAAACACAAGAGTAGCAGTCGACGTTGGGGGGACATTCACCGACGTTTGCATCATGGACGAAAGTACCGGCCAGATCCGGATTGAGAAAACCCCGTCGACCCCGGACGATCCGATGCGCGCGATCATGACCGGGGTGTCGGATGCCAAGGTCGATCTGGCCGATGTCACCATGTTCTCGCATGGCACGACCGTTGCCACCAACGCGCTGATCACCCGCAACCTGCCGCGCTCTGCGATGGTCTGCACCGAAGGCTTTCGCGATGTGGTGGAAATTCGGCGGTCCAACAAGGAAGACCTCTGGGACACCTATAAGGACGTCGCCAAACCCTATGTCCCGCGCCGCGACCGCCTGACCGTGAAGGAACGGATCGACGCGGCGGGCAAGGTCATCACCGAACTGGATGAGGACGAGGCCCGGCGCGTGGCCGAGGTACTCAAAAAACGCGATGTCAAAGCCATTTCGGTCTGCTTTATCAACTCCTACGTCAACAGCGATCACGAAGTGCGCATGCGCGACATCCTGCGCGAAGTGATGCCCGATGTGCATATCTCGATCTCCTCCCAGATCATGCCGGAAATCTTTGAGCATGAGCGTTTTTCCACCACGATGGTGAACGCCGCGGTTTCCCCGGTGGTGGTCGATTATGTCTCGCGGCTCAGCGACAAGCTGACCGACGGCGGCTACACGCGGGATCTGTTGCTCCTGCACACCGGCGGCGGGGTGATGACGCCTGCCAGCGTCAAGGATTTCGCGGCCCGTCTGGCAGGCTCCGGCATCGCGGCGGGCGCGCTGGCGAGCCGGTTCATCGGCAATCTTTGCGGCTATGAGAACTCCATCGGCTTCGACATGGGCGGCACTTCGACGGATGTGTCGCTTTGCTATCAGGGTGAAAACACGGTGACCAAGGACTGGTACATCGAATATGGCTACCCGATCCGCTTCCCGTCGATTGAAGTGCTGACCATCGGGGCAGGGGGCGGCTCGCTCGCCTGGAAAGACGAGGGTGGCTCGCTACGCAACGGGCCGCAATCGGCGGGCGCTTTCCCCGGGCCGGCCTGCTATTCGAACGGCAACGAAGTGGCCACCAACAGCGACGCCAATGTGGTGCTGGGCCGTCTGGGCCATAGTCTTGCGGGCGGCGACATCACGCTGGATGCCAGGCTGGCCGAAAAGGCGATCCGCGACACCGTGGCCGAGCCTTTCGGCATGGAGCTTCACGAGGCCGCCGAAGCGGTGATTGATGTGGCCAATGCGAATATGGCCAATGCGGTCCGCCTGCTGTCGATCAGCCGGGGCCATGACCCCCGCGACTTTGCCCTGGTCGCCTTTGGCGGTGCCGGGGCCCTGCATGGGGCGGCGGTGGCCAAAGAGCTTTCGATCCCCGTCGTGATCGTGCCGCCAAACCCCGGTGTGACCTCGGCGATGGGCTGTCTGCTGGTCGATATCCAGCATGATTTCTCAGACAGTTTCATGGCCGATGCGGCAACGACATCTCCCGATGATCTTGAAGCTGCCTTTGCACGGATCGAGAAAGAGGCCATTGAGCGGCTGCGGCATGAGGATGTTGCCCCTGAAAACACGGTTTTGCAGCGCACGGTGGAAATGATGTACCAAGGCCAGTGGCGCTCGCTCGCGGTCTCGGCCCCGGCACAGATCACCAGCGTCGAAGAGTTGATCCGCGGTTTCCATGATGAGCATGAACGCGAATACAACTTCCGCCGCGAAGAGGCGCCGGTCAGTATTTTCCGCGTCGGCGTGAAAGCGACGGGCGTGGTGCTAAAGGCAGAGCTGCCGTCATTCGAGCTCACCGCCCACAAGCCCGACCCCACCGGTCAGCGCGATGTCTGGTTCAAGGGCCAGTGCTGCCGCACCGATGTCTATGACCGCGCCACCCTCCGCGCGGGCGCTGAATTCAGCGGCCCCGCCATCGTCGAGCAGGTCGACTCCACGGTGGTGATCCCGCCGCAGGCCACGGCCAAGGTCGACCAATATATGAACATTCTGATCCGCGTGAAGGACTGAGCCATGAATATGATGACACCACAGGAACTGGACCCGGTCACCTTTGAGGTCCTGAAAAACTCCTTTATCACTTCGGTCGACCAAATGGCCGAACAGATGCTGCGCACCTGTTATTCCTTTGTGATCTACAATCGCGATTTCTCCAACGGGCTGCACGATGCCGAAGGCAATTGCGTGGCGCAGGGCAACTCCGATATCGCGGTGCATGTCGGCACGCTGCACTATACCTGCAAAGAGGTGATCCGGGTCTTTAAGGACGATATGTATCCCGGCGATGTCTATGCGATCAACGACCCCTATGCGGGCGGCACCCATTTCAGCGATGTCCGCCTGATCCGCCCGATCTTTGACGAAGAGAAGCTGATCGGGTTTTCGCAATCAAACGGGCATTGGTCCGACCTTGGCGGCTCTGTGCCCGGCTCCTTCAACGTGACCGCGCATGAGATGTTTGGCGAGGCGGTTCGCATCACCCCGATCCGGCTGTTCCACAAGGGCAAGTTCTGTTCCGACGTGGCCAATATGATCGCGGCAAACACCCGCGACCCCGCGTCGATCATCGGTGACATTCATTCACAGGCGCAGGCCACGCAGGTCTCGGAGCGTGAGTTGCAGCGGCTGGTCGGCAAATACGGGCGCAATCAGGTGGTGCAGGGCATGAACGCCGTGCAGGACTATGTCGAACGCGCGGTCCGCCAGCGCATTCGCGACCTGCCCGATGGCACCTGGGAGGCGGTTGACTATATCGACCGCGATCCCGGCGCGGGCGAGGGGATGATCCCGATCCATATCAAGATGACGATCAAGGGCGAAGAGATCACCTATGATTTCGAAGGCAGCCACCCGACGATCTCGTCGATCTACAATTCGGCGCCCGGGGCGACCTTCTCGGCCGTCGTGGCGGGGATGAAGACCTTCTTCCCCGATCTGCCTTTGAACAGCGGCTTTTACCGCATGGTCGATGTGAAAGCGCCGGACAACAGTGTCGTCAGCGCGCAATGGCCGGTGGCGGTGACAGGTTTCCTGATGCCCTTTGAAAAGATCATGAATGCGATCTTTGAAATGTGGTCTCAGATCATGCCGGAGCGCGCGATTGCCTGTGCGTTCAACCTTGAATACCTGCTCGCCGGGGGCAACGATCTGCGCAAGCCGGAAAAGCCCATCTATATGTTCTACGAATGGCTCCCCGGCGGCTGGGGCGGGCGCAATGGCAAGGATGGCAGCGATGTCACCACGGCCTGTTTCGGCACCGGCCTGATGTCGCAGCCCTCGGAAGGCAACGAGCGCGTCAATCCGACCCGGGCCGACGAATTCCAGATCATGCAAGACAGCCCCGGCCCCGGCAAATGGCGCGGCGGGGCAGGGGTGATCAAAGCCTCGACCCTGCTGGAGGCGGACAACACCGTGATGTCCTATATCTGCGACCGCGAGCGCGCTGTCGTCTGGGGTGTCGAAGGGGGGCTGCCCTCCATGCCGCATGGGCTGATGGTGCAGCACGCAGACACCGGCGAGGAGACTTGGCTTGGCTCGGTGTTCTCCAACTACAAGATCAAGAGCGGGGACAAGTTCACCCGGCCCACAGCGGGTGGCGGCGGTTACGGTGACCCTCTGGAGCGGGACCCGGAGCAGGTGCTGGAGGATGTGATCGACGAATATGTCTCGGTCAAACGCGCCGCCTTGGACTATGGCGTGGTGATCAAGGTCAATGACGCGGATATGCTCGATTATGAAATCGACGTTGACGCGACCGATGAGACCCGCGCCGATATCCGCGCCAATCGGGCCGATTGGGCGCGCATGGCGCCCGAAAAGGTGGCGCAGATGTATCAGAATGGCGAGATCGACGAGATGGACGCGGTCCGAAGATATGCCGTCATCCTCGATTGGGGGACCGGTGAGTTGATGCCGAAATCGACTGCGCAGTTCCGCGAAAGTTTCGAAAAGCGCTCCCTCGCACATTGGACTTGACGCCCCCTGCGGCCCGGCAGAGACAGGCCGGGCCGCAGCCTTCTTGCGAGGGCGTGGGTTATGCCGCCGCTCGATATTCTTTGCATTCTGTTGTAAATATGATGGATGATTAACGGCGGAAATTATTGAAATTCTCCTGCATTCGCCATCCCAACTTCTCAGTCTAACGCAAATTCTGAGCAAAGCTGGTCATTATTCACTTCTTTTTTGAGCGATCTGCGTGTAAGGGCGTAGGGGCGCCGATATGGGGGAGGCTGCTTTGGCAGGCACGGCATGGGGCGCGATAAACAGGGGGCGCGCCCCCGCAGGAGGATAAAATGAATTTTAGTAAGATTGCCCGTTCCACCACCGCCGGTATGATCGCCGGTGCCGTCTCGCTTGTCGCTCTGGCCAGCGCGGCCACGGCGGACACTGTGCGGCTGCGGTTCCACACATTCTATGGGACAGAGATCGACCCGATCGCGGACAAATTTAAAGACGCGGTGAAAGAGGCCTCCGACGGGTCGCTGCGCATCCAGTATTTCCGCGGCGGCGAGCTTGTCGCCTCTGACCAGTTTGCCGATGCGGTTTCCAAAGGGACGCTGGACATCGTGCACGGGCATGGCGGTTACTGGTCCGGTCAGGTCGATATCGGCAATATCGAAGCCGGTCTGCCCGGCGCTTGGACCAGCGTTGAGGAAGCCAAGTCGATCTTTGAAAGCGAAGAGGTCAACAAGCTGCTGACCGAGGCTTACGAAGAGGCCGGCACCGTCTTTCTCGGCAAAGGCTATGGCCATAATTACGACCTCTTGACCAAAGAGCCGGTGAGTTCGCTCGAAGACCTCAAGACCCGCAAGATCCGCGCGACGTCGAATGTGGCGAAGGTTCTGGATTACTTCGATATTCCAACCGTTTACCTGCCCGCGCAGGAGCTTTACATCAGCATGTCCACCGGGGTCATCGACGGCGCGATCTATGGTGGTCCGGTCGAATATGAGCAGTTGAAACTGCATGAGACGGCCAATCACTACACCTATCTGAACATGCTGATGCCGGGCTGGACCGAGACCTTCCTCGCCAACCCCGCGAAATGGGAAAAGCTGTCGGATGAGCATAAGGCGATCCTTGAGACGGCCATCGCCCAATTCGCCGAGGACATCCACAACTGGCTGGCCGAAGGCAATGAAAACGTCGCCGAAGGCACCTTCGAATACGCCTCCCTGCCGGAAGCGGATTCGAAAGAGCTGACCGTGGCGGCGCAATCCGTCTGGCAGGAAGAGGCCGCCCGCTCCCCGCGCAACAAAGCCTTCATTGACGCGCTTATTGCCAATGCCAAGGCACAGGGCCGCCTGCAATGAAGCCAGTGACAAGGTATCTTGTCCTTCAGGATGGCCTGTCCGACTTTGTCGGGCGGGCTATTTCCTGGCTCAGCCTGGCGCTTATCGCGGTGCTGATGCTGGAGATTATCGCGCGGTATTTCCTGAACGCACCGACCATCTGGGCGCATGAAGCCAGCACGATGATCTACGGTGCATTCTGCCTTTTGGCGGGCGCCTATACGCTGCGCTACCGCGGGCATGTGCGCTCCGAAGTGCTCTATGGCATCATGGGGCCGCGCGGCAAAGCCTTTTGCGACACGGTTGTATTCTCGATCGGTCTGGTGGTGCTCCTGGTCTTTCTGAAACTCTCCATCGAGTTTGCGGCGGACAGTTGGGCGGTGCGCGAATATTCCAACAAAAGCATTTGGCAGCCGCCGCTCTACCCGATCAAGACGGTGATCCCGATCGCCGTTGGTCTGGTGATCCTGCAAAATATCGCGGAACTGCTGCGGGCTGTGCTGACGCTCTTTGGCATCGCGTATGACGACCCGCGCGAGGGCGAGTTGGAAAGCGAAGTCGATCCCGTCCTGCTGGATGCCCTGAAGAAATAATCCCAAATTGCGCAGGCGTCGCCTGCGAGAAAGAAAAGTGATGGCTGATCTCGATCCGCTTGCAATCACCGCGATCATGTTCGCGTCGATGCTGGTGCTCATGGCGATGGGCGCGCCCCTGGCCTGGGCCCTGACAATCTCGGGCGTGGGCAGCGCCTATATGCTTTGGGGGCCCGGTGGGCTCGACCTTTTGGTCAGCTCGACCTTCAGCGCGATGGACAACTTCCTGCTGGTGGCGCTGCCGCTGTTCATCTTCATGGGGCTGGTCCTGCAACGGTCGGGCATCACCGATGATCTGTTCGGGCTGATCCACAAGCTGATGGGCGGTGTCTCTGGCGGGCTTGGTGTCGGCACGGTGATCATCTGCGCGTTGATCGCGGCGATGGCGGGGGTTTCGGGCGCGGCGACGGTCTCGCTGGGGATCATCGCCCTGCCCGCGATGCTGAAGCGCGGCTATGACAAGCGGCTGGTCACCGGCACGATCATGGCGGGTGGGGCGCTCGGCTTTCTGATCCCGCCCTCGGTCCTGATGATCATCTACGCTTTCCTGTCGCGCGATTCCGTCGGCAAGCTCTTTGCCGCCGGGTTGATGCCCGGGTTGATGCTGGCGGGGATCTATATGGTCTATATCCTGATCCGCTGCCGTCTGAACCCCGATCTGGGGCCGCCGACCCCGGTGGAGGAACGCTACAGCGGGATCGAAAAACTGAAAGCCCTGCGCCATCTGGTCGCCCCGGGGCTGCTGATCACGGCGGTTCTGGGCTGTATCATCGGGGGTGTCACCTCTCCGTCGGAGGCTTCTGCCATCGGGGCTTTCGGGGCGCTGCTCATCGCGGCGCTGCACGGGCGGCTGAACTGGGACCTCTTGCGCTACGTCATGCTGACCACAACCAAGTTGATGGGCATGTTGATGTGGATCACCATCGCGGCGGTGTTCTTTTCCAAGATCTACGTGGGTCTTGGGGCGGGTATGATCGTCGGCGAATTGATCGAGGATTTCAACGTCACGCCGATCTGGGTGATCATCGCGATGCTGGCAACCTATTTCCTGCTCGGCATGTTTTTGGACGACTTTGCTATCGTCTTTATCACCGTGCCGCTTTTCGTGCCGATCGTCCGGGAACTGGGCTATGACACGACATGGTTTGCCGTGCTCTTTATCCTCTCCATGCAATCGGCCTATCTGACGCCGCCTTTCGGGTATAACCTGTTCTACATGCGCTCCGTGGCGCCCAAGGAAATCACCATCGTCGACATCTATTGGGCTGCGATCCCCTTTGTGCTGTTGCAGCTTTTCGGCCTCGCTCTGGTCGTGGCCTTCCCGCAGATCGCGCTTTGGCTGCCGAGCGTCCTGTTCAATTGAACGAAGGCGCGGGGGGTGATCCCCCGCGCCTCTTTCCTGCGGGGCGGGTTAGGAGGTGAAACCCGCCTTGCTGCTGCCCAGCAGCGGGGCGGCATGGGTCAGCGCCATTTCGCTGCGCGAAAAGCGGATCGGGGTGCGCAGACCGGCGATGCCCTCTGGCGCGATCTGCATGCCGCGCGCCGCGATCTGCGGCTCGGCCAAGGCTTCGGCGACATTGTTGATCGGGCCAACCGGCACGCCCGCCACCTCCAGCGCGGCAATCAGATCGGCTTTCGTCCAGCGTGCTGTTTCCTCTGCCAGTGCCGCGCAAAGGGTGTCGCGATGGGCCACCCGCTGCGGGTTGGTCCTGTAGTCGGGATGCGCCAAAAGATCTTCGCGTGCCAAGACCTGACAGAGGGCGCCGAACTGCCGGTCATTGCCGCAGGCGATGATGAGATGCCCGTCCGACACGGGAAAGACCTGATAAGGCACGATATTGGGATGCGCATTGCCGAGCCTTGTCGGCGCGGCACCGCCCAGAAGATAATTGGTGGCCTGATTGGCCAGAACCCCGACGCCGCAGTCCAGCAGGGAGAGGTCTACATGTTGCCCCATGCCGGAGCGCGCGCGTTCGGCCAATGCGGCCTGAATGCCGATCACGCCGTAAAGCCCGGTGAAAATGTCGATCCAAGCCACGCCGACCTTCTGCGGCTCGCCCTCGGGCTCGCCGGTGAGGTCCATAATGCCGCACATGCCTTGTATCAGAAAGTCATAGCCCGGCTGTTTCGCACGCGGGCCGTCTTGGCCAAAGCCGGTGACAGAGGCATAGACCAGCGCCGGGTTTGTCTTTGACAGGCTGGCATAATCCAAGCCGAATTTGGCAAGCCCGCCGACCTTGAAGTTCTCGATCACCACGTCGGCGGAGGCGATAAGGTCTTTCAATTGCGCAAGGTCGTCGGCATCGGAGAAATCACAGGTGATCGACCGTTTGCCCCGGTTGGCCGAGTGAAAATAGGCCGCGACCTTCTCAGTGCCTCCATCGGGCAGGGGGCGTTCGATAAAGGGCGGCCCCCAGCGGCGGGTGTCATCGCCGTCGGGCGCTTCGACCTTGATCACCTCTGCGCCCAGATCGGCGAGCGTCTGCCCGATCCATGGGCCGGCGAGGATACGGGCAAGTTCGATGACCTTCAGGCCTTTGAGCGGGGCATCGTTGGTCATCTGCGGCCTCTTGCGGGAAATCTATGCATGTCTGGTCCTATGTTTCATCGGTTCACAGTGAGGATATGCATGGAAACACCCCGTTTGAACCGGTAAAACCGCATGAAACCATGTAGGGGGTGAATGAATGAGGCAGCGTCGGTTTCTCCCGTCGATCAAGCTCTTGACCGCGGTCGACGCGGTGGTGCGCCACCGCTCCGTCACGGCGGCCGCGCTTGAGCTTGACCTCACCCAAAGCACGGTCAGCCGTTTGATCCTGACGCTGGAGGCGCAACTGGGCAAAGAGCTTTTTACCCGCGAGCGCCGACGGCTGATCCCTACGCCTGCGGCGCTGCGCTACCAGCAAGACATCGCCCGGGCGCTGGACACCGTGCAACGCGCGACCATGTCGGTGATGACCAACCCGCATGGGGGGACGCTGGCGCTGGCGGTGCTGCCGACTTTTGCAACCCGCTGGCTTGGCCCCCGTCTCGGGGAATTCCTCACCGCGCATCCCGGCGTTGCGGTCAATATGTCCACCCGGATCGGGCGCGTGCAGTTTGCCGATGAGGCCTTTGACGCGGCGATCTATTTCGGCGCCGGGGATTGGGAGGGGGTCGGTCAAATGAAGCTTCTCGAAGAAACCGTCACCGCCTGTGTCTCGCCGGAATTCGCAGCCGCCCATGATCTCGACAGTATCGACGCGCTTGCGCAGCTGCCGAAACTGCATCTGGAAAGCCGCCCCACCGCCTGGGAGGATTGGTTCGCCGGGCAGGGCGGGACGGCCAAGGACAGCAGCGGCATGGTGGTGGACCAGTTTTCAATGATGATCCAGGCGGCGATTTCAGGTCTCGGGGTTGCGCTGCTGCCAGATTACCTTGCCAAAATCGAGATTGAAGAGGGCAGGCTGCGCCCCGTTCTGCGGCAGTCCATCCGGGTCCGCGGAGCCTATTGGCTGGCTTGGCCGCTGGTAAAGGAGGAGGACGCCGCCTTGGCGGCATTGCGCGAATGGCTAAGCCAGATATGCGCCGGACCAACCCCCTAAAGATAGGGCGGCGTGCAGGCGGATACGACAATGGCAACCCGGTCCGAGACATTGCGAAAGCGATGCGGCTCGCGCGAGTTGAACAGATAGGCGTCGCCCGCTTTCAAAATCCGCGCATTGTCTCCGACGATCACTTCGACCTCGCCCGCGATCACGATGCCCCCCTCACTGGCCGGATGGCAGAGCATCTCCTCGCCCGTATCCGCCCCCGGCTCATAGGTTTCATGCATGATCTGCAACCCGTGTTCGCGGGCATTGCCGACCTGTTTCAGCGCCATCTGTCCCACCGGCTCCCCATGGTCGGAATAGATCCGCGAGGTGAGGTCTTTGAATTCATCGGGGGTAAAGAAGGGCGCGTTGCTCGGTGCGGCCTCAGGCTCAAAAAACTCAGACATGGAAATGCCCAGTCCGCCCAGAATCTTGCGCAATGTGGCGACAGAGGGGCTGCTCTTATTGGTTTCGACCATCGAAATCTGACCATGGGGAACATCCGCGGCTTCGGCCAGTTTGCGCTGCGAAAGCCCTTGATTCATGCGCAGTTCACGAAGGCGCGCCCCCACGTCGAAACCTGTCATATGCTGTTCTCACTGATGATACCTATGAAAAACTAACCGATCTGCGGCTGAGATAAAAGCATTGGAGTGTTCAATATAATGAGCTATTGGTGTTCGATATTCGCTATTCAGGAGGGCTGACCATGTCACGCAGCGAGGACTTGAAAACACGGCGCACCGCGGCTGTTGCCAGCGGTGTTGGCACCCGCGGCATCTATGCCGAACGGGCCGAGAATGCCGAATTGTGGGATGTGGACGGCAAGCGCTACATCGATCTTGCCGCGGGCATTGCGGTGAACAACACCGGGCACCGTCATCCCAAGCTGATGGCGGCGGTGGCAAAACAGGCCGAGGCTTTCACGCATACCTGTTTTCACGTCGCACCCTACGAGAGCTATGTCGCTCTGGCCGAGCGGCTCAACAAAAGCACGCCCGGCGATTTTGACAAAAAGACCATGCTGGTGACCACCGGCGCCGAAGCGGTCGAGAATGCCGTGAAAATGGCGCGGGCCTTTACCGGACGCTCGGGCGTGATTGCCTTTTCCGGCGCATTCCACGGCCGCACGCTGATGGGTATGGCGCTTTGTGGCAAGGTTCAGCCCTATAAGAAAGCCTTTGGCGCCATGCCGCCCGAAGTCTATCACGCGGCCTTCCCCAACAGCTATCACGGCATCACGCCAGAGATGAGCCTAGCCCAGCTGGACCAGCTGTTCAAATCCACCATCGATCCCGAGCGTGTGGCAGCGATCGTCCTTGAGCCGGTTCAGGGCGAGGGCGGCTTTAACATCGCGCCGGCGGAATTCCTGCGCGGTCTGCGCGCGGTCTGCGACAGTCATGGCATCATTCTGATCGCGGATGAGGTGCAGGCCGGGATGGCCCGGACGGGCAAGCTTTTCGCGATGGAACATGCGGGCGTTGCCGCCGATCTGGTGACCATGGCAAAGGGTCTCGCGGGCGGCTTCCCGCTGTCTGCGGTCACCGGGCGGGCCGAGGTTGTCGATGCCGCGCCCACCGGCGGGATCGGCGGCACCTATGCGGGTAACCCGCTGGCCGTCGCCGCCGCCCATGCGGTGCTTGACGTGATCGCCGAAGAAGACCTCTGCGCCCGCGCCGAAGAGGTTGGCACCGCGCTGCGTGCGCGGCTCGAAGCCCTCGCTGCACGGCAGGGGTTGGAGGCCATCGGCGATGTGCGCGGCTTGGGCGCCATGGTGGCCTTTGAACTGGTCACCGACCGTGCCACCCGCGCGCCGGATGCCGGGCTCACCCAAGCGATCGTGGCCGAAGCAGAGGCCCGGGGTCTGATCATCCTGCCCTGCGGCACCCATGGCAATGTGGTGCGTCTGTTGCCGCCGCTGACCATCCCCATGGCGCAGGTGGATGAGGCGTTGGACATCCTTGAGGCCTCCATCGAGGCGGCCGTCGGGCAGACACGCGCTGCTGCTTGAGTGAAAAAGGCGGCAAACGGCGCCGAAAGGCTGGCGTCGTTTGCCGTCATTTATTGATGGCCGAAAGCGACGGATTCTCATTTCTCTCGGACAAGCTGCTGGACCAGCTCGGCGCGCGCTATGATCTGCGCGAAGTGCCGGTGCGCGAGCCGCTGCCGACCTACACATTGGCAATCATGACCCGCCGCCAGACAGCGGTCACCCCTGCGGCGGAGACGCTGATCCGGCAGCTTAAGGCGCGGGCGCAGAAGCCGCCGGTATAGCGGCGCCCTTAGCGCGCGGACCACAGGTTATTAAAATACTGACAGCCGGGGGATACCGTCGGCGCTGTCTTTGGGGGTAAGCCCAAAGCTCAAGCCCCGGCCAATCCGATGGGCCAGCGCCGACCAGCTTTGTGCTTGGTCGCGTGGCAGCTCTTGGCTCAGCACCCTTTCGAACAGAGCCAGCCAAAGGGGGAAATGCGCCCCATGCACATTGCCGGCCGCGCGGTGCACCTGCATCGGGTTCCCGTCATAGCTTCGCTGCAATAACAGCGCATTACGCCAGAACCGCCCGATCTTTGCTTCATGGGCGGGCCAATCGGTGACATGGGCGGCAAAGATCGGCCCCAGGGTCGGATCTTGTCTGACGGCAGTATAGAACCGCGCGACCACGCGGTCGATCTGCGCTTCGCTGACCGCGATGCGGGGGGGCATTGTCATACGGCGAAGATCCAGACCAAGATCAGGCTGATGATGAGATAGACCAGCGTGTTGACCATCCAGCGGATCAAGCCTGCTTCCCCTTCGGGGTCAACGCCAAGACGTTCGCAAACCTTTGTGCCGGGCCAGAGGAAGGCTTCTGAAAGTGTCATGCCGGTCTCCATAATGCGCATTGCGATTGCGTAATATATTGCCTCTTTTAAACACGCATTGCAAATGCTAATTAAACGCCCCATGCAGCTTGACAAATTTTCTGACTATGCGCTTCGCATTCTGATCACCCTTGCGGCACGGGCGCCGGACCGGGTGGCGACCTCGGAAATTGCCAAGCTCTTTCACATCTCCGAAAACCACCTGTCGAAGATTGCCACGCAGCTGGCTCATGAAGGCTTCCTGCGGTCCGAGCGGGGGCGCAACGGCGGGCTAACCTTGCGCCAGCCGGCGGAAGCGATCAGCGTGGGCGCCGTCCTGCGCGCCCTCAAGCGAGACGCGCCGGTGGCTGAGTGTTTCGGGGGCAATAAGACCTGCCTGATCCTGCCGGTTTGCGGGCTTCGTGGCCCGCTTGCCGAGGCGCAGGAAGCCTTCTTTGCGACTTTGGATGGGTATAGTTTGGCCGATATTGTCGGACCGCGCAAAGATATCGCGGCGCTGCTGCGCCGTGAGTTGGGTTCAACGCCGTAAGTCTTGCAGCCCCGCCCGGGCCGGGCGGTCTTACATCCGAGCCCAACCAGTCTTTCGCGCGATCGGGGTCCAAAAGCCGCGGGGGCGCTGCGCTAGAGCAGATGCGCATTTTCCGTTTTTTAAATGCGCAATTTGATCCAGATCAAAGACAGCTCTTTAGCCTGTTGCTAGATCGACGCGACAAACGAACAGGTACCCCCCCGTGCGCACTCATCAGCTCGCCCCTTCCGCTCACGCCCAAGACGTCGTCTTGACCACGCCCACGATCCGTTGTGGCAGCTGCGTGGCAAAGATCGAGCGGGCTTTGTCAGACCTGCCCGGCGTCGCGCGGGTGCGGGCAAATCTCACTTTGCGGCGGATCAATGTGACATTGGCTGCGCCGGATGACGCCTTGCCAGCCCTGCTGGCCGAACTGGAAAACATCGGCCACCCCAGCCGTGTGATCGACAGTGCCGATCTCTCGGCAGAGGCGAAGGACGAGACCGAGGTCGCCTTG
This sequence comes from Sulfitobacter sp. PS-8MA, assembly GCF_040933935.1. Taxonomy (NCBI): domain Bacteria; kingdom Pseudomonadati; phylum Pseudomonadota; class Alphaproteobacteria; order Rhodobacterales; family Roseobacteraceae; genus Sulfitobacter; species Sulfitobacter sp. PS-8MA. Next base: position 138,627 of record NZ_JBFQYJ010000005.1, on the reverse strand, counting down.
CTCAAAGCCGTCGCGGTCAGCGGCTTTGGCGCCATGAACGTGATGCTTCTGTCGGTCGCGGTCTGGTCCGGCGCCTCCGATGCCACGCGCGACAGTTTCCACCTGATTTCGGGCATCATCGCGCTGCCGATCGTGCTTTATGCCGCGCGGTTCTTCTTTATCTCCGCCTGGGGCGCGCTGCGCCGGGCGAGCATGAATATGGACGTGCCGATTGCCCTGGCCATCGCGCTGGCCCTGGCGCTGAGCATTTTCGAAACCCTGCGCGGCGGCGAGGAGGTCTTTTTCGACGCCGCCGTGACGCTGACCTTCTTTCTGCTCATTGGCCGCTACTTAGATTACCGCATGCGCGGCAAGGCGCGTTCGGCGATGACGGGCCTGCAGCGGCTGGCGGTGCGCGAGGCTTGGGAGGTGACGCCCGAGGGCCGGCTGCGCGTGGTGGCGGCCGAGGCGATCCAGCCCGGCATGGTTCTGCGTATTCCTGCGGGCGAGCGCACCCCGGTGGATCTGCGCATCACCTCCGGGGCCAGCGATCTGGACCGCTCCCTCGTCACCGGCGAATCCGCCCCGGTGGCCGTCGCGGCAGGGGATGAGGTTGAGGCCGGCGCGCTGAACCTGACCGGCCCGGTGGACGCCGTGGCGCTGCGCCCTGTCGAGGACAGTTTCCTTGCCATGTCGATGCGCATGCTGGCCGGGGCCGAAGAGAGCCGCAGCACCTATGTGCGCATTGCGGACCGGGCGGCCCAGCTCTACGCGCCGCTGATCCATCTGATCGCTTTCGCCACTTTCCTCGGCTGGCTGCTGGCCACCGGCGACTGGCACCGTGCGGCCTTTGTGGCGATCAGCGTGTTGATCGTCACCTGCCCCTGTGCGCTGGCCTTGGCGGTGCCGGTGGCGCATGTGGTGGCTTCCAGCCGCTTGATGGCCGAGGGCATCCTGATCAAGGACGGCTCTGCGCTTGAGCGGCTCGCCAATGCCACCCGCGCCGTCTGGGACAAGACCGGGACGCTGACCGATGGCAGCCCGGTGCTGGTAGACCGTCTTGACGCCACGCCCGACACTGCCGCCACGGCCGCCCTGGCGGCCTATTCTGCCCATCCGGTCGCGCGCTGCATCGCCACGGCGCAGGTCGGTTCTGCAACGCCCGTCGAAGAGGTGCGCGAACATCCCGGCTTTGGCGTCGAGGGCCGCATAGGCGGGCGCGTCGCGCGGCTTGGCCGCCCCTCTTGGGTCGCCGAGATCGCCGGGGAAGTGGCGGCGGGGGATGGCCCAGCCTTTGCCTTTGCCGGGGACCAGATGCGGCGTTTCCCCCTGCGCGAGACGCTGCGCGATGGCGCGGCTGAGGCGGTTGCGGCTTTGCGCGACGCCGGTCTGCCGAGCGAGATCCTCTCGGGCGATGCGGCCCCTGCGGTGGCCCAGGTCGCGGCCCAGTTGCAGATCGATGAGACTGAGGCCGGGCTGACCCCGCAGGACAAGGTCACGCATTTGCAAGACCTATTGGCCCGGGGCGAACGCCCGCTGATGGTCGGCGACGGGCTGAACGACACCGCCGCTCTGGCCACGGCCCATGTTTCGATGTCGCCGGCCTCGGCCACCGAAGCGGGGCGTGCGGCGGCGGATTTCGTTTTCCTGCGCGACGCGCTCGACGCGGTGCCACTGGCGCTCAAGCTGGCGCGGCGCACCGCGGCCACCGTGCGGCAGAACTTTGGCCTCGCCATTGCCTACAATTGTATCGCGGTGCCGCTGGCGATTGCGGGCCATGTGACGCCGCTGATCGCCGCCATCGCCATGTCCGGCTCTTCCATCGCCGTGGTCGCGAACTCGCTGCGGCTGAACCGCCGCCGCGCGGCCGCTTCCGCGCCCCGACTGCAAGAGGCCCCCGCATGACGATCCTGCATCTTCTGATCCCGGTCACCCTGGTGATGGGTCTCACCGGACTGGGGGCTTTTTTCTGGAGCCTCAGGAACCGCCAGTATGAAGACCTCGAAGGCGATGCTGAACGCATCCTTTATGACAATGACGACACTCCGATGCCTCCCCGAAAGGATGAACTGAGATGATGGAACGCTTAACCATTGCAGAACGCCAACAGGCCATGCTGCTGTCGGGAGGGCTGGCGCTTGTCGGTCTCCTGCTCGCCATCGTCGGCCATGGCGATGCCATGGGCACGCATGGCTGGATCACCCTGTTCTTTGCAGGCGGTCTGTTCTTTATCGTCGGCAACGCGCTCTACGCGCCTGAGCCGACCCTGGACCGCAGCACGAGCTATTACGACGATCCGACCAAGATCGGCATCCTGCTTTCGCTCTTCTGGGCGGTGATCGCGATGGGGGTCGGCGTCTGGGTCGCCGCGCAACTGGCCTGGCCCGACTTTCGCTTTGACGCGCCCTGGTCGAGCTTTGGCCGGATCCGGCCCGTGCATACCTCGGGTGTGATCTTTGGCTTTGGCGGCAACGCGTTGATCGCCACGTCGTATCACGTGATGCAACGCACCAGCCGCGCGCGGCTGGCGGGGCATGTCTCGCCCTGGTTCGTGCTGCTGGGGTTCAACCTGTTCTGCATCATCGCGGCCTCGGGCTATCTGATGGGGATCACCCAGTCCAAGGAATATGCCGAGCCGGAATGGTATGCGGACATCTGGCTGGTGGTGGTCTGGGTGGTCTATTTCGTGCTCTACATGCGCACGCTGGCCCGCCGGAACGAGCCGCATATCTATGTGGCGAACTGGTATTACATGGCCTTCATCCTGGTGGTGGCGGTGCTGCATATCGTCAACAACCTCGCGGTGCCGGCCTCCTTTGGCGCGGCGAAAAGCTACTCGGCCTTCTCGGGCGTGCAGGATGCGATGACGCAGTGGTGGTACGGGCATAACGCCGTGGCCTTCTTCCTGACCGCCGGTTTCCTCGGCATGCTCTACTACTTCCTGCCCAAACGCGCGGAACGTCCGATCTACTCCTACCGGCTCTCGATCCTGAGCTTCTGGGGCATCGTGTTCTTCTACATCTGGGCCGGCTCGCACCACCTGCATTACACTGCCGTGCCACAATGGGTGCAGACCCTGGGCATGACCTTCTCGGTGATGCTGCTGGTGCCCAGCTGGGCGAGCGCGGGCAACGCGCTGATGACGCTCAATGGCGCATGGGGCAAGGTGCGCGACGACGCGACGCTGCGTTTCATGATGGTCGCGGCGGTGTTCTACGGGCTGTCGACCTTTGAGGGCTCCTTCATGGCGATCCGTGCCGTGAACTCCCTGTCGCATTACACCGACTGGACCGTGGGCCATGTGCATGCGGGGGCCATGGGCTGGGTCGCGCTGATCACCTTCGGGTCGATCTATGCGCTGGTGCCGGTGCTCTGGCGGCGCGAGTCGATGTATTCGTGGAAGCTTGTCGAATGGCACTTCTGGCTCGCGCTTGGCGGGACCGTGATCTACGTCTTTGCGATGTGGAACAGCGGCATCATCCAGGGGCTGATGTGGCGCACCTATACCGAAAGCGGCACGCTGGCCTATTCCTTCAATGACTCACTGGTGGCGATGCATCCCTACTATGTCGCGCGGACCATCGGCGGGGGGTTCTTCCTCACCGGGGCCATCCTTGGGGCCTATAACGTGATCATGACGATCAAACGGGTCCGCCAAGACCGCCCCGACCTCGATTTTCCAACCAAATCCGAAGCGGATGAACCCGCCGTGCCAGCTGCGGAGTGATGGCCATGTTGCGTAAACTACTGAAACCCTTCTCGAAGTTCTTCGAATTCCATGCGCGGAGCCACTACCGTGCCGAACGGCACTCGATGGCGCTGACAATCGGAATCATCGCGGCCTCGGCCGTGGGCGGTTTTGTCGAAATCGCCCCGCTCTTCAGCATTGACGAGACGGTCGAGGCCGCCCCCGACATGCGCGTCTACACGCCCTTGGAACAGGCCGGGCGCGATATCTACATCCGCGAAGGCTGCTATGCCTGTCACAGCCAGATGATCCGCAGCCTGCGCGACGAGGTGGACCGCTATGGCCCCTATTCCCTGGCGGTCGAAAGCCAGTACGACCATCCGATGCTTTGGGGGTCGAAACGGACCGGGCCGGATCTGGCGCGGGTCGGGGAGAAATTCTCGGATGAATGGCAGGTGCAGCACCTCGTCGATCCGCGCTCTCTGGTGCCCGAATCGGTGATGCCGCAATACGCTTTCCTGCTCGATGCGCCGCTCGAAACCGCAAGCCTGCCGGGCCGTCTGGCGGCCCTGCGCACCGTGGGGGTCCCCTATAGCGATGCGCAGATCGAAAACGCGGCCGAGGATGCCCGCGGTCAGGCCTATCCCGACAGCGATCAGGCCTATGCGGTCGAGGAACGCTATGGCGAGGCCACGAACATCCGTTTCTTCGATGGCCGGCGCGACCGTTTAACCGAGATGGACGCGTTGGTGGCCTATCTTCAGATCATGGGCGGCCTGACAGATCTGCCCCAAGAAACACAAATAGCTGAGGGGGAATGAGACCGTGGATCTAAGCTATGAAACACTGTCAAACATCGCCAAATCCTTTGGGCTGTTCTACCTGATCGCCCTGTCGATCGGGATTACCGTCTATGCCTTTTGGCCAAGTTTGGGAAATAGGTTCGACAAGGCCGCGCAGAGCGTCCTGAACGACGAGGAGGGGCCATGTCGGTAAAAGAACGCGATCCGCTCACCGGCCATGAGACCACGGGCCACGAATGGGATGGTATCACAGAACTGAACACCCGCGTGCCACGCGCGGTCTGGTTCTTCGTCGCCGTGACGCATCTCTGGGCATTGGTTTACTGGGTGTTCATGCCGTCCTGGCCGCTGATCAACACCTATTGGAAGGGGCTCTTGAACTACGATCAGGCGGTTGTGGTCGAAGAAAAGGTCGCCAAGGCCTACCGCGAACTCGACACTTGGCGCGCGCCGCTGGCGGAACTCTCGGCCGAGGAAATCCGCGAGATCCCCGAGCTGATGGCCCATGTCGAGCGAACCGCGCCCACGCTTTTCGGCGATAATTGCGCGGCCTGTCATGGCACCGACCTTGCCGGCGCGCCGGGCTATCCGAGCCTTGTGGATGACGCCTGGCTTTGGGGCGGCGACAGCGAGACGATCATGGAAACCCTGCGGGTGGGGATCAACGCCCCGCATCCGGAGACCCGTTTTGCCCAGATGCTTGCCTTTGGCCGAGACGGAATGCTGAGCCGACCACAGATCCGCACTGTCGTGGACTATGTGCAATCGCTTTCCGGGCTGGAACAGGATCTGCCGGCCGCCCGTCTGCAAGAGGGGGCCACGATCTTTGCGGAGAACTGCGCGAGCTGTCATGGCGAGAATGCCGAGGGGATTCAGGACATGGGCGCGCCCAACCTGACCGACGCCGCCTGGATCTATGGCGGAGATGATGCGGCGATGTTCGAGACCATCCATGACGGGCGCCAAGGCTGGATGCCCGCCTGGGAAGGCCGCCTGACCAAGGCGGACCGGATGATGCTGACCCTCTACATCCAAAGCCGCGCGGCGGAGGGTCAGCCATGACCCGCCCCCGTATCTGGGCCGCAGCCGGGGCCGCCTTGCTGGTCTCTGGCTTTGTCGCGGCGAATGCGCATCTCGTCACCATCGCAATCGGGTCGCAGCCCGACTGTGTTCTTCTTCCATCGCATAAGGAGGGCGCTGCCAATCGTGTAGCGAAACCATCATGCTGAGCGACCGTTCCAACCATTCCGACGCCCCACCGCCCCCTGACAACCCGCATGCAGGCGGCGTGATCCCGCAAGTCGTGCCGCCCCTGCCGCGCGAAAGCCCGCATGCGCGGCAGCTGCCGGCAAACATGGCCTTCACATGGCTGAAACGCGGCTGGTTGGATTTCCTGACCCGCCCGTCGCTGAGCCTGCTCTACGGCATTCTGGTCTTTGCGATCTCGGCGCTGGTGGTCTGGGCGCTGTTTCAATTCCGCTATGAATATGCGCTTTTCCCGGCGCTGGCGGGCTTTGTTCTGGTCGGTCCGCTGATAGCGGTTGGCCTTTACGAGAAAAGCCGCCGGATCGAGACGCAGACGCGGATCACCATAGGCGGCATGCTGTTCGCGCGGCCCGCGTCAAAGCATCAGGCGCTGTTCATGGGGGTGCTGCTGCTCGGTCTGTTCCTGCTGTGGCAACGCTCGGCAGTGCTGATCTACGCGCTGTTCTTCGGTCTGGTCGACTTCCCCGGCACCGATGAGCTGGTCCCGATGCTCCTGTTCACCCCCACCGGTTGGGCGCTGCTTGTGACCGGCGGCGCTGTGGGCGCTCTCTTTGCGGCTTTTTCCTTCGCGATCAGTGTTTTCGCGGTGCCAATGCTGCTGACCGAACGGACCGATGCGCTGTCGGCCATGGGGATTTCCATGGCAATGGTCTGGGCCAATCTGCCCGTCATGCTCACCTGGGGGGCAATTGTCGTCGTGCTGACTGCGCTGTCTCTTGCGACGGGTTTCGTGGCTTTGATCGTCGTTTTCCCGGTCTTGGGGCACGCCACCTGGCATGCCTACCGCAGCGTGCGCCCGGCGGATCGCCAGCAGGGAGAGAGCGAGCGCATGTTCGTGCGGCCTGCCTGAGCCCAAAGCCCGCGCGGGCGCTTTGGCGCCCGCCGCTTTTATCGAGCGATCGGGGCGACGCAATCAGACCCTGCGTTGCCCCATGGGTCAGAGGAACCCGCCCGCAAGGAAGCGCTTTTGATACTGGCGCTGAACGGCATCGCGGGCCCGCCATCAACGATTTATCCTAGAATATGAATTATGGTGAGTTGTCACGGTTCGCGCGGTTGTTTGCCCCAGTGGAATATCGGGCTGGACACCGTGAAAAACCTTCAACTGCAGGGAGCAAAACCGTCAATTCCATTGGCAGATCAATGTTGGTAAATGACATAAAACCAACAGCTTAGTGCAACTTCGCAGTTCCACTTTCTCAAGTCCGCAGCGAATACCAGTGGATCCGGGGTTTTAATAACTGCCTTGTTCCTGCATGGCTCACAGCGTCAACGTTCCGATGCTCGACCCGCCGCATACGAATAGCGTTTGGCCGGTGACGAAACCGCTGGCAGGATCGCTAAAGAACAAGAATGCATTGGTCACATCTTCAACCTGTCCCAAGCGTCCCACCGGGATGCGCTTGGCCAGTTCCGCTTCGCGCTCGCTCTCTTTGGGAATGATGCCCCAAAAGTTATCTGTCTGAACCGGGCCCGGGGCCACCACGTTGACGGTGATCCCATGTGGCGCCAATTCCAGCGCCCAGGTCCGCGCCATGCCGATCATCCCCGCTTTCGACGCCGAATAGGCGGTGCGGGTCGGCGCGCCCAAGGCCGCGCGGGAGGCGTTGAACATCACCCTGCCAAAACCCCGTTCTTTCATGGAAGGCAGGAAGGCTTGCAGGAGCGTCAGGGCGGAACCAAGGTGCAGCTGCGCAAGGCCAGTAATGTCTTCGGGCTTGGCCTCTTCGATCAGATTGGGCCAGATCAGCCCTGCGTTATGCACCAGATGCGTCACCTCATGGCGCGCGGCGATATCCGTAGCGACGGCAGCGACGGAGGCGGGATCGAGCAGGTCGGCTTCGATATGCTCACAGCCCTCGGCCTCCCATTCCGGCTTGCCCCGCGCGATGGAGATCACGCGATAGCCGCGCTCCAGAAGACGCTGCGCCAGATCGGCGCCGATGCCCTTGCTGCCTCCGGTGATGACGGCTGTGTAACTGGTCATAGTCTCTCTCCCGGTATCAGCGCCAGCACCCGTAACGGGCTGCCTGTCCCGCCTTTGATCTTGAGCGGCGGGGCGATCAGCATGGCCCCCGTGGGCGGCAGTTGATCAAGGTTGCACAGACATTGCAGCCCGTATTTGCCCTCCCCATGGAGCAGGTAATGCGCCGGGAAAGGCGGATCGTAATGCATCCCCTGCCCCGCGTCGGTGCCGACCGTTTCCGTGCCAAAGCCGCGAATGCCACGCTCCAGCAGTAATGCAATCGCGTCTGGCGTGGGGCCGGGTGAATGGGCCCCATCCTCGCGCATGTTGAGGTAATTCGCGCCGCTGCGTTTCGACCAATCGGTGCGCATCAGCACCCAAGCGTTGGCGGGGATCGTGCCGTTCTGAGTTTCCCAATCGCGGATGATCTCGGGCGTCAGTTCAAAGTCGTCGTCCTGCGCCGCCCCTTCGGAGCAATCGATCACCACGACCGGACCGATGAAGGCTTCGGGCGGGATTTCATCCACCGCGCCATGGGCCACGTCCTTGCCCGAGACCCAGTGAATAGGCGCGTCGAAATGGGTGCCGGTGTGTTCGTTGAGCGTGAGGTTATGCCACTTCCACGCTGGGCCGCGGTGATCATAGGCCGAGACTTCCTCCATCCGAAACCGCGCGCACTGGCCGAACTCGGGCGGCAGCACGATGACGGGGAAATCCGGGTCGAGCCGGTGGGTCAGGTCGACGACTTTTGCAGCACCGCTTGCCAGTGCATCGGCCAGTGTCGTGATTGCATCGCTCATGCGCCGCCCCCCCGCGTTTCGCGTTCCATCAACGCCGGATCGTCCAGCCAGCGGGCCAGCGCATCCTTGGCCACGTCACCGCAGGCGATTTCTTCCAATCCATCAACCAGCCCGCCCACCACGGTCCGCGCCAGCGCGCGAGGGGCGACTTTGGGCGGCGGCAGGGGTTGGTGCCAATCGTCATCGACGGGGCCGGTGTAGACATTCATCACCCGCAGCCCCGCTCCGGCAAACTCCGCCCGCATCGTCTGGCTGAGCGACCGCGCCGCCGCTTGCGAGGCATCGAAGCCGCCGAACCCCGCCTCAGGCGCCACGGCCCCCACCGACAGGACGTTCACCCATGCCACCGCCGAATTCACTCCATCCGCCGTGCGCGACGCCATCGCGGGGCCGAAGCCCTGCGCCAATCGCATCAGGCCCAGCACATTGGTCTCCATCCCCTCGCGAGCAAAGACCGTGTTACTGCCCAGCACCCCACCGGGGCGGATGAATTGGGCGGTGTTGATCAGGATGTCGACCTTGCCGCCGATTTCAGCCGCGAGGCGCGAGACGGAAGCCCCATCGGTCACATCGAGCGGCATAAGGCTGACGTTCTCCATCTCCTCGAAGGCTGTGCGGCCTTCCCACCTGCGCCAATGCTCCGGCTCGCCAACGAATATCTCCGCCGCGCCAGCGCTCAGGAGTGCTTGGGCCAGCGGCAGGGCGAGGGGGGAGCGGGCATCGGTGATCAGCACCCGGCGGTGTTTCGGATCGCTCGACATTTCGCGCAGCACGGAATCGTCTTGCATAAATTCGCTTCCCTCTCGCGGCAGGGCCACCATGACCCCCTGCCCGGCCCGGTCCAGTTTCAGCGCCAGCCGCACGGCATCACCGCGCCCGACCTCGCCATGCAGATGGCACACGGCCACCGGCCCTGCGGCCAGTTGCACCGTGCCGATGCGCCAAGGCAGCCGCTCGCGGAAATACGGGTCGGGCGAGACGCGTATCGTGGTTTCGGCCAGCACCTCGCCCGCGCGGTCCGTCTCGCGCCAGTGCAGCGCGACGGACAGGCATTTGCAGCAGGCATCGCGCGGGGGATATTGCACCGCTCCGCAGTCGGCGCAGTGCTGAAGCGCAAAGACACCGCGCCCGGCGGCAATGGCGAGGCCGAGAGCGGCACGCGACCGCTGTGTGGGTGGCAGCGTCGGCACCCTGCCGCGCTTCTGCGGGTTCTTCTTTCGGGGCGGCGTCAAGGGTTCGGTCATGCCCCACCCCCTTCGATGATCGCCGCCGCCGAACAGACGCCCCGGTCATAGTTGATCATGCCAAAGCCCGAGACCAGGGCCCGCCGGGCGTCGGCCACCTGCGTGCCCTCGGCCTGCCCGGTCACCTGCCGGATCGCTTCCACCAGCCCCAGATAGCCGCCCGCGGCCCCGGCTTGTCCGACGGACAGTTGCCCGCCCGAGGTGTTGTGGGGGAAGTCACCGTTGATCGTGAGATCGCGCTGGCGGGCAAAGGCGGCCCCCTCCCCCTTGGCGCAAAACCCGAGGTCTTCGAATTGCATCATCGAGATCACCGGGTAGTCATCATAGGTTTGCAGCAGATCGACCCCCTCCGGCCCATGGCCTGCCATATCGTAGAGCTCACCGATATCCACGCCCCAGCCGCCGCGCAGTTGCATCGGGTCTTCGGGGTAGGCGTTGTGCCGTTCAATCGTACCGCTGATCCGGGCGAAGGGTAGATTGCGGCGCGCGGCCTCGTCCTCGCGCATGACCAAAAACGCCTCGGCCCCGGCGCAGGGCATGACGCAGTCGAAGAGCGCGATGGGGTCCGAGATCATCCGCGCATCGAGGTATTGGTCGAGGGTCAGCGGCGTTTTCATCAGCGCATCGGGATAGCGCAGCGCGTTGGCGCGTTGGGCCACGGCGATGCGGCCAAAGTCTTCTCGGGTGGCGCCGTATTCTTGCATGTAGCGGTCCATCAGCAGGGCGAAACTCGCGTTTGGGCCGCCGAAGCCATAGGGAAAGGTCGCGTCCATCGAAAAGCGCGAAAAGCCGCTAAGCAGAGTGCGAAAGCTGTCGATCCGGTTCGCATCCCCCGCCACGCAGGCCACGACGTCTACATCGCCCCCCTGCACCGCCCGCGCGGCGCGGCGCAGCGCGATGACCCCGCTCGCCCCGCCCGTCGGCACGGTATCAAGCCAGCGCGGGCTGAGCCCCAAATGCTGGGTCAGCCCGACCGGCGTGTCCGGCGCGAGCGAGAAGCTGGAGACCGAGAACCCGTCCAACTCCCCCGGTGCGATCCCGGCCTTGCCCAGCATCACGCGCAGGGCGCGGGCGATCCACCAATGGGCAGTCTCATTGCTATAGCGCGCATAGGGCACCGAGGTGGGCGCCGCGAGCACCACGCCGTCATAGCCCTGACGCCTCATGCCGCCGTCCGTTTCTTCATGCCGCGCAGGTCTTGCGTGGCGGGATCGTTCAGCAGGTCGGCGGCCAGCGTTTTCAACACCCCGCGTTGGAGTTTCTGCGTCGCGGTCAGCGGCAGCGCCTCGACAAAGGCGATGAAGCCGGGGGCTTTGTAATAGGCAAGCTGGGTGAGGCACCATTCGGTGATTTCTCGGGCCAACACGGCGGGGTCGGTGCCCGTGTCCTTCGGCACGATACAGGCGAACACCTCATCCCCGCGCACCGCGTCGGGCACGGCGGCCACGGCGGCGCTGGCCACGGCGGGGTGGCGCATCAGGGTCGATTCCACCTCGACCGCCGCGATGTTCTCGCCCGAGCGGCGGATGACGTTTTTCTTGCGGTCGACAAAGAACATCGCCCCATCGGGGGCGCGGCGCACGATGTCGCCAGTGTGAAACCAGCCCTCCGACCATGCTTCATCCGTGGCTTCGCCGTTCTTGAAGTACCCCGCGAAAAACCCGCGGCGCGGGTCGGCACCGGCCCGGCGCACCAGCAATTCGCCTTGATCCGCCTCCTGCCTGGCATCATCGACAAGCCGGACCTCCAGCCCCTCTTCGGGTGCGCCGAGGCAGCTTTCGCCCACACGGCGCGGTTCGCGGTTGGCGCAGATCACGGCACCCGCGCCCGTTTCGGTCATGGCCCAAGCCTCGACCAACGGGAAACCAAAGCGCGCTTCGAACGCGGCATGGAGTTTCGGGTCCACCCCCGCGCCGAAGCCGAAGCGCACGGAATGGTCGCGGTCGGCGGCGCTTTCCTCGGCCCCCATCAGCATGGATGGCATGACGCCTAGATAGTGCAGACAAGTCGCGCCCGACGCCCGGACCGAGGCCCACCAGCTGCGCGGATGGAAGCGGTCAAGCGCGGTCAGGCAGCCGCCCACGGCGATCATCGCCATGAAGGAATAGGCCATCGCGTTCATGTGGAAGATCGGCAGTGGCGTGATCATGCGCTCGCCGTCTCGCGACAGGGCGCAGAGCCCGCCGGTGTCGGCGTACCACCGCCCGGCATCGAGGAAATAGGTGTTGGTCAGGATGCAGCCCTTGGGCTGGCCCGTGGTGCCCGAGGTGTAGAGCAATGCCGCTTCGGCCTCCTCTGCGCCGCCCTGCCGTGCCGCGATGGCCTCACGCGTGGCGGGCGCGGGCAAGGAATCCTCCGGCGCGATCACCGGCATGTCGCGTCCCGCTTGCCGCGCCCCCGCGCGCAGGTCGTCCCCGCGCGCGGGGATGGCCACGGCCAGGACCGGCTCGGCATGGTCGATCATATAGCTCAGCTCCGCCGCGCGCAGGTCGGGGTTCACCGGCACGACCGACAGGCCCAAGCCGTTCAGCGCCAGCCACCAGAGGAAGAAGGCCGGGCGGTTCTCCATCAGCAGCATGACACGCTGCCCGGGCAGATAGCCCGCCGCCGAGATGCGCTTGCGCAGGGCCACAACCTGACGCGCGGCTTCGGCATAACTCACCTCCCCCGCCGCGATGCCGTAGATTTCCGCCGTTTCCGGCAGGACATTCAGAAAACCCCGTTCGGGATGCCGCGCTGCGGTGTCCGCAAAGGCCGCGTAGACCGTGTCAGTCTCCGCTCCGATCATGGCAGCAACTGGATGTTGCGGAAGGCCGCGTCGCAATTGACGATGTCCACCCGTTTGTTTGCAATGCGCAGCCGCCCGTCGGCCAGCGCCAGCTCATGGCGCGCGGTGACGGCGAGCAACTGCTGCTCATCCAGCCGCGTCTCGACGTAATGCATGAAGGTGGTCGTGACGAAACGCCCTGCCTCCGTGTCCATCTCATCAATGTAGGGCCGTTGGATCACATGGTGACAGCGGCTTTTGGGCTTTTGGCTGAAGGTGCGCGCGCCGTTCAGTCGTTCGACCCTAAGCTTAAGCATGAACATATCCTCATACATCAACGAGGTCTCGTTGATCGGGTCTTTCTGTTGGTAGTCCAGCGGCATCCAGTAGTGCCCGTCGGGCAGCCAAAGGTCGAGCCATTCGGTATAGCGCCCCTCGTCCAACATGCGCACTTCGTCATAGATAAAGTCGATCAGGCTTTCGCGCGTCACAGTCATTCCGCCGCCTCCTCCTCTTGGCCCATGGTCATGAACTTGACCCAAGCGTGGAATTGATTGCGCATCTGGCGTTCGGTGGTGCCGTTTTCGACAGCTTCCACCTCGAAATCCTCGTCCTCTTCGATCAGGCGCTGGATGTTCACCCATTCCAGCCCGTCGACCATCAGCCCCTCTTGCGCGCGTTCGTACATTTCCAGATCGTCATGGCCGACGATGGAGGTGGGCGCGTTGATCATGCGGTTGTACATCGCGGTACGGGCGGTCAGTTCTTCCGGGGCATCGACGAGGCGGTAGATGTAGCTTTCGACCACTGTCCGGTCAGCCGCGACGGGGATGAAAACGCGCAGCTGCTGGATCGGCCCCTTGATCATGATATTGGGGAAATAGACCGTGTTGTGGCGGTTCTCATCCAAGATCGCCTTGGCCTTCTCCTCTCCATAGCTGTCGCAGAGCGCCTCGAAATAGCCGGGGATGGCGGAATAGTCCGAGTGGATAGAGTGGTTTACGCCCGTGTGCCCGTGCCCGTTGGGCCATGTGCGGATGCCCATGCCTTCGAAGAAATCGTAAGGCGACATGAAGGGGGCGATGATCTCCATCGCGGGAGGTTTGGGCGCATCCTCGGGCAGACCCATCTCTTCGTAGAGCTTCACCGCCGTCCCTGCAGAGCTTTCATGCGCCACCATCGGGTGACAAGTGTCGGTCTGGTTTTCGACCAGCATCTTCCAGTTGCAATGATGCATGTAGCGCAGCGGCGGGCCGACGACTTCGAGCCGCCCGGCGGGGGAGCGGTCCACCATATTGTCGAGCGACGACAGGCTCTCGCCAAAGAACTCTTCAAAGCTGATGCCCTCTTCGGCGAGACGGGCAAAGATGAAGCCGCGGTAGTTCTTCACATCGCCGACGCTGCGCATGCCCTTGCCGCTGTCGGTCTCTTCCAGCCCGGTGTTCTGGTAGCCCTTCTTGAGCGGAATGGCCAAGAGGCAGCCATCGGTCTTGAAGCTCCACGCATGATAGGGGCAGCGGAAGAATTTGCCGGTGTTGCCTTGCCGGTCGATCACGATCTTGGTGCCCTTATGGGGGCAGCGGTTCAGCAGCACATGGATCTCGCCCGTCGAATGGCGCACCTGAATGACGGGCTGGGTGCCGATATGGGTGCTGAAGTAATCGCCCTTGTTCGGCGTCTGGCTTTCATGGCCGACAAAGACCCAAGCATTGGCAAAAAGATGCTTCATCTCTTGCTGGAACACATCCGGATCGGTGTAGATATCGCGGTGCACTTGATGTGGCTGCACGAGGGCGGCCAGTGCCGCCGGACTGTCGTAACGTCCCATGAGTTCCTCCCCTCAGATATCGAGCACAAGGCGCGGTGATTTTGCGCGGCTGACGCAGATTTGCATGACATTGCCTGCCGCGCGTTCGGCCTCGGACAGGACCACGTCGCGGTGATCGGGCGTGCCGCTGATGACATCGCATTGGCAGATGCCGCAGTCGCCGCGCTGACAGTCGTACATGACGTCGACGCCGCCCGCCTCCAACACATCAATGATCGATTGGCCGGGGGGGATGGTGAAGACCTCACCGCTTGAGGCCAATTCAACCTCAAAGGCGCTGTCGCCCTCTTGCTCTTGCGGCGCGTCGAAAAGCTCAAAGTGAATGCGCTCGGTGGCGATACCCGCCGCCTCGGCCTTTGCCCTAGTCGCATCAATCAGCCCCTTAGGGCCGCAGACGTAGAGATGCGCCTCTGGTGCCAAATCCGCAATCACGGCGTCGAGGTCCAGTGCGCTGGTGTCGTCATCACAGTGCAGATGCAGGTTATCGCCAAAGGCTTCCTGCAAGGCGTCACGGTAGGCCATCAGCCCGGCACTACGGCCTGAATAGTGAAACTCAAACGCCTGCCCCGCCTCCTTCTGTGCGGTCGCCATCGAGATCATCGGCGTGATCCCAATCCCCCCGGCGAGCAGCACAGCAGGCGCATCCGGGGTCAGCGGAAAGTCATTTTTCGGCGCGGCGCAGGTAATCTCAGCCCCCGGCTTTAACCCATGCATATGGGTTGAACCGCCCTTGCCTGCGGGCTCGCGCTGCACAGCGATGCGGTATTCCTCTGGCGCTTCGGGGATCGGCGCGAAAGCGATCAGTGAGTAGGCCCGCGTGTCTCCGTCCGGCAGGTCAAACAACACATGCGCCCCGGCTTGCCATCCGGGCAAAGCAGCACCGTCGGCGGCAGCAATGCGAAATTCGCTGATGCGCTCGGTCAGCGCGGTGACCTCTCGCACGATTGCGTTGATCTTCGACATGTGAACTCCTCCCGTGACAAACAATATGAAATTTCATATAGTTTCGGTCAAGGGTTTTCTTGCAAAGCATGCGTTTGGTCGCCATTTAGGAACACCGGGGTGCGACGTTGCCCCAAACGTCAAAGGGTTAAACGGCGTGACGCAGCAGTCGACCAAAACAGAACGTGAGGATGGCACAGGGCAGGTACCGGGCTTTGTCTCGGATTACCTGCTCTATTTGCTCGCCGCCGCCAGCGATGCGGCCAGTGCGCAATTTCACGCAAAAGTGCGCAAAGCCGGGCTGCGCGTGCCGGAATGGCGCGTTCTCGCCTGCCTTGCTGACACCGACGGGGCCATGATTACGCAGCTTGCCAAACGAGCCTTGGCTGAACAGTCCCGGCTCACCCGCATCATCGCCCAAATGGAAGATCGCGGCCTGTTGGTTCGCCGCAGCGACCCCGCCGATGGCCGCCGGGTGCGCGTTTACCTGACCGATTCTGGCCGCGCGCTTGCCGCCGAACTGGTGCCGCAGGCGCAGAAACATGAGGCGGCCTTGATGGAAATGCTTCACGGAAACAGGGGCGCTCAGTTAAAGCCTGCGCTAAAATCGCTACTGGCCGCGCTTGAGACGCAGGAGGATCGGCAAGGGTAATCCCCCGGGCCATGCGCTGCTGAAAAAGTGGTTCCAATCGTGCTTTAAATGTGAATACATGAAAAAGCATATACTTGGCGAGACGGGTTTGGGAGAACCCCGCCAAGGCATATCGAACGATATGGGGAGGAGCCCAAATGACCAAATTCACCAAGTTTATTGCCACTTCTGCGCTCGCACTTTGCACCGCGACCGGTGCTTTCGCCACTGAGACATTGACCATTTCGACATGGCTGCCGCCGAGTCATCCGGTCAATACCGGCATGTTCACGCAGCTCAGTGATATGATGTCAGAGGCCAGCGATGGGCTGATCGAGACCGAGCTGAAAAACGGCCTCGCCCCGCCGCCTGCCCAAATGGACCTGCTGCTCGACGGTGCCGCTGATATCGCGATCCTGTTCCACGGCTATACACCCGGGCGTTTCGTCGGCACCAAACTGGTCGAAATCCCCGGCTACGAGGGCAATGCCGAGGCCGCATCGGTCGCCCATTGGCGTGTGCATGAGGCGATGCTGTCTGAGTTGGACGAACACCGGGGAGTCAAAGTTATTGCGTTGACGACGCATGGACCCGGCCAGATCCACTCCAACAAGGCAGTGAACAACCTGGATGACCTGCAGGGGCTAAAGACCCGCCTTGGCGGCGGTGTCTCGGCAGATGTGGGCGCGGAATTGGGCCTCGTCGGCATTCAGGTGCCCGCGCCCAAGGTCTATGAGACGCTCGATTCCGGGGCCGCTGATGCGGTGGCGATGAACATGGGCGAGCGGATTAGCTTCAAGCTCAACGAAGTGGCCAAGAACGTCTATGAGATGCCCGGCGGTTTCTACCGTGGCTCTTTCTCGGTTATCATGAGCCAAGAAACCTTCGACAGCCTGCCCGAAGACGTGCAGCAGAAGCTGGACAGCGAAGTCTTTGGCGAAACCGCAAGCCGGATGATGGGTGCCGTTTGGGATCAAAGCGATGTTGACGCGCGAGAAGCGACCGAGGCCGCCGGCGACAACAAGATCGTCACCGCCTCCGAAGAGGATCAGGCCCGCTTTGCCGAGATGGCCGACAAGGTGCGCGACAAGGTGATCGCCGAGTTGGACGAGGCCGGTGTCGACGGACAGGCCGCTTATGAGATGATGCGTGAGGAAATGGCGAAGGCCAGCCAGTAATCCCCACCGCCAAAGGGGCCGGTCGCAGCCGCGGTCGGCCCCCAGCCAGGGAACCGCCATGCGCTCTTTGATCCGCCTCACCACCGCCCTCTCGGCCCTGCCGATGACGATGGCCTCTCTCGCGCTCTTCGCGCTGATGGTGCTGACCTTTGCCGACGTCATCATGCGCTCGGTCTTCAATGCGCCCATCGAAGCCGCGACCGAACTGATCCGCATCGGCATCGCGCTGATCGTCTTCTCTGCCCTGCCCGTCCTCTCGGGCCGCGAAGGCCATATCGCCGCTGATCTGCTGGACCGTCCATTCGAAAGCTGGGGTCTGCAACGCTGGCGCGACGGGCTGGTGACCCTGTCTTGCGGGGTCATGCTGTGGTTCCCCGCAGGCCGGGTTGTCGACCTCGCCTACCGCGCGCTCAGCTATGGCGACGTGACTGAATACCTTGAAATTCCGACCTTTTACATCGGCATGTTCATCGCGGTGATGACCTATCTCACCGCCGTCGTGCTGATCCTGCGCGGGCTTTTGCGCCTCTTTGCGCCGCAACTTCTGGATCCTGCCCCATGATCGCATCCGCCATCGGCTTTGCCGCCGTTTTCGTCCTCGTCCTGCTGCGTCTGCCGATCGCCTTCGCCATGGGCCTCGTGGGCATGATCGGACTGGTTTACGAAACCAGCTACCGTGCCTCGATCTCCATGGTTTCGCGGCTGATCATCGACACCAGCCAAGATTACGGGTTGTCGGTGATCCCACTGTTCATCCTGATGGGGCTTTTCGTCAACAAAGGTGGCATCAGCCGCGAGCTTTACCAGGTTTCCAACGCTTTTCTCGGGCACTTTCGCGGCGGCTTGGCCATGGCCACCATCGTCGCCTGCGGCGGCTTCGCCGCGATCTGCGGCTCATCGCTTGCCACTGCCGCCACGATGTCCAAAGTTGCCATGCCCGAGATGCGCAAATACGGCTATTCAGACAGTCTCTCGACCGCCTCCATTGCCGCAGGCGGTACGCTCGGCATCCTCATCCCGCCCTCGGTCATCCTCGTGATCTACGGCCTGCTAACGGAGACCTCCATCGGCGCGCTCTTCATCGCAGGCATCGTGCCCGGCGCGCTCGGCATATTGCTCTACCTCTGCGCGGTGCGGTTTTCGGTCGCCGTGAACCCCGAAGCCGGCCCTGCCGGCCCCCGTGCCACATGGGGCGAGCGGCTACGGGCGCTGAACCATGTCTGGTCGGTTCTGGCACTGTTCGCGCTGGTAATAGGCGGGCTCTATGGCGTGCTCGACTTCTGGCCGATCCACCTCGCCTTCTCGCCAACCGAGGCCGCAGGCATGGGCGCGGCCGGCGCCTTCCTCATCGCCTGGGCGCGCGGGGGGCTGAGTTGGCGCGGGCTGCGCGAGGTGCTGGAGGAAACCACCCTGACGTCCGCCTCGCTCTTCTCGGTCCTGATCGGCGCGTGGATCTTTTCAAATTTCGTCAATCTTGCGGGCCTGCCCGAAGGGCTGCTGGCCACCGTCACGGCGCTTGACCTCGGCCCCTGGGTCGTCATGGGGCTGATCCTCCTGATCTACATCGCCCTTGGCTGCATCTTTGAGAGCATGTCGATGCTGCTGCTCACCGTGCCGATCTTTTTTCCGCTGGTTACGAGCCTTGGTTTTGATCCGGTCTGGTTCGGCATTATCGTTGTTGTAGTGACCGAGATCAGCCTGATCACGCCGCCGGTAGGGCTGAATGTTTTCGTGCTCAAGGGTGTGGTCGGCGATGTCTCCACCGGTACTATCTTCCGGGGGGTCACGCCCTTCTGGCTGGTCGATATCCTGCGCTTGATCCTGTTGCTGATTTTCCCTGCATTGGTGCTTTTTTTGCCCGGCCAGATGTAGGGCCAAACGCTGCGCATACGACTGGCCCCGACAAAGACGGTAAAAGCGGCGTATGCGGCAGGTCTGGTCCGGGATGAACGGGGCGCCCCGTTGGTTTGGCAGCGCTAGAATTCTGCCTGTTGATGAGGAGGGATTGAACATGAAAGCACTAAGCCGGATCACAACGGAGGCCATCCCTATCGAAGTATTGCGCGAAGACATTTCGCAGATTTGTGGGGCCTTTCAGATTGAACCAGCGCGTCGTGGTGGCCCCTCGCACGGGCTGGCACGCCAGCGCATGATGGGCGGCTTGGAGACGGCGCTCATTTCGCTCGATGTAGAGGAAGTGACCCGCACACAGGCCTGTATCCGGCGCGATCCGGGCGAGCATTTCTTTCTGTTGATTCAAGATGTCGGGCATTGTGTTGTGCATCAAAACGCGATGTCGACTTTGTTGCGGCCGGGCGACATGTTCATCGTTGATGCAACGCAGCCGTCGCAATTCGTGTATGATGGGCAGTTGGCGCACCAGATCTCAGTTCATCTTCCGCGGGACGAGATGATTGGGCGATTTGGTGATGTCTGCAATGGTGGCATGGCGATTGACCGCCAAGACCCCCTATGGATGGCGCTTCGCGCGGTGTTGGTGAAGATGTTGCAGTGTCAAACCGAGATCGGTTTGCAACTGAGGGAAACGCTTTATGGGTTGATGGGCGCCTATTTCCACGAGCGACGCAGTCAAGACGTTGATCCACGCAGCCAAGTCATTGAACGCGCCTTGCAACTGATAGGCCAACATTACCGAAATCCAGATTTTGGGCCCAGTACACTTGCCGAACAATTGGGCATCTCGCTGCGCAGTTTGCAGCGCTATTTCAAGCCTTTGGGTGAAACCCCCGGACAGCGCCTGCTGCACCTGCGGCTGACACAGGCGCACACGGAGCTGGCAACGCGCAAACTCCGCACTGCCTCTATCACTGACTGCGCCTATGCTTGCGGCTTCAGTGACCTGTCACATTTTTACCGCGCTTTCAGACAGCGGTACGGCATGACGCCGGGCGACATCGCTGAACGCACCCAAGATGGTGGCGCGATCCTCCAATAACACTGTCGTGTTTGCCCAAGATGCCACCGATGAAATGTCTAAACTCAGGCAAAGGAGGCGTCTCGGCGTGATGCCGGAACGTGATAGCGGAGGACATCATGAAAGATACGATTGATACCATTGGCCTGATTGTCGACGGGCAACGCATCGACACAGACGCGCGTTACGCGGTGGCCAATCCAGGCACCGGTGGTCAGGCAGGTACGGCGCCCGACGCCGGTAACGCAGAGCTGGATCGTGCGGTCGCAGCGGCCAAGGCAGCCTTTCCAAGCTGGTCGGCTATGTCTGATGAAGACCGTGCAGCAGCTTGCAACGCTGTCGCGGATAAGATTGAGGCCCATGCCGAGGAACTTGCGCAACTGATCACCGCCGAACAAGGCAAACCCTTGGGCGGCATTGGGTCCCAGTGGGAGTTGGGTGGCGCCGTCGCCTGGGCGCGCTATACGGCAGGGCTGTCTCTTCCAATGGAGATGTTGCAGGATACGCCCGAAGGGCGGGTTGAAATGTACCGCAAACCTTTGGGAGTCGTCGGATCGATTACCCCATGGAACTTCCCAGTGCTGATTGCCGTGTGGCATATCCTGCCCGCGCTGCGCAGCGGCAATACGGTGGTAAGCAAGCCGTCCCCGATGACGCCGCTCGCGTCATTGCGCCTGGTCGAACTGATGAACGAAGTCTTGCCCGCCGGTGTGGTGAATTCCGTCAGCGCCGCAGATGGTGCCTTCAACATGGGGGCGGCCATGTCGGCTCATGAGGACATTGCAAAAATCGTCTTTACCGGGTCTTGCGGCACCGGGCAGAAGGTCATGCAATCAAGCGCCGAGACGATGAAACGCCTGACCCTAGAGATGGGCGGAAATGACGCTGGCATTGTGTTGCCCGATGCCGACCCGCAGGCGATTGCGGAAAACCTGTTCTGGGGCGCGTTCATCAACAACGGACAGACCTGCGCTGCAATGAAGCGGCTCTATGTACATGATGACATCCACGACGCGGTTTGTGACGCGCTGGTCGCCTATGCGCGCAACATCAAAGTCGGCGAGGGCACGCAGGCAGATAGCATGCTTGGCCCCGTGCAGAACCAGATGCAGTTCGACAAGCTTTCGCGGCTGGTTGACCAGGCCAAAGAACGGGGACAGCTGCTACTCGGTGGCACCCCGGGCGAAGGGCTGTTCTATCCGCCTACAATCATCGCGGGCATGAGCGCTGATGATCCTTTGGTCTATGAGGAGCAATTCGGCCCCGCCCTGCCGATCATCCGCTACACCGATCTGGAAGACGCATTGGCACAGGCCAACGCGCTCGATGTGGGTCTTGGCGGCTCGGTTTGGTCGACAAACAAGGAGGCCGCCAAGGATGTGGCGAAGCGGATGGAGTGCGGCTCTGTCTGGATCAACAGCCACGGTATGATCCAGCCCAATGCGCCGTTCGGGGGGGTGAAGAAATCTGGCTTTGGCGTCGAATTCGGCGAAGAGGGATTGAAAGAGTACACCGACATTCAGGTGATCTTTGCCTGACGTGCTGCCCGACGCCCCTCGCGGCGCCGGACGATTTGTATTCAGTGAGAATGAACATGAAAACATCAAAGATTCAGACCAATAACAGTGCGCCTTTAACCCGCCGCAGCTTTCTGGGCCACACCGCCGTGGTGTCGGGCGTGCTGAGCCTCGGAGGCGGCCTATGGGGCGCCAGTGTGAACCCCGCGCATGCGCAGGAAAAAAGCTATGACTACATAATCTGTGGCGCTGGTTCGGCGGGCTGTGTGCTGGCCAACCGACTGAGCGCGTCAGGTGCCGAAGTGCTGCTGATCGAGGCCGGCGGCCCTGATACATCGGAAATGATCACGACGCCCATGCGCCTTATAGAGCTATGGGGCACCGAGTTTGATTGGGCCTATCAGACAGTGCCACAAGAACATGCCGCCGGACGCCAACTCTTTTGGCCGCGCGGCAAGACACTTGGCGGCTCCTCGTCGCTTAACGGCATGATCTATGTGCGCGGCAACCCATCTGATTATGACGAATGGGTCAGTGAGTTCGGCTGCGAAGGCTGGGACTATGCCTCCGTGCTGCCCTATTTTAAGAAGTCAGAGGATTTTTCTCGCGGTGCTGATGAACATCACGGGACCGGCGGCCCGCTCCATGTGACGGCCGATTTCACCCCGCATCCAGTGACCCAAGCCATGGTCGAAGCTGCGGTTGAAGCCGGACATCCCATGAATGAGGATACAAATAGCGGCGATCAGACCGGGGTTGCTTACGTTGACCTCAACACCAAGGACGGCAAACGTGTCTCTACGGCTGAGGCATTTTTACGCCCTGCGTTGGATCGGCCGAATCTCACATTGGTTACCAACGCGCGGGTGCACCGGGTCGAAATTGAAGACGACCGCGCCACTGGCGTGACCTATATGCAAGAAGGCACGCTTAAAACCGTTCAGGCTGAACGCGAAGTTATCGTCTCAGGCGGCGCTATCGAAAGCCCCCGCATCTTGATGCTCTCGGGACTAGGACCAAAGGCGCATCTCGAAGAGGTTGGTATCACCCCCGTGCGCGATCTTCCGGGTGTGGGTCAAAATCTCAATGATCACACGCTATGCCCTGTAATCTATGAAGGCGCGCAGGAAGTGCCGGCACCTGTGGACATGTCGATCACGCCCCTACATGCGCATCTATTCGCGAAGTCTGATCCTGCGCTCGCCGGGCCTGACATGCAGCCGCTATTTTTCCATGTGCCCTACTATGCGCCCGAGCAGGAGCCTCAGACGGGCAATGCCTTCACGCTAAACGGCTCCGGCGTGCGTCCCGCCTCGACAGGTGAAATACGCCTAACCGCCGCAGATCCCGAAGCTCCGCTGCACATCGACCCCAAGGTGCTGTCAAATCCGCAGGACGTGGAAATCCTCGTGAAATCCATGCGGCAAATGCGCGAGATTGCAAAGCAGCCCGCCTTGGCCGCTTGGAAAGGACGGGAAATCTACCCCGGTCCGGCGGTTCAGAGCGACGAGGATCTGGCCGCCTATGCCCGCAGCGCCGTGATGTCCTACCATCATCAGAATGGCTCCTGTGCGATGGGGCACGGCGAGATGGCCGTGGTTGACCCGGAATTGCGCGTGCATGGAATGGCGGGGCTGCGCGTGGTTGACGCCTCCATCTTCCCGCGAGTGCCGGCAGGCAACACCAACGCGCCAGTGATCATGGTCGCTGAGAAGGCCGCCGATATGATCTTGTCGGCTTGACGAACCACCAATCGATGGCCGCTCGGGAGGGATTGGGGCGGCCACAGGCTTAATATTGAAGGGAGACAATATGTTACGCAATGTTCTTTTAGGCGGGGCCGCGGCCTTGGCCCTGACCAGCGGCGCGTCCTTCGCGCATCCGCTCGATGGGTTCTCGGGTGAAGAATACCAGAAGATCAACGAGATTCTGCGCGCAGGCAATCTGGCGGGGGATGACACGCTCTATCCGCTAATCGAATTGATTGAGCCGCCCAAGGCCGATGTGTTGGCGTGGAAAGAGGGTGACACGCTCGACCGCCGCGCGATGGTGCATATGTCCAACGCCGACAACAGCGGCTTTGTCGAGGCGATCGTGAACCTGACGACCGGAGAGGTTGAAAGCAGCGCCCCCACCGACGGCCAGCCGATGATCTTGTTCAACGAATTCGCCAATGCGATGACGGCGGCGCTGGAACATCCCGACATGATCGCGGGGCTGGAGAAACGCGGGCTGACCCCGGATCAGGTGTTCTGCCTGCCGCTCACCGCCGGCAACTTCTTCACTGAGGAAGACAAGGGCACGCGGCTGATGAAAGTGCCTTGCTATGTCTCGCCCGAAGGGTCGAACTTCTACGCCAAACCGATCGAGAACATCTATGCCGTGGTCGATCTGCAAACAGGCAAAGCGCTGCGCGTGATCGACGAGGGCAATGTCGCGATCCCCGAAGACGGTTGGGGTTATACCGGCGAAGAGATCGAGGCCCGCGCGCCGCAGCGCGCTGCGACGAACCCCGCCGTGCTGACGCAAGAAGGCGGGCCTAACTTCACCTATGCCGACGGTGCGTTGGAATGGGACATGTGGCGCATGCGCCTGCGGGTCGACAAACGTCCCGGCCCGGTGCTGTCGAACATCGACGTGAAAGATGGCGATGAATGGCGTACGTTGCTCTATCAGGCGCATCTGTCCGAGGTCTTCGTGCCCTATATGGATCCAAGCGCCGGGCTTTACTGGCGGACCTATATGGACAGCGGCGAATACGGCTTTGGCCTGTTTCTGACGCCGCTGGTGGCCGGGATCGATTGCCCCTCTTACGCGACCTTCTTGCCCGCGATGATCGCGGGCGACGATGGCCAGCCGCTGGAAATTCCGGACGCGGTCTGTATCTTTGAGCGCAATATCGGCGATCCGGCGTGGCGACATTTCGAGGTCTTTGCCCAAGGCCCTGACCAATACACCCCCGCCGAAGGGCGTCCTGAGACGGAACTGGTTGTGCGGACCGCTTCCGAGGTGGGCAACTATGACTATCTGATCGACTACCGTTTCAAGCAGAACGGCCAGATGGAGATCAAGATCGGTGCCACGGGTCTTGATGGAGTGAAAGGGGCTGATGCGACTTCGATGGACGATCCTTCGGCCGCACGCGAGACGGAGTATGGCACGCTTATTGCCCCCAATCTGGTGGCGGCGAACCATGACCACTACTTCAACTTCCGGTTGGATTTCGACATCGACCAGCCCAGCAACCGCTTCATGACCATGGACATCGTGCCCGCAGACGTGGCCGATGACAGTCCGCGCCGGTCCTTGTGGAAAGTGGAACACAACATGCCAAAGTCCGAGGCTGAAGCGAGCTATCAAGTCTCCTCCTTCAAGCCGCGCTACTTCATGTTGCAAAACCCCGACCGCAAAGGGCCGCTTGGGCATAATCCGGGGTATATGATCCATCATGGCAGCGTGGCCTACGGTCCCTTCGACTTTGAGAACGACCCGCCGATGATCCGCAACGCCTATATCGAGAACTCGGTCTGGAACACGGTACATGACCCGGATGAACGCTATGCAGGCGGGAAATTCGCCTTGCAAAGCGACGGGTCCGATACGCTTGCGCAATGGGTTAAGGAAGATGCGCCGCTTCAAGATCAGGACATCGTCACATGGTTCACCGCCGGTTTCCACCATGTGCCACGGACGGAGGATTGGCCGGTGATGTCGACCGAATGGAAGACAGTGCATATCATGCCGCACAACTTCTTCCCGATGAACCCGGCGATCACGATCCGTGATCCCGAATAAGATAAGTTGACGGGAAGGCGGGCGACACTTTCGTCCGCCTTCCCTCCAGTTCACCCGGTGTCTCGGTGGGGCTTGGTCCAGCCCAATGGGTTCATGGCGAATGGCCTAATTCCACGTTGAAGTCCAAATGCGCTCACCACGTCCCTAGTTGCACTCTTAGAGAGCGAGCTTGAGCCGCGCACCGTGTCTGGCGCGTGAACAACAGGTCATCATGCGTTTGCCTCCAGCCCGTTCAGCACGTGTGAGCACCATGTCTCGGTGGTCAACTTCTCCCTCTATAACCGTCACTTCGCAGGACCCGCAGAGGCCCTCGCGGCAATCACAAGCGACATCAATGCCTGCCGCCATGATCGCGTCCAATAGAGTGGTATCGGCTGCTACATTCAGCACCAAACCCGAGTCGCTCAACTCCACCTGAAAGGGCTGTTCTTTTTCGGGATCAAGCCCTGCCACATTGGAAGAGAAGTGTTCAAAGTGGAATGAACCCTCTGGCAAATCCTTCGTCAGCACCTCCAACGTGTTCAACAGTCCCTTTGGTCCACAAGCATAAATTTGCGCGCCTTCCCTCAGATCGGCCACCAGGGCAGGCAGGTCCATCCGCTGGCTCTCATCGCCCGCGTAGAGCGATAGCACTGCGCCGTGATCTCGGGC
The DNA here is from genome assembly GCF_040933935.1 of Sulfitobacter sp. PS-8MA. Classification (NCBI taxonomy): domain Bacteria; kingdom Pseudomonadati; phylum Pseudomonadota; class Alphaproteobacteria; order Rhodobacterales; family Roseobacteraceae; genus Sulfitobacter; species Sulfitobacter sp. PS-8MA. The sequence continues at coordinate 112,637 of NZ_JBFQYJ010000005.1, read as the reverse complement.
GACACGATCCAGAAACGCCATCGTGGACTTTGACCGCCCCCCATAGTGCAGTTCATAGCTGCGCCCTAAATCTTTCAACCGATCAGCCATGGCGAGAATAGGCGTGATACCGATACCACCTGCAATCAACACCACATGCGGTGCGGATTCATCGAGCCGGAACAGGTTCGACGGCCCGCGCATACGAATTTCGGCACCGGCCTGAAGAGTTTCATGGATGTAACGCGACCCGCCACGTCCCAGATCTTCACGCCGAATGGCGACACGATAGCTATTGTCGTCGGGTGAACCGCAGAGCGAATATTTACGGTCATACTCACCCACGCAGAGCTCAATGTGAGATCCGGCACTCCATTTCGGCAAGGGACGGCCCTGCGGGTCTTCGATGGTCAAGCCAAGGGTACCCTCGGCCTCTTGGTGCAGGTCGGCAATACGCACTTTGCGGGCAACGTCGCGGCGGGCGGGGGGGCCTACGGCAAAACTGCGACGCGGAGTCTTTACCTTTGCGTCGGCCCGTTCCGGATTTTGTGTAGGGTCCCATTCGACCCACAACGCGTCAGGCCCCCGAAACGAAATATTAGGGAGCTGATCGAAGTCTTGCGCCGCCAAACGTAGATGCGGCAGGCGGCGGGTCATCTCTTCGAGAAAGATCCGCATTTCCATCCGACCAATGTTCTTGCCCATACATTGATGCGCTCCATAGCCAAATGTGAGGTGATCGATTGCGTTGTCGCGGTAGATATCGAACGTATCGCCGTCTTCGAAATGTCTTTCGTCCTGATTGCCTGAGGCTTGGACGATCAAGAGTTTCGCACCGACGGGCAAGTCGACACCGTTCAATCTCGTGGGCGCAGTGGTTTGGCGGCGCCAAGCGACAATTGACCCTGCATAGCGCAGGCATTCTTCGACCGCATTGGGGATCAGTGACGGATCCGCGCAGATATCGTTCCACGCCTCGCGATGTTCCAGCAGAGTCCTAAACATATTAGCCGAAGCCAGCGAAGTCGTCTCATGAGCGGCAACGATGATCGCCATCATCATCGAATGTACGTAGTTATCGGTGACGACCTCTGGCTTCTCGACGTTCATACGGATGGTGTGATGCATCCAGCCGGTGCCTTCGGGCTCGGCGCGCATTTTCTCTATGATCGCGCCGGCATATTCCCAAAAACGCCCCACATCATGTGCAACCTCAATCTGCTTTTGATCCGATGGTTTGCCCCAAGTGTTGACGGAATGGGCGACCGAGAAAGTCTTGATAGTGGCGATTTCATCCTCAGGCACACCAAGGAAATGGAGCGCAACCAACAGCGGGACCTCGTAGAGCATGCCCTCGATCAGATCGACCCGCCCACTGTCGATAAAAGCATCAATCTTTTCACGGGTTAGACGGCGGACCATATCCTGCTGAGCTTCCAGCTTGTCAGGCATGAAATGATCCAGTAGCGTACGCCGCCGTTCCATATGGGCAGGTTCGTCCTCATTCACCATGGTGCGGCCCATGCCATAACCATAGGTTTTGAGAATTTCCTGTGCCTCGGGCGTCGCCGGCGTGATCCTTTCCAGCACATTGCGCGGCGAGAACAGGATGGCGTCGCGGAACACCGTCTTGATGTCATCGTAACGTGTAACGACCCAATAGCCTAACTTTGGCGCATAGAAAACGGGAAGTTGGTCACGCGACCAGCGCAATGCTTCCGCCGGGTTCAGTTGGTATGAGCCACCGAAGGCATCAAAGCTTCGCGCCATGGCAGCCGGATCGCCGATCGGGCAGTCTTGCCCCCACTCATCATGGGCCGCGTCGCCAAAGGGGCATTCGCGCGGACTATCTTTAATCTGGCCTGCCATCTCGTCGCCCCCTCGCTCAAGCTGTACGAGATCATTTGTATTTTACGACCAATAGGCGGGCAACACGCAATATGGTCGCAAACAGCGTGCCAAATCCGGTCGCGTCATAGGTGTTCTGTCGAGAATATCTGACGCAGACGCGGGAGCGCAGAGCCCGCGTCGAACGCCGGTAAGCTCTTGGGGAGCCTTCAACAGCGACAGTGGCTACGGTCTCAAGTCTGATAGCAGGACATATCCGACGCGCTTGATAAACCCAAAGACCGCTCCTTAGATCGCACGTATCGCATCAGCTACACGCTCGAAACCCGCAATGTTGGCGCCCAGACGTAATTCCCCGGTGCGCCATATTCTTCTGAGGTTTCATGGCAGGCGGCGTGGATGTTGGTCATGATTTCTTCCAACCGGTTCTCGGTCTGCGCAAAGCCCGTTGCCTCTTTGCGGGCGCGTGAGCCGCCATAAACCAGCCCCTTGCCTGTGGGAACGCCTGCTTCGAAACGGTTGTTCAGCCGTTTATACATGCCAAACATATCGCCGATTTCACGGGCGCCGACGCCAATGTCATCCGCCGGTACATCGACAAATTCGCCAATGTGGCGATGCAGTTCGACCATGAAAGACCGGCAAAACCGCATGATTTCGCGGTCGGACTTTCCTTTGGGGCGGCGCAACTGGCATTAATCCTGTGAAGAGACGCTGCGCCACGGGTCAAGCCCGACGAGAATGGGGCCTTCGTGGGTATCGCCTCATTCACTTAGTGCTTGGCTTCTGGGTTATGCCGGAACATCTCCCTGGGGGAATAGTTCTATATAAGACAACGACCTGCCAAAGAATACGAAGGAGCCGCATCACCCTAAGCTGTTGGTACAGGCAAGGTTTCAGCAGATGCGCTTTTCTTCGAACGGGGTGATAAATGGACGAACAGCCATTGTGTGACGTTATGGAAACCCCCGCCGCAGCTACGCGGGCTGTTATCTCACCCGACCGGAACTGCTGCGCCGTATCGGTCGCGGACCGCGCGGCGGTCCTGATCGATGGCGCTTCATATTTTGCAGCCTTGCACGGTGTTTTAACGCGGGCGGAACGCTCGATCACAATTATCGGCTGGGATTTTGATGCCAGTATTCAGCTCCGCCCCCAGGATGGACCGAACGCCTCTGCCTTGGGGGATATGCTGCGGGGATTGGTCGAACAGCGCCCAGAACTCCACGTTCGCATTCTGATCTGGAGCCTGGCGACGGTTCATACACCAAGTGCGACCCTGCCCCTGCTTCGGGGTGCGGAATGGGCAGACCATGAGCGTATCCACCTGAAACTCGACACGCATCATCCGATATATGCTTCTCACCATCAGAAAATCGTCATCGTTGATGACGCAGTGGTCTTTGTTGGCGGAATGGACCTGACGGTTGCCCGCTGGGACAGGCCCGGGCATTCGTTGGACGAGCCGCTGCGAAGGGATGCTGATGGCACGCCCTATGAGCCGGTGCATGATGTGCAAATGGTTTTGGACGGGCCCGTCGTCGGTGAACTCTGCAAGGTCGCGCATTCGCGCTGGTATGATGCCACGGGGGAGCTGTTGTCTGCCTGGCCTGCAAAAGACCGCTGGCCCGCCTCAGTGGCCCCGGATTTTACGACTATCAGCGTCGCGGTTTCGCGAACTAAACCCGGCTTTGGCGCTCAGACGAGTGTAGAGGAGACCGCTCAGTTGACCGACGATCTGCTGGGGGCGGCAAAGGATACGATCTATATCGAAGCGCAGTATTTCACCGGGCGTCGCATGGGGAGGAAGCTCAAGCAATCGCTTGCGCGGCCGGAGGGACCCCAGATTGTCGTCATTTGTACGCTTGTTGCCAATGGCATTGTGGAACGCTTTATTATGGGCGCGAACCGGGAGCGTCTGCTGCGTCGGTTAAAAGCGGTTGATCGCTACAAGCGTCTTCATGTCTATTGTCCCGTCACCGGCGATGATGACCGGCATCGGCTGCTCATTCATTCCAAGGTCATGATTATTGATGACCAATATCTGCGTATTGGCTCGGCGAACCTCAACAACCGGTCGGTGGGTTTGGATACCGAATGCGACGTGACCCTAATCGCCCAGTCCCAGAAAGCGCGTGAGACGGTCCGGCAGCTGCAAAACACCCTCCTAGGGGAGCATCTGGGCGTCGCGCCCGAGAAACTGCAACGATCCTCTCTATCTGGAAAGGCACTACCCCAGGTCATCAACGCACTGCTGTGCGATCGCAAGAGCCTGGAACCTCTCGACGTCGGCCCGGGAAGGACACGCCCCTTTCCCGGCACCTTCTTACTGGACCCCGAACGGCCCCTGCCATTCCTCGACGGGATTCAGGCGCTCTGGTCCCGGTTGACCCGCCTTGGCCGGACGCGCGCGAAGAAGAGCTCGGAACTCCCCAGCACCAACAATCCAATACATAAGGGGATGAGAAAATAGACGAACCGAAACACGAGGATCGCGCCGATCAGCCCCTCACCGGGGAGCAGATAGGTCAACACCGCTTCGATCACCCCTAGGCCGCCGGGCACATGGCTGACGATGGTGGCGACATTCGCGCTGACATAGGCGGCCACGATGGGGAAATAACTGATCTCGGCAACGGAAAGTACAGTCTGATGCAGTGCTGCGGCAACAAAAGCAAAATTCACCGGCCCGATAACACATTGCGCCACCGCCAGCCTGAGCTTGGGCATCGCGAGCCTGTGCCCGCGGATCTTGATCGCGCCCGTGGCGAAAGCCGCCATCAGAAGATACACAACCGGGCAGGCAAGCGTCACCAGCGCGATGAGCCGCGCCACGGCGGGGCTCAGCCCCAAGGCATTTATTGCGATCTCTGGCGCCACGAGCAGCGCAAAGCCCCCGAGGATCGCGAGTCCCAGCCCAACGGTCACCCCACAGAAAACGATCAGTTTGGCGATGTCGGCGCGGGCAAGTCCCCAGCGGCTATAGTAGCGATAGCGGATCGCGCCGCTCGACAGGGCGGCCAATCCCAGGGAATGGCCGATCGACAGGCTGGTAAAGGAGGTGAGGGCAACTTTCCGGTAGGCCAGCGGACGATCGACATATCGCAATGCCAGCCAGTCAAACCCGGTCAAGGTGAGATAGCTCAGCCCTGCAAACCCCAAGGCGGCCAACATATGCGCCCCGGACACCGCCGTAACGGCCGCGACGAGTTCGGGCCAGTCGTAGCGCGACAACGCCCGATAAAGCAGATAGAGCGCCAGTGCGAAGACAGCGACGCCGATGGCATAGCCAAGCCATCGGCGCGCTTGAGACTTTTGCCCATCGTCCACTTTCGGGGATGGCGTATCTTCTGGCGTCTTCGGGTTTTCTTCATGCGTCATGGCGATTTAACGCTTCGTGCCGGGTTTTCGATCCACAGCCGGTACACGGGTTTGCTGCCTGCCCGTATCTTTTTTCGGAGGTGCCAAAGGGGGCGGCTCGCGCATGAATGATGACCTCGCACGATCCATTCGGGTGATGACGTGGAACATTCATGGCGGCCGCGGCCCGGACCGGCGCCGCGATCTGCGGCGCGTCGTAGATCTGGTTCAACGCCATGAACCTCACATTATCGCACTGCAGGAAATCGACTCCCGTGGACAGACGTCGGCTACGCCCGACGCCTTCGACTTCCTAGGCGAGGAGCTGGGCGGCAACAGCTATGCGACCCGTCTGATCCGCGCCCCGGACGGCGACTATGGCCATGCGGTGATCAGCCGCTGGCCAATGGCAGCGGCCCGCTATCATGATATTTCCTACAAGCGCCGCGAGCCGCGTCTCGCGATAGAAACGATATTGGAAACACCTCAGGGGCCGCTGCAGGTCGTGGCCGCGCATCTGGGTCTGAGCTTCCGCGAAAGGTTGCAACAAGCCGAGAAGCTCGTGCAGATCGTCCAGAACGGGGGGGAACGTTCGGTGCTCATGGGCGATCTGAACGATTGGATCGCCAGAAGTGCGGTGCGACGGGTCTTGGACAGACAGTTCCCCGGGCATAGCCACCTGCGGACGTTCCCCGCATATCGCCCTATTCTCTCGCTGGACCGTATATATTGTCGCCCCAGGTCGATACTACACCGCTGCTGGACGGATCCCGCGGCCCGGTTTGCTTCGGACCACCTTCCGGTTATTGCGGATCTGGAGTTGGGGAAATGCCCATAGTGTCCAATGGCAGAGGTACGAGAAGCAGAGATCTACCCCTTCCGCCACGCCGATGTCTTCATCCAGTGTGAACAATGAACGGGCACGGCCAAGGGCGCCGCATAAGCGAGCCGAACGGCCACAAAAGGCGGGAAGTAACTGCGGTATGCGATAGCTTGTCGCGCTGGAGGTTGATTTGCTTCACTGGTTACGCGCCACTCGTAGCGGTCGGAACAGCTATATGCTCTGTCGGGTGTAGCCGAATCCGCGTCCAACTAAGCAGCGCGTCGGTACTGGTGTTCGACACCCCGGCGGACCCGGCTTTGATAGGATCGCCCGGCTAGCACCAAAGCTCTTGCAGACACCGATTACGATTAACTCGTCCATGGATGAAGGCCATGCCGAAAATCAATACATTCAATCCAGACTCTATTCTCCGTCATGCTTTGCCGGAAGACGCGAAAGTCGTTGTGCAATTGACCTGCCACGGGATTTTTCCTCCACCTTCGATTAGAGTCCGGCCCACCTTAAGGACGGACAATGAAGCGAACGAGATTCACAGACGAGCAGATCATCGGGATTCTGGCGGAGCATGAGGCAGGGGCAAAGAGCGCCGACCTGTGCCGCAAGCACGGCATGTCGAAAGGCACTTTCTACAACTGGAAAGGCAAGTTCGGCGGCATGACGGTGTCTAATGCCGAGCGGCTGAAGACGCTCGAGGACGAGAACGCCAAGCCCAAAAAGCTTCTGGCCGAGCAAATGCTGGATCTGGCAGCAATGAAGGATCTGGTTTCAAAAAAGTGGTAGGGCTCGCCGTGAAGCGTGAAGCCGTTGCGTATCTTCGGGCCGAACATGGCTTGTCGGAGCGGCGGGCCTGCAGCATCGTCAGCGTGGACCGCACGATGAGCCGCTATCGATCCCGGCGTGCGCCGGACACAGTGTTGCGCGGTCGGTTGCGGGACTTGGCCAACGAGCGCCGGCGGTTCGGTTACCGGCGGCGCTTCGTGCTGCTGCGCCGCAAGGGCGAGCCATCCGGCATCAACCGGATATATCTGCTCTACCGCGAGGAAGGCCTGACGGTGCGCAAGCGAAAGGCCCGGCGCAAGGCGGTTGGAACACGGGCCCCGACCCTGGTCGCTGCACGGCCTAATGCGCGCTGGTCGTTGGATTTTGTCCACGACCAGTTCGCCAACGGCCAGCGTTTCCGCGTTCTCAACGTGGTCGACGATGTCACGCGTGAATGCTTGGCTGCGATCCCAGACACCTCGATCTCGGGACGTCGGGTGGCGCGCGAACTGACGGCTCTGATCGACCGCCGCAGGAAGCCGGGGATGATTGTCTCTAACAATGGGATGGAACTGACTTCGAACGCCATCCTGCGGTGGTGTTCCGAGCAAAGGGTTGAATGGCACTATATCGCGCCGGGCAAGCCAATGCAGAACGGCTTCGTGGAAAGTTTCAACGGACGGATGCGGGATGAATTGCTCAACGAGACCATGTTCCGCAACCTGGCCCATGCTCGCGTCGTCATCACCGCTTGGGCAACCGACTACAACACCGAACGCCCGCATTCGGCTTTGGATTACCAGTCCCCGGCCGACTACGCGCGAACCCTGACCACCGCAATCGCCCGCCCCGCTACGCGAGATGAAAGCTCCGCGCGCCGGGCGATTGCTCAACCTGCGCCGGCTGGCGTAAACACTAACCGGGCTCCGGTCGCGGCTGGATGAAAGTTCAGTGGCAGGTCAGCTTCACCTCGACAAACGATCAATCCTGCGGACCCTTCGGCGCGAAGACCCGCACGAGAACGCTCGCGGCCGCCCAATCCGCGTTCAGCGGACCGGTAATCACCCTCGTACCTACCGTTTTTTTTTACGATCAAATATTGATCTAACCCTATCCCGCCTTAGCTCCCGGCTCTAGAAGACTTGCACCGCAAGCGTTCAAGCCACCCATACGACCTTTCAGGCCCGCGAACCTGAGATGCTCCAAACTGCGTTCAGGACCTAGAAAATGACTTCACACCTGCCGGCCTCTCTTCTTGGATACATTCGTGAGGCGAATATTCCCCTCGCGCTTGGCGCTTTGGATGAGCCGGATGAACCCTTGGTCGAAGTGAACGAAGCTTTCTGTACCTTGACCGGCTATGGCCGCGATGCGGTATTGGGGCGGAACTGCCGGTTTTTGCAGCCTCAGACCGATGAGGTTCGCGAAGCACGCAAGCAGATGCGCGACTTTTTGAACGACCCCGAGGCCGAGGCCGGCCGGTTCGAGGTGCCGAACCTGCGCGCCGATGGCACGCCATTCGTCAATCTGGTGTTTATGTCCCGGCTCAAGAAACGGTCGGGCATGGGCAGCCTGATCTTCGCCTCCCAGTTCGATCTCAAAGCGTCCAAGGGGATGACGGACCTTAAGAACTATGATGAAAAGCTGGGCAAAAATATCGATGATATGGCGGAGCTGAGCGCCAATTACGGGTTGATGATGCGCCAATCGGCAGAGCTTTTGTCGCAATCCGCAACCACCATCGCAAACATCCGCTACGATGGATAAGCGCGTCAGGGCCGATAGCGCGCAGAAGCCATTGTCGCAAGAAGATGGGCCGCCGGTCATTGGCATCGGCGCCTCCGCGGGCGGGCTCGAAGCGCTGCGCGACATGCTGGCCCCGGCGAAACTGCCGACCGGGATGGCCTATGTCGTGGTGCAGCATCTTGACCCCCATCACGAAAGCCTTCTGGCCGAACTGTTGGGCCGCCAGACCACGCTGTCGGTGCGCCAGGCCGAAGAGGGCGAGATGGTCATGGCGGACAATGTCTATATCATTCCGCCCGGTCATGGCCTGTCGATCCATGACGGGAAACTGTCGCTGAAACCTTTTGACGAACCGCGCGGCCTGCGCCGCCCGATTGATGACTTCTTCATGTCGCTGTCCGAGGATGCGGGCCGGCTGTCGGCCTGTGTGATCCTGTCGGGAACCGGGGCGGACGGCACATTGGGGCTGCGCGCGATCAAGGAGCATGGCGGGCTGGCGCTGGTGCAAACGCCGCGCTCGGCGCGCTATGACGGGATGCCCTTGTCGGCGGTCTCCACCGGGATGGTCGATTTCGTGCTGCGGCCCGAGGATATGCTCGACCGTCTCCGGGATTACTTCAGCCGCGCCATCGGCGAGATGGGGGCGGTGGTTGGCGACAGTGACCAGATCGACGCCATTTGCCAGACGCTGCGGAGCCAGACCGGGCATGATTTTTCCGGCTACAAACACACCACCTTGGCCCGCCGCATCCAGCGGCGCATGCAGGTCCTGCAGCTTTCCGACCCGGTCGACTACCGCAAGAAGGTGCGCGACGACGACAGCGAGGCCGCGGCGCTGCTGCGTGATCTGCTGATCAACGTGACGCGGTTCTTTCGCGATCCCGAACATTTCGAGACGCTCCGCAAACATGTGATCGCCCCGCTGGTCAAACGCGCCGCGGCGCATCAGGAGATCCGCGTCTGGGTGCCCGGCTGCTCCAGTGGCGAAGAAGCCTATACGCTTGCGATGCTCTTCGACGATGAGGCCCTGCGGCAAGACGCGGCCCCCCGGGTCAGCATCTTCGCGACCGATATCGACGAACAAATGCTGGAGATTGCGCGTGAGGCGCGCTACCTCGCCTCGGCCCTCAACGACATTCCCGAAGAATGCCGGGAGCGTTACACCATCCAGCATGGCGATCATTTCCGCATCGCGCCGGGCATCCGGGATATGGTGCGCATTTCGCCCCATAGTGTGATCAAGGACCCGCCGTTCTCGCGCCTGTCGCTGGTCTGCTGCCGCAACCTGCTGATCTATTTCGGCGAAGAATTGCAGTCGCAGGTGCTGCCGACCTTTCACTATGCGCTGCGGCCTGACGGGTTTCTCTTTTTGGGGCCGTCCGAGACCATCGGCCGTTCGGAAGAGCTGTTTACGGCCATCGACCACAAGGCGCGGGTGTTTTCGCGCAACGACGGGGAGGCGCGCTATTCCGTGCAGTTGCCCTTCTCGACCGACCGCAGGACGCGGCAATTGCATGGCAAATTCTCGGGCGAGCGCGGCGGGGCCACGACGGGGCGCAGTCTGGCGCTGGAGCGTCTGGCCAGCCGCTATGCGCGGCCCTGTGTCGTGCTCGACAGCAACGGGATGATCATCGAAAGCCACGGGCGGCTTGGGCGCTATTTTGAATTCTCCGCGGGCGCCAATCTCTCGGCGTCGCAGACCGCGCGGCCCGGTCTGCGTGAAGTGCTGCTGCCCCTGATGCGCCAGGCCAATGCGGACCGGCAAAGAATGGTCGCGCGGAATATCGAAGTGCGTGCCGAATTTGGCCGCCAGAAGATCGACGTCGTGGCCGATCCGCTGGCCGATGACACCGTGCTCATGGTGTTCCGCGATCTCGCCGCCTTCGAGGTCGAGCCGGATGACGACCTGCTTGAGCTTGGGCCGGCGGACGGGCAGATCGAGATGCTCGAAGGTGAGTTGCAGCATATCCGCCGCCAGTTGCGCGACAAGACCGAGGAACTGGAAACCGCCAATGAGGAGCTGAAAAGCTCGAACGAAGAAATGATGTCGATGAACGAAGAGCTTCAGTCGACGAACGAAGAACTCTCCACCGTGAACGATGAGCTGAAGGAGAAGGTCGATCAGCTCAGCGTGGCAAATGACGATCTGCGGAACTTCTTTGAATCCACACAATTGCCGATGGTCGTATTGGACAGCAATATGTGCCTGCGCAGCCATACGGATGCGGCGCTTGAAATCTTTCCTTTCCAGCCCGGTGATCTGGGCCGCCCCCTGCAACAGGTGACCAGCCTTCTGTCGAGCGATGCGCATCTGACCGCCGCCGCGCGGGTCAACGACGGGGAAAAAGCGCTGCGGCAGTCGATGATGCACGCCGATGGCTCGCGGCAGTGGATCCTGATGGTCTACCCCTATTACGTGCGCGACGACAAACAGGACGGGGTCACGCTGATCTTTACCGATGTGACGGAAATGACCGACCTACAGGCCGAATTGGACCGCGAGCGCGAGCAGCTTGAGCTTGCCGTGCAGCTCGCCGGGATCGGTATTTGGGAGTATAGCCCAGAGGGCGAGCGGGTTGTGGTCGACGAATGTCAGGCCGCGCTTTTGGAACTGCCAGAACCCGGCGGGCATCCGGCGTTGGAATTCTTCGAACAGGTGTTGGAGGAGGATCGGGACGCCTTGCGCGAGGCGCTCGAAAATTGCGCGCAGGAGGGCAAGGAGATTTCGACCGAATTCCGCGTCCCTGTGCCGGGTGAAGACCGCCCCCGCTGGCTGCGCTGTCTGGCACGCCCGATTGTCGCTGACAGGCAGACCCGCGTCTTGGGCGTCAGTTTCGACATGACCTCTGACCGCCATCTTGCCGAAAACCGCGAGCTGATGATCGGCGAGATGAACCACCGGGTGAAGAACCTTTTCGCCGTGATCAATGCGCTGGTGGCGACAATGGCGCGCGACGCTGTGAGCACCGAACAATTCGTCCGTGACCTGCGCGAGAAGATCGCCGGGCTGGGCCGTGCCCATGCGCTGACCAACCGGCCGGACGAAATGCAGGGCGTCACGCTGGAAAGCCTCATCGAGGCGGTTCTCAAACCCTTTCTGCCGCATTTTGATATTACGATCACCGGCTGTGATCTTATTCTCGACCAATCCCAAGTTACGCCGCTGGCGCTGATCTTTCACGAATGGTCAACCAATGCGGCAAAATACGGTGTTTTGGGCGCGGCGAAGGGTCAGCTTCAAATCACATGGGAGGCCACCCCAGACGCGGGCTGGACCCTGCATTGGCGAGAAATGCGCGATGAACATTTGCAGGCGGATGCCGACCCATCGGGTTTTGGCTCGAATATGCTGCAAATCGCCGCGCAGCAATTGAATGCTAAATTGGAAAACCACGCCGCGGACAGGATGTTCGAATGGAGCCTGACGCGTCCCGGCGAGAAAGGAACCTAAACCATGGTCACGATCCTATTGGTCGAAGACGAATTGCTTGTCGGACTGGACATCAAATTGACGCTGGAAGGCGAAGGCTTTCAGGTGGACGGGCCCTATCCCACGGTGGCCGAAGCGCTATCGGTCGCCAAAACCTCGCTGCCGGACATCGGATTTCTGGATGTGCGCCTGGCCGATGGTGTTGTCGACCCGCTGGCCAGTTGGCTTTCCGAGCGGTCCGTGCCTTTGGTGTTCCATTCCGGACATGCGCGGGCGCATGATTACGGCGTTCGCTATCCAGACGCCCGCTTTTGCGAAAAACCTTCGACCCCAAATGAGCTGATTTCTGTTATCATGCAACAGGTGGCCAGTTTGCAAAGCTAATCAAAAACCTTTTCCGACGGTGGCGCTTAACTTTAATCAACCGTCGGCAACTTTCCCGCCCTAACCGAAAAGGATAGAGTAAAAATCTATGACGATGAGCGCTCAGGGGGATCATATGGACGGCTCTAATTCGACAGGCTGCGGGGTGCCGCGCTCGATCATATTTGCAGCTTCGCCGCACGGCTATCTGATACTCGACACTGATTTCGTGATTATTGACGTCAATGACCGCTATCTCTCGATGACCGGGTCCCAGGCCGATGATCTGGTTGGCAAACTGCTGTTCGACGCCTTCCCCGATGACCCGGCTGATGCGGCGGCGGATGGCACGAATAACCTGCGCCGATCTCTTGAGACAGTTGTCGCCAACGGTGAACCGCATCGCATGGCCGTACAGAAATACAATATCCCCATCCGCGATAGCGCGACCGGGGCATTCGAAGAGAAATACTGGCAACCTTTGAATTCCCCCGTATTCAAAGATGGCAAGTTGATCGCCCTTATTCATCATGTGGAAGACGTCACTTCGGAGTTTCTCGGCCGCCGCGATCAGGCCATTCGGTTGAATTTGGCAAAACAGGTTTCCGGGATCGGTTACGGTGAATTGGACCTGCTTACCGGCACCGCGAATGTATCCCATGAGCTCGCTGAACTTTTTGGCTACCCTGATACCGAGGGCACGATGCCCGTCGCCAAACTCGTCGAGCGGGTGCATCCCGATGATATAGCGGAGGTGAACAAGAAATTAGAAGAAGCGATGGCCCGGGGCGATGCGCAGGCCGTGGTGAATGCAGATTATCGCATCGTTTTGCCGCAGGGCGACATTCGATGGTTGAACACGCGCGGGAAAGTCCTTTTTGAGCATGGCAAGCCAACGCGGTTTATTGGTGCATCAATTGATCTGACCCATTCCAAAAACCGCGAAGAGGTTTTGCAGCGAACCCTGGTCGAAAGGGATCGGCTTCTTGAGCAGAAAGAAACGCTGCTTGGGGATGTGAACCACCGGATCAAGAACAGCCTGCATCTCGTCTCCAGCATCCTGCGTCTTGAGGCCGCCTCGGTCTCGGATAAGAACGTCAGGGACCGGTTGCAACAGGCTTCATCGCGCGTGCATGCGGTGAGCTCGGTGCATGAGCTTATCTACAAGTCACAGAATATCACCCGCGTGGACATCGGCGAATATGTGCCTCAACTTGTCGATTTCCTCTCTACCAGCACGACCTCCGTCGATAAGAAGATCGAGCATATCGTCGATGCGGAGGCCATCGTTCTTTCGACCGACATGGCGATCAACCTCGCTCTGCTGATTAACGAGCTTGTCACCAATGCCCATAAACATGCATTCACCCAGCGGGAACAAGGCCGCGTCCATATTCGTTTACACCGCGAGGATGGGCAGCTGAGGTTGATTGTTTCGGACGATGGGCTTGGTGAAGTTGCGAAACCCGGTAAAGAGGGGCTTGGTTCGAAGATTATAGCAGGAATCGTCAGCCAGCTTGAAGCAACCATGAATAAAGAGGCCACTGAACATGGTTACAGCGTCGTCATTGAGATCCCCCTGCAAACGCGGTGAGTTCGGGTGAATATCCTGATCGTAGAGGATGAATTCTTGATCGCGTTGGATCTTCAGATGCAGCTTGAACAACTCCAGCATCAGGTTGTTGGACCGGCGAAGGATTTCGCTACCTGCCGTGATTTGGTAGAGCAGCACCGCCCTGATCTGGCCTTCATGGATTTGCGCCTGGCGCATGGCGATTCCGGTGAAACTGTCGCGCATTGGCTGCTGTCAGAACATAATATCCGCTGCGTTTTCATGAGCGCCAATTTGGATGAGGTCACGCAGGACCGGCTCAGATCCCTCAATCCGATCGCGATGCTGGGCAAGCCTACCCTGCCACATCTGGTTGCAGACGCGCTTGATGCGTTTTCTGATGAGGATACGACGCTCCCCTGATACCGCAAACCACAGGGAAGCCTCATACTTTCGCCTGCGCTTCAACCAGCTGAACCTCGACCCATGGTGCCAGCGGTAGGGCGTGCTACACTAGTATAAACTCAGCCCTCTCAAGGTGCTTTCGGGTTTATCCCGTGGATGGTGCGGTGCGCCGGGGTCCGGCACCACCAGCCGCGCCTTGCGCTCCTGCCGTTTAAAGACCGGCAAGACGTCTTAGAATGCCCAGTCGGAGCAGCCGTGCTCCTGCGCCCAATCGTCATAACCCTGCACTTAGCTGCCCATATAGAGTATGCCATTGACGGGCGCATAGACCACAGCCAGTGACTTTAGGATGTTTCAGGCTTCGTTTTGCAGCGGCTCCCATTTGAGATCGAGATCGGAATGTAAGCGCCTGATAAAACATCCTGCACCTGCAATCCCCGTCGACCCCTCTGCGGATCACGCCACGCCCGCCGTTGGGCGTCGATGCGACGGGCCGGATTGCCGGCCCGCCCTTGTTTCATAAAAGTCGCTCTCAGGCTGCGGCGAAGCCGGCGTCGAGCGCGCCGAGGATGGTGTCGGCTTCCGCTTCGGTCAGCACCAGCGGGGGCGAGAGGATCAGGTTGGGGCCGGAAACGCGGACCATGGCGCCGTTCTGGTAGGCGACCTCCTGAACAATCTGCGTCGTGGCGCCGCCCGCAGGTGTCTTCTTGACGCGGTCGCTGACCATCTCGATCGCGGTCATCAGCCCGTGCCCGCCCCGGACGTCGCCGATCAGGTCGTATTTCTCCTGCAATTTAAGGCAGCCTTCGTAAAGCTGGGTGCCGCGCGCCGCCGCGTTTTCGATCACGTTCAGCCGCTTGGTCTCGCGCAGGCAGGCCAAGGCCGCTGCGGCGCCCACCGGATGGCCGGAATAGGTGTAGCCATGGCCGATTTTGGCATTTGGGTTATCTTCGAAGACCTCAACCATCTTATCGCCCAGCATAACCGCGCCGAAGGGGAAGAAGCCGTTGGTGATCGCCTTGGCCGTGCACATCATATCCGGCTGAATGCCCCAGAGCCTTGCGCCGGACCAAGCGCCGGTGCGCCCATATGCGGTGATCACTTCGTCGGTGATCAAGAGGATGCCGTGGCGGTTGCAGATTTCCTGCACCATGGGCGCGAAGGATTTATGCGGCGGGATGACGCCGCCGGCGCCGAGGATCGGCTCCATGATCATCGCGGCGATGGTATGCGCGCCCTGAAAGGCGATCTCATCCTCCAGCGCCGCGATGCAAAGCTGCGCCAGCCGCTCGGGATCGGTCTCGTTGAACGGGTTGCGATAGGTGTAGGGGGCGGGAATGTGGAAACAGCCGGGCAAGAGCGGCTCGTAATCCTGACGGAAATTGGCATTGCCGTTGACCGATGCCCCGCCGATATGGGTCCCGTGATAGCCCTTCTTTAGGCTGAGGAACTTGGTGCGCCCGGCATCGCCCCGAAGCTTGTGGTACTGCCGCGCCAGCCGCAGCGCGGTTTCCACCGAATCCGACCCGCCCGAGGTGAAGAAGGCGCGTTTCAGCCCATCGGGGGCGAAGAACTCGGCCAGCTCATAGGACAGCTCGATCGCCGCATCGTTCGAGGTGCCGCGGAAGGTCGAGTAATAGGGGAGCTGGTCAAGCTGGCGCGCCATCGCCTCTTTCACCGGCTGACAGGAGTAGCCGAGATTGACGTTCCAAAGCCCGCCCACACCGTCGATGACAGTATGCCCGTCGATGTCGGTGATCGAGACGCCCGCGGCACCGGTGATGATCTTGGGCGGGTTCGCGATACTGTCGGCGGGCGACGTCATCGGGTGCCACATCAGCCGGGCATTGTTTTCTTTGAGGAAGTTCGAATCTTTCATGATGTGGGGTCCTGTATTTCTGAGGGGGGAGTAAGATCAGACCAGAGGTCCTCGATCGCGGCGGGTAGGCTGCCGCCCCAGCTGCGGGTGATGGCGCGGCTCGCGCCGGCAAGCTCAAACTTGATCAGAGCTTCCAGATGCGGCGTGAGCCGCGACGCGACCCCCGCCACAGCCACTGTCGCGGCGAATTGTCCGGTCTGATCGAAAATCGGGGCCGCGAAAGAGGTGATGTCCGCTTCGAAAGTGCCGAGGCCGTGGCCAAAGCCGGTTGCCCGGGCCCGGGCGACCTCCTCGGTCAATGCCGCTCGGGTGACGGGGGTGGCTTCGGTGTATTTTTCGAGCGCTGCACAGGCCTGTTCAAAGAGTGCCTCCGGGCCGAAAGCCACGGCGCAGATCCCGGATGACGTGGCATGCAGCGGAAAGGTCGCGAGATCGATAATCGCGCGTATGGCATATGTCGGTGAATCGCGGGCCAGAAGCGGGTACAGCGTCTTGTCCGATAGAACCGCCACATGTGCGGTCTCCCCTGTCGCCTTGGCCAAGGCGGCGAGCGGGCCTTCGGCCCCGGCCTTGCGGGGCACGCTGGCCTCACGGACCTGCGCGAGGTGCAACAGGGCCGGGCCAAGCCGGTAGTTCTTGGTCACCTGGTTCTGCTCAACAAATCCTACCGCTTCGAGATCCTGAAGATGTCGATAGGTCGTCGCCTTGTCGCGCCCGGCGATCCGGCGGATCTCCGACAGGCCGAGTTCGGGCCGCGCTTCGGAGAAGCAGGAAAGCAATTCGAGGGCCTTGGTGGTAGAGGACATGACCGCCCCTTTCGTTCGAGACAAAAAATTATTTGACACATGATCTCAATCCAGACAAGTTATTTTTGAAACGACGGTTCAGTATACGAACCGATCATCTGGGAGAGAGTGATGAACAAATATACAGTGGCCGCCAGCACATTGGCGCTCGCCCTGAGTGCGCTTGGCGGCGCGGCGCAGGCGGAATATCCTGAAAAACCGGTGGAATTCGTGGTGCCCTGGCCTCCGGGCGATCTTGAAGACGTGCTGACGCGGATGATCGCCGAGGATTTCTCGGCGGAATACGGCGTGCCGACCGCCGTGGTGAACAAGCCGGGCGGCGGCGGCGGGCCCTTCCCGGGCGCCATCGAGGTCGCCAATGCACCGGCCGACGGCTATACCATCGGCTCCTTCATCGCCGCGGTTCCGACGGTCGGGCCGCAGCTGGGCATTCCGCAGCTCGATCCCGACCCCTTTGTGCCGGTGGGGAACTTTCTGACCTATCCTTTCGTCATCGCCACCTCGGGGGATGCGCCCTATGACGATATCGAGGGTCTCGCCGCTCATGCGCAGGACAATGATGTCGTGCTGGGCCATTTCGGCGCCCCGCTTGTGCCGACGCAGGTGACGCTGGGGTTGGCCAAGGATAAAGGCTTTGCCTTCGCCTCTGATGCCGCTTTCGATGCGCTTGATTGCAACACGCTGGCCTCTGGCGACGTCGATGTGGTCAATACCACGTTGCAGCTGATCCTGCCCTGCCTCGATGATATCAAGGTGCTGGCCTCGATCGGGTCCGAACGCATTCCGCTGACCCCCGACACGCCGACGGTGGCGGAACTGGCGCCGGATCTCAACGTGGCTCTGTGGAACGGGCTCTTCGTGCCCAAGGACACGCCGCAGGACGTGCGCGACAAGATCGCCGCCGTGGCCGAAAAGACCGTCAAGTCGGAGCGCGCGCAGCAGCTCGCGGGCGAAACCGGCGCGCAGGTCTACTGGCAACCCGCGGATGAGGTCGCGGCGCAGATCGAACAGGACATCGAGACCCTGGGCCGCATCAAGACCATGCTGTCGAAGTGATCCGATCCCGGGGCCGGGCCGCAGCAGCGGCCCGGCCCTTTTTGTATCTGCCCGGAGCTGTTCCATGTCGCACGTCAAGACGCTGCAATCCCTTTTCAAGCGGTATCGCAGGCCCGGAGACATCGTCTTTGCCTGGTTTGCGCTGATTGCCTCGATCCTGCTGCTGTCGCAGATCGGGGATCAGACCGCCTGGAGAAACGGCGGGCCGCTCTTTGCCCAGCCCCGGTTCTGGCCGGCAGTCTCTCTGGGCGGCATGACCATTTTCGCGGCCCTGCATCTTTTGGGGGCGGCGCTGTCAAAACGGCTCCACGGGCGCTGGCAAGAGATCCGCCGCTGGGCCGCCTCGTTGGAATACGCCGCCTGGTTCATCGCCTATGCGGCGGCCGTGCCACTGGCCGGCTATCTTCCCGCCACCTTGATCGCGGCGCTGCTGCTAACACTGCGCGCGGGCTATCGCAGCCCCAAGGTGTTCTTGGCGGCGGGCGCCACCGCGCTGGTGATCGTGCTCCTGTTCAAAACCCTGCTGAAGGTCAACCTGCCGGGGGGGGCGGTCTATGATCTCCTGCCGGACGGGCTGCGCCAAATCATGCTGACCTATTTCTAAACGGATTTCTTCATGGAAAACATGCTTGCCGGTCTTGAGATGATCGCCCGCTGGGACGTGGTGCTGGCGTTGCTCGTCGGCTCCATCGGGGGTGTCATCATTGGCGCGATCCCCGGCGTCGGCCCGGCGGTGGCCATTGCCATCCTCCTGCCCGCGACCTTTGCGCTGGACCCGATCGTCGGGCTGACCATGCTCTTGGGGATCTACGGCTCGTCGATGTATGGCGGGGCGATCCCGGCGGTGCTGATCAATACGCCGGGCACGGCGGTGAATGCGCTGACCTCCTATGACGGCTACCCGATGACCCAGCGGGGTGAGGCGCACCGCGCTGTATCGCTGGCCTATTCGGCCTCTTTCTGGGGCGGCATCTTCGGCATCCTCTGCCTGATCCTTCTGTCCCCCGTGTTGGCAGTGGTGGCACCGATGTTCGGCTCGCGCGAGATCTTTCTGGCCGCGCTGCTGGGGATCATCCTCGTGATCCTCGCCCATCGTGGCCAGATTTTCGCCGCCGGGATGCTGGCGATGTTCGGAATCTTTCTTCAAACCATCGGGCTCGATGCGGTGACCTACAGCCAACGCTATACTTTCGGGCTTTCCTTTCTGGGCTCGGGCATCAACCTGATCGTCGTGGTGCTGGGGCTTTTTGCGCTGAGCCAGGCCTTTTTCCTTCTGACCGCCCCCGACGACAGTCCCGAAGCCAAGCCGGTCAATGGCCGCATGACCGCCGGCCTACGCGAGCTGCTGAAGCACAAGCGCGTGGCGAGCGTGGCCTCGGGCTTTGGTGTCATCCTCGGCATGATCCCGGGCACCGGTGAATTTACCGCGCAGTTCATGAGCTACACCTACGCGCAGAGGACTTCCGAGAAGCCCGAGGATTTTGGCAAGGGCTCGCCCGAGGGGCTGATCGCCTCGGAAGCGGCAAACAACGCGGTGCCGGCTGCGGCGATGATCCCCCTTCTGGCCCTGGGCATCCCCGGTGAGGCTCTGACCGCGATGATGCTGTCGGTGTTCTACGTGCATAATGTCATTCCCGGCCCGCAGCTCTTCCAGAACAACATCGATCTGGTCTACGGCCTTTATTTCGCGCTGATCGCGCTGAATGTGATCGTCATGGTCTTCCTGCTGTTCTCGACAAATCTGTTGACCCGGATCATTCGTGTGCCGACCCGTTTTCTCGGATTGGCCATTCTGCTCCTGTCCTTTGTCGGGGTCTACAGCCTGCGCAATTCGCTGACCGATTGCATGATCGCCGCCGGCTTCGGGGTGCTGGGGCTGATCCTCAAACGGCTGAACCTGCCGATCGTGCCGATCATCCTCGGCATGGTTCTGGGCGGCATCATGGAGGTCAAGCTCCGCTCGGCCCTGCCGCGGTTGTCGACCCCGCTCGACATGATCGACCGGCCGATATCCTTCATCATTTTCGCGCTCATCCTGCTGGTTTTGACGCTGCATTTCGGGACGCTCATCCGGGAATGGCGCGCCCATCAGGATGCAGAAGACGACGACATCCACGACACGCAAACAAGGTAACCCCCCATGGACCAAAAGACGATCGACGCGCTGCGCGCGCGCCCCGTAGAGACGTTTTCGCATCTGATCGACGGCAAGTCTGTGCCGGCGTCGGACGGGGACACGATGGACATTCGCTCCCCGATCGACGGCCAGGTGCTGACCCAGGTGGCGCGCGGCACGACCGCCGATATGGAAGCCGCCATCGCCGCCGCCCGCGCCGCCTTCGAAGATCGCCGCTGGGCCGGACAGCCGCCCGCGATGCGCAAGAAGGTGCTGCTGAAATGGGCCGAGCTGATCGAGGCCAATGCGCTGGAACTGGCGGTGCTGGGGGTGCGCGACAATGGCACCGAGATCGGCATGGCCCTGAAGGCAGAGCCGGGTTCTGCGGCGGGCACCATCCGCTACTACGCCGAGGCACTCGACAAGGTCTATGGCGAGATCGCCCCCACTTCGGAAGAGGTGCTGGGTCTGATCCACAGGGAACCGGTGGGCGTGGTGGGCGCCATCGTGCCGTGGAACTTTCCGATGATGATCGGGGCCTGGAAGCTGGCCCCGGCGCTGGCGACGGGCAATTCGGTGGTGTTGAAACCGGCTGAGACGGCCTCGCTCACGCTGCTGCGCATGGCCGAACTGGCGCATGAGGCAGGGCTGCCGCCGGGCGTGCTCAACGTGGTCACCGGCGAGGGTGCTGTGGTGGGCGAGACGCTGGGCCTGTCGATGGATGTCGACGTGCTGGTCTTCACCGGTTCGGGCGCGACCGGGCGGCGGCTGCTGGAATATGCGGCGCGCTCCAACCTCAAGCGGGTCTATCTGGAACTCGGCGGCAAATCGCCCAACATCGTCTTTGCCGACGCCCCCAACCTCGCCGAGGCCGCCAAGGTCGCGGCCGGGGGCATGTTCCGCAATGCCGGGCAGGTCTGTGTCGCCGCCTCGCGCCTGCTGGTCGAAGCCTCGATCCACGATGATTTCGTGGCCGAAGTCGTCAAGGCAGCCGAGGCGATGCAGGTTGGCGATCCGCTGCGCCTCGACACCCAGATCGGGGCGGTCAATTCCGAAGTGCAACTCGCGCAGAACCTGCGCTTTGTCGAGACCGCGCAGGCGGAAGGCGGGCAGGTCGTCACCGGCGGCGGCCGCATTCTTGAGGAGACCGGCGGCTGGTACATGGCGCCCACCGTGGTGACGGACGTGCGCCCGGAGGCGTCGCTCGCCCAGCAAGAGGTTTTTGGCCCGGTACTGGGTGTCACGCCCTTTGAGACAGAGGAGGAGGCGGTGCGCCTTGCCAATGCCACCGTCTACGGGCTGGCTGGCGCCGCCTGGACCGCCAACCTGGGCCGGGCGCATCGGATGACCCGCGCCGTTCGCGCCGGGGTGATGCATATCAACACCTATGGCGGCTCTGACGGGACCGTGCCGTTGGGGGGCGTCGGCCAATCCGGCAATGGCGTCGACAAGTCGCTGCACGCCTTCGATAAATATACCGATCTGAAAACCGCCTGGATCAAACTGTAGGACGCCGCCATGACTGACAGAACCATCCTTGTGATCGGCACCTATGACACGAAGAATGACGAACTGTCCTACCTCGCGCGGGTGATCCGCGCCCAGGGGGGCAAGGTCGTCACCATGGATGTCTCTGTCTTGGGCGAGCCGCCGCAGCCCACCGATTACTCCAAACATGATGTGGCGGCTGAGGGGGGCAGCTCGATTCAGGCCGCGATCGACAGCGGTGACGAGAACCACGCGATGCAGATCATGGCCCGGGGCGCGAGCCTGCTGACCTCGCGTCTGCACCGCCAGGGCGTATTCGACGGGATGATCGTGCTGGGCGGCACGATGGGCACCGATCTGGCGCTCGACGTTTGCACGGCGTTGCCGCTCGGGGTTCCGAAATACGTGGTCTCGACGGTCTCTTTCTCGCCGCTGATCCCGGCAGAGCGTCTGGCGGCGGACACGCAGATGATCCTCTGGGCCGGCGGGCTCTACGGGTTGAATTCAGTCTGCAAATCTTCGCTCAGCCAGGCTGCGGGCGCGGTCTTGGGCGCAGCGCGGGCGGTGGAGCCGCCCACCCCCGGCAAGCCGCTGGTCGGTGTCATGTCTCTGGGCACTTCGGCGTTGAAATACGTTGTCCCACTGAAACCGGCGCTCGAAGAGCGCGGCTATGAGGTGGCGGTCTTCCATGCCACCGGCATGGGCGGAAGGGCGTTCGAGAGCCTGGCCGCGCAGGGGGCTTTTGCCTGTGTGATGGATTTCTGCACGCAAGAGCTGGGCAACCATGCGCATGGCTCCAACATCTCCGCCGGCGCGGGCCGGTTGACCAGTGCAGGACAGGCCGGCACCCCGCAGATCGTGGCGCCCGGGTGCTACGACCTTGTCGATGTCGTTGGCTGGCAGCCCCTGCCCGAAAAATGGGCCGAACATCCCAAACATGCGCATAACCGCCTGCTCACCTCGATCGTGTTGAACACGGAAGAGCGCCGCGAGGTCGCGCGCGCCCATGCGCGTCAGCTGGCGACGGCGCAGGGGCCGGTGGCGCTGCTCCTGCCCGAAGCGGGGCTGGGGGAATGGGACCGCGACGGGGCGGACCTGCACGATAAGGAAGGCTTGCAAGCCTTTCTGGAGGAGATGCGGGCGGGGGTTCCCGAGAATGTCACGGCGCATTGGCTTCCCTGTCACATCAACGACGCGGCGTTTTGCGATAAGGCGTTGGAGATTTTCGACGACTGGTGCGCCGCAGGCATGGTGAAGTGCTGAAACGGCCCAAAGTCCTTGGGGTCAAAACGGCGCTTGTCAGGGGCGGATGACGCTAAATTCTCCCCGCGCAGCCAATCAGAACCCGGAACGATGAATCTACGTCTCCGATAGAGACCCGCCATAGGGGGAGACGTCTTTCAGAAACCGGACGGTCTCTTGCGTTCCATGCATCAGGTCTTCGGCCGCCTTTGCCGTGGGGCTAAAATTGCCTTTGCCGTCAACGCGAAGCCATCCGTTATCGACCAGCCGCGACACTTTGCGGCGGACGGTTTCGCGGGGGATGCCCGAATATTGCGCGATGGAATAGGCGTTGACGCTGGGTGTCTTCGTCACGGGTGTTGCGCCAAGCGTCTTATAGGTCGGGGTCGCAGGATCGATCCGCCGGGCGAAATGCCGCTCCCCTACGATCGCGCAGATCAGAAGCAGATCAAGGTCGCCATCGAACTCCCGACGCAGGACAGTCAGCAACCTGACCAAAGCACCGACATGGGCCGGGAAGGCTTGGGCGAAATCGGTTCTTGGGTCTTGCGGGCTCTGCGGCATTGTCTCGCTCCCTCTAGGCCCCTGAAGGTAGCCACATTACCCAAAATGGGCAACCGGCGGCCCCGGCGGCGTATCTCTGCCCCTGACCTGCATGCTATAGATCCTAAGTAGAAGCGCAGGCGGCGGGTGTTCCACCCCGGCCCCGCGGCCTGACAAAGGGCGCATGGCGCCGTTTCCCGCGCCCGGTCTTAACACAGGAATGAAGGTTCGATCATGTTTGATGCTAAGAATTTCCAGCTTGATGGCGATGTGGCCCTGATCACGGGCGCCGGGGCCGGCATCGGGCGAGAGATCGCCCTGACCTTCGCCGGGGCGGGCGCGCGTGTCATGGTCACGGACTATGACCTGAAGGCTGCCGAGGCGGTTGCCGCCGAGATCACCGGGGCAGGCGGACAGGCCAAGGCACTGGCATGCGATGTCACCAAAGAAGATGACCTCGTCGCCAGTGTGACGGAAACCGTCAACGCCTTTGGCAAACTGTCTCTTCTGGTCAGCAACGCGGGCGGTGGCGGGCCGAAGCCCTTCGACATGCCGATGGCTGATTTCAAACGCGCCTTCGATCTCAATGTCTTTTCGTTGTTCCGGCTGGCCCAGCTTGCCGCTCCAGAAATGGAGAAGGCAGGGGGCGGCGCCATCGTGGCGATCAGCTCGATGGCGGGTGAGAACAAGAACGAGAAAATGGCCTCCTACGGGGCCTCAAAGGCGGCGACAAACCATCTGATCCGCAACATCGCCTTTGACCTTGGCCCCAAGGGGATCCGGGTGAATGGCGTGGCCCCCGGCGCCACGCGCACCGCTGCCTTGGAGTCCGTTCTGACCGATGAGATCGAGGCCACCATGCTGAAACACACGCCTATAAAACGTCTGGGGGATGCCGCGGATATGGCCAATGCGGCGCTGTTTCTCTGCGCGCCGGCCTCGGCCTGGATCAGCGGTCAGATCCTGACCGTCTCCGGCGGCGGCAGTCAGGAATTGTCATGAGCGCCGCTGATTTCGGCAGTGGCATGCTGGCCAAGCAACCGCAAAAAGCACGCAGTTTGCCGGTTCGATGCACCGCGCTATCAAAGAAAGAATGAAAGACATGAACATGAAGCTTTTCTTGAACGCGGCGCTGGCCGCATCCATGGCATTCGGAGGGGCTGCGATGGCACAGAATGCGACACCATTAAATGCGCAGGCCTCTGACCCGGTCCCCCTGGGATGGATGCAGGGGTTTCCGCCCCCGGCTGACAAGACCATCCGTTTTACCGATGCGGATTACTTTGCCTTTCCGAAGCTGCGCTGGACCGTGTGCCATTTCCGCGAGCTGATGCCCACGGTCGGCGTGCGCAACGGCTCCGGCGGCGCCAGCCCCCTGCCGCGCGATCTGGACGACACGATCGACGCGGTGCGCTTTACCCCCATCGGCGGCGGCGCGGAGATGACCTGGGACGCCGCCTTTGACGCCAATTACACCGACGGCACCCTGGTGCTGCACAAGGGCCGGATCGTCTATGAACGCTATGACGGCTGTCTGGACGAGAACACCCTCCATGGGGCGATGTCGGTCACGAAGAGCATCACCGGTCTGATGGCGGAAGTCTTGGTGGCGGAAGGCAAGCTCGACGAGACCGACCGCATGGCCGATATCATCCCCGAACTGGCCGACAGCGCCTTTGGCGACGCGACGGTGGCGCAGGTGCTAGAGATGACCACCGCGCTGGATTACTCCGAAGACTATGCCGACCCCGATGCCGAGGTCTGGACCTATGCCCAGGCGGGCAGCCCCTTGCCGAAGCCCGAGGGCTATGACGGGCCGCGCAGCTATTTCGACTATCTGCAAACCGTGCAGAAGAACGACGACGAACATGGCGAGGCTTTTGGCTACAAGACCGTCAACGCGGATGCGGCCGGCTGGCTGGTGGCGCGGAGCAGCGGTGTCTCGGCGGCAGAGTTCCTGTCCGACCGGATCTGGTCCAAGATCGGCGCGGAACGCGAAGCCTTCTTCACGGTGGATTCGATCGGCACGCCCTTTGCGGGCGGCGGATTTAACGCCACCCTGCGCGACATGGCCCGCTTTGGGCAGCTGGTGCTGCAAAACGGTGTCTGGCAGGGCGAAGAGATCATTCCCGCCGCCGCGATCGACCGGATCCGCCAGGGCGGCGACAAGGACGCCTTTGCCAAGGCGGGCTATGATCTTCTGCCCGGCTGGAGCTACCGTGGCATGTGGTGGGTCAGCCATGACGATCACGGCGCCTTTGC
Organism: Sulfitobacter sp. PS-8MA; assembly: GCF_040933935.1. Classification (NCBI taxonomy): domain Bacteria; kingdom Pseudomonadati; phylum Pseudomonadota; class Alphaproteobacteria; order Rhodobacterales; family Roseobacteraceae; genus Sulfitobacter; species Sulfitobacter sp. PS-8MA. The sequence goes on along the minus strand of NZ_JBFQYJ010000005.1, from coordinate 86,959 downwards.
CGCCCGCGGGGTGCATGGGCAGACGATCTGGATCGACCCGACGGCCGAGATGGTCATCGTGCGCTTTGCCTCCAACCCCGTGGCCGCCAATGCCGAGAGCGATCCGACATCGCTTCCCGCCTACCGCGCCGTGGCCGAGCATCTGATGCAGGGCGCGGCGAGCCCGCAGTTGACCGGCGGCGAATGGGTGATCGAGGACATCGGCGGCAAGGGTGTGATCGACAACAGCCCCGCGAGCCTGTCCTTCATGGCGGATGGCAGTCTCGCGGGGAACGCGTCCTGCAACCGGCTGCTCGGGCGGTACAGCCGCGAAGGTGCAGAGCTGAACATCACGAATGGCGGCGCCACAATGATGCTCTGCCCGCCGGCTTTGATGGAACAAGAAGCGCGTTTGCTCGACATCTTGCCCCGCATCGAAAGCTATACAATCGATGAGACGGGGGCCCTGCTGCTGCGCAGCGCGGATGGCACGGCAATCGTCGCGCGCAGGCGGTAAGGCGGTGGCGCGTCGGTGGGTTCCATCCCGATAAGTTTGCGCCAGCGGCGGATCACCCTAGGTCATAAGGCAGAGTATCAGTCGAGGTTACTATGAGCGACACCGCCGCAGCGCCCGCAAAAAATCCCGCCGGGAAAATTGCACTCATCACGATCATCTTGCTGCTGATCGCGGTGGGGCTCTATTCCTTGACCGACCGGATGGCCCCTTCCTCCTCCCGGGGCATCGTCTCGGCCCATGTGGTGCAGATCGCGCCCCGGGTGTCGGGCGAGGTCCTGCGGGTTCAGGTGCAGGATGACGCGGTGGTACAGGCGGGGGACCCGCTGTTTCAGCTCGACCCGCAGCCTTTCGAACTGGCGGTGAAACAGGCCGAGGCCAATCTGACCTCCACGGTGCAGAACATCGACGCCTCGGGTGCTTCACTGGTCGCCGCGCAGGCTGCCGTGTCCCAGGCGCGCGCGGCCTTGGAGACAACCCGTTTGCAGGCCGACCGCACGTTTCGCCTAGAGGAGCGCGGCCTTGCGACCACCGCACAGGGGGACACGGCGCGCGGTCAAGTCGCCGATGCCGAAGCCCGGCTCGCCTCAGCAGAGGCGAATTTGGAAAGTGCGCGCAGGCAGCTGGGCTCTCAGGGCCAGGACAACCCGGCGATCTTGGCGGCTCAGGCGCAATTGGAGCGGGCGCAGTATGATCTGGCATCGACCCAGGTGCGCGCGCCGCATTACGGGGTGGTGACGAATGTGCTGCTTGCCGAGGGGCAGTTTGTCGGCGCGGGCAACCCGGCGCTGACCTTTATCGACGCCGATGCCGCCTGGGTCACCGTGGATCTGCGGGAAAATCAACTGCAGGAAATCGATCCGGGCGACGAGGTCGGGCTGCTCTTCGACGCGGTGCCGGGGCAGATTTTCGAGGGCCGGGTGCAGAGCATCGCATGGGGCATCAACCCCGGGCGCAATGTCCAAGGGGGGCTGGTCGTCAACCAGCCCAGCAACCGTTGGTTCGAGCCCGCCCGCCGCATCCCGGTGCGGATCGAACTCGCGGGCGGGATGGCGCAATGGCCCCAGAACGTGCGCGTGGGCGGCAAGGTGAACGCGGTGATCTATGCCGAGGGGCGGGGCAATCCGATCGCATGGTTCGCCGCCGCCCTCCAGCGCGTCAAATCCTTTACCAGCCATCTGCATTGAGGCCCGCAGATGTATGTCACCCCGCGCCCTGACGTCACCGAAGACCCGCTCTATGCGGTGCGCCTGGGGCTGACGGGGATGCTCGCCTTTGCCGCGATACCGATCTTGAACCCCGCGCTTCCCCCCATCATCGCGGCCCTGCCCCTGGGGCTGATCGCCGCGCAGCGTAAGGCGTTCAATCCGGTCAAGGCCGTGGCGGGGCCGATTGTGATGATCATCATGGTCTATGTCATGACGTGGTTTGTCGAACAATTGCGCCCGGTCCCTGTGGTCTATATCGGGGCGATCTGGCTGGTCTATTTCATGGCCTTCCGCATGATCCTGAAGACCGGTGCGCAGGTCGGGATGCTGATCATTGTCGTCGCGCTTTTGATGTCGATCATGGGGATGCATGGCACCGCCACTCTGGAGGCGATGCGCGACGGTTTTGCGCAGGCGTCACTGGTGGCGCTGGTGATCGGGCCGGTGGTCTATATCCTTTTGCCGGCCCGCACGCGGGAGATGCATGTGGATGAACCCATGCCCAGTGGGGGACGGGTTGAGACCGGCGCTGCCATCCGCGCCTCTGTGCTGATGGGGCTGAGCTTTTGGCTTTATTCGGTGATGCAGCCCTCGGACATGATGATGGCGATGATCGCGGCGATGGTCGTCGTCTTTCCCACCCGGCGGCGGGTCTGGGACGAGGCGTTTCAGCGGGTTCGGGCGACGGTCTATGGCGTGGCGGTGGCGCTTTTGGTGCTGTGGCTGTTCACCGTCTCATCACATCTGCCGATCATATTGGGGCTGGTCTTTCTTTCGGGTCTGTTCTTTGGCTCCAAAATGCTGAACGGCCGCCATCCCAGCATGGTCTATCAATATGGGTTTTCGGTGACGCTGGCCTTGGTCGCCGGCGCGCTCTCGACCCAAGACCCCGCCTATGCCAGTTTCACCCGGATCGTTTTGACCTTGGCCGGGGCCTTCACGGCGGCCTTTCTGGTGGCCCTGCTGGACGCCGCGACAGGCTGGCACGCCGACCCCGCAGAGCCGCCCCCGGCACCGGAAAAGATGCGGACCTAACCTGCCGCAGCCTGCGGCAAGGCGTCGAACGGCTTCCCCGCCCCTCCGGGTGTCAGGTCTTACCCTGCGAAACCGCAGTCGCCCGGGCGTCTCGCGCCACTTGCAGCGCCTCGGAGAGAACGCTGCGGTCGCCTATGTGGTTGGCGAGCACGAGAACCAGACGGGCGTTAAAGGCCGCGCTTTCCGCGTCGGTCAGACCGTCATGGGACTGGATCAGATCGGCGTAGAACTCATCCGCGCCGGCGATATTGGGCTTGGTATTCAAGGGCATTGCGCTCACTCCTTCGCACAGGCGCAGCGCAGAGCGGCGCGGATCGCGGTTTCGTCAAAACTGTCCCATCGGGCGACCACATGCTGATCCGGGCGGATCAGATAGACCGCCGAGCGGGCCTCGCCAAGGTAACGGCGCGCCAATGCGCCCGAGGGATCGTCCCCCGTGTCGACGGCCAGATGTCGCGCGACTATCCCGTCTTCGGTGACATCCGCGGCCCCGCCCGCATCCACCGTGAGCAGGGTAAAACGATCACCGAGGGCCGACAGCAGGTACCCGTCACCCAGCGGGGCATCGGGACAGGGGCTGCCGGGGCGGGTCTGTTCGGGTCCGCCGGTCAGCGCGTCCTCTCCGATCAGCGAAAGCCCGTCATAGACGCAGGGCACCGAAAGCCGGCCGGAATTTACCAGCGGGCGGGCAAACTCATGGGTTTCCGACAGGGCGAGCACCGCATTGCGAAACACATGGCTGATCTGGGATTTTGGGGTGATGAAATCCGTCGCCCGGGTCGAATTGAGGATGTTTTCATCGGCTCCGGCAGCCCGTTCCTCATGATAGCTGTCCAGCAGTCTCTCGGGCGCATCGCCCCGGATGACCATGCCCAGTTTCCAGCCCAGATTGTCGGCATCCTGGAGGCCCGAATTGGCCCCGCGCGCGCCAAAGGGGCTGACCTGATGGGCGCTGTCCCCGGCAAAGATCACCCGGCCATGGCGGAACTGCTTCATCCGGCGGCATTGGAACGTATAGATCGACTTCCAGACGATCTCATATTCGACGTCCTGCCCCAGCATCGCATCGAGCCGTTTGCGAACGTTCTCTTCCTTCAACTCCTCGGCGCGGTCGACATCCCAGCCGATCTGGAAATCAACCCGCCAGATATCATCGGGCTGCTTGTGCAACAGGGTCGAGGCGCCGGCCTTATGCGAGGGCTCGAACCAGAACCAGCGTTCGGTCGGAAAGCTTTCGGAGAGCATCCGGATATCGGCGATCAGGAAGCTGTCCTGAAAGACGCGGCCCTCGAAATCCAGCCCCATCATCGACCGCAGCGGCGAGCTCGCGCCATCGGCGGCGATGAGCCAGTCGGCCTCGATGCTGTATTCCCCTTCGGGCGTGGCGATGTTGAGGAGCGTATGATCCTCCTTCACCTCGATACTGTCGACCCGGTTCTTGCCACGCAGCTCGATCGACGCCCCCTCGGCCTGGGCCGCGCGGATGCGCTCCACCAGGAATTTCTCGAAATCGGGCTGGGCCAGATTGATGAAGGCGGGAAAGCGGTGGCCTTCCTCGGGCAGCAGGTTGAACTCATAGACCTTGCGGTCTTCGTGAAAGACCTTGCCCAGGTTCCAGACCACGCCCTTGTCCAGCATCGGTGTGGCACAGCCGTAGCGGTCGGCGATTTCGAGGCTGCGTTTGGAAAAGCAGATGGCGCGGCTGCCTTGCCCGACCCCCTCGTGATCGTCGAGAAGCACAACCGGAATGCCCTGCAGGCCAAGGTCCAGCGCGGTGGCAACCCCGATGGGGCCGCCGCCGACGACAACCACCGGATGGCGCACCGGCGTTGCGCTGTCTTGGTCGTCGGACCGGGCATAGGGGTAGAGCTTGAAGGCCAGTTGGTAGCGATCATCTAAGGGCATTTTCGTCTCCTCCAAAAGTCAGGCCAGCGGCCCGGCCCTGGCCTGAACGGCCCGGGATATGTCTTGGGCGCTTTGGCGCGTTTTCCTGAACAGACCAAAGCGCGCCGCAGAATTAGGCTGCCCTGCGCGATGCGGATCGGCCCGGAGGCTTCACCGCAGCGCGCCGGGTCGGGTCACCCCTGCAGGTCGTTCCACATGTCTTGGTCGCGCTCGGCGGTCCAGACACGCGGCGTGTCGATGCCGCGCGCCTCGTCATAGGCGCGGGCCACGTTGAACGGCAGGCAATGCTCATAGATCGCATAGTCACTGAACTTCGGGTCGCATTCGGCACGCACCGCGTCCCAGGCTTCCTTCAGCGTGCCGCCGCGCGCCACGACGCGGGCCACGGGCTTATAGGTGCTTTCTACGAAATCCGCGGTATTGGCGATGGCACGCGCCACCATCTCTTCACCGACCAGCGCATCGCCGCGGCCCGGCGCGATGGACTTTGGCTCGAAAGCGGCGATATTGGCCAGGGTTTCGGGCCAGTCGTTGAAATGGCCGTCGCCGCAGTAGCAGGCAGAGTGATATTCCACGATGTCGCCGGTGAACATGACCTCCTGATCGGGCACCCACACCACCGCGTCGCCAGCGGTATGGGCACGGCCCAGCTTCATGATGTCGACGCGGCGCTTGCCAAGGTAGACGGTCATGCTCTCGCTGAAAGTGGTGGTGGGCCGGGTCAGGCCGGGGATTTCCTCATGCCCCTGGAACAGGCGCGGGAAGCGGCCGAATTCGCTGTCCCAATCTTCTTGTCCGCGTTCCTCGACCATGGCCGCGGCCACGTCGGACATGATGACTTCGCGCGCGCCATAAGCGCTGGCGCCCAGAACGCGCACCGCGTGGTAATGGGTCATCACGAGATGCGAGATCGGCTTGTCCGTCACCTCGCGCACCTTCTCGATCACCATGCGCGCCAAACGCGGGGTGGCCTGCGCCTCTACGATCATCACGCTTTCGTCGCCGATGATCACGCCGGTGTTCGGGTCGCCCTCAGCGGTAAAGGCCCAAAGCCCGTCGCCCACCTCGGTAAAGCTGATCTTCTTGTCTTCCATATCGCCTTGCGATGCGAATGCCTTGGCCATGATGCTGTCCTTCCAGTTAGTGTCACGGGCGTGCCCGCGGTCGTTTCGTTCCCGGCGCAAGGGCCGCGCCGATGTGGTTCTAGCGCACAGGGCGATCTCCCAGTGCCGCGTCTACCCTGCCGATGCCGCCGCCCCGGGCCGCGCCCGTCGCGCGGATCGACCCCTTGGGGCGCTTGTGCTTGGTCGTCTGGGCTCCCCCCGACTGTGCCCCGCCCCTGCGACAGACGCGGCGCTGAATCACCGCCCACTATAGACGTTGCAATTGCAACGTCGTCAAGAAGATTCATAGCATCCGCAATGAAATCGCTTGCGCGGGACGCCGGGATTGGTGGATATTGCCCATAAAAGGATGTTCCTATGCCAGACGACCTGCCCCCTCTGCCGGAGTTCGACCTCTTCGGCTTCACACCCTACCGGCTGGCTGTAGCGGCAAAGCGGACGAGCGAGGCGCTCGCGCGGCAATATCGCGAAAGGTTCGGCATATCGATTTCCGAATGGCGCGTGCTGGTGCATCTGGCGCATTCCGGCAAGGTCTCGGTCCGCGACATCGAAGCCCGGATCGCGATGGAGAAATACGAGGTGAGCCGCTCGGCCAAGCGTCTGCGCGAGGTCGGGCTAATCGAACGTCGGCAAAACCCGACAGACCGGCGGCTGGTGATCCTGACCCTGACCCCCAAGGGCCGCAAGCTGATGGCCGAATTGCTGCCCCTTGCGAAATCGCATCAAGTCGCACTCGAAGCGCGTCTGGGAGAGGCTTTCGACAAGCTCGAAGCGGGTCTGGAAAAACTGCTGGAGGAATTTGACTGATGACGGGTGCGATGCGTCCGTGAAAACTGGATCGGTCGATGCTAGAGTTTTCGGCTAAGCGTTTGTGGCGGGGAAAGGGGCGGAAACATGAGCTCATCGAGGTCATGCCACCTAATTCGATTGCAAGAAGCGCTTTAGGGAAGCGGCGCTCACCTGATGACCTCCCAAGCGCCGGCCTGCCGGAAAGTTTGCCCCCTGCGCCTGGCTGTCCTTCCCCACCCGGTCTGATAGCGGGCGCGATCCGCCTCGGCTCATTTGTCTTCTCGCGCGGCGAGGGCTACATAGCCCTGCTTGGGTTCATCAATGAGGGCCGCAGCCATGACTTCATCGCAAACAGATATAAACCAATTCGCCGGGGCGCAGTCTGACCCCACGGTGGATCCGGTGCGGTGGCGTATCCTTGCCGTGCTTATGGTCACGATATTCATGACCCTGATCAGTGTCAGCATCGTGAATGTGGCCCTGCCTTCGATCCGGATCGGCCTCGATGCGACGCAGTCTGACCTGCAATGGGTGCTCTCGGGCTATGCGCTGACCTTTGGCGTGGTGCTGGTGGCCGCGGGCCGGGCCGGTGACATCATGGGGCGTGGCGGGCTGTTTCTGATCGGGGTGACGGTCTTTACCCTCTCCTCAATCGCGGCGGGTCTGGCGCCCAATGCGACATGGCTCAATGCCGCGCGCTTTGCCCAGGGCATCGGCTCCGGTCTGCTCAACCCGCAGGGGCTCGGGATGATCCAGCATTATTTTCGCGGCGACGCGCGGGGGCGGGCCTTTGGGTATTTCGGCACGACTGTCGGCCTCTCGGTCGCGGTCGGTCCGGTGCTCGGCGGCGTCTTGATTGAACTCGGCGGCCCTGACCTTGGCTGGAGGCTGACGTTTCTGGTCAATGTCCCGATCGGCATTACCGCCATCGTTCTGGGGCTGCTCTGGTTTCCCCGGCCCTTGATCGTTCGGCTGCCGCGCACCGGAAGCGGGCTGCGCTCGCTTGATCCGGTCGGCGCGGTTCTATTGGCCCTGGCCGTGCTCGCGGTCCTGTTTCCCTTTGTCGAAGACAGTGGCGACAGGCTGGTCTGGGGCTTGCTGCCCCTGGGTGCGCTGCTGGGCTGGCTCTGGGTCAGATGGGAGCAGCGCTATCTCCGGCTGGGGCTGAAGCCGATGGTCGATCTCAAGGTCTTTGCCACCCGGAGCTATACCAATGGCATCACGATTATGACGCTCTATTTCATGGGCGTGACCAGTGTCTGGGTTCTGGTTGCGCTATATGTGCAGGAAGGCAACGGAATGACCGCGCTGCAATCCTCCGCCTTTGGCATTCCCGCGGCGCTGCTTTCGGCCTATGCCGCCCATTGGGCCGGAAGCCGGGTTGCGCGGTTTGGCCGGAAACTGGTGATCGGCGGGCTGGTGCTGGCGCTCTTCGGTCTTGGCCTCAGCATCGGGGTGGTGATCCTGGCGGACGCGGGGCATCTGAGCATCTGGTGGCTGCTGGCATCGCTGTCCTTTATCGGCGTGGCGCAGGGGACGGTCATCAGCCCAAACCAAACGCTGACCCTTGCGCAAGTGCCGCTGGATTATGCCGGCAGTTCCGGGGCGATCATGCAGACGGGCCAGCGGATTGGCACGGCCGTTGGCATCGCCCTGATCACCGCGGCGACGTTCTACGCGCTGTCGGCAACCTCTTGGACGGTGGCGATGGTCGTGGGGTTCGGCCTGATCTCGGTCGTTGTCGTCCTGGCCTTGTTGGTGGCCTTCAAGGATCTGCGCGACCGCCGGCAAGCGTCCTGACCCGGCGGGAAGATTGGTCGAGCGCTGCTGGTGCAGCCCCCTCTGACCCGCGGTCGGCACAACGCATAGTTGCTTTTGGCCCGCGCTGTCAGTACCAATTGTCTAAGCGCAAGGGCAGCCTATCCTGCCCCGCCCTTGCTCTCCCCCCGTGACACGGAAGTTCGCACGCCGTTATGCACTTCAATCCTCTCTCACTCCAGAGCCTGCGACGTTCGGCAGCGGAGCGCTTTGAATGAGAACCGCAATCGTCACCGGATCGTCGGGCTTTATCGGTTATTTCGTGTCTCTGGCGCTGTTGCGGGCGGGCTGGCGGGTGATCGGGATCGACAGCCTGTCGGACTATTATGACGTCGAGCTAAAGCGGAGCCGACAATCGCAGCTTTGCGCCTATGCGCAGTTCAGCATCGTGAACGATAGATTGGAAAGCCCGCAAACCCTGATGTCGCTCTTCGACGCGCACCGCCCGGAGGTCGTGGTACATCTGGCCGCGCAAGCGGGGGTGCGCCATTCCATCGAAGATCCGCGGGCCTATCTGGATGCCAATCTTATCGGCACCTTTGAATTGCTCGAAGCCGCCCGCGCCTTTCCGCCTGCCCATATGTTGCTGGCGTCCAGCTCGTCCATCTTTGGGGCCAATCGCCAGATGCCGTACAAAGAGGCGGATAAGGTCGATACGCAGATGTCCTTCTATGCGGCGACCAAGAAGGCGACGGAAAACATGGCGCATTCCTATGCCCATCTCTACCGTCTGCCCACCACCATGTTCCGTTTCTTCACCGTCTATGGCCCTTGGGGCCGCCCGGACATGGCCTATTTCAAGTTCACCCAAGCGATCCTGAACCGCGAACCGATCGACGTTTACAATCACGGCAAGATGCAGCGCGATTTCACCTATGTGGATGATCTTGTCCGCGCGATCATGGCCCTGATCGATGTCACGCCCGATCCGGCCCATCCGGTGGCGGGCGATAGCATGTCACCCGTCGCGCCGTTTCGAACCGTCAATATCGGCAATGCCGCCCCGGTCTCGCTGATGGATTTCATCGCAGCGATCGAGACGGCCTGCGGGCAGGTGGCGCTCAAGACCTTCCATCCGATCCAGCCCGGTGACGTGCCGGCCACATGGGCCGATACCACGCTGCTACAGACGCTGATCGGCAAGCAGCATTCCACCGCGGTCGACGCAGGCCTGCAGCATTTTGTGGACTGGTACCGCGATTTCTACAACGTCTGAGCCGGGCAAAGGGCCGCCGCTGCCGCGCCTCAATGTATCTTGATGTTGAGCAGGACGCATTCCGAATAGAGCATATCGATCTCGCTGGGGTCCAAGAGCCCGGGCTGGCAGTATCGGGGCGTGGCGAACGCCCGGACCTCATCACAGACAATGCCTTCGCGCGCAAAACGGCGGTCGAGTGAAAGGATTGCGGCGTCCGACGGCAGGACCGAGGCCGCGATCTGCCTTGCATATCGGGCAAAGAGCGGCTGATCGGCGAGATACATGATTTCATGGGTCACATAGTCATCATGTTTTTTCTGCGGGTATATCACCATCGTGCAGAGCCCTTCGGGGGTGTCTACCGCCAGAAATCTCAGCCGCAGCCCCTGATGATCTGCGATGATCCGGCGGTCTTTTGCAGGCAGGCGATCCCCCAGAGACAAAGGGTCATCATGCACTTCAAAACCTGCCTCCTTCGAGGGATGCCAGACCAGACGCTCCCGGTCCAATTCCCTCAACCCCGCTTTTTCCAAAACATTAACGGCGGCCTTGGCGCTGGAGAAATTCGTCACCGTCACATCAGGGTCCAAGGTCGCCAAGGCGAGCATTTTCTTCCCGACCCCCTGCCCGCGATAGTCCTTTAGCACATACCATGAGGTCATATCCGCCGTGGTTCTGGGGCCATGCGACGTTTGCCGCTCGGCATAGACCAGCCCCAGCACACCGATCAGCCGCCCGTCATCGCGCACGGTTATGGCGTAGCGCCCCTCGGGGCCGCACCAGCGCCCGGCCAGCAAGGCCCGCCACCTGTCGATGCCCCATTTCGCGCGGATGAAGACGGCGTTCATAAATTGCGCGACCTCCTCCCGTTCGGCGGGGGGCGCATAGGCGATATCTAACATTTCGGGCTCATTTCATCTGGCTTTTCAATGATATCCACCGGGTCGCCGCCCTATGGGTCAGCCGCGCCATCAAGGCTTCCATAAAGTCCCAAGTCTCGGCATCGGTTTGCAGGTGATGGCTGACAAGTCCGGTCGGCTCGTTTCGATAGGCGTCTTCCAGCCGCCGCTTGCGCAGATGGCGCAGACATTGCTCCAAGGTTTTTTCGACGCCCGCGAACTTTGCGCCCTCTTTCCAGCGAATGGGATCGATGTGACCGTTGAGATGCTGCAAGCCGGGCACAGGCTCGGGGTGGGGCCGCGCGTCAAAACCCGAAAGCGCAGCATAGCCCCATCGCGGCAAATATGGCAGAACCTTCTCTCCGATCCGGTTCCACGGCGGGACGAATACGGGCAGCATGTTTGGCAATCTCGCCAGTTGCATCCGCCGCCAGCCCTCGCGCAGATCCTCTTCGATCAAAGCCAAATCGCGCAGCCTGCCGACCTCGGAGGCGCGGGTGCCTTTGGGTTCGTGGTTTTTATGCGCAAATCCATGTTGCAGGGTATAGACCTGCGGGGACGCCGACAGGCGGTCAGCCAGTGTGTCATCTATTGCAGCGGGAATAACCGCCAGATGCAAGGGCGCGCGAAAACGCTCAGACAGGGCAATCAGCCTCTCCAATGGATCTGTGCAGGCTTCGGTATCATCGTCGCGCCACCAGAATGTTGGCACCTCACCCTGCGCGGACCACTTGCCGATCTCTTCGTCTAACTCTGCCCAGGTTGCCACAAGCGCACCCCATTCAGCTGTGATGTACCCGCCAATTGAACCACCCAAGCGGCGCGATGTACATTCACTTTTCCCTGTGCACCCCCGATGTGGCACCCGAATAAGTGCCCCCCGCGCGGCCGTGACACTGGACGCATGCATGTAAATCGGCTTCACTCTTCGGCAGACCCTGCGCGCGCGGGAATGGATTGGGGCACCAATGGCACCTCTGTTGGAAGTTGACGGGCTGACAATCGGCTTTGGCAAGGCCGACCCGGTGGTGCGCAATGTCAGCTTTTCCATACAGGCCGGTGAAACGCTCGCCTTGGTCGGTGAAAGCGGTTCTGGCAAGACCCTGACCTGCCGGAGTGTGCTGCGTATCCTCCCGCAGGCGGCTCAGATCCGCAGCGGCAGGATCATCTTGGCGGGCGGTAACGCCCCGGTGGATATGCTGGGCCTGCGCGAAGCGACGATGCGCCAGATCAGGGGCGACCGGATCTCGATGATCTTTCAGGAACCGATGCGCTCGCTCTCGCCCTTGCATCGGCTCGGCAATCAGGTGGCCGAAGTGCTGCGGTTGCACCGCGCGATGAGCCGATCAGAGGCAAAGCGGGCGGTGCTTCAAAAATTCGAGCGGGTCGGTTTCTCCGCGCCCGAGCGAGTCTGGCGCAGCTATCCCTTCGAGCTCTCCGGCGGGATGCGACAGCGCGCGATGATCGCCATGGCGATGGTGGCCAAACCTGAACTGCTGATTGCTGACGAACCCACGACCGCGCTGGATGTGACGACACAGGCGCAGGTGCTGGGGCTGATTAAGACATTGCAATCGGAAACCGGCATGGCGGTGATCCTTGTGACCCATGATCTGGGCGTCGTGGCGAATATGGCCCAGCAGGTCGTCGTCATGAGCGGGGGCCGGGTCATGGAAAGCGGCAGCGCGCCAGAGGTTCTGGGCCATCCTGAACATGGCTACACCCGCAAGCTCTTTGCCGCCGCGACAATGATCCCCGAGGTCGCCGCCCCGGCCCGGGCGGTCGCGCATCAGGATGTGATCCTCAAAATGCGTGACGTGACCAAGACCTTCGCCCTGCGCGCCGGGGGCTGGCGCAAACCCACGACAGTGACCGCCTGCAAGGATGTCAATCTGGAAGTGGTCAGAGGCAAGACGCTGGCGGTGGTCGGGGAAAGCGGCTCGGGCAAGACCACCTGTGCGCAGATGGCGCTTGGCGCCGTGACGCCTGATCCCGGGGGCGAGGTGCTGTTCTACCCGGAGCCGGAGGCGCCGCCGCTGCCCGTTCACAGCATGTCCGCGGCGCAACGCAGCGCCTTTCAGCGCCAGGCGCAGATGGTTTTCCAAGACCCTTATTCCTCGCTGTCTCCGCGGATGCGGATCGGGGCGGCATTGACCGAACCTCTTGAGATCCACGGCATCGGCTCGCGCGCTGACCGCCGCGACAAGGCCGCCGCGATGCTGAACCTCGTCGGTCTCAACCCCGATATGATGACCCGCTACCCGCATGCGTTTTCAGGCGGCCAGCGCCAGCGTCTTTCGATTGCCCGCGCCCTGACGCTGGACCCGAAACTCCTGATCTGTGACGAGCCGACCTCCGCCTTGGATGTCTCTGTGCAGGAGCAGATCCTGATGTTGCTTGAAGATATTCGGGATCGCGCTTCCTTGAGTTATCTCTTCATCAGCCATGATCTGGCTGTCGTGGCCCGCATTGCCGATGAGGTTATGGTGATGCGGGCCGGGGTTATTGTCGAACAGGCCCCCCCCGAGACACTGTTTTACGACCCGCGCCATCCCTATACCAAGGCGCTGATCGCGGCCCAGCCGGAACCGGATATTTCCCGACCGATCGATCTTGAACTGGTCGCCAAAGGCGCCGGTGCGCCCGCCACCTGGCCAGAGATGTTTCGCATCGACGGCGGGGTTGCCCCGGCGTTGCAAGACATCGGCGCCGGGCATCTGGTGCGTTGTCATGTCTAGGCTGGCCGCCCTCCTCTTGTGTCTGGCCACACCGGTCTGGGCCATGCCGACAGTGCAGGAAACGGCCTTTTGGGTGGCGGAGGTGACAGACGGCACCCTCCCCCCGATTGCCGAGCGCCTGCCGGATGTGCCCCTGATCGTTGATCTGGTGGCCAAGGGCCGCAGCTATGGCAGGCAAGGAGGCACCCTGCGCACATTGGGCACGCGGTCCAAGGATGTGCGGCTGATGTCGGCTTACGGCTATGCCCGGCTGGTTGGCTATAGGGCTGATTACACGCTTATCCCCGATATCCTCCGCGCTGTTGACGTGGCAGAGAACCGCAGGTTCACCCTGCATCTGCGCCCCGGTCACCGCTGGTCGGACGGGGCGCCCTTCACCGCGGAGGATTTTCGGTATTGGTGGGAGAACGTGGCGCAGGACCCGGACATCACGCCCTCCGGCCCGCCGGATTTCATGTATGTGGATGGGGTCTTGGGCAGGGTCGATTTTCCCGATGCCCATACCGTGATCTTCGAATGGCCCGCCGCAAACCCGAATTTCCTGCCCCTCTTGGCGCAGGCAAGCCCGCCGTTCATCTACCGACCCGCCCATTATCTCAAGCAGTTCCATCAGGAGTTTACCGCCCCCGGCGCGCTGCAGGCCGCGATTGCAAAGGCGCGAGTCAAAAGCTGGGCTGCATTACATAACAAACGCGACAATATGGCCAAATTCGACAATCCGGAGCAACCGACCTTGCAGCCTTGGGTCAATGCCACAGCCCCCGGCACGTCCCGGCAGATGTTTGTCCGCAATCCATATTATCACCGGGTCGACGCCCGGGGGGTGCAACTGCCCTATATCGACAGGGTCGAAATGACGATCACGACCGGCGGTCTTATCGCGGCAAAGGCGAATGCGGGCGAGGCGGACCTTCAGGCCCGCGGCCTCGATTTCCCCGATATCTCGATCCTGAAAAAGGGCGAGGCGGATGGCGGCGATTATCGCACGCTGCTGTGGGAAAACGGGGCGGCAAGTCAGATCGCGATCTATCCCAACCTGAACTTTGCCGACCCGGTCTGGCGAGAGGTCCTGCGCGATGTGCGGTTTCGCCGTGCGCTGAGCCATGGTGTGGACCGGCATATGATCAACCGCGCGCTTTATTTCGGGCTGGCCAAGGAAGGGGGGATGACGGCCCTGTCGCAAAGCCCCCTGCATGACCCCGAGAATTTGCATGCCTATGCAGAATATTCCCCGGCCAAAGCAAACGCCTTGCTGGATGAGATCGGCCTGACCGCGCGCACGCAGGCCGGTATCCGCAAACTGCCTGATGGCCGCCCGATGGAATTCGTCGTTGAAACCGCAGGCGAGCGGCAGGAGGTCGAAAACGCGCTCGCCATCCTGAGCGATACTTGGCGTGAATTGGGCATCAAGCTGGTGATGCGTCCGCTCGACCGCGATATCCTGCGCAACCGGGTATACGCGGGGCTCAGCATGGCGGCTGTCTGGTTCGGCTGGGACAATGGGGTGCCCACAGCCCGCACCTCTCCGATGTATCTCGCCCCCACCAATCAGGAGTTCTTTGCCTGGCCGATGTGGGGGCAGTATTACCAATCCAAAGGCGAGTTGGGGGAAAAACCGCAGGGCGCGGCACCGAACCGGCTGCTGGCCTTGGCGGAGCGTTGGAACCACGCCAAAGACGATGCGATGCGCGCGCGCCTCTGGCGCGAGATGCTGCGCATTCACGCGCAGCAGGTCTATGCCATCGGCATTCTTTCCGAAGCGCCCCAGCCGGTGGTCGTGTCGAAAAGGCTGCGCAACGTCCCTGAACAGGGGCTTTGGGCCTATGAACCGGGCGCGCATTTCGGGGTCCACCGCATTGACGAGTTTTACTTCGCGGACCCGGATCAGGAGGTGGCGCAATGATGTTCCTCCGCTATGCAATCTACCGCTTTTTCACGATGTTGCTCACGCTGCTGGTCGTCTCGGTCCTGATCTTTGTGATTATCAATCTGCCGCCCGGCGATTACCTGTCCAACCAGATCGCGGAACTGCGCGCCACCGGTCAGGCGGAAGGCGTTGCAAAGGCTGAATTCCTGCGGGCCGAATATGCGCTCGACCGCCCGCTATGGGAGCAATATCTGATCTGGGTCGGCTTTGCCCCCGGCCCACAGGGGTTTTCCGGCCTTATCCAGGGCGATTTCGGCTGGTCCTTCGAATTTGACCGCCCCGTGGGCGAGATCGTGGGGGAGGCCCTGTGGCTGACGGTCTTGGTCAATCTCGCCGCCGTGCTTTTCGTCTATGCCGTGGCCCTGCCGCTCGGCGTCCTCGCGGCTGCCAAGGCTGAGACATGGGCCGATTATACGGCGGGTTTTGTCGGCTATCTCGGTCTCGCCACGCCGAATTTCCTCTTGGCGCTGATCTTGTTCTACTACGGGCATAGATACCTCAATCTGCCGATTGGCGGGTTGATGGACCCGGCGTTCGAGGGTGCCCCGATGTCATGGCCCAAGGTCAAATCGATCCTTCTACATATGATCGTGCCAACCTTCGTCATCGGCACCTCGGGGGCGGCGGCGATGATGCAACGGCTGCGCGCCAATATGCTGGACGAGTTGAGCAAACCCTATGTCGAAACCGCCAAGGCCAAGGGGATGACGCCGACGCGTCTGCTGGTGAAATACCCGCTGCGGGTGGCGTTTAACCCCTTTGTCGCCGATATCGGGAACCTTTTGCCCGCCATGGTTTCGGGTTCGGTCTTGGTTTCTGTGGTGCTCGGCCTGCAGACGATCGGGCCCTATCTGCTGACGGCGCTGAAGTCGCAGGATCAGTTTCTGGCGGGGTTCGTGCTGATGTTCGTGGCGCTGCTGACGCTGATCGGCACGATGATTTCCGACATGCTGCTGGTCTTGCTGGACCCGCGTATCCGCTATGGCGGGCGCGGCACATGAGCACCCAGCCGACCAACCGATTTGTGGACACCGAGCCCTGGGTCGATACCCCGGATGTTTCGGCCCCCGAACGCAGAGAGCTGGACGCGCCCGCCTGGCTGTTGATCTGGCGCAATTTTCGCCGCCATAGGCTGGCGCTTCTGTCCGGCATCTTTCTGCTCTGCGCTTACCTGATCCTGCCCATCGCCGGTTTCATCGCGCCCTATACGCCCAATGAACGCAATCCCGATTATCTCTATGCCCCGCCGCAAAGCATCAACCTGTGGCACGAAGGCGCCTTTATCGGCCCGTTTGTCTATCCGATCACGGCTGAGGCCGATCTGACGAATTATCGCTGGACCTATACCGAGGATAAGACCCAACCCCTGCGGTTGGGGTTCTTCTGCGAGGGGCAGAGTTACAAGCTCTTTGGATTGATCCCGTCGAACACCCATCTGTTCTGCCCTCCCGAGGGCGCGAGCCTATTCCTATGGGGCTCCGATCGTCTCGGCCGCGATGTGTTCAGCCGTATCCTATACGGCGCGCAACTGTCTTTGACGGTGGGGTTGATCGGCATCTCCGTGTCATTCGCGCTCGGCATTACATTCGGGGCGATGGCGGGCTATTTCGGGGGCAAGATCGACTGGGTTCTTAACCGCCTCATTGAAATTCTGCGCAGCCTGCCCGAATTGCCGCTTTGGCTCGCGCTCTCGGCGGCGGTGCCGTCGAGCTGGGGGCCGGTGGCGGTTTTCTTTATCATCTCGATCATTCTCGGCATTCTGGACTGGCCCGGCCTCGCGCGGTCCGTGCGCGCCAAATTCCTGTCCCTGCGCGAAGAGGAATATATCAAGGCCGCCGAAATGATGGGCGCCAAACCGGGGCGTGTCATTCGCCGTCATCTGCTGCCGAATTTCATGTCCCACCTGATTGCCAGCGCGACCCTCTCGATCCCGGCCATGATCCTCGGGGAAACGGCGCTGAGCTATCTTGGCTTGGGTCTGCGCGCCCCGGCGGTCAGCTGGGGCGTCATGTTGAATGACGCTCAAAACCTCGCCAGCATCGAGATCTACTGGTGGACGGCCATTCCGATGCTGCCGATCATCGTGGTGGTTTTGGCGTTCAACTTTCTGGGCGACGGGCTACGCGCCTCTCTGGACCCTTACGAACATTGACCCGGCTCAGCGGTCATCGCCGCCGTTGTCGCCCTCATCGTCGCGGTCCAGCATGTCTTCCTCAAGCGAGGCATGGGCCGCAGCCGCGATTTTTTGCTTTTGCGCGTCGGTAAGATCCTCCGCCTGGGCATCGGCCAGCCGCACCGTCACCTCGCGATGGGCAAATTTGATGCCCTCGCGCTCGAACAGGTTGCGGATTTCCTGATAGACCTTCTTGCGCACCAACCACTGGTCCCCCGGTTTGGTCATGAACTTGACCCGGATGATCATCGCGCTGTCCTGCATCTCAATGACGCCTTGGGATTTCAACGGCAGGATGAAGGCATCCCCGATTTCCGGATCGCTGAGCAGGTCCTGCCCCAGTTTCTTGATCAACTTGCGGACCTGTTCGACATCGGTGTCATAGGTCACCCGCAACGGCAGTTTCATCATCACCCAATCGCGGGAATAATTGGTGATCACCTGCAATTCACCAAAGGGGATGGTGTGCAATGCGCCCAGATGGTGGCGCAGCTGGAACGAGCGCACCGAAATCTTCTCGACCGTGCCTTTGACATTGCCGACATCCAGATACTCGCCCTTTCTGAATGCGTCATCGAACAAGAAAAACGCCCCGGCAAACACATCCCGCACCAGCGCCTGACTGCCGAAGCCGATGGCAATGCCGATAATCCCGGCCCCGGCAAAGAGGGGGCCGACATTCACCCCGATCTCCATCAGAACAATCAGCAAGATGGTGAGCACCACGAGGATCAGCGTGAAGTTGCGAAACAGCGGCAGCAAGGTCGCAAGCCGGCTGGCGCCGGAGCCGCCGCCTTCGTCGCCCGGTTCCACCTCGTCATCCTCGGGGGTTTCCTCCCTGATCTTGCTGTCGATCCAGATGCGGAACGCGTGATAGATCACATAGCCGACGAAGATCACCACCAGGATATCCATGAGCTGATTGGCAAAGCGCTCGATCATCTCGGCGCCGTCATTGTCCCAGATATAAAAGAAGGCATAGGTGCCGGCGACAAAGGACAATATGCCGGCCACCCGGCGGGCAAGTTCCTCAAAAGTGTTCAAGGATTGCTGCTGCACCATGCCTTCGGCCGGGGTTTTCTCCTCCCCCTCCGCCGGAGGATCGGCCGCGGGCGCCTCCGCCGCTGCATCCGGCGCGCTGGTCTCCTGCATTTCGGCGTTCAACCGTCGCAACTTGCGGGAGGTGGCAAAGCCGCGTTCAATGGCGAAGTTTATCAGCCCGTAGACGACGATGATCGTGATCAGGATGCCATAGGCGCCTGCGATCAAGGGGACCGAACTGGGATTGCCGAGAACGAGGTCAATCGTCAGTTCAAACCATGCAAAGATGACATAGATAAAGACGGCGGGCGCCCAGGCACGTGACAGGAAGCGCACCGTCATCGACGTCTCCTCAGGCGGTTTGCCGTGACGCAGCGCCCGGCTGATGGCGCGGCGGTTCACCAGCACCAGCAGGATGTTCAGCAACACCAGCGTGGCGGACATGACGGAGGCAAAAAAGGCATAGGCGTCGTAGTTCAAACCCAGTTCTGCGATCCAGAATCCGAATAGGATTGCGCAGATTTCGCAGGACGCCAGAAACCACAGCCAACGGTGCAACCGTTTGGCATCCCGATCGTTCAGCGCCGGAATGCGGTATTGCGTGAGGAAGGGAGACAGGATCATGCGCCACAGAATGGCGACGACGCGACATGCGAAATAGCCGATGTTGATCAGCGTGACGGTGAATTGCATCGCCGTGTCATCGAGCGGGCCAAAGATCGAAGCGCCCAGCACATAGGCCACCGCCATCGAGACCAGAATGCCCCCCAGCCCCACGAAAAAGCGCAGCGCGAGAAAGGGGATTTTCTCATAATAGCCTTCCGGGTTCTCGCTGATACGTCTTGTCAGCAGGCGCTTCATCAGGCGTTTGCGGTAGACCTCTCTTTCGACAAGAGCGCCGGCCCCCAACATCAGCAGGCTCAACACCAGCGCTTTCCCGAACGCCCAAAGGGTTCCGTCCGGGCTGGCGGCGCGTAGAATGTAGAGCACTTCATTGAAGGCCACCGGCAGGGTCAGCACCCGCTCCACCAGGGCGTTGCGAAACTTCGCGACGCGGTCCTGCAGCCCCAACATGGATGAGGTTCCGTCGCCTTCGGTCCCTTCCGCTGGCGCATCGGACCCGTCGTTTGGCAGGGGCGCCGCCCCCTCGACCGCGCCGCTGTCGGCAGCGCCGCCCGGGTCAAGATCGGGGGGATCGGTTGCTTCGACAGGGTTCGTTCCGGGAAACAGCGAGCCCACGCCCTGCGAGTGGCCAGCGCCCGGAAGGATCGAAAGCAAAGCGAGGCAGAACAGGCTGACGAGGAATA
This sequence comes from Sulfitobacter sp. PS-8MA, assembly GCF_040933935.1. Lineage (NCBI taxonomy): Bacteria > Pseudomonadati > Pseudomonadota > Alphaproteobacteria > Rhodobacterales > Roseobacteraceae > Sulfitobacter > Sulfitobacter sp. PS-8MA. Next base: position 67,304 of record NZ_JBFQYJ010000005.1, on the reverse strand, counting down.
TGGCGCGCATGTGGTCCCCATCAAATCAACCCAGATCCCTAAGAGGCTAAGCCAGCAATCGCGCTATTGCAATTCTGAAGGGGTCAATCTATCTGAAACCGGCGCGGCAAACCGCCATTTGTCCGTCATAGACTGCACGCGGCCCGGATCAACACAATCCCAAGGATATATCGTTGCCCCGCCATGCTACTGATACCCGAATTGCTGTTCTGGGCCTGGGTTATGTCGGGCTGCCGCTGGCGCTTGCGCTGGCTCGAAACGGGTTTGACGTCACCGGTTTTGACACCTGCACCGCAACCGTCACTGCGTTGCGCAATGGCCGTGATCCCAATGGCGAGGTTTCGGACGCCGCCCTTGCGGCAAGCGCCGCCCGCTATAGCTGTACCGCCTCTGATCTCAAAGACTGCGATGTTTTCATCATCGCCGTCCCGACCCCGATCACCGACGCCAAGGCGCCGGATCTAGGCCCGATCCTGACGGCCTGTGCCACCATCGCCCCCCATCTGACCGACGGGGCCTTGGTGATTTTGGAAAGCACGGTCTATCCCGGTGTCACCGAAGACATCTGCGGGCCTGCCCTCGCGGCGGGCAGTGGGCTGGAGACCGGGCGTCAGATCAAGCTCGCCTACAGCCCCGAACGGGTCAACCCCGGCGATGCCGAACATTCGATGGAGAATGTCGTCAAGATCATCGCCGCGCAGGACGCCGAAACCCTCGCGCGTGTCGAAGCGATCTATGCCCCGGTGGTCAAGGCCGGGCTCCACCGCGCCTCTTCGATCGCGACCGCGGAAGCGGCCAAGGTCATCGAGAACACCCAACGTGATCTGAACATCGCCTTGGTGAACGAGTTTTCGCTGATCTTTTCCCGGCTCGGCCTTGATACGTTGGAAGTGCTTGAGGCAGCGGGCACCAAGTGGAATTTTCTACCCTTCCGCCCCGGCTTGGTGGGCGGGCATTGCATCGGGGTCGACCCCTATTACCTGACATACCGCGCCGAGCAGATGGGCTATCACCCACAGGTTATCCTGGCCGGCCGGCGGATCAACGACCAGATGGGCGCGCATGTGGCGCAGATGCTTGTGAAGTCGATGCTGAACCGGGACATCGCGGTGCGCGGCGCCCGGGTCTTGGTGATGGGCTACACCTTTAAGGAAAACTGCGCCGACACCCGCAATACCAAGGTCGTGGATATCGTGTCTGAGCTTGCCGCCTATTCCGTCAGCGTCGACGTGCATGACCCTTGGATCGGGGCGGAAAAGTTACGCTCTGAACATAGCGTTAACGGTGTCGAGCAGCCCGCGATGGGCATCTATGACGCCGTGGTCGTGGCCGTGGGGCATAGGGAATTTGTCGACCGGGGCAGCGACGCCCTGCGCAAACTGGGCAAATCGGGCGCGGTATTGTTTGACATCAAGGGTATTTTCGGAAAATCCGGTAGTGATTTGCGGCTTTAAAGGCGGTTGAGATGGACGAACGCGCGGAGCAGGAAGCGGCCCAAGATCACCGTAACGACATGCCGCCGCGCCGGATCATGTTCTACAGCCATGACACTTTCGGACTGGGCCACCTGCGGCGGTCGCGCACCTTGGCCACGGCACTTACCCAAAGCGACCCGCAAACCTCTGCGATCATCCTCACCGGGTCCCCGGTCGCGGGGCGGTTCACCTTTCCCGAGCGCGTCGATCACATCCGTCTGCCGGGGGTGACGAAACTTTCCGATGGCAGCTATGTCAGCCAGTCGCTCGGCACCGGCATCGAAGATACGACCTCCCTGCGCGCGGGGCTGATCCAGGCTGCGATCGAACGCTATGAGCCGGATCTCCTGGTGGTGGACAAGGAACCGACAGGGTTTCGCGGCGAATTGCTCCGCACATTGAAAGGGCTGCGCCAGCGCGGGCATACCCGCACCGTGCTTGGTTTGCGTGACGTGCTGGACGAGCCCAGATCACTGGCCAGCGAATGGGAGCGTAAGGGCGCCACCCGCGCCGCCGAAGACCTATATGACGAGATCTGGGTCTATGGGCTGCGCGAGATGTATGACCCGACCCAGGGCTTGCCTCTGTCCCATGACGCCCGCGCGCGGATGCATTGGACCGGATATCTGCGCCGCGCGCTTGCCAATGAGACGGATGTGCCCGACAGCCCCTATATCCTCGTCACCCCGGGCGGCGGCGGCGATGGCGCGGCCATGGTGTCGCTTGTCCTGTCGGCCTATGAGCAAGACCCGACTTTGGCGCCGAACGCGGTCTTGGTCTATGGGCCTTTCCTGTCGGGCGACCTGCGCGAAGGCTTTGACGCGCGGGTGGCCAAATTGAACGGACGGGTCACCGCCACCGGCTTTGACAGGCATATCGAAGCGCTTTTCGTCGGTGCGGAGGGCGTGATCAGCATGGGCGGCTACAACACGTTTTGCGAGGTGCTCTCCTTTGACAAACGCGCCGTGATCGTACCGCGCACGACCCCGCGTCTGGAGCAATGGCTGCGCGCCAGCCGTGCCGAGGAAATGGGGCTGGTCCGCATGCTGGAGGAAACCCGGGACGGCATGACCACCCGGGCGATGATCGATGCGATCCGCAATCTGCCGCAGCAGAAGAAACCCTCAGAGGCCGGGGCGAATGATCTGCTGGGCGGGCTTGATACCGTGATCGCACGGGTCAATGCGCTGATGACCCAAATGGGCCCGCGATGACCACCCCCCGCCTCGCCGTCGTCGTGAAAGGCTGGCCCCGTCTTTCGGAAACCTTCATCGCGCAGGAACTGGTGGCGCTGGAGGAAGCGGGCCTTGATCTCGATATCTGGTCCCTGCGCCACCCCACCGACAAAAAGACCCATGCGCTGCACGCCAGATTGCAGGCGCCGGTACGCTATCTGCCGGAATACCTCAGGGATGAGCCGCGCCGGGTGGCCCGTGCCATGGGGGCCGCCGTCTCCCTGCCCGGATTCGACGCCGCCGCCGCGGCCTATGCCCGCGACCTCGCCCGCGATGACAGCGCAAACCGGCGGCGGCGGTGGGGGCAGGCCTGTGTCATGGCGCATGAGATGCCGCAGGATATCGGCGGGCTCTACGTCCATTTTCTGCATACGCCCGCATCCGTTGCACGCTATGTGGCGATCTTGCGGGGGCTGCCCTGGTCCTTTTCGGCCCATGCCAAGGACATCTGGACCTCACCGGAATGGGAGCTGCGCGAAAAACTCTCGCCAGATCACCATGGCGCCGCCTTTGGCGCGACCTGCACCGGTTTTGGCGCGAAGCATCTGCAAGGGCTGGCCGACAGCCCGGCCCGGGTGAGCCTTGTCTATCACGGATTGGACCTGTCCCGCTTCCCGCCCCCTCCCGATCGCGCGAGCCGCCCGGATGGCAGCCTGCTGAGGATCATGTCCGTCGGGCGGCTGGTGGAGAAGAAGGGTTTTGACAGGCTTATCGATGCGCTTGCCCTGCTCCCCGATGGTCTTGAGTGGCATTGGACCCATATCGGCGGTGGCACATTGGATGCCAAACTGCGCAGTCGCGCGGTCGAACGGGGTATCGCAGACCGTATTACCTGGCGCGGCGCTTGCGACCAGTCGGAGGTGATCGCGGCGATGCGCACCAATGACCTCTTCGTCCTTCCCGCGCGCGTCGCGGAAGATGGGGATCGGGACGGGTTGCCGAATGTGCTGATGGAGGCCGCGAGCCAGAAACTGCCCATTCTGAGCACGCCGGTCTCTGCCATTCCGGAGTTTATCGAAGACGGCAAAGAGGGTTTGCTCCGCAGCGATGACCCCAAGCTGCTTGCAAAGACGATTGCCGATTTCGCCGCAGCGCCCTCGCTCGGCCCCCGTCTGGCCGATGCGGCACATCGGCGTTTGACCCGGGATTTCACCATGGCGCCCGGCATCACGCGACTCCTTCATCGTTTGCGTGCAATGCTCGGGCAGGTAACGGAATGACCCTCGCCTTCTATGCCCCGATGAAACCCCCTGATCACCCGGTGCCCTCGGGCGATCGCACCATGGCGCGTGCGCTGATCCAAGCGTTGGAGACGGCGGGCCATACCGTCACCCTTGCCAGTGAATTGCGCAGTCGTGACGGGCAGGGAAATGCGGCGCGGCAAGGCGAGATCATGGCGCAAGCCGATGCCGCCCTGCCCGCCCTCATCGCGCGCGGAGATGCTGAGGGCTGGCGGGCCTGGGTGACCTATCACAACTACTACAAGGCCCCCGACCTGATCGGCGGCGCGGTGGTACAGGCCCTTGGCATCCCCTATCTGCTGATCGAAGCAACCCGTGCCGCCAAACGGCTCCGCGGCCCATGGGCGCACTATGCACGCGCCGCCGAGCAGGCCTGCGATCAGGCTGACGTGATTTTCTACCTCACCACCCGCGATGAAGTCGCCCTGCGCAGAGATGCCGTTTCGACGCAGAGCCTGCTTCACCTGCGGCCCTTTCTCAACGCCACCGCATTGCCTGCTGCGACCTTTGCGCCGGATGCGCCGATCCTGAGCGTCGGGATGATGCGCCATGGCGACAAACTGGCATCTTTCCGCATCATCGCCGACACCCTTGCGCTGCTGCCCCATGACAGATGGCAGCTTGAGATTGCCGGCGATGGCCCGGCGCGGGATGCGGTCATGGCGCTGATGGCCCCCTTTGGCGCGAAGGTTAAGTTTCTGGGGAATCTGGGCGCCTCAGACCTCACAGCGGCCTATGCCCGCGCGGGGCTGCTGTTCTGGCCCGGCGTGAACGAAGCCTTTGGGCTTGTGTACCTTGAGGCGCAGGCAGCCGGGCTGCCGATCCTGGCCCAGAACCGGCCAGCGGTGCGCGAGGTATTGTCGCCCGGGTCATACCCACCGGTCGAGGCCGGGGCCGCCGGGCTTGCCCAAGACCTCGCGCAGTTGCTGGGCGATCCCGAGGCACGGCGCCGTGAAGGACAGGCCGCGCGCGATTATATCGCCGAGAACCACCTGCTGCCCGCCGCTGTTGCAACCCTCAGCCGCGGCCTTGCCAGCGTCGGTGTGCACTGATGCCCCGGCTGGCCCTCCTGCGCCACGGCCACACCGCGTGGAACCGCGCGGGGCGGATACAGGGGCGCAGAGATCTGCCGCTGGACGAACCCGCGCGGGCGCAGTTGCGGCAATTGCAGCTGCCCGCCCCGTGGGACCATGCGCCGATCTGGTCCAGCCCCCTTTCACGCGCCTTGGAAACCGCCCGGATCGTCAGCGGCCGCCCGCCTGCGACGGAGATGGCGCTGATCGAAATGGATTTCGGCAACTGGGAGGGGCGCCGGGGCCAGGACCTTTTCGCAGACGGCGCTTCGGGCTATCGTCACATCGAAGACTGGGGCTGGCAGTTCTGCCCGCCGGGGGGCGAAAGCCTTATCGCGGTGAGAAACCGTTTGAACGGCTGGGTCGGGGATCTGACCGAAGACACCGTTGCGGTCTGCCACATCGGAGTGATGCGTGTCTTGATGGCGCAGGCAACGGGCTGGGCTTTCACCGGCCCGGCGCCGTTCCACATCAAGCGCAATCGTCTCTACATCCTGCAGATTGAACCAGACCGCTGGCGGCTGGAGCCCGGTTTCACGCGTTTGGTGGCGCGATGCGCATGAAGGTCATGATCGTTGTCACCCATCTTTTGGGCTCAGGCCATCTGGCGCGGGCCTTGATCCTTGCCCGTGCGTTTCAAGATGCCGGGCATCGGGCCACGGTCGTGTCCGGCGGTATGCCGGTGCCCGTGCTGGACCGCGGCGATGTCCCGATCGTGCAACTCCCCCCGGTGCGCTCGGATGGTGTGAATTTCACCCGGTTGCTGGACGCGAAGGGCGCGTCAGTTGACCAAGCGGCGCAAGAGGCGCGCAAGGCCCAGCTTTTGCACCAGATCGACAGAATAGGCCCCGATGTCCTGATCACCGAACTCTACCCCTTCGGGCGCCGCGTCCTTCAGAGCGAGTTCACCGCCCTGTTGCAGGCCGCAGATCAGACGGCCGAGCCGCCGCTGATCTGCGCCTCGGTGCGCGACATTCTGGCGCCGCCCTCGTCGCCGGCAAAGGCCGATAGAACCCATGGCGTGCTGGCGCGGTATTACGATGCGGTTCTGGTCCATGCCGACCCACATGTCACCCCGCTGGACGCCTCTTGGCCGGTGTCTGACGGGCTTAGGCCAAAGCTGCATTATACCGGCTTTATGGCGCCAACTGACGCCGCCCCTTACCGCCAAGGGGCGGGCGAAGGTGAAATCATCGTTAGCGCAGGGGGCGGCGACGTGGGGGCGCATATCTTTGAGGCCACCCTGCGCGCCGCCCGCGCCGCCCGCGCCGACGGGCGGCTGTGGCGCTTGTTGGTCGGTGGGGCGCAGCCAGAGGCCCGTCTCAGACAGCTGCGCGAAAACGCCCCTGCCAATGTCATCATCGAAGCGACGCGGCCTGATTTCCGGGCGCTGCTCCACCGCGCTGCGGCCTCCGTTTCGATGTGCGGATACAACACGGCCATCGACATATTGCAGGCGGGTTGCAGATCCGTTTTCATTCCTTTCGATGCGGGGGACGAGGTCGAGCAAACCATTCGGGCGACCGCGCTGGCGCGGCTGCCGGGGATCGAGGTTCTGCGCAGCGCCGATCTCACGGGTGAGACCCTTCTGAACGCCCTCCGCGCCCTGCGTCATGCGCCCGACCGCGGGCCCGCACTCTCCGGTTTTGACGGGGCACGAGAGACCGTTCGCATTGTTGCCGCGCTACGGGCGCAGCGGGCATGAGCATCGATTGGTCCCCCCTGCGTGCCGAATTGGCGCGGCACCGGGCCGACGGGCTGTCCTTGCCGTTCTGGTGGCGCGATGACGATGCGACCGCCCCCACCCCCGCCCTGCACAGGTTGCTGAAGCTCAGTGCGGAGCTGGACCTGCCCGTACATATCGCGGTGATCCCCAAAACCGCCTCGCCCGACCTTGCCGAAATCGCAGGTGCCACGCCTTTGATGGTGCCGATCGTCCATGGCTGGGCACATGAAAACCGCGCTCCCGAAGGGGCAAAAAGGGCCGAGTTCGGTCACCCCGACGCGGACGCCGCTGCCAAAACCGAGGCCGCCTTGCGGCACATGCGCCAGCTTTTCGGCCGTGACATGCTGGCGATGTTTGTACCGCCTTGGAACCGGATTGACCCGAGCGTCACATCGGGCCTTGCCGCGCAAGGCTATCGCGCCCTGTCGACCTTTACGCCCCGCAAGGCCAGACGTTGCGCGGGGCTGGTGCAGATCAACACGCATATCGACCCGATCGCATGGCGCGCGGGCGGTGGGTTGATGCCCCCCGAGGCGATCATCGCCAAGACCATCATGCTCTTGCAAGACCGGCGCAGCGGGCGGGCGGATTGCACCGAACCTCTGGGGTTTCTCAGCCACCATCTGGTCCAAGACGCAGCGATCTGGGACTTTGCGCGGGGGTTCTTGTCCGAACTGCTCGACGGCGGCGCCGAAGCTCGTCACTTGCTGCGCCAGCCACTTGACCTGCCTTAGCTTTTCGCAACCAACGCCTTTTTTCGGGCGCTTTGCGAAACAGCCATGCCTTTGGGCCGGAAAAGTCTGTATAGATTTCTGACCCTCGAATAACGGATGGCCTTAATGGATAAGAGCCTCTTTCAGTTCATCTGGAAAAACTCGAAGCGAGACCAGCTCCTGTTGCTTGCCATCACGTTGCTGACCTTCCCCTTGCTTTATGTCTCTCTGGAATTGCCCAAGCGCATTATCAACGATGCGATCGGCGGCACCGGCGCGGATATCGATGTTCTGGGGCTAAGGCTGAGCCAGGTGGAATTTCTGATGGTGCTATGCCTCGCCTTTCTTCTGGCGGTCCTGGCGAATGGCTTGCTGAAAATGCGGCTCAATACGATGAAAGGGGTGCTGGCCGAGCGTTTGCTGCGGCGGTTCCGGTTTCAGCTTTTGTCGCGGATGCTGATGTTTCCCCGTCCTTTCTTCCGCGCGACCAGCCAGGGCGAATTGGTCTCCATGGTCACGTCAGAGGCCGAGCCGATGGGGGGGTTGATGGGCGATATGCTGTCGCAGCCCGTGTTTCAGCTCGGCCAGATGCTCACGATCCTGGTGTTCCTCTTTGCGCAAAGCGTCTGGTTCGGGCTGGTATCCATTGCCCTGATCCCCTTGCAGGCCTGGATCATTCCAAAATTGCAGCGTCAGGTCAGCTTGCTGAACAAGGCGCGCATTCAGGAAGTGCGCAAACTGGCCACAGAGATCGGCGAAACCGCAGCAGGGGTCAGTGACATTCGGCGCAATGGCGGCGCACGGCACAGAATGTCGCTCTTTTCCACCCGTCTGGGCGTCTTGTTCAGCATTCGCCTGAAACTCTACAAGAAAAAGTATTTCATGAAGTTTCTCAATAACTTCATCAATCAATTGACCCCGTTTTTCTTCTATTCTGTCGGCGGCTATCTGGCGATCACCGGGGATATCACCGTCGGCGCGCTCGTGGCGGCATTGGCCGCCTACAAAGACCTGTCCTCGCCGTGGAAAGAGGTGCTGGCCTATTACAATCAGACTCAGGATATGTCGCTCAGATGGGAGGTCGTGACCGAGAAATTTACCCAGCCCTCCCTCGTCGATGAGACGTTGTTCAACGGCACCCCCGACAGGATCCCGCAACTTGATGGCGATATCGAACTGCGCGATGTGACGGTGCTGAACGAAAACGGCTTTCCGGTTCTCGAAGACATCAACCTTGTCCTGCCTCGGGGCGCGCGGATTGCGATCAAGACCGGGAATGAAACCGCGGCGCTCGCGCTCGCGGATGTGCTGACCCGCGAGGTGCTCCCCGCGCGCGGTGAGGTGCGGATCGCCGGGCACCGGCTGAATGATCTGCACCAGACCGTCATCGCCAATAAAATCGGCTATGCCAGTTCAACGCCCTATATCTTTCAGGGGACCGTTGGCGAAAACCTCTTGATGCCCTTCAAAAACAGGCCGGTGGCCGTCGACGCCCTGCTCGATGACATCGCGCTTTGGCAGGCCGAGGCCGCCCGCACAGGCAACAGCACCGATCCTTTCGACACGGAATGGGTCGCGCCGGGGTTTGCCGGTTTGCAAAGTCCCGATGAGATCCGCGATTGGTGGTTTCGCCTGGTCGAGGCGATGGGCATCGATGACTTCATTGTCCGGCGCGCCCTGAGCTTCTGCGTGGACCCTAACACGCAACAGGCACTGGCGGATGCGATCGTTCGGCTGCGTCCCGTGATCGCCGAACGTCTCACCGCAGCCGGGCTGAACGACATCGTGCACAGGTTCGACCCGACCAAATTCAACCCGGTATCTCCGCTGGGCACCAACCTTCTTTACGCCTTGCCCACCCGCAAACTCCCGCAGGAGTCCTTGGCGCAGGAAGAAAAGTTCATCACCATCCTGCGCGCGCATGGGCTGGTCGATGAATTGGCCCAGATGTCCGCCGGTGTTATCGAAGGGCTGACCGCGACATTCGGCAAAGAGGATCTGAACCACCCGCTGTTCCGGCGTCTTAATCTCTCGGAGGACCTCTATCTCCGGCTGGGCGAGATCGCGGCGAAACGGCGCGAGGTCGGCGATGCCGGGCTGCCCCCGGCGGACTTTGCCCTCTTGCTGACCATGCCTTTCGCATTCTCGGCAGAGCAGATTGGCCCCACTTTCCGCGATCAATTCAGAGAGCGCATCCTCGCCATCCGACGGAACGACGCGGCGCAGATGGTGGCGGAACTTGACGGGTTGTTCGAAACCATCGACCCGCAAAAATACTTCCCCGTGATGTCCGTTCTGGGCAATGCCATTTTTGGCAGGATCTCAAGCCTCGCCGGCGCGCGGGAAAAGCAGGTCGAAGACATTGTTGTCGAAGTGCTCGGTGAGCATGGCCTGCGGGGGTTGGTTGCGCAAAGCATCTTTGACCTGCCCACCATCCAAGGCGGCGAGAATCTCCCGTCGATGTTCCGCGAGCGTATTTCCTTCAGCCGGGCCGGGATCAAGAAGCCTGACGTCCTGATCCTGCAGAACGCGATGGCCAATCATGATAGCGACATGCGCTCCAGAATGCGCGAACGGATCAGTGAGCTGCTGCCAGATGCGACGAAGATTTTCATCGAGAAGAAATTCTCCAACCCCGAATACTACGATCTTTTCGTCGAGATCGAGGATGGGCGCATCGATGGCGAAACCCGAGAGGACGAAACATTAGACGAGGATGCGCGCCGGGATTTGAACCGCAAGCTCCGCACGGTCGCCGAGGCCGACCTTTTCCAAGGCCTGGACCGCAAGCAGCAGCGCCTTCTGGCCTTCAGCGCGCAATGGTATGAAGCACCGGCAGGGCAGGTAATCTTCAGGGCCCAGCAAGAGGCCGACGCCGCCTATCTCTGTGTGTCGGGTCTGGCCGGGATGTATCTGTCGGATACCGGGACATCGAACATCCTTGTCGCCAAGATTGAACCCGGCCGGTTGATCGGCGATCTTGCCGTTATCATGAACGAAAACCGCACCATGCATCTGGTCGCGATCGAAGACAGTAAGTTCCTGCGCATTGGCGGGCGGGAGCTCTTGGCGGTGATCGAAAACGACGTGGCCGTGGCAACCAGCTTGCTGCGGTCTGTTGCGGGCCACCTTATGAGTGCTGAACAGACGCTGCGAAAAACCCGGTTATTTGCGGTCGAACATGGGGTCGATCTGACCGAATTGGATGCGCGGACCTTTGAGCAGGAATAGGTCGCCCCTGCCGCGATATCGGCTCGGGTATTGAGCGGGTCCAGCGCCGCCAGCAGAGCGCCCCTAGCGGTCCGGGGCAAAGCCGACTAGAAGCAATCGAAACGGCTGGGGAGTGGACACTTGCAGAAGATCGATTTGCCAGAGCGCCCGGATTGGCGCGACCATGCTCAGGAGGTCGGTTTCACCTTTGCCGATATGCACGGCGAACCCTATTGGGACGAAACCTCGGCCTATGCTTTCACCCTTGAGCAGATTGAGAATGACCTCGAAGACCCGGCGACCGAACTGCACGCGATGTGCCGCGCCGCAGTGGCAGAGATTGTCGCCAGCGAAGAGTTGATGGACCATCTGGCGATCCCCGATGCGCACCGAGATCTCGTGGCGGCAAGCTGGCGCGACGACGATCCGGAGATCTATGGGCGGTTTGATTTCGCCTATGATGGCGAGGGGCCGGCAAAGCTGCTGGAATACAACGCTGACACGCCGACATCGCTTTATGAAAGCGCGGCCTTTCAATGGCAGTGGTTGGAGGATCAGCTGAAGGCGGATGTTCTGCCACAGGGGTCGGATCAGTTCAACGGCATCCACGAAGCTCTGGTCGCGCGCTTTGCCGAGGTTTTCGAGCCCGACAGTGATCTGCATTTCACCGCCGTCGCGGACAACCCCGAAGACTATGGCACGGTCGAGGCGATGGGCTGGGCGGCGCGCGAGGCGGGGTTGGGGGCGCATTACTGCGATCTCGACAAGATCGCGCTCAGCGAGGACGGGCAGTTTCTTGACGACCAAGACCGCCGCATTGCGGTCCTGTTCAAACTCTACCCTTGGGAGGATTTGCTGCGGGACGATTACGCCGCGCATATCGCGGGGTCGGGTTGTCTCTTTCTCGAACCGGCTTGGAAGGCGCTGCTCTCCAACAAGGGGCTCTTGCCTGTTCTCTGGCAGATGTTCGAAGGCCACCCGAACCTGCTGCCCGCGTTTTTCGAAGCGGAGATCGGCGAAGCGCTAGCCGGCCGCGGGGCGGCATCCGGGCGGGCCGCTGCCGCCTTTGACCGCGACGCCGCGACGCTGGCAGAGGCGCATGTACGCAAGCCGATCCTATCGCGCGAAGGCGCATCGGTTTCGATCCACCAAGCCGGGACGGTCATAGAGACATCGGAAAACACGGACTACGCCGAACACCCGCGCGTCATCCAGGCCTATGCGCCGCTGCCCAGTTTCGATGGCTTCCGCCCGGTGATCGGCGCATGGATCGTCGGCCAGTCCTGCGCCGGGATCGGCATCCGCGAAGACCGCTCGCGCATCACGCAGGATTTGTCCCGCTTCAAGCCGCACTACATAAAGCCCTAACGCAACCGTCCTCGTACCAGATCGCCGAAAGGCCCAGATATGACCAAACGATCCAGACATGTTCCAATCGCCATCCTGGGCGCTGCCGCCTTTACCCTCGCGGGCTGCGAGGAAGAAAAGGTCGATGCGGCGGCCTTTCCTGATCTGCAAAGCTGTTTGGCTGCAACCTCGGAAAACAGCATCTTCAGCGAAGCCGACTGCAAGACCGCTTTCGCCGAAGCGCAATCCCTGCATGTCGAAGCCGCACCGCGCTATGACAGCCTTGAGGTCTGCGAAGAGCAGCACGGCCCGGACGCCTGCAGCACCGAACAGGCGGCAACGCAGGGCGGCTCAAGCGGGATCTTCATGCCGCTGCTGGCAGGCTATCTCATCGGCAATATGATGGGCGGGCGTTCCGGCATGTCGGCGGCGCAACCGCTATACAAAACCTCGGATGGGCGTTTCACCAATGCCGCCCGGACAAGCAGTTTCTCCACCAACCAAGGCGCGGCAAAGCTCAGCACTTCGCAGTTCACCCGCCCGGCCAGCACGGTGGGGAAAACGCCAATGACCCGCGCCACCGCCGCCTCCCGCGGCGGGTTTGGCCGGACAGGTGGCTCACGGGGTTTTGGCGGCTAGACCATCTGGCGCCAGACCCGCTGGCCGAGACCTAAGCTGGCAGGCGCCAGACCACATGGTCGATGCAAAAGCGGCGCGTTGGGCGCGGATCGGGGGCCGCGACGATCCTCATGACCCGGCCCCCGACAATCCTGCGCGTCACAGGCTATGCGCGCATTCCGGTAAATGTGCCCGATGCGAAAATACCGAATTTGACCGTGCCCGACATGGTCTGCTCTTCGTGGCGGCCCTTGAACACAAGTTTCATCGGCATTGGGCGTTCGATCTTGGTGGCCCATTCAATGCTGTCGGACCCGAGCGTCAGATTGAGCATCGGACCGGCACCGTTCTTGGCGCGCATCTCCCCGACAGGGGGCGATTGCGCCGCGTCTATATTGAGCGTGGCATCAAAGGTGCCTGTGGGGGACGTGATCGCAATTTTCCAAACCTGCATGGGCGCACCTTCATCTTGTCGCAAACACTGCTTTTGCGTAGAAGGGCATCTAAGGATAGAACCCGCCGCGCCGCACGGGATGACCTCGCGTCACGCGGCGCAGAAAGTGCCGCCGCGCCCGAGCATGAAACCGCCGAGCGTCCCGCTGTCGCTGGCCGTGGCGCATTGACAGTACAGGGATACAGGCTAGGCTTGCCCTATGGTCACGCATGAGAATCATTTCCGGTTTCTGCTTCTGAACCGCCCCCGTCCCCGGGTGGCGCACGCTTAGGCGTATCTTCAACCCCCGGGGCCATCTCAAACCTTTCATTGAGACTGCGATCCTTCACGGGGGACGATCATGTATATTACCAATTCGATGTATCTGCCTGCGGGCAGCGCATATCAGCCATCCTTCAAATCCCCGCCGCTCCGGGGCCGCTTTCAGCTGACCCAGGCCGACAGGATTGGGATCGAGCGCCTGTTGAGCCTGGGGCTGACGGCGGAATGCCCGAACCCGACCCTGATCGAAGGGTTCCTGCGGCATAAGCTGCGGCTTGCCCGGCCCGCGCCGGAACCGGCGCCAAAGAACCTCGTCGTGGCCGGACGTTACGTGTCTTACATGACGGCGGGCGGCAAGGCCCGCAGCGGGCTGCTGACGATGGTTCAAAGCGATGACGTGAGCAGCATCCCGGTCACCTCTTTTCTGGGGGCGACGATGCTGGGCATGCAAAAGCTGCAAAGAGTACCGCTCCTGCGCGAAGATGGGTGGATTGACACTCTCGTTGTGCTGGACGTGGGCGGCGCCTGAGCCGGCAGCCCCGGCGCAGCGCCCCCACCCAACCCGATTTTTCCGATCATAGGAGTTTTCCCCATGTCGACCCCAACCAAAGCCCGCAGACCCCGCCGTCCAAAGATCGTTCTCAGCAGCACGCGGCTGGCGGAACTTGAGGCGCTTTCCGAAGGCATGATGCGCCGCAATCCGGACTTGGCGGAACAGCTCGTCGAAGAACTCGGGCGCGCGCGCATCGTCACCCCCGCGCGGCTGCGGCCTGATGTCGTCGATATCGGGCGCAGGGTGACATACCGGGACGAGACGGCCGGAAAGGATCACACGATCACGCTCGTGTTGCCGCAGGATGCGGATATTTCCAACGATTGTATCTCGGTCATGACCCCGATCGGCGTTGCGCTGATCGGCTTGGCCGAAGAGGCTGTGTTCCACTGGGAAACCCGCGACGGGCAGCGCCGTGAACTGAAGATCCTCAAGGTCTTCCCGGCCGAGCAGGAAGCGCTCCAGGGGGCGTGACGTGAGAGGTGCTAAATTGAGGCCGCGCCAGAACCATGCGCGGCCCGGGGGGTGTGATATCCTGCTGTGAACAGCATGGCGCACCGCCCGGGATGATCCGCGCCGACCCCTCGGCAAACCCCATTCCAAGCCGGAGACATGCCATGTCCTTTCACCTCCCCCATAGCTGCCCTTCCTGCGCCGCCACGATCCCCCGCGCCGCCGCCGGGCGCTGCCCCAGTTGCCGGTTTCAGTTCGCCCAAACACTGGCGATAAGATCGGTCAGATGTCGCCGGTGCGACGCCCCGATACCGCTTCAGGGCGCGGCGGCGCTGACCTGTGCCGCCTGCCGCACGCAGCGCCCGTCGCGGCTGGCCGCATAGGCTGCAGTGGTCCGATCTGGGGTGGCGCCTTTCGGCAGGCGCCACCCGGTGCCGCCGGGGCGTCGCGCGCTATGTGTCAGGCCCCGGCTTTGACGCACATTCCATAAAGATCCGCAGTTTACAGTCTTTGCAGATGTCGTCATCGGCGGCTTTCACCGCAGCGGCAATCGCCTCGCCCTTGTTGTTATGCATGTTGTCCGTGCCTAGTTCGTCGAAAACATGCAGCTTGCGCATGATGCGCAGCGCCGGGGCATTGGTGGTGAAAATGTGAAAATCGGCCCCTGCCCTGCGGGCGCGCCTGATCTCCTTGAGCAAAAGACCCGCCCCCGATAGGTCGATCTTCCACAGGCCCTTCAAACCCATGAGTTTGGTCTTGGGGATCGAGCTGCGCGCTTCGCTCTGCCTGAACTGCTGTTCCACATTCTCGACAGAGGCAAAGAACAAGGGGCCATCGACCCGGATGACAGAGATCTGCGGACATTCCGGCAGCCCGTAATTCGCCGCATTCTTGAACACCCGCCTGCCGTTGATCTCCGTCGGCGAGCCGACCGCGACGATGGGATGGGCGCTGTCGTACAGAAAGACGCAGAGCGAGGTGATGACGCCGATGACAATGGCGAGGTCCAACTCGGTAAAGACACCGGTCAGAAAGGTCGCGGCCAGGATCGCTGTCTCGCTCTTGTTCGAGGTCAGGATATGCCGGATCTCATGAAAATTGATGAGCCGGTACGATACGAAAAGGATCACCCCCGCCATGGCGGGGACCGGGACAAACTCCAGATAGGGCGCGAGCACGAAGAGCAGGACCACCAGAAACCCCGCCGCAAAGATCGTCGAAAGCGGGGTCTGCGCCCCGGCATCCGCGTTCAAGCCCGACCGGGTGAAGGAGCCGGAGCCCGCGTAGCACTGAAAGAACGCCCCCACCGCATTGGACAGCCCCTGCCCCACCATCTCTTGGCTGGAATCATAGGGCTCATCGCGGCGCAGGGCGAAGGAACGGCCGATGGAGATCGCTTCGAGCAGACCGACAAAGGCCACGGTCGCGGCCACGGGCAAAAGCTCTGTCACGATGTCAAACGACATCTGCGGTGCGCCAAAGGATGGCAGGATGGAGGTGAGCGGCGCGAACATCGCCACCCCCTGCGCGGGCGCATCCACCAGCCAGGCGACCCCGGTGCCCACGGCCAAGGCAATGATATAGGAGGGCATCTTCTTGCTGAAGCGCGACAGCAGCACGAGGGTCAGGACCGTCGCGCCCGAGATGAGCAGAGCGGTGGCATTCACCGCGCCGATATGCTCGGCAGCATGATAGAGCCGCTCGAAAACACCGCCCCCCGCGCCTTTGGCGAGCCCAAGCGCCCCGTTCAATTGGCTGGCCGCGATCAGAAAGGCAGCGGCGGCGGTGAAACCGATCAGAACCGAATGCGAGATAAAGGAGATCAGCCCGCCCAGCTTGAAGACGCCGGCGATGATCTGGATCATCCCCACCATCAGCGTCAGGGAAAGCACCATGGCGATGTAATCGTCAGACCCCGGCAGCGCGAATTGCGACATCGAGCCGAAGACCACCGCCGAAATCGCCGTGGTCGGCCCCGAGACCATGATCATCGACGAGCCCCAGATGCCGGCGATCAGGGACACGACAACCGCGGTGAACAGCCCGAATTCCGGCGGCAGGCCCGCGATGATGGCAAAGGCCACCCCCTGCGGCAAAACCACCGCCGCATTGGAAAGACCGGCCACGGCATCCGCCCTGACCGTGCTGCGATCCACCTGTTTGAACCACGGGCGCGCCGGGCTAAGCGCCGAGACCAACGCGGTCAGCCGCTGATGCATATCTTTCTCCCGAACCTGCGTCTGAGGTTCTGCTCTCCGCGCGCGGAATGGTTAACCCTTCGGTTTCGCCCCTGCCGCTTCAAAGGCGGCTTCAAGATCGGCCTCGGTCGGGAAGCCGATAAGCACCCCCGCGCGCGCTTCGTTCAGATCACGCCCGCGCCGTTCGATCTCGGCGTCGGACATTGTGGTGCGCTGGCTGATGCGGCGGGCCCATTGGAAAAAGAGCCTTTGCAGACGGTCGCATTCTTCCGCGTAACGCGGGTCATTGCCCAGATCGTTGAACTCATCCGGGTCGGCCTGCAGGTCAAACAGCATCGGGCGAAAGCCCTCAGCAAAGACGTATTTCCAGCGCCCGTCAAAGAGCATCGTCAGCTTGGCCTCGGCCACGCTCACCCCCAAGCGGCGCCGCGCCTGGCGGAAGGAATAATCGTATTCGGAGATGACGAAATCGCGCAGCCGCTCCTGCTTGCCTTGCATCAAGGGGCGCAGGGATTTGCCTTCGATGATATGCGGCACCGCATCGCCACCGAAATAATCGAGAATGGTCGGCACCACGTCAATCGCCTCAACCAGCGCATCGGAAACGGTGCCACGGGTGGCGTCTGCCGCCTCACTCGGGTCGACAACGATCAGTGGAATGCGCGCCGAAGGGTCGTGGAAGAGCTCCTTCTCGCCCAGCCAGTGATCGCCGAGATAATCGCCGTGATCCGAGGTAAAGACGATCATCGTGTCATCGGTCAGCCCCTTGGCATCGAGAAACGCCATCAGCTCGCCCATCTGATCGTCGATCTGTTTGATCAGCCCCATATAGGCGCCGATCACCTTGGTGCGGGTCACATCGTTGGTGAAGGCTTTGGAGACGCGTTCCTGCATGAAGGCGCCAAAGACCGGATGCGGGTCTTCCTTCTCGGCCTCGCTTCGCAACACGGGCTGATGCGTCTCGGGCGGATACATGTCGTGATAGGGCGCGGGGACGATATAGGGCCAATGCGGCTTGATGTAGCTCAGATGCAGACACCATGGCGTGTCGCCGGCCTCCTCGATGAAATCCATCGCGCGGCGGGTGATATAGGGGGTCTCGCTTTCCTCATCCGAGGCGCGGGCCTTGGCGT
The DNA here is from genome assembly GCF_040933935.1 of Sulfitobacter sp. PS-8MA. Classification (NCBI taxonomy): domain Bacteria; kingdom Pseudomonadati; phylum Pseudomonadota; class Alphaproteobacteria; order Rhodobacterales; family Roseobacteraceae; genus Sulfitobacter; species Sulfitobacter sp. PS-8MA. Next base: position 49,614 of record NZ_JBFQYJ010000005.1, on the reverse strand, counting down.
CCGAATTGTCGAGGAACCAGCCGCTCAGGATGTTCCCGTCTTCGTCCTCACCGCTGTTGGCGACGCTGTCCCAGGGGTTTTCATCCTCCCAACCGCGTTCCTTCATATAGGCATCATAGGCTTTGTTGCGCTTGCCGTAAGACGAGTTTGGATGCAGGCCGTCATCGCGCTCATAGGGCTCGAACCCACATTCCGACACCAGCGCGCCAATGGTGCTGTCGGGCGACAGGCCAAGGCGTTTCATGCCCTCCGCATCGGCGGTCATATGGGTCTTGCCACAAAGTGCTGTCCGCACGCCAAGCGGGCGCAGATGGTCGCCCAGGGTCATCTCGCCCACTTTCAAAGGCACGTTGTTCCAGGTCGAGCCATGCGAGCTGACATAGCGGCCCGTATAGAACGACATGCGCGACGGGCCGCAGATCGTGGATTGCACATAGGCCCGGTCAAACCGCACACCGCGTTTGGCCAGCGCGTCGATATGCGGCGTCTCAAGCCCCGGATGGCCCGCGCAGGACAGATAGTCCCATCGCAGTTGATCACACATGATGAAGAGCACGTTTTTGGTCATGATGGCTTCCGAGGTCGAGAAATTTAAGAATGTAGAAAGGGGGGCCGGGGCGCTTTCCGCCCCGGCTGTTCAGTTCAGGCTTTCGCCGCGTCGGGGATGTCGACGCCCAGTTCGGTCAGGGCGCGCAGCGCACCGGGGTGCAGCGGCAGGTTGATGTCCTGCACCGCGCCTTCGGGCGTGATCGCCCGCAGCCATGGCGCGCTGTCGCCCGCCTCTTGCACACCGTCGTAGAAGGCTTTGGTCATCTGATAGACCATTTCCTCATCCGCGTCCTTGTTGGTCACGATCCCCACGGTGACGCCTAGGGTGGTGACATCCGCGTCATTGACTTGATTGGCGCCATAGATCCCCGCGGGCAGGGTTGCCGCGCTGAAACCGGGGCGGCCAACCAGCGCTTGCACCCCTTCGGTCTCAAGCGCTTCGTCGGTTATGCCAAGAAAGCGGATCTTATTGGTCACCGCGATCTGGGTCAGCGCCGGGCTCGGCGCGTTGGTCGGGTTGCAATAGACGTCGATGTTACCGTCTTGGAATGCCGCCGCCGCCGCGTCCCAGCCGAGTTTGACCGCTTCGTAATCGCTGCCTTCTTCCAGCCCGGCCACGGCTTTGAACAGACGTGCCATGGTGGCATAGGCCGCGCCCCCCGGAGGGCCGAGGAAGACGCGTTTGCCCGCGATCTGGTCAATCGAGGTGATGCCAGAGGAGTCGTAAACCGCGATGTGATAGACCCCCATCGGGAAGTTCAGCACGGTGCGCAGGTTCTTGACCAGCTCCGGCGCCTGATCGATCTTTTCATACATTGCCGCTTGGCGGCGCATCAGCGCATGGATGGCGGGCGAGGACATGCAGAAATCGCTGCGCCCCATCGCCACTTCAAGCACATGGCGGGTCGCGGCACCGGTCGCATTCAACTGGATCTCATAGTCCGGCAGCGCGCCATTCACGATATTCGCGAAAGTGGTCATCACGAGGTTCGGGCTGGTGCCCGGCCCGAGCGTCGACATGCGCAGGATGTCCTTGGCGTATGCCCCGCCCGGCAGAGCGGCAAGTGCCGCGGCCCCTGTGGCGGTGCCAAGAAACCCCCGGCGCGTGAATGTTGGATTGGTCATTGATCATCCTCCTCTGGATCAAGAAACTTTCGGGGTCAGGAACGTCCCGAACCTGACAGCGGACCAAAGCGCCACGGTGGCGGCCACCGCAGCCCAGGATACGAGCGGTCCGAAAAACAAGAGCGCGAAAGCGATGGCGAGCCCCACCGGCGCATAGCGCGCCTTGCCCTTCGTCGGGTAGCAGGCCCGCGAGATATGCAGCACGGCGAGCGTCACAAACAGGATCGACTGCGCCGACTCCGCCAGCGGATAGCCGGTGCCGAGCAGCATGGCCGGTTGATAGATAAAGGCAAAGGGGATCACGAACCCCGGCAGCGCCAGCCGCGAGGCTTCGACCGCCGTGCGCATCGCTCCGGCCCCGGCAATGGGCGCGGCGGCAAAGGCCGCGAGGGCCACGGGGGGGGTCACCGCCGAGAGCACGCCGAAATAGAGCACGAACATATGCGTGTGGATGATCGGCACGCCCAGACGTTGCAGCGCAGGCCCCATGACCAGCACGATGATCAGATAGGCCGGCACCGTGGGCATCCCCATGCCCAGCAGCAGACAGGCCACCGCCATGAGCAAAAGCGAGATCGCCAGCTGCCCATCCGCATAGCTCGCCACCAGCGAGGCAAAGCGCAGCCCGACGCCGGTGAGGTTGAGAATGCCGATGATGATGCCAACCGCCCCCACGATCACCACAAGCTGGGCCGAGATCAGCCCCGCCGCGCGGATGAACCTGATCCACGACGGCACATCGGTCAGCAGCCCCGGCTTGATCGCAAAGCCCAGCACCACCGCAAAGGCCACGCCGATGAACCCCGCATAGGCCGGGGAGGAGCCGCCCACCATGGCGACGACAATGGCGGTCAGCGACAGCATGAAGACGATGATCTGCGCCACTTCGCGCCAGACGAAATCGAGCTTTGGCTGCGCCGAGACATCAAGGTCCATGTCGCGCGCCGCACTGGAGGTCGCCATGAACAACCCCGCATAATAGAGGATCGCCGGAACAGCCGCCGCGGCGCAGATCGTCAGGTAGGGCTCGCCGGTCACATCGGCCATGATAAAGGCCACGGCCCCCATGATCGGCGGCGTGATCTGTCCCCCGCTGGAGGCCGCGGCCTCAACCGCGCCCGCGAAATGCGCTTTGAACCCGCGTTTCTTGATCAGCGGGATCGTGATGACCCCGGTGCCCACCACATTGGCCACGGCACTGCCCGAGATCGTGCCGAAAAGCCCGCTGGCGATGGTCGCCGCCGCCGCGGGCCCCGACCGAACCCGCCCGGTGGCCGCAAGCGCCAGTTTCACCAGCACCCGGTCGATGGTGAGAAACTCAAGAAAAGCGCCGAAGACGATAAAGATCAGAATGGTGGAGACCACCGTCGCCATGGGCCGGCCAAACACGCCATCGAAAGAATACCATAGAACCTGGATCAACTCCTCCGAAGTCATGCCCGCATGGCGCATGAAGCCGGGCGCATATTGCCCGAAGGCGCCATAGAGCAGCACAAGCGCCGCCACGCTGGCCATGACCATGCCGACAGAGCGCCGCGTCAGTTCGATCACGGCGATCAGCCCCAGGGTGCCCAGCCAGATATCGGCGGAGGTCAGGAAATAAAGCCCGGTCTCGATCTCTGCCGCCGCGCGAAAATACTGATAGACCGAGACCCCGAGGAAAGCCGCGGTGAGCAGCGCCAGAGGTTTCCCGGCGACGCCGTGGCGGCTTTCCATCTGGGTCAGCAGGATCAACAGCCCCCCCACCAGAAGCATCCCGACGCGCAGATAGGATTCGCTGAAGACCCCAAAGACGGAGACATAGAAAACCACCGCAATGATCAGGCCTGATAGCGCCAGGTTCAATCCGGTCACGGATTTAGAAAGCAGGTTTTGCATCGGTCCTCATCTCCTCCGAATGCGGCGCCCGGCAAAGGCCTCCTCCGACCCTGCCGCGATTTGCGCAAGAACTAGACAGCGAATGTTTGATGGTCCATCATCGATTTCACCAGGTGGAACGATATGACCAAATTAAACCGCTCCGTTGAACGCGGCCTTAAGATTCTGGAGGTTATCTCCAGCAATGGCGTGTGTTCCTTGGCTTTTCTGGCCGAGCGGACCGGATTGCCCAAGCCGACAATCCTGCGAATCTGCGCCACTCTGGTCCAGCAACGCTGGCTTACCCAAAGCCGAAGTGACAGCCGCTACCGGGTCGGCTCCCGGTTTCCGCGGGTCAATCCCCGCCCCGATTCGATCGACGCGCTGGTCGAGGCCGGGGCCGCGGCGATCCTCGCCCTCTCCGAAGCGACCGGCCTTGGCGTGGACCTTGCCGCGCCGCTTGGCAACGGACGGATCGAGATCGTCGATACAACGCGGACCTTTTCTGATCATGGCATCTTTCCCGACTGCATCGGCTACAGACCCTCGCCTTTCCGGTCAGCCCTGGGCTGCGCCTTTCTTGCGGCGCTGGAGCCGGCGCAGGAAGCGGAATATTCCGCCCGTTTGGCGGTCCATACCACGGGCAAAGACCGAACCGCCGCCCTGGCCCTGCCGGCCAAATTGCGCGAAGTGCGCGCCCAGGGCTACGCCACCAGAGAGGACGCCTATTGGGGGCGGGCGGTGGATTACGGCGGGGTTCCGAGTGCAATTGCGGTGGCCATCGCCGCCGAGGGTCATATTGTCGGCGCGGTCAGCCTGATCTGGCTGGCCGAGCAGCACAGCGTCCCCACCATTGTCAAAGCGCATTTGGAAGACTTGAAAGCGACGGCACGGGAGATCGGCGCGCTCTACGCCGCCAATGTCGGCTAAGCGCGCGCGGCCAGCTTTCAGCCCGTGCCGGTCTGGGCGTCCAAAACATCCTGCAACCGGGTCAACAGGGCATCCAATTGCTCCCGCTCCTGCGCGCTGAAGGCGTTCAGAACCGCCTCCTCGAAAGCCAGGGCTTCGGGCGCGATCCGGTGAAACACCTCCAGCCCCTTTTCGGTCACCTCGATCTCAAGCAAACGATGATCGCGGGCGCAGGTCGATTTGGCGAGAAGCCCGGCTTTTTCCAGCTTTGCCACCGCCCGGCTGACACTGGGCTTGTCGAGCGAGACGCTGACCCGGATTTCACGCACCGACATTTTTTCGCGGTGCGCCACATGGGTCAGAACCCGCCATTCCGGCGTGGAGAGACCATAGGGCTCCCCATAGACCTTCGACAGTTCTTTGCTCATCCGCGCGGCCAATACGGACAATCGGTAGGGCAGGAAATCCGACAGGTTGAAGTCATTCGATGCCATGGGAACCGCTCTTTTTCGATCGTTGCAAATGAAATGGTCTTGACGGATTGTCCCACGGATGGCTATTCGTTGCAAGTGAAACGATTCTAACCCGGCTGGCTTAGCGCCGGTCAGCGGCAGCATCGAGGGAAGGGAAAACGATGACAGAGAATGGCAAAAGCGCGTTGGTTCAGGCCAAAGGTGACACGATCACCCCCGGTTACATGCCCGGATTCGGCAATGACTTTGAAACCGAGGCGCTGCCGGGCGCCCTGCCCCAAGGCATGAACAGCCCGCAGAAATGCAACTATGGTCTCTATGGCGAGCAGCTCTCCGGCACCGCGTTTACCGATGTCCGGCCCGAACGCACCTGGTGCTACCGCATTCGCCCCTCGGTCAAACACAGCCACCGCTACGAAAAGATCGACCTGCCCTATTTCCGCTCTGCGCCTGACATCAATCCGGATGTCACCAGCCTTGGCCAGTACCGCTGGGACCCGGTGCCGCATACGGATGAGCCTCTGACCTGGCTGACCGGGATGCGCACCATGACCACGGCGGGCGATGTGCATACCCAGGTGGGCATGGCCACCCATATCTACCTGGTCACCGAATCCATGCAGGACGCCTATTTCTTTTCCGCCGACAGCGAAATGCTCGTCGTCCCGCAGGAGGGCCGGCTGCGGTTCGCGACCGAGCTTGGCATCATCGACGTCGCGCCCAAGGAAATCGCAATCCTGCCGCGCGGCCTTGTCTACCGGGTCGAGCTGCTCGACGGCCCGGCCCGCGGATTTGTCTGCGAGAACTATGGCCAGAAGTTCGAACTGCCCGGCCGCGGCCCGATCGGGGCCAACTGCATGGCCAACCCGCGTGATTTCAAAGCCCCGGTGGCGGCATTTGAGGACCGCGAAGTGCCGTCGACCGTTACCGTGAAATGGTGCGGCCAGTTCCATGAGACGAAGATCGGGCAAAGCCCCTTGGACGTGGTCGCCTGGCACGGCAATTACGCGCCCTATAAATATGACCTCACGACCTATTGCCCGGTCGGCGCGATCCTCTTTGACCATCCCGACCCGTCGATCTTTACCGTGCTGACCGCCCCGTCGGGGCAGGAAGGCACGGCCAATATCGATTTCGTGCTGTTCCGCGAGCGCTGGATGGTGGCCGAAAACACCTTCCGCCCGCCATGGTATCACAAGAACATCATGTCCGAGCTGATGGGCAATATCTATGGCGAATACGATGCCAAACCGCAGGGTTTCGTGCCCGGCGGGGTAAGCCTCCATAATATGATGCTGCCGCATGGGCCGGACCGCAACGCCTTTGAGAAAGCCTCGAACGCCGATCTCGGGCCAGAGAAGTTGGACAATACCATGTCCTTCATGTTCGAAACCCGCTTTCCGCAACAGCTGACCCAGTTTGCCGGGAAAGAGGCCCCGCTGCAGGACGATTACATCGACTGCTGGGCGGATATGGAAAAGAAGTTCGACGGCACGCCGGGTAAGAAATAACCGCCATGCTCACGCTCTATTCCTATTGGCGCTCGACCACGTCTTACCGCGTGCGGGTAGCGCTGAACCTCAAGGGGCTGCCTTACCGAACGGTCCCGGTGGATCTCGTCGCCGGGGCGCAACGCGCCCCGGACTATGTCGCCCAAAACCCGATCAAAGGGGTGCCGACCCTGCTTTTGGAAGACGGCAGGGCGCTGACCCAATCGCTCGCGATCATGGCCTATCTTGACGATATCGCCCCCGATCCCGCGCTTTTGCCCGAGGATGCCTTCCAGCGCGCTCAGGTCTTGGCGGCCGCACAGGTCATCGCGACGGACATTCACCCGATCAACAACCTCAAGGTCGTCAGCCGCCTGAAAACCCAGCACGGGCTGACGGCGGATGAGGGAACCGAATGGATGCGGCATTGGATCGCCGAGGGGCTGCAGGCCTATCAGGCGCTGCTCCCCACAGGCCCGGCATTCAGCTTTGCGGATGTCCCCCTGCTCTGCGACCTCTGCCTTGTCCCGCAACTCTACAACGCTCACCGCTGGGGCGTCGACATGACCCCCTTTGCGCGGCTGCTCGACATTGAACAGCAGGCCCTGCGCCTGCCGGCCTTTGACGCCGCGCGCCCCGAAAACCAGCCAGATGCAAACTGAAGGACACGATATGACAGAGCTTATGCGCTCATGGGTCGACAGCGCCAATACGGCCGAGACCGACTTCCCCCTGAACAACCTGCCCTACGGCGCTTTCCACGTGAACGGCGGCGCGTTGCATGCCGGCGTCGCCATCGGCGACCAGATCCTCGACGTGACCGCCTTGGAAGCGGCGGGCCTGCTCGACCTGCCCGCTGGGGCGGTCTTTGCCCGTGGCACCTGGAACGACTTCATGGCGCTTGGCGCCGACGTCTGGCGCAGTTTTCGCGCCCATCTGACCTCCGCCTTGGCCGAAGGCGCCGCCGAGCAGACCAAACTGCAAGCGCATCTGGTCCCAATGGCCGATGCGACGCTGGAGATGCCCTTCACCGTTAGCGAGTTTACCGATTTCTATGCCGGGCGGCATCATGCCTTCAACGTCGGCTCCCTGTTCCGCGATCCGGCCAATGCGCTGCCGCCGAACTGGCTGCATATCCCCATCGGCTATAACGGCCGCGCCTCCTCGGTGGTGGTCAGCGGCACCGATGTGACCCGCCCCAATGGGCAGCTGAAAGCCCCCGATGCCGAGATGCCGGTATTCGCCCCCTCCAAACGCTTCGATCTGGAGCTGGAAATGGGCGCCATCGTCGGCAAACCCTCAAAGGGCCGCGTCAGCGTGCAAGAGGCCGATGACATGATCTTTGGCTATGTGCTGCTCAACGATTGGTCCGCGCGGGACATCCAGGCCTGGGAATACCAGCCGCTCGGGCCGTTTCAGGCCAAGGCGACAGCGACCACCATCAGCCCCTGGATCGTGACCAAAGACGCGCTGGAGCCCTTCCGCGCCTCGACCCCGCCGCGCGAGAAAGAGCTTCTGCCCTATCTGCAAGAACCCGGCCCGATGCTCTATGACATCGACCTCGAAGTGGCCCTTGCCCCCGAAGGCAAGTCTGAAACGATCCTCTCGCGCACCAATTACAATGTGATGTATTATTCCGCGGCGCAGCAGCTTACCCACCATACCACCAGTGGCTGCCCGATGCGGGTGGGCGATCTCTTGGGCTCCGGCACGATCTCCGGGCCCGAAAAGGAAAACCGGGGCAGCCTTCTGGAACTGAGCTGGGGCGGCAAGGAACCCGTCACGCTGGACAGCGGCGAGACACGGACCTTCCTAGAGGACGGCGACACACTCACCCTGCGCGGCGCGGCACAGGGCGATGGCTATAAGATCGGCTTCGGCGACTGTTCCGGCACCCTGCGCCCCGCCCCTGTCCTCGACTGAACGGCCCCCCCGGGGCGGGGGCCAGCCCCCCCGGCGGCGGCACTTTACCTGAAGGGCAAGAATATCTCCCATCGTATGGAGATCGCCTGGGCCGGTCATCAGGGCGCGCCGCTCCACGCGCGCCCTCGTCCTGTCGGATCAAAAAAAATGCCGCCGCGGGAAATCCTCGCGGCGGCATCGTCATTCAGTAGAACCAGATCACAGCGCATCAGCGCCTTCGAGCCCCATATGGGGGAAACCTTGGAGGGGTATAATGCGTCTTTTGGGAATATGATTGCTTCCATCCGGGATGCAATCAGCTCAACAACTACTGCGGCTGGCCCTTGTAATGGTCCACCAGCCGATCCACCAAAAGCCGCACTTTGGTCGAAAGTTGGCGGCTGTGGGGGTAGAGCACATAGAGATCATAGGGCTCGGGCTCGAAATCCTCCAAAAGCCGCAGCACGCGGCCACGGCTGATCGCATCCCCGATGATCACATTGGGCACACAGGCCAGCCCCAGCCCGGCCTCCGCCGCTTTCAGACAGGCCTCGGCATTGGAGAAACGCACCCGCCCCGCGACCCGCACCCCCTCGCCCTGCCCGGTCTTCAGCGGCCATTTCCTGGGGTCGGCGAAATTGGTATCAAGGATGCAATTATGCGCCGACAGATCCTCGGGCCGCGCGGGCGTGCCATTGCGGCTGAGATAGTCGGGCGCGGCCACGACGGTTAGCCGGACGTTAAAAAGCTTGCGCATGACGAGGCTCGAAATCTGCGGCCGCCCGATGCGCACCGCGAGGTCGAAACCGTCCTCCACCAGATGCACCGCCCGGTCGGAGAAATTCACATCGAGCTCGATCTCCGGATAATCCGCCGCAAAGCGCGAGAGGAGCGGCGCGAGGCCGACCACCCCAAAGGTCTGCGGCACAGAAACCCGCAACCGCCCGCGCGGGGTCTGGGAGATATTGCGGATATCGAGGTCCAGCGCGTCATGCTCATCAAGCAGCGGACGCAGCCGGTCGTAATAGGCCTGCCCCGCCTCTGTCGGCGAGACCGAACGGGTGGTGCGGTTGAGCAGCCGCACGCCGAGGTCCGTTTCCAGCCGCGACACCAGTTTCGACGCCTGCCCGGCGCTTGTCTTCAGCCGGTCCGCCGCGCTGACAAAGCTCCCCGTCTCCATCACGGCGACGAACATGCGGTCACATTCCAGTCGGTCCATCTCTCCCCCTTTGCCGTTTACAAGGCTTTGCCGAAATCGAGCTCCGCGACCTCGCTCAGATGGCTCTCAAAGAAATCCGTGAATGTCGCCACCAGCGGCGGCAGCACCTCATAGGGCGGATAGAACAGCGTGAGCCAGAGCGGGGATAGCTGCCAGTCCTCCAAGAGTTTCACCACCTCGCCCCGCGCCAGCCCGTCCTTGACGATAAAATCCGGCAAAACCGCGACCCCATTGCCCAAGCGCGTCAGCGAATAGAGGAAATCGCCATTGTTCGAAATAACCTCGCTCTCCGCCGTCACCGTGCGGCGGCGCCCCTCTTTGCAAAAGGTCCACTCCTCGGCCTGCCCGACCATGGAATAGGACATGCAGAACCGCGGCTCCAGCCCATCCGGCTCCTGCGGGCGCGACATCCGTTCCAGCAGGGACGGCGCGGCCACCACATGGCGCGGCACTTCGCAGATCTTGCGCCAGATCGTCGACTTATCGCTCGGCGGCCCCGAGACGCGGATGGCGAGGTCGCAATCTTCCTCGACAATATCGACCAACCTGTCGTTCAACTGCACATCGACCGAGATATTGGGATAGGCGAGCCGGAACCGGTCAATCACCGCAGGCAAGAGCCGCATCCCCAGCGACAGCGGCGCGTTGATCGACAGCCGCCCCTTGTCGGGCCGGGTTGCGCGGGTGATCTCTTCGGTGACCTGATCGAAACTCTCGACCACCGGCCCAAAGCGCGCCGCCACCATCGCCCCGGCGCTGGTCAGAGAGACCTGCCGTGTGGTGCGCAACAGCAGCTGCTGGCCGAGATCCGCCTCCAACCGCGCCACGATCCGCGTGACCGAGGCGGGTGTCATATTCAGACTGCGCGCGGCGGCGGCGAAACTGCTGAGCTCGACGACTTTCAGGAAAACACGGACGGGCTTGATGTCTTGCATGGGGTATTATTGCACTGGCGGCAACAGTCAATGCAAGGTCATTTCTATTCTGCGCAATGGCAAGACAGGCTATCTGGGGGGCAAGCACATGCAACGATCTGAAAGGCGATCCCCATGATCAAGCAAATCAAAGGCCTGCACCACGTCACCTCCATGGCGGAGGATGCGGCGGAAAATAACCGGTTCTTCACCCAGACCCTCGGCCTGCGCCGGGTGAAAAAAACTGTCAACTTCGACGCGCCCGAGGTCTATCACCTCTATTACGGTGACGAGGTTGGCACGCCCGGCTCTGTCATGACCTACTTCCCCTTCGGCCAGATGCGCCGGGGCCGCCGTGGCACCGGCGAGGTTGGCACCACCGAGTTTGCCGTCCCGAAAGGCGCCCTGCCCTTCTGGAAAGAGCGGCTTGGCAACCACGGTGTCACCGGCCTGTCGGAAGACAGTTTTCTGGGCGAGACCCGCCTGAAGTTCGATGGCCCGGACAAGGACGGCTTTGCGCTGGTGGAAAGCGAAGAGAAGGGCCGCAGCCCCTGGAGCGGCGCGGATGTGCCCGAAGACGCAGGCATCCTCGGCTTCCACGGTGCCCGCTTCAGCCTGCGCGACGCCGCGGCGACCGGCGAGTTGCTGCGCTTCATGGGCTACCAGAAGGAGGAGACCGCAGGCAATGTCACGCGCTACCGCATCGAGGGCGGCAATGCGGCCGATACGATCGACCTCGAAGAGATTCAGGACGGCCATGCCGCCGGACAGGGGGCCGGGTCGGTCCACCATATCGCCTTTGCGGTCGAGAACCGCGCCGCCCAGCTTGAGGTGCGCAAGGCGCTGATGGACACCGGCTATCAGGTGACCCCGGTGATCGACCGGGATTACTTCTGGGCGATCTATTTCCGGACCCCGGGCGGTGTCTTGTTCGAGGTTGCGACCAACGAGCCGGGCTTTGACCGGGACGAGGATACCGCACATCTCGGCCAGGCGCTGAAACTGCCGACCCGCTATGAGCCGCACCGCGACAAGATCGAGAGCCTGCTGCCGCCGCTGGCAAGCTAGGCACGGCGCGGGCCAGTTTCGCGCGCTGGCCCGCCCCGCCATTGTTGCTCAGATCGCAATGGTGAACGCCGCTATGCGATCATTCTCAGCAACACCGCCAGGGGCTATCTACTCGGAAACACAAGCGCTGAACCCGCGCGCCCCGCTTAATTGACCAAAAGGAGACCACCATGACCGTCAAACTCGCAATCGTCTATTACTCAAGCTACGGCACCAACCACCAGATGGCCGAGATCGCCGCCGAGGCCGCCAAAGCTGCGGGTGCCGAAGTCCGTCTGCTGAAAGCCCCCGAAACCGCGCCTGATGCGGTTGTCGCAGGGGTCGACGCCTGGCAGGCGCAGAAGGAAAAGACCGCCGACATCCCCGAAGCCACGCTGGAGGATATGGAATGGGCCAATGCCTATCTCTTCTCCGCCGGCACCCGCTTCGGCGTCATGGCCAGCCAGATGCGCGCCTTTATCGACACTCTGGGCGGTGTCTGGGCCAAAGGCGGGCTGGCGAACAAGCCGATCTCTGCCATGACCTCGGCCCAGAATGCCCATGGCGGTCAGGAATCGACGCTGCACTCATTCTACATCACCGCGATGCATTGGGGCGGTTTTGTCGTGGCGCCGGGCTATACCGATCCGGTGATCTTTAAGGTGGGCGGCAACCCCTATGGCTACAGCCATACGCAAGGCGCGGAATTCACCGATGACGTGAAAGCGGCCATCGGCCATCAGGCCCGCCGTCTGGTGGAAACCGCCGAGAAACTGAGCGCCTGACCCGCGCCGGTTTGCGCCCCTCACCGGCGCAAACCGCCCCGCGCGGAAGCGCATCGACTGCGCCCCCGAAGCGGAAAGTTGCCGCCGCGCCCCTAGGTGCAATGCCTGCGATACTGCTGTGCCGCCGTCTTCAGCGCCAAGAGCAACAGGCCGACAATCGCGATGATCAACACCGCCGAGATTGGACGGTCAAACAGATCAAGCGGCGACTGGATGCGCGTCATGGCGCTGCGGAACTTCGCTTCCATGATGCCGCCCAGAACCATGCCGAGAATGATCGGCACGATCGGGATGTTCAGCCGTTTCAGGATCGCGCCAAAAAGGCCGAACCCGGTGGCAATCAGGCAATCCGTCAGCGAGTTGCGCAGCGAATAGACCCCGACAAAGGAAAACAGCAGCACCATGGTGCCAACAATCCGATTGGGGATGTTGATCACCCGAATGAGCGTCTTGGTCGACCCCAGCAGGAACAGCAGCGCCACGATATTGAGGAACAAGAGCGCCAGATAAAGCGCTATGACAAAATCCAACTGCCCCGTCAAAAGCTGCGGCCCCGGCACGACGTTATGCACATAGAACACCGCCAGCATCATCGCCGTCAGACTCTCCCCCGGCACCCCAAGGGCCAAAAGCGGGATCAGCGCTGCGGCGGGCACCGAGTTGTTCGCGGCCTCCGAGGCGATCAAACCCTCGGGCGCGCCCTTGCCGAATTGCTCCGGCGTTTTCGAGGTTCTCGACGCATAGGAATAGGCCACGAATTGCGAGACGAACTCGCCCACGCCGGGGATGATCCCGATCCCCACCCCCGCGCCGGAGGACACCGCCGCCACGCGTTTGTGCCGCCAAAACTCGCGCATCGCGCTGAAAACACTGCCGCTGATCTTTTGCGGCTTCACATGTTTGTCTGACCCCGACAGCAGCAGAAAGGCTTGGCTCAGCGCGAAAAGCCCCAGCACGACCACCACCAGATTGACGCCCGAACTCAGCCAGGACTGCCCAAAGGTGAACCGCTGCGTGTAGTTGATCGGCTCCATCCCCACCGTGTTCAGCAGGATGCCGAAACAGGTCATCATCCCCGCCGCAAAGACCTGCCCGCGATGGGTCAGGATCATCAGGATGATGCCAAAAAGCGCGGCGAGGAAAATCTCACGCGAGCCAAACATCGGCGCAACTTTGGCCAGCACCGGCATGAGGACAACCAGCGAAATGATCGAGACCACCGCCCCGAAGAAAGACGCCGAATAGGCCAGCCCGAGCGCGCGCTGTGCCTGCCCCTTCCGGGTCAGCGGGTAGCCGTCATAGGTCGTCAGCGCATTGACCGCCGTGCCGGGCGTGTTCATCAAGATCGCCGGCAGCGCCCCGCCATACATCGACGAGCCGTAGATCCCCAGCAGCAGCGACAGCCCGACCAGCGGCTCGAAGATGAAGGTCGTCGGCAAGAGGATCGCAATCGCCACCGCCGGCCCCACGCCGGGAATGGCCCCGATCACGACACCGCCGACCGAGCCGATCAGCAGCGCAACGATCACCGCAGGCTGCAACAGAAGGTCAATGGCGGGAAGCAGATGTTCCATGCTCTGTCCTTTAGAAATAGACGATAAGGAAGTTGCGCAGCCCGGCGGGCAGCCACTCGTAGACAGCGCCCCCGGGGACATTCACCCGCAGCCCGGTTTTGAACAAAAGCACGGTGCCAAGCCCCATCAGAATGGCCGCGCCCAGCATCTTGCGGCTGCGATAGCCGCTGCGCCAGAACAACGCCACGGCCATCCAAAGGCTCATCGGCAGATAGCCCAGCACCGGGACCAGCAGGACATAAAGGATGAACCAGCCCGCGAACTCGGTAAAGCCAAGCCAGACGCGCAACTCCTTCAGCCGCCCCGGAATCCGCGGGGACATCACCGAACCCAGAAGGTTCAGCACCGCGAAGATCACCATGCCGATCACCGCAATGGCGGGCCAGAGGGTCGGCTGGGCGGACCAGGCGGTGAACTCTGCCCGCGTCGTCTGCGACGGAAAACTCGCGAGCAGAATGAGCGAGAAGACAAGCATGGCCACGGCGAAAACGAAATCACCCCGCCGCCGCTCCCGGCGAAACATCTTCAGAACGCCGGCGGAGGTTTGATATATCTCTGTCTTCTCTTGCATCGGACGCTCTACTGCAGCAGGTCGTTGATGACAGCCAGCGCGGCCTTGTCAGACTCGATCCGCGCTTCTGTCGCACCCTTGTCGGACCATTCGATCAGCGCACCGGTCTGGGCCGCGATCTTCTGCATCCGTTCGGAGTTGACGGCGCGTTCGGCCACTTCGGTGATCTGGTCGCGCACCTCCTGCGGCGTGTCTTTATGCACGAAAAGACCGTTCCACAAAGACAGGTTCAGATCGGGCACGATCTCGGTCACCGCGGGGGCATCGGGGGCCAGCGGCAAACGCGTGTCGCCAAAGGTCGCGAGCACCGTGATACTGTCCATACAGGGCAGGATCGTCTGCACCGTCACGGTGATGATATCCGCATCCCCCGAGGCCAATGTGTTGCAATCCAGCGCATCGAAAGCCGCGTGAGAGGCAAAATTGATGTCGGTCGACTTGGCCAGTGCAAAGGCCGCGCGGGTCGGCAGAAGTTTTGCGCCGAAGTGGCCCAGCACCACGCCATTGTCCTGCGAATATTCCGCCAGCTTTTCGATCGACGCGAAAGGCAGATCACCGCGCGCCGCGATCACGAAAGGATAGGTCAGATAGATGCCAAGCGGCTCGAAGGGGTTCGGGTTCAGCTCTGCGATGCCCACCTTGTCGCCGAAGGCCGGGATCGCGTTGACCAGCGCGCCCACGGTATAGCCATCCGCCGGCTGCTGTGCGGCATAGACCGCCCCGGGGAAAGGCCCGCCACCGCCGCCGGGCTTGTTCAGCACCGCCGAGGCCACGTCATAGGTGGATTGGAATTCATCCGCGATGATCCGCGTCGTGATATCCGCCAGATCACCCGGAGGCCACGGCACGACGAAAGACACTGGTTTTTCAGGATATTCCGCGAGCGCGGCAAGCGGCGCAAGGGCGGTCGCGGCGGCAAGGCCAAAGGTTTTGAGTTTCATGATATCTCCTCCATTTCATGATTGTTTTGCTGCGGTCAGGAGCGGCCTTTCGGCGCTTTCTTTGCGCGCGCGACATCCGCTTCGTCCCAGAAACCGATCCAGATCCCCTCATCCTTTTCGATCTCGGTCAGTTGATCGACGCGGGCGTCGCTCATGGTCGTGCGCGTGCGCAGCCGCTCGGTCCAGCGCAGCAGGTCCCGCCCCAAACGGTCGCGGGTGGCGGCATGATCCGGATCATCGCCAAGGTCGGTGAACTCTTGCGGATCACGCGCCAGATCAAACAGCATCGGGCGGAAACCGGTGACGTGAACCAGCTTCCACCGCCCGTCGAAAACCATCACCGCGCGGCTGTCCTTCACACCGCTGCCGAGCAAGGCGCGGGCCTCGCGAAAGGCGAAATCATATTCCGAAACGGCAACATCGCGCGGCCAGTCCTGCTCTCCGCGCAGCAGCGGCATGAGCGAATGACCCTCAAGGATATGATCCGGCACCTCGCCGCCCGAGGCTTCGATGAAGGTCGGCACAAGGTCGATCGCCTCGACCAGATCGCCATTCACCTGCCCCCGCGTCGCATCGGCGCGGGCATCCGGGTCCACCACGATCAGCGGAATGCGCACGGAAGGCTCGTGAAAAAGCTCCTTCTCGCCCAGCCAATGATCGCCCAGATAATCGCCATGGTCCGAGGTAAAGACGATCAGCGTGTCCTCGAGTTTCCCGGTCTTTTCAAGGTGGTCCATCAAGACGCCGATCTGGTCGTCGATCTGCGTGATCAGCCCCATATAGGCCGGGATCACCGCCGTGCGCACCTCGTCCCGGGCCATGCATTTCGATGTGCGATGCGCCTGATAGGCCGCCAGCAGGGGATGCGGATCGGCGCGCTCGGCCTCACTGCGCGTGGCGGGCGGCACATCTTCCGCGCCATAGATATCGTGATAGGGCGCGGGCGCGATATAGGGCCAATGGGGCTTGATATAGCTCAGGTGCAGGCACCACGGCTCCACCCCCGCCTGATCGATGAACTCCAGCGCCCGCGCGGTTGTATAATTGGTTTCGGAATCCTCCACCTTGACCCGTGCCGGCTGGCGGGCGTTTTTCATCAACCAGCCGGAGAGGATATTGCCTTCGGCATCCTCGCCGGAGTTGGCCCAATCCTGCCAGGGGTTTTCGCCGTCATAGCCTTTGCCTGCGAGGTAATCGTTGTAATGCGACGGCACTTTGCCGCCCGTCGGGTGCACCCCGTCCAGCCGGTCCCAGACCTCAAAGCCGCATTCCGCCACCAGCGCCCCGATGTCCGAGGATTTCGAGACGCCAAGCCGCTGCATCCCCTCGATATCGGCGGTCATATGGGTCTTGCCGCAGAGCACCGTGCGCAGGCCGAGCGGGCGCAGATATTCCCCCAATGTCCGCTCACCCAGTTTCAGCGGCACCATGTTCCAGCTCGACCCGTGGCTGCGCACATAGCGGCCGGTGTAAAAGCTCATCCGGCTTGGCCCGCAGATCGGCGACTGCACATAGGCCCGATCGAACCGCAGACCGCGGGCGGCCAGCGCGTCGATATGCGGCGTGCGGATCGACGGGTGACCGGTGCAGCCAAGGTAGTCCCACCTCAGCTGGTCACACATGATAAAGAGGATGTTGCGCGGGCTCATGTCACCAGCGAGCGTTTCTGGAACCGGTCCTCTTTCCAGCGTTCTTGCTTGAGAATATCCTCAAGCTTGTCGACCGCGCCGATGATGTCGGCCTCATTCACGAACAGCGGCGTGATGCCAAAGCGCATGACATTCGGCGCGCGGAAATCCCCGATCACGTTGTCGGCAATCAGCGCCTGCATCGCGGCATAGCCGTGCTCAAAGGCAAAGGACACATGGCTGCCGCGCACCTGCGGATCGCGCGGGCTGACCAGCACCAGCCCCGGGCACCGCGCCTCGACCTCGCGAATGAACAGTTCCGAGAGTTCCACCGCTTTCGCGTGGACCTCTTCCATGTCCACCTGATCCCAAATGTCCAAGGCGACGGAGAGCAAGGCGAAAGAGGCTATCGAGGGCGTGCCGATCCGCATCCGCTCGATCTTGTTGGGCATCGGGCGGTAATCGGTGTCAAAGGCAAATGGTGCTTCATGGCCATACCAGCCCGAAAGGAAAGGCTCGACCGTGTCCAGCAGACGCGGTGCCACATAGATGAACGCGGGCGCGCCGGGGCCGCCGTTGAGGTATTTATAGGTGCAGCCAATGGCGAAATCGACATCCGTGCCCTGCACGTCCACCGGCACCGCGCCCGCCGAATGCGCCAGATCCCAGACCACCACGGCGCCGACCGCATGGGCCTTTTCGATGACCGCTTTCATGTCGTGGCGGCGCCCGGTGCGGTAATCGACTTCGGTCAGCATCACCACGCCGACCTCTTCGGTGATATTCTCCATCACCTCTTCAGGGTCCGGCGCGCGCAGCTCATAGCCTGCGTCTTTCAGCTTCATCAGACCTTCGACCATATAAAGGTCGGTCGGGAAGTTGCCATTGTCCGACAGGACCACCTTGCGCTCCGGCACCATCGCCATCCCGCTGGCCACGGCCTGAAACACTTTGATCGACAGGGTATCGCCCACCACCGTCGTCCCCTCGGGCGCGCCGATCAGCCGGCCGACGCGGTCGCCGAGCGTATTGGTCTGCATGAACCAGTTCTTGGTGTTCCAGCCCTTGATCAGCTCGGTGCGCCATTCGTCGTTCAGAAAGCTGGTCATCGCCGGCACGGAGGCCCGCGGCATCGGCCCCAGCGAATTGCCGTTCAGATAGATCATGCCGTCCGGCAAGTCGAACTGCTCTCGTGTCCAGTCAAAATCAGTCAACCTCTGTCCTCTCTTTGCATTTAGCGATCTTTCCCAGCCGCTTATGAACCGCATCCGTCAAGGCTTCGGGCCCGATTTCACGCCGTTTGACGGACCGGAGCTGCCGCGCCGATGGCCGCGCATCACGCACCATATTATTCGGTGGTGGATACATCGGGCGGCTCTGGAAAGCGCTCGGATTGGGCCGAAGTGGTTATCCGAAAATACGATACCAGATAGCGGTCAATTATCGGAATGGGAGGGTGTCTCAGCCTCTACCCAGCGAGATCAGAGGCGCGCTGCCTTGCTTAAGGGGCCGGGAGGAGGGCGGTAGGTAACCTTCACTGCCCTTTAATTTTCGTGACTTTGAATTTCAGCGTGCAAGTATCTTTCGAGGACATGGTTACCAATCTGGAGGGAACGGATGTTACTCAGCTTGCATGAACAAGAGCGCCTCATGATCTACACCGCCGGAAAACTGGCGTTGGAACGAAGGCAGCGCGGCCTGAAACTGAACCTCCCCGAAGCCACCGCCTTGTTGACCTCCTACCTCCTCGAAGGGGCGCGGGATGGCGAGACGGTGACCGATCTCATGGAATCCGGTCGCAATGTGCTCAGCCGCGACGACGTGATGGAAGGCGTGCCAGAGATGATCGCCCAGATCCAGGTCGAGGCAACTTTTCCCGATGGCACCAAACTCGTAACCGTGATGGAGCCGATCCGATGACCAAGAAACTCAACCCATTCGCCCAGCTTGTGTCTGACAACGCCGATGCGGAACGGCCCAAACATACCACCGATGATCCCGGTCGCGCCTATGATCAGACCAGCGCGGAATCGCCCGAACGCACAAAGTCATCCGGCCCCAGCGGGCCGAGCGAGCCGCGCCGTCCCGGCGGCGGCACCCGCCAAGCCCCGCGCCGCCAGAAGGAAGCGGCACTGGATCACGATGCCGATCCGATCATCCCGGGCGAGATCCTTTATGGCGAGGGCGATGTCGTCATCAACGAAGGGCTGGAGGTGACGACGATAAGGGTCGCCAATACCTCGGACCGCCCGATTCAGATCGGCTCGCATTTTCATTTCGCCGAAGTGAACGCGGCGCTCGACTTTGACCGGGATGCCGCCTGGGGCAAACGCCTTGCGGTGCTGTCGGGCGGGGCCGAGCGGTTCGAGCCCGGTGCGGTGGCGGAGGTGAATCTGGTGCCGATACAGGGCAAGCGCATCGTCTTGGGTTTGCGCGGCTTGTGCAAAGGGGAGCTCGACAATGCAACGAATTGATCGCCGCGAATATGTCGCCTCATACGGCCCGACCAAAGGCGACCGCATCCGGCTGGCTGATACCTGTCTGACGATCGAGGTGGAGGAAGACCGCGCGGGCGGCGGTGATGAATCCGTCTTTGGCGGCGGCAAGTCGATCCGCGAGTCGATGGGGCAATCCTCGCAGACCCGCGCGGAAGGCACGCCCGATCTGGTGATCACCGGGGCCGTTATTCTGGATCATTGGGGCGTGATCAAAGCCGATATCGGCGTGCGCGATGGGCGTATCGTCGGCATCGGCAAATCGGGCAATCCCGACACGATGGACGGGGTCGACCCGGCGCTGGTCATCGGCCCTTCGACGGAAGTCATGGCGGGCAACGGCCTGATCGCCACCGCGGGCGCGATTGACACCCATGTGCATTTCGTCGGGCCGCAGATGTTGCAGGTGGCCTTGGCCGCCGGCGTGACCACGGTGACCGGGGGCGGCACCGGCCCGACGGAAGGCTCCAAGGCGACACTCGCGACGCCGGGTGCCTGGTGGATGGAACGAATGCTCGAAGGTTTCGACCCTTGGCCGGTCAATGTGCTCTTTCTGGGCCGCGGCAACACCATGTCGAAAGAGGCGATGTGGGAGCAGTTGCGCGGCGGCGTGGGCGGTTTCAAAGTGCATGAGGACTGGGGCGCCACCCCCGCCGCCATCGACGCCTGCCTCTCGGTGGCCGAAGAGTCGGGCGTGCAGGTCGCGATCCACTCGGACACGCTGAACGAGGCGGGCTTTGTCGAAAACCTGCTGAAAGCCGTCGATGGCCGCACCTTTCATGCCTTCCACACCGAAGGCGCGGGCGGCGGTCACGCGCCTGACATCATCTCCATCGCGGGGGAGCGCAACGTGCTGCCCGCCTCCACCAACCCCACGCGGCCCTTCACCCATAACACCGTGGCCGAGCATCTCGATATGGTCATGGTGGCGCATCACCTCAATCCGCAGGTGCCGAACGATCTGGCCTTTGCCGAAAGCCGGGTGCGGGCGGGCACCATTGCCGCCGAAGATATCTTGCAGGACATGGGCGCGATCTCGATCATGTCGTCGGACGCGCAGGCCATGGGGCGCATCGGCGAGACGGTCATGCGCACCTGGCAGACCGCGCATGAGATGAAGAAACTGCGCGGCGCGGCCCCCGGTGACAGCCGCGCCGACAACATGCGCGCGCGGCGCTATGTGGCGAAATATACGATCTGCCCCGCCGTGGCGCATGGGATGGAGCGCGAGATCGGCTCGATCGAGATCGGCAAAAAGGCCGATATCGTCATGTGGCAACCGGCGCTCTTCGGCGTGCGCCCGCATACGGTCTTTACCGGCGGCATGGTGGCAACGGCGGCTTTGGGCGATCCCAATGCCTCGATCCCGACGCCGCAGCCGGTGATGGAGCGGGTCGGGTACAACGTCCACTCCCCCGCCTCGGGCGCGACCTCGCTGGCCTTTGTCTCACAGGCGGCGATTGACGATGGCATTGCCGACCGGATCAACACCAACCGCAAGTTCGTCGCCATCGAGAACACCCGCGGGCGCGGCAAGGAGGACATGCCCGAGAACACCGCCCTGCCCAGGATCGAAGTCGACCCCGACACCTATTCGGTCAAGATCGATGGCGAGATCGCGGACCATGAACCGGCCAGCGAAGTGCCTATGGCGCAGCGCTACTTCCTGTTCTGATGCTGGACCGCGCGACAGGGCAACAGGCGGCGCTTTTGCTGCTCGCAGACGGGCGTCTGCCCGCCGGGGGCTACGCCCATTCCGGCGGGCTGGAGCCTGCGGTGCGGGCGCGGCGGGTGCGGGATATGGGTGATCTTGAAGCCTTCCTGATCGGTCGGGTGGAGACGGCGGGTCTGGTCGCTGCGGCCTTTGCCGCCGCCAGTTGCGCGCGGGCGACAGGGGGGGATTTGTCGGATCTGGCAGACTTGGAAGCCGAGCTTGACGCCCGCATCCCCTCGCCCGAATTGCGCAAAGTCTCCCGTGATCTGGGCCGCCAGCTGCGCCGCGCGATGCAAAGCATTCATCCGCATGCGGATTTTGAGCAGTTGGGGTCTGCCCCGCATCAGCCGCTGGTGATGGGCATAGCAGCCGCCGCGCTTGGCCTTGGCCCTGCGGCAGCCGCCCTCGCTATCCTGCACGAAAACAATTCCGGCGCGGCGGCCGCCGCGGCCAAGCTGATGCCGGTTGATCCTTTCCGCGTCCATGCGATCCTCGCGCGTATGACCGGGCGGCTCGATGAACTGGCGGCCTATGCGGCGACCTTTGCCCATAGGCCTGCCCCCGATCTGCCCTCCCCCGGATCTCCCTTGGCGGATATTGCCGCTGAACATCACAGGAGGTCCGATGTACGACTCTTCGCTTCGTGATCCCGATAAGCTGGCCACAGGGGCGATGTTCGCCCATGCGCGTCTCAGCACCCTGTTTTCAGGCAGAAGCAGCCACGTTGATGTGCTGCGCTCTGACGGGCCACTGGTTCTGCGCAAGAGCAACCCCAAAGGCCCGGAACCGCTGACGCAGCGCCGCACCGACATCGCGCGGGTGGCGCTGGCCGCGGGCACGGCGGGGCCGCTGGGGGGAGATGCCTATGCGTTGAACGTGGAGGTCGGTGCGGGCAGCACTCTGCTGTTGCAAGAGGTCTCGGCCATGCTGGTGCTGCCCGGCATCGGCGGTGGACAGTCGCGCATGTCGGTCACCGTCAATGTCGCAGCGGGCGCGACCTTTGTCTGGTGGGCCGAGCCGATCATCGCCGCGCAGCGCTGTCATCACCTGCATGAGCTGCGGATCAACCTCGCCGCCGATGCGCGGCTGGTGCTGCGCGAAGAACTGCTGCTGGGCCGCCATGGGGAAGAGCCCGGCGACTTCAGCAGCCGCCTGCGGATCACCCGCGCCAACCGCGCGCTCTATGACCAGCGGCTGAGCTTTGGCCCCGCGACACAGGGCTGGGACGGCGCCGCCGTGCTGGATGGCAACCGGGCGGCGGGCTCCATCCTCGTGGTGGACCCCGACTGGGGCGACGCCCCGCCATCCGCGCGGCCTTATCATCAAGACGCAGCCCTTGCCCCCCTGCCCGGCCCCGGCGTTGCGATTGCGGCGGCGGCCCCCGACAGCCTCGCCCTGCGCGGCTTGCTGCACGACGGATTGAACATACTCGGCGCCCCATGGGCGATCTAATATCAAGGAGAACCGGAGATGCATGATACCAACACCACCAGTCAATCCCGTGCCTTGCGCTTGGGCGTGGCCGGGCCGGTCGGCACCGGCAAAAGCTCTGTCATTGCCGCGATCTGTCGCCAGTTGCGCGATGAGTTTCGCCTCGGCGTGATCACCAATGACATCTACACCGACGAGGACGCCCGCTTTCTGAAATCCGCCGGTGTCCTGCCCGAAGAGCGCATCCGCGCGGTTGAGACAGGCTCTTGCCCGCATACGGCGATCCGCGATGATGTCACGATGAACCTGATCGCGGTTGAGGACATGGAGCGCGATTTTGCCCCCTTGGATATCGTGCTGGTGGAAAGTGGGGGTGACAATCTCACCGCGACATTCTCCCCCGCGCTGGTGGATGCGCAGCTTTTCGTGCTCGACGTGGCCGGCGGCGGCGATGTGGCGCGCAAGGGCGGTCCGGGCATCAGCGGCGCGGATCTTTTGGTGATCAACAAGATCGATCTAGGCGCGCATGTCGATGTGGATGTCGAGCAAATGGTGTCAGACGCGACCCGGGCGCGGGACGGCGGCCCGGTGCTCGCCCTATCGCGCAAACGTCCCGAAACGGTCGAACAGCTCTGCAACTGGGTGCGCGACATGCGCGAAACCTATGCGTCAGGCGGCCATATCCCCAAAGACCCCGGCCCCATGGCGCCGCATCACCATGCCCATGGTGACGCCCATGGTCACAGCCATACGCATCACGATGATTGACCCCAGGCTGAGCGGCGCAGTGCTGGAATGAGGCGCGATCCGCCCCCCGGCCAAAGACGTCGAGAATTTTCATACCAGATGAATAGGAGCACGATATGAAACGCATTTTAGCACTCGCCCCGCTTACCATCGCCGCCACACCGGCCCTTGCGCATTTGAACCCCGAGCAACATGGGTCTTTCGCCGCTGGCCTGTCGCACCCGCTATTCGGCCTCGACCACATCCTCGTCATGGTGGCGGTAGGTCTCTGGGCGGCTGTTCTCGGAGGCCGCGCTTGCTGGGCTCTGCCCGCGTCCTTCATGGCGGCCATGACCGTCGGTTTTGTCGCGGCTCTGTCGGGCTTCACCCTGCCTCTGGTCGAGCCGATGATTTTGGCGTCGGTCTTTGCTCTGGGCTTTCTCGTCGCCCTGTCGATGCGCTTGCCAACCTCTGCCGCCATGGGGGTCGTCGCCGCCTTCGCCCTGTTCCACGGTGTCGCACATGGCAGCGAGCTGGGCGCCGCCACGGCCCTGACCTTCGGCGCTGGCTTCGTGCTATCCACCGCCCTTCTCCACGCTGCGGGCGTCGTGGTCGCCCTGGCCTCCGCGCGGAGTTTGGTTAATTCGCAGATCATTCGCGGATTGGGCTGTGCCACAGTATTCGGCGGCGTTTGGGCGGCAGTGGCTGGGTGAAAGCCAAGGTACCAGGTGTTAATGAACCTTTGGCTCAGGTGTGGTGGCGCCCGAGATCCCACGTACGTCGGCCCTTGATTGACGGTAGCAGCGGCGGATAGAGACTTGATCGTCGGCACAGGGTCGGCCTTGATTGCATCCCGGATGGAAGCAATCATATTCCAAAAAGACGCATTATACCCTTCCAAGGTTTCCCCCATATGGGTCTCGAAGGCGCCACTGATGGCGCTGACGACATAACTTTGAACCTGAAAGGGAAACCCGATGAAACTTATTCTAAGCACCCTCGCCGCCGCAACTCTGGCCACTGGCGCATATGCTGGCACCTCCACCAAATACGACGATATCCGTCTCGACACCCGCGAGACCGCTGATGTAGTTTATAGCGCCGGCAATGACATCCGAGACGAAAGCCTGTCGGATCGCGAAGCCGATCTGCGGCTCGATACGTCGATATACGGTCAGAGTGGCGTGCCGACATTTTCCAGCCGCAGCGGCGAGCATACCGTGAACCACACACCTGTCTATGGCGGCTACGGCCCGGGCAATGACAGCCGCTGATTCGGTCTGATCTGGTTCTACTGAATGACGATGCAGCCGCGAGGATTTCCCCGCGGCTGCATTTTTTTGGCGATTGGTTGAGAGCGTAGATGCGGCGCGGTCTTGGCCTGCCTCAAACGATCTCCATACTATGTGAGATGTTCTTGACGTTCATGTAATTCTCCAGCCCCTCGGTGCCGCCTTCGCGCCCGTAGCCGCTGGATTTGACGCCGCCGAAGGGGGTCTCGGGCAAGGAGGCCTCAAGCGTGTTGAAGGAGATATTGCCGGCCTCCACCTCATCCGTCATCCGGTCGACATAGTCGGCGCGGTTGGTGAAGCCATAGGCGGCGAGCCCGAAGGGTGTTGCATTGGCCTGCGCGATGGCCTCGTCGAGCGAGCCCACGGGGTTGATCACAGCAAGGGGGCCAAAGGGTTCTTCCTGCATGACATGGGCGTTTTCCGGCACATTGGCCAGCACGGTCGGCTGGAAGAAATAGCCCTTGTTGCCATGGCGGGCGCCGCCGGTGAGCACTTCGGCGCCCTTGTCGCGGGCGTCCTCGACCAGAGCCGAGAGGGCGGGCACGCGACGGTCATTGGCGAGCGGGCCCATCTCGACGCCCTCTTCTACGCCATTGCCCACGACCGTCTCTTTCGCCCGTTGGACAAAACGGTCGACGAAGGGCCGATAGATGCTTTCATGCACGAAAAACCGTGTGGGCGAGGTGCAGACCTGACCGGCGTTGCGGTATTTGCGGATGGCGCTGCTGAGGGCGGCTTTCTCGACATCGGTGTCTTCGCAGACGATCACGGGCGCATGGCCGCCGAGTTCCATCAACACGCGGGTCATGTTTTCCGACGCCAGTGTGGTGAGCTGCCGCCCGACGGCGGTGGAGCCGGTGAAGGCCACCAGACGCACAGGCTCTTGCGCGATCAGATGGCTGGAGATCTGCGCCGGTTCGCCGAAGACGAGGTTGAGCACGCCCGAAGGCAGCCCGACATCATGGAAGGCCTGCACGATATGCTGCGCGCCTGCCGGGGTTTCCTCGGCGGCTTTGAGGATGATCGAACAGCCGCTGGCCAGCGCCCCGGCGATCTTGCGGCAGGGCTGGCTCATCGGGAAGTTCCAGGGCGAGAGGCCCAGCACGACGCCGACGGGTTCATGGTGCACCACATAGCGCACGCCATGGGCCGAGGGGATCACCCGGCCATAGGTGCGCACCGCTTCGCCCGCGTCCCATTCGATAAACTCCGCCCCCCGGATCACCTCCAGCCGGGCCTGTGCCAAGGGTT
The DNA here is from genome assembly GCF_040933935.1 of Sulfitobacter sp. PS-8MA. Classification (NCBI taxonomy): domain Bacteria; kingdom Pseudomonadati; phylum Pseudomonadota; class Alphaproteobacteria; order Rhodobacterales; family Roseobacteraceae; genus Sulfitobacter; species Sulfitobacter sp. PS-8MA. The sequence goes on along the minus strand of NZ_JBFQYJ010000005.1, from coordinate 23,721 downwards.
TGCCATGTTCGGCGGTGATCGACTGGGCGATCTCTTCCTGCCGCTCGCGCAGCAGTTTGGCGGCGCGCAGCATCAGGTCGGCACGGTCCCGGGGCGCGGTGCGGCGCCAGATGCGGAAGCCCTCTTGGGCAGCCGCCAGCGCGTCATCAAGGTCGGGGATTTCCGCGCGGGGCAGGCGGCCAATCTCCGCCTCTGTCGCCGGGTTGAGCACGGCCATATCGCTGGATGTTGTCCGCCATTCGCCGCCGATATAGAGCTTTAATTCTGGATATGTGACCATGATGCCCTCTTGCATGAGATGTTGGGGCAAGGGTCACATGGCCGGGGCCATCGTCTCAACTGAATTGATCGGATACTGATATCCGTATCCGTGATACCCTGCCGGGTCAGAGCGCCGCGGCCTCGGCGCGGAGCGCGTCAAGAAATGCGATGCCCGCGGGAGACAGGCTGTTGTCACCCCGGTAAGACACGCCGATGGGGCGGCCGCCGAAGGGCACGTCCCAGTCGATCGCGGTCAGAAGACCCGCTTCGATGTCGAGCGAGGCGACATGGGCGGGCAGCAGGCCGATCAGGTCATGCGACCGCAGCAAGGTACGGTTGGCGAGATAGGAGACCGATTCAATGATCGTCTTGGGCAGATATTGATCCTGTTTGATGAAGAACTGATCGGTCTGACGGCGCAGGGTGGTCTCGATCGGGGGCAGGACCCAGCCAAAGGGTTTCAGCTCTTCAAAGGACACATCGGAGGCTTTCGCCAAAGGGTGCTGATTGCCCGCGACAATCATCACCCGCTCGTCAAAGAAAGTTTCCTGTTCGATCTTGGCCCGGTGCCGGTGGCTGGGCAGGCGTCCGACGATCACGTCGATCTCGCCCGATCGCAGCGCGGGCATCAGGGCTTCATTGGTGCCTTCGACGATCTTGATCGCGACATTGGGACGGTCGGCCAGCAGCCGGTTGATCGCCCGGGGCAGCAAGCGGGGCGAGGCGGCGAGCAGGGTGCCGATCACCACGCGGCCGCTGTTGCCTTCGTTCAGGTCGTCAAGCTCTTGCGCCGCGTTGGAGACCTGCGCGAAGATCAGCTTGCCGTGGCGGATCAGCGCTTCGCCAAAGACGGTGGGCACCACGCCGCGGTTGGTGCGCTCGAAGAGCTGCACCTCAAAGTCGATCTCAAGGTCCTGGATCATCTTGGTCGCGGCGGGCTGTGAGATGCCCAGATCCCGCGCGGCGTGCTGGATATTGCCATGTTCGCCCACTTTCACCAGCAACCGCAGTTGCCGCAGTTTCAGGCGGGTCAGGGCGCGGTCGACGATACGAGAGTGGTTGGAAACCATGGTGTTGCCTTATGTGGTGATCGCAGCGCGGCGCCGTTCAACGGCAGAGACGACGCTCATCGCCGCGAGGGCGGAACTGCGGGGGTTGTCGGGCAGGGCGGTGCCTTCGATCCGGAAATGAAAGCTGCCGAAAGCGCCGGTGGCGTGGATTTCGTGAATGTTTGCGGTGACCTCCGGGTCGGCGATAAGCTGGGCCGTGGTCTTGTCGAAGCCCAGTCCGGCCAGCGCCACGGCGGCGGCGACATTGGCGTTCTTGGGATAGGCGGTCGCGGCTTCGCGGGCGCTGCCTTTGAAATGGACGGCGGCCTCGGTCAGCGCATCGAGATCGACCTGCTCCTCCGCCGGGGAGCCGCGCCACCCCTCTGGCGGTTTGCGTCCCGTATAGGTGACCTGAGACAGCCCACCCACCCGGGCGGCCTGCAGGCAGTCCAAGGCGCCGATGGCCCCGGTGGCAAGATGCAGCTGTGCAGCCCCTCGGCGGGCGGCCGCTTGCAAGCCTTGTTCCAACTGCCGATCTGCAAGGGCGCCGATCGAGATCGTGACCAGATCAATGCCGCGTTCCAGTATCGCCGCCCCATGTTGGGTCAGCGCTTCGTGACCGGCGCAATCGACCATGAGGGTGATGTCCGACGGCAGGTCTGCGACGCGATCCACACGCAGGGCCGTGCCGCCATCGGTCTGATGCAAACGGCCCGCCCGGGTCAGCACCGTTTGCGGCGCCAGCCCGATCTCGGTCAGCTTTTCCGTCACATAGCGCCCGATGGCCCCTTCTCCGATCAATCCGATTTTCATAGATGGCTCCTTCATTCGGCTTAAGCCATAAATGAATTTCCAGCCAGCCCGTTATCGATTTTTTGAATACCCACATAAGACCCTGCGCGTTGGCATTTGCGCGGAACAGGCGCTTTAGTGGCGTAAATCCACCGCGATGACCTGCCGGAGTTCCCCTTATGAAATATGCGAAACATGACGCCAAAGCCTATGCGCGCGAAAACATGCGCGGCATCTGGGCGGCGGCGCTGAACCCGTTTGACGACGATCTGGCGCTGGACGAGGCCGGGCTGCGCAAGAATATCCGCCATTGGATCGATGACCTAAAGATCCAAGGTCTCTTCATCGCGGGCAAGCAGGGTGAGTTCTGGTCGATGTCGCTCGATGAGCGCAAGCGCAATATGACCGTCGCCGTGGAAGAATGTGGCGACAAGGCCGGGACGATCATGTCGATCTCGGATCAGAATGTCGACACGGTGCTGGACCTGGGCCGCCACGCGCAGGATTGCGGGGCGGATTACGTGGTGGTCCATGCGCCGATGCTGAGCTTTTGCAGTGACCGGGATGGGGTGCTCTATAACTACTATAAATACCTCTGCGACCGTTTGGACATTGGCATCGCCATGTGGAGCCACCCGGACAGCGGCTATCTGATGGAACCGGAAACCTGCGCGCGGATCGCGGACCTGCCCAATATCATGGCGATCAAATATTCCGTCCCGCGTGAGATGTATGCCCGGCTGACCAAGATGGTGGGCGACAAGATCCTTGTGTCGACCTCGGCGGAGGCGGAGTGGCTCGACAATATCGAGGAGTTGGGCTGGCAGCTCTACCTCTGTTCCTCGCCGCCCTATCAACTTCAGACCGCGAATGACCTGCGGATGCATGAATATACCGAACTGGCTTTCGCGGGGAAGTTCGACGAGGCGCGGCGGGTGCGGGACAGTCTCGACCCCGTGCGCCGCGCGATCCATGACACCAAGCCCGGCGGCAAGCCCACGGCCCATGGCAAATACTGGCAGGAGTTGCTGGGTCAGGTGGGCGGGCGCGTGCGGCATCCGATGCTGGAGCTGAGCGAGGCCGAAAAAGCCGCGACGCGCAAAGCCTTTGAGGGATGTGGCCTGAAGCTGTGATCCTGCGGCGATGAGCGGGGAGCTTTACGCGCTTCTGGCCGCGCTGGCCTATGGCGGCGCGGGGGTGGCCATCGCCAAGGGCAAGGTGACGGCGCGGGGCGACAACGGGCTGTTTCTTTCCGTTGTCGCGACCGCTGTGCTGTCGGGTTTGATCTGGGTGTTTTGGGGGCAGGTGCCAGCCAGCGCCTTGCGCGACCCCGAGGCCATTGGCCCCATCATCATCTTCGCGCTGGCGGGGCTCATGGCCTCCGTCTTCGGCCGCATGTTCATGTTCCGCGCGACCGAAGGGACCGGCCCGGTGACCGCGGGGTTATTGAGGCGCCTGACCCCGGTCTTCGGGCTGCTCTTCGGTTTTCTGATGCTGGCGGAATGGCCCGATATGGTGACGCTGGCGGGGGCGGTGATCGTAACCGGCGCGGTCCTGTTCTACTTGCCGCCCTCCGCGCTTAGGCAGGGGCGGTTCAGTCAGATCGGGCTGGCTTTTGGCGTGGGCTCGGCGGCGGCCTACGCTTTGGCCTATACCCTGCGCAGCGCGGCCTTGGCGGGCCTGCCGGATGCGGCTCTGGGCACGTTCATCGGGGCCTTGGTCGGCGGCATTTGGATCTTGGGCGCGGCATCCCTGCGGCGGGATCGGCTGCGTTCAATACAGGCGCTGCTGGTGGATCGAGGGCGCTGGCACCTTTTGGCGGCTCTCGCGCTCAGCGCCGGGCAATTCCTTCAGTTTCTGGCCCTCAAATCGGCCACTGTCGTCACCGTCGCGACCCTTGGCACCTTGGAAGTGTTTTTCGCGGCGGTAATCCTGCGCCTGACGACCGGCACGCCGCCGGCCTACCCATGGCGGCTGATGGCTGCGGGGGCTGCAGCCCTTGGCGGGACGGCCCTGATGCTGGCATGAAACAAGATATATGAGCGCGTGCAGCTATCACGAATACCGATATCAGAATTCCTCGAAATTCGTATTTCTATAGGCGCAACCTGCTTAGGCTGACCGGCAAACGCCTGCGCCATAACCAATGGGAACCACCATGACCAACCATCCGACGCTCAAGCCGTTCAACTTCAAGAAATGGGTTGAAGACAACGCTGACAAGCTGCGCCCCCCGGTCGGCAACCAGTTGCTGCACAAGGAAGGCGATATGATCGTGATGGTCGTCGGCGGGCCGAACACCCGCGTCGATTTCCATGACGACCCGGTGGAGGAATGGTTCTTTCAGCAGAAGGGCGACATGATGCTGAAGATCGCCGACGGGGGCAAAATCTATGACGTGCCGGTGCGCGAGGGCGAGGTTTTCATGCTGCCCCCGCATGTCCGCCACGCGCCGCAACGCCCGCAGGAAGGCTCCATCGGCATCGTCGTCGAAGCCCCGCGCCAGCCGGGCATGACCGAAGGGTTTGAATGGTATTGCTTCAACTGCGAAGGGCTGGTGCACCGCGAGGAGGTGGCGCTTGATGGGCCAGACGGGATCGTGACGCTCTTGCCGAAGCTCTACGACAAATTCCACAATTCGACCGAGGCGCGCACCTGTCCCAACTGTGGCGAGGTTCATCCCGGGAAAGGCAAACCGCCGGCGGATTGGGTCCAGCTTTAATTCAACATCGTCGATCAGGGAGGATACGATGAATATGATGACCAGAGCATTTGGCAGCATGGCCTTTGCCGCTGTCGCCGCGTTGACCGCGAGCGCTGTTCAGGCCGAGGAGTTCCGGCTTGGGTTGATCACCCCGCCGCCGCATATCTGGACCAAGGCCGCCGAAGCGTTCGGGGCCGAATTGGCCGAGGCCAGCGACGGGGCGCATAGTGTCACCGTCTTTCCCGCCCGCCAGTTGGGCAATGAGGCCGAGATGTTGCAGCAATTGCAAACCGGTGCGCTCGACATGGCCTTTATGACCGTGGCGGAAGTGTCGAACCGCGCGCCGGACTTCGGCGCATTCTATGCGCCCTTTCTGGCGCAGGACATCGAACACGCGGGCCGGATTCTGCGCAGTGACACGGCGAGGGGCATGCTGGAGCAACTGCCCGCCGAGGTGGGTGTTGTCGGTGTGGCCTATGGCATGGCGGGCCTGCGGCAGATCGTGGCAAGGGGAGAGGTCAATTCCGCCGATGATCTGGCCGGTCTGAAACTGCGGATCACGCCTTTCGATCCGATCCTCGATTTCTACAACGCCATTGGCGCGGCACCGACCCCGATGCCCTTGCCTGCCGTCTATGACGCGCTGGCCAATGGGCAGGTTGACGCGATCGACATGGACGCCGAGCTGATCTGGGTTCTGAAGTATTTCGAGCAGGCCGATACAGTCGTTCAGTCCAACCATATGATGTTTCCCATGGTCGGCCTTGTGTCGGGCCGGGTCTGGGCGCAGATGTCCGACGAAGACCGCAAGCTGATCGGTGATCTGATGGCCAAACATGTGGACAGCACGATCGACAGCTACGTCGAAAAAGAACAGGGCTGGCTCGATCAGGTGCGCGGTGCGGGCACCAATTATGTCGAGGTGGATCAGGCGTTCTTTGGCGATGCGGTGGCGGAATGGAACGCGATCTGGGCCGAGAAGTCGTCCAAGCTCGATGCGCTGCGGCAGGTCGCGGACGATACGGCTGAGTAATATTAGCAACCCGGACCGGGGCCGCCATCGACGCGCCCCGGCCTCTCTTTGGAAGGGCGCGCATGATCTGGCGGATTTCGGCATTCTGGGCGCGGTGCGAACTGGCCTTGGCCTCGGCACTGGCGGCGGCGATTACGGTGCTGATCCTCTTGAACGTGACGACACGCAGCTTTGGCGCGGCGCTGTTCTGGGTCGATGAACTGGCGATCTATGCGATGGCCTGGATGACCTTTCTGGGCGCCTCGGCGGGATTGCACTACGGCCATGCCGTCGCCGTGACGATCCTGACCGAGAACCTGCCCCAGCCCCTGCACAGGATCCTGGCCAAGCTGGTGGATCTGATCGTGCTTGGCTTTGCCCTGCTGATGGTCTGGTTCTGCTGGCGCTGGTTTTCGCCTCTGGAACTGGCCCGGCAAGGGTTCGACACCAAGGCGTTTCAGGCGGCGACATTCAATTTCATCTATGCCGAGCCGACCACCACGCTCGGGATCAAGAAGGTCTGGGTCTGGCTGGTGATGTGGGCCTTTGCCCTTGGGGCCACGCTGCACGGTCTGGCCCATGTGCTGACCCCCGGCGACAAGGTCGAGGCCAGCGCCCCATGACCCCGCTCATCTTCGCCTTCAAACTCCTGATCGCCGTGCCGGTTGCCCTCGTGCTGGCGCTCACCGCGATCTGGTACATCTGGGAGAGCGGCAACACGGTGCTCTACGACAGCTTCGCGCAGAAGATGTTCGCGGGGCTGGAGAATTACGGGCTGCTGGCGATCCCGCTCTTCATGCTCACCGGCGAGATGATGAACGAAGGCGGGATGACGCGCCGGTTGATCAATGCCGCGCGGGTCTTTGTTGGCGGGTTCCGGGGCGGGTTGGCCTATATCAATCTGCTGGCGAATATGTTCATGGCCGCGATCATCGGCTCTGCCACGGCGCAGATCGCGGTGATGGCGCGGGCCATGACACCCGAGATGGAGGGCGAAGGCTATTCGCGCGGCTTTGCCGCGGCGACCACGGCGGCGGGGGGGCTTTTGGCCCCGGTAATCCCCCCGTCGATGATGTTCGTGATCTACGGCGTTCTGGCGCAGGTCCCCATCGGCGACATGTTTCTGGCGGGCATCCTGCCGGGCCTGATGCTCTTTGCCGCTTTTGCCGGTGTGGTCTTTGTCATCGGCGTGATCGAAGGCTTTCCGAAGGGCGCGTGGTTCACCGGGCCGCAGGCGGGGGCGGCGCTGCTGTCTTGTCTGCCGGCAATGCTGATCCCCGCGGCCATTATCGGCGGCATCCTTTTTGGCATCGCGACCCCCACGGAATCGGCGGCGATTGCCTCGCTGATCGCTTTCCTCGTGGGGTGGCTGGTTTACGGCGAGTTGAAACCCCGGCGTCTCTTCGGCCTGTTCAGGCGCACCGCGATCAATGCCTCGATGGTGATTTTCATGATCGCCGCGGCGAATGTCTTTGGCTGGGTGATCATCTACGAAGCGCTGCCGCAGAAGCTCGCCGCGCTGATCACCTCGATTACCAGCGACCCTTTCATGTTCCTGCTCATCGTCAATGTGATCCTGCTGCTGGTCGGCATGTTGATCGACGGGATCGCGGCGGTGATCTTGATTACCCCGATCCTCTTGCCGATCGCGATGAACGATTATAGCATCGACCCCTTCCATTTTGGCGTGGTGATGTGCCTCAATCTCGTTCTGGGGCTTTTGACACCGCCCGTCGGTGTGGGCCTTTATATCGCAGCCTCGATGAGCGGCGCGCGCCCCGGCGAAATCCTGCGGTCGCTCTGGCCGTTCCTGCTGGCGGTGGCGGTGATCCTGGTTCTGCTCAGCCGGTTTGAATGGCTTTCGACGGCGCTGATATAGGGCTCGGGGCGGGATATGTGGTTGGGCTGTTCAGATAAAGACAGCCTCTTATCAATGCTTGGAGCGAACGACTGACCGATCTCCTTTGAGGTCGCATTGAACTGGTCCAGATGCGTTTGGGTGATGACGACGATGCGGAGAATCCACAGGTGAAGTGTGGACCGCCCCCCATTTCGCCGGACACCCAGGCAGTTTCAGTCTTGGCTCAGATGAACTCGCGGCGAACGCCATTCCGACCGCTGTCTAAGTGGTTGTCGTTTTAGCTTTCAATCCAGCCTCCTATCAGATTCTGAAGATTGCGGGCCGGCGACTGGAATGAAGCATGATTGCGGTCCAAGCTGGCGAGCAAAGATGCGAGTTTCCTTTGCCGTATAACAAATGACATTGTCGGATAAGACCGTGACAACCTCGGGCGTGTAATGGCAGCCGAAGCGTTTCTCGACGGCCTCCAGAAGCGTGTCACGCACATCTGAGCCACTGATCCCAGCATGGACGACGGCCCGTCAGCCGGTGACCTCGCGATCATGCGCATCAAGCAAGTATGCAGCGTGGATAACGTCGTCATTCCAGCTGGTAAACTTCAGCCCCTCAGTGCACCAGCGCAGATTCGACCGCATCATGATCACCTTGTGGACACGGGTGAGCTCTGGTTGGTCGAAGTCAGTTCGCTCCAATAGTAAGCTGTCGGTTTTCATGATCCGATAGAGTCCGTTTGTGGTTTACAGGGGCAAGGCCTTCTGTCTTGAGTTCCCGGTCCAGCACCGAGTTGATCCGGTTGTAGCCATAGGTCGGGCGCTCCGCCACCAGACGTTCATCGGGGGGCGCGACGTTCACGGTGTTTTTTGGCCTTGGGCCAGCACCGCTCACCGTCCTGCGCTCTATAGTAGCTCCGACGCTGCTCAGTGCTTTGGCGCTGTCGTTCGTCGAGGTTCAAGCCGGATACACCCAACGTCTGTGCCACCGCCCTTATTGGGAACCGCCCGGTTTGAACGACCGCGCAAGCAAGGTCGGCTTTTTTTTGTGGAGCTTGTCGACCGCTTCCTTCGTAAGCGTTGCATCTGACCCCGTCTGTGACAGCTATCTCAGGTAAACGTTACCCGGCATATTGGCGCGTAGCGCCAATATGCAATAGCGCGCACGGGGCCGCTCGGCCCATATCAGACATTCGACCGTCGTGCAGCCGCGATTAGGTCCACCTAGCTAAACGAGGCATTCGTCCTGCGTTTACATTAGATGTACGAGTCAATCGACCGGGCGGGTACCCTATCTCATCAGGAGTTTATAAGCATCGGCGGCAGTGCGGCTTTTAAAGGCTACTTCAGTCGTTCCCATCTGGAACGCTTGCTCGTAGTCCATGCCCGCGGCAAGGCTCTGGTAGAAGAGGTAGCTAAAGCTAGGAGCCGTGAAGTCGTCAACGGCGTCCGTGGATCCTACAACGCATTTCACATGGGGGAGGCATTCCGTGGCGACTTCCTCGGCAAAACATGCATGGAGAATGAGGCACTCGAGCTCGCGGTACCCTTTCAAGACACGAGCCAGTAGATCAGCTTCGAGAGGTGCTGTCTTGCCGTCATCCGTTTCGAAAGCCAGCATCCCCGGCGCGCCGTGACCGCTGAAATGAAGGATCGTTGGTCGTTGACGTACGAGCTCTTGCTGAATCTGGTCGATCCGGGCGGCGTAGATGCTGTCGAACGCGAGGGGGCGCCTCTGTGAAGGCATCGCAGCCATGCGCTCGCGTAGCTCCGCGACCTCTTTGTCTGGACGAATGCGACCGGCGTCGTCGGGGGTAGCGGCCATGATCAATACCCTGGTCTTAGCTTATTCTTTGATCATGTTGATCAAACCTCCATGTCCTTTGACATCGTCGCCGAAAAGGTCCGCGACGACTGGTTCTTGCCCCTCAAGCTTCCGCTGCAGAGGTCGACCATCAGCGCCTCGAAGCACATGTCGACGCAAATCACCGCCTTCGTTGGCGAGGTTAATGGCTATTTCTTCGTATGACGGTAACCGCTCTGTCAATCGGCAGGCAATCTTGACCCCCTATCGGCATCCAAAAATGACCCCCCATCGGAGCGCTCGGGTAGCTGGCCCGATGCGGTGTAGCCTTTATACAGCGCAGCCGTATCGGGCCAGCGGGGTTTAGGTCATTCGCGGGTCTTGAAGCGCCAGCTCTCGTTGCCGGTTTCGACGATGTCGCAGTGGTGTGTAAGGCGATCGAGCAGTGCTGTCGTCATCTTGGCGTCTCCGAAGACTGATGGCCACTCACCGAAGTCGAGGTTGGTCGTTACGATGATGGACGTGCGCTCGTAGAGGCGACTGACGAGGTGGAACAGCAGCTGACCGCCAGTCTGGGCGAAGGGGAGATAGCCGAGCTCGTCGAGGATCAGGAAGTCGAGGCGGCACAAGAGATCCGCAGTGCGCCCCTGGCGATCAGCCCGGGCTTCTGCGTCGAGTTTGTTCACAAGGTCGACGATGTTGAAGAAGCGGCCGCGTTTACCACGGCGGATGCAGGCCCTGGCGATGCTCACGGCAAGATGGGATTTGCCGGTCCCGGTGCCGCCGATCAGCACGACGTTGCGTTGATGTTCAAGGAACTCTCCGGAGGCCAGATCGCGCACCAGCGTCTCGTTGACCGGCGTGTTCTCGAAGCTGAACTCATCGACCTCCTTGGCCAGTGGTAGTTTGGCAATCCTCATCTGGTATCTGATCGAACGCGCCTGCTTTTCGCTGATCTCGGCGTGCAGGAGGTCGCCGACGATCTGTTGCGGTTCGTGCTGACGCTTCACTGCTGTCGTGATGATCTCATCGTAGGCGGCCTTCATGCCGTAGAGCTTCAGCTGGCTCATCGCATCCAGCACTTGTGATCTTTCCATGGTTGGGTCTCCTGAGGCTGTCGTAACGTTGGCAATCGGCCACGGGCTGGCAAGTCAGCCGCAACGCGTCCGGCGTATCGATGGTCAACGGCGGCGGCGGCTCACGATGCCGGGCCAAGATGTTAATGATGACGGAGGCGGCGTGAGCCCCTTCATTCAGGGCTTCGGCACAAGCGGCATCCACGGCATCCAGCCCGTCGGTTGGGATCATGCTCAGGATCTGAACCATCTGGCGGTCGCCGTTCGGCACCTTACCAAGCTTGCGCTGCACACGCCTGATTGCTGGCGGCAGCTCCCAGTCCTTGAAGGGCGCACCATTCCTGAGCGCGCCCGGTTTGCGAGCCAGAACAGGGATGTAGTGCAGCGGGTTGTAAATCGACTTATCGCGGCCGAAGGCTCGGTCGTGCTGCCCCACAATCTTACCGTCCTGCCAGAACTCGACTCGCTCGGCATAAGCACGGATCTCAACTGGGCGTCCGACGGCTCGACCATCCACCGAGTAGCGGTTCTTATCGAACCGAACGAGGCAGGTTTTGGACACCGAGGCAGGCAGCGCGTGGAAGCCATTGAAGGGGCCGACATACGGCACCAAGCTGGCTCGTTCTTGCTTGAACACCTCCCAAGTTGTCCGATCCCGGAGCTCGGGGTGCGGGTTGGACTGAGCCCAGGCAACGCACCGGTCTTCAAGCCAAGCGTTCAGTTCGGCATAGCTTTTAAACTTCGGTCGCGGCACGAAGAACCGCCGCCGGACAACGCCGACCTGGTTCTCGACCTGTCCCTTCTCCCAGCCCGAGGCGGGGGTGCAGGCGACCGGATCGACCAAGTAATGTCCGCACATCTGCTGGAACCGGCGATTATAGGCGCGGTCGCGACCGACAAAGATCGTATCCACCGCCGTCTTCATGTTGTCGTAAATCCCCCGAGCACAGGCTCCGCCGAAGAAGGCAAAAGCTTTGTCGTGGGCGTCAAAGACCATCTCCTGTGACTCGCGCGGGTAGGCTCGTACGAACAGCATTCGGCTATGGCAAAGGCGGACGTGCGCCACCTTCACTGTCGTCGTCGCGCCATCGATCACCACGATCTCATGGCTCCAATCAAACTGATAGGCCTCACCGGGATCGAAGGTCAGCGGCACATAGGCAGCGGCTGATGCCCCCTGTTCCTCCTTGGACCATGAGGCCGCGTAGCGCCGGACAGCATCGTAGCCGCCGTCATATCCGAGGGCTCTGAGTTCTTCGAAGACCCTAATCCGGGTCAGCCTCTCACGCTTGGGCTTGCGCGCGTTCACTGACAGCATCTCGTCGAGCTTGTCTTTCCAGGGCCCAATCTTCGGCTGCGGCTGGACCGTCCGCTCGTAGGTGAGCTCCGTCACACCGGATCGGATTACCTTGCGCACCGTGTTCCGCGATACCCGTAACTCCCGGCAAATCTGCTTAATCGGCTTCTTGTCCTGAAAATACGCCCGCCGGATCTTCGCAATCGTCTCCACAACCAACATCCCACACTGTGCTCCCCGATAGCCTCGGGGGCATTATCCACATCAGTGTAAGGGGGTCATTTTTGGACGCCGATCACCCCTCTACGGGGTCAAAATTGCATGCTTGTTCACACCGCTCAGCGTATCGACCGAAGTGCTCGGCGAGTAGCACTCGCACGCGCTGCTCCTCTTACGTGGCTGCCCAGTCGAGCGTGACGTCCGCAAGGCCCTCATAATAACTTCGCAACAGGTCCCTTGCGAGGCCTTCCGGTGCCAGAACGGAAGCATAACTGCTGCCTGCAAGGATGAGGTCCTGACGCTTCGTGAGGTCGACAATTTTTGACGCCCCAAGTTCGAGCATCTTTGCTTGAACATTGTCCGGCTCGGCCTCTGTTCGTTCAAATGGAATGCAAGAGCGGCTCGGGCAACGCGAGGTAGTTGTTGGATGTCAGGACCCAGATCACCCAGCTCATGACGAACTTGACCTGATAGAATGGGCAACTCCAACTTCTTGCGGTCAAGGGCTCTAGCAGGGGTAGCAGCGCCTCCGACAGTCCGAACGCTCTGCCTGACATGGACGTTGCAGTCCCCGACTTTTCGACCTCATCAACGACCATGACCGGATTGGCGACATGTTCAAAAAGGATCGTGGAAATGAGACGCCCAGGGCCGGCGCTTCCCCATCCACGTTGAGACCCGACGATACCGAATGAGGCATTTCCATTGGTTGCCTCGATGACGGTCGTGGGGACGGTCAAGAAGCGACCAAGGCGCCGCGCCCAAAAGCTCTTGCCGATCCCGGGAGGGCCATCGAGTAGGATGGGCGGCAGGCGAAGACCTATGGAGCCTTCTCTCAGCGACCTGCGCATGGCCCTCCAGACCTGTTCGGTCGCGGGTCCCATCCAGGGCATTTCATCGTGAAGTGCCGCCGCGATTTCGTCTGCTTGGTGTTCGGTCTTCACCGCCGCAAGGCGAACCCCGCCTGCCAAGGCGGTCAACCGCTCCCGTTCATCTTTCTTCAAATGGCCGAACCCAGACGCTTCCTGGCAGCGTGTGATGAGCTTCTGGACGCGCTTCTGGATCCTGCTCCTATCAAGATAGGTTATCCTCTTCTCATGCGATTCTTGATTGTCACCTCCAAGTAGTTCGACTTCATGGGCCGACTGACCAACCAGGCTACATCGCAATAGCCGTAGGTGTTCCATGAAGCGCTTCTCAAGATGGTCTGCGGTTTGCTCAACGGGGAAAATCTTGCATTGAATGAAAGGGATCGTCGCCATCTCACCCGACCTCCGTGCTTGTTCCGTTGAAAATGGAGGGGCGGTGATAGGCGGCCGGAACGACGCGACGCCAATCGATCCCTTTAAAGAGAGCTTCAAACTGTGCCTTTGTCAGGGTCATCGTTCCGCTAGAAAGTTTGGGCCAGACGAAGCCTGCGCCTTCGATGCGCTTGTAGATCATGATCAAGCCAGTGCCGTCCCACATCAGAACCTTGATCTTGTCTCGACCCTTAGAGCGGAAGACAAAGAAAGCACCGGAGAAGGGGTCGAGATCGAAATTGGTAATGACGTAATTGGCCAACCCATCCATCCCCTTTCGAAAGTCCACAGGGTGGGTGGCCAGATAGATTCGATAGCTGCTGGACGGCGCGATCACTGACACTGCCCCGCAACACGGATCAGCTTTAAAAGGTCTGCTTCATCGATAGACAAGGGAAACTGGAGGCAGATCGAACCCATGTACAGATGAGCGGAGCCTTCGGTGGTGTTAGAAGTGGGTGCCACGGGAACACCTGGTGCCGGGACTGACACCTGCGCGAAGGCTGGGCCCTCTACAGAGATGTGCTCTCCGCGCTCGCGTCTATCAGCAACCCACCATTTCCTCACTAGGCATTCATGGGCTCCCAATTCGGCCGCCACATCGCCGGGCGACAGGCCGTCTTCTCGAAGTCGCCTAGTTGCCTCTCGTTTGAGAGCATTCGGCCAAATCCTTTTTCCAGAAGGGGAAGTTCCGACCTTAAACCCCCAGACTTCACGTTCCGCCATTGTCGCCTCCGATTGTCGTTCGGATTCAGACTATCTGCCGGGAAGTAGTAAAGTTTAGTGGGCAATCAGGGGGTCAGATGCAACGCTTACCTTCCTTCAAGATTTCTACCTCCAGCGTCTAGCGGCGCAGTTGAGCTCAAGTTCCCGGTGAGCTACTCCCCATTCGTTAGACAGGGTTTGGCGCAATCTAAGCTACTTTTTGCATCTGCTGATCGGGGTTGATTGTTTCATTTCTCTACCAATAGACCACTGCTGGCCGTCTACCACCAAGGGCGGTATGTGGGCGTTGGGGATTGTAAAAAGTCATCCATTTCCGGATGCCCGCCTTCGCTTCTGATCCAGTCTCCCAGGAATGCAGGTAAACGCACTCGTATTTCAGGGTCCGCCACAGCCGCTCGATGAAGATGTTATCGAGGAGCCGCCCCTTTCTGTCCATCGAGATGCGCACGCCGGTCCAGCGCAGACGGTCCGTCCAGACGAAGGGAGGTGAACTGCGGTCCCTGATCCGTATTCATTATCTCGGGCGGGCCGAACTTGTGAATGGTCTCGTTCAATGCTCCGATGCTGGATTAGGCCCCCAGCGTATTCGAGATGCGCCAAGCTAAGACCTTCCGGGTATGGCAGCTCATGATGGCAACCAGATACAGGATCCCGCGCCGCATCGGAAGCTAGGTGATGTCCGAGCACCAGACCTGGTTCGGTCGCTCCACCCTCCGCTGAAATGCTTCGGCTTTGACACGCCAGCTGCGACCTTTGAAACAAAACTGGTGGAAATTCAGAACCGATTAGAATAATGTGTCATATCTGGAACTGCACTTCAGCGTGAGTTCTTCGGCGGGCACGTGCTAAGTTCGGTTACGAAGAATTCTCTATCTTCTTGAAAGGAAATGAGAATAAGCGGAGCCAGTTCGCCAACAATCAACTGCCTTATTTAAGCGCATACTATGGCATGATTGCGCATAAATCGACCCCAGTTCGGCGCGCCAGACGACGGAAGCTAGAGGCAGATCCCATTAGATTACAGTGCGCCGCGTGATTCTCAGTTCGAAAAACGAGCAATGATATGTCTGATCTTTTTGGTTGTCCAAGGCGCAGATGGCGCGTCTTAAGCCTTATTTTCCCAGATCTCATGATAAGCTCTGGGTTGGTGATCGGCGTGTGTTGAGTGGGATTATCTTCATCAATCGTAATGGTTTGCGCTGGTGCGACGCACTTGCGCTGGAGCGATAGAGGCATTTTTGCTCAGCTAGTGGCCGGTCTGGCCGTCGGGCACGGCGAAGAGAAGATCGTGATAATCGACACAACGTATTTCAAAGCCCATCGAACGGCGACCGGCCAAAGCCTGAAAAAGGGAGGCGTGGACGTCTGATCGGGCGAACAAAGGGCGGTATGAACACCAAGCTGCATGCCGTCTGCGATAGCCAAAGTCGCCCGCGTGATTTGTTCGTGACCGCCTGACCGGTAAGCGATTACATTGGGGCACGAGCCTTGCTCAGCAGCCCGCCGAACGTCGATTGGTCGCTCGGCGATCGCGGCTATCATGACGATTGGTTCAGAGTAGCGTTGCAAGACAAAAGGATAGGCGCTGCTATCCCCAGGCTAGAACAACGCAAGAAAACCGTAAAGTACGACAAGCGGCGCTACAAACGCCGCAACCGTATCGAGATCATGTTCGGTGGGCTCGAGGAATGGCAGCGTGTGGCGACCCGCCATGACAGGTGCCCAAAGGTCTTCCTGTCCGCCATCGCTCTCGCGGCCATCGTCATCCATTAGCCTTGAACCTCAATGAGGCTAGTCCCTCGTCTGGCTGCAAAACAACTCGACAAAGGTATACCAACTGCTTACAAAGCTCTACAAACTGGTCAATGGCCTCATTAGGTTACGTTCTATTTACGTCCGAGGCGACCCCGCGCATATTCCTTGCGATGGGCCCACTCTACGATCGTTCTGTCATTTTGCGTGCAAGATATAGTTGCCAGATTTTGTTACCTGAAGGTTAAACAAATGTTGAAACTTTCTCTGCCATTTCTTCCCTATCTTAGGCGCTTGCAGAATGAGAATGATGACCCAAGCGGCATCCAGCCGTTGAATTTGCCAGCTGAAGCTGCGGAGATCTGCCAAAATTACGTCATAGAGACTGAGAACTATTTCCTCGAGGGCTACATCTTCAATTTTGACTTGCTCGTAGTCACATTTGAGTCCGCCGGAGGTTCCGATCCAAGGCCCGACAAATTTCGCGCGGGTTGGGCTTCCATCCCGCTTCGAAAACGAAAGATCTCATCCCTATGCATTAAGCCAAAGCGCGTTGACTGGTACACTCGTCCAGACCTCGCGTCTATTTTTAAAGAAATTCGGTCGCATTTTCGTAAATTCCGTCGTGTTGTAACCTATGGGTATTCAATGGGCGGGTTTGGTGCATTAACTTTCGCCGACCTCATCGGAGCCGATGAAGTGCATGCAATAGCACCTCAATCAACCCTTCGCCGCGATATTATTCCGGAAGACGACCGATTTCCAAGGTCACGCAACTGGTCGTTCGATGGACTTTTTGGCGACGCAGTTGGGAACTACCGCAATGCCTAGAAAGTACTTGTGTATCTGGATCACAGCGATCCTATGGATAGGCTACAATGCAACCGCCTTGTAGCCCCCAACGTGACATTCGTGAACGTGCCATCTGCAGGCCACCACCTCGGAGAGTATCTGGTTAAGGTCAAGGCGATCGGAACTATCATCGACTCAATCGAGACAGGGCATTTCGATCTCAACCTGTTCACTGCTGCACTACATGTGGGCCGAAAAAGTCACGCGAAACCGCCATAAGCTGCGGCACGACTTTGCCCCATCTAGAAATCCAGATCCTCTAGCCAAGAAATTAAATCCTCGGCAAGCTGAGAATTCTTTGCATGGGCACGCAATCCAGGTAGCGCCGCACGAGCGGCATCTACATCTGAAACGGAACGTTGTTGGGCAAAGCTCTCAATATCTGAGTAGAACTGATCAACGCCGGCTATTTCGCTAATTTTTTCATGCGTTTGTGAGAAGTTATTGGCTATAAGCTCGCGGTTGATCGACCCGAACATTTCAACATCAGATTCTTTTACATGATCAACATAGCTGCTTGCTGCTATGAGCCACGAAACAAGGGCGCAGCCCCTTTCTTGACCTAACTCGTGCAAGGCCAAGCGGCCAATTTCTGCGAATGCCGAAGGTACAGAGAGGTTGAAATCTCCCGGATTTTCCAACCCTTCTGGAAATTCTGCGCCACAGTGGGTCATGAAATCCGCCACTGACCCGCCAGCCGACTTCACATCCGCGAAGTTCCGCACAACAAGTTTTCCATTCGGGAAGTGATCTTTCCACCCCTGGATCATCTCATCCTGTTTAAAGTGAGCCGTCGCTAGATAGTGGCGGAACGCATCTTGCCGCAAGGGTGCCAGCTTCTCACCGAATTTCAGCCTCTGACGGTGCCACGATGAAATGTGGTGGTCAGGACGCCGCAGGTTGCAGTAGATAGTAACGTCGTGCTGCGAGAACCGATTGGCTATGCGCTTTATGCTCTTGAGCTCAGCAGTTAGTCCGAAGAGTGCGAATACTTCCGAACAAAGGATCACAACATTGGGAGAAAGTGCTGCAATCTGTGCTTGTAAGTTTTCAAACATCTGAAAGCCGGAGGGTAGGTTTGGATAGTAGCCGGGCACGTCATGCCCGTCCTCCTCGTTCTTGAGGCGAAGGGCGAGGGCATTATGTGGTTCGGAAATATTAAGGCCTACTTCCATGTTTCCGAAATCATGGCCTTGACGCAAAGCCGCCATATTCCTCGACATCCCCTGGGATTCGACCGATGGATACAAAATTCCCGCATTAAGCAGAGAAACATAGTTTCTGCAGAAAAACCGCTGGAGCGATGAAGAGCCTGTCTTGAAATGGCCGATAAAAATTACAAGCTTCATATTGCACCTTGAGTTTACTGTAGGCCCGCCAACACCATGGATCTTATGGCAACAACATGCCACCTAGACTTCAAGTAGGCATAATCTTGGGCGTACTGACATAGATATATAACTTCTGCATCTACGTTCCGCCCGCACTAACCCGCCGGCTCGATCTTCGGGCGGAAACTGAGCCCCCTAATGATAGCACTATAAATCTCACGGCGGAGGCGGTGGGGCACGCCATTGGCCCGCATCTGGCCTCGCACACCGTAGATGTAAGCCAGTACATTGACCAGACCACCTTCGCGCCACCTGTACGATGTTTCGTTCCGTGCACCGTACTTAAATTTCCATAAGCTCTTCTCATCGATTAAGCCGAAGTTCACGCCACGATTATCTGGTGTATCATGGATCACCCGGCTCTCCGGAACGTAGATACCTGGGTAACTACGTGCGATACGGCGTGTGTATTCAGCATCGTCAAACCATATGAAATAATCGGCGATGGGCAGGCCGTGTTCGGCTACTGCCCAACGTGGTATCATCACTGATACAAAGGAGCAGCTGTCTACGAGAGCCCAAGGCCGCGTTGGCTTCACGAAGCGCGCCCAATCCCAAACCGTGCGTGGGCAATTCATCTCGCATAGCGACCCGTCGACCCATTCTACGCGTGAACAAGCAAAGCTAGGTCGCCATCCGTTTTCAGATTGAAATCCGATTAGCGCATCATGCAGCCGTTCGATTGCATCGGGCTCTGGATAGGCATCGTCATCCGAAATCCAAAAGTACTGCGCGCCCATTTGATAAGCTGCTTTGATTCCGGCATGAAAACCGCCTGCGCCGCCGACGTTCTCTGGGAGCCGCAAATGCCGGATCGAAGGGTCTAATTTCGCGCGGGCCTCGACTAGATCGGGAGTCTCATCGGTTGAGGCATTATCCACGACCAGTACAATATCGGGCCTCATCGTCTGAGTGTTCAGCGCATCGAGTACCTTCATTAACTTTCCAGAGCGGTTGTAAGTGACGATCACCGCTGCGGTCTTGTTTAATACACTCATTTATTTAGTTCTCCTGACCGTCTTCGAAAGCCGCTCGATATATAGGTTTCAGTACCTCTTCAGCAGTTGGGTCGGCAGATAGCGATCGCCATTTTCTTGCTAAGACGTCTTTCTGACGCTGCAGGAAGCTGTTGTCACTCCACATGCGGTCCACCGCAGAGACGGACTCGCGTACTGCTTTGTAAGGAGATAGCGGGGTGAGTAGCTCTTCCGGCAGCAATTCGTCCTGCGAACCTACACGAGTGGAAATCGGAATGCAGCCATTTGCGACAGCCTCATAACAGACTAATGCCAATCCCTCATTGTTCGAAGGGAGGATGAGGATATCGGTTCGTTTCAGTAGCGACGGAATATCTACATTGCTTGGCTTTTGGGCAACCTTCCCACCCAGACCATAGCGTTGCAATAAGCGGGAGACGACGCTCTCGAAAGGGCCTTCGCCGACCATCGTTGCGCTGAACTCTACGTTATTATTCTCAGCCCATTCATTCAAAGCACGCAGAGTCTCGACTACGACAACTGGGCGCTTTTGGTAGTACATACGACCAATGAAAGCGACGTGCAGGTTTTGCTGGCCCGTTTCGAATCGCAGCTCCGGCGGGGAGCTATCGCCTTCAGCCCGATCCAACATTCGTCCCAGAACCACTTTGCCGCGGGACACATTGAATTGACGCTGAAGATAGGTCACCAGTTCTCCGCTGATTACATGGTGCATGTCAAGATAGTTAGACCACACCCCCGATACTCGAGGGTAACCACCGTCTGAATGCTCCACAATATGCGTGCTATCGAGAGTCTTCACCCACGGCATCCGTGACCGCAACAAAGGCAGCGTTTCATATAGCGGGATGCAATGGTGGTTATGAACTAGCGTGATGTTTTCTCGCAGCACCAGCTTTTCGATAAAGCGCGGCCAAAGGTGTTGCTGCAGCCAACGGTCCAGCCGTAGGAAGGTTACATCTGGGTGTTCAGGTAACTTGTGAGCCAATCGTTGAATGGATGGCGTAGAGACTACGACGAAGACTCGCAGACCAGTTTCCAAGGCCCAACGGATTGTATCGAAGCCTAGCTTCTCGGCACCACCCGTTTCTAGCCAGTGCATGCCGATTAAGATGGCTGGGCGCTTACCTATGTTCGGACGCTTTGGTTTTGGTAGCAGCTTGGTGCCCTCACTAAAGGGCAGAGACACTGTCTGATGATTTTCCGATCTGTGCTTTCGGCGCATTTCCGCTTTGTAACGGATATACTCATACACCATCGGGTTTGCTGCGAACACGCGCCCTAGGCCTATTTGAGGCCGCCATGGCGCGTCAGTCTGCTTTTTTTCAGAAGGAAGAGCCCGACGTGGGATCGATATCTTTATCGTTACTTCGGGCGAATCATCCCGCAGCCCGGGCCGCTCGACCGTTCCCAAGAACTGCGCGCCCATGTCCCGCGGACTTGGGAAATAGACATCTTCAATTATCTCTGGATAAGACCAGATAGCATTTTCACCTTCATGGATAATATAACGCAGATTCTGAGTTAGGAAGATATACTCATAGATAGCGCGCATCTGTTTGATTTCATTTTCAAGATCGTGGCTAGTCTTCGCTGCGGCAGACTTCGGCATAGCCTGTATAGACTCTCGCGACATGTGCATAAATATCCTAGTTTCCGCTGCCGTCTACACTTCAGACTTCCTGCCAACAAGCTGCTGACCTATCTTAACTTGGCAGAGCTTCTTAGATGGAGTGATGATCCTGACGAACTGATTGGCTTGTCGTAGCTTCTTTTTTGAACAAGCTCTATCCCCAATCATAAAGAGCCCTATGCACTTAAACCTTCGTACGTCGCGCCACAATTTGTAGATGTGCCGCAGTGAGCCTGCCGAACATAATCTTGATCCGGTTTCGCCGCTTGTACCGGCGCTTGTCATACTTGACCGGGATTTTACGCTGCTTCCGACCGGGGATGCAGCCGCGTATCCCTTCGCCTTGAAACGTTTCTCGGAACCAGTCAGCGTCACAACTGCGATCCACTAGCAGCTATTTGACGTGTGGCAGGCCACGAAGCAATGCCCGTGTGCAGATTGGTGTTCATGCCACCCATGGTTCGACCGATCAGGCGGCCGCACACCCTTTTTCGCGGTCAGGCGAGTCGCTGTGCGGTGTGTCTTCAAGTAGGTCGCGTCGATCATCACGATCTCGCCCTCCCCGTGTTCGGCAGCCCGGCCGACCATCCTAAACCCAGCAAACCCAAGTGATCTCACCGGAAGGACAGAGACCATGCCGACCCTCTACACCATGCCCGGAACCTGCTCGCTCGCCCCCAATATCGCGGTGGCCTGGCTCGACGCGCCTGTTAAGGTCCACAGGATGGCCTACGGCGATCACAAGAAGGACGCCTATCTCGCGATCAACGACAAGGGCAAGGTTCCGGCCCTGCGCTTTGAAGACGGCGATGTGCTGACCGAAGCCGCGGCGATCCTGAGCTGGCTGGGGGCGGCGCATGGCGGCGAGGGCTATGCCCGCGACACGGTTCTGGGCCGCAAGGAAGCCGAGGCGCTTTCCTATATGACCTCCGAGGTTCACGCGGCCTATGGCGGCCATTTCGGCCCGCAGAACTTTGCCGAGAGCGACGCGGCGATCGAAGAAGTGAAACGCAAGACCTATGAAAAGCTCGACATGCATTACAAGCGCATGGATGGGATCCTGAGTGCGAATGGCGATTGGTACCTCGGCAAGCGCAGTTTCGCGGATACGTTCCTCTATGTGCTGACGCGCTGGATCGAGAAGACCCCGCTGTCCTACGACGACTACCCGGCGCTGAAACAGCATATGGCGCGGATGGAGGCGGACGCCGGCGTGCAGCTGGCGTTGAAACGTCAGGATATGGAGCCGATCGGATGAGCGATCTTGCACAAACCGCTTGGCCGGAGCTCGGCTATGGCGATTGGGCCGGGACCTGCACAGCGCTGCATCTCTGGACGCAGATCCTTGGCAAATACCGCTTGGCCCATACCCCTTGGGTCAACCACTCCTGGCACGCGACGCTCTATGTCACGCCACGCGGGCTGACGACCGGGCCGGTGCATGAGGGTGGTGGCTGCCTGACCCTGACGCTCGATCTGGTGGATCATCAACTGCTGGCCGAGGCCGCCAATGGGGCGCGGGAGCGTTTCGCGCTCAAAGCCATGTCCATCGCGACCTTCCACGATCAGTTGGCACAGGCCATCCGTGCCCTCGGAGGCACCTTCGACATCCACGGCGCGCCCAATGAGCTGCCCGATGCCACCCCCTTTGCCGAAGACACCGCCGAACGCCCCTATGATGCCGAAGCGGTGGGTCGCTATCACCGCGCGCTTTTGCATATCCTGCCGGTGTTCGAACATTTCCGCACCGGTTTTCTGGGCAAGGTCTCGCCCGTGCATCTGTTCTGGGGCGCGCTCGATCTGGCGGTGACCCGTTTCTCGGGCCGCCGCGCCCCGCTGCATCCCGCCGGCATCCCGAACCTGCCCGACGCCGTCGCGCAGGAAGCCTATAGTCACGAGGTCTCCTCCGCCGGCTTCTGGCCGGGCGGCAATGGCGTCGAAGAGCCGATGTTCTACGCCTATGCCTACCCGACGCCCACGGGTTTTGCCGACCATCCGGTGCAGCCCGAAGGCGCCTATTTCGACAGGGACCTTGGCGAGTTCCTCCTGCCTTACAGTGCCGTCCAACGCAGCGCGGACCCGCGCGGCACATTGATGGCCTTTCTTCACTCGACCTATGAAGCGGCGGCGGAGACAGGCGGTTGGGACCGGGAGGCTTTGGAATGCAGCCTGGGCGAACCGCGGGTGCCGCGCCCATTGGATCGGGGGTGATCAGGCCCGGGCAGGTTTGCCCTGCCCGGTCAATCAACCTGTGCCAGTCGCCCTCTTATGCGCTCTGCCGTTCGCGCCAGCACTGCGTCCTCGGGCTGCGGCGGGAGGGAGAATCTCTCGATCCCCTCCTCCAGATAACGCACCGAGGTCACATCATGCCGGTGCGCCATCGGCACCACATGGGCATGGCTATGCGCGACATGGATGCCGGTAAAGAAGAACGCCACGCGTTCCGCCTTCCATTCGCGTTTCATCGCCCGCGCCAGCCGTTGCCCGACCGTCATGATCCGGGCCGCGACAGGTTCCGGCATCTCTTCAAACCAGGGGTAGTGCTGCTTGGGGATGATCAGGGCATGGCCCTCCCGGATCGGGTGGAGGTCCAGAAAGGCCAGCACCAGATCGTCCTCGAACAGCTTAAAGGCCGACAGGTCTGACCGCGCTATCCGGCAGAATATACAGCTATCGTCCATTGCCTCTCCCCTCAATCTTGACCCGCCTTATAACGCGAGTTCACCGCCCGCCGGAAAGCGTTTTGTCGCAGCGCGGGCGTGCTCGCCGCGTTTATCTGGCAAAGACTGAAACAATATCGGCCTCTGTCAAAAGCACCCAGGCCCCCTCCCCCAGATCCTCCGGCAACGTCAGCTGGCCCAATGCCTCGCGCTGCAAAGCCACCACATGGTTGCCCACCGCCGCGAACATGCGCCGCACCTGATGGTAGCGGCCTTCGGTGATGCTCAGCCGCGCTTCTGTGGGGGACAGAATGCTAAGCTTGGCGGGCTGCAGCGGTTTTTT
>NZ_JBFQYJ010000004.1:140000-239204 GCF_040933935.1 Sulfitobacter sp. PS-8MA | reverse complement strand
GAGCCGTGCCGGTGGCCTCTGCCATCGACTTGCGGTTGTTGAAATAAAGCCGCCCGTGGAAGGCGGCGGACCCCATGGTCAACTCCCGCGCGACCTCACCGTCATTGGTGATGATGGAGGCGACGAGCGAGCCTTGGCCGCGGTTCAAAAGCTGCGTGGCATGGGCCAGATCGCGGTAGGGCATGAGGGTGGAGACCGGGCCGAAAGCCTCGGTGTCATGGACGCGCTCTGCCTTGTCCGGATCGGCGCAGTGAAACAGCATCGGCGGCAGGAAGGCGCCCTTGTCCTTATCCGCGCCCTGCTGCACGGTGAAACTCTCGGGATCGCCAAAGACATGTTCGGCCTCGGCCCCCAGCAAGGCGACCTTGTCCAGCACGTCGCGTTTCTGGCTGCCCGAGACCAAGGCGCCCATGCGGGTCTCTTCGGCACGCGGGTCGCCGATGGTGGTCTTGGCGAGGCGCTCGGACAGCGCCGAAATCACCGCGTCGATCTGCGCCTCTGGCACCATCACGCGGCGGATCGCGGTGCATTTCTGCCCCGCTTTCGCGGTCATCTCGCGCTGCACTTCCTTGACGAAGAGGTCAAACTCCGGCGTGCCGGGGGTGGCGTCAGGGCCAAGGACGGAGGCGTTGAGACTGTCCTGTTCCGAGGTGAAGCGCACCGAGTTCTGCAAGAGCTTCGGATTGCTGCGCAGTTTCAGCGCCGTGTCCGCCGAGCCGGTAAAAGCCACCGCATCCTGACAGTCGAGGTGGTCGAGCATATCGCCCAAGCCCCCGCTCACCAGTTGCAACGCGCCTTTGGGCAGCAGCCCACTGTCGAGCATCAGCCGCACGCAATGCTCGGTCACATAGCAGGTTGCGGTGGCGGGTTTGACGATTGCCGGCACGCCCGCGAGCAGGGTCGGGGCAAGCTTCTCCAACATGCCCCAGACCGGGAAGTTGAAGGCGTTGATATGCACCGCGACACCCTGCAGCGGCGTGCAGATATGCCGCCCCATGAACTGCCCTTCACGGCCCAGCTGCTCGGGCGCCCCGTCGAGGTAGACATGGGCATCCGGCATCTCGCGCCGGCCCTTGGAGGCGAAGACCAGCATGGTGCCGATACCGCCGTCGACGTCGATCTTATGGTCGGAGAGGGTGGCGCCGGTGTCGTAGCTCAGGTCATAAAGCGCCTGTTTATGCTCCATCAGATGCAGCGCCAGCGCCTTGAGCATGCGCGCGCGGTCGTGGAATGTCATGGCGCGCAGGGCCGGGCCGCCATGTTCGCGGGCAAAGCCCAGCATCGCCTGCACGTCCAGCGCGTCGTTCCCGGCCTGGGCGATCACCTCGCCGGTGATCGCGCTGGCGATGTTGCGGGCGCCCGCACCAGAAGCCAGCCATTCGCCTGCGGCGAAGCTTTGAATATCGCGCATGTCGGATCCTTTAATGTGTGTCGTAGTCAATGGTGAGCGTGTCGCTGAGCGGGTAGCTCTGGCAGGTCAGCACATAGCCGCGCTCGACCTCATAATCCTCAAGCGCGTGGTTCGACAGCATCTCGACCTCACCGTCGAGCACCTTGCCCATACAGGTGGAACAGACGCCCGCCTTGCAGGAGAACGGCGCTTCCTGCCCGTTTTCCAGCGCCGCTTCGAGCACCGACTGGCCCTTCTGCATGGTGAAACTGCGCCGCGCCCCGTCGATGATGACGGTGACTTCGGTGCCGCTTTGACCTTCGCTGCGCTTGGCCATTTCCTGTTTCGCCAGACGGCCCTGCTGGCTCTCACTGAAAAGCTCGAACTTGATCTGATCCTCGGCCAGCCCATTGGTCTTGAGCGCCTCGGCAATCGCCAGCATCATCGGCTCCGGGCCGCAGATAAAGGCGGTATCGACGGTGTCGATCTGGATCCAATGTTTGAACAGCGCATCGCATTTCGCCTGATCGACGCGGCCTTCGAAAAGCTCCATATCCTGCCCGGATTCGAGGATATGGATGATCGTCAGCCGCCCCATGTAGCGGTTCTTCAGATCCTCAAGCTCTTCGCGGAACATGATCGTGTTCACCGCGCGGTTGGCATAGACCAGCGTGAAGGTCGACTGCGGCTCGCGTTTCAGCACCGTTTTCAGGATCGACAGCACCGGGGTGATGCCCGACCCGCCCGCGAAACCGAGGTAGTTCTTGGCCACTTCCGGCTCGATCGGGGTGTGGAACTTGCCCTGCGGCGGCATCGCGTGCAGCACGTCGCCGACCTTAAGCTCGGTATTGGCGTAGGTCGAGAACGCCCCGCCATCGACGCGTTTGATGCCGACCTTTAACTCGCCATCGTCGAGACCGGCGCAGATCGAATAGTTCCGGCGCAACTCGGTCCCGTCGAAATCCTGCTTGAAGGTCAGATATTGCCCTTGGGTAAAGGCAAAGGCGTCAGGGTTCTCGGGCTTTAACGTCAGCACCACCGCGTCGCGGATGGTGTGGTGAATATCAGTCACTAACAGGGGGTGGAACTGGCTCATCGGGGCCTCAGATACATTTGAAATAGTCGAAGGGTTCAAGGCAGTCTTGGCAGCGCCATTGCGCCTTGCAGGGGGTCGAGCCGAACTGGCTGATCTTTTCCACGGCGGTCGATTTGCACAGCGGGCAATGCTGCGGGCCGCCAGCGGGCTGAGGCGGGGCGATGCCGTAAGCCTCCAGCTTGGCGCGGCCAGTGTCGCTGAGCCAATCGGTCGACCATGCGGGGGAAAGCTGGCGTTTCAGGGTCAGCTTTTCGATGCCACGCGCGCGCAGGGCGGTTTCGATATCAAGGTTGATGATGCTGGTGGCGGGACAGCCCGAATAGGTCGGGGTGACCGTGACGACCAGCGTGTCATCCTCCCAGGCGACATCGCGGATGATCCCCAGATCCGTCAGGGAGATCACGGGGATCTCGGGGTCCGGCACGGCGCTGAGCCAGTCCCAAACCGTCTCTAACGAAGGCTTTTCGATTACCATGTGGCATCCGGGTAGGCGCGTTGCAGCCACTGCATCTGGGTCAGCATATGGCCCAGATGCTCGCTGTGCCGCGCGCCGCTTTTCCCGCCCCTATGGGCAAAATCATCCTCGGGCTTGGTGAGTGTTGCCGCGCTGAGCGTGTCGCCGACCAACTGGTCATAGCCCGCGCGCAGGCTGGCAGGGTCGGGGGCAATGCCCGCCGCGACCATCGCCGCATCAACATCATCGCCGATGAACATCTCGCCGACATAGGGCCAGAGCAGATCAAGCGCTGCCTGCATCCGGCGGTGGCTTTCCTCGGTCCCGTCGCCGAGGCCGATCACCGTGTCGGAAGAGCGTTCGAGGTGATAGGTCACCTCTTTCGCGGATTTCTCGGCAATGGCGGCGATCTCCTTGTCGCTGGAGTCGATCAGCGCGGTCAGCTGCGCCAGATGCCAGGCGTCGAAGAGGAACTGCCGCATCATGGTCTGGCCGAAGTCGCCATTGGGCTGCTCAACCAGCAGCACATTGCGGAAGTCCCAGACATCGCGGTGAAAGGCGAGCTTGTCGGCATCGCGGCCTGCGCCCTCGACCTCGCCCGCCAGACCCAGCCACAACTGCGTCTGGCCGATGAGGTCAAGCGCCACGTTCGCCAGCGCAATGTCTTCCTCCAGCACCGGCGCCACGCCGCACCATTCCGAGACGCGGTGGCCCAGCACGAGGGCGTTGTCGCCCATACGGCAAAGGAATTCGAATTTAGGGTCGGTCGTGCTCACATCGCCCCCACTTCGTCGGGAATGTCGAAAAAGGTCGGGTGGCGGTAGACCTTGTCATTGGCAGGCTCATAAAGCGCGCCCTTCTCCTCGGGCGAGGAGGCGGCGATGGCGCTGGCCTCGACCGCCCAGATGCTCACACCCTCGTTGCGGCGGGTATAGACGTCGCGGGCGTTCTTGATCGCCATTTCGGCGTCTGCGGCGTGCAGGCTGCCGACATGGCGGTGGCTGAGCCCGTGCTGGCCCCGGATAAAGATCTCCCACAGGGGCCATTCGGTGGGCCGGGCCTTGCCATGGGGCGCGGCCTCGGTGCCGTCATATTCACTGGATTCTGGGCTGCTCATCTCGCTTACTCCGCTGCCATTTGTCTGCTGCGCTTCTTCTCGGCGTGGGCCAGAAGCCCCTCACGCACCCAACGGCCTTCGTCCCAAGCCTTGTTGCGCGCCGCCAGCCGTTCGGTGTTGCAAGGGCCATTGCCCTTGAGCACCTGAAAGAACTCTTCCCAATCCGGCTCGGCAAAATCGTAATGGCCGGTTTCCTCGTTGAACTTGAGGGTCTCGTCGGGGATCGTCAGGCCGAGGTATTCCGCCTGCGGCACCGTCTCGTCGACGAACTTCTGGCGCAGCTCGTCATTGGTGTTCATCTTGATCTTCCAGGCCATCGACTGGGCGGAATGGACCGAATCCTTGTCCGAGGGGCCGAACATCATCAGCGCCGGGAACCAGAAGCGGTTGAGCGCATCCTGCGCCATCTTGCGCTGCGCGGGGGTGCCATTGGCCATCTTCATCATGATGTCGAAGCCCTGACGCTGGTGGAAGCTCTCTTCCTTGCAGATCCGGACCATGGCGCGGGCGTAGGGGCCGTAAGAGGTCCGCTGCAAAGGCACCTGGTTCATGATCGCGGCGCCGTCGACGAGCCAGCCCACGGCGCCCATATCGGCCCAAGTCAGGGTCGGGTAGTTGAAGATCGAGGAATACTTCATCTTGCCCGACAGAAGGTCACGGGTCATCTGGTCGCGGGTCACGCCCAGCGTCTCCGCCGCGCAATAGAGGTAGAGGCCATGGCCGGCCTCGTCCTGTACCTTGGCCAGCAGGATCGCCTTGCGCTCCAGCGTCGGTGCGCGGGTGATCCAGTTGCCCTCGGGCAATTGGCCCACGATCTCGCTATGGGCGTGCTGGCCGATCTGGCGGATCAGGTTCTTGCGGTAGCCGTCGGGCATCCAGTCCTTGGGCTCGATCTTGCCGCCCGCGTCGATGCGCTCCTGAAAGGCGCGCTCGTCGGGCTCCATCTCGTCGAGGGACTTGATGCCCTTGCCGGTGGATTTGATCATCTGTGCATACATCGGTCTGTTCCTTTCGAGGAAAGAAGTCTCAGCCTGCGTTTTCGAGAATCAGCGCGACGCCCTGACCCACGCCCACACACATCGTACATAGTGCGTATTTGCCGCCCGTCCGCTTGAGTTGCAGCGCCGCCGTCATCACCAGACGCGCGCCGGACATGCCAAGCGGGTGGCCGATGGCGATGGCGCCGCCGTTGGCGTTCACATGGGGCGCGTCATCCGGCACACCAAGCGCGCGCAGCGTGGCGAGACCTTGGCTGGCGAAGGCCTCATTGAGTTCGATCACGTCCATCTGCTCGATCGTCAGGCCCGCCCGGTCCAGCACCTTGCGCACCGCGGGGATCGGGCCGATGCCCATGACACGCGGCTCGACACCCGCCGCCGACATCGCCACGACGCGGGCGATGGGGGAAAGGCCGTGGTCCTTCACCCCCGCCTCAGACGCCAGCAACATCGCCGCCGCCCCGTCGTTAACGCCCGAGGCATTACCGGCGGTCACGGTAAGGTCGGCCCCGTTGATGCCGCGCAGCTTGCCCAGTTTCTCCAGCGTGGTGCCGGGCCGCGGGTGTTCGTCGCGGTCGACAACCACATCCTCGCCCTTGCGCTGCGGAATGGTCACAGGGGCGATTTCCTCGGCAAAGATGCCTTTTTCATCCGCCTCGGCCCAGCGTTGCTGGCTGCGGGCGGCGAAAGCGTCTTGGTCTGCGCGCGAGACGTCATGATCGGCGGCGACATTGTCTGCCGTTTCAGGCATCGAGTCCACACCAAATTGCGCCTTCATCTTGGGGTTCACGAAGCGCCAGCCGATGGTGGTGTCATAGACGGCGTTGCTGCGCGAAAAGGCGGTTTCGGCTTTTGGCATCACAAAGGGCGCGCGCGACATGCTCTCGATCCCGCCAGCGATGGCCAGATCCATGTCGCCGGCACGGATCGCCCGTGCCGCCGCGCCCACCGCGTCCATGCCGCTGGCGCAGAGGCGGTTGATCGTGGCGCCCGGCACGTCGACGGGCAGACCGGCCAGCAGGGCGGCCATACGCGCGACGTTGCGGTTGTCTTCGCCCGCCTGGTTGGCGCAGCCCATGATGACATCATCGACACGCGCCCAATCGACAGTCGGGTTCCGCTCCATCAGGGCCTTCAGCGGGATCGCCGCCAAATCATCGGCGCGAACCGATGAGAGGGCGCCGCCGTAACGGCCAATGGGGGTGCGCTGCGCGTCGCAGATGAATGCCTGCATGGGGGACTCCTGTTGTTGTCGCGCAACCTAACCTCTTGCGCGATTCGGTTCAATTAAAATGTTACGATTTACCGGGTGCGTTAGGATTTCAGTAACGCTTTAGGTCTGCGCGAAGCGTGGCGCCCCCGCTGAGAGGGCGATGCCCGGGGCGCCCCCGGGCGAGATGCTTTAGAAGTCGACGCCGCGCTGCGCTTTGATGCCCGCATGGAAAGGGTGTTTCACCTCCCGCATCTCGGTCACCAGATCGGCATAGGCGCAGAGTTCCGGCTTCGCATCGCGGCCGGTCAATACGGCGGTGGTCCCCTCGGCCCGTGCTTCAAGCCCGGCGATCACATCCTCGACCCTGAGGTAGTCATAGCGCAGGGCGATGTTGATCTCATCCATCACCACCAGAGCATAATCCCCGCTCGCCATCATATCGCGGGCCTTGCCAAAGGCGGCTTCGGCGGCGGCGATGTCCCGGTCACGGTCTTGGGTATCCCAGGTGAAACCTTCGCCCATCGTGTGCCATGTGACCTCGCCCAGCCGGTCAAAGAACTGGCGCTCGCCGGTGATCCATTTGCCCTTGATGAACTGCACCACGCCGACCTTCTGCTTCCAGCCAAGCGCCCGGATCACCACCCCGAAGGCCGAGGAAGACTTGCCCTTGCCATCCCCGGTATGCACCAGCACCAGACCTTTCTCCGGGTCGCGCAGTTCCGCCACTTTGGCGCGCTGCGCCGCCTGCTGCTTCTGCATCTTTTGTTTATGGTCGTCGCTCTCGCTCATCTGGTTCTCCAATTTCGCTGTGGTTCAAGCCTTGGGGTCGGTGACCGAGCGCGCCTTGCCGCGCTCCATGCCCAGTTGCCGCTCGCGCCAGATCACCAGCGCCCCCGCGCCGATGACCAAGGCGGCCCCGGCCAGCATCATCACCGTCGGCAATTCGGCAAAGAAGACATAGCCGATCACAATGGCAAAGATCATCGAGGTATAGTCATAGGGCGCCAGCATCGAGGCGGAGCCGAACCGGTAGGCCGAAGTCACCAAGATCTGCGCCACCCCGCCGATCAGCCCGGCCAGCACCAAAAGGCCAAAGGTCTTCGCATCCGGCATCACCCAGCCAAAGGGCAGGGTAAAGAGCGCCAAGAGCGAAGCTGTAGCGGAGAAGTAAAATACGATTGCGGCGGTGTCTTCGGTCTGGACCAGCTGACGGATGTGGATCTGCACCAGACTGCGCAGCATGGTGGCGATCAGGATCAGAAGCGCGCCGATGGTGGCGGTCTGCTCCATCGTGCCGATGCTGGTGAAACGCGGCCACAGAATGATCATGACCCCGATCAACCCCACCGCCACGGCGGTGACCCGGATCAGGCGAATCCGCTCGCCCAGCAGCACGGCGGCCAGGATCACGGTGAAGATCGGGGTGGCAAAGCCGATGGCGGTGACTTCGGGCAGGGGCAGCAGGCCCAACCCGGTAAAGGTCAGCCCCATCGCCGTGGTGCCAAAGAGCCCGCGCCAGACATGGCCCATCGGGTTTTGCGTCTTCAGCCCGCTTTTCAGTTTGCCGCGCTGCGCGAGCCAGATCAGGATCACCGGGATCGCAAAGAAAGAGCGGAAAAACACCGACTCGCCTGCGGGAACGTCATCTGCGAGCGATTTGATGATGGCCGACATACAGGTGAAAAGCAGGATCGCCGTGATTTTTAGCCCGACGCCAAGGGCAGGGCGGGCAGAGAAATCATCGACTTTCATGGCTTGAGCCTCATGCGTCCGGGCCGATCCGCCCTTGGTTGGTGCCGATCTGACCGCGATGCAGCAGCAGGTGATCCAAGAGCACGCAGGCCATCATTGCCTCGCCTACCGGCACCGCGCGGATACCGACGCAGGGGTCATGGCGGCCCTTGGTGATGATCTCGGTCTCTTCGCCCTGTTTGGTGATGGTGCGCCGCGTGGTCAGGATGCTGGAGGTCGGTTTCACCGCGAAGCGCAGCACCACGTCTTGCCCGGTGCTGATCCCGCCCAGAATACCGCCCGCGTGGTTCGAGGAATATTCCGGCCCGTCGGGCCCCATGGTGATCTCATCGGCGTTGAGTTCGCCCGTCAGCATGGCCGCCGACATGCCCTCGCCAATTTCCACGCCCTTGACCGCATTAATGCTCATCATCGCGGCGGCCAGATCGGTGTCGAGCTTGCCGTAAACCGGCGCGCCGAGGCCCGCAGGCACGCCGCGCGCGGTGACTTCGATGATCGCACCGACGCTGCTGCCCGATTTGCGCAGCCCGTCGAGGTAGTCGGCCCAGTCCTCTGCCGCCTTGGCGTCCGGCACCCAAAAGGGGTTCTGGTCGATCTGGTCCCAGTCAAAGGCATCGCGGTCGATCTTATGCGGCCCCATCTGCACCATATAGCCGGTGATCTGTAGCTCGGGCGTCAGCGCCTTGATCGCTTCGCGCGCCAAGCCACCCGCCGCCACCCGCGCGGCGGTTTCGCGGGCCGAGGAGCGCCCCCCCCCGCGATAGTCGCGGATGCCGTATTTCTGGAAATAGGTGATGTCGGCATGGCCGGGGCGGAACTTGTCCTTGATATCCCCGTAGTCTTTCGAGCGTTGATCGGTGTTCTCGATCATCAACTGCACGGGCGTGCCGGTGGTGACCCCTTCGAAGGTGCCCGACAGGATCCGCACCTCATCCGCCTCACGCCGCTGTGTGGTATATTTGTTCTGGCCCGGTTTGCGCTTATCGAGCCATTGCTGGATCATGCCCTCATCGATCGGCACGCCGGGGGGGCAGCCATCGATCGTGGCGCCAAGGGCGGGCCCGTGGCTCTCGCCCCATGTGGTGACCCGGTAAAGATGGCCAAAGCTGTTGATCGACATGGGCGGACCTCCTGTTGTCAAACCCTTAGCCGGGGCGGCGCCCTGCCTCAAGGGGATTTGCCTTGCCAATCCTCCGGGGGGCATCTACCTCTGGCCCTACCTCGGGGGGCCTTTGGGCTGAGATGTACGTGTTGTGCGGACCCGTTGAACCTGAACCGGTTAACACCGGCGGAGGGAAGGTCAGGACAGACATCCACCTTTTACCTTTCGCCGCAAAAGGAGGATGCGATGAAGTATCTTACACTTGCTGCGGGCGTCATGGGCGCATCGGCGGCTTGGGCCGAGACACCTGAACTGACGGTCTATACCTACGACAGTTTCGTCACCGAATGGGGCCCCGGCCCGGCCATCGAAGAGGGGTTCGAGGCGCAGTGCGGCTGCGATCTGAAATTCGTCGGCATGGGCGACGGTGCGGCTTTGCTGGCGCGGCTCAAGCTTGAGGGCGCACGCTCCGATGCGGACATCGTGTTGGGGCTCGACACCAGCCTTGTCGCCGCCGCGAAAGAGACCGAGTTGTTTGCGCCGAGCGGGTTGCAGGCCGACTACGACCTGCCGATCACTTGGGAAGACGAAGTCTTCGTGCCCTACGACTGGGGCTACTTCGCCTTCGTCCACGGCAAAGACCTTGCCGCGCCCAATGATTTCAAAGCCTTGGCCGAGAGCGATCTGAAAATCGTGATCCAAGACCCGCGCTCTTCGACGCCCGGTCTGGGGCTGCTGATGTGGGTCAAAGCGGCCTATGGCGAGGACGCGCCCGAGGTTTGGTCGGGGCTGGCGGACAACGTCGTGACCGTGACCAAGGGCTGGTCCGAAGCCTACGGTCTCTTCCTCGAAGGCGAAGCCGACATGGTGTTGAGCTACACGACATCCCCCGCCTATCACCTGATCGCGGAGGAGGATGACAGCAAGACCGCGGCGCTGTTCGACGAAGGCCACTACATGCAGATCGAAGTGGCGGGGAAGCTCGCGGGGTCGGACCAGCCGGAACTGGCGGATCAGTTCCTGCAATACCTCGTTTCTGATGCGGCGCAGTCGGTGCTGCCGACGACCAACTGGATGTATCCCGCCGTAACGCCCGAGGGCGGTCTGCCCGAAGGCTTCGAGGGCATGATCCAGCCCGACAAGGCGCTGTTGGTGCCGAACGGCGAGGTGCCCGCGCTCCGTGAGGAGGCCTTGGACGAATGGCTGACCGCGCTGTCGCGTTAAGCGGCAAGACCGGGTTTTTCGCCGCCGCACTGGTCGCGGGGCTGATCCTTGCCGCCTTGGTCGCCGTCTTCATGGCGGCCGATGTGGCGGCAGGGCTTGGTCTGGCGGATTGGGCGGCGGTGCGGTTCACCGTGACGCAAGCGGTCTGGTCGGCGGTGCTCTCGGTGCTGCTTGCGGTGCCGGTGGCGCGGGCCTTGGCGCGGCGGCGGTTCTGGGGGCGGGGGGCGTTGATTACGCTGCTGGGCGCGCCCTTTATCCTGCCGGTGATCGTGGCGGTGCTGGGGCTGCTGACGGTTTTTGGCCGGTCGGGCGTGTTAAATCAATTTGGCGCAGTTCTGGGCCTGCCGCCGGTGTCGATCTACGGGCTGCATGGCGTGGTGCTGGCGCATGTGTTCTTCAACCTGCCGCTGGCGACGCGGCTTTTGCTGCAAGGCTGGCAAAGCATTCCGTCCGAACGGTTTCGGCTGGCGGGGCAGCTGCAAATGACCCCGCGGGCGCTGTTTCTGGCGCTGGAATGGCCGATGCTGCGGCAGGTGCTGCCCGGCGTGGCGGCGCTGATTTTCGTGATCTGCCTGACCAGTTTCGCCGTGGCCCTGACGCTGGGCGGCGGGCCGCGGGCGACGACGATCGAATTGGCGATCTATCAGGCATTTCGGTTTGATTTCGATTTGGGGCGGGCCGCGCTTTTATCGGTGGTGCAGCTTGTGGTCGCAGGCGTGGCGGCGGTGGCGGCGCTGTGGTTGATCCCGCCGATCAGCTTGGGCGGCGGATTGGACCGCCCCCTGCGCCGTTGGGATGCGCGCGGCGGGGGGCAGCGGTTGCTCGACATTACCGTGATCGCGCTCGCCGCGCTGTTTTTGCTGCTGCCGCTAGGGGCCGTGGTGCTGCGCGGGCTGGCGGGGATTGCACAACTGCCCGCCTCGGTCTGGCAGGCCACGGGGAACAGCATTCTGGTGGCGGGGCTGAGCGTGCTGGTGCTGGCTGCGTTAGCTCTGCCGATGGCCGGCTGGATCGCCACCCGGCGGCGCGGCGGGGTCGAGGCGATTGGCCTGATGGGGCTCGCGGCCTCTCCGCTGATGATCGGCACGGGCTGGTTTATTCTGATCAATCCGTTGCTGGATCCCGCGCGGCTGAGCCTGCCGGTCACGGCTTTGGTGAACGCGCTGATGGCGCTGCCTTTCGTGCTGCGCATTCTGGTGCCGCGCCTGCGCGAGACTTTGCAGGATTACGGCCCGCTGACACAGACCCTCGGCATGAAAGGCTGGGCGCTGTGGCGGCTCTTGGTCCTGCCGCGTCTGCGCCCGCAACTGGGCTTTGCCGCCGGGCTGACCGGGGCGCTGTCGGTGGGGGATCTCGGCGTGATCGCGCTGTTCGCCGATCAGGAACGTGCGACACTGCCCTTGCAGATGTACCGCCTGATGGGCGCCTACCGGATGGAGGCCGCAGCGGGCGCGGCGCTGCTTTTGCTGATCTTGGCGCTGGCGGTGTTTTTCATCTGCGACAAATGGGGGCGCTGGCATGCTGACGCTTGAGGAAATGCGCATTGAGCGGGGGGAGTTCAGCCTCGCCGCCGACATGACGCTTGAAGAGGGGCGCAGCTATGCGGTGATCGGTCCCTCCGGGTCGGGCAAGTCAACCCTACTGGCGGCGATCTGTGGCTTTGTCCCGGTGGCGGCGGGGCGGCTGCTGCGGGAGGGGGAGGAGATCACCGACCAGCATCCCGGCCAGCGCGGCATGACGATGCTGTTTCAGGACAACAACCTATTCCCCCATCTCACCGTGCGCCAGAACGTCGGCCTTGGCCTGCGCCCCGACCTGCGGCTGAAGGCGGCGGATCAAGAGAAGATCGATGCGGCCCTCGCGCGGGTGGGGCTGAGCGATCACGCGGCCAAACGCCCCGGCGCGCTGTCGGGCGGGCAGCAAAGTCGCGTGGCGCTGGCGCGGGTGCTGGTGCAGGCCCGGCCTTGGGTGCTGTTGGATGAACCCTTTGCCGCGCTTGGCCCCGCGCTTCGGGTCGAGATGTTGGATCTGGTCCAAGACCTCGCTCAAGAGACCGGGGCGGGGCTGATCATGGTGACCCATGCGCCGGATGACGTGCGGCGCATCGCGGATGAGGTGATCTTTGTCGAAGGCGGGCGCGCCCATGCGCCGGGACCGGCGGCGGAATTGCTGGACAACCCGCCCCCGGCCCTGCGCGCCTATCTCGGTTAGGCGGCGGAAATTTTCGAAATTTCCGGGGCGTTTTCTTTTGAAGAAAACACCTCTAGCGCTTGCATCATGCCGAGCGCCGCCTGCGCGGCCTCGCGCCCTTTGGTGACGAAATGCTCGCGGTAGATCGCGTTGTGATGGTCGGTTTCCTGATAGTGATGCGGGGTGAGCGAGACCGACAGCACCGGCAGGTCACAGTCCAGCCCCACACGCATCAGCCCATCGACCACCGTCTGCGCCACGAAGTCATGGCGGTAGATGCCGCCATCCACCACGAAGGCCGCGCAGATCACCGCGTCATAGCGGCCGGTCTTGGCCAAACGCTGCGCCATGAGCGGCAGTTCAAAGGCCCCGGGAACGGCAAAGCTGTCCACCTGTGCTGCGTCGATGACTTCGGTAAACCCGTCATAGGCGCGGTCGACGATATCCGCATGCCAGCTTGCACGCACAAAGGCGAAACGGGCGGAACGTTCTTGTGTCATCATGATCTCCTTTAGGTTCAGACACGTCCACCCAAGGCGATCACGCGCAAAGACCGAGGCCTCGCCCCCGTCCTTGTTCGCATTCTCTTTCATCCGGACTGTGACCGTCGGCTCTGGAATCGCACCAGATCTGCTGACACCCCGTGGGGCCGCTCGCGGGCTTGCGGGGACCGCTTACCGCCGGTGGGGAATTTCGCCCCGCCCTGAGAATGATGTCAGGTTGCCAAGTTGCGCAAGGCTCTGCAATACCAAAAGAAACGCATAGGAGGCACCATGCACCCCAATCCGATCTTCCGCAAAGAGGGCCGCGACCGGAACCTCGGTTTTGCCCGTGACGTCGGTTTTGGCGTCTTGGCGATCAATGGGGCCGAGGGGCCGTTGATGGCGCATGTGCCGTTCATCCTGAACGACGCCGGGGATCTGGCGGAGCTGCATCTGGTGCGCTCGAACCCCATCGCGCGGGCGCTGAAGACCCCGCAGCCGGTGCGTTTGGCGGTGAGCGGGGCCGACAGCTATGTCTCGCCCGATTGGTACGGGATCGCGGATCAGGTGCCGACATGGAACTATGTGGCCGTGCATCTGACCGGCACGCTGGAGTTGCGCCCGGCGGAGGAACTGCCCGACCTGCTGGCGCGGCAATCGGCGATCTATGAGGCACGGCTGGCCCCCAAGACCCCGTGGAAGATGGATAAGATGACCCCCGAGGCGCGGGACAAGATGCTGCGGATGATCCTGCCCTGCCAAATCCGTGTGACCGGGATCGAGGGCACATGGAAACTGGGTCAGAACAAGGAAGACGCCGTGCGCCGGGCGGCGGCGGAGCAGATGGCGGCGCATGGGTTCGGGACGGAGCCCGCGGTGATGGCGGCCCTGATGCGGGGAGTGTGATCGCCGTTGCGTCTCGCCCCGCGCCGTTGAATAGTGCCGCCAACCAAGGGGGGACTTCACGTGAAACTATTTTATTCTGCAACCTCGCCCTATGTCCGCAAGGTGATGGTTCTGCTGCATGAGACCGGGCAGCTTGATGATGTGACGCTTGAGCCGACCTCGGGCACGCCACTGGCCCCGGCGGAGGGTTTCGCAGAGAAGAATCCGCTGACCAAAGTACCGGCGCTGGAGCGGGCGGACGGCTGCACGCTTTATGACAGCCGGGTGATCTGTGCCTATCTGGATGATCGGGCCGGGGCCGGGCTTTATCCAACTGGCGCGGCGCGGTGGGACACATTGACGCTGGAAGCGACGGCGGATGGGATGCTCGATGCCGCCTTGGCCATGGTCTATGAGGGCAAGCTGCGCCCCGAAGACAAACGCATGGCGGAATGGGTCGAAGGGCAATGGGGCAAGATTGAACGCGCTTGCAAGACCTTGAACGGCCGTTGGACGGCCCATCTCGCGGGGCCGTTAAATATGGGGCAAATCGCGCTGGCCGGTGCCCTGGGTTATCTGGATTTCCGCCATGGTGGGCGCGATTGGCGTGCCGGGAACCCGGATTTGGCAGCCTGGTTCGACAATTTTGATTCGCGACCAGCGATGACCCACACGGCGCCGCCGCGATAATATTGTCGTATTCATATGGCCACATTCGCGGTATTTTTGCCGCGCTCCAGCGGCCTTGACGGCGATTGCGCGGCTTTGACGTCTGGACGGGCGCGGTCCATCCCGGTAGATAGCGCCCAGAAGTCAGGTGGCAAGGTGACGCCACCCCTGTATCTGACGGCCAGATTTGGCCAAGAATTGGAGTAAACCCGTGTCCCAAGCAGAAGAACACGCAGGCACCCGGAGGGATTTCCTGTATTACGCGACAGCCGGTACAGGTGCCGTCGCCGTTGGTGCCGCCGTCTGGCCTTTGGTCAACCAGATGAACCCCTCTGCCGACGTAAAGGCGCTGTCGTCCATCCGTGTGGATGTGTCGGGCGTTGAAGTCGGGACGCAGCTCACTGTGAAGTGGCTGGGCAAGCCCGTGTTCATCCGCCGCCGCACCGAGGCCGAGATCGAAGAAGCGAAATCCGTCGATGTCTCCAGCCTGCCCGATCCGATCGCGCAGAACGAGAACCTGGCCGGCAATGTGCCTGCCACCGACGAAAACCGCGCCTTGGATGAGAGCGGCGAATGGCTGGTTCAGATGGGTGTTTGCACGCATTTGGGCTGTGTGCCTCTGGGCGACGCGGGTGACTTTGGCGGCTGGTTCTGCCCCTGCCACGGGTCGCATTACGACACGTCAGGCCGCATCCGCAAAGGGCCGGCGCCACGCAACTTGCCGGTGCCTGTCGCCGAATTCGTGGACGAGTCCACGATTAAACTGGGTTAAGGGAGCGGAAGAGAATGTCTGGAATTCCTCACGACCATTACGAGCCGAATTCGAACGGCGAAAAGTGGCTGCACCGCCGCCTTCCCATCGTCGGCCTGATGTATGACACATTGATGATCCCCACGCCAAAGAACCTGAACTGGATGTGGATCTGGGGCATCGTACTGGCCTTCTGTCTGGTGCTTCAAATCATCACCGGCATCGTTCTGGTGATGCATTACACGCCGCATGTCGACATGGCTTTCGCCTCGGTCGAGCATATCATGCGCAACGTGAACGGCGGCTATATGATCCGCTATCTTCATATGAACGGCGCGTCGCTGTTCTTTATCGCGGTCTATGCGCATATTTTCCGCGGTCTCTACTACGGTTCCTACAAGGCCCCGCGTGAGATCACATGGATCATCGGCATGTTGATCTACCTGCTGATGATGGCGACCGGTTTCATGGGCTACGTTCTGCCCTGGGGTCAGATGTCCTTCTGGGGCGCGACGGTGATCACCGGTCTCTTTGGCGCGATCCCCTTCGTCGGCGAGGGTCTGCAAACCTTCCTGCTGGGCGGGCCGGCGGTGGACAACGCCACCCTGAACCGCTTCTTCTCGCTGCACTACTTGCTGCCCTTCGTGATTGCCGGTCTTGTGATCCTGCACATCTGGGCCTTCCACACCACCGGCAACAACAACCCCACCGGGGTCGAAGTGCGCCGCACCTCCAAGGAAGAAGCGCAGAAAGACACATTGCCCTTCTGGCCCTACTTCGTGATCAAGGACCTCTTCGCGCTGGCGGTGATCCTGACGCTGTTCTTCGCGGTCGTGGGCTTTATGCCGAACTACCTTGGCCACCCGGACAACTACATCGAAGCGAACGCTCTGGCGACGCCTGCGCATATTGTGCCGGAATGGTACTTCCTGCCCTTCTACGCGATCCTGCGGGCCTTCACCTCTGAGGTCTGGGTCGTGCAGATTGCCTCCTTCGTGACCGGTGGCATCATCGACGCTAAGTTCTTCGGCGTGCTGGCGATGTTTGGCGCGATTGCGGTAATGGCGCTGGTGCCATGGCTCGACACTTCCTCCGTGCGTTCGGGCCGGTATCGGCCGATGTTCAAATGGTGGTTCGCGCTTTTGGTGATCGACTTCTTCGCCCTGATGTGGCTGGGCGCGATGCCCGCGGAGGAGCCCTATGCGACCTTCTCGCTCATCGCAGCAGCCTATTGGTTCGCCTACTTCCTCGTCATCCTGCCCATCCTGGGCGTGATCGAGAAGCCGCTGGCGCAGCCTGAAACCATCGAAGCCGACTTTGACGCGCATTATGCGCCCAAGGCAGGCGGCACCAAGACGCTTGTGAACCCGGCGGAATAAGGATCATGACAATGATGAAGACCAACCTCCTTTCTGCTGTGGTCACTCTGGGCCTCGCGCTGCCGGGAACGGCCGTGCTGGCACAGGACACAGCGACGGAAGAAGAACTGCTGACAACTCCGGCGGAAACGCCGGAGGCCGAAGCAGAGACTGCCCCGACGGCCGAAGCGCCGGCGGAACCTGTGGTGGAAGAAGAAGCCCCGGCCGAGGCCGAGGCGACGGAAGCCACACCGGAAATCCCGCCCGCGCCAAGCGAAGCGGAAGCGGACGTCCCTGTTGAGGAAGCCGCCCCTGCCGAGGAAGCCCCTGCCGAGGTCGTGACGACCGAAGAAGCGCCTGCGGAAGCAGAGGCAACTGAGGACGCGGACGCCGTGGATGTGGTTCCGGGCGAAGCGGCTGAAAACGCGCCTGCCGAGGATGTGGTAACGGAAGACGTTCAGTCGACCGCCGAAGAGAACGCCGAAACCGAGGTCATCGTCGAAGACGATGTGGCGGGTCAGGCCCATAGTGACGATCCCGAAGTGGGCGTCATGGACCAGGAAGACCATGGCAGCATCGAGGCGGATCATGCCGCAGCCGAGGATGACCACGGCGGCGACGCGCATGCGACACCGCATATCGAGAACATCGACTTCTCCTTCGACGGTCCTTTCGGCGGCTATGACGTAAACCAGCTTCAGCGCGGCCTGCAGATCTACACCGAGGTTTGCGCCGCCTGTCACGGTCTGGAATATGTCGCCATGCGCACGCTCGGCGATGAGACCGGCCCGAACATGCCCGAAGATCAGGTGATCGAATACGCCAAAGGCTATGACGTCTATGACGCCGAGCTGGACGACACCCGCCCCGGCACCCCGGTCGATCACTTCCCCGGCTCCAACCTGCCCAACGCGCCTGACCTGTCGCTGATGGCCAAGAAGCGCGCGGCCTTCCACGGTCCTTACGGTCTGGGCATCAACCAGTTCCTCAAAGGCATCGGTGGCCCAGAATATATTACCGCGCTGCTGACCGGTTATACCGGCGAGGAAAAGGAACAGGCGGGCACGGTGCTTTATGAAAACACCGTCTTCCCCGGCGGCTGGATCGCCATGGCGCCACCGCTGTCCGATGGGCTCGTCGAATTCGCGGATGGGCATGCCAATGATCTGCAGCATCTGTCCGAAGACGTCTCTGCCTTCCTGATGTGGACTGCCGAGCCCAAGCTGGGCGCGCGCAAACAGGCCGGTTTCACCGGTGTTGTGCTGCTGGGTCTGCTCTCGGTGCTGCTCTATCTGACCAACAAGAAGCTCTGGGCACCGGTCAAGAACCGTCGCAAGGGCGACTGACCAGACCTTTTAGGTTTGGGAAATTGAGGGGGCGTCGGGAAACCGGCGCCCCTTTTGCGTTGGGATCAGGCTTGATTGGCACGGCTTGAGTTCGTTCACCGACCTGCGCAATGCGCCCCGCCCGGTGGCACAGCGGGCATCGCCCTCCCTACCCCCGGAGGGCGATTTTGCAGCGTTTCACCAAATAATGAAATTCGCGGATGAGGTACTCCGTCCGCGGACCGCGACTCTTGGTACGCCCACCAGGGAGGGCGATGCCCTTAGCGCTCGAAAGTAGCCCCTGCTAGGCGGTCAGCTGTGTCCCGGAAATCCCGGTGATCTGGGCTCGCACGATCTCGCCTTCGACCTGCGGCGCGGCGAAGGTCACCTCGGTGAACTGCGCCGTGCGCCCCATGTGCGGGTTTTCCATCAGCACATCATGGGTCCGTCCCAGCTGTTGCTGTAGATGACGTTCCACCTGCCGCGCCCCCGCCGCGCGCAGCCGCGCCGCGCGCTCCTTGATCGCCGCCCTATTCACCGCAGGCATCCGCGCCGCGGGGGTGCCGGGGCGGGCGGAGTAGGGGAAGACATGCAGCCAGGTCAGATCGCATTCCTCGACCAGCTTTAGCGAGTTTTCGAACATCGCCTCGGTCTCGGTCG
This sequence comes from Sulfitobacter sp. PS-8MA, assembly GCF_040933935.1. NCBI lineage: Bacteria > Pseudomonadati > Pseudomonadota > Alphaproteobacteria > Rhodobacterales > Roseobacteraceae > Sulfitobacter > Sulfitobacter sp. PS-8MA. Next base: position 220,538 of record NZ_JBFQYJ010000004.1, on the reverse strand, counting down.
GGAAGCCGGCGATGATGTCGGCGCCGAAGGTCATGTCGGGGCGCAGCGCGCGGGCCTCTTGCGCGAAACGGATCGCATCGTCGCGCAGGTGCCGGCGCTTCATGCGTTTGAGTATCATATCGTCGCCATGCTGCAACGACAGATGCAGATGCGGCATCAGGCGCGGTTCGGTGGCGATGGCCTGCATCAGGTTTTCGTCCACCTCGATCGAATCGATCGAGGAAATCCGCAGCCGCGGCAGGTCTGGCACCAACCGCAGAATACGCATCACCAGATCGCCGAGCTTCGGCGTGGCGGGCAGGTCCGCGCCCCATGAGGTCAGGTCGACCCCGGTCAGCACGACCTCGTTGAACCCCTTGTCCACCAGCCGTTTGATCTGATCCACCACCACGCCCGCTGGCACCGAGCGTGAATTGCCGCGGCCATAGGGGATGATGCAGAAGGTGCAGCGGTGATCGCAGCCGTTCTGGACCTGAACATAGGCGCGGCTGCGGGTGCCGAAACCGTCGATCAGATGGCCTGCGGTTTCGGTCACCGACATGATGTCGTCGACCTGCACGGTCTCGGTCTCGCCAATAAAGTCCGCCGCCATGCCCTGCCAAGTCGCGCCCTGCATCTTCTCGGTGTTGCCGATCACGGCATCGACCTCGGGCATGGCGTCGAAGGTTCCGGGCTCGGTCTGGGCGGCGCAGCCGGTGACGATCAAACGCGCCTCGGGATGGGCCTTGCGCAGCTTGCGAATGTCCTGCCGCGCCTTGCGCACGGCTTCGGCGGTGACGGCGCAGGTGTTGACCACGACGGCGTTCTCGAGACCCGCCTGTTCGGCGAGTTCCTTCATCGCCTCGGTCTCATAGGCGTTGAGGCGGCAGCCCATCGTGCTGAAAATCGGGGCGCTCATGTCAGGCTCTCCAGAAATGCGGGGGTGAGGGTGCCGGAGAAGACATGCATCGTCGGCCCGGTCATCCAGACGCCGTCGTCACGCCAGTCGATGTGGAGCGTTCCCCCGTCGAGGTCGATCCGCACGGCACGGCCCGTCAGACCCCGGCGCGCGGCGGCCACGGCGGTGGCGCAGGAGGACGAGCCCGAGGCCAGTGTCACGCCGACGCCACGCTCCCAGACGCGCATGCGGATATGGTCCGGCCCGACGATCTGCGCGACCTGCACGTTGGTGCGTTCGGGGTAGAGCGGGTCATGTTCGGCGCGGGGGCCGATGGCTGAGAGGTCCAGCGCCTCGGCATCATCGACGAAAAAGGTGCAATGCGGGTTGCCCATGCCGGTGGCTGTCGGATCGCCCTCGATCGGCAGATGCAGCGTATCCATCTCGCGCGCCAGCGGCACTTCGTCCCACTTCAGCTGCGGATGGCCCATATTGACGGAGGTCAGCCCATCACCGGCGTCCTTTGCCGCCAGATCGCCGCGCGCGGTGGTCAGATGCAGCGAATCGCGGCCTCTGTCGTCCATCAGATAGCGCGCGATGCAGCGGGTGGCGTTGCCACAGGCGGCGGAAAGGGAGCCGTCGGAGTTATAGAAGGTCAGATGCGCATCGCCCGCGCCCTGCGTAATCACTGCAAGCTGATCGAATCCCACGCCAAATTGCCGATGCCCGATGGCCTGCGCCATCGCCGGGGTCACGTCGATCGCCTCCGCACGTGCATCGAACACGACGAAGTCATTGCCTAGCCCATGCATCTTCATGAAGGGCAATCCGGGGGTCTGAGCGCTATACATTCGGCGCATATAACCACGGCATGAAAACTAATCCAGCATCTCGCATTATTTTCGCGATTAAGGGCTTGACCCTGCCGCCCGTAATTTCTAGTTACCCGCCTAGTGGGCCGTTAGCTCAGTTGGTAGAGCAACTGACTTTTAATCAGTAGGTCGATGGTTCGAACCCATCACGGCTCACCACTCACCCCCCTCTTAAATGATTGTGGATCAGCTGTTTGGTGCCGTGAAAGCGGTTCTGCCTATTCCTGCCCGCGCAGCCGCGCGGAGCGTCGGCGCAGGGCTTCCAGCACAAAAAGCATCGTCGCCGAGAGCACCACCAAGAGCGTCGCCACCGCGAGAATCGTCGGGTTGATCTGCTCGCGCAGGCCCGAGAACATCTGCCGTGGAATCGTGCGCTGCTCCGGGCCGGCAAGGAAAAGCACCAGCACCACCTCGTCAAAGGAGGTCACGAAGGCGAACAGACCGCCTGAGATCACGCCCGGGCGAATGAGCGGAATCACCACGTCCCAGAACACTTTGACCGGCGAGGCGCCGAGGCTCAGCCCCGCCACGAAGAGCGAGCGGTCAAAGCCGCTGAGCGTCGCCGTGACGGTGATGATGACGAAGGGCACCCCCAGTGCGGCATGCGCGATGATCAACCCGGTGAAAGTGCCCACAAGGTTGAACTGCGTGTAGAAGAAAAACATGCCCGCCGCGATGATGATCAGCGGCACGATCATCGGCGAGAGCAGCAGCGCGGTGATCACCCGTTTGAACGGCATCCAGGGCGAGGCGAGGCCGACAGCGGCCAGCGTGCCCAACACCGTGGCGATGCTGGCCGCCGCAATGCCGACGAGGAAGGAGTTGCGGATCGCGATGCGCCATTTCTGATCGTCGACGATCTCGTGATACCAGCGTGTCGAATAGGCGTCGGGGTCGAGCGAGAGCATGCCTTGTGTAAAGGTAAAGAAGGGCTCGGCGTTGAAGGACAGCGGCATGATGACGAGGATCGGCAGCATCAGGAAGATGAGCACCAAGGCGGCCATGACGCGCAGGCCGTAGTAGCCTGCCTTGTGCCAGATCGTGTAATAGTCGGGCAGTGGGCTCATGGTGTCATCCCAGCTTGAGGTTGTCGGTGCCGACGAAACGGTCGAACAGCCAGTAGAGAACGAGGATCAGGATCAAGAGGAGCGAGCCCAAGGCCGCCGCCAGTTCCCAGTTGTTCGACACCTGCATGTGGAAGGCGATGATGTTTGAAATCATCTGCCCATCGGTGCCACCCACCAGCGCGGGGGTGATGTAGTAGCCGACCGAGATGATGAAGACCAAGAGCGCCCCGGCAGAGAGCCCCGGCAGGCTCATCGGCAGGTAGATCTTGTACCACGCGCCGATGGGGTTGGAGCCCATGGAGATCGCCGCGCGCATGAAGCTCGAATCGATCCCGCGCATCACCGCGTAGAGCGGCAGCACCATGAAGGGCAGCAGGATATGGGTCATGGCGAGGATCGTGGAGAACTCGTTGTAGAGAAGCTCGATCGGCGCGTTGATCAGCCCGGCCCAGAGCAGGGTTGAGTTCACTACGCCGCCCGCTTGCAGCAGCGCGATCCAGGCGGTGGTGCGCACCAGCAGCGAGGTCCAGAAGGGCAGCAGGACAAAGACCATCAGGAAGTTCGCCGTCGAAGGGCTGGCCTGAGACATGTAGAAGGCCAGCGGGTAGCCCAGCAGCATGGTGAGCCCGGTGATGATCAGCGCCATCTTCAGCGTCTTGGTGTAGAGCTGTTTGTAGATCTGCGTGTCGCGCATGATGATCTCGCCCTCGGCGTCATATTCCAGATCGACGGCGGTGAGGTAATAGCTCGATGTATAGACCTGCCCGGCGCTGCGGATCGCGCGCCAAGTGGCGGGTCTGGCCCAGCGATCATTCTCGGCCAGCAGCATCTCGGCGCCATTCGCGGCCAGTTCGGTATCATCGGCGCGGCGCAGCCCGCGGGCGGTGGATTTCACCACGCTCGACATGCCGGGCAGGGCGCGGTTGATTTCATCTGCGAAACGACCCGAAGTCCGGTCATTGGCCATGCGCTTCATGTCGATGGCGAGCTGGGTGATGGTGGCGTCATCGGGCAGCCCTTCGCCAGACCAGTCTTCGAGCAGGTCAAGCGTTTCGGGCACCAGTTCGGCGACGGTGGGGTTGTAGACACTGCGGAACAGCATCGTGGTGATCGGGGCCACGAAGGCGAAAAGGATAAAGATCAGCAGCGGCACCACGAATAGAAACGCCTGCCCGCGGCGTCTGCGCATTTGGCGACGGGTATTGGCGGCGTCTTCGGAGGTGAGGCTGGACACGCGGTTACTCATCTATCAGGAATGGGGTGCCCGCGCCCGGATAGGCGCGGGGCAGGGCGCTTATTGCAGCAGCCATTCGTTGAACTTTTCGCCCAGCGTTTCGCCGTAGTCGGCCCAGAAGATGCCATCGGCCTTTACGCCCTCATCAAGATGCGCGGTTGGCAGGTCTTGCTTGACCTCTTCGGGCAGCAGCGCCTGAGCGGAGTTGCGGGTGGGGCCATAGGCCACGTCCTGCATGCCCGAGAGCGGCACGGTGCCGGTGGCGAATTTGATGAACTCCATCGCCTCTTCTTTCTTCTCGGTGCCCTTCATGATCGCCCAGACGTCGAGGTCATAGATGTGGCTGTCCCAGACGATCTCGAAGGGGGCGCCGTCATCCTTGATCGCGGCAAAGATGCGGCCATTGGCGGATTGCACCATGGTGGCACCGCCGTCATTCAGCAGCACGGGGGCCTGCGACCAGCTGTCATACCAGGTGATGTCGTCCTTGATGGTGTCGAGCTTGTCAAAGGCGCGTTGCTGGCCCTCTTCGGTGGCCAGCACCTCATAGACTTCTTCCGGGGCCACGCCATCGGCAAGCAGCGCCCATTCCATGTTCACCTGAGGCCGTTTGCGCAGACCGCGTTTGCCGGGGAACTTCTCGGTGTCGAAGAAGTCTTCGATGGTTTTCGGGCCTTCGCCGTTTTCGGTGTTCACCGCAAAGACAACGGACCAGACGATATTGCCGACGCCACATTCATTGGCCAGCGCGTCGTCGATAAAGTCCTCCGCCGCCGGGGTGCCATCGTCGCCATCGGGCAGCACGGAATGGTCGATCACTTCCAGATAGCCTTCGGCGCAGGCGCGTTCGAGGTCGATCACCTCGATGTCGACCACATCCCACAGGATATTGCCCGCCTCGACCTGCGCCTTCATTTCGGCCACGCCGCCGCCGTAGTCCTCGAACAGCACGTTGGTGCCGGATTCCTCCATATAGGGTTCGATCATATGCTCCATCTGTGCGGCGCCATAGGCCCCGCCGAAGGATGTTACCGTCAGGTCTTCGGCCAGAACAGGGCTGGCAAGCAGCGCCGTCGTGGCCAGATACGTCAGATGTTTCTTCATCGGGTCTCTCCTTGTTGTGTCCAGGTTTTATGCGGGGCCCCGGTTCGCCCATGGTCGCCCTTAGTTGGCAAAGGCGATGCAGTCTTTCGTCAGGGACAACAGCTGCGCCGTCGCGCCCTCATCGAACTCTGGTGCGGACAGGTCGTTGAGCACTTTGACGATAATGTCGGTGCCGTCCGGCAGGCGGAAATAGTAACGGATGAAATCGCCCACATAGATGCGCGTGACAAAGGTCGCCGTCAGCGCATTGTCATAGGCGTGGGTTATCGGGTGGATGAAGAGTTTTTCGGGCCGGATGGAGACGCGGCAGGCCGCGCCTTCGGTCAGCCCGTCGGAGGTCTGCGTGGTGATCGTGCCGGTGTCGGTCTCGACCTGGGCGATCTCGCCTTCGATCCGCGTGACCCGGCCCTGCACGAAATTGTTCTCGCCGATGAACTCGGCCACGAAGGCATTGACGGGGCGCTCGTAAAGCTCGGCCGGTGGGGCGCATTGCTGCACCACGCCGTCGTTGAAGACCGCGATCCGGTCCGACATCGACAGCGCCTCGGTCTGGTCATGGGTGACATAGATCACGGTAAAGCCGATCTGCTTGTGCAGGCGGGTGATCTCGAACTGCATCTGTTCGCGCAGGTTCTTGTCGAGCGCGCCCAGAGGTTCGTCCATCAGGATCAGCGTCGGCTGAAAGATCATCGCGCGGGCCAATGCCACGCGTTGGCGCTGTCCGCCCGACAGCTGGCCGGGGCGGCGGTCGCCAAAGGCCGAAAGCTCCACCAGCGCCAGATATTCCGCCACACGGTCCTTGATATCGGCCTTGGACATTTTGCGCACGCTGAGCGGATAGGCGAGGTTTTCAGCCACCGTCATATGCGGGAACAGCGCGTAGTTTTGAAACACCATGCCGATATTGCGCTTGTTCGGGGCGGTCTTGTTGATGGAGCGGCCGTTGATGGCGATGTCGCCCGCTGTGACGCTCTCAAACCCGGCGAGCATCATCAGAACCGTTGTTTTACCGGAACCGGAGGGGCCTAGAAGGGTGATGAACTCCCCCTCCCGCACATCCATATCGAACCCTTTGACCACAAGGTTTTGCTGGTCATAGCTCTTCTTAACGTTATCAAAACGCAGAAAAGTCTCTGCTTTGGTGTCTTTCATTGTGGCGCGGCTCTCCCCTGTCGCTGGGGGGAGTTAAGCAGGTGCGCCGATTCTTCACAATACGCGCCGTGAAACGCTGACTTGGCGAATGGGGGGATTGTATCTCTCGGCAAGCTCTTTCGCTTGCTGCGGAATTATGGTGCCCAGGAGAGGCATTGAACTAACGTATCATCTAGTGTCAGCCTGTTTCACTAAATAACCAAGTGCCTGTTATTTATGTGTTTGGTTGTGTCATCCTGTTTCATCCAGCCCCATGTCATGCTATATCTAGGGGTGGATTGAAAGGTGGATGAAAATTGCCAGCGCTTCATAAGCTCTCATCAGCCAAGGTTAGAACGGCTCCTCCGGGCAAGTACTCGGACGGTGGCGGGCTGTGGCTCGTCAAGCGGATCGACGGCGGTGCGCAATGGGTATTGCGGCTGACCGTCCATGGGCGACGGCGTGAGATGGGCATAGGAAGCCTTCAGGACGTTTCCCTAAAAGAGGCGAGAGCAGCGGCAGAGAAATGGCGGGCAGTGGTTCGAGAGGGCAAAGATCCCATTAAAGAGCGCGACCGGCAAAAGCGATTGGCCGCTAGGGGTGATCACACACTGTCATCAGTTGCGCTAGAGGCATTTGAGGCTCGCAAGGCACAGTTGAAGGGAGACGGGAAAGCAGGCCGCTGGTTTTCACCCCTCGAACTGCATGTGCTTCCGAAGCTGGGCAAGGTCCCCGTCGAAGAGGTCGATCAGCAAGATATCAAGAACACCCTTGAACCTATCTGGCATGAGAAGGCTGAGACCGCCCGCAAAGCCATGAATCGGCTGAACATCGTACTTGGTCATGCAGCAGCGATGGGTCTCAACGTGGACCTTCAAGCTACAACGAAAGCCAAAGCCCTTCTTGGTAAGACACGCCACAAAACCAAGAATATCCCTTACATGCCGTGGCCTGAGGTGCCCGAATTTTACGCCGGGCTCACCGAACAGACGTCGACACAGCTTGCGCTCCGATTGCTTATCCTAACGGTCACGCGGTCCTATTCTATTCGCTTTTGTCACTTGGACCAAATCCAAGGGGATGTATGGACGGTGCCGGAAGGCAATATGAAAGGGCAGGAAGGCATAGTTACGGACTTCCGCGTCCCACTGTCTGAGGAAGCCTTGGCGGTAATTGAACTGGCAAAGCCTTTGGCGCGGGATGGCTTCTTGTTTCCGGGAGTCCGAAAGGGCGTTATCTCCGACGCGTCGATGCTTAGCTTGATGAACAGGCAGGGGTTAGCAGCCCGCCCACACGGCTTCCGGTCCAGCTTCAAAACATGGTGTGATGAGACAACCGACACGCCTGAGGCAGTAGTGGAAACCTCATTGGCGCATGTGGTCGGCAACGAAGTTGAACGGTCCTACAGAAGGACGGACTTTTTAGAGCGTCGCCGTCCGCTGATGGCGCGCTGGGCGGATCACGTCACAGGCAAGAACGCCAGCGAGGTGATTCGAATTGCGTAATCCCCATTCCTTAAATTTTGCTTTAACCGAACCCTGCTACGAATGGCATCATTCATTTAACAAAGAGATAACGATGACTGATAAAATTCTACGCTGCCGGGACGTACAGGAGGTGACAGGTCTCAGCAGGTCCACGATTTACCGGATGATGGATCGGGACGACTTCCCGAAGGCTACCAAGCTAGGCGTTCGCGCCATTGGCTGGCGGCAGAGTGCTGTTGCCCACTGGATTGAGGCCCGCTGTGGTAGATTAGGAGCCAATTATGCAGGTGAATGAGGATGATTTTGAGGAACTTGCCCGCGCTGCATTCAGGTCGGTAACGATAGGACCAGGAACGTGTGATAGGGCTAAGTTCCTAATCCTTCTCGGGTATGCCCAAGAGCAAAATATTCTGGCCAAACGTAGGTTGGCAGAGGTTCGTCCGGGGGTAGGGAGGCCGAGAAAGGGAAAATTTGGCGATATCGATTGCTTTCGCGCTTTCATGATCTGGAAGGTTGCTAAAACCTTAAAGCCTGTACACCCCTATTCCAACCGCGAGTGGGTCGGCATGATGCAGCAGCTCGCCGATCAAGGTGCAGTTGAACGACATGTATTTCCTCGAAACGAGGGGCTGACGTTAGAGCAGTCTGTTTCACGAGGTAAGTCGAAGTTGTCAATCAGCCAAAACTGGCTCGACAGTGAAGTTTGTGAGAAATTGCAGGAGTATTTTTCGCAAACGACCTAAGGTGCACCGCTGTGTTTCAATGATCTCGCAACGTAACGAGCGAGGTCAGGCCATGAAATATCTCACCATGTCGCAACTGCAAGAAAAGCTTGGCGGTCGTGGGCGCACGACCATCTATCGGGATGTCGAAAACGAAAGGCTTCCCAAGCCGCTTAAACTGGGCAGTCGCCTCTATTGGATCGAGAGCGCCGTAGATGACGCTATCGCCACAGCCCAACAGCAAGCCGCTTAATGCAAACCCCCGCCAAATCCAACGGATCAAGCAGGGGTGCTAATCATTCGACAGTCTTGGCGGACTACCCGAATGTTAGCCGCGCTTGGTCCAAAATTCAAGGACCGATTAAATGAGCAGCAACACAACGATTAACGGCAATCCCCCGGCAAACGCCCGCCGGAACAACCGGTGGCGCGACTTCCCGAACACCATCAGTCCGGCCCAGTATCGGGTCACTGATGAAACCGGCGAGACCCGTACTGTTACAGTTTCGAAGAACAAGCGACGGGTGCTGGAAGGGCTGATGCAAGCGCCGATGTATTGTGCCAGCCCAGTCCGCATCTCGGACTTGGTTCACATCCTCAAACGTGACTACGGCGTAGACATTGCAATGGACCTTTACGCCAATGACAACGACACCGACCGCGCAAAATTTGGGGTCTACACACTCAAGAGCAAGGTTGAGCTGATCAACGGGAATGGGGGCGCATGCTGATGGCCCTCGAAATTCAGATTGCCCGCTTGCAACGTCTGTATGGCCTGACCACAACCCAAGCCCGCCTTGTCGCTGGCCTGCACTACGGGGAGGGCGTGTAGTGAGCGTGGTGTCTAACTTGCATGTGCAGCACCGGGGTCGGAATGCCCTCAGCGCCTTCATGCCCCGACATATAAAAAGCGTATCCCGGTCTTTGGGGTACTGCTTACTGCTGGATGATCTCGACGCGTGGCTTGGCCTTTCCGCCATTCTACGCGCTCGCCTCAGCACGACAGAGCGCGCAGCGCTGGCCTATGTCTCGTTGAAGGCATTGCCACCAGAGAACGCGGAGGCTGTCGCAGAAGCGGCGCTGGGCGGTGCTATGTCCACGGCAGCGGGTCAACCTATTGCCCCCTTGTTCAACCACATGGACGAAGCTGCATTCTGGGCTGATATGGCTGCACCTGGCGAGCGGGAGGCCTATTGCCTCGCCAGCTTCAAGGCGATGCCATACGAGCGCCAAGTGGCCTTCCTCGACTTCGTACAAGGGAGGCAGGCAGCTTGATGCGCGATTTTACAGCAATGGCAGCGCAGCTGGATCAGCACCGGGCGGAGCATCCGACTGGCACCGACCGCTTGCCGACGCCTTTCATCTGGCAGGACCCCAACAGCCTGCCCCGCCGCCCGTGGGTCTATGGGCGACACCTTCTGCGCAAACAGGTCGCCGTGACCGTCGCCCCCGGTGGGGTGGGCAAGTCTTCTCTGACCATCGTTGAGGGGCTGGCTATGGTCTCTGAACGCGAGTTGCTAGGGGAGTGGACAGCCAAAGGCTTGAACGTCTGGCTCTACAACCTCGAAGACCCACGCGACGAGATGAACCTGCGTATCACAGCGGCTATGCAGCACCATGATGTGCAGCCCGATGAGGTCGAGGGACGGTTGTTTGTAGATACCGGACGCGAACGCGAGCTTTGCACGGCTATTCAATCACGCGAAGGCGTCGTGATCGTAAAGCCTGAGATTGAGGAGCTGGCTCGGGAAATCGCTGACCGGCAGATTGATGTGATGGTTGTTGACCCGTTCGTGTCGTCGCATCAGGCGGGCGAAAATGACAACGTCGCCATTGATCTCATCGCAAAGGAATGGGCGCGTCTGGCGGATCGATGCAACTGCGCGATTGAACTGGTTCACCACACCCGCAAGACCAACGGCGTAGAGGCCACAACAGAGGACAGCAGAGGCGGCTCTGCACTTTTGGCGGCTGCGCGGTCGGGGCGGGTGCTTAACCGCATGACAGCGGACGAGAGGGAGCAGGCGGGCATTCTGCCCGATGACCTCACCACCTATTTCACCGTGACCCGCGACAAGTCCAATCTTGCGCCCGTAGGCAAGCGCACGTGGCGGCGCATGGTCTCTGTCGAATTGGCGAACGGCGAAAGCGTTGGCGTGGCGGAGGTCTGGGAATGGCCGGATACCTTCGACGGCTTCACGGGCAAGGACCTGTTGGCAGTGCAGCATGCCATTGAAGGCAAGCAACCGCGCTACTCGGATCAGTCGGGCAGAGACTGGGCCGGGGTCATCGTGGCCGAGGTGCTGGGTCTGCATGCCGTGAAGGACAAGCGCCGGATTAAGAAAATGATTGAGGCTTGGCTCCATTCCGGGGCGCTTGTGAAAGGCACCAAGACCGGCCCCATCAGAAAGCCAGTGCCGACGATTGAGGTCGGCGAATGGGCAAACGGATGAAGTGCGTCACCACCCCCGAAAAGCAGGTGACGCAAGGTGACGCAAACACCCCCCAAAACCACTGCGTCACCACCCCTCCCCCTAAAGGGGGGGAGGGGGTGGTCACGCGCTCAGTTGGTTCACGCGAGGTGGTGACGCAAACCGACCTGTTTCAGCAGCGAAGACGTTCTCAGGAAAGGCATGCGGCATGAGCAAAAAGAGCGACCGAAACAGCGGCGCGAAAACGGATGGCCGGAACGCTGACGGTACATTTGCCCCCGGCAACCCCGGAAAGCCTAAGGGGTCGCGCCACAGGGCAACGCAGGCCATTGAAGCGATGCTGGAAGGGCAGCGGGAGGCGTTGACGCAGGCGGCCATAGACAAGGCGCTGGAAGGCGATGTCACGGCTCTCCGCCTGTGTCTCGACCGTATTGCGCCAGCCCGCAAGGATGCACCGGTTTCCTTTGCCCTTCCAGAGATTGAAACGGCAGAAGACGCCGCCACGGCCGCAAGGGCCATTCTCAAAGCAATTGCAGACGGCGATGTGACCCCACTGGAGGCGGCAACTGTCATGGCCGTGGTCGAGCAGTTTCGCCGCACCTTGGAAACAACCGAGATTGAACGCCGGATCACAGCCTTGGAGGCCAGCAAATGACGCTACTGAAACGACTTAAGAAAATCGAAGACGAAAGTGGTTTGAGCTCAGCCGTGCAGCCGGACTGCATCTACCTCTGCGCCATGTCCAGAGACCCGGAAGTTTTGCCCGATCCGCAGGTGGCAATCCTCCTCAAGGGCAAGATGCGCGATGACGTTTCGCGCCTCCCGGACGAAAGCGCCGACGCGTTCCAGTTGAGGGTCCAAAAGATGCTGGATTCCGTTCCGAAAAGTGGCGTTTTGAGTGACTAAACAGCCTAAATAGTGTATAAACTTCAGTAAGATGAAAGGAAATTCGATGGGCGATCAACGGGACGAAATGGCGAAGCTGGCAAGAGCAGCTGCCGAGGCGAGACGCAGGCGGTTGTTAGCCTCAGAGGGCCAAGAGCGACCATCAGGTATGCAGACCTTTGAGGTTCAGGGGGCAGACGGCACCGTTTACGAAGTTCAAGCGCCCGATATGCCGTCAGCGGCGAATGGAATTCAAAGCATGACGCCAGGGCAGCGAGGCGGATTGACCGATGCTGATCTGATCGGGATAGCTGAATCCGAGGCAATGGCGGCGCAAGGAAGCGCATCTGGAAAGCAGCATAAGCAAGCCCGCCGAGATGCACTACGCCGTCGCCTATTGTTAGCGCGGCAAGACCAAGCGAGAAAAGGTCAACAGGCCAATGTAATGAATCAGACCATGAGCGGTGTGAACGAGGGCATCGGTTTTGCGCTGGGCTTCCCCGTTGATGCAGCGACGAGCCTCATCAATGGTATGTTTGCAAAACCGCAGTACGCGCCTGAAATGGTCGCAGGACCGGATGGTTTGCCAATGCCGGACCAGAATGCACAAATCACTCAGGGCAATCAGATTGCAAATCCTGTAGGCGGTAGCCGCACATTTCTTAACCTTTTGGCCCCTACAATCTCTGACACGCAGCCACAGACCGCAGGGCAACGGTTTGGGCGTCGCATCGGCCAAGAGGCGGGCGCAATGGCCATTCCTGGCGGTTTGGCGATGCGCGGAGCGAAAGCACCGCTTAGGCTCGGAGCCACTGAGGCAGCAAGCGCGGTGGGGGCGGGTACAGCGGGTCAGGTTGCGCAGGAGGTAGCCCCCGGCAATGAGACAGCCGATATGATTGCGTCGATGATCGGGGGGCTTACCCCGATTGAAGCGGCCCGCAGCCTACGACCCGGAGCCAAGGCTCCGACCATTGATGAACTCAAAGAGCGCCAGAGCGCCGCATACGACGCCCTTGAGGCATCTCCGGCGCGATTGTCCCAGGAATCCACCCAGCGCCTACAGGACGTCGTTTCTGGGCGCGCCGCGCGTGATGGAATGGACCCGTATCTTGCACCGAAAGCATCCCGTACTGCTGATAAGATCAAGCAGATGATGACGCCGCGTATCGCGGAAGTTGAGAAGTCACGCCGTCTTGTTGGGCGCGATGTTGCCGGGGCGCTGGACCCAACTGAGAGCAGCATCGGCATGGGCATGAAAGATGAGATTACGCGATACCTCGACAATCTCTCGCCGGATGACGTGACAGGCGGAGACCCTGCGGCTGCGGTCGCATCACTGAGAGAAGGGCGGGACATGACCCGACGCATCAAAAAAAGCGAGGACATTGAGCAGCGACTATACAAGGCTGTGAATCGGCGTGCGAAATTGACCCACTTGGGTGGGTTATGAGCGTGCAAAATTGACCCACCTGCCACGTTAGCATCCGCGCTGAATAGCGCGGAGGAATGAGCAGGTGATATTGATGGAAAGTGTATCGAAGATCCGTCGTTGGATATTGGTTGAGGGTCGCAGCATCCGATCTGTGGCGCGGGCAACCGGTTTGTCGCGGAACACGGTGAAGAAGTATCTGAAGGACGACAGTCCACCGAGCTATCAACGGCAAGCGCCACCGACCCGGCATAAGCTGTGCGATGGATTTGACGCGCGGCTGCAAGAGCTTTTCGAGCAGGATCACAAGCGCCCGCGCCGGGAGCGGCGGACGGCCACGAAGCTTTACGAACAGCTCGTCTCGGAAGGGTATACTGGGTCCTATTCTCCGGTTCAGCGATTTATCCGAGACCTCAAACGTGCCGATGCTGGATCGGGAGAGGCGTTTATCCCCCTGCATTTTGCTGCCGGTGATGCGCTCCAGTTTGACTGGAGCGAAGAGCGCGTTATTCTCGGTGGTGTCGAGCAGAAGGTAAAGGTTGCTCACTTCCGCCTGTGCCATAGTCGCAAACCTCTTATCGTAGCCTATCCCGGCGAGAGCCAAGAGATGGTGTTGGATGCTTTTGTACGGGCGCTGTCCTTCTACGGCGGGGTTCCGCGACGGGTGATCATCGACAATCCCAAAACGATGGTGACCTATGTCTCCCGCTCGAAGGACCGGGTGTTCCATCCGCGGTTCTTGGCGTTGATGAACCATTATGTGATGGAGCCGGTTGCCTGCACCCCCGCGTCGGGTTGGGAGAAAGGTCAGGTGGAGAACCAGGTCCATTTTTTACGAGGCCGATTGTTTGTTCCCATGCCAGCTTTTGATGATCTGGATGGGCTGAACAACTGGTTGCGTCTGCGCTGCGAGGAATTGGCAAGCCGCGCCCATCCTGATCAATCGTCCCGCACGATTGCGGAGGTTTTTGAAGATGAGCGCGCCGAGCTGCGCCCCCTGGGGCGGGCTTTTGATGGTTATGTGGAAAAGACGGTGCGGGTCCGTTCCACCTGCCTGGTTCAATATGCCAGCAATCGCTATAGCGTGCCTTCCCGGTTTGCAGGCCAGCATGTCTCCTTGCGCGCCTATGCGAGCCGGATCGTGCTGGTGTCAGGCCAGGACGTTATTGCCGAGCACAAGCGTCGCTTCACCCGCAACGTCAGCTACTTTGAGCCTTGGCATTATGTTCCTCTACTGGATCGCAAGCCCGGCGCTCTGCGCGACGGCGCCCCTTTTGTGGACTGGCAACTGCCTGAGGCCATGCATCGGATCAGGGAGCATTACATGGCTGGCAAAGGCGGGGACCGGGAGTTCGTCGATCTGCTTCTGCTGGCCCAGGACCACGGAATCGAGGTGGTGGAGACGGCCTGCGAACTGGCAGTTGAACAAAACACGTTGCGCCTTCCTGCCATCACCAATTTGATCAACCAGTTGGTGGAGCCAATCATCACGCCGTTGAATGAGGGTAATGTCTATCCGCAGCTGACCGTGCGGCCCGAGGCCGACTGCAAGCGCTATGAGGCGCTCTGCTCGGCCGAGGAGGCTGCCGCATGAACGCTCTCATCGACCAACTCACCGCCTTGAGGCTGCATGGAATGGCAGCTTGCGCCCATGATTTGCTGTCCGCGCGCAAGCCACCAAGTCTGACCACAGCGATAAAGCAACTGATCGACGCGGAAACTGTAGAGCGGCGAGTGCGTTCCATCCAGTATCAAATGCGCATCGCGAAGTTCCCCCATCATAAGGACTTCGCCACCTTCGATTACGGCGCGGCCGCGGTGAGTAAGGCCCAGATCGAACCCTTCTGCTCGGGTCAGTTCACCGAAGAGGCGCACAACCTCATCCTGGTCGGCGGAACCGGGACAGGCAAAACTCACATCGCCATCGCGCTTGGAACCACATTGATTAACAACGGCAAGAAGGTCCGCTTCTTCAACGCGGTCGATCTGATCAATGCCCTGATCAAGGAACAGGCCGACGGCAATGCCGGGAAGATCATCCGGCAGCTGTCTGCCCTGGATTGCGTCATCATCGACGAGTTAGGCTACATCCCGTTCCCGAAATCCGGCGGCGCGTTGCTGTTCCACCTGATCAGCAAGCTCTACGAGAAAACCAGCGTCATCATCACCACCAACTTGGAGTTCGGGGAATGGGTCGCTGTCTTCGGTGATGCCAAGATGACAACTGCGCTCTTGGATCGCGTCACGCACCACTGTGCCATCATCGAAACGGGCAACACGTCATATCGCTTCGCTCAGAGCAAAAGTCGCAGAGAAAAATAGCCACGTCGCAAGCAAAGCCCCCAGACGGACTCGCTATATGAGGGCGGTCCGCCTGGGGGCTTTGTCACCCAATAGGCGGGTCAAAATTAAACGCTGAAACCGGGTCACTTTTAAACGCTCATTGACAGCGGGTGCGGCGAGTTCAGCAAACCCGCTCTTAGCGATACCTTCACTCGCTGCGATGGCTGCAAAGGGCGGGGCCGAACTGGCTACCAAGCGTGCCGTCTCGGATTTGGGTAGTGTCGTGCGCAATGGGGGGCCGGTGCCTAAGAAGCGAATTAGTCAGGACGAGAAACGTGCAATGATTTCTTCTTTGCTCGCTCAGAGCGCCGCACAGCCACAATAGCATAGACCCATGAAACGCCTATGCAGCCAGCCAAATAAGGCCAAGCAGCAGGCCACAAAAGACCGGCACCGACGGCCAGCAAGCCGCCGATGCCAACGGTCAATTCGGTGTTCCAATATTTCATCGGTACGACCTCCATTAGTTGACTAACATGGGTCGCCCCGAATTCTAAAGCAAGGACAAGCTGCAATGAGACATGAAGGACAGGAACCCTTCCAGCGCCCAATGCGCCCCGAACGAGTAGAGATGATTCGCCAGACTGTACAGGCCGTGGCGCTTGATGAAGTGGGTCAAAACCTTGCCGGTGAATCTAAGAGCTTTGCCGACTACCAAAGCTGCATCACATGGAACGTCTACGGCGCGCTGGCTGAGCAGTGGCCGGATACGATGATAGCTGAGTTACAAGCAGGGCTAGCCGAAGCGGAACAAGTGTGTCGATCAGAGTTCGAGCGCTGCCGAGGACCGTTTTCTAACGGGGAATAGCGGTATACTGGCTGCTGTTAATACAGGGGAAATACAGGACACGCGAAGCCGGAGGGGCAGCCGCGCAAGTCCCGCTTTTTACCGGGAAATAGCGGTAGGTGCTCGCGACCAATCTAGTCCTATGAAGTTCCGCAGGTAACTTGAGCTAGACCCACCGCAGTAATCCCTAAGTTTGGATATTTTGTGATAAGTACCATGAAACCAGGGTACGAGAAATTGGCTGTTGTAACCTGATCACCGCTCCTGTCTTCGCATTGGTATGCGGATTGGGCGCAGGTCAGCGTCGCTGGGGGAGCCCCGTTCTCATATTCAATTAGAGCTGCTTGCGGCGTGCGAACTAACGTTCCAGATATTGTCTGTTTTCCATCACTGCTTTTCAAGCTCTCGAAGCGGCAAACCATGGCTTCTTGAGCAAGTAGAGGACCCCCAGAGGCTGCTAATATTATGGCGAGAAGTGCACCTCTTGTTTTTCTAGGTGCGTGATCCCAGCGGGTCTGGCGAAGATGAGGTGTCATAGCTGGTAAACGGTTCCTACTAGCTGCCTTATCAATCGGAACATACTTTCTGAATCCAGCCAAGCCTTTTAGTTGAGGTAACAATTTTCTGGAAGCTGGTTAGAACAACATCGTCGAAAAGTATCCCAACATCGGAGAAAATCGATTTCCAAAGTTGTGTTACATTTCTCCCTTGTAGCGGTACTCAAACTAGGGAGTAACGGGGGAAGGCAGCTAACAATGCCTAACAGCCGCCTACTCCTTTCTGTCGATTGCGACGCCGGGACCCGTGGCGACCTCTCCGCTCGCCATGAATTGAATGCCATTACTTTCAAAAGCTCTGCGGATCGCGTCATGAGTATCAGCGTACCCTGCAAGAGGACCATCCTTGCTCTCTAAACGTTGGATGGTCGGGTAGCTTACTCCACTCATCTCAGCGAGCTTTTTTGCCGACCACTTCAACAACGCTCTTGCCGCCCTAACTTGCTCGCCTGTCATGCGCTCACCCAACCTGATAGAAAATCTATTGACCTTGTTTGTAGTCAACCTTATAGTATTTCTATCAACTAAGAAAGGCAACCGCCATGACAATCGCAGCCCGCTACAACCGCAAAGCTATCATGACCGCAGCTTGGGATATCGTCCGCAAGGCCAATGTGGCGCTCTACGGGTTCCGGGTGATCATGCGCCGCGCGCTGAAAGCCGCCTGGGCGAATGCCAAGCATGAACGGGCGATGGAAGCACGGCAGGTAAAGCAGGCGAAGGCTTCGCCCGAGGTGGTCCGCATCCAGGACGAAATCGCCGTCCTCGAAAGCAAGACCCATTGGGAACAGCCCGACTATGCCCGCATTGGCGTCCTACGTGCTGCTCTGAGAGCCGCAAAGGAGCATGAAGCCGCTGCCCCTGACTATGCTGCCAAGCGTGACCTGATCGCTTCTGCCGGTGGCCGTTTTTGCGCCGTCACTTTCACCAAGGCTGATGGAACTGAGCGCACTATGCAGGTGCAGCCAGCAACGTTGCAGCGCCATGTGAAAGGTGATGCCGCCACAGAGGCCGGAAAACGCGCCGTACAGACGCGCAAAGCCCACCACCCTCATCTGCTGCCGGTCTGGGATGCGAAGGCCCAAGCGCCTCGCTCCGTCAATTTGGCGACCATCTCACGCATCGCGGTTGATGGAATTGTCCACGAATACCGCGCCTGAACTGCCTGCCATCAAACAACCGTGGCCGAACACCACACGAACGGAGGAAATCTACATGTCAAATTTCACGAACGCCCTACAGGCTGTCTACGATGCCCGCCAAGCCCATGAGGCTGCTATCACAGCCGGTGACGCTCATCAGGCCGCGAACGGGGGCAAGACGTCACCTGCGAAAGAAGATGCAGTGGGGGACGCCGCTGAGGCTGTAGGCAAGGCCGAACGCGCCCTTATGGCTATTGAGCCGCAAACCCCTGTTGATGCTTTGCGGAAGGTCAAAGCTCTGATTTGTGACGGCATGGTTGATGAAGCGATTGCATCTCTTCGTGCAGATGCTGAACGACTGACCGAAGCTGAGCGCGATCCGCTGGTGGACCTCGACGCCCGGTGCCGCCCTCTGCGGAAACTGATCAACAGCGTAGATAGCAGCGACCCATTGCTTGATGACATGATCGAAGAACTGCACCGCCTTGAAGGCGAAATGTTGAAGCACGTACCAACAACCGCAGAAGGGCTTGCCGCGCTGGCCAACATGCATTGGCAGACCGAAGGGCCAGTGTCGCACATGGGGTCGCCTGATTGGCAGGCGGCTATGCGCAATCCAACCTACATTGCAATGCTGAACCTGCGCACCGGTGCGCGTCGTCTGGCAGGGGAGGCAGTACAATGAACACGAACCTCGCAACCGCAATCGCCAGTGCATACGACATCAGCAGCATTCTGCGCATCTGTGTCCGTTCCCTTGAGGGGGATGCGCCGCAGCAAATCGGTGACGAGGAGGCAACAGCGCATACCGTTAAGCTGGCTGTAAATATGGCCGGCGATTTGATCAGCACCCTCGAACTGGTTGAATTAAGGGGTGGGCGTCACGAACAAGATGCCAGCCAGAGAACACGTGCTGTGCAGCTGCTGGATAAGTGGAAAGCAGCCAAACGCAGCAGGGACTCACTGATGCAGGCGCTACCTGGCGGGGAGGCTGGTGAACCTACGAATCTGACCGAGCTTGATCAAAACATCGAATGGTATGCTGAACGCATCTCCTGCTTTGAACCGAAGTCAGACGCAGATGCCGCCGCGATGCTGGAATGGTGTGTGGAGGATTGCGCCGGGGAGTTGCTGTGCGAGCAGTATCCGCGCGCTCAGAAGGCTGTGATCGAATACCTGCGGGCTAAGGCCTGACGAACCCGGCTGCGCCTCTCCGCTGGGACGTGGGCAACGCGGTAGGGGCCGCATTGGAGACTGTCAGAAATGAACTGCTATACGAACAACCGGAACTGGTCCGACAGGTTTTTACCTGAGATAAAGCAACTGATCGGCAGCTACCTTTTGGAAACTGCTGCCGACCCATTTGACCACATCCAAGCCACCGACCTTATGATGCTCGATGCCCGCGACATGCGGGTTGCGGCACGGGTAAGGCGTCCTGGCTACGCTCAGCGCTACCCTTACCAGTTCACCATACGCTCAGCAGTGGCATCTGGCGCTCAGACAGAGCTTTCAAAGATTGTGAACGGCAATGGCGATTGGATGTTCTACGGTCATTCTAACGCCAACCAGACAGGCTTGGAGGCATGGTGGCTGATCGACCTTCGGGCGTTCCGTGCTGCGCTAATCCGCAACCAGGCGAACTGTCCTCAGATAGTCATGGGAGACCAGCGCAACGCAGATGGCACGCGATTTAAATGGTTTGATCTGCGGTCGTTTCCGGACTATCCGCCCTTAGTGGTGGCATCTTCACACTCCATTGACGTCAGGCGAAACGCACTACTTTGACTAACGTCGGCTCACAGTCTCCAGTGGAGCATTAGAAACCTTATGTTATCAGTGCGTTACGAAATTCTACATTATATGATTGACGCGATTCCACATACGATTCATGATGATAGCATCATTCCGGGAGAGAAGTTATGTTAGCGGCAGCTTCGCCGAATGGCGATGGAGTCCTTGAAAAGCTCCGAATTTACCTTCTTTTGCGTTCGAAGGACGACCAGTATTCGGAAGTTTTGAGAAATCATTTTTTGAAAACACTTTCCCAAGCGGCTCAGGTGCTTGCTGACCCGTCAAGTGTCACATCATCCACTCCTCCAGAGGTCTTGACGCTTGCTGTCCAGTGCCTGAAGGACCCTCAAATTAGCAAGATATTTAAGGGTATTGATCCTCTAGAAGGTCCTACGGCGCAGCAAGCGGGTGATGCATTGAAAAGCATGGAGCAGTCTTTTGCGTTCAGTAATAAACCTTCGCATTTTGGAGAAGGAGTTCTCGCAGCTTTCTGAGTCAGCTTATTTTGACGAAGATTTCCGAGAGTTCGTAATTAGATCAACCGGGGCCATACGTCACGTATTATCAGAGTTAGACCACTACCCGGTCGCAGTTGTTAAAGGTTTTGAGCTTCACCTTTGGAACGCGAGAAAGTTCATTAAGGGTACCCGTTCAAGTGATGCACCTTACGAGGTTCAGTTCGCACTGCGAGCTGCTCTAAATGACTGGATTCCCGGTCAGGTTTTGCTTTCGTATGCTGCACTGGAGGATATGAGCTTCTTCCTCAACCTGACGGACCTCTGGAAGTTCATAAATGGATCGTTGGATAGGTTCGACACAGAAGGCTACAGTCCACTGGTCGTGAGAATCGGAACGCCAGATGTGTTTAAACATCGTCCGACGTTTTGCACGCCCCTCTTTCACGAACTCGGTCACTTTATTGATATTCAAGCTAAAGTCTCCGAGTTATCAATGCTTCTTGATCCTCCTGCTTTGCCGGATGGGATGACGTCCACTCAGCATGCCAGATTAATGCAAACCCATCAATTTCATCGAATGGAGCACTTTGCAGATATTTTCGCAGCTTGCTACTGCGGGGATGCTTTGAATCATACGCTAGGGTATATCGCCAAGGATAACCCCGCGTCTGACACCCATCCGGCGACGTCTGATAGGATAGAGTTAGTAAGTGATTTTCTGCAGGGGACGGATAAGCCCATTACAGCACTTTTGAAGAAAGCGTTTAAAATCAGAACTGGCGGAGAGTTGGAGCCAAAGTACTCGGTTCCTGAAATATCTAATTTCTTTGATGATGTTCTAACCTATCCCATTGGTTCGAAGCGGGAGTTATTCGGGTTATTCCAAGCCTCCTGGAGGTACCTAGAGGCGCAACTCGATAAACCAACCGCTCCATGGATTGAAGCGCAAACCTCAGAGTTCATTATCGAGAAAACGGTGAATGATTTGACAGAAAAATCTCTTCGTAATTATGAGGTTAGGGAGCGGTGGTCCAATGTCCCTTCTCTCTAGAGAGCAAATCAAAGCTAGGCTCAACTCGGGCAAACCCGACCAGCTCTTTATCGATCCGCTTCTTTCAGATGAGCAGCTTGGAGCGGTTTCAATTGATCTTCGACTAGGGTGCGACTTTCTCGTTTCTGTTCAAACCAGAAAGGCGAGCGTATCACTCCTTAAGGACGAGTTTTTCCGAGAGCCTTCGATGTTTTTTCAGGAGTCTCGAAGGGATGTCGGAGAGACGTTTATTTTATATCCTTCTCAGACAGCGCTCTCCACAACGCTTGAGTACATCGGCCTGCCAAATAATGTGTATTCTGACGTAACTACCAGAAGCAGCTATAACAGGCTTGGCCTGACGCTAAATTCAACCTTTCAGCCAGGCTTTCGAGGTTGTGTATCGCTAGAGCTATTCAATCATTCGAATAGTCCAATTGAACTCGTAGTGGGTAGCCGAATAGTGCAGGCGAGGTTTTTCGGAGTGGAAGAGGATTCGCAGTATTTTACTGCAAAGCAACGAAGAAAATACATCGGTCACGTAAGGCCCACCACATCTCGAGCGGCTGATGACAGTGATCTCGCGGTCTTAAGTAGGATGGCAAAAGAAAAACTGTAAAGCATCGCCTGAGGGGTGGATGGTAGGGGGGATTGAATAGGCCGTATTCTCACTAACATACTGTCAATGAACAGTAAATTGCGGAATTATGGTGCCCAGGAGAGGACTCGAACCTCCACACCGTTGCCAGTACTAGCACCTGAAGCTAGCGCGTCTACCATTCCGCCACCTGGGCACGTATCGTGGGGGTGCTCTAAGGCCCGGGTGGGCGGCTGTCAATCGCAATTTGACGGAAACTTTGAAAATCCGTGTCCCGGCGCGTCGATCTTGGGGGTTTTGCCTTGTTACAGGGGCGGCGCGCAGGTACATCCTGAGAAAGAATAAGCTACAGGAGCGGCAGAATGTCTAAGCTGGTCACGATCTATGGCGGTTCGGGGTTTGTCGGACGCTATATCGCGCGTCGTATGGCCAAGGCCGGCTGGCGGGTGCGGGTGGCGGTGCGCCGTCCGAATGAAGCGCTTTTCGTGCGTACATATGGCGTTGTCGGTCAGGTGGAGCCGATCCTTTGCAATATCCGTGATGACGCTTCCGTCCGGGCGGCGCTGCGCGGGGCCGATGCGGTGGTGAACTGTGTCGGCGTGCTGGTGGAAAGCGGCAAGAACGGGTTTGACGCCGTGCAGTCCGAAGGCGCCGAGCGTGTGGCGCGGCTGGCGGCGGAAGAAGGTGTTGCCCGGATGGTGCAGATCTCGGCCATTGGGGCCGATATGAACGCCGAAAGCGATTATGCCCGCAGCAAGGGCGAAGGCGAGGCCGGGGTGCAAAAGCACATGCCTGAGGCCGTGATCCTGCGCCCTTCGATCATGTTCGGGCCCGAGGATTCGTTCTTTAACCGCTTTGCCGGGATGACGCGTATGGGGCCGGTCCTGCC
This sequence comes from Sulfitobacter sp. PS-8MA, assembly GCF_040933935.1. NCBI lineage: Bacteria > Pseudomonadati > Pseudomonadota > Alphaproteobacteria > Rhodobacterales > Roseobacteraceae > Sulfitobacter > Sulfitobacter sp. PS-8MA. The sequence continues at coordinate 197,700 of NZ_JBFQYJ010000004.1, read as the reverse complement.
GGTTGCCGGCGCGCATACGCGGTTCCAGCCTGTCTATGTCGATGATGTGGCGAAAGCGGCTGAGAAGGCGCTTCTTGGGACGGTGGCGCCGGGCATCTATGAGCTGGGCGGCCCGGATGTGGATACCTTCCGCGGCTTGATGCAGCGGATGCTCAAGATGGTTCACCGCCGGCGGCTGGTGCTGAACATGCCCTGGGTCGTGGCCACGGTCATGGCCTTTGGGTTTGATCTGCTTCAGACCCTGTCGCTGGGGCTCTTCACCAATGGCGTGCTGACGCGGGATCAGGTCAAGAATCTGCGCCATGACAATGTGGTAAGCGAGGGGGCCAAGGGCTTTGCCGAGCTTGGCATCACCCCGGTCACCATGGAAGCGGTGCTGCCGGATTACCTGTGGCGGTTCCGCCCCTCGGGTCAGTATGACGCCATCAAGGATTCGGCGCGGAATTTACGGCAGGGCTAATGGAAAACTCGACAACGTTGATCGCCACCTTTCTGGGTTTGCTGGAGGGGTTGACGGAGTTTATCCCTGTCTCTTCCACCGGGCATCTTTTGGTGGCCGGGCATTTTCTGGGCTTTGAGAGCGCCGGGCGTACCTTTGAGGTGGTGATCCAGCTGGGGGCAGTGCTGGCGATTCTGACGGTCTATTCCGCGCGGCTTTGGGCGGTGTTCTCGGCCGCGCCCCATGATCCGCAGGCGCGGCGGTTCATCCTGTCGGTGCTGGTGGCCTTTTTGCCTGCGGTTTTTGTGGGCGTGCTGGCGCATGACTTTATCAAGACTGTTCTGTTTGAGACCCCGCTGCTGATTGCGGTGATGCTGATCCTGGGCGGGATCGTTCTGGTGGTTGTGGACCGGATCGCGCCGCCGACGACGGAGCCGGATGCGATGCGCTTCCCGCTGCCGATGGCGCTGAAAATTGGCGTTATTCAATGTTTTGCCATGGTGCCGGGGGTGTCGCGCTCGGGCGCGACGATCGTGGGGGCCTTGATGCTGGGGGCCAGCAAGCGGGCGGCGGCGGAGTTTTCATTTTTCCTGTCGATGCCGACGATGGCGGGCGCCTTTGCCTATGACTTTTACAAGAACCGTGACGTGCTCGATGCCTCGGCGATGGGCGAGATCGCGGTGGGCTTCGTCATGGCCTTTATCTCGGCGGTGATCGTGGTGCGTTGGGTGCTCGATTACGTGGGGCGCTATGGCTACGCGCTGTTTGGCTGGTGGCGAATCCTTGTCGGTGGACTGGTTATTCTGGGGCTTTGGGCCGGCCTGTGAGGTGATAGGTCCGCATCGGACCTTAAATGATGCATAAAAATGATCTCCGGGTGGGGTGAAAGCCCGGAAAGCGGTAAATAGGTCAGTATTGCTGTCTTTTATTTGCCGGAGCGCTGTCGTATGCGGGTCTTCTGACGGAAACTGTCGAAGGAACGGGTATATGGCGAAGCAGGTTATGCTGAAATTTACGGATGTGGCGCGGGATATGCCTGAGAAACGTCCGCCTAACCTGCGGCGCACGGATTTCGACGAGATTTACGCCGAGTACGCCGACCGCAAGGCGGCGGAGCAGTCGAGCCGCTGCAGCCAATGTGGCGTGCCTTACTGCCAGACCCATTGCCCGCTGCATAACAACATCCCCGACTGGCTGCGCCTGACCGCCGAGGGGCGGTTGGAAGAAGCCTATGAGATCAGCCAGGCGACGAATACCTTCCCCGAGATCTGTGGCCGTATCTGCCCGCAGGACCGGCTTTGTGAAGGCAACTGCGTGATCGAACAATCGGGCCATGGCACCGTGACCATCGGGTCGATCGAGAAATACATCACCGATTCCGCCTGGGAGAAGGGCTGGGTCAAAGCCCCGGCCCCGCGCGAGGAGCGACAGGAAAGCGTCGGCATCATCGGCGCGGGCCCCGGCGGGCTGGCGGCGGCGGATATGCTGCGCCGTGCCGGGGTGCAGGTCACGATCTATGACCGCTACGACCGTGCCGGCGGGCTGCTGACCTACGGCATCCCCGGTTTCAAGCTGGAGAAAGACGTGGTCGAGCGCCGCAATGCGCAGCTGGTCGAGGGTGGCGTGACCTTTGAATTGAACTGCGATGTGGGCCGGGACATCAGCTTTGGCGCCATCCGGGGCAAGCATGACGCGGTGATCATCGCGACCGGCGTTTATAAGACGCGCGAGATCGAAGCCCCCGGCGTGGGCGGCTTTGGGGTCGAGCGGGCGATTGATTTTCTGACCGCCTCCAACCGCAAGAGCTTTGGCGACACGGTGGAAGAGTTCGAGAATGGCCGCCTGAATGCCAAGGGCAAGAAGGTCGTGGTGATCGGCGGCGGTGACACGGCGATGGACTGTGTGCGGACCTCGATCCGGCAGGGCGCGGAGAGCGTGAAATGCCTCTATCGCCGGGACCGGGCCAATATGCCGGGCAGCCAGCGCGAAGTGCAAAACGCCGAGGAAGAAGGCGTGATTTTCGAATGGCTGAGCGCGCCGAAAGGCTTTGTCGGCGATCCGGTGACAGGTGTCATGGTGCAGAAAATGCGCCTTGGCGCGCCGGATGTGACCGGGCGTCAGGCGCCTGAAGTGATCGAGGGCGCGGATTACGTCGAGGACGCGGATCTGGTGATCATGGCGCTGGGTTTTGAGCCGGAAGACCTGCCGACGCTTTGGAACGAGCCGGAGCTGCCGGTGAACCGCTGGGGCACGATCAAGGCGGACTATATCACCGGGGCGACCGCGCTGGATGGGGTCTATGCGGTGGGGGACATCGTGCGGGGCGCGTCGCTGGTCGTTTGGGCGATCAAGGACGGGCGCGACTGTGCTGAGGCGATCCTCAATGATTTCAACGGGGTACAGCGTATTGCTGCGGAATGACATGAAGATTCATTACCCAAAGGTTAAATGTCACAAACTGTACAGCGGACGTGCACAGGGCGTGCATATGCCCTTTCGCCCGGTTTTGGCCGATAGGTCAGCACCTGTGACCTTTGCCGGGGCAGAGGTGAAGAATGTCTGACGTGCAGCATCACGGGCATTGCCTATGTGGGGCGGTCACGGTGGAGGTCACCGGCCCGCTGGGTGAGATTTCGGCCTGCCATTGCGACCTCTGCACCCGCTGGAGCGGCTCTGTGCAGATGGGCATCGAAGTGCCGCGCGACCGGCTGCGTCTGGCCGGGCCGATCCGGACCTATGCCTCTTCCTCCTTTGCGCAACGGGCCTGGTGCGAGAGCTGCGGCTCGGCGGTCTGGTTTGCCGATAATGTCGGCGACAGCGCCGAGGTCTTTGAACTGGCGCCGGGGCTGTTTGACGGGTTCGGCGGGGCGGCGTTGAAACGTGTGGTCTATGCCGACCGCGCGCCGAGCAACTTTGCCATCGCGGGCGATCTGGAGCGGGTGAGCAAGGCCGATTACGAAGCCCGCCACCCACATGTGGAGGACGAGCCATGAGCCATCTCGACGGAAAATGTCTTTGCGGGGCGGTGACGCTGCGTTTCGAGCCGCTGAAAGAGGCGCTTGGGGCCTGCCATTGCGAAATGTGCCGCCGCTGGACCGGAAGCGCCTTTCTGGAGATCGACGCCAAGCCCGGCAGTCTGACCCATGCGGGGCCGGTGAAGAGCTATGCCTCATCCGATTGGGCCGAGCGGGCGTGGTGCGACACCTGTGGCAGTACGCTTTGGTATCACCTGACCCTGCCGGGGCATGATTATTACAGCATCAGCGCCGGGCTGGTCGAAGACGCCGGCGGGCTGGAGCTTTCAACCGAGATTTACATTGATGTGAAGCCCGCAGGCTATGCCTTTGCCGGGGAGCACGAAACCAAAACCAAGGCCGAAGTCGAAGCAGGATTTGCGGCATTTGTGGAAGGAACCAAGCCATGACCAAATATGATGACGCCTGGGTAGCCCGCGAAGAAGCCAAACGCGCGATGATGGCCGAGACGGGTCTTTATAGCCCCGAGGAAGAACATTCCTCTTGCGGGGTTGGCTTGGTGGTGAACGTCAATGGCGAAAAGACCCGCGAAGTGGTGCTGAACGGGATCAACGCGTTGAAGGCGATCTGGCACCGGGGGGCTGTGGATGCCGATGGGATGACCGGCGATGGCGCGGGCATCCATGTGCAGATTCCGGTGCCGTTTTTCTACGATCAGGTGCGCCGCACCGGCCATACCCCGCGCAAGGACGAGATGATCGCCGTGGGGCAGGTGTTCTTGCCGCGCACCAACTTTGCCGCGCAGGAGACCTGCCGGACCATCGTTGAGACCGAAGTGCTGCGCATGGGCTATTATATCTATGGCTGGCGCCATGTGCCGGTGGATATTTCCGTGCTGGGCGAAAAGGCCAATGCGACCCGGCCCGAGATCGAGCAGATCCTGATCTCCAACGCCAAGGGCGTGGATGAGGAGACATTCGAGCGCGAGCTCTATGTGATCCGCCGCCGGATCGAGAAAGCCGCCATCGCGGCGCAGGTGCCGCAGATGTATATCGCGTCGATGTCCTGCCGCAGCATCATCTACAAGGGCATGATGCTGGCCGAACAGGTGGCGGAGTTCTATCCCGATCTGAAGGACGACAAATTCATCAGCGCTTTCGCGATCTATCACCAGCGCTATTCGACCAATACCTTCCCGCAGTGGTGGCTGGCGCAGCCCTTCCGCATGTTGGCGCATAATGGCGAGATCAACACGCTGAAAGGCAATACCAACTGGATGAAGAGCCATGAGATCCGCATGGCTTCGGCGACCTTTGGCGAGATGGCGGAGGATATCAAACCGATCGTGGCGGCGGGGTCGAGCGACTCGGCGGCGCTGGATTCGGTCTTTGAGGTCTTGGTGCGGGCCGGGCGCTCCGCGCCGATGGCGAAAACCATGCTGGTGCCGGAATCCTGGTCCAAGCTGGCGGTGGAATTGCCGCAGGCCTGGCGGGACATGTATTCCTATTGCAACTCGGTGATGGAGCCCTGGGACGGGCCGGCGGCTCTGGCGATGACCGATGGGCGTTGGGTCTGTGCCGGGCTGGACCGGAACGGCTTGCGCCCGATGCGCTATGTGGTGACCTCGGACGGGATGCTGATTGCGGGCTCCGAGGCCGGGATGGTGCCGCTGGACGAGGCGCGGGTGGTGGCCAAGGGTGCGCTGGGGCCGGGGCAGATGATTGCCGTCGATATGGACGAGGGCAAGCTGTTCTACGATGCCGAGATCAAGGACACGCTGGCGGCCAATCAGCCCTTCGGCGATTGGGTCAGCAAGATCCATGAGCTGGACGATGTGCTGAGTGCGGTGACCGAAAAGCCGCTGTTCGAGGGCAATGAGCTGCGCCGGCGTCAGGTGGCGGCGGGCTATACGATTGAAGAGCTGGAGCAGATCCTTGCGCCGATGGCGGAGGACGGCAAAGAGGCGCTGGCGAGCATGGGCGATGACACGCCCTCGGCGGTCTTGAGCGGGCAGTACCGGCCTTTGAGCCATTTCTTCCGGCAGAACTTTAGCCAGGTGACCAACCCGCCGATTGATAGCCTGCGGGAATTCCGGGTGATGAGCCTGAAGACGCGCTTCGGCAACCTCAAGAACGTGCTCGACGAAGACAGCAGCCAGACTGAGATTCTGGTGCTCGACAGTCCTTTCGTGGGCAATGCGCAGTTCGAAGAGCTGGTGGCGCAGTTCAAGGTGCATACGGTGACGATCGATTGCAGCTTTGAGCCGGGCAATGGCAATCTGAGCGTCGCTTTGGCGCGGATCCGGGCCGAGGCGGAGGACGCGGTGCGCTCGGGCGCGGGGCATCTGGTGCTGACGGACCAGTATAGCGGCGCCGACAGGGTCGCGATGCCGATGATCCTCGCTACCAGCGCAGTGCATAGCCATCTGGTGCGCAAGGGGCTGCGGACCTTTACCTCGCTCAACGTGCGGGCGGCGGAATGTGTCGATCCGCATTACTTTGCCGTGCTGGTGGGCTGTGGCGCGACCGTGGTGAACGCCTATCTGGCCGAGGATTCCCTGGCCGATAGGATCGGGCGCGGGCTGCTGGATATGTCGCTGACGGAAGCGGTGCAGAAATACCGCGACGCGATTGATCAGGGTCTCTTGAAGATCATGGCGAAGATGGGGATTTCGGTGATCTCCTCCTACCGCGGCGGGCTGAACTTTGAGGCGGTGGGGCTGTCCCGCGCCATGTGTGCGGAATATTTCCCCGGCATGACCAGCCGGATCAGCGGCATCGGCGTTGTCGGTATCCAGCGCAAGGCCGAGGAAGTCCACGCGCGGGGCTGGCTGGGCGATGGTGTCGTCATGCCGATCGGCGGTTTCTACAAGCAGCGCAAGACGGGCGAGAAACACGCTTGGGAGGCGGGCAGCATGCATATGTTGCAGATGGCCTGCAACAGAGCCTCTTATCAGATGTGGCAGCAGTATTCGAAGAAGATGCAGAGCAATCCGCCGATCCACCTGCGCGATTTGCTCGACATCAAGCCGCGCGGCAATCCGGTGCCGCTGGAGGAGGTCGAAAGCATCACCTCGATCCGCAAGCGTTTCGTGACGCCGGGGATGTCGCTGGGGGCGCTTTCCCCCGAGGCGCATAAGACGCTGAATGTGGCGATGAACCGCATCGGGGCGAAGTCCGACAGTGGCGAGGGCGGCGAAGATCCGGCGCATTTCGTACCGGAAAGCAATGGCGACAACCCGTCAGCGAAGATCAAACAGGTGGCTTCGGGGCGCTTTGGCGTGACGGCGGAGTATCTGAACCAATGCGAAGAGTTGGAGATCAAGGTCGCGCAGGGTGCCAAGCCCGGTGAGGGTGGTCAGTTGCCGGGGATGAAGGTCACCGACCTGATCGCGCGTCTGCGCCATTCGACCAAGGGGGTGACGCTGATCTCGCCGCCGCCGCACCACGATATCTATTCGATCGAAGACCTCGCGCAGCTGATCTATGACCTGAAGCAGATTAACCCGCGCTGTAAGGTGACGGTGAAGCTGGTGGCGTCTTCGGGCGTTGGCACGATTGCCGCGGGTGTGGCCAAGGCCAAGGCGGATATCATCCTGATCTCGGGCCATAACGGCGGCACCGGGGCCTCGCCGGCGACCTCGATCAAATATGCGGGTCTGCCTTGGGAAATGGGGCTGACCGAGGCGCATCAGGTGCTCAGCATGAACAACCTGCGCGACCGTGTGACGCTGCGCACCGATGGCGGGTTGCGCACAGGCCGCGACATCGTCATGGCGGCGATGATGGGGGCCGAGGAATATGGCATCGGCACCGCCGCGCTGATCGCCATGGGCTGCATCATGGTGCGCCAGTGCCAGTCCAACACCTGCCCGGTGGGGGTCTGCACGCAGGACGAAGCCCTGCGCGGCAAGTTTACCGGCAATGCGGATAAGGTGGTGAACCTGATCACTTTCTACGCCACTGAGGTCCGCGAGATCTTGGCCAGCATCGGGGCGCGGAGCCTTGATGAGGTGATTGGCCGGGCGGACCTGCTGACGCAGGTGAGCCGGGGCTCGGCGCATCTGGATGATCTGGACCTCAACCCGCTGTTGATCACCGTCGATGGCGCGCATGAGAATGTCTATGACCGCGACAAGCCGCGTCAGGCGGTGCTGGATACGCTGGACGCGCAGATCGTGCGGGATGCGGCGCGGTTCCTTGAAGATGGCGAGAAGATGCAGCTCTCCTATGCGGTGCAGAACACCCATCGGACCGTGGGCACGCGGGTGTCGAGCCATATCGTCAAACGCTTCGGGATGCGCAATTCCTTGCAGCCGGATCACCTGACGGTGAAGCTGACCGGCAGCGCGGGGCAGTCTTTGGGCGCCTTTGCGGCGCCGGGGCTGAAGCTGGAAGTCTCGGGCGATGCCAATGACTATGTCGGCAAGGGGCTGTCGGGCGGCACGATCGTGGTGCGGCCCTCGATGGCGAGCCCGGTGGTGGCCTCGGAAAACACGATCATCGGCAATACGGTGCTTTACGGTGCGACGGCGGGCTATCTCTTTGCCGCGGGCCGGGCGGGCGAGCGGTTCGCCGTGCGCAACTCGGGCGCGCATGTGGTGATCGAGGGCTGTGGCAGCAACGGTTGTGAATATATGACCGGCGGTGTGGCGGTGATCCTTGGGGAAATCGGGGCGAACTTTGCTGCCGGGATGACCGGGGGGATGGCCTATCTCTACGACCCTGACGGGCTGGCGCCAAAGCTGATGAATGCCGAGACCATTGTGACCTGCCCGGTGACGGTGGATCATTGGATGGCGCAGTTGCACGGGCTGTTGGAGCGCCATCTGGCCGAGACCGGCAGCCGCAAGGCGGCGGATATCCTGCAGCATTGGGAGAGCGAGAAGCACAACTTCCTGCAGGTTTGCCCGAAAGAGATGCTGGTGCATCTGCCGGCGCCGTTGAGCGTTGAGGAGACGGCGGTTCCGGCGGAGTGAGTGACAAGGCCGATGGCCCGGTGCCTGCGGCTTGTTGCCGGGCCGGGGTGGTAGAGAGGCGCGGATGCGCTACCTGATCTCCCTCAAAGGAGATGACATGCGCAAAATCCTCGCCGCCCTCGCCCTGCTCACCGGCCTCGCCGCCTGCACAGACATCGCCCCGCGCGGCGGCGGTGACATCCTCGTGCTCGGCGATTCCATCATGGCGTGGAACGGCCAGAACGCGATCCCCGAGGTCATCGCCCGCGAGACCGGCCGCAGCGTCATCAACCGGGCCGTGCCGGGGGCGCAGTTCGACAATGGCTCGACCATCGCCTCTGCCGTGGGCTTTGACATTCAAGCGCAGTTTCCCGGCGGGCGCTGGAACTGGGTGCTGGTCAATGGCGGCGCCAATGATCTGAGCGCGGACTGTGGCTGCGGCGCCTGCGCGGCCTCGGTCAACGCGCTGATCTCTGCGGACGGGCAGAGCGGCAGCATCCCGGCGTTTTTGCAAGACCTCCGGGCGCGGACCGGGGCGCAGGTGATGTGGATGGGCTATTATGCAGGCTCTAACAGGGGCTCTTTCGCCGGCTGCCGCGATGATCTGGTGGAGATCGAACGCCGCATCGCCCGCTTTGCCGCCCGCACCCCCGGCGTGCATTTTGTCGATTCAGAAGATGTGATCGACCGCCGCGACCGGGGGCTTTTTGGCGGTGACAATGTGCATCCTTCGGCCCGGGGCTCGGCGCGGATCGGGGCCTATCTCGCGCAAGAGATCACCGCGCGTGAGAAGCGTTCACAAACGCCAGCCAGCAGCCTATAGCTAGGCCATGAGCACACGTAAAAAGACCGCCTCCAAAGGCCGGGGCCGCCGTAAGGCTGCGCCGCGGACCCCGTTCAAACAGCGCGTCACCCGCTGGTTTTTCGGCGCTGTTCTTCTGCTCGGCGCGCTGGCGGTGCTGCTGGTGCTGCTCTTCCGCGTCGTCAATCCGCCCACCGGGGTCTATATGTTCTCGGAAAGCCGCCGTCTGGGCGGGGTCGCGCGCGACTGGCTGCCGCTGGAGCAGATCGCCCCGGTGATGGCCCGCTCTGCCGTGGCGGCGGAGGATGCGAATTTCTGCAACCACTGGGGTTTCGACATGCAGGCGATCCGCACCGCGATTGAAAACGGTTCGGAACGCGGGGCCTCGACGATCAGCCAGCAGACGGTGAAGAATGTCTATCTTTGGCACGGGCGTTCCTGGCTGCGCAAGGCGCTGGAGGCGGGGATGACGCCGCTGCTGGAGGCGCTCTGGCCGAAGCGGCGGATCATCGAGGTCTATCTGAATGTGGCGGAGTTCGATGAGGGGGTCTTTGGCGTGGGCGCCGCGGCGCCGCATTACTTTGGCGTGAGCGCGGCCGACCTCAGCGCCAAACAGGCCGCCCGGCTGGCCGCGATCCTGCCCGACCCCAAGGGGCGCTCGGCCTCCAGACCCAGCCCCTTTACCCGCAAGCGCACGGCGCAGATCATGGATGGGGCGGCGACCATCCGCGCGGACGGTCGCGCCGCCTGTTTCGAGAGTTGAAAATCCCTGCGTCAGCAGGCATGGAAGGGGCTGATCCCCTTAAACAAAAGGACTTCTCATGACGGCTCGGTTGTTTCACGTTCCCTTGTCCCCCTTCTGTCGCAAGGTGCGGCTGAGCCTGGGCGAGAAGAAGATCGAGGTCGAGCTGGTCGAAGAGCGCTACTGGGAGCAAGACCCGGATTTCCTGCGCCGTAACCCGGCGGGCAAGGTGCCGGTGCTGCGGCTGGATGGGATCATGATGTCCGAAAGCGCAGCGATCTGCGAATATATCGAAGAGACCCGGCCCGAGGCGTCGCTGCTGCCGCAGGACCCGGTGCAGCGCTTGGAAGTGCGCCGGCTGGTGAGCTGGTTTGACGACAAGTTCCACCATGAGGTGACGTCGAAACTGCTTTATGAGCGGGTCAACAAGAAGGTCACCAAACAGGGTTATCCCGACAGTAAGAACGTCAAGGCCGGGGCCAAGGCGATCAAATATCATCTCGATTACATGACATGGCTGCTGGATCATCGCCGTTGGCTGGCGGGCGATGTGATGACGCTGGCCGATTTCGCCGCCGCCGCGCATCTGTCGTCGCTCGACTATATTTCGGACGTGGACTGGAACCGTTCGGAGGCGGTGAAGGATTGGTACGCCAAGATCAAATCGCGCCCGGCCTTCCGTTCGATCCTCGCCGATCAGGTGCCGGGCTTCCCGCCGCCCTTGCAGTATAACAACCTCGATTTCTGATGGCGGTCGAGGCGCCAGAGCCATGACCGTGGACCGGGAGGCCCTGAAAGCGCGGGTCGTGGCGCGGGCGCTTGAGGAAGGTTTTGTCGCCTGCCGCATCTGTCGGCCCGGCGATGTGCCAGAGGTGCCGGAGCGGCTGGCGCGTTTTGTCGAAGCGGGCTTTCACGGCCAGATGGGCTGGATGGAAGAACGGATGCATTGGCGCGGCAATCCGGCAGCGCTTTGGCCCGAGGCGCGCTCGGTCATCATGCTGGCCGAGAGCTATACGCCCGAACATGACCCCCGCGCGGTGTTGGCGCGGCCCGAGAAGGGCGGGATTTCCGTCTATGCGCAGGGGCGGGATTACCATGACATCGTCAAGAAACGGCTGAAGCGGCTGGCGCGCTGGCTGATGGAGGAAGCGCGGGCGGCGGCGCCGGAGGTGAAAGTCTTTGTCGACACCGCCCCGGTGCCGGAAAAGGCGCTGGCACAGGCGGCGGGGCTCGGCTGGCAGGGCAAACACACCAATCTGCTGAGCCGGAAATTCGGCAATTGGGCCTTTTTAGGCTCTGTTTTCACGACGCTGGATTTAGAGCCTGACGCGCCGGAGGTGGATCACTGCGGCTCCTGCCGCGCCTGTCTGGACGTTTGCCCGACCGATGCTTTCCCCGCCCCCTATCAACTCGATGCGCGGCGCTGCATTTCCTATCTGACGATCGAACATAAAGGGCCGGTCGATCTGGAGCTGCGCGCAAAACTCGGCAACCGGATTTACGGCTGCGATGACTGCCTGGCCGCCTGCCCCTGGAACAAATTTGCCGTGGCGGCGAGCGATCTGCGCTATCACGGTCCCGCGGTGCAGCCTGCCGATCTGGCGGAACTGGCGGCGCTGGATGATGCCGCGTTCCGGGCGCGGTTCTCGGGCTCGCCGATCAAACGGATCGGGCGGGATCGTTTCGTGCGCAATGTGCTCTATGCCATCGGCAATTCGGGGCTGGCAGAGCTGCGCCCGGTGGCGCAGTCTCTGGCCGAGGATGCCGATCCGACGGTGGCCGATGCGGCGCGCTGGGCGGCGGGGCGATTGGGGTAAGGCCGATGGCGGTTCTCTTGGGGGTGGACACGGGCGGCACCTATACGGATGCCGTGTTGATCCGGGATGAGGAGGAGGTGATCGCCTCGGCCAAGGCGCTGACCACACGGGCGGACCTTGCGCTTGGCGTCGGCGATGCCGTGCGTGCGGTGCTGGCGCAATCGGGGGTGGCCCCTGCGGAGATTGCCATGGCGTCGCTCTCGACCACGCTGGCCACCAATGCGCTGGTCGAAGGGCAGGGCGGGCGCGTCGGGCTGATCTATGTCGGGTTTCGCGCGCGGGACTTGGCAGCGCATGGGCTGGAAGAGGCGCTGCGCGGCGATCCGCATCTGCTGCTGGCAGGTGGGCATGACCATGCCGGGGCCGAGGTGGAAGCGCTGGATGAAACGGCGCTATTGGCCTTTTTAGAGACGCATAAGCGCACGGTGAGCGGCTTTGCCGTGGCGAGCCAGTTTGCCACGCGCAACCCGGCGCATGAGCTGCGGGTGGCGGAACTGGTGGCAAAGGTGACGGGGCGCCCGGTCTCGCTCTCGCATGTGCTGTCGGCGCGGTTGAACGGGCCGAAACGGGCGCTCACGGCGCTGCTGAACGCGCGGTTGATCGGCATGATCGATCGGCTGATCGGGCGGGCCGAGGACCGTCTGCGCGAAATGGGGATCGACGCGCCGATGATGGTGGTGCGGGGCGATGGGGCGCTGATGTCGAGCGCACAGGCGCGGCGGCGGCCGATTGAAACCATCCTGAGCGGGCCGGCGGCGTCACTGGTGGGCGCGCGCTGGCTGACGGGGGCGGATCATGCGCTGGTCTCGGACATTGGCGGGACGACGACGGATGTGGCGCTTTTGCGCGATGGGCGGCCTGCGATTGATCCTGCGGGGGCGCAGGTCGGGCCCTATCGCACCATGGTCGAGGCGGTGGCGATGCGCACCCATGGGCTCGGCGGTGACAGCGAGGTGCATTTCATTGCCGAAGGGTTGGAGGCGGGGGTGACGCTGGGGCCAAAGCGGGTTCTGCCGGTATCGCTCATTGCCACAGAGGCGCCGAAGCTGGTGCATGCGGCGCTTGACGCGCAGCTGCGGCAGAAGCTGCCGGGGGCGCATGACGGGCGCTTTGTGCGTGCGGTGCCGGGGCAGGAGGCCGAGGGGTTGGCGCCGCGTGACGCTGCGCTGCTCAAGCGGATCGGGACGGCGGTGCATCCTTTGGCCGACATCCTGCGGGCGCGGATTGAGCAGGGCGCGCTGGCGCGGCTGGTGGCGCGGGGGCTGGTGCAACTCGCCGCGCTGACCCCGTCGGACGCGAGCCATGTGACGGGGCAGTTGGATGCATGGGACGCCGGTGCTGCCCGCAAGGCATTGGAGCTTTTCGGGCGGCAGCGCGGCGGGGCGGGCAACCGCTTTTGCCCGGAGCCAGCGGCGCTGGCGCAGATCATCATCGACCGACTGACCCAGCAGACCACTTTGGCGTTGTTAGAGACTGCTTTTGCTGAGGAAGACCCCGGTTTCACCCTGCCGCCCGAGGTGCTGGCGCGGCATCTGCTGATGCAGCGGGGATTGGCCGGGCATCGCGGTTTGCTGCGGCTGGATGCGGGGCTGAACCTGCCCGTGGTGGGGCTGGGCGCCTCGGCGGGCAGCTATTATCCCGCCGTCGGCAAGCGGCTGGGGACCGAGATGATCCTGCCGCAGCACGCAGGCGTGGCCAATGCCATCGGCGCTGTCGTGGGCCGGGTCATCATGCGACAGAGCGGGACGGTAACCGTCCCCGGGGACGGGAAGTTCCGCGTGCATCTGGAGGAGGGGCCGGAGGATTTCGACGATCCCGAGAGCGCTTTGGCCCGGTTAGAGACCGTTTTGACCCAAGCGGCGCGAGACCGGGCCAGGGCGGCGTGCGCGGTGGAGATCGAGGTTCAGGTCTCGCGCAACATTCGCAGGGCGGGTGTCGAGGGGCGCGAGGTTTTTGTCGAAGCTGAAGTGACCGTCGAAGCCTCGGGCCGTCCGCGGGTGGCGGTGGGCTGACCCCCGGCACGGGGCCGGGGGCAGCGGTCTATTCCGCCGCGTTGCGCTTGGGCAGCACCCAATCGGCGCGGGGGAAATGGCAGGTATAGCCATTGGGCAGGCGCTCCAGATAATCCTGATGCTCGGGCTCCGCCTCCCAGAAATCGCCCACGGGTTCGACTTCGGTCACCACCTTGCCGGGCCAGAGGCCGGAGGCTTCGACATCGGCGATGGTGTCTTCGGCCACGGCTTTCTGTTCGTCGTTCACATAGTAGATCGCCGAGCGGTAGCTCATGCCGATGTCATTGCCCTGGCGGTTCACGGTGGTGGGGTCGTGGATCTGGAAGAAGAACTCCAGCAATTCGCGGTAGGAGGTCTTTTCAGGGTCAAAGATGATCTCGATCCCCTCGGCATGGGTGCCGTGGTCGCGGTAGGTCGCGTTGGGCACATCGCCGCCGGTATAGCCGACGCGGGTCGAGACGACGCCGGGGCGGCGGCGAATGAGGTCTTGCATGCCCCAGAAGCAGCCGCCGGCCAGTACTGCGCGTTCGGTTATCATGTCACATTCTCCACTTGGTTGAGGTACTCGCCATAGCCCTCGGCTTCCATGTCGTCACGGTGAATGAAGCGCAGGGAGGCGGAGTTGATGCAATAGCGCAGGCCGCCGCGGTCAGGTGGGCCATCGGGGAAGACATGGCCAAGGTGGCTGTCGCCATGTTTGCTGCGGACTTCGGTGCGGACCATGCCGAGCGAGGCGTCCTCATGTTCTTCGACATAGGCCGGTTCGATCGGTTTGGTGAAGCTGGGCCAGCCACAGCCGCTTTCGTATTTGTCCGCAGAGGCAAAGAGCGGTTCGCCCGAGACGATGTCGACATAGATGCCCGGCTCTTTGTTGTTGAGATATTTCCCGGTGCCGGGGCGTTCGGTGCCGCTGCGTTGGGTGACGTGAAACTCTTCGGGGCTGAGCGCGTCAATGGCGGCGGTGGTTTTCTCATATTGGGGCATGGCGTCCTCCGATTGTGGGCTTGGACAATAGATGGGGTGTGGCGGCGAGATTCAAAGGGTTTGCGGCGCAGACTGTCGGGCCTTGCGCTGGCGCGAGACCTGCACCGCGAGAATGCCGCCTGCGATGATCGCCACGCCAAGGATGTCGCGCGGGCCGAGGGTTTCGCCCAACAGCAGCGCCGCGATGGCCACGCCGAAGAAGGGGTTGAGGAAGTGGAAGGTCGCCGCGCGGGTGGCGCCGATGCGGTTGACCAGCCAGAACCAGACCACGGTGGCGGCGAGGCCCGGCACGAGGCAGGTATAGGCAAAGGCGAGCGTCAGGCGCAGGCTGGGGTCGATGCGGGGTGTCTCGAACAAGAGCGTCGCGATGGAAAGGGCGACGCAGCCGACCAGCATTTGCAGCCCGACGACCATGAGGAAGTTCCCGCCCGAGGTCGCGCCGCGCACCAGCAGGGTGGCGGCGGTGAGGGCCAGCACGCCGATGGCGCAGAGGATGAGGCCGTAGAGATCGACCTGCCCGCCAAGCCGCGCGCCCATGATGATGGCGACGCCGACGACGCCGGCGAGCAGACCCGCGATCCCGAGGGGGCGGAGTTTCTCGCCCAGAAAGGCCCAGGCGGCGAAGCCGACGAGCAGCGGCATGGTGGAGGCGATGATCGCGGCGAGGGAGGCTTCGATGGTCTGCATGGCGATGAAGTTGAGGCCGAGGTAGACCGCGTTTTGCAGCACGCCGAAGATGATCGTGGCGCGCCATTGCGCGGGGGTGAGCCGCCAGCTTTGGCCCAGGGCCAGCGCGATGCCGACGCCGAGCAGGCCGGAGACGAGGTAGCGTAGCGAGAGGGCCAGCAGGGGCGAGGCGTCCATCACGATGATGCGGGCAGAAGTGAAGGCCGAGGACCACATGACGGCAAAGGCCAGACCCATGAGAATTGCGCGGATGTCCATGACTGTGCCCCCCTGCTCTGAACTTGCTAAGCAATGGCGGGTTTGAAGAAGGAGAACAAGACAGGGAGACGGTAGAAAATACCACCCGGGCCCGGAATCAAGCCGAAGACGCCGGGCCATCGCTCGCCCGCGTCACGCCGAAGGCGTGCCTTTTTTTGTTTGGGCGCACCTTTGGTGCGACCGGGTAGGCGATTTGGTGAGGCTGGGCGCAACCGCGAGAACGCACATCACGACTGCACCATAAAGTGGCATGGAGCGTCTGTTGGATCGCCGACCCGCGGGCAGGCGTTGGCCCTCCCTCAACAAAAAAGGGCCGCCCGAAGACGACCCTTTCGCAAACATTCAGCCCGTGGCTTACTCGTTCACGCTGTCCTTCAGCGCCTTGGCGATGGTCATCTTGACCACCTTGTCGGCGTCTTTCTTGAACTGTTCGCCTGTGGCGGGGTTGCGGACCATCCGCTCGGGGCGCTCACGGCAATAGATTTTGCCAACGCCCGGCAGGGTCACGGCACCGCCGGCGGACACTTCACGGGTGATCAGGTTGCAAACGGCGTCGAGCGCTGCGCCTGCGGATTTCTTGTCTGTGTCCATCTCTTCTGCCAGAGCAGCGACGAGCTGGGTCTTGGTCATCGGTTTTGCCATTTTTATCTCCTTAGACTGCCCGCGTTTTAGGGCCTCATGGCCGGAATGTAACGGTATGTTGTAGGATAACACAACGAATTGTGGCGCTCTGGACGCGAAAACATGCGATTTTCCGCTGTTTTAGCCCCTATAGGAACGCCGTTTCATCAAAGGACCGCAGTTTCCGGCTGTGAATGCGCTCCAGCGGCATGCGGCGCAGCAGTTCCATCGCGCGGATGCCGATCATCAAATGCCGTGCCACCTGGGTCTTATAGAAGTCCGAAGCCATGCCGGGCAGTTTCAACTCCCCATGCAGCGGCTTGTCGGACACGCAGAGCAACGTCCCGTAGGGCACGCGGAAACGGTAGCCATTGGCCGCGATGGTGGCGCTTTCCATGTCGAGCGCGATGGCGCGCGATTGGCTCAGCCGTTGCACCGGGCCGGACTGGTCGCGCAGCTCCCAGTTGCGGTTGTCGATGGTGGCGACGGTGCCGGTGCGCATGATGCGTTTCAGCTCATAGCCCTCAAGCTGGGTGACTTGCGCCACCGATTGCTCCAGCGCGATCTGAATCTCGGCCAGCGCCGGGATCGGCACCCAAACCGGCAGGTCGTCGTCCAGCACGTGATCCTCGCGCAGATAACCATGCGCCAGCACGAAGTCGCCAAGCGCCTGCGTGTTGCGCAGACCGGCGCAGTGACCCACCATCAGCCAGGCATGGGGGCGCAGCACGGCGATATGGTCGGTCGCGGTTTTCGCGTTGCTGGGGCCGACGCCGATATTGACCAGCGTGATGCCGGAGCCGTCGGCCCGCTTCAGGTGATAGGTCGGCATCTGCGGGGTTTTGAGGGTCTCTGGCAGCGGCGCGTCGGGATCGCTGATCTCGGCATTGCCGGTGGAGACAAAGGCGGTATAGCCGCTTTCGGGGTCGCGCAGCATGGCGCGGGCGTATTGTTCAAACTCCGTCACATAGAACTGGTAGTTGGTGAACAGCACATGGGTCTGGAAATGCTGCGGGTCCGTCGCGGTGTAATGCGACAGGCGGGCGAGCGAATAATCCACCCGCTGCGCGGTGAAGGGGGCGAGGGGGCGGATGTCATTCTCGACGGTAAAGGTGCCATTGACGATGTCGTCATTGGTGGTGCTGAGGTCCGGCACGTCGAAGACATCGCGCAGGGTGAACTCGGCGGCCCCCTCTTGCGGGACATTCATCGCATTGTCGCCGCCCATGGCGAAATGCACCGGGATCGGGGTGGTGGAAGGCCCGATGGTCACCGGCTGGTCGTGGTTTTCGATCAGCAGGCCGATCTGCTGGATCAGGTAGTTCCGAAACAGGTCAGGCCGGGTGATCGTCGCGGCAAAACTGCCGGGGGAGGAGACATGGCCAAAGGACAGCCGCGTATCGACATGGGCATAGGAGGAGGTGCGAAAGCGCACCTCCGGGTAGAAGGCGCGGATGCGGGCCTCGGGCGCGTGGCTTTGCATGGCGGTGGCAAAACCGTCGCGCAGGAATTGCGTGGCGCTTTCGTAAAGCTCGGTCAGCCGGTCCACGGCGGCGGTGGCGTCGCGGAACTCTTCGGGGTGCGGGGTGTCCGGGGTGAGGATGGTGCTCATGTTTGCGGCTCTAACAATGGGATGATTTCAAATTTCTGCACATCGACCAGCCCAAGGTCCGAGATCCGCAGCTCCGGGATCACCACAAGGGCCAGCAGCGAATGCTGCATATAGGCGTTGTTGAGCTTGCAGCCACAGTCGATCATCGCCTGCACGAGGGCTTCGGCATCGGCGGCGACCTCGGCCGCGGGGCGGTCGGACATCAGCCCGGCGATCGGCAGGGCCACCAGCGCCAGTTCCTTGCCCTCGCGGAAGATGGTGATGCCGCCGCCCACTTCGCGCAGCCGGTTGGCGGCCAGCGCCATCTGATCGGCATCGGTGCCCACGACGATCATATGGTGGCTGTCATGCGCCACGGTGGAGGCCATGGCCATGCGCCCTTCATAGCCAAAGCCCGAAACAAAGGCGTTGGTCACCGTGCCGGTGGCGCGGTGACGTTCGACCAGCGCGATCTGGCAGACCTCGCCGCTGCCCTGCACGCGGCCTTCGGTGACCGGCAGTTCAAATTTCAGCGCCCGGGTCGGGGCCTGATTTTCGACCACGCCGATGACATTGGCGGTGACGGCATTGGCGCCCTCGGGGGCGAGGATGTCGAAGTCTTTGGCCTCAAGATCGCGGGCCATGTTCACCGTGTTGCGCGCCATGGCGGGCCAGTCGTAATGCGGGCAGTCGACGGTGCAGTCACCGTCTTCGGCCACCACCTCGCCGCGGGCGATGACCATCTCGATCGGCAGGGTCTTGAGGTCCGAGGTCAGGATCACATCGGCCCGGCGGCCCGGTGTCAGCGAGCCGATCTCGCGCTCCAGCCCGAAATGGGTCGCGGTGTTGAGCGTCGCCATTTGCAGGGCAATCAACGGGTCGCAGCCGCAGTCGATGGCATGACGCACCACGCGGTTCATATGGCCGTCGTTGGTGATGGTGCCCGAATGGCTGTCATCGGTACAGAGGATCATATTGCGCGGGTCGAGCCCCTTTTCGGTGATCGCGGTGATCTGGGTCTTCACGTCATACCACGCGGAGCCGAGCCGGATCATCGAGCGCATCCCCTGCCGCATCCGCGCCACCGCGTCGGCCTCGCAGGTGCCCTCATGGTCATCCGCCGGGCCGCCCGCCACATAGGCGGCAAAGGCGGGGCCAAGGTCGGGAGAGGCGTAATGCCCGCCGACGGTCTTGTTCGCCCGTTGGGTGGCCGCGATCTCGGCCAGCATCTGCGGGTCGGCGTTGCTGACGCCCGGGAAGTTCATCATCTCGCCCAGACCCACGATGCCGGGCCATGCCATGGCCTCGGCCACATCCTCGGCGGTGATCTCGAACCCCGTGGTCTCCAGCCCCGGTGCCGAGGGCGCGCAGGAGGGCATCTGGGTGAAGATGTTGATGGGCTGCATCAGCGCTTCGTCATGCATCATGCGCACGCCCTCCAGCCCCAGCACATTGGCGATCTCATGCGGGTCGGTGAAGGCCGAGGTGGTGCCATGCGGGATCACCGCGCGGGCGAACTCCGCCGGGGTGAGCATGGTGCTCTCGATATGCATATGCCCGTCGCAGAGGCCGGGGGTCATATAGCGGCCCTTGGCTTCGATGATGCGGGTATCGTCACCCCGGCAATGGCTGGCGTCGCGGCCGACAAAGGCGATGCGCCCGGCGGCCACGGCGATGTCATGGTCGGGCAGGCATTCGCGGGTGTGGACATTGACCCAGATGCCACCGGTGATGATCGTGTCAGCGGCGCGGCGTCCGGCGGCGACTTCGACCAATTGCGCGGCCACATCGGGCCAGGAAGGGAATGTTTTATCTGTCATGGCCCAAGGTGACATAGGCGCGGGGCAGGTTCAAGCCAGCCGCAGGGGGCGATGTTGCCAGCGCGCCGCGGTTGCGGTTAATTGGGGCGAAACCCAAAAGGCAGGGCGCGGCGGATGAATTTTCTCTTTGTACATCAGAACATGCCGGGCCAATACCGCGAGCTGATCGAATGGCTGGCGCAGGCGGGGGGCACCGCATCTATTTTCTCACCCAACGCCGGGACGCGCCCAGAATGCCCGGCATAGAGACCCGCATCTACCGGCCGCATCACACGCCCGAAGCCAAGGCCTATGGTCTGTCCAAAATCTGGGAGGAAGCCGCAGGCAACGGCTTCGGCGCGGTCAACGCGGCGCGTGAGATTGAAGTAAAGGAGGGCTTTCGCCCCGATATCATCATCGGCCATGTCGGTTGGGGCGAGTTGAGCTTTTTCAAACAGCTTTGGCCGGATGTGCCGATCATCGGCTATTTCGAGTATTACTATAACATGACCGGCGGCACGGTGGGCTTTGATCCCGAAGACCCGCCCTCGGCCCATGCCCCCTATCTGAACCACGCGCGCAATATCGTGCCTCTGGCGAATATCGAGACGGTGGATCTGGGCCAATGTCCGACCGTCTGGCAGCGCGACCGCTTTCCGCAGAGCTTTCATCACAAGCTATACGTCACCCATGACGGGATCCGCACGGATCGGCTGCGGCCTGACCCAAAGGTAAGTTTGGGGCTGGGCCGTCTGGCCAAGCCACTGACCCGAGAGGATGAGGTGATCACCTATATCGCCCGCAATCTTGAGAAGACCCGCGGCTTTCACATCATGATGCGGGCCTTGCCGCGCATTCTGCGCGAGCGGCCAAATGCGCGGGTGGTGATCGTGGGCGGCAATGACGTGTCCTATGGCGGCAAGAGCAAACACCCCGGCGGCCTGCGCGGTGAAATGGCCGCCGAGGTCGGGCATGAGGTGGATTGGGACCGGGTGCATTTCATCGGCAAAGTGCCCTATCCGGACTTTCAGAAATTGGTCCAGCTGAGCCGCTGTCACATCTATCTCACGATGCCCTTTGTGCTGTCCTGGTCTCTGCTGGAGGCGATGTCGATGGGGGCCACGATTGTCGCCGCCGATGTGGCACCGGTGCGCGAGGCGATTGCCCATGGTGAGACCGGGATGCTGGTGGATTTCTTCGACCCTGACGCGCTGGCCGCACAGGTGGTCGATGTGCTGGCCCGCCCGGAGGCCCATGCGCATCTGGGCCCCGCCGCGCGGGCGCATGTGGTGGCGCAGTATGATTTCCTGACCCATTGCCTGCCCGCGCATCTGGCGCAGATCAACGCGCTGGTGCCGGAGGAAAAGCGGATCAGCTAGACCGGCGCGGGGGCTGCGCCGATCTGGCTGGGGGTCAGTTGCTGATATTGCCTGCGGAACGGACCACGCCGAAGACCGAGCCGACAAGACCCAGAATGGTGCGCGTATCGGTCAGCGGGCTTTCCGTGGCGAGCACAAGATCGCCGGACTGGATGTGGAAATTCCGGGCCGAGAAAAGCCCGTCAGAGGTGGTCAGATCAAGCGTAAAGACCACCCGCGTGCGGCGCGGCCCGCGCACCCCCGCGCTGACCGCGCTGGCGGGGTATTCGCGCAGGATCAGAATGCCTTGGGGGTTGGCGCGCGCATCGTTCACACCGCCGATGATGGCCAGCGCATCCAGCGCCGAAACCTCGTCCCGGTTAAAGCGAAACTGCGCTTCCTTCCCGGCGGCCCCGAGCGACAGGAAATAGCGACGGTCTTCTTCGATGATCAGCTTGTCGCCGCCCTGCAACCGGGTATCGAGATGCGGGTTTTCATAAAGCCGGTCGATCGAGGTGGCATAGATATTCTGGCCACGCACCAGTTTGACCTGCGGGTTCAGAAGCGCGTTTTGCACCCCGCCCCCGGCTGAGATCGCGGCGAGAACCGAAAAATTATTGTTTGGCATCAGCACGCTGCCGGGCGCGTTCACCCCGCCGACAAGGTCGATTGCATTGCCCCGGCCTTCGGTCATCGCCAATTGCACCTGGGCCGAGGGCACGACGGCTTCAAGCTGGCGTTGCAGCAGCAGCCGCGCCGATTCAGGGGTGCGCCCGGCGACGCGGATCTTGCCGACATAGGGGACAAAGATCGTGCCGCTTTCCGAAACCCGGATGCCCGCCAGATTGGCGACCCGTTCGGCCGCCGAGGTCAGCAGGGAGTTTTCGCCACTGTCCCAGACCTGCACATCCAAACGGTCACCGGGGCGGATGACCTGGGCGTTCGAGCCCCGGCTGGCGCCGATCCAGCCATGTCGGCGCGGGCCGGTCCGGGGCCATTGCGCGACGCTGGGCAAAAAGGCGCGGGTGACGGGATAGACGGCAATGTCACTGCCCGGTTCAGTCGCGTCCTGAGTGACTTCTTTTTCAATCGCAGCCCCGCGCGGCAAAGCGCTACAGGCCGCCAAGGTCACCGCCAACAGGGCCGAGAGGAAAAGCTTGCTCATATGCTTCATGTAACGCGTGACCGCTTTCTTGTGTTTTTCCGGTGAACCGGATCGGCAGCATCTGTATGCAGGAAGGCACCGGCGGTGGTAAAGGATGATGTGAACCCCCCCCCCAGAGTTCGTTATGCAGCAGGATAGAGAACAAGCACATGGCGTCAATGATTTCAAAGGACATGCAAGCCGCGGGCGGCGTCCTGTTGCTGGGGGCCACCGGGCGGCTGGGGGGGATGCTGCGCCGTCACTGGCCGCAGCCGGGGGATTTGCGATGCCAGAGCCGTCGCGCGGTGGCGGGGTTCACGCGGTTTGACCTGCCGGCGCCGGGGCAAGCTCCTTCCGCCGAGGCGCTTGAGGCGGCCAAGGGCGCGCGCGCGATCCTGTGCCTTTCCGGTGTCACCCCCGCCGCTGCCGCCCGCAGCGGCCAGCCGCTCAGCGACAACACGACCCTTGCGCTGGCGGCTTTGGATCTGGCGCAGGCCGCCGGGGTGCCGCGGGTCTTTATCGCCTCTTCCGCGGCAGTCTATGGGGCCGGCAGCGGTGCGCTGTCGGAAAGGCAGACCGTCGCGCCCGCGTCAGACTATGGCCGCGCCAAACTGGCGATGGAACAGGCGGTTGCCGCCCGAACTACAGAGGGCGTGACCCTTCTGCGGATCGGCAATGTGGCGGGGGCCGATGCGATCCTCGGCGGTTGGCGGCCCGGCATGGAACTGGACCGGTTCCCGGAGGGGCGGACGCCACGGCGCAGCTATATCGGGCCGGTCACCCTGGCGCGTGTTCTGCACCAGCTTTGCGCCCGCACGGCTTTGCCCCCGGTGCTGAACCTTGCGGCCCCCGGTGTGGTCGAGATGGGCGCGTTGCTGGATGCCGCCGGGTTGGCATGGCAGCCGCGCCCGGCGGGGCCGGGCAGTATCGCCGCGGTGGAACTGGACACGAATGCGCTTGAACGCCTTGTGTCTTTTGCGCCAGAAAACAGCACCCCCGCCGGGTTGGTCGGCGAGTGGCAGCGGGACAGTCAACATCCATGAGCCTTTCTGAATGACGTGGCGCAAACGCCTTTTCGATCTGTTTTTCGCCAGTCTCTTGGTGATCATCCTCGGCCCCATCCTGCTGGGCCTGCTGGTCTGGCTGTTGTTCAAGGAGGGGCGTCCGCTGTTTCATGTGGCGGAACGTATGAAAACACCTGAGCAGAGCTTTAACCTGTGGAAACTGCGCACCATGACGGTTGTCGAGGGCGATCAGGGCGTATCGGGTGGCGACAAACGCAGCCGGATCACCGCCACGGGCGCCTGGCTGCGCGCGCGGCGGCTGGATGAGTTTCCACAACTGTGGAACATCCTGCGCGGCGATCTGAGCTTTGTCGGCCCGCGCCCGCCGCTGCGCGAATATGTCGAGCGGTTCCCCGAGCTCTATGGCCAGGTGCTGAAATCCCGACCGGGGGTGACCGGGCTCGCCACCATCCGGTTTCACAAACACGAAGACCGGCTGCTGTCCCGCTGTCAGACGCCCGAAGAAACCGATGAGGTCTATTGCCGGGTCTGCGTGCCACGCAAAGCGCGGCTGGACCTGATCTACCAGCGGCATCAAAGCACCTGCTACGACTTTGATCTGGTGTTTCAAACCATCGGCAATCTGTTCCGACGCCGGTAATCTTGCGGCGGTCTCTGCGCAACAGGCGCCGCCCTCTGAACGTGTATCCCGCCCAAGTAGTGGTTTTTCTGGACAGATCATGGCATCGTGCCGCTTGTGAGGAAAAAAGTTAAGGATTCGAGCGGTGCATTTCGCTAAAGCCCTTGCTTGTGATTCCGGCGATGCGGCAGCACGCTGTCGCCTCGTGCGGGCGCGTTTGGCGGCGTTTGGTCATTTTCGGCGTCACAGATCGTATGACAGATAGCAGGGAATAGCGGATGTTGAGCTTCGTCCAGTCGCTGACCAAACAGCAAAAGCGCATCATTATGCTGAGTTTCGACTCGCTGTTGATCGTCTTTGCGGTGATCGCGGCGCTGGCGTTGCGCGGGCTGCCCGCGGGTCTGGCTGAATCCCTGTTCAGCTATCTGTCGGTCCTGCCCTATGTGTTGATCGCCGGGGCGGGCGCGTCGATCTGGCTGGGCGTTTGCAGCATACAGTTGAACGCCTATGAGACCGCCGCCGTGGGGGCGACGGCGTTGTTGAGCATCGTTCTGGCGGCCACGTCCTATCTGACCTCCTGGCTTTTGGGGTTGAACTACCCCTTTGGCCTGCATGTCATGCTGGGGGCGTTTTTCTTTACCTTCGTGGTCATTTCCCGCGCGCTTTTGCTGCAAGTGGTGCTGATGATCTATCGCAAGGGGCCGACGCGGTGCCGGGTGTTGATCTATGGCGCGGGGACCACCGGGACACAGCTGGTGTCGGCCCTCCGGGGCCATGAGCACATCGAGCCGATTGCCTTTGTCGATGATAATGTCGCACTTCAGGGGCTTCGGGTGGCCAAGCTTCCGGTGCACTCGCCGATGCGCGTGGCCGAATTGGTGGCCGAAAAGCAGATCGACCGAGTTCTGCTCGCCGTCCCCTCGCTGAGCGCGCCGAAACAGGCGCAGATCGCCCGGCGGCTGGAGAAGATGCGGCTGGAGGTGCAGACCCTGCCGTCCTTTGCCCAGTTGATCGGCGAGGAAGCGCTGGTCGACAAGCTTGCCCCGGTGGCGCCGCGGCGTTTTTTGAACCGCGATGAGGTCACACATGCGAATGATCATGGCGCGGCCTATAGCGGCAAAGTGGTCTTCGTGTCCGGCGCGGGCGGGTCGATCGGGTCAGAGATATCCCGTCAGGTGCTTGAGCAGCGCCCGACCAAACTGGTGCTGTTCGAGCTGAGTGAACTGGCGCTTTACAACACCGACATGGAAATGCGGCAACTGGCCGAAGGTTCGGGGATCGAGGTCGTCTCGGTTCTGGGGACGGTAACCGACAGCCGCCAGCTGCGCAAAGTGCTGTCTGAACACAGGGTTAATGTGATCCTCCATGCGGCGGCCTATAAACATGTGCCCTTGGTCGAGGCGAACCCGCTCTCGGGCCTCGTGAACAATGTGCTGGGCACGCAGGCGCTGGCCGAACAGGCCGCGCGGGCGGGGGTGGAGCGCTTTATCCTCATTTCCACCGATAAGGCCGTGCGACCGACCAATATCATGGGCGGCTCCAAACGGCTGGCGGAGCTTGTCCTGCAGGACATGGCGCGCAAATACGGCGGGCCGGAGGGGGTGATCTTCTCCATGGTGCGCTTTGGCAATGTGCTCGGGTCATCCGGCTCTGTGGTGCCCTTGTTCCAAGAGCAGCTTAGCCGGGGCGGTCCCTTGACCGTGACAGATCGCGGCGTCGCGCGCTATTTCATGACCGTGGAAGAGGCCGTGCAACTGGTGTTGCAAGCGGGCGCGCAGGCCGATGGGGGCGAAGTCTTTGTGCTCGATATGGGCAAGCCGGTGCCGATTTTGAAACTGGCCCGGCAGGTGATCGAAACCGCAGGCTATACTGTGCGCGACGAGGAAAACCCCGATGGCGATATCGAAATCGCGATCACCGGGCTGCGTCCGGGCGAGAAGATGACCGAAGAACTGACCCTGAGCGGCACCCTGATCGGCACAAGGCATCCCAAGATTTTCTCCACCCGCGAAAAAGGGTTGAACGAAGTGGAGATCGCGGTGGTCCTGCGTGATCTGCGCGAGGCCATCGTCGCGAATGACGCGGATATGGCCCGGGCGGTCGTCTACCGCTGGGTCGAAGGGTTCGATGCCCCCGAAGCGATCCGCAAAAGCTCCTGACGGCAGCCTCTGTCGCGATATTGCCGCGTTTTCCGGTGCAGGGCGCGCAGGGCCGGCATGAAGATTGATTTCCACCGGCGGTCCGTGCCAAATCGGTGGGGCAAAGGCAGGCAAAGGGCGATAGGGCGCATGGGGACAGAACGAAAAGTGCGGAACTGCGCTTGGTGGTCTGGCAAGGCGGCGCTCTGCGTTGTGCTGCTGGGGGCGGGCCAAGCGGGCGCCGAGAACAGCTATCCGATTTTCGACATGCCAGACCGGCCCTCGCTGAACTTCTATGGCGCCCCGGGTCTGGTCGACATGCCCACCGCCGAAGCCATGCCCGACGGCCAGCTTGCCATTGGCGTGTCACATTTCGGCGGCATGACCCGCACCACGCTGTCCTTTCAGGCCACCCCGCGGCTGTCGGCCAGCTTTCGCTATGTCGGCATTCAAGACTGGAACGCCAACGGGTTTGAGACCTACCGCGACCGCAGTTTCGACCTGCGCTACCTGCTGAAGAAAGAAGACCGGTTCTGGCCTGCCGTTACCGTCGGGCTGCAAGATTTCGCAGGGACCGGGATTTATGCCGGGGAATATGTCGTGGCGACCAAGACCTTCGACAACAGCCCGCTGCCCGGCACGCTGAAGGTAACCGGCGGTCTGGGCTGGGGGCGGCTTGGCAGTTCGAATAGCATCGGCACGCCATTTGGCAGCGATCGTGGCAGCTTTACGGCGGGGGATACCGGGGGCGAGTTGTCTTTCGATCAATGGTTCCGCGGGCCGGTTGCACCCTTTGCCGGCGTTGAATGGCAGGTCAACAACCGCTGGGCGCTCAAGGCGGAATATAGCTCTGATGCCTATGTGGCCGAAGACAGCGGGCGCGATGTGTTTACCCGAAAATCGCAGGTCAACCTCGGCACAGAATATCAGTATTCCGAGGGGCTTCGCTTGGGGGCCTATTACCTGTATGGCTCCGAAGTCGGGGTGAACTTCCAATACCAGTTCCACCCGCGTAACCCGGCAACGTCGCTGACCGTGACCCCAACCTTGCCGTTGAACGTACGCCCCAGCCGCGCGGCAGCCCCGCAGGCATGGGACACTGGCTGGGCGGCCAGCTCGCAAAGCCAGATCAGCTACCGAGATGACTTAAAGTCAGTGTTGAGCGAAAGCGGTTTGGCCCTGGTCGCGTTACAACTGTCACCGGCCAGCGGCGAGTTGCGGCTGCGTAATGACCACTATCAAGCGCCTGCCGTGGCGGTGGGCCGTGCGGCGCGGGCGATGGCACAGGTTTTGCCTGCCTCGGTCGAGACATTCCGCATCGTTCTGGTAGAGGAAAATCTGGCGCAATCCGCGGTGACGGTCCGTCGCTCGGACTTGGAGGCGTTGGAGTTTGACCCGATGGCCGCAGACGCGCTGCTGGCCGTTAGCGGCATCGGTGAAGCTGCGCCGCGCCTGCCCGGCGCGATGACGAATGCCGATATCTATCCGGATTTCGCTTGGGCCATTGGTCCCTATGTTTCGCCGAGCTATTTTGACCCGACAGAGCCTGTGCGTCTCGATTTCGGCGTTGAGGTCGCAGCGAGCTACCGTCCCGCGCCGGGTTGGACCATCGCAGGGAGCCTGCAACATCGGCTTGGGGGCAATGTGGGCGACGACCCCCGGCCCAGCAATTCCAGACTGCCCAAAGTTCGGACCAATGGCAGCCTTTATGCCAACCAAGGCGAAACCGCGTTAAATACCGCCTATGTCAGCAAACGGTGGAAGGCGGGTAATGACCTCTATGCCCGTGTGTCCCTGGGCTATTTCGAGCGGATGTTCGGCGGCCTGTCGACAGAGCTTCTGTGGAAGCCGGTCGACAGCAACCTCGCGCTTGGGGTGGAGGCGAATTACGTCAAACAGCGTGATTTTGACGGCGGGGTCGGGTTTCAGGACTACAGCGTGGCCACGGGCCATGTCTCGGCCTATTACGAGTTCGGCGGCGGCTATCACGGACAATTGGACGTGGGCCGCTATCTTGCGGGGGATGTCGGGGCGACGGTCACGATCTCGCGCGAGTTTGAAAACGGCTGGCGCGTCGGCGGGTTTGCCACCTTCACCGATGTCTCCTCCGAGGAATTTGGCGAAGGCTCCTTTGACAAGGGGATCAATCTGACGGTCCCGATCAACTGGTTCCTGGGCGAGCCGGACAAGCGCAGCGTGTCCGCCACCATCCGCCCGATCCAACGCGACGGCGGCGCGCGTCTGATGGTGCCGGGGCGGCTTTACGAAAGCGTGCGCAGCGGCCACCGCAACGCATTGGAAGATCAATGGTCGAGGGTCTGGGAATGAAGCATCTTGCAACCACTCTTCTCCTGATCGCCAGCCTTGGCCTGACCGCTTGCGCGACCGGCGGGCGGGAGTCGCAGCAAAGCCCGCTGTTGAGCGCGGGGACCGCCTTGGCCAATTCGATCCGCGCCCGGGCCGCCGCTGACGGGGCGCCCAAGGGGCGCATCGAAGTGACCCGCGACATGCTCGACAAGACGCCGGGGCCGGTGTTGCAGGTGGTGCCGGACAACAGCGGCTTGCAGGATTTCCTGCAACTCGTGGGGCGGCGCGATGATCCCACCCCCGGCACGGTCGAGGTCTGGCAGTCGTCGGACGATGCGCAGATCATTCTGCGCGAGGGGGTTTTGGTCGGCACCAAGGGGCTGACGGGCAATATGCGCTCGGCCCAGGCCGGCACCACCATCGCCGGGTTTGACGGGCAGGGCGGCGGCGGTGAGCGGCTCATCACGCTGGCGCGTCTCGATGGCACCGCGCAGACCGTGCCCTTTTCCTGCGATGTGACGCAGTTGGGCCGCGAGGTGATCCAGATCGTTGACCAGCGTATCGCCACCCGCCATCTGCGCGAGGACTGCAGCTTTGGCGCGGAGCGTTTTACCAATGAGTATTGGGTGGAGCCCGCCACCGGCAAGATGCGCCGCTCGCGGCAATGGGTCGGGCCTCATTACGGCTATATGATGATCGACCGGCTCAAGGGCTGACCAGGTTCACGTGAAACAAATGCCCCGATGCATGCCGTTGCGCCCTTGCGGTCGCCGGGGGCGCGGGTCAGTTTGGCGGCATGGAAAAAACGCTTCTTTCGATTGGTCATGGCTATAGCGCGCGTGCCTTGGCGGCGCGGCTGATCCCGCAGGGCTGGCGCATCATCGGCAGCACACGCAGCCCCGACAAGTTGGACGAGATTGCCGCCACCGGTGTGGAACCCCTGCTGTGGCCGGGGTCCGATCTCGGCGCGCTTTTGAAAGAGGTGCCCAATGTGCTGATCTCGGCAGGGCCGGGGCCCGAGGGCGATCCGGTGCTGCTGGCTCTGGCCGATGACATGGCCGAGGCCGCGCCGGGGATGCGCTGGCTGGGCTATCTCTCAACCACCGGTGTCTACGGCGACCACGGCGGTGGTTGGGTGGATGAGACCACGCCGCTGACCCCCTCGACCCGGCGCGGCGCGGCGCGGGTGCAAGCCGAAGCGGCATGGGCCGCGATCCCCGATCTGCCGCTGCATGTCTTTCGCCTTGCCGGCATCTACGGCCCCGGGCGCGGCCCGTTCGAAAAGGTCCGCAGCGGCAAGGCGCGGCGGATCATCAAACCCGGTCAGGTGTTTTCGCGCATCCATGTGGCGGACATCGCGCAGGCGTTGGACCTGTCGCTGGCGCAGCCGCAGCCGGGGGGCATCTATAACCTATGTGACGACGACCCAGCCCCGCCGCAGGATGTCATCGCCCATGCCGCCGAGTTGCTGGGCCTGCCGCTGCCGCCTGAGGAAGATTTCGCCAGCGCCGAGATGTCGCCCATGGCGCGCAGTTTCTATGCCGAAAGCAAGCGGGTGCGGAACGATCACGCCAAGGCGGCGTTGGGCTGGCAGCCGATCTACCCTGACTATCGCTCTGGTCTTGCCGCGCTTCTGGCGACCGGTGGTTAAAGCCGAGGCCCGCATGCGCCGCGATGAACACACATTGCATTTTCTGCTCGATAGTATGGACCGCGCCGCGCAGCGCGAGACGGTGTCGGTGCAGGATATCCTGCATGAGATCGGCGACCGTTCCATCACGCCGCTGATCCTGATCGTGGCCTTGTTGCTGGTCTCGCCCCTGTCGGGCATTCCGGGTGTTTCGACCCTGGCCGCCTTGACGATCATCATCCTCGCCGTGCAGGCGGTGCGGGGAAAGCGCAGCCTGTGGCTGCCGAGTTTCCTGTTGCGGCGCGAGATCCCGGGCAAGCGCCTGAGCGGTTGCGTGGGCTACCTGCGCGGCCCCTGCGCCTTTGTCGACCGCCAGTGCCGCCCGAGGCTGCAATATCTGACCACCGGCCCGATGCGGTTTCTCACGCTGTTGATGGTCGCGGTGATCCCCATCGGCTGGCCCTTTATGGAAGTGCTGCCAATGATGTCGTCGATCGGCGCCTTGACCGTGGCGCTGCTGGTGTTCGGCCTCTTCACCCGCGACGGGTTGTTTGTCTTGCTGGGCTATCTTTGCGTGGCGGTCACGTTGAGCGCGGGGTTCTGGCTGCTGCTCAGCACCCGCTGACGCCGCGCATCTTTCAGGCGCGTTGCGCGTCGAGGTTTGAGACGCCCAGCACCTCCAGCACTTTGGCGGTGATCTGTTCGGCATTCATACCCGCCACCGCATACATATCCGCCGGGCTGGCCTGATCGATAAAGATATCGGGCAGCACCATGGAGCGGAACTTCAGCCCTTTGTCAAAGACCGCTTCATCGGCCAGCAGCTGCGCCACATGGCTGCCAAAACCGCCGATCGCCCCTTCTTCGATGGTGATCAGCGCGTCGTGGTCTGCGGCCAGTTTCAGGATCATCTCGCGGTCCAGCGGTTTGGCGAAACGCGCGTCGGCGATGCTGGGGGTGATGCCCTTGCTGCTGAGGGCCTCGGCGGCCTTTTCGACCTCTTCCAGCCGGGTGCCAAAGGACAGCAGCGCGACTTTGCTGCCTTTCCGGATCATCCGGCCCTTGCCGATTTCGAGCGGCCTGCCGCGTTCCGGCATTTCGACCCCGCGGCCTTCGCCGCGCGGATAGCGAAAGGCGATGGGGCCCTCGTCATGGGCGGCGGCGGTGGCAACCATATGGCGCAGTTCCGCCTCATCGGCGGCGGCCATGACCACGAAGCCGGGCAGATTGGCGAGGAAGGCCACGTCGAAAGCGCCCGCATGGGTCGGCCCGTCGGCGCCCACGAGCCCCGCGCGGTCGATGGCGAAACGCACCGGCAGGCGCTGGATCGCCACGTCATGCACGACCTGATCGTAGCCGCGTTGCAGGAAGGTCGAATACATCGCGCAGAAAGGTTTCATCCCCGCCGCGGCGAGCCCGGCGCAGAAGGTCACGCCATGTTGCTCGGCAATGCCCACGTCGAAACAGCGGCTCGGGTAGCGTTCGGCAAAAAGGTCGAGCCCGGTGCCATCGGGCATGGCGGCGGTCACGGCGCAAATCTTGTCGTCCTCGGCGGCCTCGGCCAGCAGGCTGTCGGCGAAAACGCGGGTGTAGCTCGGCGCGTTGGAGGGCGATTTTTTCTGCTCGCCGGTCACCACGTTGAACTTGGCCGTGGCATGGCCGCGGTCGCGCGCGGCCTCGGCGGGGCCATAGCCTTTGCCCTTCTGCGTCTGAATGTGGATCAGGATCGGCCCGGTGGCGCGTTGTTGCACGGTGCGCAGCACCGGCAGCAGTTGGTCCATGTCATGCCCGTTGATCGGGCCGAGGTAGGAGAAGCCGAGGTTCTCGAAGAGCGTGCCGCCCACGGCCATGCCCTTGAGCATGTCCTTGGCCCGTTTCGCCCCCTCGCGGAAGGGCTCCGGCAGCAGGCTCACCGCGCCTTTGGCGGCGGCTTTGAAATCCTGAAACGGCGCTTCGGCATAAAGGCGGCTAAGGTAGCTCGACATGGCGCCCACCGGCGGGGCGATGGACATCTCGTTGTCGTTGAGGATCACGATCAGGCGTTTTTTCAGATCGCCCGCGTTGTTGAGCGCCTCATAGGCCATGCCCGCAGACATCGCGCCATCGCCGATCACGGCGATTGCGTCGCCAAGCCCTTCGGGGATCACGCCGCCCAGATCGCGGCCCACGGCAAAGCCGAGCGCCGCCGAGATCGAGGTCGAACTATGCGCCGCGCCAAAGGGATCATACGGCGACTCGCTGCGTTTGGTGAAGCCCGAGAGCCCGTCCTTCATCCGCAGGCTGCGGATGCGGTCGCGGCGTTCGGTGAGGATTTTATGCGGGTAGCATTGGTGGCTCACGTCCCAGATGATCTTGTCGCGCGGGGTGTCGAAAACCGCATGCAGCGCCACGGTCAGTTCCACCACCCCAAGCCCTGCGCCGAGGTGACCGCCGGTTTCCGACACGGCTGAAATCGTCTCGGTCCGCAGCTCTCGGGCAACCTGTGTCAGCTCGGCATCGGACAGGCGTTTCAGGTCCGCCGGGCGGGCGATCTGATCGAGCAGGGGGGTGGCGGTTTTGTCACTCATCGGGGCCTCTCTGATGCCGGTGCGGCGCATCTGCCGCGCGGCTAGCTGTCGCGGGCAATAACGAAGGCAGCCGCCGCTCGCAAGCTTTGCGCCTCTTGTCCATAGTCAGATAGGGCGTCGCAGGCCATGTCCACCAATTCGGCCGCGCGGGTTTTCGCGCCCTCCAGTCCAAGGTGCGACACGAAGGTGGCTTTGCCGGCGGCGTCGTCTTTGCCCACCGCCTTGCCGACGGTTTCGGCGTCGCCTTCGACATCCAAGATATCATCCGCGATCTGAAAGGCGAGGCCAAGATGTCTGGCATAGGTGCCAAGCGCCGCCGGATCGGCCCCCGCCATGCGCGGCCCGGCCATGGCGGACCATTCGATCAGCGCGCCGGTCTTGCCGGCTTGCAGGGTGGTGATCTCGGCCAGCGACAGGGGGGCAGAGGCGGTTTCAGCGGCGATGTCGAGCGCTTGACCGCCGACCATACCGCCGACGCCTGCGGCCCCGGCAAGGCTGGTGATCAGGTTGAGACGCGCTTCGGCACTGCAGGGCAGATGGCCGATCAGTTCAAACGCCAGGGTCTGCAACGCATCCCCCGCCAGCACGGCGGTGGCCTCATCCCATTTGCGGTGCACCGTGGGCTGGCCCCGGCGCAGGTCGTCGTCGTCCATACAGGGCAGATCGTCATGCACCAGCGAATAGGCATGCAGCGCCTCGATCGCGCCCGCCGCCGGGGCGGCCATGCCGGGGGCGATGCCGTAGAGCCGGGCGGATTCGATCACCAGAAACCCGCGCAGACCCTTGCCGCCGGTGCAGGCATAGCGCATCGCCTCGGCCACCGGGCCGGAGTGGGGGGCAAGGGCGGCTTCAATCTGGGCCTGCGCCAGATCGCGGGCGTGGGTCAGCGCGTCCTGCAGGGAGGGGGAAGTGGGACTTACCATTCGGGCGGTCAAAGCCCTTCGACGGGTTTCAGCCCATTGGGGTTGCCCTCGCCATCCAGCGTGATCGCAGCGACCTTTTCCTCGGCCTCTTTCAGCTTGGCCTCGCAGCGGGCTTTCAGCTTGGCGCCGCGTTCATAGAGCGTGATGCTTTCGTCCAGCGCCACATTGCCGTTTTCAAGCTGGCTCAGGACTTTCTCAAGCTCGGCCATAGCTGTCTCAAAGTTCATTTCTTCAACAGGTGTGTCGGACATTACGGGCCTCATGGATCAGAATTTCGCGGGACAATAGAACGGGTCGCGGCGCATTGCCAGCGGGGGTGGCCGATGAATTTGCGCAAGCGCGGGCGGATCAGTCGGGGGCCAGCATATAGCCCGCGCCCCGCACGGTTTGCAGATATTGCGGCTGTTTGGGATCGACCTCGATCTTGCGGCGCAGCCGGGTGATCTGAACATCCACCGCACGTTCCTGCGCCTGGCCCCGGTCGCGGCCCAGCTCTTCGACCAATTTCGCACGGCTCAGCGCGACACCGGGCTGGGCAGAGAAGATCTTCATCAGCTGCACCTCTGTGGCGGTGAGGCGGACCAGCTCATCGCCCTGCCAAAGCTCGCCGCGCTCCATGTCATAGCGGATCGCACCGAATGACAGCACCTTGGGCGCGGTGTCGGCGGCAGAGGTGTCGGGCATGCGGCGCAGGATCGCATTGATGCGCAGCAGCAGTTCCTTGGGCTCGAAGGGTTTCGGCAGGTAGTCATCCGCCCCGGCCTCCAGCCCTTCGATGCGGTTGTCGGTCTCGCCCTTAGCGGTGAGCAGCAGGATCGGGGTTTGCAGGGTCTCGCGCAGGGCGCGGGTCAGCGCCATCCCGTCTTCGCCGGGCATCATCACGTCGAGCACGATGAGGTCAAACTCCAACCCCGCCAGCACCCGCCGCGCATGGGCGGCGTCGCGGGCGGTGGTCACCAGAAACCCATGCCGCATCAGGAATTTCTTCAACAGGCTGCGGATGCGCTCATCATCGTCGACGACAAGCAGATGGGCGTCGAGTTCGTTCATGGGCCGCTTTCTCTGAGCCGCTCAAAGCTCTCGCGCATTTCGGGGTCCATCATCGCCTCCAATACCGTCCTGAAACCGGCCACGGCCTCTGGCCCGGCGGTGCGAAAGGCCAGCCGCATGCGCGCGCGCTGTGCGTCCGACAGCTTCTGCTCCAGCGCCCGGCCTTCGTCGGTCAGATACAGATGCCGCTCGCGCTTGTCATTGCGGCCCACCCGGCTTTGCACCAGACCATCGGCGATCAAGGTGCGCAAGACGCGGTTGAGCGATTGTTTCGTCACGCCAAGGATGTTGAGCA
This sequence comes from Sulfitobacter sp. PS-8MA, assembly GCF_040933935.1. Taxonomy (NCBI): domain Bacteria; kingdom Pseudomonadati; phylum Pseudomonadota; class Alphaproteobacteria; order Rhodobacterales; family Roseobacteraceae; genus Sulfitobacter; species Sulfitobacter sp. PS-8MA. Next base: position 162,960 of record NZ_JBFQYJ010000004.1, on the reverse strand, counting down.
GGTTGTTCACCGTCGTGCCCGGCGCGCGGTTGATAAAATGGATCGCCCGGTGATGCGCGCGGCCGTAGGCCATATCGGCCAGAATACGGTCGGGGTCGGCGGTAAAGCCGCGATAGGCAAAGAACATCGCCTCGATCCCTTGGCGCAGGTGTTCGTCGGTCAGAAACAGCAGGCTTTCGCCGCTCGGTGGCGCCATCATTCGCCCATCCGCCATATCGTGCCTCATTCTCTGCCGCGGCCTGAGATGGCCGCGTCCCATCAGTTTAAGTCAGCGTTGTTGACATTCCAAGAGTGAAAGGCTATCGAATCGTGAGTTTTGCGCAACTAAATGTCTGGTTCTTGTGGTTCTGGCGCAATTTATGCAAAGATTACGGGTCAATGGGGAGGGTAAAACCATGGCAGGCGGATATGATAACCGGGATGGGCACATCTGGATGGATGGCGGCATGGTCGATTGGCGCGAGGCCAATGTCCATATCCTGACCCATGCGATGCATTACGCGTCCTCGGTGTTCGAAGGCGAGCGGGCCTATAATGGCAAGATCTTCAAAAGCCGCGAGCATTCCGAGCGCCTCAAGCGCTCGGCCGAGATGATCGACTTTGAGATCCCCTATACCATTGACGAGATCGAAGCGGCCAAGGCCGAAGTGCTCGCCGCGTCGGGCCTGCAAGACGCCTATGTGCGCGCGCTGGCCTGGCGCGGTGTGGGCGAGGATATGGGCGTGGCCTCCTCGCGCAACCCGGTGCGGCTGGCGATTGCCGCTTGGGAATGGGGCGCCTACTACGGCGATGCCAAGATGAAGGGCGCCAAGCTCGACATCGCCAAATGGAAGCGCCCGAGCCCGGAGACGATCCCCAGCCATGCCAAGGCCGCCGGTCTTTACATGATCTGCACCATGGCCAAACACGCGGCCGAGGCCAAGGGCTGTTCGGATGCGATGATGTATGACTACCGCGGCTATGTGGCCGAGGCGACGGGGGCCAATATCTTCTTCGTCAAGGATGGCGAAGTGCACACGCCCACGCCCGATTGCTTCCTCAACGGCATCACCCGTCAGACCGTGATCGACATGCTCAAGCAAAAGGGTGTCACCGTGCATGAGCGCCACATCATGCCGGAAGAGCTGGACGGTTTCGAGCAGTGCTGGCTGACCGGCACCGCCGCCGAAGTGACCCCCGTGGGTCAGATCGGCGACTGGACCTTTGAGGTGGGCGCGCTGACGCGTGAGATCGCCACCGACTATGAAAAGCTGGTGCGGTCCTAAAGGCTGCCGCTGAACTTTTGCAAAGTTACGCCGCCGTCCTGCAATCCCTTGCGGACGGCGGTTGCGATTTGAACGGCCTCTGCCGTGTCGCCATGCAGGCAGATCGTGTCGATCCGTGTTGGGATATGTTTGCCGCTCTCGGTGATGATCGCGCCTGCCTTGACCATCTCGACCATCCGCGCGGCGGCGTGATCGGCGTCATGGATCACCGCGCCGGGTTGGCTGCGGTCGACCAGCGTGGCATCGTCATTATAGGCGCGGTCGGCAAAGATTTCCCCGGCCCATTTGCAGCCCAGTGATTTGACCGCCCGCTCCTGCGCCGTGGCGGCCAGCACCATGACGATGAGGTCCGGTGCCACGCTGAGCGCCGCCTCATAGAGGTCGCGCGCCAGTGCCTCATCCTCCGACGCCATATTCGACAGCGCGCCATGCAGTTTCAGATGCCGCACCTCGGCCCCGACACTGCGGGCCATGCCGACACTCGCCGCGACCTGATAGCGGATCTGGTTTTGCAGCGTGGCGCGGGGCACCGACATGCGGTTGCGGCCAAAGCCGGCCAGATCCATGAAGCCGGGATGCGCGCCGATGCCGACGCCGTTTTCCTGCGCCATGCGCATGGTCTTGGCCATCACATCAGGATCGCCCGCATGGCCACCGCAGGCGATATTGGCGGAGGTCAGGATTTTCAGCAGTGCGGCGTCATCGCCCATCGTCCAGGGGCCAAAGCTTTCGCCCATATCGGCGTTGAGATCGACGGATGTCATGTCTTGTCCTTCTCGAATGGGTCGGCCGTGGCCGAAACCACGCCGGAGATCAGTTGATAGGCCAGCAGATCGCGGATGCGCGCGGGGTCGCGCAGCAGCGGCTGGCGCTGTTTGGGCAGGGCGGCGAGGGCGGCGCGGTGGCGGGTCTCGGCGGCGAGCGCCTCGTCGAGGTCGATGAACTCGAACCGCAGCGCCGCCCCCGGCTGGGCCTGCGCCACGATCGGCAGGTCGCAGGGGATCACCGTGCCGATGCGGGGGTAGCCGCCGGTGGTCTGACATTCGCACATCAGCACAAAGGGCGCGCCATCGCCGGTGATCTGGATATCGCCGGGGCTGATGACCTCCGACACGATGGTCAACTGCCCGCCGGTGGCAAAGCCGTCGCCGTCATGGTCCATCCGCGCGCCCATGCGGTTGGCGCGGGGATCGCGGCGAAAGGTGGTCTGGGTGAAGCGGGCGCGGGTCGCGTCATCGAAGGCATCGGTCTGCATGGAGGCCACGATGCGCACGCGCTCCGCGCCAAAGCGGCTGTCGCGGGGCAGGGTCTGGCTGGTCTCGCCGCCCGCGTCCTCCCCCACGGGCAGGCTGTCGCCGCTTTGCAGCTGGTGGCCAATCCCCGCGGCGAGGTGGCTGGAGCGTGAGCCCATCACCGGGGCGACGTCAAAGCCGCCGCCCAGATGCAGATAGCCATAGGCCCCGTCACGCGCGCCGCCGATGGTCAGCGTGGCGCCTGCGGGCAGCAGGTGGCTGGCGTTCCATGCCAGCGGCTCACCGTCCAAGTTGACCTGCATCTGTGCCCCGGTGAGGGCGATGCGGATGTCGGTGTCTGCGGTGAACTGCCCGCCGCTGCCCGCCATTTCCAGCGCGGCGCTGTTTGGGTCTTGGCCCAGCAGGGCCGCCCCTTCGTGCAGCGCGATCGGGTCCGCCGCGCCGCCATGGGTCAGGCCCAAAGCGCGGTAGCCGGGGCGGCCAAGGTCTTGGACCGTCATGGCCGGGCCGGTTTGGAGGATGGTCAGCGCGCTCATGTCAGTGCCTCCCGCTCGGCACCGCCGCTGGGGTCATCGGCGATGCGGTCAAACTCTTGCCGGGTGATCGAGGGGAAGATCAGCTCATCCCCGGGCGACAGCGGAAAGGGCATGTCACTGCCGGGGCGGAAGGTGTGGAATGCGGTCTGGCCGATATGGCGCCAGCCCGTGGGGGAGGCATTGGTGAAGATGATCAACTGCCGGATTGCCACGACCAATGCCCCCGGCGGGACGGATTTGGTCAGCCCCTGCTGGCGCGGGATGTCCCAATGCGGGGGCAGCTCGCCCATATAGGGCTGGCCGGGGGCGAAACCGATGGTGAGCACGCGGACGCGGGCCTGCGACAGCTCGGCAATGGCCGCGTCGGGATCAAGACCCGCCGCCTCTGCCGCTTCCTCAAGCTGCGGGGCAAGGTCGGTGCCATAGACCGTGGGCACATGCCAGAGGCTGCGCCCGGCGGGCAGGGCTTCGGCAAACCAGTCGCGGGTTTCCAGCAGGTCGCGCAGGCGGTCCGTCATCGTGGTGATCGCCTCTTGGCTGACCTCGAACTGCACGAAGGTCGAGACCAGCGAGGTGCTGGTCTCGGTCACCTCGGGCCAATCCTGTTCTTCGACCGCCGCGCGAAAGGCCAGCGCGGCGCGGTTGGCGGGTTCGGACATTTTCTCGGCAAAGGTGATCAACAGGCCAGAGAGACCGACGCTGCGAATGCGGGGCCAGTCAGTCATTGGACAGCATCCTTTCGTAGAGGCGCGGCAGGAGCACCGGGGTCAGATACATCGGCAGTTGCCAGCAGCCGATAAAGATCATCAACGGCCCGAGCGTCTCGGGCGGGAGCGCGACGAGGAACAGCGCGATATTGCGGTTGCCCGCGCCAATCGCCAGCGGTCCGGCGACGGGGTGCAGCGGGCCACGGCGTAGGGTCAACAGCGCGGCGGCTTGCAACAGGTAGCTCAGGGCGAAGGCCAGAAGGGTCCAGCCCGCCACGGCCCAAGGATCGCTGCGCAGGGCAGGGTTGAGCGCGGCCATAAGCCCCACCACGATGACCGAGAAGGCCAGCACCGAGGCCCCGTCCAGCGCTTCGATCTGGCGCGCACTGGGGCGCGGCAGTAAGAAGTGGCGCAGGGCAAAGCCGAGCCCGGTCGCCGCGACGATCACCGCCAGCAGCCTGAGCGCGGCGAGCGCCACATCCGACGCCGCGCCAAGCTGCGGCAGCAGCGCCAGCACCGGCAGCACGGTCAGCGGAAAGGCCGCGGTGCCCAGCACCATCAGCTGCATCATCCGCCCCGCATCGAGCCGCAGCAACAGGGCGAGGTTGACGCTTCCGGTCAGCGCCGGCGCGGCCGAGGCCAATGTCACCGCCAGCGCGGCAGGCGTCTGCCCCAATCCGGCAAGGGTAAAGCCGCCCGCCAACAACAGCGGCAGCGCCGTTTGCAGCGCGAGCACCGACGCCAGCCCCCACCGCAGATCGCGCGCGGCCCCGGTGGCGGCGCGGTGGCCGATCCTGAGCGCCGTGAGCAGCAGGAGCGCCGCCACCATTTCCGGCAACCACGCGGCCAAATGCGCAGCAAGTCCGGGCAGGGACAGCCCCGCCAAAAGCCCCAGTATCAGACAGGCGCGCGCATGGCGTGAGGCCAGCCGCAGGATATACCGCATCTTGGATCACCCCGTGGCCGGACCGCTGCGCAGATTGTCGGGCAGCCATGTGGCGACTTCGGGGAACCAGATCAGCACGAAGACCATAAAGACCATGATCGCGAACATCGGCAGGGCAGCCTTGGTGATATAGCCCATCTCATGGTTGGTCATGCCCTGCAGCACGAAGAGGTTGAAGCCGATGGGCGGGGTGATCTGCGCCATCTCGACCACGACAACCACGAAGATGCCGAACCAGATCAGATCGATCCCCGCCCCGCGCACCATCGGCTCGACCACCGCCATGGTCAGCACGACCGAGGAAATCCCGTCGAGGAACATGCCCAGCACGATGTAGAAGACCAAAAGCGCCATCAGCAGTTCAAACCGCGTAAGCTCCATCGCGGCGATCCCATCGGCCAGCGCGCGGGGCAGGCCGGTGAAACCCATCGAGAGTTTCAGGAAAGCCGCCCCTGCAAGGATCAAGGCGATCATCGCAGAAGTGCGCATTGCGCCCATCAGGCTCTCGCGAAAACTGTGCCAGTTCAGCGAGCCTTGGAACAGCGCCAGCGTCAGCGAGCCGATCACGCCGATGGCGGCGGCTTCGGTCGCGGTGGCAAAGCCGAGGTACATCGAGCCGATCACCACCGAGATCAGTGCAAAGACCGGCAGCAGGAAGCGCGAGTTGCGCAGCTTTTCGGCGAAACCCATGTTGGTCTCGACATCGGGGTTCCAGCCTTTCGACAAGAGGCTGGTCACCGCGACATAGCCCATGAACATCAGCGCCAGCAGCAGGCCGGGCATGACGCCGGCAAAGAAGAGTTTGGTGATGCTTTCGTTGACCGTCACGCCGTAGACGATCAGCGCCAGCGAGGGCGGGATCATCAGCCCCAGTGTGGCGGCGCCAGCGAGCGTGCCGATGATCATCTTCTCAGGATAATTGCGCGCCCGCAGTTCCGGGATCGACATCTTGCCCACGGTGGTCAGCGTCGCGGCGGAGGAGCCGGAGACGGCAGCAAAGACCGTGCAGCCGACGATATTTGTATGCACCAGCCCGCCCGGCAGTTTCGCGAGCCAAGGCGACAGCCCGCGGAACATGTCCTGCGAGAGCCGCGTGCGGTAGAGGATTTCGCCCATCCAGACAAAGAGCGGCAGGGCGGTGAGGGTCCAGCTGGAAGAGCTGGCCCAGATCGTGGTGATCATCGTGTCGCCCACGGGCCGCGTGGTGAAAAGCTCCATCCCGACCCAAGCCACGCCCATCAGCGCGAGCCCGACCCAGACACCGGTGCCAAGGAGGAAGAAGAGGACGATCAGAAACAGGGTAATGGCATAAATCTCGGTCACTGTGTCATTCCCCGAAGCTTTGATCGACAAGATCACGGGTGACGCGGTGGTCGCCCCTGAAGATGAGATGCAAGAGGTTGTCGGTCAGCGCGATGGCCAGAATGCCGCCGCCGATCACCATGACGGACTGTGGAATCCACAAGGCCGTGGCGTCCTGGTCCTGGCTGACCTCGTTGAACTTCCACGACCAATAGACGAACCAATAGGCGTAATAGGTGAAATACCACGCCACCGCCGCCGCCACCGCGAAACACCATGTGTCGAGCAGCCGACGCCCGGCGTCACTCAGCGCATTCACAAGGATCGACACGCGGATATGCGAGCCGCGGTTCAGGGCATTGGCAAAGGCGAGGAAACTGGCCCCGGCCATGGCATAGCCCGCATAGCTGGCCGCCCCCGGAAAGACATTGCCGCTCCAACGGGCGACCATCTGGGCCACGATCAAGGTGAGGATGGCCACGAGACAGAGCGCCGCGAGCGCCCCCGCCCCGGTGTAAAGCCCGTCCAATAGTCTGCGCACTGTCTTCATCCGACCCTCCCTGAATCATGCCCCGGCACGGCTGCGGCGGCCCCCGAAAGAGCCGCCGCAGGTTTTGCGATTATTCCGCCGATTTGTAGCTGTCGATAATCGCCTGACCGTCTTCGCCCGCGGCTTCGAGCCACTCCTGGGTCATGGTCTCACCGACTTCGCGCAGACCCGACATCAGCTCTTCGCTGGCCGGCTCGACGTTCATGCCACCTTCGCGCAGCCCGTCATAGGTGAACTGGGTGTAGTCCTTGGACGCTTGCAAGCCGCGTTCTTCGGCCTCGGTGGCGCAGGTGGTGATCGCCTCTTTGTTGGCATCCGAGACGCCTTCCCAGACATCGGCGTTCACCATCACGTAGTTGCGCGGCAGCCAGGCATCGACCTCGTAGAAATGCGTCAGGCTTTCCCAGACCTTCTGGTCATAGCCGGTGGCGCCCGAGGAGATCATCGATTCCGCAACGCCGGTGGCGAAGGCTTGGCTGACCTCGGCGGCCTCGATGGTGACGGGCGACATGCCGGTCAGCTCGGCCAGACGCGCGGTGGTGTTGTTGTAGGAGCGGAACTTCACGCCCTTCATGTCCTCGACCGAGTCGACTTCTTTCTTGAAGTAGAGACCCTGGGGCGGCCATGGCACGTTATAGAGCAAGACGAGGTTCTGCTCTTCGAGCACCGCTTCGACCTTGGGCTTGGCGGCTTCCCAGAGTTTCGCGCTGTCCTCGAAAGACGGGGCGAGGAAGGGGATCGAGTCAAAGCCAAAGATCGCGTTCTCGTTCTGGTGGCCCGAAAGCAGACGCTCGCCCAGTTGCACCTGCCCGGTCTGGATCGCGCGTTTGATGTCCGCGCCCGCAAAGAGCGCGCCGCCCGGATGCACGGTGATCTCGATCTCGCCGCCGGTCTTCTCAGCCACGCATTCGGCGAATTGCACGCCGTTTTCAGAATGGAAGTTCGAGGCGGAATAGGCCATCGGCATGTCCCATTTCTCGGCCGCGAAGGCGGGCATGGCCGCGCCGAGGGTCAGAGCCGTGCTGGCCGCACCGGCCATCAGTCTTGCTGTCAGTGTCATTTGGTTTCTCCCTTGTTGTTGCAGTCCCACGCTTGGCGTCCTCCGTCGAAGCGTTGGGGGTGATACGGGGCGAGATCCGTGTTTGGCGGCTGTCCCGTGATCAATCCGGCGATCAGTCGGCCCGTTTTCGGCCCGCCCGTCAACCCGATGTGGTGATGCCCAAAGGCGGTATAGACTCGGCTCGTTCCGATCTGCCCGATTAAAGGCAGAGAGTCGCTGGGGGCAGGGCGGTGGCCCAGCCATTCGATCTCTTCCGTGGCGGTGAGATGCGGAAAGGCCGCTTTGGCCTGTCGGCGCAGCAGCGCCAGCGGTGCTTTGGAGGCGCCCGCCTCCAACCCGCCAAACTCCACGATCCCGGCGCAGCGCAGCCCTTCGGCCATCGGCGTGGCAACGAATTTGCCTGCCGCCATCATGGTGGGGCGGGACGGGCCGCCTTCGGCATCCTTGAAGACGATGTGATAGCCGCGTTCAGACTCCAAGGGGACGTTGACGCCCAGCTTTTGCATCAGCGGTTTGGACCAGACCCCGGTGGCCAGCAGCACGTCATCGCAGGGCAGGGGGCCGGCGCTGGTCAGGACCGCTGTGACCTTTTCGCCGGTGATCTCAACGTCCTGCACCTCGGCTTGCCTAATGCTACCGCCCATGCCCTCAAAGGCTTTGGCCAGCGCGCGGACATAGCCGCCGGGGTCTGCGATGAAACCGTGGTCGGCCAGCCGGGCGATGCAGGTGATCTCGGGGCCAAAGGCCGGGTCGAACTCTTGCACCGCGCCGCCCTCGATAAGCTCCGGCGTGAAGCCCGCCGCCTTGCGCAGCGCCCATGTATAAGCCTCCGCCTCAAAGGCCGCGCGGTTGGTATAGGCAAAGCAATAGTCGCTGTCGCGGACCCAATCCGCCAGCCCCAGATCGGTGCAAAGCGCCTTGTGCTGGGCCAGGCTATCGCTGACGATCGGGGTTAGCCCGCGCGAGATGCGGCGGGTGTCGCGGTCATTGGCGTGGCCCATATAGCGGCGCAGCCAAGGCAGCAGACGCGGCACATAGGGCCAGCGCAGGAACAGCGGAAACTCCGGATTGCGCAGCATCCCCGGTGCTTTGCGCAGCAGCCCCGGCCCGGTGACAGGGGCCACCCCGCTGGCCGCCAAGACACCGCCGTTGCCATGCGAGGTGCCACGCCCCGGCTCGGCGCGGTCCAGCAGGGTCACCTGCGCTCCGGCACGGCGTAGCCAGATCGCGGCAGAGACGCCGACGATGCCTGCGCCGATGACGACGACATGCTGGCTCATGGTTGGAGGCTTTCGATTTTCAGCCGCATGATACAATGCTCCCTTTGTCGGCATCTTTACACAAAAAATCATCACGTCAATAAAATGCTGATAAAATGTCATCGTTCGGGTTTCTCTTGTCTCGCCCCGCCCGCAAAGGCACCCTGCGCCCAAACGGGGGGCATATGGCAAACGAGACTGTCGCGCGGCTGGGGATATTGATGTTGGATACGCGGTTTCCGCGCATTCTGGGGGATGTCGGCAATGCGGGCAGTTGGGATTTTCCGGTGCGTTATGCGGTGGTGCCGGGGGCCACGCCCGAAGCGATTGTTTGCGATGATATCGAACCCTTCGTGCAGGCTTTCATCGCGGCGGGGCGGGGGCTGGTCGCCCAAGGCTGCACTGGCATCGCCACCACCTGCGGTTTCCTGGCCCTGATCCGGCCCCGGCTGGCCGAGGCGCTAGGCGTGCCCGTTGCGGCCTCGGCTTTGGAGCAGGCCGGGCAGATCGCCGCCTGCCTGCCGCCGGGCCAGCGGGTGGGGATTTTAACGATCTCGGCCCGCACGCTTTCGCCCGCGCATCTGCGGGCTGCCGGCGTGCCCGGGGGCAGTCCGGTGGTGGGGATGGAGGGCAGCAGTTTTGCAAGCGCCATCCTTGGCAATGCCCCTGAGATTGATATCGCCCAAGCGCGGGCCGATATGGTGCAGGCGGCAAAGCGGTTGGTCGCGGCCCCGGGCGATGTCGGCGCGATCCTGTTGGAATGCACCAATATGGTCCCCTATGCGCCCGACATTGCAGCAGCAACCGGACGGCCAGTGCATTCGATCCACAGCTATCTGAACTGGTTTCACGCGGGGCTTGCGCCGCCCCGCTTTGGCTAGACGGGCTCGCGCAGCCAACCGTCGGCGAACCGCAGTTGCCCCACCCCGGCCAGCGGCAGCAGACGTTGCAGTTCCGCCTCAAAGGCCGCTTGCCGCCCCTTGCCCCAGCGAACCCCATGCTCGGGCCAAAGCGCGGTGATGCGCAAGGCGTCCTGATCGCGATGCGCTTTCATATCGAGACGGCCCACCAGACGGTCGCCCTGTAGCAGGGGGAAGACATAGTAGCCGTATTTGCGCTGCGCCTCCGGCACGAAGACCTCGATCCGGTAGTCAAAGCCGAAAAGCCGCGCCGCGCGTTTGCGGTCGCGCAGGGCCGGGTCGAAGGGGCTGAGCACGCGCAGACGTTTGGGCGGATCGCGGGTGAGGGCAGGGTCATCGGCCCAGCCGGGGCGGGTAAAGGCGGGGCGCAGGCTGCCGTCGGCGGCCTCCAGGTCGATCTCTTCCAACCGCCCCGCGGTAAGCTCCGCCGCGCACCAGCCCCGCGCCTCGGCAGGGGAGATATGCGCCCAAAAGGCCGCCAACTCCCCCGCCGTGGCAAAGCCCAAACGCGCCAGCGCCTGATCGCAGCACCAGTCGATTGTTTGGGGCGGGTCGGGGGCCTTGGTCGGATCACGCAGCGCTGCTGGCACCACCCGCTCGGTCAGATCATAGCGCTTGCGAAACCCTTCGCGCCCGGTCACCGCCAGCGCGCCGCTGCGCCACAGATACTCCAGCGCTGTTTTCGACGGATGCCATTGCCACCAGCCGCCGCTGCGGCGCGGCTCCTCCCGGCCCACATCCGATGAGGTGACCGGCCCCTCTGCGCGGACCTGTTCCAAGACGCTTTGCAACTGCGCTTCGAAATCATGGCGCTGCCAATCCTTCCAGCGGCCCAGCAGCTTCTCCGCATCACGGGTCCGGCGCAGCTGCCACTGCGGGTAGAATTCCATCGGGATGACGGCGGCATCATGGGTCCAATGTTCAAACAGCGCCCGGTCTTTTTCATAGAGCCGTTTCAGCGCGGCGGGACGGTAGCGCGACCGGCGGGCGAAGAGGATCAGATCATGCGCCCGTGCCACCGTGTTGATGCTGTCGAGCTGCACAAAGCCCAGATCATGGATCAGCTTCAGCAGCGCGGCCCCCTTGGCCGGTCCCTGCGGCGGGTCGGACAGCAGATGCCGCGTCAGAAACAACCGCCGCGCGGCGCCATTGCCGAGACGCGCGCGGCTCACCCCTGACGGCGGCGGCGCAGGGTATCGCCCAGCGACAGGGTCGGGGTGAGGGTTACTTGGGTCTGCAGGTCGGGGTCCGGCTCCGGCTGGGTCTGGTTGAGGATGATCCGCGCCGCCGCCTGGCCGATCTCGTTGCGGCAGGCGTCCATCGTCGCCAATTGACGCGGCAGACCCTGCAGCAATTCGACATTGTTGAAACCGGCAAGGCCAATCTGACCGGGAATGTCGATGCCCTGGTCGAGCAGATGCAGCAGCCCGCCCGCGCCGATCATGTCGTTGGAATAATAGAGGAAATCGAGATCGGGCGAGCGTTCCAGCATCTCCTGCGTCATCTCGCGCCCCTTGGCCAGCGCGGAGCCGCCGGAGTAGAAGGCGCGGTCTTCGATCTCGACCCCCGCCTTGGCCAGCCCTTCGGTAAAGCCCTCAAAGCGTTTGCGAGCGCGGTGGTCGAGCGGCATTTTCGTGCCCATGAAGCCAATCCGCTCATAGCCTTCGCGCAGGATCGCCTGCGCCATCTCACGCCCCGCGCGGCGGTGCGAAATGCCCACCATCGCATCGACGGGTTTGCCGTCGGTGTCCATGATCTCGACCACCGGAATCCCCGCATTGCGCAGCATGGCGCGGCTGGCGTCGGAATGCTCCAGCCCCGCGATGATCACGCCCGATGGCCGCCACGAGAGCATCTCATAAAGCACCCGCTCTTCCTTCTCGGGCAGGTAGTCCGTCACCCCCACCACCGGCTGTAGCGGCGTGTTCTCAAGCACCTGATTGATGCCGTTGAGCACTTCGGGGAAGACCATATTGCCAAGCGAGGGGATGATGACCGCCACGAGGTTCACCCGCTGGCTGGCCAGAGATCCGGCGATCTGGTTCGGCACATAGCCAAGCGATTTGGCCGCCGCGAGCACCCGGTCGCGGGTGGCCTCGGAGACATCGCCCCGCTTGCGCAGAACGCGGCTGACCGTCATCTCGGAAACACCACAAGCATCGGAAACATCGCGTAGAGTCAGCGGGCGTTTGGGGGGTGTGCTCAATTTGGTTTTCCTGTTCGCTTTTCCCTCAGTCTGCGCGAAGCGCGGCGCACGATCAAGCACTGCCGCCGCCGCGCCGCGACGCGGGGCTCATCGGTTGCCATTCTGCCGATGACATCACCCCCCGCTTGCGCTAAACCGCCCCCGTCGGCCCCGTGGCTCAACTGGATAGAGCAGCCCCCTCCTAAGGGGCAGGTTGCAGGTTCGAATCCTGCCGGGGTCGCCATGGTTTGCGGGTTGCAGAGCTGCCGGTCGACCGCCCTGTCCAGCTGACGTTGCCCCGGTGAGGAAAGTTTTTTTGGCCGACGTGAAACGTTTCTTCACTGGGACAGGCGCATCGCCCTACCATCCGGTTTTGAACGGGGGACACCCGACACATGGAGTGGTTATGAAAATTGAGATGCAAGACGGACAGCCGGTTATTGACGCGGGCGACCTTGGCCCACTGCTGGGGCTTGAACCTGCGGTGGTGCAAGAAAAGATGCGTCGGGGGGAGATCACCAGCCGCTATGAAACCGGCGCGGGGGAAGATGCCGGGCGCTTTCGACTGACCTTTTTCCACGCCGTAACGCGGCTTCGGCTGACCTGTGCGGCGGATGGGACGGTGATCCAGCGCAGCAAAACGACGGGGACGCAGCGGGGAGAGGGGGCGGTAACGCCAAGGGCGCGGTAGCAGGCGCGACACGGTTTGATAGACCCTCGCCGGAATTTCCCTGCGATCTTTGCGCCAGAACAAATTCGGCTGCCGTGGGAAATGGTAAGAGCGGCTGTCTGAGTTTGCGCCGGGGTGGCATCATGGAAAACAAGCGGCCAAGAGGGCTTTCGGCTGTGGGGGCGCAGATGATGGCGCTGCAGTCGCGCAGGGCGAGGACGCCGACGCTGTTCAGCTACGGCTTTCGGCCGTTTTTCCTGTTCGCGGTGCTCTGGGCCCTTCTGGCCATGGGGCTGTGGCTGTTGATCCTCTGGGGGCGTCTTGATCTGCCCAGCCGCTTCGATCCGGTGACTTGGCATGCCCATGAATTCCTCTTTGGGTATCTCAGCGCCGTTCTGGCGGGGTTCTTGCTGACGGCCCTGCCGAATTGGACGGGACGTTTGCCGATCGTCGGCTGGCCCTTGGCCTTGCTGTTCACAGTTTGGCTCGCCGGGCGCGTGGGGCTGTTCTTCTCTGCGACCCTGCCGCGGGCCGTGGCGCCGGTGATTGATCTGGCGTTCCTGCTGGTGCTCGGGGGCATTGTCCTGCGCGAGATCGTGGCGGGGCGGAACTGGCGCAACCTGATTGTGCTCGCGCTTCTGGCCGTATTCGCGCTGGCAAATGGGGTGTTTCACTTTCAAGCGCTGCGCGGTGAACCGGCGGCTCAGGGGGTCGGGCTTCGGCTTGGGGTGGCCACGGCGATCATGATGATCGCGGTGATCGGGGGGCGGATCATCCCGTCTTTTACGCGGAACTGGTTGGTGCAGATGCAGAGCACTGCACGCTGCGCAAAGCCGATGCAGCGGTTCGATCAACTGACGCTGCTGGCCAGTTTGCCCGTGCTGCTGGTCTGGGTTCTGCGCCCGGAAGCGGCCTATACGGGGGCCGCGCTTTTGCTATTCGCCCTGTTGCACCTCGCGCGGCAGGCGCGCTGGCAGCCGTTGCGGACCGGGCGCGAGCCGTTGGTCTGGATATTGCATATTGCCTATGCCTTTGTCCCGGCGGGGGCCTTGGCGCTTGGCCTCGCGCCATTGGGCGGCGGGTTTGACCCTGCGGCCGCCCAGCATCTGTGGATGAGCGGGGCCATCGGGGGCATGACGCTGGCGGTGATGTCGCGGGCCACGCTTGGGCATAGCGGGCAGGCCCTGCGGGCGGGGCAGATGACGGTATTGGTCTATCTAGCGATCATTGGCGCTGCGGTGACGCGCGGTTTGGCGCCGTTTTGGTCTGGCTTTGCACCTCTCTCCGGGGTCTTGTGGCTATTGGCCTTTGCCGGGTTCTTGCTGGCCTACGGCGGGGCGCTTTTGCGACCGAGAAGGGAGGGACCGTGATGAGCTGGCTTGGGTTCACCGTAATCTTCGCGCTGTTCTTTGCAACCCATTCTATTCCGGTCCGCCCCGGGGTGAAGGCGCGGATCGTCCACCAGATTGGCGCAAGGAACTTTGGCATCGGCTATTCGATCCTCTCGACCGCCATGCTTGCCCTGCTGATCTGGAGCGCGGGGCAGGCGCCCTATGTGCAGCTTTGGCCGCAGATGATCTGGCAGCGGCATCTGGTGCAACTAGGGATGCTGGGCGTTTGTCTGCTCATCGCCTTCGCGATTGCGCGGCCTAATCCGTTTTCCTTTGGCGGGGCGCATGATGACGAATTTGACCCCGCGCGCCCGGGGTTCATAGGGGTTATGCGGCACCCTCTGCTGGTCGCTTTGGCGCTCTGGGCGGGGCTGCATCTATTGCCGAATGGGGATTTGGCGCATGTGATCCTGTTCGCGGTATTGGCCGGATTTGCGATTGCCGGCAGGGCCGTGATCGACCGGCGCAAGAAACGTCAGATGGGCCAATTGCAGTGGGACAGCCTGCGCCGCCGGACCGCAGCGGCGCCGCGGTTTTCTTGGCCCGCCTCGCCCGCAGGCGCCGCGATAAGGGCCGCCCTGGGGATCGGCGCTTTCGTCACCCTGCTGTGGCTGCACCCGCTGGTGATCGGCGTATCCGCGCTTTAGCGTCACGTAGGCCCGCGCTTGGCGCGGTCAGCTTGGCCGGGTCAGGATGTAGAGGGCCGCAGCTGCCATACAGAGCGCCTGCAAGATCAGCACAAAGCTCGCCACCGCAAGCACATAAGACAGCGCCAGAGCGGCCAGCATCATGGTGATGGCAAGGATCTTGTAGCGTTTGGCGATGGCACCATGGGTCCGCCAGTCCAGAATGATCGGCCCAAAGACCCGATGCCGCCGCAGCCAGCGTTCGAAAGACGGGGCGCTTTTGGCGAAAGCAAAGCTTGCCAGAATGACCAGAGGGGTGGTGGGCAAAAGCGGCAGCACGACGCCCAAGGCGCCAAGAGCCAAGGCCAGGATGCCGAGCGTGAACCAGAACAGACGTTTTAGGTCGGGGAGGCGAATGGGGTGTCTCATTTCAAGCTGGGGCGTCATCTCCGGCTGCCCGCCGGGCCTTGGAGAGGTCTTGAGGGATGTGGCTATCAGAAAGCGGCGGCGGGCTAAAGTTGTCTCTTTGCCAAAGCGGGCTTCCGTCAAACGCAAAGAGCGGCACCGAAGCGCCGCCCTCTCTGCCTGTCTTGCCGTGGCAGGTCATTCAACCTTGGCAAACAGGTCTGCCATACGGCCTTTGGCCTTGCCCTTGTGTTTCACCGCTTCTGCCGCTTCAAGGTTGACCGCATCGCCCACCTGGATCAGCGCGATCATCCCCATGGCGTAGTGCGGGGTGCATTTGATGCCGTAAAGCCCTTCCTGCTCGACCTTCAGATCGAACTCCTTGTTGAACTTGGTTTTGAAACGCTCAGCCCCTTCGGGCAGCATGCCCTTGATGTCTTCGACATTGTGGCCCTTGTCGGTCGGCAGGAAGCGGATCACATCGCCCACTTCGGCTTTGATAAAGGCAGGTTCGAACACCATCGCGCCGTCTTCACCTTTGTTGAGCATCTTGACCTCAAAGGTCTCTGCCTGGGCGCCTGCGGCAATCATCGCGAGCAACGCGCCGGCCATCAGCTTCTTGATCATCTTGAATTCCTTTCATCTGATCGTGTTGTTTCGTCGAGATCTGATATGCGCTATGCCCCCGGGTGAGACGTTGATCTAAAACAAACTCTTGGGACAAACGTGCAAAAACTTGATGAAAGCCTGCTGAGTGGTCTGCCGCCCTTTAGCCGTTTGAACCGGGCGCAGATCCGGGAGATTCTGGACCAAGCCCGCATCCAGCGTTTCGAAGAAGGTGAGGAAGTGTTCAGCGAAGGCATGGAGGCCACCCATTTCCATCTGCTGCTGGACGGTTTTCTGCGGGTCGTGCGCACCACCGCCGGGGGCGAGCAGATCATCGTGCTGCATATCTCGCCCGGTCAGCTCTTTGGCATCGCCGCCGCCCTTCAGCGTGATACCTATCCAGCCACGGCGGTGACGGCGGCGGAATCGATTGTGCTGTCCTGGCCCTCGCCCCTATGGGCCGGGTTCACCGCGCAATACGAGGGCTTTGCGACCGAATCCTACAAGACTGTGGGGCAGCGTCTGGGGCAGATTCAGGACACGATGACCGAGATCGCCACCCAGGCGGTCGAACAGCGGGTCGCGGCGGCGGTGCTGCGCATGGTCAATCAAAGCGGGCGCAAGACAGAGGAGGGGATCGAGATCGGTTTCCCCGTCACGCGCCAGAACATCTCGGATATGACGGGCACGACGCTGCACACGGTCAGCCGGATGCTATCGGCTTGGGAGAAAGACGGGATCGTGCGCTCCACGCGCAAACATATCGTGGTCACGGCCCCGCACCGTCTGGTGGAGATCAGCGGTCACTGATCCGGCCTTGCCGCCCGGACGTGCGCTTTGATATCGGCGCGGAATTGCGCCTCGTCCAGCCCCGCGCGGCGGCAGGCATCTGAAAGCGCGTAGAAACGCGCGACCGGGCAGCCGGGGCAGGCCATATTATGTTTGAAAAACAAGGCGGCCGCTTCGGGCCAATGTTCAAACAGCGCCGCCAGAGACAAATCCGGGTCGTCGAAATCCGGTTTTTGCATGATATCCTCCTGACCATCCCCCCAGATTGCGCCGCCGGTGGCGCCCTGTCTTTGCGCCCGCGCAAACTGCCCAACTATCGCGGCGCGAGTTAACGGCGCCCCGGGCTTTTTCTCTATCCAGTTGGTTTTGCTGTCAGAAGTTTGCGCCTGCGCAAAGTTCCCGTGCCGAGGGCGGGCTATCCCTGTCGCAACAGCAATACAGTCCGAAAAGGGGACATCAGATGTTAACACGACGCGCCGCATTGATGGGAGCCGCAGGCATCGCCGCGCTGCCCGTTCTGGCCAAAGCCGCCACTGCCGAGGAAATCATGGACACATCGATGGCCGAGCCGGTCGATCTGTCGAGCCTCAAGCGGATCAAGCACAAACTTCTGCGCCCGCCGATGGTTCACCCCCATGAGCAGACCGCGCCGGCGGAGCCTCGGGTGGTCGAATTCGAGTTGCAGATCGTGGAAAAGGAGGTCGAGGTCGATGATGGCGCCTATCTTCAGGCGATGACCTTTGACGGCTCGATCCCCGGCCCGCTGATGGTGGTGCATGAGGGCGATTATGTCGAGCTGACCCTTTATAACTCGCCCGAAAACCTGATGCAGCACAATATCGACTTCCACTCGGCCACCGGGGCTTTGGGCGGCGGCTCGCTGACCCTTGTGAACCCCGGCGAAAAGACCGTGCTGCGCTTCAAGGCGACCCGGCCCGGCACTTTCGTCTATCACTGTGCGCCGGGCGGCCCGATGATCCCCTGGCACGTCGTCTCGGGCATGGCGGGGGCGATCATGGTGCTGCCGCGCGACGGGCTGCGTGATCCGGAGGGCAAGCCGGTGCGTTATGACAGGGTGTTCTACATCGGCGAGAATGACTTCTATATCCCACGCGATGCGGCCGGCGCCTTCAAACGCTTTGCGGATGTGGGCGAGAGCTATCCCGACACACTCGAAGTGATGAACAAGCTGATCCCGAGCCATGTGGTCTTCAACGGCAAGGTGGGTGCGCTCACCGGCGACAATGCCCTGACCGCGAAGCAGGGGGAGAAGATCCTCTTTGTGCACAGCCAGGCCAACCGCGACAGCCGTCCGCACCTGATCGGCGGCCATGGCGATCTGGTCTGGGAGCGCGGCAAGTTCAACAACCCGCCCGCGCGTGATCTGGAGACTTGGTTCATCGCTGGCGGCTCTGCCGGGGCGGCGCTTTATGAGTTCTTGCAGCCCGGCGTCTATGCCTATGTGAACCACAATCTGATCGAGGCGGTGAACCTCGGCGCCACCGCGCATATCGTGGTGGATGGCGATTGGGACAATGATCTGATGGAGCAGGTGCAGGCGCCCGTCGAATATGACGCGACCTACGAGGGCAGATCGGCGCTGCCGTGATCGAAAGCTGGGGCGGCCGTTTCGCGGTCGCCCTTGATCTATGGAAGGATGTGTCATGGGCAAACATCTGAGCGGCAAGGGGCTGGGCAAAGCGGCGCTCTTTGCGGCGGGTCTCTTATTCCTCGGCAGTCTTTCCGCGCTGCGAGAGGGGGTGCCTGAAAACGGCCCCGCCCTTATCACCGTCCCAGCCGGGGAGGTGCGGCTGCGCCCCATGGGCAACTTCTCGACCCGAGGCAAAGCGACCGATGCGCCGATGGCGCAGGTGCAACTGCCCGCCTTTGAGATGATGAAATACCAAGTGACGCAGGCGCAATATGGCCGCTGTGTTGCAGCGGGCGCTTGTGCCGCAGTGCCGAGCGTGCGGGCTGTGGATCCTGCCCAGCAGCCGCAGACCCATGTCAGCTGGCGGGACGCGACCCGCTATGCGGCGTGGTATTCTGAACAGACGGGGCGCCACTGGCGGCTGCCTTCGGCGGAGGAATGGCACAGGGCCGCGGCGGAGCGTTATGACGCGCGCATGGATGACGCGGCGGGCGTCGCGGCAGCGCGCGACCCCGGCGCGCGGATGTTGGCGCAATATGCGGATGGCAGAGCGGCGCGGGGCGAGGCGGTTTCAGGCCAGCGCCCGATAGGCAGCTTTGGCGAGAACGCCCTGGGCTTTGCGGATATGGCGGGCAATGTCTGGGAATGGACCGATGGCTGTTTTGCGAACGGTGTGCTGCGCGCCGATGGCAGTGTTCAGCGCACTGCCGATTATTGTGGCGTCAGGATCGCCGCCGGGGCGCATCCGGCGGCGGTGATCAACTTCGTCCGCGATGCCAGTGTCGGCGGCTGCGCGGTGGGCTTGCCACCGGATCATCTGGGGTTTCGGCTCGTTCGGGGGCGGTAGCTCAATTTGAAATTCGGCGCGGTTGTTGATCTTGCGCAAACCCCGCAGCGCTGCGGCGCGGTAGGTTTGGCAGATCATAGGAGAGGATTTTCGACATGCATATGCTCATCGCCTATTCCACAACCGAAGGGCAGTCGGCCAAAATTGCCCAATTCGCAGCGGATCAGATGGCCGAGAGAGGTCATGAGACCATTATCCTTAATCTCGATGAAACCCGCGACGCCCCGGATCTGACCGCTGTGCAAAGGGTGATTTTGGTGGGGTCGGTTCATGAACGGCGCCATTCACCGGCACTTGAGACCTTTATGCAGGCGCGCCGGGTCTGGCTGTCGGCGCGGCCTGTGATGTTGATCTCTGTCAGCCTCAGCGCCGCCTTCGCGCGCGGGCGGGAGGAGGCGCAGGACTATGTCATCGAAACCCAGATGCGCTGCGGTTTCACGCCAGATGACGTGGTCCTTGCAGCCGGGGCTGTGAAGCCCGGCAGCTATGACTATTTCGCCCAGTCGGTGGTGCGCTTTGTCGTGCTGAACGACCGGGAGTTTGAATGGGATCATCCGACCATGAGTTTACCGATTGGGCCGCGCTGGCCCAGCGGTTGGAGCGGTTCTGCGCAAGCACAAAGACGCAGGGCGATGCGCCCCATGTGGCAAGCAAATAGCGGGCCCGCCGCGATCTGGCACGACCGGCGCGATCTAGTCGCTGGCCTGCGAGGCGGCGACGAGGGCATCCATGTCCTTGATCAGAACCGTCTGGGAGGTATCCAGCGCGATGATATTCTCTTTGCGCAGGCGGGTGAGGGTCCGGCTGACAGTTTCAATCGTAAGGCCAAGGAAATCTGCGATGTCGGCGCGGCTCATGGGCAGGGCGCAGGTCATATAGCTGCCGATCGGCGTGCCGATCCGTTCCGCGAGCGTGATCAGAAAGGACGCGACTTTCTCGATCGCGGATTTCCGGGCGAGCATCATGAAATGATCCTGCATGGCAGAGATTTCGCGCAACGCCGCGTGGAGCAGACGTTGATGTGTGCGGTGGTCCCCTTCAAGCGTGTCGAGCGTGTGCCGGCGATGGGCGATCACCTTGGCAGATTGGATCGCCTCGCAATCGCTGTGATGGAAGGTGCCATTTGGAAAGCCGATGATATCGCCGGGCAGGCCAAAGGCGATGACCTGCCGCCGGCCGTTGTCGAGCACGCGGGTCAGGCGAAAGACGCCGGCGGTGATCTCGTAGATATTGTCGGCCATATCCCCTTCGCGGAACAGATGCGCTCCGACCGCGAGGCTTTTGCGTTGGGACGCCATCACAGAGGCGTGGTGCGAAACGCAGATCTCGGCGTTTGCGGGGCTGAACTCACTGGATAATGTCACGTACATGCGATCGTCCTTCTTGAAGTGCGATCTCAATCTCAGCTGCGCGTCGCAGGAATACCCTTGGCCCTGTATCTCTTTGTATCAATTTGTCGCGGCTGCCGGTATCGCGGGCGGCTGGCCCTGATCGGGTTTGCCCACTATAAAAACGGAAACTTCTGTGGATGGTGGCGGTGGCTGCGAAAAATATCCTTGTCGTCGACGATGATGCCAAAATCCGAACCCTCCTTCGGCGATGCCTTGAGGGGGATGGCTATAGCGTGGTCGAGGCGCATGACGCGCAGACTGTGCGCGCGGCTTTCGCGGCAGCGCATTTCGACCTTGTGACCCTGGACCTCAACCTCGGCGTGGAGGACGGGCTTGATATCGCGCGCGAGCTTCACCGTGACCAAGATGTGCCCATTTTCATGCTCACGGGTAAGGATGATGTGATCGACCGTGTGGTGGGGCTGGAGCTGGGCGCGGACGATTACCTGACCAAACCCTTCCACATCCGCGAAGTTCTGGCGCGGGTCAAATCGGTGCTGCGCCGCAGTGGCAAGCGGGACAGGGATGAAGAGGTGCCGCCGCCGGGGCCGGGGGCGGAGGATCCATGGCTGTCGCTCGATGGTCTGAAGGTCAAGCTTGACCGTATGCTGCTGGTCGACCGCGACGGTCAGGAATGTGACCTCACCACAGCAGATTTCAAACTTCTCGCGGCCTTTCTTGACCACGCCAAGAAACCTCTGTCCCGCGACCGGCTGATGGATCTGATCGACGGGCAGAGCTGGGCACCGCTGGACCGCACCATCGACAATCAGGTGGCGCGTCTGCGCAAGAAGGTCGAGCGTGACCCGGCGCGCCCCTTGTTGATCAAGACCGTGCGGGGGGTTGGATATGTCCTGACCGAGGCCCCGCAGGCCATGCAGGGTTAACCCTCCAGCAGCAGGCGCAGGGCTTCGGCCAATTCCGCTTGCCGGTAGGGTTTGCGCAGAATCGGGAACTCCTCGGCTTCCGCGCCCTGCAGGATGTTTTCCGAAAACCCAGAGGTGATCAATATCCGCAGGTGGGGCATCTTTTCCGCGATCCGCTTGGCGAGGGCATGGCCCGACAGTTCGCCGGGCATCACCAGATCGGTAAAGACCAGATCGATGTCATCCCGCGTCTTGAGGATGGCCCAGGCCGCATCGCCGGTCGTCGCCGTGACACAGTCAAAGCCGAGCGCCTTTAGGCGCGTCTCGGACAGGCGCAGCACCATCGGGTCATCCTCGACCAGCAGCACCCGCAGCCCCGCGCCGATCCCGAGGTTGCGCTCTGCGGTCTGCCCATGATCCGGGCTCTGCGCCGCTGCGGTCTTGAGCGCCGGGAAATAGAGGCTGATCGTCGTGCCTTTGCCAAGCTCACTGTAGATCGCAATATGCCCCCCGGATTGCTTGATGAAACCATAGACCATCGACAGCCCCAGGCCGGTTCCCTGGCCCATGGGTTTGGTGGAAAAGAACGGCTCCAGCGCCCGGGTGCGGGTTTCGGCGGTCATGCCTTCGCCGGTGTCGGCGATCGACAGGCGGATATAATCGCCCATATCAATGCCGATCTCCTGCGCGACATAGGTGTCATCCAGCCGCATGTTGCGCGTCTCCAGCGTCAGCTTGCCGCCAGACGGCATGGCATCCTGCGCATTCAGGGCGATGTTCAGAACCGCCGTTTGAAGCTGCGACGCATCCACCCGGGCCTGCCACAGGTCCTCGGCAAAATCGGTTTCCACCGCGATATGCGCGCCAATCGTCCGGCTGAGCATGGCCACGGCCTTGGCGACCTCGGCGTTCAGGTCGACCACCTCGGAATTCAACGTGCTTTTGCGGGCAAAGGCCATCAGCCGGGAGGTGAGATCCGCCCCGACCTCCGCCGCTTCCAGCGCATCCGAAATCAGCGCGGCGCTTTTCTCAGAGGTTTCGGACATTTCAAGCAGTTCCAGATTGCCGATCACCACGGTGAGCAGATTGTTGAAGTCATGTGCAATGCCGCCCGTCATCTGGCCAATGGCATCCATCCGCTGAGACCGGGCCGTCGCTTCCTCGGCGGCTTTCCGGCGCGAGAGGTCATGCATGATGCCCACAAAGGCGACCTCCCCCGCGATATCGGCCCGGCCCACCGAAAGATGCAGCGGAAAGACACTGCCATCCGCGCGCATCCCTTCGACATCGCGCCCGATCCCGATGATCCGCTTTTCCCCGGTCCCAAGATGGTGGCTTAGAAAGCCGTCGTGACGCGCAGCCATGGCCTCGGGCATCAGGACCCGCACATTCTGCCCGACCAGCGCATCCGCCGCATGACCAAAGAGCGCCGCAGCCGCCTTGTTCACCCTCAGGATATTGCCCCGATGATCCGAGACAACCATGGCATCGACCGCAGCATCCAAAAGCGCGAGCAGCACGGGGCTTTCGTCGTTAATCTTCATGCGAGGGTTCCGTTTGTAGTGAACTGTTGGACAGCAAATGCGGTCCTGCGGTAGCATGCAAGCGGTTGAATGTCCTTGGGCGCGGTTAGGCTGCAATATGAATGACGGTCTTTATACATATTCTATGGCGCGGCTCCCTGAATGACGCCGATACTATGGGCCGCGTTCCGCCCGCTGCATTGATCTGGATC
>NZ_JBFQYJ010000004.1:0-137500 GCF_040933935.1 Sulfitobacter sp. PS-8MA | reverse complement strand
TCGTCCTTCAGACGAATTGACATCGTAAAGAGAGATACTAACAACATGTTTGATCGCCCCGCGTGAGGGGATGATCTCAGTTGCTGCCCTATCAAGGGCCGGTGTTTGATGACTGCTTCCTCGGTCATTCAAACATATCGCGGCTGAAACGAATATGTTGTCCAAGTCAAGTACACTAACCAGAGCGATGACGCGGCCTCCTGCACGGAGGGTTCGCTATCTGCATCGCTCATTGTCCAGACGACAGTCTGGGCGGGTAAAGTATGCTTTTGATGCAGAATAAGAGGATCAGTTTCTTACCAGCTTCTGATCTTCGCGCGAGACGCCAAGTCTTGCTTTTTCTGGATCAAATCAAGCGCGAAAAGGGCGTTTGGTGAATGCCTTGGCAGTAAGAGGCGATGAAAGACGTGATACTCTGCGATAAGCCATGGGGAGCTGAGAATAAGCTTTGATCCATGGATCTCTGAATGGGGCAACCCACCTGATACTTTGTTATTATTGCTTCGCAATATGTACGCTCCGCGCCGACCTTTGGTCGGTACACCGATCCTTCGGATCGGCACTGGGGCCTGCAGCGGCGCAGTTAATAATGAGGTAAAACAGGTATTTTTAGGCTGAATATATAGGCTTAAAAAGGCAAACCCGGGGAACTGAAACATCTAAGTACCCGGAGGAAAGGAAATCAATATGATACTCCCCTAGTAGCGGCGAGCGAACGGGGACCAGCCGAGCCATGACTGTGATTAGAATGCGTTGGAATGCGCAACCAAAGTGGGTGATAGTCCCGTATAAGAAGCATGATTGGACGTATTAAGTAGGGCGGGACACGTGAAATCCTGTCTGAAGATCGGAGGACCACCTTCGAAGGCTAAGTACTCCTTACTGACCGATAGTGAACCAGTACCGTGAGGGAAAGGTGAAAAGCACCCCGACGAGGGGAGTGAAACAGTACCTGAAACCGAACGCCTACAATCAGTTGGAGCATCCTTGCGATGTGACAGCGTACCTTTTGTATAATGGGTCATCGACTTGGTCTCACGAGCAAGCTTAAGCCGTTAGGTGTAGGCGCAGCGAAAGCGAGTCTTAATAGGGCGTCGAGTTCGTGGGATCAGACCCGAAACCGAGTGATCTAGGCATGGCCAGGTTGAAGATAAGGTAACACTTATTGGAGGACCGAACCCACATCTGTTGAAAAAGATCGGGATGAGCTGTGCCTAGGGGTGAAAGGCCAATCAAACTCGGAGATAGCTGGTTCTCTGCGAAATCTATTTAGGTAGAGCGTCGACCGAATACCCTCGGGGGTAGAGCACTGGATGGGTAATGGGGCCCCACAGGCTTACTGATCCTAACCAAACTCCGAATACCGAGGAGTACTAGTCGGCAGACACACGGCGAATGCTAACGTCCGTCGTGGAGAGGGAAACAACCCTAACCTACAGCTAAGGCCCCTAATTCATGGCTAAGTGGGAAAGCAGGTGAGACGACCAAAACAACCAGGAGGTTGGCTTAGAAGCAGCCATCCTTTAAAGATAGCGTAACAGCTCACTGGTCTAAATAAGTTGTCTTGCGGCGAAGATGTAACGGGGCTCAAGCCATGAGCCGAAGCTTAGGATGCATTTATTGCATGGTAGCAGAGCGTAGTGTGACATAGTTTCATGTGTCCTTAACCACCCAGTTCGATTGGTTTACCCCAACCGGACCGTGGTACTGGACACAAGAAGCTTTCTGTGAAGCCGGCGCGTGAGCGATCCGGTGGAGAGATCACTAGTGAGAATGATGACATGAGTAGCGACAAAGAGTGTGAGAGACACTCTCGCCGAAAGTCCAAGGGTTCCTGCTTAAAGCTAATCTGAGCAGGGTAAGCCGACCCCTAAGGCGAGGCCGAAAGGCGTAGTCGATGGGAACCAGGTTAATATTCCTGGGCCAGATGGAAGTGACGGATCGCAGGGGTAGTTCATCCTTATCGGATTGGATGGGCTGCTGAGCGGTCCCTGGAAATAGCTCCATCGCTAGATCGTACCCTAAACCGACACAGGTGGACAGGTAGAGAATACCAAGGCGCTTGAGAGAACTATGTTGAAGGAACTCGGCAAAATACCTCCGTAAGTTCGCGAGAAGGAGGCCCGGTTCCTAGGCAACTAGGGGCTGGGGGCACAAACCAGGGGGTGGCGACTGTTTATTAAAAACACAGGGCTCTGCGAAGTCGCAAGACGACGTATAGGGTCTGACGCCTGCCCGGTGCCTGAAGGTTAAAAGGAGGAGTGAGAGCTCTGAATTGAAGCCCAGGTAAACGGCGGCCGTAACTATAACGGTCCTAAGGTAGCGAAATTCCTTGTCGGGTAAGTTCCGACCTGCACGAATGGCGTAACGACTTCCCCGCTGTCTCCAACATAGACTCAGCGAAATTGAATTACCGGTCAAGATGCCGGTTACCCGCGGTTAGACGGAAAGACCCCGTGCACCTTTACTACAGCTTCACACTGGCATTAGGCCGAACATGTGCAGGATAGGTGGTGGGCTTTGAAACCGAGACGCCAGTCTCGGTGGAGCCTCCCTTGAGATACCACCCTTGTTCTGCTTGATGTCTAACCGCGGACCGTTATCCGGTTCCGGGACCCTGTGTGGCGGGTAGTTTGACTGGGGCGGTCGCCTCCTAAATCGTAACGGAGGCGCGCGAAGGTTGGCTCAGAGCGGTCGGAAATCGCTCGTTGAGTGCAATGGCAGAAGCCAGCCTGACTGCGAGACTGACAAGTCGAGCAGAGTCGAAAGACGGCCATAGTGATCCGGTGGTCCCAAGTGGGAGGGCCATCGCTCAACGGATAAAAGGTACGCCGGGGATAACAGGCTGATACTGCCCAAGAGTCCATATCGACGGCAGTGTTTGGCACCTCGATGTCGGCTCATCTCATCCTGGGGCTGGAGCAGGTCCCAAGGGTACGGCTGTTCGCCGTTTAAAGAGGTACGTGAGCTGGGTTTAGAACGTCGTGAGACAGTTCGGTCCCTATCTTCCGTGGGTGTAGGATACTTGAGAGGAGTTGCCCCTAGTACGAGAGGACCGGGGTGAACGATCCACTGGTGGACCAGTTGTTATGCCAATAGCAGTGCTGGGTAGCTATGATCGGACAGGATAACCGCTGAAGGCATCTAAGCGGGAAGCCCCCCTCAAAACAAGGTATCCCTGAGAGCCGAGATAGACCATCTCGTCGATAGGCCAGAGATGTAAGCGTGGTAACACGTTCAGTTGACTGGTACTAATTGCTCGATAGGCTTGATTTGATCCAGTAGAAGCAAGACTGCTTAAGCTGATCAAAAGCATACACATACAATCAGTCGTACTCGACTTGGAACAGGAATTTATTCGGTTTGGTGATCATAGCGCGAGCAAAACACCTGGTCCCATCCCGAACCCAGCCGTTAAGTGCCGTAGCGCCGATGGTACTGCGTCTTAAGACGTGGGAGAGTAGGTCATCGCCAAACCTAATAAGTTCCTGAAAAACAGTATCTCTCATTACGATACCCATAAACAAAACCGCCGCAGCAGAAATGCTGCGGCGGTTTTGCGTTAGGGGGGGTGAGTACCGGCTCCGGCAACAGGTTGTTAAGTCTCGCCGTGCTATGGGCAGCTGAAAACTTAGCCAAACGAAAAGCGCATTTCATCAAATTCACGCTGCAAGAACCTGGATTGCTTGAAGCGTCGCCGGAACCGGCGTTCGACAATCTCAGCGTCCTTGCCTGCGATCCATTAGAGGTGCTGATGCCTCATGTTTCGGTTCTTGATCACGCCAATCAGCGGAGATTCTACCAAAGTCAAAAGCGGCATCCGGCAGAGCTGGCGGAGGCGCGCTTGCTTCCGATTGAGCTGACCTAATGCCAGCAGGTGCCCTAGACAGCAGCGCCTATCGTGGCCCTGTAGCGGCATCGGTCTGACACTGACGCGACAAAGTAAAAACATTGAGACGAATTTGGTCGGGCTGAGAGGATTCGAACCTCCGACCCCCTGCTCCCGAAGCAGGTGCGCTACCAGGCTGCGCTACAGCCCGACCGATGTGTTGCGCATAGCGCAGTCGCGCGGAATTGGCAATTCCCGAGTTGCGGGGGAGCGGGCTTTTTGACGGGGTCACATGGCTTCCGCCGCGGTGGGTTAACGAATGGTAAAGCACGCCGCGCTTATCTCCGGTTAATTCCAGTTGCATATCACCGGGCCGAGTTGGTTTTTCATGAGGATGCCATGACCGATACGACAGCCCATCTGGGTCTTCCGATGATCGCCCCATCGCAGGCGCAGAAACATGTGACCCATAATGAAGCGATTCAGATGCTCGATGCGCTGACCCAATTGGTCCTGGCCGGGGTGGACAGCGAAACGCCGCCGGCCGTTCCAACCCCGGGGGAAGTCCATGCGCTTGGGCCGGCCCCAACGGGGGCGTGGTCCGGCCAAGCGGGGATGCTTGCGCAATGGGTCGCCCCGGGCTGGCGTTTCCTGATGCCGCAAGAAGGCTGGTGCGGCTGGGACGCAACGGGCGGGCGGATTCTGTTCTGGCAGAACGGGGTGTGGGAGGTCTGGTCGCCAGAGCTCGATAATGTAAGCCGCGTCGGGGTCGGCACGGCGGCAGATATGACGAACCGTTTGGCCGTCGCCTCCGACGGCGCGCTGTTCAGCCACAGCGGCGCGGGACATCGGCTGACGATCAACAAGGCCGCCGCGGGCGAGACCGGCGCGTTGCTCTATCAATCGGGCTGGACGGGCCATGCGGAGCTTGGCCTGACAGGGGACACGGATTTTCATCTGAAAGTCAGCCAAGACGGAAGCACCTGGACCGAGGCCCTGGTGGTTGACGCCTCCAGCGGCCACATGAGCGGCGCTGCGGTGCAATCCAGCCCCACGGACACCACCGCAGGCCGTTTGGCGCGGGCAGATTATGCTTACGGGCCGGGCAATCTGATCGGGACAGTCAGCGAAGCAGCCGGGCAGCCCACCGGCGCGGTGATCGAACGGGGGCGCAATGCGAATGGCGATTTCGTGCGCTTTGCTGATGGCACGCAGATATGCAGCCATATTGCCTATTTCGACAGTTCGGCGCCTAACGCGGACGCCGACCATATCTATCCGGCCCCTTTCACAGACCCCTATGAGCAGACCCATATGGCCTCGATCGCAACCCCGATTGGCGGGGCTAATCTGGCCCAGCTGGATGCGCTGGCGCGGGGGCTGACCGTGTGCCCCTATGGTGGCGGCGGATGGCGGCTGCGCGCCTACAGCTATGGCGGCGGCGATATCGGTCTGGTGCCCTTTCGCCTATCTGCTGTGGGGCGCTGGTTCTGAAGGAGATGTCGATCAGCGGTTATGAGGATCTGCGGCCTGTCAGGGCCGAGCGCAGACGTCACAGCGGGGCCGTGAACCGCAGCGAATGTGAGCAAATGCGCTAGCTCAACTCATCCCCCAAGTTCGCATGGCCCGCAGTCACGTGAGTATGCTCCCGCATGGACAGCGCGTCAAGCTGCGCTTGTAGGTGCGAAAAAGCTTTCTCTGGGGTCCGGGGGGGGCGGCCATGGGTGGCTCCGGTAATGATCGTTGTGTCGCGTGAAAAGGTAGTTTGAGGTAATCGAGAATAGTGCTCAATATCGGCAACCGCCACAGTATCAGAAAGTGTGCCTCTTTTCGCGCAGGGCTGCAACCGCAAGCGAAAAACGCGTGTGCGGAAGGGGGTATAGGCGAGACGGCGGGGACTGGTATGCTGCCGGCAATAAGTAGTTATCTAGGCCAATTTCATAGACACAGCGTTTTCGGGGACAACCAATTATGATCACACCTATTCTTCTATGCGGTGGCTCCGGGACACGGCTTTGGCCCTTGTCCCGCAAATCCTATCCCAAGCAATTCGTGCCCCTGCTAGGCGAAACGACGCTGTTCCAAGCCTCAGCACAGCGCTTGTCGGGGGAAAGTTTCGCCTCGCCGCTGGTGCTGACCAATTCGGATTTCCGGTTCATCGTTGCCGAGCAATTGACCGAAGTTGGCATTTCCCCCGGTGCGATCCTGATTGAGCCGGAGGGGCGCAACACGGCGCCGGCGATCCTTGCGGCGGCTTTGTGGTTGGAAAAGACCGATCCCGATGGCTTGATGCTGGTGGCGCCGTCCGATCACGTGGTGCCGGATGCCGAGGCTTTTGTCGCCACGATGGCAGCGGGGGCCGAGGCCGCCCGGGCCGGGCAATTGGTGACTTTCGGCATCACCCCAACCCATGCGGAAACCGGCTACGGCTATCTGGAACTGGCCGAAGCACCGGACGCGGGGACGGCAGCGCCGCAGAAGCTTGAGCGGTTTATCGAAAAACCCGAAGCGGCTCGGGCCGAAGAAATGGTGAAAGCGGGAAATTACCTCTGGAACGCCGGCATTTTCCTGTTCTCCGTGCGCGCGATCCTTGAGGCCTTCCGCGCCCATGCGCCTGATCTGGTCCCGCCGGTGCAAGCCGCTGTGGACCAAGGCCAGCCCGATCTGGGGTTCCTGCGTCTGGCGCCGGAACATTGGGCGCAGGCCGAAGATATCTCGATCGATTATGCGGTGATGGAGAAGGCAAGCAACCTATCGGTCATTCCCTTTGCCGCCGGCTGGTCTGATCTGGGCGGCTGGGATGCCGTTTGGCGTGAGGTTGCCCAGGATGATCAGGGCGTTGCCACATATGGCGAGGCCACGGCGATTGAATGCCGCAACACTTTGCTGCGCTCCGAGGATGAGAACCTTGAGGTCGTGGGCATTGGGTTGGACAATATCATTGCCGTCGCGATGCCCGACGCGGTGCTGGTGGCCGATTCCTCCCGCGCGCAGGAGGTCAAGAAAGCCGTGGCCGCGCTCAAGCAAAAGGGGGCCAAACAGGCGACCTCCTTTCCCAAAGATCACCGGCCTTGGGGGTTCTTTGAAAGCCTAGCGGTGGGCCGCCGTTTCCAGGTCAAACGCATTCACGTCCACCCCGGCGCGGCCCTGTCGCTGCAAAGCCATCATCACCGCTCCGAACATTGGATCGTGGTCGAAGGCACGGCCAAGGTGACTGTTGATGATGAGGTGAAACTGGTGACCGAAAACCAATCGGTCTACATCCCTCTGGGCGCGGTACACCGGATGGAAAACCCCGGCAAAGTGCCGATGGTGTTGATTGAGGTTCAGACCGGGTCCTATCTCGGCGAGGATGATATCATTCGCTATGAGGACGTCTACGCGCGCAGTTGAAGGGCTGCGCCTTGGGCAGAGGGCTGCGCCTTTGGGGGCGCTGCCCCCGCAGCCTTTGGCTGCGCCCCCGCGGGTATTTAAGAAAGGATGAAGGAAGGACTAGGCGTCGCCGTGGCGCAGCAGCGTCACATGCGTGTCGCCATATTTGCGCCTGTCGAGCCTGGTGAAGCCCGCGGGTGCGGTCATGGGGGCATTTTCCTCCCAGATGACCGTGGCGTCAGGGGCGAGCCAGCCGCCTGTCGCGGCGGCGGTGAGGGCTTTCTGGCCCATGGATTTGCCATAGGGCGGATCAAGGAACACCAGATCAAAGGGCGGCGTCGGGCAGTTGCCGAGTTTGGTGGCGTCGCCGCGGTTCAATATGCAGGCCGCGCCGCAGTGCAGAGTTTCCATATTCTGGGCGATCAGCCGTTGCCCGGTCCGTCCATTTTCCACAAAGCAGACCGTGTCGGCGCCGCGCGAGAGGGCTTCGAACCCCAAGGCGCCGGTTCCGGCGAAGAGGTCTAGCACCCGGGCGTTTTCAATCACGTCGTGATGGGTGAGCATGGAGAAGAGGCTTTCGCGGACGCGGTCTGACGTGGGGCGCAGATGCGCGGCGGTATCGCCTTTGCCCACCGAGGCAAGCGGTCGGCCGCGGTATGTGCCGGCGATGATCCTCATGATTTGAGAAGTGTTTTGAGATCGGTTTCGGGGGCCGCGACCAAGGCAGGGTCGGGGGATTTACCCGCCTCAATGAGCCGTTTGCCGACCATATAGCCGCGCGGGTCGTTCATGGCGTCCACGGCGAGCAATGTGCTGCCCTTGAAATACCAGAAAGAAGTGCTGCTGGCGTCGCGGCGGCTGACCACATGGTCATAGCCTGTATTGAGGCCGGCGATCTGCAGTTTGACGTCGTATTGATCCGACCAGAACCAGGGTTTGGCGACATAGTCCTTGCCGGCGCCGAGGATGTTTTCGGCGACACATTCGGCCTGATCGATCGCGTTTGGCACGCTTTCCAAACGGATGCGGCTGCCGCGGTAGGGGAAGGAGGTGCAATCTCCCGCGGCCCAGATATGCGGCGCGCTGCTGCGGCCCTGGGCATCGACCGCGATGCCATTGTCGATGTCGAGCCCGGCGGCGCTGGCCAATGTGGTGTCAGGGTCGATACCGACGCCGGTGATGACGAAATCGGCGGCAACCTCACTGCCGTCGCTGAGCCGGGCGCCGGTGACATGGTCTTGGCCCAGCAGCCGCTCCAACCCGACACCTTCGCGCAGGGTGACGCCGTGGCTTTCATGAAGGGCGCGGAAGAAATCACTCGTTTCGGGGGCGGCGACACGTTGTAGAATGCGGTCGGCCATCTCGATAAGCGTGACCTTGAGCCCCAGTTTGGCGGCGACGGCCGCGGCCTCGAGCCCGATATAGCCGCCGCCGACGATCAGCACCCTGGCCCCGGCGGTGAACCGCGGTGCCATGGCATCCACATCCGCAAGGTCGCGCACGGTGAAGACGCCTTTCAAGCTGCCGCCCATGGCTGCGGGGAGGCGGCGCGGGGTGGAGCCGGTGGTGAGCACCAGTTCGTCATAGGAAAGGGGGCCATTCGTGGTTGTAATGCTTTGGGCTGTCGGATCAATCGCCGTCACATGGCAATTGGTCATCAGCGTGATGTTCTGATCCGCGTAGAAGGATGCAGGCCGCAGAAACAGCCGCTCAAGGGTCATATCGCCCAGCAGGTAGCCTTTCGACAGCGGGGGGCGCTGGTAAGGGGGGCAGGGTTCGGCGCCGATCAGCGTGATCTTACCGTTAAAGCCGCTGTTGCGCAGTTTGGCCACGCAGGACGCCCCCGCCTGTCCGGCCCCAATCACCACCACATGCTGCATCTGTCATCCCCGATTGATCTGGTCTCAGATCCGGTCAAAGCCTATATCTGGGGCCAAGACAACCACAATGACAGGAGAGGCAAACCATGGCGATTTCACAAGGGGACACACTGCCGGATGCAACATTGGTGCAAATGGGCGCCGAGGGGCCGGAGCAGGTGCAATTGGCCGATAAGGTCAAAGGGCGCAAGGTGGTGATCTTTGCGGTGCCGGGGGCGTTCACCCCGACCTGCCATTCGGCCCATGTGCCGAGCTTTATACGCAGCAAGGATCAGTTCGACGCCAAGGGCGTGGATGAGGTGATCTGCATTTCCTGCAATGATCCCTTTGTGATGAAGGCCTGGGGCGCGGCGACCGGTGCAACCGAGGCCGGGATCACCATGCTGGCGGATGCCGACAGCGCATTCACCCGCGCCATCGGCATGGATTTTGACGCCGCCCCTGCCGGGTTGGTCGCACGTTCCAAACGCTATGCGATGTTGGTGGAAGACGGCAAGGTTACGCTTTGGCAGCCAGAGGAAAACCCCGGTGTCTGCGAGGTTTCGGGCGGCGAGGCCCTGCTGGAGAACATGTAAAACGCGGGCGCCCGGCGGATCAGGCCGGGCGCGTGGGGTGCGGCGGGGCGGGGGCTGCCTTATTCGGCCGCTTGCAAAATGGTGCGGGTGGGGAAGGGAATATCGACCCCGCCTGCGTCCAGCGCCTCTTTGACCCTGCGGGTCATATCGGCCTTGAAGGTGAAATAATCGTCGGCGCTGCACCAGACCCGCACGAGGAAATCGACGGAACTGTCGTTGAGGTTGTTCACCTGAATGAAGGGTTCAGGATCGCTATGGGCGCGTTCGTCGGCCATGATCGTGCTGCGGATGATCTCTTCGGCGGTCTTGAGGTTGGCGCCATAGCCGACGCCAAAGGTCCATTCCGCGCGGCGGGTCGGGTTGACGGAATAATTGGTAATGACATTGCCCCCAGACTTCGGAGTTCGGCACGATCACCTGCACGTTGCTGAGATCGGCCAGCACCGTGTAGTTCAGGTTGATCTGTTTGACGGTGCCCATTTCGCTGGCGATTTCGACAAAATCACCGATCTTGATGGGGCGGAACAGGATCAGCATGACGCCCGCGGCGACATTGGACAGGGTGCCCTGCAAGGCCAGACCAATCGCCAGACCTGCCGCACCGATGACCGCCACGACCGAGGTCGTCTTGACCCCAAAGGTGTTGAGCACAAAGAGAACCGTAAAGCCCAGCACCACATAGCGCACGATGGAGGCAAGGAACTCGAACAGCATCTCGTCGAGATGTTTGTGCCGCTTGCCGAGGTTCTCGACCCGGTGTTGCAGCCAGCTTGAAATGATCCAGCCCAGCAGCAGGATCACGATCGCGCCAATCACCGACCCCGCGGCGCTGACCAGAAACTCCAGCGTCAGCAGATCGGCGAGGGTTTTACCCTGCCACAGTTCCGTTGCAAACAAGTCTTCCATTCGGTCTCTCCGTCAGTCTTTCTCGGCCCCAAAGAGACCATCCATCTTGCGCGCCAGTTTCGCATCGAGCGAACTCAGCCCGTCCACGTCATGTGTGATGAGCGTTACCGTTACACGATTGTAAACGTTACGCCATTCGGGATGGTGATTCCATTTTTCCGCCCAGATTGCCACCCGTGTCATCCAGCCAAAGGCATCCGCGAAATCATGGAACTTGAAAGTTTTATGGAGGGCGTCGCGCCGCTCGGCCATTTCCCAGCCGGTATCGAAGAGGGGTTGCAAAAGGGTCTTGCGGGTTTCTGGGCTCAATCTCTCGGTCATTCCTGTTCCTCGATCTCGGTTTTCTTGAAGGGGCCATAGTCCGGTCAACACGCTGATTTCCTCGTCCACGGCCTTCGGCTTCGGCTTGCAGATATTCGCCCACCGCTGCGGCAAAGCCCGGATCGCGCATCCAATGCAGCGACCATGTGGGGCTGGGCAGATAGCCGCGGGCGAGCTTGTGTTCGCCCTGTGCGCCGGCCTCGACCCGGCCAAGGCCCTGGGCGATGGCAAAGTCCATGGCCTGATAATAGCACAATTCGAAATGCAGGAACGGGTGGTGTTCGGTGCAGCCCCAATAGCGGCCATAAAGCGTATCGGCGCCGATGAAGTTCAGCGCCCCGGCCACCCAACGCCCGTCACGCTCGGCCAGCACCAGTGCGATGTCATCGCGCAGGTCTTCCTGCGCGTGCTCGAAGAACGCGCGCGTGAGATAGGGCGAGCCCCATTTCCGCGCGCCGGTGTCTTGGTAGAATTGCCAGAAGGCGTCCCAATGCTCGGGCGCAATCTGATCCCCGGTAAAGGTGTGAATGCTGCCGCCGAAGCCCTGCGCCTGGGCGCGTTCCTTGCGGATATTCTTGCGTTTGCGCGACGACAGGCTGGCAAGGAAACCGTCGAAATCGGCATAGCCCTGATTGTGCCAGTGAAACTGCTGGCTCTTGCGGGTCATCAGCCCGAAATCCTGCGCGCGCCGGGCCTCTTCGCCGGTGCAAAAGGTGACATGCAGCGAGGACAGCGCGTTATTGTCGGTCAGTTGAACCGCGCCCTGTATCAAGGCCGCCATACCCGCCTTTTCAAAGCCGGGCCGCAGCAGGAAACGCCGCCCGGTGGCAGGCGTATGGGGCACGGCGATCTGCAGCTTGGGGTAATAGCGCCCGCCTGCGCGCTGGTAGGCGTGGGGGCCCAACTGTGGTCGAAGATATATTCGCCCTGACTGTGCGATTTGGCATACATCGGTGCCACGGCGATCACCTGTCCGGCGATGCGGGCCGCCAGATACTGCGGCTGCCAGCCCGTACCGGGGCCGACAGAGCCGCTGCGTTCCAAGGCCGAAAGGAAGCGATAGGTGGTGAAAGGGTCGCGGGGGCGCTGGCCCGCCTGCGGCCTCGGGGCAGGCGCAGGCGTCCCAGTCCGGCTGGCCGATCTGGGCCAAGTCGGGCACCACCGTAATCTCGATTTCTTCTGCGCTCATGGTATCTTGCCTGCCTCGCGTCCTATGTGTGGCCTGTGGCCTGCGGATCAAGGGCGCTGCGGCAGATAGCCCTCGAAGGTGATGTTCTGCGCCACCTGCCGGGCGGTCTTTTCCTCTGCCGCGCTGCCGATCGTCCAGCAAAGCACGGCAGCACCACCCCGTTTCAATTCGCCCACGCGGGGGCGGGCGAGGTCCTCTGCCTCATGGCTGATGAAACAGGCTTCGCTCGCGGCATAATCGGGGATTTCCCGCAGCCGGTCACAGGTTTTCCGGGGCAGGGGGCCAATCGCTGTAGCGAAAGGCGCTGGTGGTCAGCCCGCGCGGGACATTGGGCAAGAGCCGGGCCAGTTCGCGCACCGCATGCGGGTTGAAGGACATTACGGCAAGCGGGCCGGGATAGCTGGCCAACACCTCGGCGGCAGCGGCTTCCAGCGCGCCGATGTCTGGCCCCATGCCGCCGTCTTGATCCTTGAACTCCACCAGCAGCGGCACTTGGCCCGCGATGAGGTCCAGCACCTCGGGCAGGCTGGGGATGGTCTCCTCCCCACCGATGAGCGGGATCACGGAGAGTTCCGCCGCGCTGCGCAGCCGGATCGCGCCTTTTTCTGGCGTCAGCCGGTCGAGCGCATAGTCGTGAAACACCATGGCTTGGCCGTCGGCGCTCAGCTGCAGGTCGATCTCGATGCCGAAACCGGCATCAATCGCCGCGCGGATCGCCGCGCGGCTGTTTTCCGGCCGCCCGCATGACAGGTCATGCAAGGCGCGATGCGCGAGCGGTTGGCGCAGAAAGGCGGCCGGCAGGGTCATTCGATCTCGAAAATGCCTTCGATCTCAACCGCGACACCCATGGGCAGCGATGCCGCCGAGACGGCGGAGCGGGCGTGGCGGCCCACGTCTCCGAGCGCTTCGACCATGAAGTCTGAGGCGCCATTGATCACCTTGGGCTGCTCGGTGAACTCCGCGGTGGAGTTTACGAAACCGGTCAGTTTGACCACCCGTTTCAGCCGGTCGAGATCGCCGTCACAGGCGGCCCGCACCTGCGCCAGCAGGCTCAGCGCACAGGTCTTTGCCGCCGCCGCGCCCGCGTCAACATCCATGCTGTCGCCCAGCCGCCCGGTGATCAGCCCCTCTGGCCCGTTGGAGATCTGGCCCGAGACGTAAACCGTGTTGCCGGTGACCACGAAGGGCACATAGTTCGCCGCCGGGGCGGGGGCGTCGGGCAGGGTGATGCCAAGATCTGCGAGGCGGGCGGTCAGTGACATGGGGTTATTCCTTTAACTTCGAACCATGACGCGACGCTAGCCGCCCCGCGCCCGAAGGAAAAGCCCCCCGGGCCGCGCCATCAGCTTTCGCGGAAGGCGCGGGCGAAGTAATCCGCCATCGGTTTGACGAGATAGGCCATCGGAGAGCGGTCCCCGGTGCGGATAAACGCCTCCACCGGCATGCCGGGCAAGAGGACCGTGCCTTCGGCGAGCTTCTCTGTCTCGCCGGGGTTCAGGGCAATCTCGGCCCGGTAATAGGGCTGGCCTGTGGCCTCATCCTCGATCGCATCGGCAGAGACCTGCAGCACCCGGCCCACCAATTCGGGGGTGGTGCGCTGGTTCAGCGCCGAAAGACGCAGGTTCACGTCCTGCCCGACCGCGACCTGATCGACATGGATCGTCTGCACCCGCGCGGCAATCACCAGCGGGCGGTCTTGCGGGACAAGATACATCAGCGGCTCTGCCGCCCGCACCACCGAACGCGGGGTTTGCACCTGCATGGCGTAGATCACCCCCGAGACCGGGGCGCGGATATCAAGCCGGTCAATCTCGGCCAGCAGGGCGCGGCGTTGTTCGGCCAGTTCCAATTCGCGGTAGCGCAGGTCACGCAGCCTTGTGATGGCCTCTTCGCGCCCGGCGGAGCCCAGTTTGAGCCGCTCGATGTCGATCTCGGTCACGCGTTCTTGCAGCTGGGCCTTCTGCGCGGATAATTCCCCGATCTGGCCGCGCAGGCGCGCTTGCTCGCGTTGCAGGGTCAGTACGGCAGAGGATTGGGTCAGCCCCCGGTCGAGCAGCGATTGCTGGTTGCCAAGCTCTTCTTCGATCAGTTCCAACTGCCGCGCGAGGGCGGTTTCCTGCGACGCCACGCCTTCGATCTGCGCCCCGATTTGCAAACTGCGTTTGGCCAGTTGGTCCAGTTCCTGCGCGACGGACACGCGGCGCGCCTCAAACAGGTTGCGCTGGCCTTTCATCAGCTCCTGCACGTCCGGGTCCGCTTCCCCGGCTGCGATAAGCTCGGCGTCAAAGTCGATGCTGTCGGCCTCATCGCGCTGCGCGTCGAGCCGGCCGCGCCGGGCCATCAATTCGAAAAGCTGCCCTTCGACGATCGCCAGTTGCGAGGTCAACTGCTGCGCGTCCAGTTGCAGCAGGGTGTCGCCCGCCTGCACAGAGTCGCCCTCATCCACAAGGATCTCGGCGACCACGCCGCCGGTCTCATGCTGGACGATCTGGCGGTTGCGGTCGACCTCGATCCGGCCAGAGGCCACGACCGCGCCTGATATCTGGCTGGTCACCGCCCAGGTGCCGAAACCGCCGAAGAGCACCAGCAGCCCGACGAAACCCAGGACAAGCGGCCGGGTGGCCGTGTAGCTTTTGCGGTCCGCGCTCATACCACGCCCCCCGAATGGGCCGGAGCCTGTTGGATCTCACGGTGGTTCTTTACCATCCCTGCAAGCACCTCATCCTTGGGGCCAAAGGCCATGCGCATGCCGCCGTCGAGCACCAAAAGCGTGTCGCATTCCTGAATCGCCGCCGGGCGATGTGCCATGATCAGGACCGAACGGCCGCTGGCTTTCATCTGGCGGATCGCGTGGTTCAACGCTTGGCTGCCGATGTTGTCAAGGTTCGAGTTTGGCTCGTCCAAGACCACGATCACCGGATCATCATAAAGCGCACGGGCCAGCCCGATGCGCTGCATCTGGCCGCCCGACAGCCGCACCTGACCGGCGCGAATTTGCGTGTCATAACCATCGGGCAGTTCCAAGATCATCTCATGCGCTGCCGCCATTCTGGCGGCTTTGACCACTTTGGCATCATCCGGGTTTGGCGATAGCCGTGCGATGTTTTCCGCAATCGTGCCGTCAAACAGCTGCACCCGCTGCGGCAGATAACCGATATGGCGGCCCAGTGTTTCCGTGCCGTAATGCTCCAGTGCCGCCCCATCGAGCCGCACCGCGCCACCTGCGGGCGCCCAGACCCCGGTCAGGGTCCGCGCCAAGGTGGATTTGCCTGCGCCCGAGGGGCCGATCACCCCGACAGCCTGACCCGGTTCGACCTGAAAGGACAGGGATTTCAACGCGGCTTGCTTTTCGCCCGGGGCCACGACGGTCAGCCCCTTGGCGGTCAGCCGGGCCTTGGGCCGGGGCAGGGTGGTGCGGGCAGATTCCTCGCTTACCGCGCCCAGAAGCTCGGCCAGATTGGCCCATCCCAGACGCCCGCGTTGCACCACGGGCCATTGGTTCAGCGCCAGTTCCACCGGGGCCAGCGCGCGGCCCAGCAGGATCGAGCCGGCGATCATGGCGCCGGGGGTCATCTGGTTTTTCAACACCAGCCAAGCGCCGAGCCCCAGCATGGCCGATTGCAAGAACAGCCGCAGCGTCTTGGTCATGGCCGAGAAGGTGCCGCCCACATCCGTGGCGCGCAGCTGCTGCGCCAAGGCGCGGCCCCGCGTTTGCTGCCAGCGGGTGAAAGCCGCGTCGCGCATGCCCATCGCCTGCACCATTTCAGCCTCAACCCGGATCTGATCCGACATCGCCCCGGCTGCCTGTCCGGCCACCCCGGCCTGCGCCTGACTTTCGCGCGACAGCAGTTGATTGGCCACGGTGATCGCCACCAGCACCAGCGCGCCGCCCACTGCCAGCCAGCCCAGCATCGGATGGAACAGAAAGATCGCGGCAAAGAAGATCGGGGTCCAGGGCGCGTCGAATGCGGCCATCAGCACGGGCGAGGTCATCAGACGCTGCACCGCTTCAAGATCGGCCAGCCCGGCGTTGGTTCTGAGATCCGGGGCAACGGCAGATTTGCGCACCACCGCATCGAATACCCGCCGGTCGAGATCGGATTGAAACCGCGCACCGACGCGGGCCATGATGCGGCCCCGGGTGTAATCCAAGACGCCCATCACCGCATAGAGAAAGACCACCAGCACCGAGAGCGCGATCAGCGTCTCCTCGGACCCGGAGCCCAGCACCCGGTCATAGACCTGAAGCATATAGAGCGGCCCGGTCAGCATCAGCAGATTGGCAAATAGGCTGAACAGGGCCACGGCCCAATAAAGCCCGCGACTACGATTGCGGACGCGACGCAGCTCGGCTGCGCCTCTCTTTACCACTTCAGTTTTCATTGAATCCTCTTGACACTGTCCACGGCGCAAGCCTGCTGCGCGCCCCATGCCTCTGTTAAAGGCATAGTTACTTTAACGTCCCGTTGCCATGGCTGGTTTTTCCCACGCTTGCGCCGCTAGCGGTCAAGGAAGGTGGGGGCCGGGGCGGCGGCACCGTCGCCGCCGCTGTTGCTGCCAAAGATGTCGCGCAACACCCGGTCGATCACATTGTCCGCACCGCCACCGCCTTGCCGGGGCTGTGGCGTGGGCGGGGCGGGCTGGGCCTCACCGAGATTGCTGGGGGGCGCGGGGGCCATCATCGGCAGATCCTTGACCGGCAGCCCATCGTGCACGCGGCGCATGGTCTCACGCCAGATCTCCGCCGGCAGCCCGCCGCCGGTGACCCCGGTGAGCGGCGTATTGTCGTCATAGCCCATCCAGACCCCGGCCACGTAATCGGCAGAGAAACCAACGAACCACGCATCCTTATTGGCCGAGGTGGTGCCGGTCTTGCCCGCCAGTTGACGCCCGCCAAACTTGGCGCGCTGGCCGGTGCCTTCAGAGATCACCTTTTCCATCATATAGACCAACTGCCGTGCCGCATCTTCCTGGATGACCCGCTCGTTGATCCCGCCGCCGGTGCCCATCAGAGGCTCCGTTTCGCCCAAGAGGCGCAGATCAATGAGCCCGTAGGGCGTCACGGAAGACCCGCCATTGAGGATCCCCGCATAGGCGCCCGTCATCTCCAGCAGCGTGCTCTCGGACGCGCCAAGCGCAAGCGCCGGTCCCGCGGCCAGATCGCTCTTGATGCCAAACTGCGAGGCCACAGAACTCACGACCTCGCGGCCAACACTTTCCGAGACTTTGACCGCCGGGATGTTCAGCGAGTTTTTCAGCGCGTCGGTCAGCGTCACCGGGCCTCTGAAACGCTTGGTGTAGTTCTTGGGGCACCATTCGCCGGAGCCGGGAATCTTGATGCAATAGGGTTCATCGACGATGAGATCATTGGGCGAATACCCCAGATCGAGGGCCGCCGCATAGATGAAGGGTTTGAAGGCAGAGCCGGTCTGGCGCATGGCCTGTGTGGCACGGTTGAAGGCGCCTGCGACCTTGGTCTTGCGCCCGCCGACCAGGGCGCGCACCGCACCATCCGCCGACATGACGACAATCGCCGCCTGCGCTTTCGAGCCGGGTTTGACCTTGTTCTCGAAAACCCATTTCAGCCCTTCTTCTGCAGCGCGTTGAATGCGCTGGTCGAGGGTGGTCTTGATGATGACATCCTCGGTGGTGTTGCGGGTAAAGAACTCCGGCCCCGAGGACATCACCCAATCGGCGAAATAGCCGCCCGCTTCCGCCTCTGCCGCCTCCGAGAGCTGCGCGGGGTTGGCGATGGCGTCATCCGCCTGTGCGGCGGTCAGATAGCCTTGGTCTTCCATCAGCCGGATCACCGTGGCCGCGCGGCTTTGCGAGCGGTCAAGGTTGTTGGTGGGCGACAGGGTGGTTGGCGCGGTCAAGAGCCCGGCCAGCATCGCCCCCTCGGCGGGGGACAGGGCCGAAGAGGGTTTGCCAAAGAACCGCTGCGCTGCGGCTTCGGCCCCATAGGCGCCGCCGCCCATATAGGCGCGGTTGAGATAGACCGACAGAATGTCGTTCTTGCTGTATTTCAGCTCCATCGCGAGGGCAAAGAGGGCTTCTTTCGCCTTGCGGCCCAGCGATGAACGGCGGCAATCGGCCTCATATTCCTTTTCCGTCAGCCCCGAGCTTGGGTCGTAGGGCTCGCCCAGACAGAGCAGCTTGGCCGTCTGTTGCGTGATGGTGGAACCGCCATGGCCCTGCAAGGGGCCGCGCCCTTCGCTGAGGTTGATGCGCACCGCCGAGGCGATGCCGCGCGGGCTGACACCGAAGTGATTGTAAAACCGTTTGTCCTCGGTCGCGATGACGGCGTTCCGCAGGTGTTTGGACACCGATTCCGCCGTCACAACGCCGCCAAACTGATCGCCGCGCCAGGCAAAGACATCGCCCTCGCGGTCCAGCATGGTGACCGACCCCCGGGCCCGCCCGTCGAGCAGATCCTCCAGCGGGGGGAGCGTGGTATAGGTATAGCCCACCGCCAGCGCGAGCGCGAGACCGGCCACCAGACCAAGCCGCCAGGTGATCGTCCAGAGCAGCCGCCAGAACCACCGCGCCACCGCCGCGAAGAACCCCAGGATGCCGCCGCGCCGGGGCCGTCTGCTCCGGGTCGCCTTGCGCCGCGCGGGCGCGGCTTTGCGCTTTTGGGGTTTGGTTTGCTTGCGTGGTTTGGGTTTGGCCTTACCCGCATAGCGCTTGTCAGCCACCAAGGGACGTTTGCGCTTGGATTTGTCACTCATAAATTTGCTGCCCGGCCTGTTTTGCGACACCATAAACTGCCTGCGCCGGATTGTTTAGCGCCACATTTCGCAATCGGCATCAATTGTCTGATTAATTTTTGGGCGGTTTTGTCGCACCGCCGAAATTTTGGGCGCGGCCCCGGCGCCGGGGGCGCTTTCGGCGTCAAAACTGTGCAATCCATCGTCGGTTTCGTCTCTCTTGGGTCTGCGTCGCCTGATTGCGGCTGCATTTTGCTTTTTCGATCCGCAGATAGGACATGATCCGATGAAACCCAGTTTGACCCTTCCCCTTGCCACAGGGCTAAGTGTGTTGCCCGGCCTTGCGCTCGCGCAGGAGCCCGAATTTGCGCCCTTGGCCGACACCACCTTCATCTTCAACACGCTGCTGTTTCTGATCGGCGGGTTTCTGGTGTTCTGGATGGCCGCCGGTTTCGCCATGTTGGAGGCGGGGCTGGTGCGCAGCAAGAATGTGACCACGCAGCTGACCAAGAACATCGGCCTCTTTGCCATCGCGGCGGTCATGTATTGGCTGATCGGCTACAACATCATGTATCCCGGCGAGGGCAATTGGATCATCGAGGGGGTTCTGGGCAGCATCGGCCCCAAGGACATCAAGTCTGAGATCGACGCCGGCGGCTATTCCAACGCGTCGGACTTCTTTTTCCAGATGATGTTCTGCGCCACCACGGCCTCTATCGTCTCCGGCGCGCTGGCCGAGCGGATCAAGCTTTGGCCGTTTTTCATCTTCGTCACGGTGCTCACCGGGCTGATCTACCCGATCGGGGCCGCTTGGCAGTGGGGCGGGGGCTTTTTGTCGGCCATGGGGTTCAGCGATTTCGCGGGATCGACGCTTGTGCATGCGGCGGGGGGCTTTGCCGCACTTGCCGGGGCCATCGTGCTGGGGCCGCGTCTGGGGAAATACAGCCGGGATGGCCGGGTGATCCCAATGCCCGGCTCCAACCTCGCGCTGGCCACTTTGGGGACATTCATCCTCTGGCTCGGCTGGTTCGGCTTTAACGGGGCGTCGCAACTGGCGATGGGCACGATCGCAGATGCGGATGCGGTGGCGCAGATCTTTGCCAATACCAATATGGCCGCTGCCGCCGGCGCCCTGGCGGCGCTGCTGCTGACGCAGGCGCTGTTTAAGAAGGTTGACCTGACGATGGTGCTCAACGGCGCGCTGGCGGGGCTGGTATCGATCACCGCCGGGCCGCTGGACCCGACCCTGTTCGGCGCGCTTTGGATCGGTGCCGTGGGCGGGGGGATCGTGGTCTTTGCCGTGCCCATGCTCGACAGGCTCAAGATCGACGATGTGGTCGGCGCGATCCCGGTGCATCTGATCGCAGGTTTCTGGGGCACGCTGGTGGTGCCGGTCTATACCGAAGGGACATCCTTTATCACCCAGATCGCGGGTTTCGGCGCGGTGGGGCTCTTCGTCTTTGTCGCCAGCCTGCTGGTCTGGAGTGTCCTGAAGGCCAGCCTCGGCATCCGCGTCAGCGAAGACGCCGAGATTGCCGGGCTCGACATGTCCGAACTGGGCATGGAAGCCTATCCCGAATTTGCCAAGGGCTAGGTTTGGCTCTGCCCGGCCCTTCGGGGGCCGGGTGGTCCGTCAGGCGGCCAAGGGCAGGGCGATGGTGAAAGTCGTGCCGACCCCGGGGGCGCTGTCATAGCGGATGCTGCCGCCATGCCGGTCCATGATCTGGCGCGAGATATGCAGGCCCAGACCGCTGCCATAGGCGGTTTTCGTGTCTGACCCGTCAAGCTGGGAAAACGGGGCGAAAACCTTGGTCTCCGAATTGGGCGGAATGCCACAGCCGGCATCGGTCACAGTGATCAGCGCCTGTCCGTCGCCGCGGCCCAAAGCAACCTCCACCGTGCCACCGGGGTCGGAAAACTTCACCGCGTTTGACAGCACATTGCCCAGAACCTGGCCCAGCCTGTCGCCATCCGCCCGCACCATCAACGGGTTCTTGGCGGGGGGATAGGTGAATTTGATGTTCTTCTGGGGCTGCAGCGCCTCGGCATTGGCTGTTGCCGTCACCACGATATTTGTCAGATCACATTCGGCGAACTGCATGCGGAATTCGGCATTGCTCAGGCTTTGGGTGTCGATCAGATCATTCACCAGTTTGGTCAGCGCGGCCGTATTGCAGGTGGCGCGGGCCATGAGGTGGTTGCGCTGGGCCTCGGTCATATTGGCAGCGCCATTGGCCAGCAGCCCCAGCGAGCCATTGATCACGGTAAGCGGGGTGCGCAGCTCATGGCTGACCGTGGCGAGGAATTGAGACTGCATCTGTTCTGCCGCGATGGCCTTCTGCGCCGCGATCTTCTGGGTGGTGACATCCAGCAGCGCCACCGCCCAGCCCAGCTTCTTTTGCCCCTCCCCCAGCGAGATCACATGCGCCCGCACGGCGAAATGGCGTTTGCCCAGTTGAATGTCGGTCACATCCGGCAGGCTCTTGTGATCCACAAGATGGGTGACCAATTGACCAAGCGCGCCGTCTTGCAGTTGCGACCGGCCCGGGGCGGCGTTCTCTTTCAGCAGATCTGCCGCTGCCGGATTGGCTTCGATCATATTGCCGCCCGGATCGAGGATGAGAACCGGGTCCGTGGCATTGTAGAACAGTAATTCGCGGGCAATGGCGTTGACGTCGACCCAGCGGTTGTCGGCAATCAGCCAGGCCACCAGCATTAGCGAGAGGGCAAAGGAGAAGGACGTGGGGTCGGAGCCG
The DNA here is from genome assembly GCF_040933935.1 of Sulfitobacter sp. PS-8MA. NCBI lineage: Bacteria > Pseudomonadati > Pseudomonadota > Alphaproteobacteria > Rhodobacterales > Roseobacteraceae > Sulfitobacter > Sulfitobacter sp. PS-8MA. Next base: position 115,962 of record NZ_JBFQYJ010000004.1, on the reverse strand, counting down.
AGGAAGTGAACATCACCGATCAGATAGGACAGGTTCACCACGATCGGAATGAGCGTCCCTGCGAAGAGCTTGAGAAAGAAGCTGCGCACCGCTGGGGTTGCCTTGAGAACCGCGCGCCCGGTGATGACAATCGCGGCCATAAGGACGAGGTATAGATAGCTCACCGTGGCAAAGAACAGCGGGCCGTGATCGTAATCGACATAGGGCGCGCCCCCGTCGGTCACGAACCGCGTGGCAGGCCCGTAGAAGGCATGATGCCAGGCCGTGGTGAGCGCCGCCGACATAATAAGGGCCGGCGCGCAGAAGACCGCGCCAAGAACGACCCTGCGCGGCACTTTGGCGCCAAGGGCGTATTCATAAAGGAAAAAGGCCCAGAAGGTCGGCAGCAGGACGATCCCGATCCAGGCACCCTGCGCCACCCCCATGGCACAGCCGACCGACTGCGCCGAGAGTTCGAGCCCGACCGCGACGAGCCACCAGACCATGGCGGCATTCGAGAGCAAGAACCAATGTTTGCCCGGCAAGCTGCTGTGGCTGCGCACCCAGAACCCCAAGGCCACGACGAGCAGAACGGTCACGATGACCAGCTGCACGGCGGGGAGGGACACATCAAATGAGATGCAGGGAGGGGGGGCGCTCAAAATTGCTTTGCCTTCAAATATGCTGTCTTAACGTGATGTTAACCAATCACGGATTATGAACCAAGTTCTGTCTCCACTTGGTCGCAAAGAAGGCAATGTGAGGGCAGGAAAAGAGCGGCGGGCGTCGCCGCCGCTAAGGGGCGCCCGGCCGCGCGATGGCGCCCGGGCGTTTGGGTCAGATGCCAACGTCAATGATCGCGCGGGCAAGGATCGGCACGCTGTCGCGGTTCAGCCCCGCGATGTTCATGCGGCTGTCGCCGACCATATAGATTCCATGTTTCTCGCGCAGCGCGTCGACCTTGTCTGGCGTGGTGCCAAGCCGCGAGAACATGCCCCGGTGCTGGGCGAGGAAGCCAAAGCGGTCCGAGCCGGAGAGTTTCTGCAATTCGCCCGCCAATTGCTCGCGCAGGCCGAGCATGGCGTTGCGAACGTCTTCCAGCTCGGCCATCCAGTCGGCTTTGAGTTCGTCATCGGTCAGGATGGTCGAGACGATCCGCGCGCCGTGGTCGGGCGGGAAGCTGTAGTTCTGGCGGTTGAGGAAGGCCAGCGTGGCTTGGTTCAGCCCCTGCGCGGCTTCCGAGGTCACCATCATCAGAATGCCGGTGCGCTCGCGGTAGATGCCGAAATTCTTCGAGCAACTTGCCGCGATCAGACATTCGGGCAGTGAAGCGGCCACTTTGCGGGTGGCGGCGGCATCGGCTTCGAGCCCGTCGCCAAAGCCCTGATAGGCGATGTCGATCATCGGCACGGCACCGGTGTTCTGCAGCACTTCGATCACCGCGTCCCACTCACTGCTGTTAAGGTTCGCGCCGGTCGGGTTGTGGCAGCAGCCGTGCAGCAGCACCACATCGCCTTTCTTGGCGGTCTTGAGGTCTTCGATCATCCCGTCAAAGTGCACGCCGCCGGTCTCGCTGTCGAAATAGCGGTAGTTCACCACTTCCATCCCGAGATAGGACAGGATCGACAGGTGGTTCGGCCATGTCGGGTCCGACACGAAGACGCGCGCTTCGGGGTTCGCCATGCGGACCAGTTCAAAGGCCTGCCGCACCGCGCCGGTGCCGCCGGGGGTGGCGGCGGCGGCCACGGAACTGCGCGGCACGGCATCGCCCAGCACAAGGGCGGCCATGGCGTCGGCATAGGCCGGATCACCGGCCAGCCCGGTATAGACCTTGGTGTCCTGGCTTTCCCAGATGCGCTGCTCGGCGGCCTTGACGGCGCGCATCACCGGGGTGTTGCCGCTGGCGTCTTTGTAAACGCCGACGCCAAGGTCGATTTTCGTGTCGCGCGGGTCTTCGCGGTAGGCTTGCACAAGGGCGAGGATCTTGTCTGCCGGTTGGGCCTTGAGCGTCTCGAACATGGGGGTCTCCGGTTGGAAGTGATCTGAAAAAGGTTAGGCCGCGCCGGTGGCGACGGGCACGGTGGGGAACATCCCCCATTCCGCCCAGGAGCCATCATAAAGCGCCCATTTGCGATGCCCCATCCGCTCCAGCGCCAGCGCCAGAACGGCGGCGGTGATGCCAGAGCCGCAGGAGGTGATGACGGGTTTGGCGAGGTCCACGCCCGCCGCTTCGAAAATGGCGCGGGTCTGTTCGGGGGATTTCATCGTCTTGTCGTCATTGAGCAGTTCGGTGAAGGGCACATTGCGCGCGCCGGGGATGTGACCGGCGCGCAGCCCTTCGCGGGGCTCGGGCGCGTCACCGCGGAAGCGGGCGGCCGCGCGGGCGTCGACGATCTGCGGATCGCCGAGTTTCGAGGCATGGGCCACCTGCGTCACATCGCGCACCAGTTGGTTCTGGAAGCGCACGGTCATATGGCGGTCGCGGGGGACGGGCGGCATGTCTTCGGTGGGGCGGCCTTCGGCCTGCCACTTCGGAAAGCCACCATCCAGCACGGCGATATTCTCTTGCCCCATCAGGCGGAACAGCCACCAGACCCGCGCGGCCGACATCAGCCCCGCCCCGTCATAGACCACCACCTGATGCCCATCGCCCACGCCCATGGCGCGCAGGCGGGACATGAATTTCTCAATCGGCGGGGCCATATGCGGCAGGTCCGAGCGTCCGTCCGAAATGTCGTCGATGTCAAAGAACCGTGCCCCGGGGATATGGGCGGCGTCATATTCGGCCTTCGGGTCGCGCCCGGCGTCGGGCAGATACCACGAGGCATCCAAGATGCGCAGGTCGGGGTCTTTCAGGTGCTGAGCCAACCAGTCGGTTGAAACCAATGTCTTGGGATCGTCGGCCATTGGGGCCTCCTTCGTCGCGGGCGTTGTCCCTGACTATAACCGGCGGGGGGTGCTGGCAAGTGGAAGGGGGGCGAGAGGGGTGAGGAGGGCCAGCGCCTTCGGCTCGTTTCGGGCCTGCGCCCCTTTAGCCGTGATCCTTCAGCAACCGCTGCTTCTGGCGCGACCAATCGCGCTTGGCCGCTGTCTCGCGCTTGTCATGCAGCTTTTTGCCCTTGGCCACGCCGATCTTGATCTTCGCCATGCCGCGATGATTGAAATACATCACCAGCGGCACCAGCGTCATGCCCTTGCGCTGCGTCGCGTTCCACAGGTCGGCCAGTTCCTTGCGGCTGACCAGCAGCTTCCGGCGGCGGCGTTCCTCATGCTGAAAGGTCGTGGCCTGTTTATAGGGTGCCACATAGGAGTTCACCAGCCACAGTTCGCCATCCTCCACCGCGGCATAGCTCTCGGCGATATTCGCCCCGCCCTGGCGCAGGGATTTCACTTCCGAGCCTTCAAGGACGATGCCGCATTCGATGTCTTCAGAGATCGCGTAGTCAAACCGCGCGCGGCGGTTTTCGGCGATCACCTTGTAATTCGGATCGGATTTGGAACTGGATTTGACCTGTGACATGGCAAAACATGTAGAGCGCCGCCCGCCCCGGCGCAAGATGCCGCTGTTCAGTCGCCGAGCTTGGCATGCACCTCGTCGAGATCGATCTCTCCGACGGGCATTTTATTGGCCGGATTGTCGAAGTCATATTTGAACAGATCAAAGTCGCGCTTGTAGATCTCGCGCATCAGATGCATCGACAGATCGTCGAAGTAATCCGCCACCGGATGCGCGCGTTTGGGCCCATGGCCCTCGCTTTCGTTGAAGCGGGGGATCGCGGCCAGATCGACCCGGTGCGGCGTCTCGACCGTATCCAGCACCTTTTGCATCCCGTCGTTGAACTGTTCCGTCCAGAAGATCTGGTCGTATCTGCCGCCGTTGATGATGAAGGTGCTGACATGGCCCGAGACCGCCGACCAGTGAATGTCCGGGTCCATCGGCCGCCGCCAGCGGATGGTGTCGCGCGCGAAAAGCAAGAAGCGCCGGAAGCTGGCGATCTGGTCGAACGCCTGCTTGCCGTCCTCGCCGCCCACGTCGATCCCGTATTTCTGCACCAACAGCGGGACCAGATTGCCGCGATAGCGCCGTCCATTGCGCTGGATGCCGCAGATCTTGTCAAAGAAGGAGGAGAGGATACGGGTATAGGGGTTGCGCACGCAGGTGAAGGCCAGCGACTTATGCCCGGTCACATTCTCGGTGATCGGCCCCTGCGAGCCATCCAGCGCCCATTTGTGAATGCCATCCTTGGCATCGTGAATGTCGCCGTCGAAAAACGTGCCGTGGTCGGAATAATACATGATCTGACCGATCGTCGAACAGGCGCATTTGGGCACCACCCGGTACACCATGCTTTCACTTTCCGTCATCCATGTTCCGGGAAAACCCATGCTCCTATGCCTCCTGCTGGCGCTGACTGTTTTAAGCAACAGTCTGGCGCTGCCGCAAAAAAGCAAAGATAGGCTGTTTATTCAATCTGTCTTCACGATTAACTAGATAAACGGTCCGGTATCATGGGCCACATGTGAAAGGGCTGTCGGTATCCTGCATGGCTAAAATCGCCTATCTTCTGCTGTGCCACAAAGATCCGGAGGCCATCATTCGGCAGGCCGAGCGGCTGACGGCGGTGGGCGATTTCATGGCGATCCATTTTGATGGCTCGGCCGATCCCGCGGCTTACCGCCAGATCACCAGCGCTCTTGCGGACAATCCCAATGTCACCTTCGCGCGCAAACGCATCCGCTGCGGCTGGGGCGAGTGGTCTTTGGTGGAGGCAACTCTGCACACCCTGCGCGCCGCCGTGGAGGACTTCCCCCGCGCCACGCATTTCTACATGCTGTCGGGCGATTGCATGGCGATCAAATCGGCGGAATATGTGCATCAGTTCTTGGATGAGCACGACCGGGATTTCATCGAAAGCGTGGACTATTTCAAGAGCGATTGGATCAAGACCGGCTGGAAGGAAGAGCGGCTGATCTACCGCCATTGGTTCAATGAGCGGACCCAGCGAAAGCTGTTCTATGCCATGTTCAACCTGCAAAAGCGCCTTGGCCTCACCCGTAGCATCCCTGCCGACCTGCAGATTCAAATCGGCAGCCAATGGTGGTGCCTGCGCCGTCGCACGGTCGAATTTCTGCTGGAGTTCGTAAAACAACGCCGCGATGTCATCCGTTTCTTCCGCAGCACCTGGATACCGGATGAGACATTCTTTCAAACGCTGGTGCGCCATCTTGTGCCCGAAGCCGAGATCGAAAACCGCAGTCTCACTTTCCTGATGTTCACCGACTACGGCATGCCGGTGACCTTCTACAACGATCACTATGATCTGCTGCTCAGCCAGAACTATCTGTTCGCGCGCAAGATCAGCCCCGAAGCGGTGGACCTCAAGCGCCGCCTGGGCCTGCTTTATGCCGCGCGGTCGGTGCCCTTCCAGATCAGCAACGAGGGCCGCAGCCTGTTTGATTTCCTGACGGGGCGTGGCCGGATCGGGCGGCGCTTTGCCAACCGGTTCTGGGAGACCGAAGCGACTTTGGGCCGGGAGCGCGAGTTGCTGATCGTGATCTGCAAGAAATGGAACGTGGCGAAACGGGTGCTTGAGCGCATCCGCCAAGTGACCAACCTGCCTGCCGTGGAGTATCTTTTCAGCGAAGAAGACACCCCTTTGCCGGACCTTGGCGGCATTCAGACAACGCTGGAAAAGCGCACGCGGCACCGGCGCGCGGTGCTGCGGATGCTGTTTGACTATTACGAGACCGACCGGCTGATCGTCTGTATCGACCCGGCGAACCTCGATCTTTTGAACGACTTCGCCTCGGACCGGTCGATCACCCGCATGCTGGAGATCGAATGTCGCCTGCCGGACGACTACCTGATCGGCCACGCCATGCGTTCGGGCCTTGCCGGGGATCAGACCTCGCAGGAAACGCTGAACCGGCTCTTGCCGACGATCCGCGGCGCGATGTTGCATGAGACTGACTGCATCAGGGATGCGCAGTTTGAGCATTACAACTGCCTGCGCGAGACGGCGGATCCGGACAGCAATGCCGCTGCCTTGGGTCAGTTCCTGATGATCCCCGAAGAAAAGGCGCGCGAGATCGCGCAGACAGAGCGGCTTTTCGCGGATTGACCGAGGCGCGGTTGGCGCATGGAACGCGCGGTCTTGCTGGGGGTTGTGACAGCAGAGGCCCGCATCCGAACGGGTGCAGCGGCCAGTCTTTCGCGATCAAACAGGAGATCTCCCATGCGACAGCATTTCACAGCCCTCGCCGCCACGCTAATCTTGGCCCCCGCATCGGCCATGGCCCAGGACGCGGCGACCCCGGCGCCTGCGGCCCAAAACGAGCGCGTATCGATGACCCGCGCGATCGAGGCGGCGCAGGCGCAGTTCGACGGCGGCGTGCTTGAGGCTGAGATCGAAACCGAGGATGGCCGGCTGATCTATGAGATCGACATGGTCAGAGGCTCGGATGTCTATGAATTGGCGGTCGATGCGCAGACCGGCGACGTGCTGTCCCAGTCCGAAGAGCGGCTGACCAGCTTTCTGAGCGGGCTTTTCCAAGAGGATGAGCTGCGCGCGGCCGGCGACTCCGGTGACATTCTGATGAAGGCATTGGCCGATCTTGAAGCCACCGGGGTCACGCAGATTGAAGAGCTTTCGCTCGATGAGGAAGACGGGCGGATGGTCTATGAAATCGAATTGACCGATGCCTCCGGCGAGCGTGAAATACTGATCGACGCCGCCACCGGTGAAACCGTGGTCGACGCCGACTAAGGCTTTTCCCAGCCCTGCGGCCCTTCCGTGGCCGCGGGGCTTTTCTCAGGCCTCCAGTCTGGCCAGTTCCAGATCGATCACCGCCCGCATTCCGGTCGGTCTGAAGTCGCGCTTGATCGTCCCGCCCAGCGATGACCGCGCCACATCCTGACACATCTGTGTGCCAAACCCTGTTTTCCGGGCATCGACAGGCTCGATCTCGCAGGTCTCATTCCATTCGATCACCAACCGATCCGCGACCCGCCGGGCGCGAACGTCCAGCGCGCCGTCATGCTGCGAGAAGGCTCCATATTTGGCGGCATTGGTGGCCAATTCATACAGGATCATCGCAAGCGAGGTCAGGGCTTCGGGCGCGATGCAGATCTTATCAATCTTCAATTCGACCCGCTGCGCGGCGGCCAGCGGTTTGACAACCGAACCCAGAAGCTGCTCCAAAGACGTGGGCGAGGTGGTGGCGCCACTGGGGTCAACCACTGCCAAGCGATGCGCCGCAGACAAGGCCATCAGGCGGCAGCGCATTTCACGGGCCAGTTCCTTGGAGGTCTCGACCCCCCGCGCGGTGACGGAAATCAGGCTGCCCGCCACGGCAAAGCAATTGCCGACCCGGTGCCGCATCTCGGCCAGCAGCAGCCGCTGGCGTTCAGCGGCTTCGATCTGCGCAGTGATGTCATGCGCGATTTTCGAGGCGCCGATCACCTCCCCACATGCGTTGCGCACCGGCGAGATCGTCAGGGAAATCGGGACTTCACTGCCATCCTTGCGGCGGCGGATCGTCTCGAACTGTTGGATCCGCTCGCCCCGGCGCAGCCGCGCCATGATCTCGTCCTCCTCATTTCGCCGATCACTGGGGATCAGCATCAAGATCGGCTGGCCTATGGCCTCTGCCGCGCTGTAGCCAAAAAGATGAGTCGCGCCACGGTTCCATGTTTGAATGATGCCATCGAGGTTCTTGGTGATGATTGCGTCATCAGAATTTTCGATGATCGAGGCCAAATATTGGGTGAGATCTGCCGTTTTCTCCGTCTGCAAACTATTCGCGCCCCCGCCTCCAAGTGACACAGTCTTGGCCCCGGATTGCCACGCCCCGGCAACCACAGGACCCACAGGATTGAACCATAGATGCTACCGTGAATAGCGCCGTCAGGCAACGCTATCTGGTTCTGCCAAAAGGTAAGGAAAAGCGGTAAAATGCAGCAAAAGCAACCATAAGAGGATTCCGCTACGCGGCGATCACCGTTACCGGGTTTGGCGTTTTGGCAAGAGGTCCACAGGGTCGATGCCGCGCTTTTCGGCACTGGCCAGCACAGCACGGCGCAGGGCACCGCTGCGGCTTAGCAGGCGTCTGAAACGGTCTTCGTCCAGCACCAGCAGGGTGGTGGGGGCAATGGCGCGCACATCCGCGCGGCGGGCCTTATGGGTCAGGATCGCCATCTGGCCGAACATCTCCCCCCGGCCCAGGCGCCAGGTCTGCCCGGCGGTCTCCAGCTCCACCGCGCCAGAGGCGATGAAAAACACCTGCCGCACCGGGATGTCCTTGCGCAGCACGACGGTTCCGGCATCGACATAGCGGGTGACAAGAGAGCGGCTAAGCCGCCGCAGCGTGCTTTCCTTGAGGTCGGTAAACAGCGGGAACTGGCGGATGAAGGCCCCGCGCTGCACCGCAAGGTCGAGCCGCGGGCGGTCCTCGGCGGCGACGCGGCGGGTGGTGAGATCCTGCATCAGCGCGGTGTAAACCTCCGCCCCGATCAACCCGTCTTCGCGCATGGTGGCATATTCGCGTTCTTCCAGCCGCAGGGCGGTCCGGCGGATAAAGCGGCGTTCCAGCTCTTCCGCATAGCCGGGGTATTGCAGGCGCAGCCCTTCCAGCGCCGTTTCGACAGACTCGATCCTGCGCGACAGGAGTTCATGCAGCAGTTCGGCCACGCGCCGCCCATGGATGCGGCGGATGCGGCCGTCGATAAAGCCGCCGAGGTCTTTCAGGATCAGCCGCTGCGACAGCAGATGTTCAAAACGGTCGGCGGTCATGCGCGCCAGCGGGCCAGAGATGCCATAGCGCCCATGCAGCACCGCCGAGGCGCGAAAGCTGCGCCCATAGGCCACGCTGCGCCGGGCCGCGCGTTGATAGCCGCTGCGGCCCTGGGTGCGGGCGGCTTCGATCAGCCGGTCCGCGTCCGACAGCACCAGATCCGCCATCCGGGCCGAGATTGTCCGCTCGCGCACCCGCGCCAGAATGGTCTCGCGTTCCTGCCCCGCGAGGGCGATGAGCCCCAGAGCAATGCGGTCCCGGTCCAGAATGTCCGACGCATCCTCGGCCGCCTTGACCGCCACTTCCAGCCGCTCGCCAAAGCGTTTGGCCTCGGAACGCACGATGTCATGGTCCAGATCGTAGTTTTCCGTGGTGCGGGCCACATCCTCGCGCACGGTCTGCAGCGAAACCGCCACCACCTGCCGCGACAGGGCATGGTCGATGGGCGACAGTTGATCCAGCCCCAGTTTGCCGATCATCCACCGCAGGGTGGAGCCCTGCACCAAAAGGGTGAACAGGGTGAATCCGGTCGCCAGAATACCCACCAGCCGCTGGATATCAGGCGGCACCCGGGTGCTTTCCGTGACCGCCAACGCCAGCGACAGGGTCACCGCCCCGCGCAGCCCGCCCCAGAGGATGGCCACCCGGTAGCGCCGTTCGACGGAAGGCGAAAGGCGCAGCGCGCTCAGCAAAGGCATCAGGCCGAACAGGATCACCATACGCGCAATGATCGCGGCGACGACGGTGACCGCGATCAGCAGAAAGTCCGACAGTTGGACCTCTTCGAGCAGCCGCGGGATCAACAGGGCGGCGAGGATAAAGATCAACGCCCCGGCCCAATGCGCCAGCACATCCCAAAGCTCGCGCAGGTTGGTCAGGGACTGCGGCGGCAGCCGCCCCGGCGCGGTCAGGTTCAGCGTGAGACCCGCCACCACGACAGCAATCACACCAGAGGCGCCCACGCTTTGTTCCGCGACGATATAGGCCAGATAGGGCAGGGCGACCGAGATCGATTGCTGCGCCAGCTCATGGCGGCTGAACAGCGCCATGACCCAGACCGCGATCCGCGCCCCCAGCCAGCCCACCAGCGCGCCGCCGGCGATCAAGATCGGGAACTGCGCCAGAGCGTTGCCGAGTTTCGGGTCCGGGGTGCCCTGCATCACAAAGGCCATGAACACGCCAAAGAGCGCAATCGCGGCGGCATCGTTGAGTAGGCTTTCGCCCTCGATGATCCGCGCCAACCGCCGCGGGGCCGAGATCGAGCGGAAGATCGACACCACCGCCGAGGGGTCGGTGGTCGAGACAATCGCCCCGATCAACAGACAGGCGGCGAGCGGTATCGCGCTGACCCAAAACAGCGCATAGCCGATGCTCACCGTCGCCACCACCACGGCCACCACCGCCAGCGTCAGGATCGGCACCCAATCGTCCAACATGCGCCGCAGGTTCATCCCCAGCGTGGCCTGAAACAGCAGCGTCGGCAGGAAGACATACAAGAAGACGTTGGAGCGGATCGGAAGTTCGAGAATGGCCGCCGCCGCCGGGTTGAGCGCGTCGGTCAGATTGGTGCGCAGCAGAAAGATCGCGCCGGTGCCGATCAGCATGCCCAGCACCGCAAGGATAACACTGTAAGGCAGTCGCATCCGCGCCGCAAAAGGCTCGGCCACGCCGATGACCAGAAACAGCGAGGCAATGACCGTGGTGACGAGGATAATGTCCATAAGCGGCCTTGATTGGAGTCAAGGGCATTGACTGCCGGGCAAGCGCCCGAGGCACAGCGCGCCTCCTATCATGTTTACTTTCGCGCGCGGCGCTCGGCCCGCCAGCGGGCGAAACGGCCCCGCCGGGCGGCAATGTCATCTTCAAGCGCCTCGATCCGCGGGTCCAGCCGGGCACGGCGGAAGCGACGCCAGCGCACCCAGATCGCATAGACCAGCGCGGCAAAGAGGGTCAGGATGATGATGTTGAGGATCGGCAGCCCCTTGCCCGCCTCCGGCCCCTCGACCGGGCGCAGGGACACGGCATTGGGGTAGATCGACAAAAGCTCACTGCGCCAGCCGTAATGTTTCAGCGCATAATACTGCGGCGCCCCGGTGGTGCTGCGGGCATCTGCCGCTTCGGCCTGAAGGTTGGCCGTGTCGAATTTGAAATAGGGCGGCCAGCCCCAGCCGGTGTCTTCGTTGCGGTAGACCATGACATCGCCCTTGGCGCGGCGGGTCTGGATGAAAAAGACGTCGCGGTTGACCGATTGGCCGGCGCCATCGGTGGCGGAGCCCGACCAGAAGATCGAATTATTGCCAAAGTCGATGCGTTTTTCATAGGTGTCCGTCACCCGCACGATATCGGTCTGCGGCAGGGTATAGTGGAAAAACGCGGCGATCAGCGCCCAGATTGTGATCCAGAATACCCATTTGACGATTCTCATACCCGACCCTTTCCAATAGCTTGCGCGGCCAGCGACGGGCCTTGCCCTTCCGACATAGCGCGTTCGCGGCACTGCGGCAAATGCCGAGCGCTTGGCGCTGCAACTTTTGTCGAGGCTTTGCCCGCGCTTAGCTGCCCAGCAGCGCTTTGGTCAGCGCGCTGTCCGGTTCGGCTAGCGGGTCGATGACATCAAAATGATGTTTGCCCTCCGCCACCACCTGCCGCGCGCCCCAGTTGCGGGCGAATTTCTCGGCTTGCTCCAGAAAGACGGGCCGCTCTTCCGCACCGACCCAGACGGTGACATCGACGCCGTGCGGCGGGGTCATATTGACCGGGCTTTCCGCTTCGGCTTCGGCTTCGTCCAGGCGCAATATATCGTTCATCTCGGTCTGAAGCAGCGGCATCAGGTCCGCCACCGGCGAGATCGGGACGATCCGGGTGATCCGGTCGCGCACCTCGGCGCCCAAGAGCAGCGGATCGGTCATCCGCGCCACCAGATGCCCGCCTGCCGAATGGCCCGACAGAACGATACTGCCCTGGGTGCGGTTGGCGATCTCGGTCAGCGCGGCGGCAATCTGCGTCGAAATCTCGGAAATGCGCACATCGGGGCAGAGGTCATAGGACGGCATCGCCACGGCATAGCCCCGCGCCAGCGGGCCTGCGGCGAGATGCGACCAGTAGTTCTTGTCAAACGCCTTCCAATAGCCGCCATGCACAAAGACCGCCGTGCCGCGCGACACGCCTTCGGGCTGGAAGAGGTCAAACTTCTGCCGGTCAGACGGGCCATAGCGCACATTGCATTGAGCCCGCGCGCCCAGCTGCGCGCGAAACGCCGCCGCCTCCTTTTCCCAACGGGGCGGGAAACTGTCGGCGCCTTCGATGTAGGCGGAATTTTCATAGGCGTCATCAAGCATCATCTGGGTCTCCCAGCCCGGGTTTGATCAAACATTTTCTGGACAATCATACCCGTTGTTGCTTTGGAGACCATAGAGAATAGCGGAGAGATGACATGACTGATGCAAAGACGGACCTGAAATCACTGCTCAAAGACCCCAGTCTGCTGGAAACGCGCGCATATATCGGCGGCGAATGGGTCGATGGCGAGGACGGCACCTTTGACGTGACCAACCCCGCGCGGGGCGATGTCATTGCGCAGGTCGCAGACCTGAGCCGCGCGCAGGTGGCAGGGGCCATCGCGCAGGCGGAAAAGGCGCAGAAGGACTGGGCCGCCTGGACCGGCAAGGAACGCGCCGCCGTGATGCGCAAATGGTTCGATCTGATGATGGAGAACCAAGACGATCTGGGCACCATCCTGACCGCCGAACAGGGCAAGCCGCTGGCCGAGGCCAAGGGCGAAATCGCCTATGGCGCGTCTTTCATCGAGTTCTTTGGCGAAGAGGCCAAGCGGGTCTACGGCGAGATGATCCCCGGCCATCAGCGCGACAAGCGTATCATGGTGCTGAAACAGCCGATTGGCGTGGCGGCCTCGATCACCCCGTGGAACTTCCCCAATGCGATGATTACCCGCAAGGCAGCCCCGGCGCTGGCGGCGGGCTGTTCCTTTGTCGCCCGCCCGGCGGCGGAGACACCGCTCTCGGCCATCGTCATGGGCGTGCTGGCGGAACGTGCGGGCATTCCGGCGGGCGTGTTCAACGTGCTGCCGTCGTCTTCTTCTTCCGCTGTGGGCAAGGAGTTCTGCGAGAACCCTGCCGTGCGCAAGCTGACCTTCACCGGCTCCACCGAAGTCGGGCGCATCCTGCTGAAACAGGCCGCCGATCAGGTGATGAAATGCTCCATGGAGCTGGGCGGCAACGCGCCTTTCATCGTCTTTGACGACGCCGATCTCGATGCGGCGGTCGAAGGTGCCATCATGTGCAAATTCCGCAACAACGGTCAGACCTGCGTCTGTGCCAACCGGATCTATGTGCAGGCCGGCGTCTATGATGACTTCGCGGCCAAGCTGAAGGAGCGGGTGAGCCAAATGAAGGTCGGCGACGGCCTTGAAGACGGCACTGACCTTGGCCCGCTGATCAACCCCGAAGCATCTGACAAGGTGCAAGAGCATATTAAGGACGCGGTTGAAAACGGTGCCAAGATCATTCTGGGCAATGACAAGGACGACATGGGCGGCAACTTCTTTGCCCCGACCATCGTCACCGGCGTGACGCAGGACATGAAGGTCGCGCAAGAGGAAACCTTTGGCCCGCTCGCGCCGCTCTTCAAGTTCGACGATGTGGACGATGTGATCGCCATGGCCAATGACACGATCTTTGGCCTCGCCTCCTATTTCTACGCCAAGGATCTGAGCCGCGTCTACAAAGTGGCCGAGGCGCTGGAATATGGCATTGTGGGCGTGAACACCGGCATCATCTCGACCGAGCTTGCGCCCTTTGGCGGGGTCAAACAATCCGGCCTGGGCCGCGAAGGCTCGCACCACGGGATCGAGGACTATCTCGAAATGAAATACGTCTGCCTCAGCGTCTAAACCGCGTCAGACAGATCACGCATAGGCCGCGCCCCTGCCGGGCGCGGCCTTTTTGTTAGCTGGGAAAGACCTGCGCCAAAACCGCGTCGAAGCGCGCCCAGCTGATCGAGGCTTTGTTGCCCGCATAGCCCGCGTAATGTGACCTGCCGCTGCTGTTGGGCAGCCCGGCCCAGATTTTCGCGAGGTTGTTCATAAAGGCATGACGGCTGATCCGCCCCGCCCGCAGCCGCGACAGCCCGGCCTCATTCAGCAGCACATCGGCCAGACGGTCCTGCAACTGCGGTGAGAACCGCGCGGAGGGCGGCACATCCAGCAGCCGCATCACCCGTTTCAAGGTCGCGGGGATGAATTGATAGCGCCCAATCGCATGGGGCTGGCCGGGGGTGCGGTCGATCCAGCGATAAATCTCTGCCACGGTCATCTGCGTGGGGCGTTTGCCCGGCTTGATCCTTGCGCCGTGCTGCACCGCGTCATAGCCATCGCGGCGCGATTCCGCTTCCTCGATCAACGCGCGGATCACCATGACATCCGCCGCGCCGGAGCGCTGCAAGGGCGCGGCGGCAAAGACCGGTTCATGCGCGGGTCGGTCAGCGAAGAATCCCGTCGCCGCGCGTCCGATAAACAGACTGGGCGCGGCGCGGTCCTGGGCGGGGAGGCTGGCCTGTATGAGACCCCCACGGGGCGCGGCATCGGCGCGGGGCAGGAGCGAGACAGCCTCGGCCCATAAAGGACCGGGCAAGAGCATAAGGGCCGCGAAGGCCTTAAGGACAGCATTCTGCAAGGCGGTGATCCATTCTGGTTTCAGCGGCAGAATGGCGGGCAGAGGTTGATATTTCGTTTGGGGCCAAGGATCGCGCTGGCATAAAAAAGGCCCGCCGGGCGGGGCGGGCCTTCGCAAAGCTCACTGAGCGGCGTTTAGTTGACGGATTTCGCGTCAACAACGTCCTTCTCAATGGCTTTCACGTCCGAGGAAATCTCGATCTGACGTGGTTTCAGCGCTTCCGGCACCTGACGCTCCAGTTCAATATGCAGCATGCCATTGACATGGGCCGCACCGATCACGTGCACATGGTCGGCCAGATGGAAGCGGCGTTCAAAGGCGCGGGTCGCGATGCCGCGGTGAAGGTAGGTCTTGTCCTCATCCTCATCCGCTTTGCGCGCCGAGACGATCAGCGCCTTTTCCCGCACTTCGACGCTCAGATCACTGTCCGAAAAGCCCGCAACGGCGATGGAGATGCGGTAGGCATCGTCCTCAAGCTTTTCGATATTATAAGGGGGGTAGCTGGGGGTGGCCCCATCATTGGTCAGCACACGGTCCATCATATTAGCGATCTGGTCGAAACCGACGCTGGACCGGTAAAGCGGTGCAAAATCAAACGTACGCATATCTTCATCCTCATCTTTGAGCGATTGACGTATCGGGCCTTCCACCATTGGACAGACCCGGTTTTCGACTGCCGAAGCCCTCAACAGGCACTTCGGCAAAGCTCATATGTGGAGGGCAGAATGCGCTTTCAAGACCCTGTGACGCGATTTCAGGGCCGGACGAATTTTGCCCCGGTTCCGCGCTGTTGTTGATCCACCCGGATGCGTTTTCCCGCCGAGCCAGAGCCCAGAAAGACGCCTTTGCCGGCGACGAGTTCGGCCTGCAACAAGGCCAAAGGCGCGCCGAGCGCCGTGCCGAGCGAGACCTGCTCACCCTCGACCTCGGCCTTGGCGGAGACCACCGAGACGATATGCGCCTCGCCGGCGACAAAGCTGAAGATCGGCGCACCGCTGGAACCGAAATCGACGGAGCAAGAGGTGACCAAGACCCCCTCTTGCTGGGCCAGCACCTTGCAGACCTCTTGCAGGGAGGGGGCTTCGGCGCGGTCGCGGGCATAGCTCACCACGCCGACCCGCGCGCCCGGACGGGGGCGGGCGGCGGTGCCAAAGGGGCGGATCGTGGTGTTGCGGATCGGGCGGGACAGTTCCAGTAGCGCCAGATCATTGCGCACCCGGCCCGAGGAGACCTCGCCATCATAGACATAGTCCGGATGTACCACGGCGCGGCGGATATCGCGGTAGGCCCCCGCGCGGCCATTGCGCCAGCCGGCCAGAAACTGCACCTTGCCATGGTCAATGCGGGCCTTGGTCTCGCGGTCAAACAGGCAATGCGCCGCGGTGAGCACCAGCCGGGGGGCGATCAGCGTGCCGGTGCAAAAGCCGGTGCCGCCGATGTCGAGCCGTCCCACAGCCTCCCAGGCGGCGGCGTCGATGCCGTTGTCCAGCGCCCTGAGCGCCGTGTCCTGCGCCGGGGCCGCCGTCGCCATGGTAATCGCGGCCAGAATAGCCGCCAAAAACTGTCGCAAAATGCACCTCGAAATCATGTCCCACCCCCGCATATATCAGAGCGGTGCGGCAGAAATAGGGCGGCGGCTCAGCGCAATCGCTGCACGTCGGGGGTGCGATCTGCCCCGCGCGTCAATGCGGGTGGTTTCGGCCCGCCACAGGCCCAGTCCAGCAGTTCCACAGTATGCACCACCGGCACGCCCGTGGCAGAGCCGATCTGCATCATACAGCCGATATTGCCCGCCGCGATGACATCGGGGTTTTTGGCCTCTAAGGTCTTGACCTTACGCTCTTTGAGCTGCTTGGAAATTTCAGGCTGCATGAGGTTATATGTTCCCGCTGAGCCGCAACACAGGTGGCTGTCGGCAGGTTCCACCACGGTGAACCCGGCGTCTTTCAGCAGTTTCTTCGGCGCGCTCTTGATCTGCTGGCCATGCTGCAAGGAACAGGCGGCGTGATAGGCGACGACCATTTCCGGCGCCTCAGTAATCGGCAGATCCAGGTCCGCCAGCAGTTCCGTCACATCGCAGGCCAGCGCCGAGACCTTTGCTGCATCTGCGGCCAGCGGATCGTTGCGGAACATATGGCCATAGTCCTTGACCGTCGTGCCGCAGCCAGAGGTGTTGATGACGATGGCATCGAGCCCCGCGCCGTCGATCTCGGCCCCCCATGCGCGGATATTTCTTGCGGCATGGGCGTGGCTGTCGTCGGTCTTGCCCATGTGGTGGGTCAGCGCCCCGCAGCAGCCTGCGCCCTTGGCCACCACCACTTCGCAGCCCGCACGGGTCAGCAGGCGGATGGTGGCATCGTTGATATCGGTGTTGAGCGCGCGCTGGGCGCAGCCGGTCATCAGCGCCACGCGGCGGGTCGTTTTGCCCTTGGCGGGGAAGCACTGCGGGGCGTCATTGGGGCTGACCGGGGGGATCACCTTTGGCGCCATCTCCAGCATCGCGCGGAGCCGGGCGTCGGGCATCACCCGGGCAAAGGGCCGCCCGACCTTGGCCCCAAGCAGGGCCAGCCGGAACCGGGTGGGGTAGGGCAGAATACGCGCCAGCAGCCAGCGCAGGGCGCGCTCGCCCAGAGGGCGTTTGTAGCGTTCCTCGATATAGGCGCGGGCATGGTCGATCAGATGCATGTAATGCACGCCAGAGGGGCAGGTGGTCATACAGGCCAGACAGGAGAGGCAGCGATCGATATGTTGCACGGTCTTTGCGTCCGGATCGCGGTCTTTCTCCAGCATGTCCTTGATCAGGTAGATGCGGCCGCGCGGGCTGTCCAATTCATCCCCCAAGACCTGATAGGTCGGGCAGGTTGCGGTGCAAAACCCGCAATGCACACAGGCGCGCAGGATCTCATTGCTGCGTTTGGTGTCGGGGTTTTTCAACTGGTCGGGGGTGAAGGTCGTTTGCATGAAAGCTC
Source organism: Sulfitobacter sp. PS-8MA (assembly GCF_040933935.1). NCBI lineage: Bacteria > Pseudomonadati > Pseudomonadota > Alphaproteobacteria > Rhodobacterales > Roseobacteraceae > Sulfitobacter > Sulfitobacter sp. PS-8MA. The sequence goes on along the minus strand of NZ_JBFQYJ010000004.1, from coordinate 98,531 downwards.
CGAGGTTTATGGGCCGCGCAAAGGGTCGGCCAGCGCAAGACCGAACCAGGGCGCGGGCCGTGTCAGCTGGCGAAAGGCCCAGGGGCCGCCCCGAAAGACCGTCAGGAAGGTTGCCGCCAAAGTCACGGCTGCCCCGCTCGGTCCCGATTGAGGATGCCGCGCGGATCGAATTGCGCGCGCAGCCCGGCCCTGAGCCGCGTCACGCCGGGGGAGGCCGGTTGCTCTCGGGCACATGCGGCCCGTGTTTCCGCCGCAGCCCGCACCCATGTCGCATGGCCCTCGTAGTTGCCCAGCCGGGCACGCAGATCGGTGCCGGGGGCCATGCGCAGCCAGACGAGCCCGCCCGCCCAATCGAAAAGATGCGCCTCCGCCGCCGCGCGGTTTGCGATTTCGACTGCCTCGGTCGGGCGGCAGTGCACCCGCCAGACATCGCCCGGCGCCTTGGCGAAGGCCGTTACATCGCGCTGCTCTTGCCATGCGGCCTCAGATTCTTCGGCCTCAAGAACCCGCATGTCCGCGCCCACCGGGGCCAGCAATGCGCGCAGCCGGTCCAAGCGGTAGCGCACCGAGGGCGCGAAACCTTCGAGCCGCAGGAGGGTCAGCCTCCGCGCCGGATCATGGGCCGCGCCGGTGACTTCAAAAGGGCTGCGCATCGCCTGCGCCATCGCCTTGACCGCCTTATGATCGTCTAACCCCGCAAGGCAGAGCGTGGCGCTGGTTTCCGGCACCGGCATGACTTTCAGCGCAACCTCGGTCAAGACGCCAAGGCTGCCGCAGGAACCGGCGATCAGCTTCACCAGATCATAGCCGGTGACATTCTTCATCACGCGCCCGCCGTTCTTGACGATCCGCCCCCTGCCATCGACGAAACGCACCCCCAACAGGAAATCCCGCGCCGCCCCGACGCTGAGCCGCCGGGGGCCGCTGATATTGGCCGCAAAGACCCCGCCGATGGTCGGCGTGCCACTGCCGCCCAGAAGCGCGCGGTGGTCCATCGGTTCAAAGGCCAGACGCTGACCCTCGGCGGCAAGGGCGTCTTCGATTTCCGACAGGGGGGTGCCGGCCTGCGCGACCAAGGTGAGCGCGCCCGGCTCATAAAGGCGGATGCCGCTCAGCCCCGCGACAGACAGCGCCGCCCCGCATCCCGCCATGCCGCGGGTGTTGCCGCCCTGCACCGACAGGGGGCCCTCCGCCCCCCGGATCGCCTCGGCCAGTTCCGCCTCGCCTGTCACTTCCGTCGCGCTCATGCCGCCACAGGCCCGCTGCGGCGGCGCTCTTCGGTCACATCCAGCGGAAAGACCTTGGCCGGGTTGAGCAGCCACGCCGGATCAAACACATCCTTCACCGCCAGCTGCGCCGCCAGATCGTCGCGGCCATATTGCACATGCATCAGGTCGCGTTTCTCGATCCCGACCCCATGCTCGCCGGTCAGGCAGCCGCCGACCTCGACGCAAAGCCGCAGAATATCGGCCCCGAAGGCTTCGCATTTCTCCAGCTCGCCGGGGGTGTTGGCGTCAAACAGAATGAGCGGGTGCATATTGCCATCGCCCGCGTGAAAGACATTGCCGACCCGCAGCCCGTAGTCCGCCGACATTTCGCCGATCCGCCGCAGCACCATGGGCAGTTCGGTCACCGGGATGGTGCCATCGAGACACATATAGTCATTGATCTGCCCCATCGCGCCAAAGGCCGATTTGCGCCCCAGCCAGATCGCGGCGCTTTCCTCGGCGCTGGTGCTTTCGCGCAGTTCCACCGGGTTGTGGCGGCGGGCGATTTCGGTGATCAGGGCAAGCTGGTGGTCGATCTCGGCCTCCGAGCCTTCGACCTCGACAATCAGCAGCGCCTCGCACATCGGGTAGCCCGCATGGGCGAAAGCCTCGGTGGCCTCGATACAGGGGCGGTCCATAAATTCGATCGCCACGGGCAGCACGCCCGCCTTGATGATGTCGCTGACACAGGCCCCCGCCACGGCGTTGTCGTCGAACCCCATCAGCACGGGCCGCGCGCCTTCGGGTTTGGGCAGGATGCGCAAGGTGGCTTCGGTCACCACGCCAAGCTGCCCTTCAGAGCCGCAGATCACGCCCAAGAGGTCGAGCCCGCCCGCATCCATATAGCCGCCGCCCACCTCGACCACTTCGCCGTCCATCATCACCATGGTCACACCCAGCAGGTTGTTGGTAGTGACCCCGTATTTCAGACAATGCGCCCCGCCCGAGTTCATCGCGATATTGCCGGCGATGGCGCAGGCCAGCTGGCTCGACGGGTCGGGGGCGTAGAAAAACCCGTCCTCCTCCACCGCGCCGGTGACGCTGAGGTTGGTGCGCCCGGTTTGCACCCGGATCAAGCGGTTGTCGTAATCGACCTCAAGCACCTCGGCCATGCGCATCACCCCCAGCACCACGCTGTCCGCCGTGGGCAATGCGCCCCCGGCGAGCGAGGTGCCAGAGCCGCGTGGCACGACCGGCACGCCTTCCTCATGGCAGATGCGCAGAATGGCGGAGACCTCCTCGGTGCTCGCGGGCAGGGTGACGGCCATGGGCGCGCAGGTATAGGCCGTGAGCGCGTCGCATTCATAGGCGCGGGTCTCATGTTCGTCATCGATCACCGCCGCCGCTGGCAAGGCCGCCCGCAGCTTGGAGACCACCCGCGCCTTGCGCGCGATGATCGCGGCATCTGGTAGGGGCATCTCCATGGCGGTCCTCCGGTGTTTCAGACATGCAGCAGCGCATGATTGTTGCTATGATGCCGCGCAGCTGGTGCAATTGCACCACTGATTTTTGCAACTTTGACAGGAATTGGCCCCGCTGACTCTGCTTGACCTTGGAACAGGGGCGAATCGCACTATATGTCAGCCTGTTATTGTGAGTGGTTTTAGATGTTTAAGCGCAGTCTCATTGCCAGCGTTCTGGCCTTTACGGCCCCGGCTTTGGCCGATCCCCCGATTGTTCAGAACGTGGTGGTCTCTCGCTATGGCGATCTGTGGAGATTCGATGTCACCCTGCGCCATAACGATACCGGCTGGGGTCATTATGCCGATGCCTGGCGTGTGGTTACGCCTGACGGCCAGCCGCTTGGCACCCGCAATCTGGCCCACCCCCATGTCAAAGAACAGCCCTTCACGCGGTCGCTGTCGGGGGTGCGTATCCCCGAAGACATCACCGAGGTGGGCATTCAGGCGCGTGACAATGTCGATGGCTGGGCGGATGCGATCACCCCGGTCCGCTTGAGGTAAGCAAGACCCGTTCCCGCCCGGCCCTAGGTCTGAGGCTGAAGCATCGCAGCGCCATTGCCTTCGCAGTCCTGAAACGCCACATAGCGGCCAACCCCCGGAACCTCGGCCGGTTCTCCCAAAACGCGCCCGCCTGCCTGCGTAACCCGCTCCATGGCCGCATCAATGTCCTCGACCGAGATCACGACCAAGGGGGTCTGAGAGGGGTAGTCTTCTTTATGGGGAAACAGACCGCCGTTGATTTCCCCTGCTTTCGTGGGGCGGCTGTCCTTTGTCTCCGTGGTTTCAAGCAGCACATAGTCCCCCATATCGGGGCCCATCTTCTGGGTCTGCCAGCCGAATGCGTCTTCATAAAATTTCGCGGCCCGTGCGGCATCGCGGTAAGGCATTTCGAAATGAACGACAGGGCAAGGTTTTGGCATGGGGTGGTCCTTTGCTGATGCGTTATCTGCAAACTGTACCACATCCGATCGCCCCTTGGGGACTTTCGCTAAGGCAGGCTAGACCCGGTGGTAGGGCCCACCTGACAGGATCGCGGCCGCGCGGTAGAGCTGTTCGGCCAGCATGACCCGCACCAGCATATGCGGCCAGACCATCTTGCCAAAGGACAGCGCGTGATCCGCCTGTGCGCGCAGGCTGGGGTCAATCCCATCCGCCCCGCCAATGACGAAGGCCAGATCGCCGCGCCCGGCGTCGCGCCAGTTGCCAAGCCGGTCTGCGAAAGCGGGGGAGGTTTCAACCTTGCCGCGTTCGTCCAGCACGCAGACCACCGCCCCTTGCGGGATCGCGCGCTGCAACAAGACGGCCTCGGCCGCCATGCCGCCGCCCTTCTTGTCCTCCAGCTCCACCACCCGCGCGGGGCCAAGGCCCAGACCGCGGCCGGTGCGGTCAAAACGGGTGAGATAGTCATCGACAAGAGTTTTTTCGGGACCGGCGCGAAGCCGGCCCATGGCGCAGATATGGACCCGCATGGCTCAGTCCCGCAGGGGCGGGATCAGTGCGGCATGGCCGAAGCCGCGTCTTCGCCGCCCAGCCACATCTTTTCGAGCTGGTAGAACTCACGCACTTCGGGGCGGAACACATGCACGACGACATCACCGGTGTCGATCAAGACCCAGTCGCCGGTTTCGCGGCCTTCCATCTTGGACGTGCGCCCGGTGGCGTCTTTGACGGCCTGCACCAGCTTTTCCGAGATCGAAGACACTTGCCGCGAGGAGCGGCCCGAGCAGATCACCATATAGTCGCCGATGGCCGTCTTGCCGCGCAGATCGATCTGCACGATGTCTTCGGCCTTGTCGTCATTCAGCGAGGAAAGGATAAGCGCCAGCAGGTCGTCGCTGGTTGCGATTTGCGAGGCGGCAGTCATCGCGGCCCCATGGTCAGCAGCCTGCGCTGCGTCAACGGTAAGAGACAGGACATTGTCCTCCTTCGTAATGCACCAACAATGCTGAACGCTTGCCCCGGTGCCGAGCAGTCTTAATTTAGCGCCCCGAGGGGCATTTTTCAATGGATTGCGTGTCTACAGCGTTAACCGTGGCGCAAATCCCCGCCTAGTCGCGCCGCTCGCCCGGGGCAGGCGCGCGCGAGAGCGCCAGTTGGCTGTCCTCGACCAATTTTACCTCGCGCTGCGGGAAGGGGATGGAGATGCCGTGTTCCTTGAAGGCATCCCAAAGCGCCAGATAGACATTGCCACGGATATTGGTCAGCCCGCCGGTCGGGTCCTTGATCCAGAAGCGCAGGATGTAATCCACCGACGAATCGCCAAAGCCGACGATATGGCAGACCGGGGCCTTATAGCTCAGCACCCGGTCCACGCTTTTCGCCGCCTCCACCGCCAGTTTGCGCACCAGATGCGGGTCATCGGCATAGGCCGTGCCAAAGAAGATATCGAGCCGCACAAAGTCATTGGAATGCGACCAGTTCACCACCTGCCCGGTGATCAGGTCTTCGTTCGGGATCAGGAATTCCTTACCATCGCGGGTGACCACGGAGGCATAGCGCGCGCCCAGCGTCTGGATCCAGCCAAAGGTCTCGCCCAGAGAAATCACATCGCCGGGCTTGATCGACTTGTCGAGCAGGATGATCACGCCAGAGACAAGGTTCGACACGACCTTTTGCAGGCCAAAGCCAAGGCCCACACCAATCGCGCCCGACAGCACGGCGAGCCCGGTGAGGTCGATCCCCACAGAGCGCACCCCGATAAAGAACGCCAGCCCGTAGAGCAGAATCTGCACGCCTTTCACGGCCAGCACCTGCATCGAGGGGCTGATGTCCTCGTTCTTGCGGATCGTCGCCGCCGTGGTGGTGCTGAGCAGCCGCGCCATGGTCAGGAGCGCACCCACCACCACCAGCGCCGTCAGAATGGTCAGGACCGAGACCCGGAACTCTCCGATAGAGAGCGCCAGACCGTCGAGAAACACCGCCACTTCATCGGTGACATTGAGCATATAGAGCGTGGCGTAGATCCACAGGCCCCATGTCACCATGCGCCGCAGCGGGCGGTTGCGCACCAGGCGCGCGGCAAAGGCGATGCCGACATAGATCGTGGCCAGCGTCGCCGCCAGGCCGATCAGATAGGAGCGCGACGGCCAGGTGATATTCTGCATCACCTGATGCAGCAGCCCCGCCAGCACTGCGAACCAGATCAGCCCCAGCCGCCGCCGGACCTGCACTACCACGCGCAACTGCCATTTCGACCAGCCCTCGCGCGAGCGGGCCCAGTTCTGCAGCAGATTGCCGGTGACCCGGTGCAGCACCCAGGCCAGCGCCACCAGCGCCAGCAGGATCAGGATCTGGTTTTGCCGCCAGCCGGGGCTGAGGATGCTCTCGCCAAAACCAAGCACCCCATCAAACAACGCTTTGAGCGAAACGAGAAAGTTCGCAAAGGGGTGGGTCTCCGGGATCATGCGCGGCCTTTGGTTTGCGGAAGATCAGCGTGGCACAGCCCCCGCTCTGGGGCAAGAACACCCTGTACCGCCACCCGCGCCCTTCGCCCCCGATCTCAGCTTGCGAGATGCGTCAAGGCTCTGTATCTCTTGGGCCATGATACTGGTGTTTGACCTTTGCGACCGTGCGCGACTGCGCGAACGCTTCTTCGGAGCGGCGCATAGCGTTCTCGCACGGCTGTAAGCCCGCGACCCGCTACACCCTTTGCCATTCCAAACCACGGGAGAGGACCATCATGTCCCCCAAGACGCTCTATGACAAAATCTGGGACGCCCATGTCGTCCATGAAGCCGATGACGGCACCTGCCTGCTCTATATCGACCGCCATCTGGTGCATGAAGTAACCAGCCCGCAGGCCTTTGAAGGGCTGCGCATGTCGGGCCGCACCGTGCGCGCGCCGGACAAGACCATCGCCGTGCCGGATCACAACGTCCCCACCACCGAGGGCCGCGAAGACCCCGAGGCGATGACCGAAGACAGCCGCATTCAGGTCTCGGCCCTCGACAAGAACGCCCGCGAGTTCGGCGTGCATTACTACCCGGTGTCGGACATCCGTCAGGGCATCGTGCATATCGTCGGCCCCGAGCAGGGCTGGACCCTCCCGGGCATGACCGTGGTCTGCGGCGACAGCCACACCGCGACCCACGGCGCTTTCGGCGCGCTGGCCCACGGCATCGGCACGTCTGAGGTCGAACATGTTCTGGCCACCCAGACGCTGATCCAGCGCAAGGGCAAGAACATGAAGGTCGAGATCACCGGCAAGCTGCGCCCCGGTGTGACGGCCAAGGACATCACGCTGTCGGTCATCGGCGCCACCGGCACGGCGGGCGGCACCGGCTATGTCATCGAATATTGCGGCGAGGCGATCCGCGATCTGTCGATGGAAGGCCGCATGACCGTCTGCAACATGGCGATCGAAGGCGGCGCACGCGCGGGCCTCATCGCGCCGGATGAAAAGACCTTTGAATATTGCAAAGGCCGTCCCCACGCCCCGAAAGGCGCGCAATGGGAAGCGGCGATGGACTGGTGGAAAACCCTCTTCTCTGATGAAGACGCCCATTGGGACAAGGTCGTGACGCTGAAAGGCGAAGACATCGCACCGGTCGTCACATGGGGCACCTCGCCCGAAGACGTGCTGCCAATCGACGCCACCGTGCCCGCGCCTGAGGACTTCAAGGGCGGCAAGGTCGATGCGGTGAAACGTGCGCTGGAGTATATGGACCTGAAGCCGGGCCAGAAGCTCACCGATATCGAGATCGACACGGTCTTCATCGGCTCCTGCACCAATGGCCGCATCGAAGACCTGCGCGCCGCCGCCGAAGTGCTGAAAGGCAAGAAGATCAAGGACGGTCTGCGCGCCATGGTCGTGCCGGGCTCGGGCCTTGTCCGGGCACAGGCAGAGGAAGAAGGGCTGGCGGATATCTTCCGCGAGGCCGGTTTCGAATGGCGGCTCGCGGGCTGCTCCATGTGTCTGGCGATGAACCCCGACCAGCTCGCCCCCGGCGAACGTTGCGCGGCCACGTCGAACCGCAACTTCGAAGGCCGTCAGGGCTATAAGGGCCGCACGCATCTCGTGTCCCCCGGCATGGCCGCGGCGGCCGCGCTGACCGGCCATCTGACCGACGTGCGCGAATTGGCGTGAGCGCGCGGGGAATGGATACCAAGCGCGTTGCGCGGGGCTCAGTCGGCCTTGCGCAGCTCGCTGCCGGACTTCAGCACTTCGCTGCCGTCGTCCTGTTCGATCTTATAGGCCGGTTCGTCACCGCTCGCCTTGCGGGTCACCTCGCTGCCCTGCAGCTTCAGCGTGATCTTCTGCGTGTATTTCTTGACGATCTTGCCGGTCCCGGTGCCATTGCCCCAGTCCCATTCCACCTTCGTGCCTGTCTGGTACGACATGCCATGCCCTCCTGATACCCAATAGCCTGAAACGCGCCGCAGGGCGGTAGAGTTCCGGCGAGACCAAAGGACAACCCGATGGAAAAGTTTACAGAAATCACCGGCACCGCGGCGCCCATGCCGCTGGTGAACATCGACACCGACATGATCATCCCCAAGGTGTTCCTCAAGACGATCAAACGCTCCGGCCTTGGCGTGAACCTCTTTGACGAGCTGCGCTATGACCGCGACGGCAATGAGATCCCTGATTTCGTGCTGAACAAACCGCAATACCGCGACGCGCAGATCCTTGTGGCGGGCGACAACTTCGGCTGCGGCTCCTCGCGCGAACATGCGCCTTGGGCGATCAAGGATTTCGGCATCCGCTGCGTCATCGCGCCCAGCTTTGCCGACATCTTCTACAACAACTGCTTCAAGAACGGCATCCTGCCCATCGCGCTGCCGCAAGAGCAGGTCGATGTGCTGATGAAAGACGCCGAGAAAGGCTCCAACGCGCGGATGACGATTGATCTGGAAAACCAGACCGTCACAACATCGGATGGCGAGCAGTTCTCCTTCGAGGTCGACGCTTTCAAAAAGCACTGCCTGCTCGAAGGGTTGGACGACATCGGCCTGACGCTGGAAAAAGGCGCGGCGATCGACAGCTACGAAGACAGCCTGAGCCAAAGCCGCCCCTGGGTCTGACCGCGGGCGCGAAGCAGAATCGCTATTAAGATCAATCTTGTGGGCGGCAAAGCCTCGCCCACAAGATGTGGCAGTCTGCCAATTTCCCGTCACGGAATTGATGCAAGAACGCACCACCCTTTCCCTGAAAACGCCGCATAGCTCCGCTGTTCTTGGGCCGAAGGCTTGAGGCCCCTGCGGAAAGAAGGCACAATTTGGGCAATAATGAGGCAAGCCCCGCAACCGGGGCACAGCAAGTTGGGACAAGCGCGCGGCACTGTATCGCGGCTGGCCAGTTTGGAAGGGCAGTATAGTGATTGGACGTATGACAGGCGCGGCGACGCGTGGCCTATTGGTGGCGCTATTGATCGCCACCCCCGCGCTCTTGCTGCCCGGCTCTGATGCCGAAGCCAGTCAGATCACGCTGCTGATCGCCTTCGTCGCCGCCCTGTTGACCTTCCTCGAATATAACTCCCGCCTGCCCAGCATCGTCGAGTTCCGCGATGCGCCGCCGTTCAACCGGCTGCGGTTCATGAGCCTGATCTTCACGGTCCTCGTGCTGTCGCTGATCGCGCGCGGGCAGACCTATCCGACCATGCTGACCACCGGGCTGACTTTGCTCGGCACCATTCTGGGCAATGCGGTCGATTTTCCCTATTCTCCGGTGCGGCTAGTGGTGCTGATGCTGCCCGCAGATGCCAGCGCCGAAACGGTCAATCTGGTGCGCACATCGGCTGGCTTGGCCTATCTGGTCTCGCTCGTCGCGCTGATCGCGTTTCTGCTGCTGGTGCGGGTCATGGGCTGGCCGGCCCGTCAGGGGGCCTTCAACGTCTGGGTCAACCTGCCGCTCTTCGACCCCACCGCCGGGGGCGATGTGCTGCACCGTCTGCAACGCGACGCGCGGATCAATATCGCGCTTGGCTTCCTGCTGCCGTTCCTGATCCCGGCGGTGGTCAAGGCGACCGCTGATCTGGTGGTGCCGATCTCGGTCAGCAATTCGCAGACCATGATCTGGACGATCAGCGCCTGGGCCTTTCTGCCCGCCAGTATGATCATGCGGGGCGTCGCCATGGGGCGCGTGGCCGAGATGATCCAGGACAAACGCCGTCGCGCCTATGCCGATGCGCATTTGCAGGCCGCCTGATCCGCGCGCTTCTCCCTCTCCTGCTGCTCCTCGCGGGCTTGGCGCAGGCCGAGCCTTTGCGCATCGCCACATTCAACACCGAGCTTTCGCGCAAAGGCCCCGGCCTGCTCCTGCGCGACATCCTGCGCCGCAGAGACCCTGCGATCGCCGCGGTCACCGAAGCGATCCTTGCCACCGCCCCCGATATCATCGTCCTGCAAGGCATCGACTACGACCTCGAAGGCCGCGCGCTCAACGCGCTCGCCGCGCGGCTGGCGGATGCGGGGCTGTCCTATCCGCATGGTTTCGCAGGGCCGCCCAATGCCGGGCTGCAAAGCGGCATCGATTTGGACGGGGACGGTACGCCCGGCGGCGCAGGCGATGCGCAGGGCTATGGGCGGTTTTTCGGGCAGGGGGCCATGGCAATCCTGTCGCGCTACCCCCTCGCCACCGACCAGCTTCAGGATTTCAGCACGCTGCTCTGGAAAGACCTGCCCGGTACGCTCTACCCCAAACCGGATGGCACACCTTTCGCCGGGCCACAGGCCCATGCCACCCAGCGGCTGTCGTCCAACAGCCATTGGTCGCTGCCGGTCCTAACGCCCGACTATGGCCCCGTCACCCTGCTGACCTATCACGCGACGCCCCCGGTCTTTGACGGAGCAGAAGACCGCAATGGCCGCCGCAACCATGATGAAACAGCGCTTTGGCTGCACCACCTGGAGGGCCGTATCGGCACCCCGCCAGACGGCCCCTTCGTGCTGCTGGGCGACGCCAATCTCGACCTGCGCCGCAGCGATGGCAGAGCGGAGGCGCTGCGCAGCCTGCTGACCCATCCCAGCCTGCAAAACCCAATGCCCGACGCCCCGACCGCAAATTGGCAAAGCACCGGCCCCATGCGCGTCGACTATATCCTGCCCTCGCGCGACTGGCAGGTGACCGACAGCGGGCTGCACTGGCCCCAGGGCGAAGGCGCCAGCCGCCACGCGTTGATCTGGGTCGACCTCACGCGCTGAGCCCGCCGCTATCTTGACCCTCCGGAACCCGCAGGCTACCCCCATTGCAACCGTATTTTCAGGAGTTTCCCATGGCCAACCCATCCTTGCTCATCCTCCCCGGCGACGGCATCGGCCCCGAGGTCATGGCGCAGGTCACGCGCATCATCGACTGGTTCGGCGAAAAGCGCGATCTGGCCTTCGACGTAGAGCATGATCTGGTGGGCGGTGCGGCCTATGACAAACACGGCACGCCCTTGCATGACGATACGATGGCCCGCGCCCTCGACGTCGACGCGGTGCTCTTGGGCGCCGTCGGCGGCCCGAAATACGACGATCTCGACTTCTCCGTGAAACCCGAGCGCGGCCTCCTGCGTCTGCGCAAGGAAATGGACCTCTTCTCCAACCTGCGCCCCGCGCAATGTTTCGACGCGCTGGCCGATTTCTCCTCGCTGAAGAAAGACGTGGTCGCGGGCCTCGACATCATGATCGTGCGCGAACTGACCTCCGGCGTCTATTTCGGCGAGCCGCGCGGCATTTTCGAGGAAGGCAACGAACGCGTCGGCATCAACACGCAGCGCTACACCGAAAGCGAGATCGAACGCGTCGCCCGTTCCGCCTTTGAACTGGCCCGCCGCCGCGGCGGCAAGGTCTGTTCGATGGAAAAAGCCAATGTCATGGAAAGCGGCATCCTCTGGCGCGAAGTCACCCAGCGGGTCCGCGATGCCGATTACCCCGATGTCGAGCTGAGCCATATGTACGCCGACAATGGCGCCATGCAGCTCGTGCGCGCCCCGAAACAATTCGACGTCATCGTCACCGACAATCTCTTTGGCGACATCCTCAGCGACTGCGCCGCCATGCTCACCGGCAGCCTCGGCATGCTGCCCTCGGCCAGCCTCGGCGCCCCCAATGCCGATGGCCGCCCGAAAGCCCTCTATGAGCCCGTGCACGGCTCCGCCCCCGACATCGCGGGCCAGGGCAAGGCCAACCCGATCGCCTGTATCCTCAGCTTCGCCATGGCGCTGCGCTATTCCTTCGACCAAGGCGAAGAAGCGGCGCGTCTGGAAAAAGCCGTCGAACAGGCGCTGGCCGACGGCGCCCGCACGCCTGACCTCATGGGCCCCGAAGGCGGCACCCCGATCACCACCGAGGAAATGGGCAACGCCATCCTCAAAGCACTCGACGCCAGCCTCTAAAACAGCGGGGCGGGGATCGTACCCCGCCCCCCCCTTCATCCTTTTAAAAATACCCGCGGGGGAATCGCGCTCTGCGCGATGGGGGCAGCGCCCCCTTCGTCACCCCGTCAACAAGCTAACCGCGCTTACAGCCGGCCTGCCACGCCCCGCAATGTCCGGCGGTGCTGACCGCCAGCGCCCATCGCCAATCCCAAACTGCTTGGGTCAGTCCTGGCGGTAGGTCGGGTGGAACAGCCCGCCGGGCGACAGGGTAAAGATCTCGACCCCATCTTCGGTCACGCCCACCGAATGCTCAAACTGGGCCGAGAGCGATTTGTCGCGGGTCACCGCCGTCCAATCATCGGCCAGGGTCTTGGTCTCGGCCCGGCCAAGGTTCACCATCGGCTCGATGGTAAAGAACATGCCCGGCTCCAGCACAGCCCCCGTGCCGGGGCGGCCATAGTGCAGCACATTGGGCGGTGCGTGGAACACCTGCCCAAGGCCATGGCCGCAGAAATCGGTCACGACAGACATGCGGTGGCTTTCCACGAAGGTCTGGATCGCATGGCCGATGTCACCAAAGGTATTGCCCGGCTTCACCGCCTCAATCCCGCGCATCAGACTGTCATGGGTCACGTTGATCAGACGCTCGGCCTTGCGCGACAGTTTGCCCGCGACATACATCCGGCTGGTGTCGCCGAACCAGCCATCAACGATCACGGTCACGTCGATGTTGAGAATGTCGCCGTCTTTGAGCTTCTTGTCGCTGGGGATGCCGTGGCAGACCACATGGTTCACCGAGATGCAGCTGGCGTGCTGATAGCCCTTATAGCCAATGGTCGCGGATTTCGCCCCGGCGGCATTGACCTTTTCTTCGATCAGCCGGTCGAGCTCTCCGGTGGTTTGCCCCGGAAAGACATGTTCGGCGATCTCATCAAGGATCGTCGCGGCCAAACGGCCCGCCGCATGCATCCCTGCGTGATCCGAGGGTTCATAAATGCGAATGCCGTCGCGCGTCTGGCGGCCTCGGTGTGCGTTGTTCACCGCTCTCTCCATCCTTGTGTTCGCTCCTGTTTAGCGTGGCTTTTGGGGGAGGGCCAGTGCGGCTCAGCCCAGAAGGGTAAGTGGTTCGGCCAAAGTCACGGCCTGTGGGGTGATATGGGTGCCGATGGCATAGGTTTCCAGACCTGCGGCGCGGGCGGCCTCAAAGGCCGCGGCATAGGTCGGGTCGATATCCGCCGCCAGTTGCATCTGCCTGCAGTCGGTCCGTTGCACGAGGTAGAGCAGCACGGCCCGCTGCCCGGCCTGCGCCATCTTTGCCAGTTCGCCCAGATGTTTCGCCCCGCGGGCGGTCACGCTGTCGGGAAACTCGGCCAGCCCGGCCCGTCGCGAGAGCGTCACCGATTTGACCTCGACATAGGCATCCGGCAGCCCCTCGCCGCGCAGCAGAAAGTCGATGCGGGAGTTCTCCCCGTATTTCACTTCTGGCCGCACCTCGGTATAGGCCGCCAGCGGTGCCACCTCGCGCGCCATCAGCGCCGCCCGCATGGCGCGGTTGGGCAGGGCGGTATCGACCCCGGTGAAATGGCCGTTCCCATGATCGACCAAGCGCCAGCCGTAGTTCAGCTTTTTCTTCGGGTCGTCATTCGGCTCCAGCCAGATCCGGCTGCCGGGGTCCGCCAGCCCCATCATCGAGCCGGGGTTGGCGCAATGGGCGACCACCTCTTCGCCGGTCTCCTCCAGCACGCAATCGGCCAGAAAGCGTTTGTAGCGGCGGATCAGCCGGGCGGGGACAAGTTCGGTTTGAAAGCGCATGGGGCGCGGCCTATACCGAAGTGGAGCCATCCTCAAGGAGCCGCCCCATGCCCAACCCCACCGCTGCGATGATCGTGATCGGCGACGAAATCCTCTCAGGCCGGACCCGCGACAGCAATATGCATCACCTTGCCGGGGCGCTGACCGAAGTGGGCATTGATCTGAAAGAGGTGCGCGTGGTCTCTGACGATCACGGCGCGATCATCGCCGCGGTGCAGGCGCTTTCGAAAGCCTATACCCATGTCTTTACCTCGGGCGGGATCGGGCCCACCCATGACGACATCACCGCCGATTGCATCGCCGCGGCCTTCAACCGCGAGATCGACGTGCGCGAGGATGCACGCCAGATTCTGGCCGACCACTATGCCCGCAGCGGGACCGAGTTGAACGACGCCCGCCTGCGCATGGCGCGGATCCCCGAAGGGGCGGTGTTGATCGAAAACCCGGTCTCGGCCGCGCCGGGCTTTGTGGTGGAGAACGTGCATGTCATGGCCGGGGTGCCTGCGGTCTTCGAGGCGATGGTGGCCAGCGTCCTGCCGGGGCTGACGGGCGGGCGGCCACTGATCAGCCAGACCCTGCGGATCGACCGGGGTGAAGGCGATATCGCCGGGCCGCTGGGGGCCTTGGCCGAGGAATATCCGCATCTGTCGATGGGCAGCTATCCGTTTCAGAAAGACGGTATCTATGGCGCCCATGTGGTAATCCGCGGCAGTGATCCCGGGATGGTCGAGGCCGCGATGGACAAGCTCAAGGCCGCTTTCGCATGAGCGCAGCAGAGGCGTATTTTGACGCGGGAGAGGCGACATGGCCCGCCGCGCGGCGCTTTGACCACGGGCCATGGACCCTGCGCGAGGGGCAGGGTGGCGGCAAACGCGTCTCTGCCGCGACAGCGCGGGGGGCGGTGACGAACGCCGATATCCCCGACGCCGAAGCCGCCATGCGCGAGATCGGCCAGCGCCCGCTGTTCATGCTCCGCGAAGGCGAGGAGGCGCTTGACGCGCTGCTGGCGGCACGCGGCTATGAGGTGCTGGACCCGACCCTCATTCTCAACATGCCGCTGCGCAGGCTGACCGATCTGCCAATGCCCCCGGTCACCGCCTTTTGCATCTGGGAGCCGCTGGCGATCATGACCGAGATCTGGGCCGCAGGCGGCATTGGCCCGGCGCGTCTTGCCGTGATGGAACGCGCCGCGACCAAGACCGGCATCCTCGCGCGCTGGAACGAGAAACCCGCCGGCGTCGCCTTTGCCGGGCTGCATGAAGACATCTGCATGGTGCATGCGGTCGAGGTCTTGCCACACCAGCAGCGTCAGGGCGTCGCCACATGGATCATGCGCGCCGCCGCGCATTGGGGGCAGGCGCAGGGCGCCGAGCACTTGTCGGTGCTGTGCGTTGAGGCCAATACCCGCGCACAGGCGCTTTATGCCAAGCTGGGCTTTGCCCCGGTCGGGCGCTATCATTACCGTCAAAGCCCGGAATAAAGGAGCCGCCCATGGCCAAAGACCAGCCCACCGCCCTTGATCTGCCGATGGTCGATCCGCTGCCCGCAGACACGCAGAAATACTTTGACGTCTGTCAGGAAAAGCTCGGCATGGTGCCCAATGTGCTGCGCGCCTATGCTTTTGACATCGACAAGCTGAACGCCTTTACCGGCATGTATAACGACCTGATGCTGGGCGACAGCGCGCTCAGCAAGCTGGAGCGTGAGATGATCGCGGTGGCGGTGTCCTCGGTCAACAAATGCTACTATTGCCTTGTGGCCCATGGGGCGGCGGTCCGCGAATTGTCGGGCGATCCGCAGCTGGGCGAGGCGCTGGTGATGAACTACCGCGTGGCCAAGATCAGCGCCAAACAACGCGCCATGCTGGATTTCGCGGTGAAGCTGACCGAGGCCAGCGCCAAGGTCGAAGAAGCCGACCGTCAGGCGCTGCGCGACGCAGGCTTCACCGACCGCGACATTTTCGACATCGCCAGCGTGGCGGGGTTCTTCAATATGACCAACCGGGTGGCCAGCGCCACCGACATGCGCCCCAACGACGATTACCACGCGCAGGCACGATGAGCCGCGCGGGCCTCAGCGCGGCCCTTTTCGCGCTGTTGTTTGCCGCCCCCGTGGCCGCGCTCGACCTTGCCCTGCCCAGCACGGCGCGGATGACGGCGGAGCGCAACACATCGCCGGACCGCTATGCCGCCCCGGTCGGCGTCTTTGCCGAAGGGCAGGTGGCGCGGGTCAATATCGACGGCGAGGTGCGCCGCGCGGCCTGGCGGCTGGACACGCCCGGTCTGACCGCTTTGCAGGTGATGCGCCCGCTGCGGCGGCAGCTGCGCGAGGCGGGCTATGACATCGTGCTCGACTGCAGCGCCAAGGAATGTGGCGGTTTCGACTTTCGCTTTGCCATCGAGGTGCTGCCGGGGCCGAATATGTATGTCAATCTGCGCTCCTATCACGTCGTCACCGCCCTGCGCCGGGACGCGGAGGGCAGCCCAAGCCAAGCGGTGAATATTCTGGCCAGCACGGCGGCGACCTCGGCCTATGTGCAGATCATCCAGGCCAGCAGCGCCGATGCGCCAGAGGCCGCGCGCGATGCGGTTACGCCAGAGCCCACCGCCGCGCCGCCGCTCCCTGCCGCGGCGGGGGATCTGGCCGCGCGCCTGAAACAGGATGGGCGGCTGGTGCTGGAGCGGTTGGAATTCGAGACCGGCACATCCGACCTTGGCGCTGGCCCTTTTGAAACGCTGGCGCAATTGGCCGATCTGCTGAAATCGGACACCAGCCTGCGGGTCGCGCTGGTGGGGCATACCGATGCCGTGGGCGGGCTTCAGGGCAATATCGCCCTCTCGCGCAAGCGGGCGGAAGCTGTGCGGCAACGGCTGGTAGAGGCGCATGGCGTCGCGGCGGGGCGGCTTGAGGCGCAGGGGGCGGGCTATCTTGCCCCCCGGGCCAGCAACCTCACCGAAGCGGGCCGCGAGCAGAACCGCCGCGTCGAGGTCGTGCTGCTTTCGGCGGAGTGAGCGCTATTTGGTGACGGTCATCTGGGTGGCGAGCAGCAGGTTGGTCTCGCTCGACGTCACCCCCTGAATCCGGCGGATTTTGCCCAGCACGCTGTCGAGCTCTTCGACCGTCTCGGTGCCGGTCTCGACAATCAAATCCCATTTGCCATTGGTCGCATGGATCGCCTGCACGGCGGGCATCCCGGCCAGCAGCCGTTTGATCCGGTCGGTGCCGGCGCCTTCGATCGCCAGCAGCGTATGGCCCCGGATCGGGCTATGCTGCATGTCTTCTTTCAGGATCAGCGTAAAGCCCAGGATCGCGCCGGAGGTCACCAAGCGCTCGACCCGCGCCCGCACCGTCACCCGCGACAGGCCGGTGGCGGCGGCAAGGGCCGAATAGGACATGCGCGCATCGCGGCGCAGTTCTGCGATGATCTTGTTGTCGATCTCGTCCATGGGGATCCCGTTTGCTTTGTGGGTTAGGGTTTACGGCAGAGCGGGCAGGCTGACCAGCCATTGGGGATGTGCAATTGACGACGCCGGGGAAACCCATAATCTGCCTTGGAAAGGATTTCCTCCATGCAAAGCCGCGCGCCCCTGTTCACCCCGGTCCTGATTGTCGGATGTATCATCATCATGGTCAGCTTCGCGGTGCGGGCCTCCTTTGGCGTGTTCCAGATCCCGATTGCCGCGGAATTTGCCTGGGCGCGCAGCGAGTTTTCCCTCGCCATCGCGATCCAGAACCTTGCCTGGGGCGTGGGCCAGCCGATCTTTGGCGCGCTGGCGGAAAAGATCGGCGACCGGCGCGCGATCATCATCGGGGCGGTGGTCTATGCTCTGGGGCTGCTCTTGTCGGCCAATTCCGCCACGCCGATCGAGCATCAGACCTATGCCTGGCTGGTGGGGTTCGGCATTGCGGGCACCGGGTTTGGCGTGATTTTGGCCGTGGTGGGGCGCGCCGCCTCGGATGAAAACCGCTCCATGTCGCTCGCCATTGCCACGGCGGCGGGCAGCGCCGGGCAGGTCTTTGGCGCGCCGGTGGCGGAATGGATGCTGGGTTTCATGTCGTGGCAGATGACCTTTGTCAGCTTCGCTGCCGTGATCCTTGCCATGCTGCTGACCCTGCCGATGATGCGCGCGCCCGCCATGGCCAGCCGGGCCGAGCTTGAGGAATCGATGGGCCAGATCCTCGGCAAAGCCTTCCGCGATCCCTCCTATACGCTCATTTTCCTCGGGTTTTTCTCCTGCGGCTATCAGCTTGCCTTTATCACCGCGCATTTCCCCGCCTTCGTGACCGAGATGTGCGGCCCGATCCTCGCCGGGGGCGTGCTGCATAACATCGGCATCACCACCACATCGGCGCTTGGTGCGGTGGCGATCTCGCTCATCGGGCTGGCCAATATCGCGGGCACGCTGCTGGCAGGCTGGGCAGGCAAACGCTATTCCAAGAAATATCTGCTGGCGGGGATCTATGTGGGGCGCACGGTGATTGCGGCGGCTTTTATCATGTTCCCGATCACGCCCGGGACGGTGATCCTTTTTTCGGTCGGCATGGGCGCGCTCTGGCTTGCCACGGTGCCGCTGACCTCCGGCCTCGTCGCGCATATCTACGGGCTGCGCTACATGGGCACGCTTTACGGGATCGTGTTTTTCAGCCACCAGCTCGGCAGTTTCCTCGGCGTCTGGCTCGGCGGGCGGATGTATGACATTTACGGCAGCTACACCGGCGTCTGGTGGGTCGGCGTGGCCGTGGGGGCCTTTAGCGCCGTGGTGCATCTGCCGATCCGCGAGAAACGGCTGGAGGGGCTGGTGACCGCTTAACGCGCCCGCCAGCTTTCCAGAATATGCCGCGCGGTCATCAGGTCGAGATGCGCGCCGCCGCCGTTTTTGAACAGGGTGATCTCCTCCTCGCTTTGGCGGGTGAAGGCGGTGAGGTCGTAGTAATCTGCGATCAGGTGGTCGCGGGAGATGGTGTCGGCTTCAAGCGGGATATTGACCTCGCCAATATGGCCCACGGTGGTGTCGAAACTGTCCACGAAGACCCGCGCACGCAGCAATGCTGCGTCGTCGACCTCGCGCATGTCGGGGCGGTAGGCGCCGATCAGATCAATGTGCTGGCCGGGTTGCAGCCAGTCGCCCATGATCAGCGGGTCGGTCGACATGGTGGCAGAGGTGACGATATCGGCGGCGCGCACCGCCTGCTCCAGATCGGTCGCGACATCGATCTTGAGCTCTGCCGCCATGGCCTCGGCGTTCTTTGCGGTGCGGTTCCAGACGGTGAAACGCGCCTGCGGGAAGGCGGCGGAATAGGCGGCGTGGAGCGCGCGGCCTTGGGTGCCGGCGCCGACGATCAGGATGTTCTCGCTATCCGGGCGGGCGAGGCGTCGGGCGGCCAAAAGGCTGTCGCCGGCGGTTTTCCATTTGGTGACGAGGTGAAAGTCGACAATGGCAGCGAGCGTCCCGGTTTCATCGTCGAAAAGTGACACGCCGCCATTGACCATCGGCATCTCGCGCTCCGGGTTGCCGGGGAAGATCGTGGCCGATTTCACCGCAATGCCGAGCCCGTCGATCCATGCGGCGCGGCTCAGAAGCGTGTCCTTGCCGCGGTAAAGGAAAGTGTCGCCAATCTCGGCCTTGGGCAGATCATGCCCCGCCGCCAGCGCATCGGTGAGCGCGACCCAATCGAGCAGCGCTTCGCCTTCGTCAAAGGAAATGTTGGGGATATCGGTCATGCGGCTTCCTTCTTGCTGAGCAACCCTGCTGCGACCAGACGGTCGGCCCAGCCCTGCGGCCCGGTAAAGTGATGTGTTTGCCAGCCGCGCGCGGCGGCGGCGGCGATGTTATCGGCGCGGTCGTCGGTAAAGAGCAGCGCTTCGGGCGGCAGCCCGCTGCCCTGCTCGACCGTTTCATAGATCGACGGCGCGGGTTTGATCATGCCGAGATGGCCCGAGATAAAGTCGCGGTCAAATTCGCGCAGGAAAGGATAATGGGTGGCGGCCAGATCATAGCTCTGGATGCCAAAGTTGGTGAGCGAGAAGACCGGCACGCCCCGCGCTTGCAGCGCTTTCATCAGCCGCAGGGAATGGTCGATCACCGGGGCGGCCATCTCGATCCAGCGGTCGTGCCAAAGGCGGATTTCATCGCCCCAATCAGGCGTCGCCTCGGCCACGGCATAGATCGTGTCGCGAAAGTTCTCGCCACTGTCGACACGGTCGTTCATCCCGTGCAGGTCCACCGCGTCGAACATGGCGCGGCGGCGGTCTTCGCCGATGACGCTGTCGTAAAAACGTTCTGGTTGCCACTCGATCAGCACATTGCCGATGTCGAATACCACGGCTTGCGGTGTCATCCTGCTCATCCTCTCATTTCGGGCTAAGCCCGTGCTGCGGCACGCAATTCCCGCTCCAGCGCCTCAAGGAAACGGGAGCGGTCGGCCTTTGTAAACCCTTTGCCGCCGCCTTGGCGAAAGGGGTCGGCGGCGCGCAGGTCGGTCATCAGATCGCGGGTCGCCAGCACATTGCCAATATTGGCCTCAGTGAGTGCTTCGCCATTGGGTTTCAGCACCCGCGCGCCAGCTTCGACGCATTTGGCGGCCAGCGGAATGTCCCCGGTCACCACCACATCGCCCTTACCGCAACGGTCCGCAATCCACATGTCGGCCACGTCCGGCCCGTCAGGCACGATCACCACCTCGACCAGCGGGTTCTGCGACAGGCGCAACCCGCCGTTGGAGACGAGGAACATCTTGATCTTGTGCCGGGTCGCGACCCGTTCGGCCTCGGCCTTAACCGGGCAGGCGTCGGCGTCGATGTAAAGCGCGGTCATGGCTTAGCCTGCATAAAGCGCGTCGGCATGGAAGGCGACATGGTCTTCCATGAAGCTCGCCACGAAGAAATAGCTGTGGTCATAACCCGGCTGCATGCGAAAGCTGCCTTGCTGGCGTTTGGCGGCCATGGCCTCGGCCAGCGCTTCGGGCTTCAAGAGGTCGAGGAACTGGTCGCTGCTGCCCTGGTCGATCAGCACCGGACCATCGAAACCCTTTTCGCGCATCAGCAGAGTGCTGTCATGTTTCGCCCATGCGGTCTCATCGGACCCTAGATAGGCGCTCAGCTGTTTCTTGCCCCAATCGCTCGCCGTCGGGCGGGTGATCGGCGCGAAGGCCGAGACCGAGAGGAAGCGTCCCGGCAGGTTCATCGCCAACGTCAGCGCGCCGTGGCCGCCCATGGAGTGGCCGGTGATGCCTTGGCGCTCCATATCGAGAGCAAAGTTGTCGCCGAGCAGGCCGGGCAGTTCCTCGGCCAGATAGTCCCACATCTGGTAATGCGCCGCCCATGGGTCTTGCGTCGCGTTCACATAGAACCCCGCGCCTTTGCCCAGATCATAGGCGTCATCATCTGCCACATCCTCGCCGCGCGGCGACGTGTCGGGGAAAACCACCGCGATGCCATGTTCGGCCGCCCAAAGCTGCGCGCCGGCTTTGGTCATGGCGTTCTCATGGGTGCAGGTCAGGCCCGAGAGATACCACAGCACCGGCACCGGGCCGTCCTGCGCCTCGGCGGGGAGGAACAGGCCGAATGTCATGTCGCAGCCGCAGGCGTCGGAGGCGTGGGAGTAGACCCCCTGCGTGCCACCGAAACAGGCGTTTTCCGAGATGGTTTTCATGGCAGCGTTCCTTTCGAAATAGGTTGAAGTCACAGGGCCGACACCCAGCCTACGACAAGGCTGACGGTAACGATACTGACCGTGGTGGAAACAAGAATGGCGGCAGAGACCCGCTGAGGCGCGACGCCGTAATGCTGCGCGAGCATATAGACATTGCCCGCCACCGGCAGCGACGCCGCGGCGATGATGACCCCGGCCTTGTAGGGATCAACGCCAAAGAGCAGCAGCGCGGCAAAGGCCACAAAGAGCGGGTGCAGCACCAGTTTGCAAAAGCTCAGCCAGCCGGCAATCTCGATCCGCTCGGCAGATTTGGAGGCCAGAGAGGCGCCAATGGCGAAAAGCGCGCCGGGGGTGGCGGCGCCGCCGAGGATGGCGAGAAACTCGTTCAGCGGCACCGGGATCGGGATTTCGAACCCGGACCAGAGAAAACCCAGCGTGATCGCCACGATCATCGGGTTTTTCAGCAGCCCCAGCCCGACGATCTTGAGGGTCGCCAGCCGCAGCTGCCCTTCGCGCGATCCGACGATCAGGATCACGATCAGGCTGGAAAAGATGATCATATCGATGGAGAGCGCCAGCAGCACCGGGCCAATGGCCTCTGGCCCCAGAAGCAGTGTCAGCATCGGCACGCCCAGAAAGCCGGTATTGCCGATCACCGCGCATTGCGCCTCAATCCCATTGGTCGCCACGTCGAGCCCGCGCAGGAAACCGACGAGGCTCGCCACGGCATAGACAAAGGCGGTCCCCCAAAGATAGGCGGCGACAAGGCGGCTGTCCCAGACCTCGGCCAGCGACAGATTGGCGGAAAAGCGAAACAGCATCGCCGACAGGGCGAAATAGAAGACGAATTTGGTGAGATAGGCCGTCGCTTCTGCCGAAAAGAACCGCGTGCGCCCGGCCCAGTAGCCAAGGCCGATCAGCGCAAAGAAGGGCAGGGTTTTCAAGAAGATCGCGACCATGGGTCAAGCAATAGCCAGCCCGCCCATGGGGTGCAATGGGCAAGCCTAGCCGGAGCCGATCAGCACCCCGGCGGCAAAGACCAGCGCGCCGCCCAGGACGACCTGAAATGCGGCGCGGAAAAACGGCGTCTCCATGAACCTGTTCTGGATCCAGGCGATGGCCCAAAGCTCGATGAAGACGACGATGATCGCCACCACCGTCGCGGTCCAGAAATCGGTGATGAGATAGGGCAGCGCATGGCCCAAGCCGCCCACGGTGGTCATCACCCCCGAGGCCAGCCCGCGTTTTACCGGCGAGCCACGGCCCGACAATTCGCCATCGTCCGAGGCGGCTTCGGTAAAGCCCATCGAGATGCCCGCCCCCACGCTGGCGGCAAGACCCACGAGGAAGGTCGTCCAGGTGTCATGGGTGGCGAAAGCGGTGGCAAAGATCGGCGCGAGGGTGGAGACCGAACCGTCCATCAGCCCCGCCAGCCCCGGCTGCACCCATGTCAGCAGAAATTGGCGGTGCGCGCGGTGGTCCTCACTGCTGCGGCTGTCTTTGCTCAGGTGTTTTGCCGTCAGGTCTTGGGCGCTGCCCTGATGCCCCGCCTCGGCGGCCGCCAGATCGCCCAGAAGCTGCCGCGTGGCCGCATCGCTGGTGCGGGCGGCGGCGGCGAGGTAGAATTTCTCGGCGTCCTGCTCCATCGCGGCGGCCTCTTCGCGGATGCGCTCCAAGGACAGGTTTTCAATCAGCCAGACCGGGCGGCGGGCATAATAGCCCGAGACATGCTCGCGCCGGATCAACGGGATCACCTCGCCAAAGCGGTCGCGGTGCAGGGCGATGAGGCGGCGCCGATGATTGTCCTCTTCGGCGGCCATACCGTCGAAAATGGCGGCGCTGTCGGGGTAATCGGCACGAAGACGCTCAGCGTAGTCACGGTAAATCCGCGCGTCGTCTTCTTCCGAGGAGATCGCCAGCGCCAGCACCTCCTGCTCGCTGAGGTCTCTGAACCGTTTGCGGTTAAAGGAAAAACGCATGCCCATGTCCTTTGTCTCGCGCAAGTCTAGGGCGCGGGGCGCAGCGGGGCAATTCAAAACGGGGCGCCCGCGCTTTGAGGGGGGCTTGGCAGGGCGCAAGGCGGCTCTAGTTCTTGGCGCTAAGGGTCGGCTTCTACCGGCACGAGGCGAAACGACGAGGTTTGGAACATGAGAGTAGTTTTTCTGGCACCCTTTATTCTGGCAGGCTGCGCCCCGGTCATCCCCGCACCGCTGCCGCCCGCGCCGACAGCCGCGGCCAGTGCGACGGTGGCGCAGCCGGTTCCCGAGACGCCCGCCGTCCAGACCCAGGCGCTGGAGCCGAAACCAAAGCCCAAACCGGCGCCGACATCTTCGAACACGCCCAAGCCCAAGCCAGAGACTTCGCAATCTAAGGCAAGCGCCTCTGACTCGTCGGCCGAGAAGCCGGTCGCGACCGGTGAGAAAGTCGGCACCTGCAATGAGGGCAGCTGGTGGGGGCTGATTGGCCGCCCGCGTTCCGCGGCGAGCATCGTGTCAGAGCCGAAACGCGTCTATACCGAGGGCGACCCGGTCACGACGGATCACCGACCGGAGCGCACCAATATCGTGTTGGATGCCGAGGGTAAGATCACCAAGGTGACCTGCGGCTGATCCCAAAGGCTCCTAGGTCTTGGGACGTTTGTCGAGAATGCGCACGGCTTTGCCCTCTGACCGGGCAACGCCGCCGACATCCATGACCTCGACCGTGACCGAAATGCCCACTGTTTGCTTGATCTGCGAGGACAGCGCTTTGATCGCCGCCGCGCGGGCATCCGTGGTCACGCTGGCATCGGCACATTCGCAAAGCACGCGCATCTGATCCATGCGGCCCGGGCGCGACAGTTCGATCTGAAAATGCGGGGCGAGGCCCGGCGTCGCCATCAAAGCCTCTTCGATCTGGGTCGGGAAGACATTGACGCCGCGCAGGATGATCATGTCGTCGCTGCGGCCCGTGACCTTCTCCATCCGCCGCATCGAGCGGGCGCTGCCGGCCAGAAGCCGCGTGAGGTCGCGGGTGCGGTAGCGGATGATCGGGAAGGCCTCTTTGGTAAGCGAGGTAAAGACCAGCTCCCCCATCTCACCGTCCTCGACCGGTTGGCCGGTCTCGGGGTTGATGATCTCGGGGTAGAAGTGATCCTCCCAGATGTGCAGCCCGTCCTTGGTCTCGACACATTCCATCGACACGCCCGGCCCCATGACTTCGCTCAGCCCGTAGATATCGACCGCATGCATGTCAAAGGCCTGTTCAATCTCCAGCCGCATCGCATTGGTCCAGGGCTCCGCGCCAAAAATGCCGACTTCGAGCGAGGATTGCCGCGGGTCGATGCCCTGTTTGGCATATTCATCCAAGATCGACAGCGCATAGGAGGGGGTGACGGTGATGCCCTTGGGTTGGAAATCCTCGATCAGCCGCACCTGACGCGGGGTCATGCCGCCCGAGATCGGCACACAGGACAGGCCAAGCGCATCGGCGCCAAGGTGAATGCCCAGACCGCCGGTGAACAGCCCGTAGCCATAGGCGTTGTGCAGCATGTCACCGGGCCGCATCCCGGCGGCGCGCAGCGAGCGGGCGACGACCTGACCCCAATTGGCGAGGTCATTCTTGGTATAGCCCACCACCGTCGGCTGGCCTGTGGTGCCGGAGGAGGCATGGATCCGTGCCAGTTGCGTGCGCGGAACGGCGAACATGCCGAAAGGGTAGTTGTCGCGCAGGTCGGTCTTCACGGTGAAGGGAAAGCGCGACAGATCCGCGAGGTCTTTCAGATCGTCGGGATGCACCCCCGCATCGTCAAAGCTCTTTTTGTAGAACGGCACATTGTCATAGGCGTGGCGCAGGGACCATTTCAGGCGCTCCAACTGCAGGGCGCTGATCTCGTCCCGGCTGGCGACCTCAATTGGGTCGAGCGTGTCCTTCGCGGGGGTCAGGTCTTTCATCAGGTCGGCTCCTCCTCGGTAAATAGCTGGCCCTTCAACGTGCGGGACAACCCGCGAAACAGGGCGACGGTGCGGCCATCTTCGCCCGTCACCGTCACATCATAGATGCCCGACCGCCCGCTGCGCGACACTTCGCATGCGGTGGCGGTCAGCCGCTCCTCTGGCTGACCGGGGCTGAGATAGGTGATCTGGTTTTGCTGGGCGACGGTGGTCTGGTTGTAGCTGTTACAGGCAAAGGCAAAGGCGCTGTCGGCAAGGCTGAAGATAAAGCCGCCGTGGCAAATGCCGTGACCGTTGAGCATATCGGCACGCACCGACATCGACAGAACCGCGCCCCCGGGTGTGACCTCATCAATACGCATGCCCAGCCCGGCAGAGGCCGCGTCTTGGGCGAACATCACGTCGGCGCATTTCCGGGCGCGGGCGTCTGGGGTCATGCCGTCTTGCCTTTGTGTTTCAATTTTGAGCTAGGTTGCACAATCTTGTAACGCTTTCAAGAGATTTGAAGCGCGCTTCACGTCAGGGCTTGATTTGGCCCCCTGCAAGGTCAACTGTCAATTATGAGCATTGAGCCCCCATCGTCCGCCTCGGCCTTTGAGCGTCAGCCCGAACAGGTCGCCTTTCACCGCACTGAATTGTCTCTGATTCTATCGCTCTATGGCCGAATGGTCGCAGCGGGCGAATGGCGCGACTACGGCATCTCACATCTGCGCGATGTGGCGGTCTTTTCGGTCTTTCGCCGCACGGCGGAAATCCCGCTCTACCGGATCGAAAAGCGGCCCAAGCTGCGCAACCGGCAGGGGATGTATGCGGTGATCGGCACCGGCGGGCAGATTCTGCGGCGCGGCCATGATCTCAAGGCTGTGCTGCGGGTGTTGGAGCGCAAGCTGATCCGCTCGGTGGATTAGGGCAGGTTGGGCCTGCGATGCGCCGTCACCGGCCCGTCGCCGCCCGCTTCGATCCGCTGGATGGCGTCCTTGATCGGCTCATAGGACACGGCCATCCTATGAGCATTGGCGTGGATGATGGTTTCCGGATCGACGACCAGCGCCACATGGCCCTTCCAGAACAGCAGGTCGTTGCGCTGATAGGCCCCGGCAACCGCCGTGCCGACCACGCCCTCTTGCTGGCCACTGTCCCCGGGGCAGGGGATGCCGCAGGCGAGCAGCGCGGCTTGCACAAGGCCGGAGCAGTCGATCCCCCAGCGGCTGTTGCCGCCCCAGAGATAGGGGGTGCCGAGAAACAGCGCCGCGATCCTGGCCGGGTCGTCTTGCAGCTGATCCCATGGCGCAAGGTGGACCCGCGGGATATGGCCCTGCGGTGTCTCGGCAAAATTCTTGCTCTGCGCGGTCACGGTGACGGGCGAGCCGTAGCTGAGGCTCAGCAGGTCCGGTGATTTGAGATCCGCGCGGGCATAGGCATGGGTGGCAGGCACGCAGACGCGGTGGGTCGCCGCACGGGGGCGGGTGAGGGCGCTTTGCCGAAGATGGCCGCGATAGCCGTCTTTCTCTGCTTCGACATGCGCCCAGCCCGATGTCTCGCCCAATACCGTCACGCGCTCGCCAAAGAGCAGCTGCCGGTCGCGCGGCCCCTCGGGATGGCGGCAGAGGTCCGCCAGTGGCACGCCGATCTGCGCGGCACGGCCTTCGGGTATCAGAGCCGTCGCGCTCATAGGTTCAGCAGGTCCGGCAGGGCGGCAAACAGGGCGCGGGTGCCTTGGCCGGTGCCGCCTTTGGGCCGGGCCGGGGCGTCGGAGGGTTGCCAGCCGTAGATGTCGAAATGCGCATATGTGCTGTCGGTCACAAAGCGGCGCAGGAAGAGGGCGGCGGTGATGGACCCGGCGAACCCGCCCTTGGGCGCGTTGTCGAGGTCGGCGATCCCCGGCTCGATCAGGGTTTCATAAGCGTCATGGAAGGGCATCCGCCAGACCGGATCAGCGGCCCTGCGCGCCGCGTTTTCAAGGGCAGAGACAAAGGCATCGTCATCGCTGTAATAGGGCGCAAGATCCGGCCCCACGGCCACCCGTGCAGCGCCCGTGAGGGTCGCCATCGAGATGATCTGATCCGGCGCCTCCTCATCCGCCAATGCCAGCGCATCGGCCAGCACCAAACGCCCTTCGGCATCGGTGTTGTTGATCTCGACCGTCAGCCCCTTGCGCGAGGTCAGGATATCCCCGGGGCGGAAGGCATTGCCCGCCACCGAATTTTCCACCGCCGGGATCAGTACACGCAGCTGCAGGGCCAGACCCGTGGCCATGATCATCTGCGCCAGCCCCAAGACCGCGGCGGCCCCGCCCATGTCCTTTTTCATCAGACCCATCGAGGCACCGGGTTTCAGGTTTAGCCCCCCGGTGTCAAAACAGACACCCTTGCCCACAAGCGTCAACCTCGGCCCCGTATCGCCCCACCGCATGTCGATCAGGCGCGGCGCACGGTCGGCGGCGCGGCCGACGGTGTGGATCATCGGCAGGTTGTTTTCCAGCAGCGCCTCGCCGGTGGTCACCTCGATCTTGGCGCCATGCTGCTCGGCCAATTTGCGCGCCGCGGCTTCGAGATCGGGTGGCCCCATGTCCGAGGCAGGGGTGTTGATCAGGTCACGGGTCAGCATCTCGCCCCGGGCGATGGCGGCGATGTGCTCAGCGTCGATCCCCTCGGGCGCGACAAGCTTTGCCTCCAGCGGGGTCTGGTCGCGGTAACGCGCGAAACGGTAGCCCGCGAGCAGCCAGCCAAGCGCTTCGGGCGCGGCCTGATCTTCGGGCAAGCCGTTGGCGATCTGGTAATCCCCCTTGGGCAGACGCGCTGCGGCCCCGGCGAGATGGAAACGCCCACGGCGGCGGGCAGCCGCGCTGCCATAGCCCGCCAGCGCCATCACCGGCGCGCCTTCGGCCCCCGGCACCACCAGCGCCTGCCCCAGACCGCCGGTAAAGCCGCTGGCCGAGACCCAGGCCTGCACCGGGGCGTCCTGCTTTTCGAGCCAGCCGTCCAAGTCGGTTTCGCTGAGCACATGCAGCGGCAGGGCGGTATCGGAGGCGGTGGCGAATTCGGCGGACATGACAAACCTTTGCATAGCTGGATTTGCCGCGCAGCCTAACCTTTCCACCGCCACCCGCAAGCCGTCAGAGCGTGATGTCCTGCATGTCCCAGATCGCGGTCAGCGAGCGTTCGCCAATCCGCAAGAGCCGCGATAATGTCGCCGCCAAAGCGATGTCATCCGCCTGATCGATCGATAGGGTCACATCCTTTGCCACCTGCGCGACCAGCCCCATGCCGATCTGATCCGCGATGGCAATCAGCCGATGCACGCTTTTGCGCAGCCCGGCCTGATCCCCCGCGCGGTACAGCCGGTCACTATGCGCCATGCGCAGCGCCAGTTCTTCCATCGCGCGGCAGACCACATCCTCGGCCCCCACTTCGCCCAATTGCCTGTACAGCAGCCCCAGCCGCTCTTGATCGACAAAGACCTGCTCGGTCGGTCGTATTTGCACCAATTGCATGTCGTCACCCTTCATTCAGCCCCACGGCCTTGGTGCAGGATGGCGGATGAAGATGTGCAAAGGGTTGCGATGCCAGCGTCTTTTCCCTCGAAATCGCCGTGCATTTGCGCTATTTGCGAGTAAAACGCTAAAGGCAAAAGGAACGTTTGACCATGGACAATGCCAAGGCCCTGCCGTCGTATCTGTTGCAACGTTATCAGGGGTGGAAGGCAACCGGATATGCCGAAAACCAGACTTGGTATCGTCGTTTGGCCGCCGAAGGGCAGCGCCCCCGTGCGATGGTGATCTCTTGCTGCGACAGCCGTGTGCATGTGACCTCGATCTTTGGCGCCGATCAGGGGGAGTTCTTTATTCACCGCAATATCGCCAACCTCGTCCCGCCCTATGAGCCCGACGGCAAGCAGCACGGGACCTCGGCGGCGGTGGAATATGCCGTGAATGCCTTGAAGGTCGCGCATCTCATCGTGCTGGGCCATTCCAGCTGTGGCGGGGTCGCGGGCTGTATTCAGATGTGTCAGGGCAAAGCCCCCGAGCTTGAGGGGCCAGACAGTTTCGTGGGCCGCTGGATGGACCTGTTGCGGCCCAAATACGAGAAGGTCGAAAGCGTCGAAGATCCCGCAGAGCAGCAGCTTCAGCTTGAGCGGCAGGCGGTGATGACCTCTTTGGAAAACCTGATGACCTTCCCATGGATCAAGGAGAAGGTCGAAGCCGGCACATTGAGCCTGCATGGTCTGTGGACCGACATTGGCGAGGGCAGTCTTGAATATTACGACGCGAAGTCGGGCGAGTTCGAGCCGGTTTGACACCGCCACCACCCAAGAGCTGGACGCGAAAAAGGGGGCCGATTGGCCCCCTTTCTTTTGCTCACGCTATG
The DNA here is from genome assembly GCF_040933935.1 of Sulfitobacter sp. PS-8MA. Lineage (NCBI taxonomy): Bacteria > Pseudomonadati > Pseudomonadota > Alphaproteobacteria > Rhodobacterales > Roseobacteraceae > Sulfitobacter > Sulfitobacter sp. PS-8MA. The sequence goes on along the minus strand of NZ_JBFQYJ010000004.1, from coordinate 68,735 downwards.
ACGCGCGCTTCAGCCCTTTTTCAGCACTTCGCGGCCCAGCAATTCGGCGATCTGCACGGCGTTCAGGGCGGCACCCTTGCGCAGGTTGTCGCTGACGCACCAGAGGTTCAGACCGTTGTCGGTGGTGCTGTCCTGACGGATGCGGCTGATGAAGGTAGCGAAATCACCGACACATTCGACGGGCGTGACGTAGCCGCCGTCTTCGCGCTTGTCGATCACCATGAGGCCGGGCGCTTCGCGCAGGATGTCGCGGGCTTCGGCTTCGTCGAGGTGGTCTTCGAACTCGATGTTGATCGCCTCGGCATGGCCCACAAAGACCGGTACGCGGACGCAGGTCGCGGTGACCTTGATCGAGGGGTCGACGATCTTCTTGGTCTCGGCGACCATCTTCCATTCTTCCTTGGTCGAACCGTCCTCAAGGAAGACGTCGATATGCGGAATCACGTTGAATGCGATCTGCTTGGTGAATTTGGAGGCGGGTTTGTCATCGGTCGGGTTGTAGATGCTCTTGGTCTGGTCCCAAAGCTCGTCAATGCCTTCCTTGCCCGCGCCCGACACCGACTGATAGGTCGAGACCACAACGCGTTTGATCTTGGCCCGGTCATGCAGCGGCTTCAGCGCCACGACCATCTGCGCGGTGGAGCAGTTGGGGTTGGCGATGATGTTTTTCTTGGAATAGCCATGCACCGCCTCGGGGTTCACCTCCGGCACGATCAGCGGCACGTCCTGGTCATAGCGGTAGAGCGACGAGTTATCGATCACCACACAGCCGGCTTTGGCGGCGGCAGGGGCGTATTTCTTGGTCGCTTCAGACCCCACGGCAAAGAGCGCAATGTCCCAGCCGGTGAAGTCAAAGGTGTCGAGGTCTTTGCTCTTCAGGGTCTTATCCCCAAAGCTGATTTCGGACCCCAGCGACCGGCGGCTGGCCAGTGCCACGATCTCATCCACCGGGAACTGGCGCTCGTCCAGAATGTTCAGCATTTCACGGCCCACATTGCCTGTGGCGCCTACGACGGCGACGCGATAACCCATTTGAGTACTCCTGTCTGTCTCATTCAGTTGGCTGCCGTTTACCGTGCTTGCGCAGCATTGGCTAGGGCCAGCCATGTGCTGGCCGCTCGGGGCAGGGTTTCGCCGGGGGTCAGAGGACTTTGATCACGTCCTTGTCGATCGCCAGCATATAGCCGCGCCGGGCGATGTTCTTGACCAGCAGTTCCGACACCAGCTGATTGCCCAGCGTGTCCCGCAGGCGTTTGATCCGGGTGGCGCCGGCGGCTTCGTCGCAATCGGCCGGGCTGCGGCCCGATATCATCCCCTCGATCTCGGAGCCAGACAGCACGTCATCATCCATCCGCGCTTCGGCAAGGACAGACATCGTTTCCATCGCAGCGCCGGTCAGTTTGAAGCCGAGGTTGTTGAGATAGACGGTGTTTTCCTCACGGCTGATCAGCAGCGAAGAGACCTGAATCCCCGCCCGCTCAATCTGCGCCATGCGGCGGTTAAAGCCGATGAGCATGATCAGAAACACCATCGCGGCGGCCAGCATGGCGGCGGCAAAGACCAGCAGCACGATGATGACCACACGGTAGCTGGCAAGCGTTTCGGAAAAGGCGGTACCGGATTGGGCGAGGATTTCGAGCAGCTTGATCTCGGCCTGGGTGGTCAGATCGTCATTCTCGATAAAGATCCGCTCAACCCGCGCGTTGAACACATTGGCATCCGGCAGCGCCCAGAGCAGCAGCGCCGCCCCGGCCAGCAAGACGAAGGCAACGGCGGCAATGCCACCGCCGACGAAACGCCCGCCAAACCTGCGCATATCAGAAGCGGAGGTAGTATTTTCCTGCACTGTCTTTCCTTTGATCCAGACCATCGTCGCCGAACACGGACAGTACATTCAACAATGTCCAGCCCTCTGCCGCAAGACGCGGCGTGAGTTCGGCCTCGGCTCCGGCGGCGTCGCAGGCATCGTTAATCTGCGCCACCCCGTAGTGGAGGCGCAGAGGATCGTCTTGCTTGGCCTTGTAATCGGCATAGCAATCAGCCGCTGCCGCAGCGGGCAGGGCCAAGGTGACCGTCAGCGCGGTCAGCAGGGTGAAACATGCGTTTTTCATATGTTTTTAATGCGCTTTCGCCGGCTGATATTCAATAACCAAGCCGGTTTTCAGAGATTGTTATCGGATAACGGACCCCTGTTATTGCCTGTCTTTGGCCCCGCCCCCAAATTTGTGGCACCAACAGACACACGGCCCCCGAACCTGGCCGTCACAGCAGAGAGCGCAAGCAGAAACGCGCTGAAACGAGAAGGGACACAGATATGTACCGCAAGTTCATTGCCACCATCGCCGCCCTGTCGGTTGCCATCACAGCCTTTGGCACACGTCCGGCCGCGGCAGATGAAAAGGATGTGCTGCGCACATTGGCCGCCATCGCGGGCGTCGCGATTGTTGGCAAGATGATTTACGAGAACAACAAGAAACGCGACCGAGAGCGCGAGACGGTGACCCGCCGCCGCGCCGCCCCTGTCTATGAAGCGCCGCGCTATTACCCCGCCGTGTCAGAGCGGCCCCGGCTGCGCCCCCGCGCCGATCTGCGCCGCCAACCTCAGTGGGAACAGCCCAGCCGCGACGTGACCCCGCATATCGAGCGCGAAGTGCGCCCGCTGCCCGAACGCGTCGACCGCAAGCTGCTGCCGCAGCAATGCTTCCGCAGCTATGACGGCGAAGACGGCAAGGTGATGATGTTCGGTGAGCCCTGTCTTGAAAAGAATTACGCCCATGTCGACCGACTGCCCAGCTATTGCGCCAAACGCGTGAAGACGGCGGACGGCGCACGCTACGGCTATGATGCCCGCTGCCTGCGCGACACCGGCTACAGCTTGGCCCGTCGGTAAATCCGGCGTGCCTTGACCGAGCGGCACGTCCCTGTCGCTCGGGTTTTGAAAGGGGGGGTGTTCGGGCGCCTCCCCTTTCTCTTTTCTATTGCATCGTGAGGCGCCTTGCGGTTTCACCAACTTCATGATTCCGGACTATGAACTCGAACGCAGCGCCTTGGCGCAGGGCTTTGGCACGATCGCCGGGGTCGATGAGGTGGGCCGTGGGCCGCTTGCCGGGCCGGTCACCGCCGCCGCAGTGGTCTTTACCGAAGGGCATATTCCCGAAGGGCTGAACGATTCGAAGAAACTGACCGCCCGCGCCCGCCAGCGCCTTTGCGATGAGATCATGGAGGTGGCGGTGGTCTGTGTCGCTCATGCCAGCGTCGAAGAGATCGAAGAACACAACATCTTGCGTGCCAGCCATCTTGCCATGACCCGGGCGCTGGCCGGGCTAAGCTGCGCGGCGGATTACGCGCTCATTGACGGCAATATGCTGCCCCGCGATCTGACGCTACCGGCGCAGCCTGTGGTAAAGGGCGATGCCCGCTGCCTGTCGATTTCGGCGGCCTCCATCGTGGCCAAAACGGCGCGAGATACCCTCATGGTGGACTTGGCGCAACAACATCCGGGCTATGGTTGGGAAACCAATATGGGATATGGATCGAAAAGCCACATGGCCGCGCTGCGGGCTCTTGGTGTCACCCCACACCATAGACGTTTGTTCAAACCGGTACACAATATCTTGTATCAAGCCAATTTGTTAACTGACTGATTCAAAAAAGAAATTGACCACGAATCTCTGATGGCTCATTTTATCCACAACCAATGAGCGCTTAAGCGCCGGGTAATGAGGCAGAGATATGAAAACGATGACAAAGGGCGCTGCGGCGCTTCCCTTGAACACTATTGTTGCGGGCGATTGCATTGAGGCAATGAACGCCCTGCCAGCAGAGTCGGTGGACCTGATCTTCGCGGATCCGCCCTATAACTTGCAGTTGCGAGGCGATTTGCATCGCCCGGACAATTCCAAGGTCGATGCAGTTGATGACGAATGGGACCAATTCGCCAGCTTCAAAGCCTATGACGAGTTCACCCGCGCCTGGCTGAAAGCCGCGCGGCGTCTGCTGAAACCCGATGGCGCGATCTGGGTGATCGGCAGCTACCACAACATCTTCCGTGTTGGCGCGGCGCTTCAGGATCAGGGGTTCTGGATCCTCAACGACGTGGTCTGGCGCAAGTCCAACCCGATGCCGAACTTCCGCGGCAAACGTTTCACCAATGCCCATGAGACGATGATCTGGGCCGGTAAGGGCGAGAACAGCAAATACACCTTTAACTACGAAGCCCTGAAGGCGCTGAACGAAGGCATCCAGATGCGCAGCGATTGGGTGCTGCCGATCTGCACCGGCCATGAGCGGCTGAAGGATGAGGCCGGCGAGAAAGCGCATCCGACGCAAAAGCCCGAAAGCCTGCTGCACCGTATCCTTGTCGGCTCGACCAACCCCGGCGATGTGATCCTCGACCCGTTCTTCGGCACCGGCACCACCGGCGCGGTGGCCAAAATGCTGGGCCGCGATTTCATCGGGATCGAGCGTGAAGAAGCCTATCGCAAGGTCGCCGAAAAGCGGATCTCGATGGTGCGCAAATTCGACAACGAAGCGCTGCAAACCACCACCTCCAAACGCGCCGAGCCGCGGGTGCCCTTCGGCCAGTTAGTCGAGCGCGGCATGCTGCGCCCGGGCGAGAACCTCTATTCCATGAATGGCCGCCACAAGGCCAAGGTCCGTGCCGATGGCACCCTCATTGGCAGCGATGTCAAAGGGTCGATCCATCAGGTCGGCGCGGCCTATGAGAAAGCGCCAAGCTGTAACGGTTGGACCTATTGGTGCTACAAGAAAGACGGCAAGAATGTCCCGATCGACATTCTGCGTCAGCAGATCAGGGCCGAGATGGCGAACTGATCCACCCCGGATAATCGAACACCGCCGGCGCCTGCGGCCCCTCTGCGTGAGGGGCATCATCGCGGGTGCCTACCTTGACCCCGCCCCCCGGCGGGGTTTTTTTGGTCTCAGTTCAGGCACCGCCTGCGGGATTTGAACTGCCGCAAGGCCGCTTCGACATAGCGCGCATCGAAATCCGATTTGCTGACCACATAGAGCACCCCTGCCGATGCCGCCTTTTCCCACATGAAGGGCGAGGGCCAGTCGCTGACCATGATCACGGGGATCTCGGCATGCCGGTCGTCACAGGCCAGTTCCAGCGCGAAATTCGCGCCCAGCCCATCGGGCAGGTTGTTGTCGAGCAGGATCAGCGCCTTGTCGCCCCGTTCCAAGGCGCGCCGCGCGGCTTCGATGCTGGGGGCAAATTCCACCCGCATCCCGCCATAGGCGCGCGCTAGGATGCGGCGCAGTTTCTCGCGGTCAAACTCACTGTCTTCGACGATCAGGCAGGTCCCCTCTCGCCCCGGCTGTTGCGATACTGTCTGTTGTTGCATCTGTGCCACTCCACTACTCGTGCCCGGCGCAAGGTATGACAGGGAAGGTTTAACAGAGCGTTGCGCGGATCACAGGCGCGGCGGGGGATTGCTGGCCTTGTTATAGGGCTTCCAGTCGGTGATCTCGGGGTAATAGGTCTCGCGCCATTTGCGCACGCGGGGGTTCATGATGCGCCGCCAAAGCGGCGGCACCATCGCCGCCATGGTCATCACCGGATAGCCATAGGGCAGCTGCGGCGCGTCCTTGGCGCCATAGGTTTGCAGCACGGGGAAACGCCGATCGGGTTTATAGTGGTGATCGGAATGGCGTTGCAGGTTGATCAGCAACCAGTTCGACGCCCGATGCGCCGCGTTCCATGAATGCCGCGGCTGGACGTGCTCATATTTGCCACCGCCCAGATGTTTGCGCGTCAGCCCGTAATGTTCGATGTAGTTGACCAGCTCCAACTGCCAGATCGCCACCCCGGCCTGAATGAGGAAAAGCCCCAGCCCGCTCCAGCCGCCAAGCAGCAGCGCCAGCAGCAGAAAAGCGGCCTGCAGCGCCCAGTATTTGAAAAACGGGTTGCGCGGATCGGTCCAGGGCAGCCGCTTGCGGGCCAGCATGTTCTTTTCGGCCTGAAAGGCCGAGGTCAGCGATTCCAGCAGCACGCGCGGGTAGAAACGGTGAAACCCTTCATTATAGCGCGCCGTGACCGTGTCGCGCGGGGTGCCGACATGGCGGTGATGGACCAGCAGATGCTCGGAGCGGAAATGCGAATAGAGCACCATGCCGAGCATAAAGTCCGCCAGGAAGCGTTCGGTCTTGTTGCGCTGGTGCATCAACTCATGGCTGTAGTTGATCCCAATGGTGCCGGTGATGACCCCGACCCCAAAGAACAGAAAGATCCGCTCTGCCGTGCCCAGATGCCCGGCGCGGGTGGCGTAGTAGATCAGGCCAAAGACGGTCAGGAATTGCAGCGGTGCCCAGATCAGCGTGACGAGGCGGTACCAGTAGAGGTCTGCTTCGGTCGCCTCCAGATCGGCGTTGTCGAGGTTCAGCCCCAGCACCGCGTCGAGCATCGAAAACAGATACCATGTCACCAGCGGCAGCAGCGCGATGGTCCAGCCGCCCTGCGTGGCGCAGAACCATGCCAGCGGGATCAGCAACAGCGACAGCCAGAACGGCAGGGCGCGGCTCAGACGGGCAAGGTCTTGCGGGGCGATGATGCGGCTGGCCATGGGTTCCCTCGCTGTTTGCGCCAGATATACCTTAGATTGTAGAGGCCACAAAGCCTGACGTCGCGCTACCGGGTCAGGTCAAAGGCCTTGCGCATGACGGTGGGCAGATCGCCGGGGCTGAACTGGTTCTGGCCGATAAATTCGCCGGTCTCGGGTGTGGCTGCATGGCCGACGCGGGCGTGTTGAACCGTGAGCATCAGGTGAAAATGCGTGAAAGTATGGCGCACCTCTCCGGGCAGGGGCTGCCAGCCTGCCACGAGGGGCGGGGTGCCTTCGGGGCGCGGCTCGGCCGTGTCGACCCAGTCCGAGCCGGGCCAGCCCAACATGCCGCCGAGCAGCCCTTTGTCGGGCCGCGTTTCCAGCAACCACGCGCCATCCGCGCGCTGTGCCAGATAGACGGTGCCATGGCGGATCGGTTTCGGCTTTTTCGGGGTTTTCTTCGGCAGACCCACCGCAGTGCCTTCTGCCCGCGCAAGGCAGGGGGCGCGCCACGGGCAGATGCCACAAGCGGGGGATTTCGGGGTGCAGATCGTGGCGCCGAGGTCCATCACCGCCTGCGCGTAATCGCCCGGACGGCCCTGCGGTGTGAGCGCTGCGGCCCGCCCCATCAGCTCGGGCTTCGCAGCGGGCAGGGGGGTGTGGATATCATAGACCCGCGCCATCACCCGCTCGACATTGCCATCGAGCACCGCATGCGGCAGGTCAAAGGCGATGGAGGAGATCGCCGCCGCCGTATAGGGCCCGATCCCCGGCAGCTTCAGCAGCGCGTCATGATCGGCGGGGAAGGTGCCGCCATGTTCCGCCACCACCACCCGCGCGCATTTCAGTAGATTGCGGGCGCGGGCGTAGTAGCCAAGCCCGGCCCATTCGGCCATCACGTCGGCATCCTCTGCCGCCGCCAGCGCCGCCACATCCGGCCAGCGGGCGGTGAAACGGGCGAAATAGTCCTTTACCGTGGCCACCGTGGTCTGTTGCAACATGACCTCGCTCAGCCAGATGCGGTAGGGGTCGGGCCGCACGCCGGCCTTGCGCGCGGCGGGCGGCACCCGCCAGGGCAGGGCGCGGGCATGGCTGTCATACCAGTCCAGCAAGATCGGCGGCAGGTCGCTGACAGGGGGGATTTCACGCAATGTTTATGGCCTTTCCGGGCGCTGAGGGCTGGTTACACAGGGGCAAATTGTTATGTAGGTTGAGACATTCGGGAAACATAGTCATGCCGCCACGCCGTACCAGTACAAAAGGGTTCAAACGCACCGACAGTCTCTTGTCGGGGCAGATTCGCAAGGCGAGCGAGACCCGTGGTTTTGCGCAATCCCGACTGTTGACCCATTGGGCCGAGATCGCGGGGGAGGCCACCGCCGCCATCTCGCGGCCCGTCGAGGTGAGCTATGGCCGCAAGGAAGGCATCGGCGCCACGCTTACGCTGCTCACGACCGGGGCCAATGCGCCGATGCTGGAGATGCAAAAGGAGCAACTGCGCGAACGGGTGAATTCGGTCTATGGCTATAACGCCATCGCGCGGGTGCGGATCACCCAGACCGCCGCTACCGGTTTCGCCGAAGGGCGGGTGGCTTTCGACCACAAGGAAAAGGCCGCGAAACCCGCGCCCGACCCTGCGTTAAAGCGTCAGGCCGCCGCTGCCGCAGAGCCGGTGGCGGATGAGGGGCTGCGCGCGGCCCTTGCACGTCTGGGCGAGAATGTATTGAACAAGAACCAAAGCTAACCACCTAAAGCTGACGAAAAAGACAAAGGAACACCCTATGAACCGCAGAAATGTAATCCTTGGCGGTCTCGCCACGCTCGGTCTCGGCGGCTGGTATGCTGCAAGCAGCTTCGGCAGCGGCCCCCTTGGCAGCACCGCGCTGACCCCCTTCGTCGGTGCCGCGAACGCGCAAACAACCGAGGGCGAGGTGGACACCTCCGGCATTACAGAGATGGTCCTGGGGGACGAAAACGCGCCCATCACGATGATCGAATATGCGTCCTTCACCTGCCCGCATTGTGCGACTTTCCACAATGAGACCTTCAAGAAGCTGAAGGCCGATTACATCGACAGCGGCAAGGTCAAATTCATCTACCGCGAAGTCTATTTTGACCGCTACGGTCTCTGGGCGTCGATGGTGGCGCGTTGTGGCGGGCAAGAGAAGTTCTTTGGCATTACCGACCTGATCTACAAATCGCAAAGCGAATGGACCCGCGCGGGCGAACCTGCCGCCATCGTCGATGAACTGCGCAAGATCGGTCGTCTGGCCGGGCTCGACAATGAGACCCTGGATGAATGTCTGAAAGACGGCGCAAAGGCCGAGGCGCTGGTGGCATGGTACACCGAAAACGCGGAGAGCGATGATATCTCCAGCACGCCGAGCTTTGTCATCGACGGCGAGAAACATGCCAACATGTCCTATGCCGACATGAAGGAAATCCTCGACGAGGCGCTGGCCGGGTAATGACCGCCCCGCTTGCAGGACTGAAAGTCGTCGAACTGGCACGTGTTCTGGCTGGCCCCTGGGCCGGTCAGACACTGTCGGACCTTGGCTGCGAGGTGATCAAGGTGGAAAGCCCGGCGGGGGATGATACCCGCCAATGGGGTCCGCCCTTTGTCACCCGCGACGAGGATGTGTCCGCCTCTTACTTTCATTCGACGAACCGGGGCAAAGCCTCTGTCACCGTCGATTTCCGCAGCGAAGAGGGGCAGGCCAAGGTCAAGGAGCTGCTGGCAGATGCGGATATCCTGATCGAGAATTTCAAGACCGGGGGATTGGCGAAATATGGGCTCGACTATGCCAGCCTGTCTGCGCAGTTCCCCAAGCTGATCTATTGCTCGATCACCGGCTTTGGCCACAGCGGGCCTTATGCCCATCGCGCAGGCTATGACTTTATCATTCAAGGCATGTCGGGGCTGATGTCGATCACCGGCGAGCCGGACGGCCAGCCGCAGAAATCCGGCATGGCGATCACCGATATCTTCACCGGGGTCTATGCCAGCACCGCGATTCTGGCCGCCGTGCATCAGCGTCACCAAACCGGCGTCGGCCAGCATATCGACATGGCGCTGCTGGATTGCGCCGTGGCGATCACCGGCAATCAGGCGATGAACTATCTGACCACCGGCAAGGCGCCGACGCGGATGGGCAACGCGCATCCGAACCTGACGCCCTATGAGGTGTTTGAGTGCTCCGACGGCCATCTCATCATCGCCACCGGCAATGACGGGCAATATCAGCGCCTGTGTCGGTTGCTGGGCCTCGATGACATGGCCACCGCGCCGGAGTACCTCAAGAACGCCGACCGCGTCGCCAACCGGCCCGAGATGATGCGCCGCCTGACCGGGGCCACCCGTCTGCGCAGCCGTGATGATCTCTTGGCGGCCTGCGAGGCGCATGGCGTGCCGGCCGGGCCGATCAACGATATGGCCGATGTCATGGCCGATCCGCAGGTCGTGGCGCGGGGCATGCAGATCGAGCTCGACGGCGTGCCGGGGCTGCGCTCGCCCTTTACCTTTTCCGGGGCCGATCTGTCGCTGCACCGCCCGGCGCCGAAACTGGGCGAGGACAACGACGCCTAGGGCGCTGGCAGCCTGTCCAGCGCCGCATGTAGCGCGTTGCCCTCGGGCAGGGACAGGCGCACTGGCAGGGTCAGCACCTTGCTGCGGAACTCCATCGGCAGGCGCACCGCGTCTTTTTCGGTGGTGACAAGCTGCGCCCCGCGCATCGCCGCCTCCGTCTCCAGCCGCAGCATCAGGCGCGAGGTCAGCGGCTGGTGATCCTCCAGCGCTTCGGCATGGAGGATCGTGGCGCCCAGCCCGCGCAGCGTGGCAAAGAATTTCTCGGGATGGCCGATGCCCGCGAAGGCAAGCACTTGGGAATCCGACCAATCCATGCCGGTTAGCAGAGGGGCGAGTTCGGCCTGCGCATGGGGCAGGTTTGTTTTCGGCAGGCTTTGCGCAAAGCGCGTCTGCGCCGCCGCATCCCCGATCGACAGCAGCAGATCGGCCCGCGCCAATCCGGTCGCGACCGGTTCGCGCAGCGGTCCGGCAGGCAGGCAGAGCCCATTGCCAAAACCCTTGACCGCATCCACCACGACGATGCGCAGATCCTGCGCCAAGGCCGGGTTCTGAAACCCGTCGTCCAGCACCACCACGCTGGCCCCCGCAGCCACGGCGGCCTCTGCGCCGGCGGCGCGGTCTCGCGCCACCCAGACATCGCAAAAGGCCGCCAGCAGCAGCGGCTCGTCCCCCACTTCGCCCGCGCTGTGGTGCAGAGGATCAACCCGCAGCGGCCCCTCCAACGTGCCGCCATAGCCGCGCGAGACGACATGCGGGCGCTGGCCTCGGTCCAGCAGATATTGCACCACCGCCATCACCGTGGGGGTCTTGCCGGTGCCGCCCGCGTTGATGTTGCCGACGCAGATCACCGGCACCTCAAGCCGCAGCGGCGTGGCCTTGGCCAGCCGTCGTGCGGTGGCTGCCGCATAGAGCGCGCCCAGCGGCTGCAAGAGGCGCGCCCGCCAGTCGGGCCGGGGCAGGTGCCAGAAGTCCGGCGCGCGCATCAGGCCGCCCCCGCGATGTCATCAAGCCGGTCCTGCACCATATCAATCACCCGATCCGCCAAAGCCGCGCCTTCGCTGACCACATCCCAGCCGGCATGGGCCATGGTTGCCGCCTGATCCGGCGCGATCAGCCGCGACACCGCATTGCCCAAGGCCCCCGCGTCATTCACGATCCGCGCCGCCCCCGCTGTCGCCAGCCGCCCATAGGACGGCAGATAGTGCCGCACCTTGGGACCGTAGAGCACGGCAGAGCCAAGGGCGGCGGCCTCAAACGGGTCACTGCCGCCATGACCGGCGACCAAAGAGGAGCCGAGAAAGGACACCGGCGCCACCCGAAAGAACAGCCCCCGGTCGCCCGGGTCATCGGCCACCATCACCTGGGTCGTCTCATCAGGGTAGGGGTCTTCGCCCCATCGGATCACCGTAAAGTCGCGTGCCCGGGCGCGTTGGACCGCCTGTTCGGCCGTGGCATAGTCATGCGCATGCAGGATCAGCAAAAGCCGGTGCGACAGCCGCAGCGCCTGCCGGTGCGCGCCCAGCACGACGGGGATCTCTTCGGGCAGGAGTTGATTGGCATACCAGACCGGACGCCCGCCGAGACAGGCCGACATATCCGCAAGGTCCGAATCCGCACAGGGCAGCACCTCTCCCCCGGCCAGCAGGGCCGAGGTCGCCTCGCCCCGGCTGCGCGGCAGCCCCAGTTGCAGCAGCCGGCGCAGCGCGCTTTCGGAGCGGGCGAGGGCCAGTTCGAAGGAAGACAGAAGCCGCCGCGTCACATCCGGCAGCCAGCGATCCCGCCGCCCGTCAAACCCGCTGTTGTCAGCGTCGATCATCACCATGGGGCAGCCCCGCGCCGCGGTTTCCAGCACAAGGTTCGGGCGCAGACCGCCCCAGGTCCAGATGCAGAAATCCGGCTGCCAATGATCCAGAAACGCCGCGACATTGTCCGGATGTTCCCCCGGCACTCGGGTGATGAACAGATTGCTGGTCGCACAGGGGGGCGGGTCTGAGGGCGCGGCGCTGTCGGGCAGGGTGACCAAGACCGACAGCCGCCCGCGCATTGCCATCAGCCGTTTGGCAAGGTCCAGCACCGCCAGCACATTGCTCGGCTCGGCGGCGTGAAACCAGACCAGCTCGCCCCCGGGGCGCGCGGGGTAGGCGGCGGCAGGCTCCGCACCGCCGCGCCGCACAAGCGCGCGATAGGCCGTCAGCCCCAGCGACCGCGCCGCCATGGGGGGTTAGCCCAGTTCTTCGGTGGGGGAGGCGGGTTTCTCCTCATCGCGCAGACGGTGCAGATGGGCGATGAAATAGCGCATATGCGCATTGTCCACGGTGCGATGCGCTTCGGATTTCCACGCGTCATAGGCGCTGGCGTAGTCGGGAAAGATGCCGACCACATGGATGTCATCGACATTCTTAAAGGCGTTCTTGGTCGGGTCGATAAGTTCGCCACCGAAAACAAGGTGCAGGCGTTGGGTCATGGTGCTGTCCTTTGATCTGTCAAAGCTGCGGTGCTGCTGTCTTTGCCTAGCAGATGGGGCCGGTCACGCAAGGGCGTCGATCAGGGCCGCTTGGATCGCCGGGCCGCCCGCGACGATCCCGTCGACACGCGGATCAGGGTTGTTGAACCGCAGCGGCCCGCCCTTGGCCGTGCTGCATTGGCCGCCGGCCTCAGTGACGATCAGCGTGCCCGCGGCAATGTCCCATTCCCAAGTGCGGCGCAGGGTGATCATCGCATCAAATGACGCATCCGCCACCAGCGCCATGCGGTAGGCCAGCGAGGGGCGGTAGCTGCGTTTGAACACCGGCGGGGCGCCGCCGTGCCAGCGTTCCGCCACCAGCGCCGGCCGGGCCGCCAAAACGGTCGCCGCCGCCAGATCGGTCAGGGACGAGCTGAGGATCGGCGTGCCATTCAGCGTCGCCCCGCCGCCGCGGCTGGCGGCATAAAGCATGTCGCGCAGGGGCAGATAGACCACCGCCGCCGTCACCTCCCCCGCCTCGGCCAGGGCCAGGGAATGGGCCCAGGTGTTCTCTCCGGCGACAAAGCTGCGGGTGCCGTCGATCTGGTCGATGATGAAGACGCGGTCATGGGCCAGCCGGTCGCTGTTGTCCTCGGTTTCCTCGGACAGCCAGCCATAGTCGGGCCGCGCGCCGCGCAATTGCGCCAGCAGCAGGTCGTTCACCGCCAGATCGGCCTCGGTCACCGGGCCGGCATTGTCCGGCTTGTCCCAGCTTTTCGCCGAGGGTCCGGCAAAGCCGCGCGCCACTTCGCCCGCCGCGCGGGCGGCGGCGATCAGCAGGTCGAGGTCGTCTTTAGGCCCCGGCAAGGGTCATCCCCGGCACCAGCAGCGACGGCACCACCCGGCTCAGATGGGTCCGCGCGTCATTGGCAGGCATCAGGCTGCGCAGCATATCGCGCAGATTGCCCGCGATGGTGCATTCGTTGATCGCATGGGTGATCTCGCCATTCTCGACCCAAAGCCCCGAAGCCCCGCGCGAGTAATCGCCGGTGTTGGGGTTGATCGTGCTGCCGATCATCGAGGTCACCAGCAGCCCGGTCCCCATCTCGCGGATCAGATCATCGCGGCTGGCGCTGCCCTGGGTCAGGGCGATGTTCCAATTCGACGGCTGCGGGCCCGAGCTTGGCCCCCGCGCGGCGTTGCCGGTGGGCGTAAGCCCCAATTTGCGCGCCGTGGTCAGATCGAGCGTCCAGCCCTGCAAGACGCCGTCCTCGACAAGGGCGCGCCGGTTGGTGGGCAGACCTTCAGCATCAAAGGGGCGCGAGCCGGTGGCGCGGATGCGGTGCGGGTCTTCGATCAGCGACAGGCCCTTGGGCAGCACCTGCTCGCCCATGGCATCGCGCAGGAAAGACGCGCCCCGCGCAATCGCCTGCCCGTTGATCGCGCCCAGAAGATGCCCGATCAGCGATGCCGCGATACGCTCATCAAAAAGCACCGGGTAGCTGCCGGTGGGCGGTTTGCGCGCATCCAGCCGGGCCAAGGCGCGTTCGCCCGCGCGGGTGCCAATCTCTGCCGCATCGCGCAGATCGGCCTGGAAAATCCGGCTGTCGCCGTCGTAATCCCGCTCCATCCCCAGCCCGCTGCCCGCAATCGCCACGCAGGAGAGCCCGCGTTCGCTGCGGGCATAGCCGCCCTCGAAACCATTGGTCGCGGCCAGATAAATCTGCTGCGCGCCATAGCCCGCCCCCGCCGATTGCACCTGACTGACGCCTGCAACCGCCAGGGCCGCCGCTTCGGCGCGTGCGGCGTCGTCTTGCAGCGCCTCGGGGCTGGGTTCGGGGCTGGGGTCGTATAGTTCCAGCGCGGTGGCAGAGCGGTCGCGGGCCAGTTGATCGGGCTCGGCCAGCCCGGCATTCGGGTCTTCGGGCGCTTCGCGTGCCATGGCGACGGCGCGTTCGGCCATTTCCTCGATCGTGCGCGACGCGGTGTCGGAGGCCGAGACATTGGCCGACCGTCGCCCGACAAAGACCCGCAAGCCGATGTCCGTCCCCTCGGCCCGTTCGGCCTGTTCCAAGGTCCCATCGCGCACCTCGATGGAGACCGAACTTGCGCTGATCGCCATGGCATCGGCAGCATCCGCCCCGGCGCGGGTGGCGGCTTGCAAAAGGGATTTGGTCAGCGCATCGAGAGCTTTGGACATGAAACGGCTCCGGGTTGGTTGCAAGAGGCGTAGCCCCCTGCACCCCTCGGGGCAAGGGCAGCCGCGCAGAATTGGGGCGGCGGGGGCATCGACCGCCCCTGCCGCCCTGAAGCCAAGGTTACTTAACCCGCTGGCCGTTGGCGAGAATGGCACCCTCTTCGGTGAACTCGATCTTCGACTTCAAGGAATCCTCACCGCCGGCCGGCACCGTGAAGAGGCCGATCATCATCCGCGCGCCCAGAGCCTGCTCTTGCGGCAGCAGCCCCATAGAGACCAATTTGTCCATCAAGGCGATCCCGCCAACCAGCGACAGGTCCAGCGCGCCGACCGGCTTGGGAAAGCCCGGCACGGTTTCAAGATCGCTGTTGTCAAAGGTCAGATCGCCGGTCCCGTTGAACGCCGCCCCGGCCGCGTCGAGAGAGAGTTCATTGACCGACAGCGCGTGAATTTCAGCTGGCTCGGCGGCGGTCTCGGCGGCGGCGGCTTCCGGGTCCATCAGGTCAAACAGCAGCTTGGCCTTGCCCGACAGATCGACAACCAGACTCGCCGGATCGCGCGGCAGATGGCCGGCAGGGTCGAAGATGCCCCAAATCATATCGGACATCTGGAATTCATTCAGCGTCAGGCCAAAGGCAAAGTCCTGCGGCTCTTCGGACTCCAGCAGCGGCGCTTTCAGATTGAAACCGGTTTCGGCCATGCTGAACGTGATCGGGAAGGGCATGTCGGCGGAGGTCACATCCACCGCGATCTCTTGCTGACCGCCGGCGTAGTGCAGCCCTTCCGGCCCCATCTTGACGCTCAGCTTCGTGCCCGCCGAGCTTGAGGTCAGGCCGAAATCGCCGTTCTCAGGGTCAGACACCGCGACTTCGGCATTGCCCGCCCCGGCGCTAAAGCTGCCGTCCATCGCCATGCCCGCCTGCACCATGGCGGCCATATCGGCGGCGTCATCAAGCGTCGGCAGATCGCCCCCGGCCTCAAAGTCGATCAACAAGACCCCGCCCTTGAGCTTGAGCGAGGCCGGGTCATCGGGGGTGTTCATCAGCACGTCATATTGCAGGTTTCCGATTTGGCCGGTCTGCGCATAGCTGCGCTGGTCGTCCACCTTCATCTCGGTCCGGCTGCGCACATCGGTGCCGATCAGGCTGAATCTGGCCTGATCCTCGCCATAGCTTTCTTCGCCAATCTTCAGCCCGGCAAGGGTGAGCGAGATGGTTTCGGCGGCATAGTCATATTGCAGCGCCTCCGGCGTGCCGCTGGCGGTCAGCAGGGGGCCGCTTTGGCCATAGGTCAGCACCATGGAGACCGGTTCGTCATCCGGCCCTTCGGGCGCGACATCGATGGCCATGGGCATCTTTTCCGGCATGCGAATGTCAACCGCGCCATTGTCCTGCTGCACAAAGGTCAGCGTGCCCATCGACATGGAAAAACTGCCACCGTCTTCGGGCATCTGCATCCGCATGGTCACATCGCTGACGGTGAGCGTATCGCCCGACGCGCGCTCTTCGGCCTCCACCGTGTAGCCCATGTTTTCCATATAGTCGCGCCAATCCCCCCAGACCTGCGCCGGGGTCAGATCGGCCCAGGCGGCCTGGGTGATCAGCGTGGCGGGGATGGCAAGCAGAAGCGAGGGCGAACGGAGGCGGGACATCGGAAAAATCCTTTACGGCAAATGGTTGCGCCTAGGGTCTGCCAATCTCTGCGGCGGGTCAAGCCACGCAACACTGGACCGCGGCGCATCGGCAGATTACCACAAGGCCGGGCGCAATGTATCAAGACGGCAGAAGGATCACGATGATGGATATGACGGGCAAGACAATCATGATCACCGGGGCCAGCCGGGGCATCGGTGCCGCTGCCGCGCGGGTTTTTGTCGCGGCGGGGGCGAATGTGGCCCTGCTGGCGCGGAGCCAGACGGCGCTGGCGGAACTGGCGGGCGAGCTGGGCGAGAGGGCGCTCGCCATTCCCTGTGATGTCACCCGCTATGGGGAGATGGCCAAGGCGGTCGAGGCCACGCAAGACGCTTTCGGCGGGCTGGATGTGCTGATCAACAACGCCGGGGTGATCGATCCGATCTCGCCTCTGGGCGAGGCCGACCCGGCGGAATGGGCCAAGGCGATCGACATCAATGTGACCGGCGTTTTCAACGGTATGCGCGCGGCGCTGCCGGTGATGAAGGCCCAGGGCGGTGGTTCGATCCTGACGATTTCTTCGGGCGCGGCCCATGGTCCGGTCGAGGCATGGAGCCACTACTGCGCCTCCAAGGCGGCGGCCAATATGCTGACCCAATGTTTGCACCACGAAGAGGGCGGCAAGGGCATCCGCGCCATTGGCCTCTCGCCCGGCACCGTGGCCACCGACATGCAGCGCGACATCAAGGACAGTGGCGTGAACCCGGTCAGCCAGCTTGATTGGGACGTGCATATCCCCGCCGATTGGCCGGCCCGTGCGCTCTTGTGGATGTGCGGCCCCGAGGCGGATCGTTTTCTGGGCGATGAGATTTCCCTGCGCGATGAGGGCATCCGCAAGGCCGTGGGCCTGATATGATCGAGCTTGACCGCGCCGGAGAGGTCTGGACCGTCACGATCAACCGCCCCGACAAGGCCAATTCTCTGACCCATGCGATGCTGGTCGAACTGGCCGAGATCATGGAGGCGGCGCAGGCCGCCCGCGTGGTGATCCTGACCGGGCGCGGCAAGGTGTTTTCTGCCGGCGCCGATCTGGAGGAAGCGCGGGCCGGGCTGGCCAAGTCTGACGTCTGGGAGCGGCTTTCGGGCGCGGTGGCGGCTCTGCCGGGGCTGAGCATCGCCGCGCTCAACGGGACATTGGCCGGCGGCGCCATGGGCATGGCGCTGGCCTGCGATCTGCGTCTTGCGGCGCCGGGGGCAAGGTTCTTCTATCCGGTGATGAAACTCGGCTTTCTGCCGCAACCCTCGGACCCGGCGCGGATGGCGGCGCTGATCGGCCCTGCGCGGACCAAGCTGATCTTGATGGGCGGGCAGAAGATCACGGCGGAAGAGGCGCTGGCCTTTGGCCTGATCGACCGCATCGTGGAGGCGGAAGAGTTGCAGGAACATGCGCAGGCGCTGGCCGCCGACACGTTGGCGGCGAGCCCGGAAATCGCGCAGGGAATCAAACGGATGTGCAACCCCGTCTAACGTTTGCGCGTGCCCCCGGGCACTTTGGAGCGGAAGCCGGGCGGGCGTTTCGCCACCCAGGCGGCGAATTTCGCCAGCCTTGGATGGCTGCGCAGCGCCTCGGGCGTGTTGTAGTGCCGCGCCAGTTCGGTCTCGGTCAGGGCGGCGTGCACCTCGCGGTGGCAGATGTGATGCATGAGCACGGTCGGCCCGCCCTTGCCGCCGCGCAGCTTCGGGATCAGATGGTGCAGGCTTTGCGGCACCTCCGGCGGAATCGACCGCAGGCAAAGCGGACAGGTCGGCAGGTCTTCGTCATCCCGCATGGCGCCCCCCTTTCGCTTGCGTTGCACAGTCCCGGCAGGCAAGAGAATGTGGCAATCCACGCCGCAGGCAAGAGGGACCGTCACATGAAGCGCGCCAGAACAGCACAGCGCAAGGCCAGCGCATGACCCGCGCGCTGGTGATCGGCGGCGGCCCGGCAGGGCTGATGGCGGCGGAAGCAATGGCAACGGCCGGGCTGTCGGTGACGCTTTGCGAGGGCAAACCTTCGGTCGGGCGCAAGTTCCTCATGGCGGGGAAGTCGGGGTTGAACCTGACCAAGGCAGAGCCCTTCGATCCCTTTCTTTCCGCCTTTGAGGAAGCCGCCCCGGTCCTGCGCCCGATCCTGCAGGCCTTTGACGCGCAAGCGGTGCAGGACTGGGCCGAAGGCTTGGGCCAAGAGATGTTCACCGGCTCCACCGGGCGGGTTTTCCCTCGTGCGATGAAGGCGTCACCGCTGCTGCGGGCATGGCTCGCGCGGCTGGCGGAAGGCGGGGTGACGATCAATACCCGCTGGCAGTGGCAGGGCTGGGATGGGGATGCATTCACCTTTGATACGCCCGGCGGGCGCGAAGCGGTCACTGCCGATGTGACGGTGCTGGCCCTTGGCGGCGCGAGTTGGCGGCGGCTTGGTGCGACGGGTGAATGGGCGCCCTTGCTGGCGGACCACGGCGTGGCCCTTAGGGATTTTGCTCCGGCCAATGTCGGGCTGCTGGTCGATTGGTCACCGCATATGACCCGCCATTTCGGCGCGGCGCTCAAGGGGGTGGCATGGCGCGCTGGTCCCTACCACTCGCGCGGGGAGGCGGTGATCTCGGCCCGCGGGCTGGAGGGGGGCGGCATCTACAGCGTCTCGCGCGGGCTGCGCGAAGGGCATCCGCTGACGCTTGACTTGCTGCCGGACTTGCAGGCCCACGAGGTGGCGGCGCGTCTGGCAAAGCCGCGCGGCAAGGACAGTCAGGCCAACCATCTGCGCAAGCGGCTGAAACTCAGCCCCGCGCAAATCGCGCTGCTGCAAGAAATGGCCCGCCCGCTGCCGCAGGAGGCCGGGGCGCTGGCCGCTTTGCTGAAAGACCTGCCCATCGCCCATGCCGGGCTGCGCCCGATGGATGAGGCGATTTCGACGGCGGGCGGCGTGCGGTTTAAGGCGCTCGACCAAGGGTTGATGCTGCGCGACCTGCCGGGGGTTTTCGTGGCGGGCGAGATGCTGGATTGGGAAGCGCCCACGGGCGGCTATCTGATCAACGGCTGTCTGGCGACCGGCCATTGGGCGGGCCGCCATGCTGCGGAGTGGGCGCGGCGTTAACCGTCTTCCTTGGCCATCGCGGCGAGGAAAGCGGGGCGTTCGCGCAGGGATTTCGCCCAGAGGTTCAGCTTGTCATCCACCCGCGGAAACTTCGCGCCGATGGACCAGTTGATGCAATGCACCGCTAAGAGGTCGGGCAGGGTGATCTGGTCCCCCATCAGGAACGGCCCCTCAAGCCGGTCGGACAGGGTTTTGGCCGCGCGTTCGAACTCGGCTTTCAGACTGTCCTTGATCGCGGGCACGCGGGCCTCTTCGGGAAAGACGAAACTATGTTTCGCCGCCGCCCAAAGCACCGCGTCGAATTCGTCGATCAACCAAAAGGTCATCGCATCCTGCCGCGCGCGCTCGGGCGTGCCGGCAGGGGCGGTGAGCGCCCCGTGTTTGTCGGCCAGATAGGTCATGATCGCGGTGGAATCGGTCAGCACCTCATCGCCGTCCAGAAGCGCGGGGATCTTGCCCGAAGGGTTGTATTTCCGCGCCTCTTCCGAGCGCGGTGCTGCGGGGTTCAGCGCATAGGGCTGGCCCAGTTCTTCGAGCATCCACATGACGCGAAAGGCCCGGGGTTTGGTGCCGCCGATGACTGTGTACATGGGTTTCCCTTTCAAAATCAACGTTGTGCGCCCAGCATCGCCAGACGGATAAAGGCCCGTTCGACCAGCGCCAGTGCCGGCGCGTGCTGGCCTGCGGAGCGCAGTTTGAGGTCGGTCTCGGTCAGCACCGCCAGCGCGGTTTCCAGTTTCACCGCGCCCCAGTTGCGGGCTTGGCGCATGGCGCGGTCGCGGTCGCGCACGCCATAGATCGGCGCGCCGGGGTTGGCAGCGATGCGGTAGAGGGTGCGGAAATGCCGGGTGGCCATGATGGTCAGCGTCACCGGGTTCACGCCCTGGCCTTGCAGCTTGCTCATCACCGGGCCGATCTCGGCGGCGCGGGCCTCGGCCACCACATGCAGGATGTCGTCCACCTCGGCCTCGGTCGAGGTGGGGGCGCAGGCGGCGATGTCATCAAGGCCGATGGGGGTGCTGTCGTCCAGTTTATAGAGCGTGATCTTTTCCAGCGTCTGCCGGAAATCGCCGGGGTCGAGGGTGCGGGCGAGATCGGTCAGGGCGGCCATGGCGTCGGCCTCGGGGGTGAGGTCCGCATCTTTGAGCATCTGTTCGATCTCGGCCCGGTCGGGCGGGTTGTCGTAGATGGCGGTGGCAAAGGCGTTGGGGTGGGTCTCGAAGGCTTTCAGTACCTTGGAGGTTTTCTTGAGATCGCCCCCGGTCACCACGATCTGCGCGTCGCCCGGCTGCCAGTCCTTCAGCGCGTCGAGCAGGATTTTCGCGATATTGTCATTCGCCTCTTCCACCAGCGCGGCCCGCGGGCCGGGGAAGAAGCCGACCGCCTTGATCGCGTCAAGCAGCATCGCCGGATCGCGGCGCAATTCGCCCGCGGGCATGCGGCTGAGGCGCATCTCCTCTTCGGCGTTGGGGCCGAGCAGGTTTTTCAGAAATTCCTGCCGTTTTAGCGCCACGCGCATGGCGTCGCTGCCATAGATCAACAGCCCCGTGCGCGCGGGATCGGGCCGCGCGAAATAGGGTTTCGCCTCGCGCGGGGTCAGTTTCATTGGGGCAGGTCGGCCGCGTAGAGACGGCTGATCACGAGGTCGGCCAGAATCACCATCAGCCGCTCCTGCGCATCCAGTTCCGCCGCGCGGGTGGCGACGGTGGTGCCGGTGGCGGAATAGCCGGTGAAGCTTTCGACCTTGCCCGAGGTCACGATCTGCCCGCTGTCGAGGTCGCGCAGCGCATAGGCGGTGGTGCCCAAGAGGTTGTAGCGCCGCGTGTTGCCTTCGCTGTCGATGGCGAGCCCGTCTTCGGCCGTGGTGGTGGTCAGCGCCAGCCCCCATTTCGGCGCAGACGCGCGGCCCAGACGGCTTTCCAGCTCGCGCACCAGAAAATAGCCAAAGCGGTCTTCCGGGGCGTCCACCAGCACGCGGTTTTGCAAGGCCGTGCCCGCGCCGCCGGGGCCATAGACCGGCTCGAACCCGCAGGCGGCGAGCGCCAGAAGGGGCAGGGCCAGCAGGAAGCGGCGGCGCGAGGAGGCGGGTTTAGGCAACGACATTCACAATCCGTCCGGGCACGACGATGACCTTTTTCGGCGTGGCCCCGTCGAGCGTTCGAATGACAGCTTCATGCGACAGCGCGGTTTTTTCAACCTCTTCCTTCGGCATGTCGGCAGGCACTTGGATTTCCGCGCGGCGTTTGCCGTTGATCTGGATCGGCAGGGTCACGGTGTCATCCACCAGCATCGCCTCATCAGCCTTGGGCCAAGGCGCGTTGACGATCAGCCCTTCGCCGCCCTGATGCGCCCAGATGTCTTCCGACAGGTGGGGGGTCATCGGCGACATCAGCTGCGCCAGCGTCATGATCGCTTCGCGCTGCGCGGCATAGCCGGCCTTGGATTTCTGCAAGGTGGCGGTGAAAGCATAGAGCTTGGCGATGGCGGCGTTGAAGCCAAAGGATTCCACGCCCATGGTCACGTCATGGATCGTCTTGTGCATCGCGCGCAGCAGGTCTTCGTCGCCGGTGCCTGGCGCCTCGCGGTCCATCTCGCCCACGCGGTCGCAGATGTTCCAGACGCGCGAGAGGTGTTTATAGGCGGCCTCGGCGCCAGAGGCGGTCCATTCCACGTCCCGCTCGGGGGGCGAATCGCTCAGCACGAACCAGCGCGCGGTGTCGGCGCCGTAGTTCGAGATGATATGCAGCGGGTCGACGACGTTTTTCTTCGACTTCGACATTTTGGCGGAGGAGATGATCTCCACCTCGGTGCCGTCGGCCAATTTGCCCTCGGTCACCTCTTCGGGCAGGTGATAGACCGGACGGCCATTGGCGTCGCGGGTCTGGTAGATTTCATGCGTCACCATGCCTTGGGTGAAGAGCGCGTCGAAGGGCTCTGCCGCACCCTCGGGCAGATGGCCGGTGATCTGCATGGCGCGGGCAAAGAAGCGGGCGTAGAGCAGGTGCAGAATCGCATGTTCGATGCCGCCGATATATTGATCGACGTTCATCCAATATTGCGCGTCTTCCATGACCGTTGGCGTCTCGGCCCGGGGCGCGGTGAAACGGGCGTAGTACCACGAGCTGTCGACGAAAGTGTCCATCGTGTCAGTCTCGCGCCGCGCATCCTTGCCACAGGCCGGGCAGGCGCAGTTGCGCCATGTCGGGTGTCGGTCGAGCGGGTTGCCCGGCGTGTCGAAGCTGACGTCATAGGGCAGTTCGATCGGCAGGTTCTCTTTCTTTTCGGGCACCACGCCGCAGGCGTCGCAATGTACCACCGGGATCGGGCAGCCCCAGTAGCGCTGGCGCGAGAGACCCCAGTCGCGCAGGCGGTATTTGGTCACGCCGGTGCCAATGCCGTTCTCCTCGCAGAAGGCGATGGCCGCATCGACGCCTTCTTCGCCGGTCTGCCACTGGTCGCCTGCAAAGCCACGGTTGTAGAAGACCTTTTCGGTCTTCGGCGGCACATAGGCCTCGGTCAGTTCGGGCGAGGCGTCTTCGGAGGGCAGGAAGGTCGAGATGATCGGCAGGTCGTATTTCGTGGCAAAGTCGAAGTCGCGCTGGTCATGGCCCGGGCAGCCAAAGATCGCGCCGGTGCCATAGTCCATCAGGATGAAGTTGGCGATATAAACGGGCAGTTCATGCGCCGTATCAAAGGGAAGGCGCACGCGGATGCCGGTGTCATAGCCTAGTTTCTCGGCGGTCTCGATCGCCTCTTCGGTGGTGCCGCCCTTGCGGCATTCCGCGCAGAAAGCGGCCACGGCCTCATCGTCGCGCTCCAGCGTCTTGGCCAGCGGGTGATCGGGCGAGATGCCGATAAAGGACGCGCCCATGAGCGTGTCCGGGCGGGTGGTATAGACTTCGATCCGGTCGAAACCTTCAGGCGCTTCAATGGTCGAGAAGGCAAACTGCAAGCCGCGCGACTTGCCGATCCAGTTCGCCTGCATCAGCTTCACCTTGGCGGGCCAGTTGTCGAGACTGTCGAGCGCCGAGAGCAGCTCCTCGGAATGGTCGGAAATCTTGAAGAACCACTGCGTCAGCTCGCGCCGCTCCACCGGCGCGCCGGAGCGCCAGCCGCAGCCGTTCTCGACCTGCTCGTTGGCCAGCACGGTCATGTCGACCGGATCCCAGTTCACCACGGCGTTCTTGCGGTAGACGAGACCCTTTTCGAGAAAATCGAGGAACAGCGCCTGTTGCTGGCCGTAGTAGCCCGGATGGCAGGTGGCGATCTCGCGCGACCAGTCGATGCTGAGGCCGAGCGGTTTCATCTGCTCTTTCATCGTGGCGATATTGTCGTAGGTCCAATCCGCCGGGTGGCCGCCGATCGCCATGGCGGCGTTCTCGGCGGGCATGCCAAAGGCGTCCCAGCCCATCGGGTGCAGCACGTTATGGCCGGTCGCGATTTTGTAGCGCGCGATCACATCGCCCATCGTGTAGTTGCGCACATGGCCCATGTGGATGCGCCCCGAGGGGTAGGGGAACATCTCAAGCACGTAGTATTTCGGCTTGTCGGCCTTGCGGGTGGCCTGAAAGACGCCATCCTTTTCCCAGGCTTGCTGCCAGCGGGTTTCGATCTCGGCGGGGGTATAGCGGGGCATGAGTGGACCTTATGACATGAAAAACGCCGGGCTGCTGCTTTCACAAGGCCCGGCGTTGGAAACGTGTTGAGTTAAGCGGGCTCAGAATCTGCTGTCGGACACGCGCATCTCCCGCGCCCGGCTGAGGATCGCATCCTCTACCGCGCGGGTTGTCGCGCGGGCCACCGGCTGACCGCCCGAGGATTGCAGCGCCACGTTGAGCGAGCGCGCGTCCAGTGCCGGATCGTCGATCAGCACGGTCGCGCGATACGCACGGCCACCGCCCGGAGGGGTGCCGTAGCCTGTGACGATAACCCCGGTGAAAGGATCGACCGATTGCACCGGCAGGAAGTTCAGCACTTCCAGCGAGGCCGACCAGAGGTACTTGTTCACCGAAACGCTGGAATCCGTGTTCTTGCGATTGAAGATCGACCAGATCGTATTGTCTGGATTGGTCTCAATGTTATTGGGATTGTTCGGGTTGGTGTATTGATCCGGCCGTTCCGTGGCTGGGCTGCCAAAGCCCCCACCACAGGCGGCAAGCGCGCTGAGCGCCAGAACGGAGATCGCCATCTTGCAAGCGGTACGAAGGGCCATTGCAGCTTTCCTTTGCCTGTTTGCGCTCCGGTCTATCCAAGCAGGCCCTTATCGGCAAGGTCTATGTCATAGGTGCCTGTTCGGGCGCTCTGCCCCTGCGCCAAAGGCAGTAACGAGCAGGCGGGGCAGGCCCGGGCGGCGAAACTGTGGCATAGCTGCACCAGCGTCAGCGACATTGAGGGCGGGGGGCGCGTGAACCTTGCCAAGTGCGGGGCATTGGGGGCAAACACCCTTCATACCCTTACCGGATTCCCCGGTCTGGGCATATGAATTCAAACCGAGGGAAAACTCATGAAAAAAGTTCTCTTCGCTACAACAGCCCTGGTTGCGACCGCCGGTGTAGCAGCAGCAGACGTGACATTCGGCGGCTACGGCCGTTTCGGCATCATGTACAACGACAACGACTCCGATGGTGGCGACAGCGACACAGACGTGACTTCGCGTCTGCGCCTGCAGATCGACGCAACAGCTGAGTCCGACGCTGGCGTTGTCTTCGGTGCACGTATGCGCATCCAGCAGAACAACACTGATAACAACGGCAACGTAGATCCCGGCCCTGATGGCATTTACGGCAATGCTGATGACTTCCTCGAGGACGCTGGCCCTGCTGGCACAGGCATCAACGGCGTGCGTTTCTTCGCTCGCACCGGTGGTTTCGAAGTCGGCGTTGGCAACATCTTCGGCGCTCTGGAATCCATGCCGGGTCAGTACCCCGTTGACATGGGTCTGACCGGTCTGGGCTATGACTACACCGCTTTTGACGACCGTGCAGATCAGTATTCTTCTGGCGGTAACGGCGCGGCTGGTTCCAACGGCGTTGAAGTTCTGTACTCCGCTGGTGATCTGGCAGTGCACGTGTCGGCTTCCGACATTAACGACCGCGTTGCTGGTTACGTTGCTTACACATGGAGCGGCTGGACCTTCGCAGTTGGTGGCCAAGACTCCGACGCGGCAAGCGACACCGAGTGGACAGCGACAGCTGGCGGTTCCTTCGGCATCGCAGACGTAACTCTCGCCTATGCTGATAACGGCACCGGTGGTGACCGCGTTGTTCTGGCTGGCCGCTTCGACGTAGGCGCTGCAACAGACATCGAAGTCTATGTTGCTGACAACGACGGCGGCACAGAAGACGACACCGGTTACGGCATCGACTTCAATCACGACCTGGGCGGCGGCACCTCGCTGCGCGGCGGTGTGGTTAAGCAGTTCGACGGCGACACCGTTGCCGACATGGGTGTTCGCTTCAACTTCTAAGTTGAACGACATACTGTGAATATTGGGGCAGGCCTTTCGGTCTGCCCCTTTTCTTTTGCGCGGGCCTGTTGTTCTCTGCGCGCCTGAAATGGAGGGCCGAAAATGAGTCTGAGCGACATCCAAAACCGCATCACGAAAGCCGAAGCCGATGCAGTCCGCGCGGCAGGGTCGGTCACCTTGATCGCCGTCAGCAAGGTTCAGCCCGACGCGCGTGTGCGTGCGGTCTTGGAAGAGGGGCACCGCTCTTTCGGTGAGAACCGCGTGCAAGAGGCGGCGGGCAAATGGCCCGGCTTCCGCGAGGATTTCGACGGCATCGACCTGCACATCATCGGCCCCTTGCAAAGCAACAAGGTTCGTCAGGCGATGGAACTGGCAGAGGCGATCCACACCGTTGATCGCCCCAAACTGGCCAAGACCATCGCGCGTCTGGCGCAGGAAATGGGCCGCTGTCCCGATCTGTTCATTCAGGTCAACACCGGCGAAGAAGATCAGAAGGCCGGGGTGATGCCCCGTGAGGCGGATGATTTCATCGCTGAATGCCGTGCGCTGGACCTGCCCATCAAGGGGCTGATGTGCATCCCCCCGGTGGATGAGGCCCCATCGCTGCATTTCGCCCTGCTGGCCAAGATTGCCGCGCGCAACGATCTAAGCGGCCTGTCGATGGGCATGAGCGGTGACTTTGAGCAGGCCATTGCGCTCGGTGCCACACATGTGCGCGTCGGCTCTGCCATCTTTGGCGAGCGGGTTAGCGAATAATCAGCCGTGTCGCGGGGCCAATCTGCGCCGCGATATGATGCAGATCGCGCCGCGAAAAGGCCACACAGCCTTCCGTCGGATAGCCGGGCCGCCGCCATTGATGGATAAAGATCGCGGAGCCGCGCCCCGCTTCGGCCTCGGGCCAGTTCCAATCGGTCAGGATCACCAGATCGTAAAGCGGGTCGGCCCGGCGCAGCGCCTCATGGCTATGGGGGTAGGGGGCGCGGACCCGATGGTTGTAATCGGGCTGGCCGCTGGCATCCGACCAAAGATCGCCCGGCAGGATCGGCTGCGCCCAGGCGCTCGGCGCGGGGATACGGTCGGGCCGATAGAGCATCCCCACCAAGCGGTGCACCCCGCGCGGCGTGGCCCCGTCACCTTCGCGTTTGCTATTCGTTAGCCCGCCCTTGCCGATGCTGCAGGCATAGCGCCGGCCTTGAAAGCGCAGCCCGGTCGGGGTCAGAACCATATCGTTCGGGGTCACAGCAGATGCCCTGACTTGGCGGCCTTGGTCGCCAGATAGGCGCTGTTGTGGCGGTTTTCGCCCACGGCCAAAGGCACCCGTTCGGTGACGGCGATGCCGCTTTGCTCCATCATGCCGACCTTGCGCGGGTTGTTGGTGAGCAGCCGCACCGCAGAAAACCCCATCGAGCGCAGGATGTCAGCGCCCAGCCGGAAGTCGCGCTCGTCATCTTCAAACCCCAGCCGATGATTGGCTTCGACCGTGTCAAACCCCTGATCCTGCAAGGAATAGGCGCGCATCTTATTGGCAAGGCCAATGCCGCGCCCCTCTTGGTTGAGATAAAGCAGGACACCATGGCCTTCGCCGCCCATCTGCGCCAGCGCGGCCCGAAGCTGGGGGCCGCAGTCGCATTTCAGGCTGCCCATCAGATCGCCGGTGAAACAGGCCGAATGCAGGCGGCACAGCACCGGCGTATTGCGGGCGGGGCGGCCGATCTCGATGGCGTAATGCTCTTCGCCGCCGTCCTCGGGGCGGAAGATATGCAGCCGGCCAGCCTCTGACACCTCCATCGGCAGGCGGGCGTTGACCACCGGATGCAGCGCACTGCGCCGGGCCAGAACGGGGGCGGCGGCGGTGAGGTCGATGAGGGTCAGCCCATGCTGGCGCGCGAAATCCGCCCCCTGCGGCAGATCGAGCACCAGGGCCGCAGGCAGCATCCGCGCGGCCTTGACCAGATCGAGCGCGGCGCGATGGGCCGCCGTATCGCCGCCGCGGGCAGTCTTGAGCGGCCCTTTCATCGGGGCGCGCAGGTCGTCTGCCGGGTCGGCGATGCTTTGCACCCAGGCCGGGGTCGCGCCCGCAGGCAGCAGGACACGGGCAAGGCTGCCGTCATAGGCGCGCGCCTTGAGGGTCTCCGCCCGCCAGGCGGTGATTGCCAGCACCGGGGCGCCGCCCAGGGCCAAGACATCCGCCAGCCGCGGCGCCGTCAGCGTTTCCGCCGCCAGCACCAGTGCCGCTTGGCCATTGTCATCCAGCACCACGGGCACGCCCATGCGCAGATCGGCCCGCGCGCGCGCAAGCTGTTCGGTAATGTCGGGGGCGAAACTCATAATCCGTGGCAACTCCGCAGAGGCTTTGGGAGTTATCTAAGATATCCTGCAGGGAATTGAAACATTTGCCGCTCTGCCGACACGAGGCCGTGAAGCCACTGTTGCATCCCTTGCCCGAGGCGCGCCCGAGGGGCATGTTCAAGGCAACAGACGGAGGACCAGATGGCCCAGCTTAAGAAAATTCTGCTTGTCGATGATGACGATGACCTGCGCGAAGCGCTCAGCGAGCAGTTGATCATGACCGAAGACTTCGACGTCTTCGAAGCCGCGAATGGCACCGACGCGATGGCCCGCGCCAAAGAGGCGCTTTATGATCTGGTGATCCTCGACGTGGGTCTGCCCGATACCGATGGCCGCGAGCTTTGCCGTTTGATGCGCAAGCAGGGGGTGAAAAGCCCGATCCTGATGCTGACGGGTCATGACACGGACGCCGACACGATCCTTGGCCTTGATGCCGGGGCGAATGACTATGTGACCAAACCGTTCAAATTCCCCGTCCTGCTGGCCCGCATCCGTGCGCAGCTGCGCCAGCATGAGCAATCCGAAGACGCGGTGTTCCAGCTTGGCCCCTATACGTTCAAACCCGCGATGAAGGTCTTGGTGACCGAGGACGACCGCAAGGTGCGCCTGACCGAGAAGGAAACCAATATCCTGAAATTCCTCTACCGGTCGAACGATGGTGTGGTGCCGCGTGATGTGCTGCTGCATGAGGTCTGGGGCTATAACGCCGGGGTCACGACCCATACGCTTGAGACCCATATCTACCGGTTGCGACAGAAGATCGAGCCTGACCCTTCCAACGCCCGTTTGTTGGTCACGGAATCAGGCGGTTATCGATTGATGTCGTAAATCCGGGAACCAATTCCGGCCCCCGTGGTTGGAATCCCTGAGAGGCGGGGTTTTCATGACCCGCCCCTCGGTTTGAACCCGAAGATTGTGCCCGGGCAATGGTACATACCTCCCTGTTGGACTGGCCGGGCCTTTGCGCCCGGCCGTTTTTTGTAGGGGGGCGGCCCGGCCCGGAATCACGCCGTAGGCGCCGGGCCATCGCAAGGAAGCCCCATTTCCGCATGGCACCCCGGCGCCCCTCACGTTACTGTGCCGGACCACCCCCAGACCGGAGCCTGCCCCCATGTCCTTTTCCCTCGCCACCTGGAACATCAACTCCGTCCGCCTGCGCGAGCCTCTGGTGCTGAAACTGCTGGCCGAACACGGGCCGGACGTGCTCTGCCTGCAAGAATGCAAAAGCCCGGTCGACAAGATCCCGGTCGAGGCGTTCAAGGCGGCGGGTTACACCCATATGGTGGCGCGCGGGCAGAAGGGTTACAACGGCGTGGCGATCCTGTCGAAGCTGCCGCTGCTGGACGCCGGCGATCAGGATTTCGCCACGCTGGGCCACGCCCGCCATGTCGCGGCCCAGTTGGAGAATGGCACCACGATCCACAACTTCTATGTCCCGGCGGGCGGTGACAAACCCGACCGCGAGATCAATGAGAAATTTGGCCAGAAGCTCGACTACCTGTCGGAGATGCGCGACTGGTTTCATAGCGAGAAGCCCCAGAAGTCGATCCTCGTGGGTGATCTCAACATCGCCCCGCGCGAGGATGACGTCTGGGACCACAAGAAACTGCTGAAAGTCGTGAGCCACACGCCCGTCGAAGTCGAAGCGCTTGGCGAAGTGCAGGACTCCGGCGCTTGGGTCGACATCACGCGGCAGGACATGCCCGAGGGCAATCTCTATAGCTGGTGGTCCTACCGCGCCGCCGATTGGGACGCTGCCGACAAGGGCCGCAGGCTGGATCATATCTGGGCCACATCGGATATCGCACAGGCCGGACATTCCAGCCACATCGTCCGCGCTGCGCGCGGATGGGAGAAACCCAGCGACCACGCGCCGGTTTTTGCCAGTTTTGACCTTTGAATCACGCCCCTGCACGTCCATATAAGGCCAAACGCGATTAGCGAGGATGACAGCATGACCGACCTGAACCTTTCCACCGCCGCCCCGGCAGACGCCGATCTGATCAAGGACACGACCGAAGCGACCTTTATGGCCGATGTCGTCGAAGCCTCGCAAACCGTGCCGGTGATCGTCGATTTCTGGGCCCCATGGTGCGGCCCCTGCAAGACGCTCGGCCCGATGCTCGAAGACGCGGTGCGGGCCGCCAAGGGCGCGGTGAAGATGGTCAAGGTCGATGTCGATCAGGCGCAGGCCATCGCCGGGCAGTTGCAGATCCAGTCGATCCCCACGGTCTATGCTTTCTACAAAGGCCAGCCGGTCGACGGTTTCCAAGGCGCGCTGCCGCAGTCCGAGATCAAGGCTTTCGTTGATCGTGTGGTCAAAGCAGGCGGCGGCGAAGCCCCCGGCGATACGCTGGCGGATGCGGTCGAGGCGGCCGAAGAGATGCTGACCGAAGGGGCGGCGACAGACGCGGCACAGACCTTTGCCGCGATCTTGGAAGAAGACCCGATGAACGCGCCGGCCTATGGCGGCATGGTGCGGGCGCATATCGCCATGGGCGCATTGGATCAGGCCGAAGCGCTGCTGAACGGCGCGCCGATCGAAATTTCGAAAGCGCCCGAACTGGAAGCGGCCCATGCGCAGTTGCAACTGGCGCATCAGGCGGCGGATGCCGGCCCGGTGGCGGAATTGACCGAAAAGGTCGAGGCGAACCCCGACGATCATCAGGCCCGCTTTGATCTGGCCCAGGCACTCTATGCGCATAACGATGCCGAAGCCGCTGTCGATCATCTGCTGGAACTGTTCCGCCGGGATCGCGAGTGGAACGACGGCGCCGCGAAGACGCAGCTTTTCACCATTTTCGAGGCGCTTAAACCCAATGATCCCGTGGTCTTGAACGGGCGCCGCAAACTGTCGTCGATGATATTTGCCTGACGGGGTGGGCGCACTACGTCCCTCATCATGATCAAGCCCGCCGAATTGCCTCAGACTATCGCGATCTTTCCGTTGGCAGGGGCGCTGCTGCTGCCCCGCTCGCGGCTGCCGCTGCATATCTTTGAGCCGCGGTATCTTCAGATGATCGAAGACGCTCTGAAGACCGATACGCGGCTCATTGGCATGGTGCAGCCGAATGAGGTGCCGGGGCGCGACGGGCCGCAGTTGCAGAGCATCGGCTGCGCCGGGCGTATCACCCAGTTTTCCGAGACCGAAGATGGGCGCTATATGGTCACCCTCGCGGGCATGTCGCGGTTCCGGGTGGTGCAGGAGATCGATGGTTTCAGCCCCTACCGCCGCTGCGATGTGAACTGGGCGGGCTTTGAGCGTGATCTGGGCGCGGGCGAGGTTGACGCCAGCTTTGACCGGCCGCGCTTTCTTGATCTGCTGGGCCGCTATTTCGATACCAAGGGCTTGTCAGCCGATTGGGATACGTTGAAAGAGGCGGAGGACGAGCTGCTGATCAACTCGCTGTCGATGATGCTGGATTTTGAGGCCGAGGACAAACAGGCCCTGCTTGAAGCGCCATCGCTGGAGACCCGGCGCGAGACCTTGGTGACACTGATCGAATTCGCCATGCGCGGCGGTCAGGAAGAAGGATTGATGCAATGACCGACCCCGTGACCGTGCAATTTGACCGTCGGATGCTGGAGGCGCTGATCTGTCCCCGCAGCCAGAGCACGCTGACTTATGACGCGGAAAAGCAGGAGCTGGTGTCGAAAGCCGCCGGTCTGGCCTATCCGATCCGCAACGGCATCCCGGTCATGCTGCCCGATGAGGCCCGGAGGCTGGAACCCTAAAGCGGTTTGCCCCGCATCAGCCGGGGCAATTCCCCGGTCAGCCCCGCCGCTTCGCGGATGAAGCCCCGGCGCAGGCCGGGCAGGGCATTCACCGCCGCCATACCCATGTCGCGGGCCAGTCGAACCAGCGCATTATCGTTCGAGAACAGCCGGTTAAAACTGTCGGTCGCCAGGGCGAGGCTGGCGTTGTCGAACCGTCGCCATTCCTGATAGCGCGCCAGGACCGCCTCGCTGCCGGGGTCTTCGCCGCGCCGAACCGCATCGGCGAGCACCTCTGCCAGAGCCGCCACATCGCGCAGCCCTGCGTTCAGCCCTTGGCCCGCAATCGGATGCACCCCATGCGCCGCATCGCCCAGCAGTGCCACACGCGGGGCGGTCATGGCATGGGCCAGCGACAGGCCAAGCGGGTAGCAATAGCGCGCGCCGGTCAGGGAAATCTCGCCCAGGAAACTGCCGAAACGCGGGCGCAGAACCTCCAGATATTGGGCATCGGGCAGCGCGTTGATCGCCGCTGCATTCGCAGTGCTTTCGCTCCAGACGATGAGCGAGCGGTTGCCCCTCAGCGGCAGGATCGCCAGCGGGCCGGGGGGCATGAAGAACTGATGCGCGATGCCGTGATGCGGCTTTTCGTGATTGACCACACAGACCAGCGCGGTCTGGCCATAGGACCAGGCAATGCGCTTGATGCCCGCGCGTTCCGCGGTGCCCGAACTGCGCCCATCGGCGCCGATAGCCAGCCGCGCGCGCAGGGTCGCGCCGCCCTCGAAGGTCAGCGTGATGCCGGTGGGGTCGACCGTCTGATCGGTGACCCGGGTGCCGTTTAGCTGGGTGATCGCCGGATCGGCTTTCACCGCCTCAAGCAGGGCGCGGCGCAGATGCCGGTCTTCGACCATATGGCCCATCGGGCCTTCTTCGATCTCGGCATGGTCGAAATGCATGAACATGGGCGAGGGGCCGGTGCCAGCGCGGCCATCGGTGACTTTGATCTCAAGCATTGGCTGGGCCTGCCCGGCAATCTTGGGCCAGATGCCGATCCCCTCCATCAGCCGCACCGAGGTCAGCGCCAGCGCATAGGCGCGGCCATCGAATTCGGCGTCCTCAAAGGTCTGCGCGGGCAGCGCGTCGATCACAGCCACACGCAGGCCAGCGCGGCTGAGGGCCAGGGCAAGGGCGGGGCCGTTCAGCCCGCCGCCGATGATTGCGATATCGTGGTCAAATTCCATGGCCCTAAATATGACCTGCGCGCGGGGATTGTCCATGTGCGGAACGGTCGCTAGGTTCGCGGCATCGAACGCCAAGGGGGACGACATGCGCGAATGGTTGGAAATGACAGCGGCGGATCTGGGGCGCGGCATCGCCGCGGGGGATATCGATCCGGTCGCGCTTTGTGAGACCTACCTTGATGCCATCGACGGGCATCCGATGCGCGACCGTATCTATGCCCGCGTCACCCCCGACCGCGCCCGCGCCGAAGCGGCCGCCGCGGCTGAGCGGGCGCGCGACGGGCAGCGGTTGTCGCCGCTTGATGGGGTGCCGATCTCTTGGAAAGACAATTTCGACAGCGCAGGGACGGAAACCGAAGCGGGGACGAAGCTGCTCGAAGGCCGGGTGCCTGAGCAAGACGCCGAAGTCCTGCGCAATGCCACCGCGATGGGGCTGGTCTGTCTGGGCAAGACCCATATGAGCGAGTTGGCGTTTTCCGGCCTCGGCCATAACCCCAGCACCGCGACCCCGCCTTGCATAAACGAGCCTGACAGCGTGTCGGGCGGCTCCTCGTCGGGGGCGGCGGCGTCGGTGGCCTATAATCTCGCCGCGGCGGCGATCGGGTCTGACACCGGCGGTTCGGTGCGGATCCCGGCGGCGTGGAACGATCTGGTTGGGCTCAAGACGACTGCGGGGCGGGTGTCTTTGGCCGGGACGGTGCCATTGGCCGCCAAGTTCGACACGGTCGGCCCCCTATGTCGGTCGGTGGAGGATGCCGCGCTTTTGCTGGCCTTGCTGGAGGGCGAGAAACCGGCGGACCTGCTGGAGAGCGAGCTGGAAGGCTGCCGGTTTGCGGTGCTCACGAATGTGGTGATGGACGACCTTTCCGACGCGCCGAAAGCGGCTTTCGAAGCCGCTGTGGCACTTTTGAAAGAGGCCGGGGCCACCGTGGATGAGATCGAGGTGCCCGAAGTGACGGAGGCGATGCCGCTCAGCTCCTGCCTCTACACCACCGAGGCCTACGGGTTGTGGCGCGATGTGATCGAGGCCAACCCCGACGCGATGTTCAGCGAAATTCTTGAGCGTTTCCAGTTGGGCAAGACCTTCACCGGTCCCGATTACGTCGCCGCCTGGGCCAAGCTCGATCTGGCCCGCGCAGGCTATGACCGGGCCGTGGCGGGCTATGATGCGGTGCTGGTGCCGACCGCGCCGATGCTGCCGCCGAACATCGAGCGGCTGAACAGCGACCATGACTATTACCTCGCGCAGAATCTCCTGTCGCTGCGCAACACGCGAGTCGCGAATCTCATGGGGCTCTGCGCGCTGACCCTGCCCACAAGCACGCCGTCCTGTGGTCTCTCTTTGATGGCCGCGCCCCATGCCGAAGAACAGCTTTTGCGCCTTGCTGCAGCGGCTGAAGCGGTGCTCAACGAGGCGTAACAGCGCACGACTTAAAAGCCACAAGGGCCGCAAATCTCCCGGTTTTTCTGGACGGGGGAGGCGCCCTTGGATACCTTGGGGCAAACGGGGCGTTAATGATCCCGATCCGAGGCAGTTGTGATGATTTATTCCGAGCGGTTTTCGAACCTTCCGGCCCACGTGTGGCCGCGCCTGCGCGCTTTGCTTGATGGGCAAGAGGGCGGTGGTACGCCTGTGCATATGACCATCGGGGAGCCGAAACATGCGTTTCCCGCATGGGTGACCGATGAAATTACCAAACATGCGGAAGGGTTTAACAGATACCCGCCGAATGACGGCTCGCCCGAATTGCGCGGGGCGATTTCGGCATGGATCGCGCTGCGCTACGGCGTCGAGATGGACCCCGACAGTGAGGTCATGGCGCTGAACGGCACCCGCGAGGGGCTTTACAACGCTGTCATCGCGCTCTGCCCGGAGACCAAGAATGAGGAAAAATCGGCCATCCTGATGCCGAACCCCTTTTACCAAGTCTATATGATCGGCGCGATTTCCGGAGCGGCAGAGCCGATCATGGTGCCCGCCACAGCCGAGACCGGCCATCTGCCCGATTACACCAGCCTGCCCGAAGAGGTGCTGCGCCGCACCACGGCGGCTTATCTGTGCTCGCCCGCCAACCCGCAGGGCGTTGTCGCTTCGCGCGACTATTGGGCTGATCTGATCGCGCTGGCCGAGAAATATGATTTCCTGATCTTCGCGGATGAATGCTATTCCGAGATCTACCGTGACACACCGCCCACCGGTGCGCTGGAGGTGGTCAAGGAGCTTGGCACCGACCGCAACCGCGTGGTGGTCTTTCACTCGCTGTCGAAACGTTCCAACCTGCCGGGGCTGCGGTCGGGCTTTGCCGCCAGCGGGGCAGAGACGATGCGCGAGATGAAACAATTGCGCAATTACGCTGGCGCGCCGCTGCCGCTGCCCTTGCAGCAGGCCGCCGCCGCGGTCTGGGCCGATGAGGCGCATGTGGAAGAGAACCGCGCGCTCTACCAAGAGAAATACGCCATTGCCGACCGGATCTTTGGCGATGTGCCGGGCTATGCCAGCCCCGAGGCGGGGTTCTTTCTCTGGCTCCCGGTCGAGGACGACGAGGCAGCGGCGCTGAAGCTCTGGCGCGAGACCGGCGTGCGGGTGCTGCCCGGCAGCTACCTGTCGCAGGACGTGGCGGGGGGGAACCCCGGCAAGAATTACATTCGGGTCGCCTTGGTGGCCCCAAAGGACGAAACGACGCGCGGGTTGCAAGCGATCCGCGACTGTCTGTATTCGACATAAGCGAGGGACGACATGGCATTTCAGACACGGGGACGCGATCCATTGCTAGACAGCAACATGGCCGAGGCAATCGAAAAGCGCGGTCGTGAACTGCTGGGGCTGGCACTGATCATGCTGGGCATCATGGCCGCCATGATGATCGGCAGCTACACGCCGGATGATCCCAACTGGATGGTTTCGACCGATGCGCCGGTGCAGAACTGGATGGGCCGGATCGGCGCCTCGATCGCGGCACCGCTCTTCATGATCGTGGGCTGGGGCTCTTGGGGCATCGCGATTGTCCTGCTGCTCTGGGGCGGGCGTTTCGCGCTGCATCTGGGCGAAGACCGGGCCATCTCGCGCTTGATCTTTGCCCCCATCGCCGTGGCGCTTGGTGCGATCTATGCCGCCACGCTGGCCCCCGGTCAGGACTGGCTGCTGACCCATAGCTTTGGACTTGGCGGGCTCTTTGGCGACACCGTGATGGGGGCGCTGCTGACCATCCTGCCGATTGGCTCGACCCTGACCGTCAAGCTGATGTCACTGCTGATGGGCGTCGCCATCGTGGCGCTTGGGGCCTTTGTTCTGGGCTTCACCAAGGCCGAGCTGCAACGCATCCTGCGCTTCATGCTGGTGGGGTTGATCATGGCCTATGCCGGGTTGATGAACCTCTTGGGCCGCGGTGCAAGCGGGGCGGTTTTGACGGCACAGAACCTCGCCGCGCGGCAGGCCGACCGGCGGGAGCGCCGCCGGCTTGAGGCCGAAGAGGCCGAGACATGGGCCGCGCAGGCCGATGACGACTACTATGCGCGGGCGCCAATGGCGGAGCCAGAGGAGCAGCGCGGCAGTCTCTTTGGCCGCATGCCCGGCCTGATCAAACGCCCCGAAGCCGAGGCGATGCCCGAGCCGGAACTGATCGAGACCTATAGCGATGCCATCGTCGACGAAACACCGGGCGAAGACCGTATCAAGAACAAGATCGCCGATGTCATCAAGAACCGCGTGCGCACGGCCAATGCCGTGCATACCCCCACCACCGCCCCGCTGACCAAAGGCCGGGGCAGGGGGCCTGACCCCTTGCTGCTCAACACCAGCCAGCCCGCCGCCCTGCGCGCCGAGCCGCCGCTGACCGCTGGCCCCGCCACGCTGCGCCCGGAACCGCTGCTGCGCAAACCGCAGGCCCAGCCCGAGCCGACGCCGGAACCGATGCAGCCGATGCAAGAGCCGATGGTCGAGGGCTATCAGGACACCGTCACCTCTGAAACGCTGCCGCTGCAAGACGCACCCGCGCCAGAGGCGATGAAAATCCCTGTGGCCGAGCCGCGCAAAGTGGTGCAGCAGCCGACCCGCAGGGTCGTGCAGCCGTCCAAGCAAGCGCAGGTCGAAGCACAGCCCGCCCTGACCTTTGAAGACACGCATCCCGGTTTCGAGCTGCCGCCGCTGAGCCTTTTGGAAAGCCCCGAAAGCGTCGAGCGTCTGCACCTGAGCGATGAGGCGCTGGAAGAAAACGCCCGGATGCTGGAAACCGTGCTGGATGACTATGGCGTCAAAGGCGAGATCGTCGCCGTGCGCCCCGGCCCGGTCGTCACCATGTATGAGCTGGAGCCCGCCCCGGGCCTCAAGGCCAGCCGCGTGATCGGTCTGGCGGACGATATCGCGCGCTCCATGGCGGCGCTGTCGGCCCGTGTTTCGACCGTGCCGGGCCGCTCGGTGATCGGCATCGAACTGCCCAATGAGAACCGCGAGAAAGTGATCCTGCGCGAGATCCTGTCGAGCCGTGATTTCGGCGACGGCAACCAGCGCCTGCCGCTGGCGCTCGGCAAGGACATCGGCGGCGACCCGGTTGTCGCCAACCTTGCCAAAATGCCCCACCTGCTGATCGCGGGGACCACCGGTTCGGGTAAATCCGTGGCGATCAACACGATGATCCTGTCGCTGCTTTACAAGCTGACGCCGGAAGAATGCCGGTTGATCATGATCGACCCCAAGATGCTGGAACTCTCGGTCTATGACGGCATCCCGCATCTGCTCTCGCCGGTTGTGACCGACCCCAAAAAGGCCGTGGTCGCGCTGAAATGGACCGTGGGCGAGATGGAAGAACGCTATCGCAAGATGTCCAAGATGGGCGTGCGCAACATCGAAGGCTACAATGGCCGGGTGCGCGACGCGCTGGAAAAAGGTGAGATGTTCAGCCGCACCGTGCAGACCGGCTTTGACGAGGACACCGGTGAGCCGATTTTCGAGACCGAGGAAACCACACCCGAGGCGCTGCCCTATATCGTCGTCATCGTCGACGAGATGGCCGACCTGATGATGGTCGCGGGCAAGGAGATCGAAGCCTGCATCCAGCGTCTGGCGCAGATGGCGCGGGCCTCGGGCATTCACCTCATCATGGCCACCCAGCGGCCTTCGGTCGATGTGATCACCGGGACGATCAAGGCGAACTTCCCCACCCGGATTTCCTTCCAAGTGACCTCGAAAATCGACAGCCGTACGATCCTGGGCGAGATGGGGGCCGAGCAGCTTCTGGGCATGGGCGACATGCTTTACATGGCGGGCGGGGCCAAGATCACCCGCTGCCATGGCCCCTTCGTCAGCGACGAGGAAGTCGAGGAGATCGTCAACCACCTCAAGCAATTCGGCGAGCCGGATTACGTCGGCGGCGTGGTCGAAGGCCCCTCGGAGGACAAGGAAAGCAACATCGACGCGGTGCTGGGCCTTGGCGGCAATACCGACAGCGAAGACGCGCTTTATGACACCGCCGTTCAGGTGGTCATCAAAGACCGCAAATGCTCCACCTCCTACATCCAGCGCAAGCTGGCGATCGGCTATAACAAGGCCGCGCGTCTGGTCGAGCAGATGGAGGAAGAGGGGCTCGTCTCCCCCGCCAACCATGTCGGGAAGCGCGAAATTCTGGTGCCGGAGCAGAATTAAGCGCCCCCTTTCCAAACCGAGACAGAACACCGTCGGGCGGCCCCCGGCGGTGTTTTTCTTTGCGCTCTTGAGATGGTTAGCGAAAAACCGCCCCCTGATATCGAATATCAAAGAGACCCGCCCTATGTCTGATGGTGAGACAACACAGGACTTGAACACATGCGTAAACTTACTTCTGCGATCCTTGCGGTTGGGCTGGCTGTATCGGCACCTTTTGCGGCGGCGGCGCAGCAATTGTCACTGGGCGAAATCTCTGGCTACCTGAACCAATTGCGGACCGCCAAGGGCGCTTTCACCCAGATCAATGACGATGGGTCGGTCAGTTCTGGCACGGTCTATATCAAACGCCCCGGCAAGGTGCGCTTTGAATATAACGCCCCGGATTCCGGGCTTGTCGTGGCCGGGGCGAATACCGTTGTGATCTATGACAAGAAATCCAACCAGCCGGCAGAGACCTATCCTTTGTCGCGCACGCCGCTCTCGATCATTCTGGCCGACCGTGTCGATCTGGGCCGGGCCCGGATGGTGACGGGCCACAGCTATGACGGCACGGCGACCACGGTCACGGCGCAGGACCCGGCCAACCCGCAATATGGCAACATCCAGATGAAGTTCACCGGCAACCCGGTGCAGCTGCGTCAATGGGTGATCAACGACGGCAATGGCGGTGCCACCACGGTGGTGCTCGGTGACATGCAGACAGGGGTGAATATCCCCAACAGCATGTTCGACACCGGCGCTGCCCGCGCCAATACGGACCGCTGATCGCGGCCCGAATGGGTCTTCCCGAACAAGGAAAAAGGGCGACGGTCGCACCGTCGCCCTTTGTCATTCCGGTCTGGTCAGTGGTCTGGTCGAGAAGTTCTGGCCCCTACCACCAGCCGAGCCGGCAGGCCGCAATCTGGCGTTGATAGAGCTTCGCGCGGGCGTCCACTTTTCCAGCGACCCCGACCAGCCAGGCCTTGTTGTTGTAGCTTTGACGCGAGAACCCGGTATGCCCTTCGTGATAGGCCAGATATTGGTTGCGGGCATCATGCAGGGACACGCCATTCCGGTCCCGGGTCAGGTTCATATACCAACCCATGAAATCACTCGCATCGCGGATCTTGTCGCGCTTGGCCCAGCGGCGGCCTTCGGATTCCAGATATTCATCCCATGTGGCGTCCAGGGCCTGAGAGTAGCCAAAGGCGCTGGATTGCCGGCCCATCGGAATCACCCCAAGCACATATTTGAACGGCGTGCGGGCATCGGCGACGAATTTGCTTTCCTGATGAATGGTGGCCATCTGCACATGGATCGGCACGCCCCATTTGCGCTCGGTGGCGCGGAACGCTTTGTGGTAATCGGGGCGCTCTTTGAGAATCGTGCAGGCATTGTCCAGATCGCGCGGGGCCGATTGCTGACCGCCGCCGCAGGATGCCACCAGCAGCACGATTATCATTGCGCGAAGATGCTTGCTCATCTGCCTCTCGCCTTTTTTATCTGACGTGTTTTTATGGAGTTTATACGATTCTGGCCTCCGATCACATCACAATTTTTGACTTTCTATGCGCGGCCTTCGGCGTCAAAGCGCCGGTTTGGCAGGGCCGGACAGGCAAGTCCTCGCCGGGGAAACGGGGGCGGCTTCATCTCAAATAGGCAAGCGCCACCGGACAGGTCAAAATCAGGACCTGTTTCCCTGCCACAGGCGGCTGGGATTGAGCAAAAGCCCCTTGAACCGATGACAAGTGAGGGGTAGGGGCTGCCATGTTATGATACGCAGGCGCGCAAAATATCACCTCGGTCAGGTTGTCCGACATAAGAAACATCCCTTTCGCGGGGTGATTTTTGACGTCGATCCGGAATTTGCCAATACCGAGGAATGGTACGAGTCGATCCCCGAGGAAAACCGCCCCGTCAAGGATCAGCCGTTCTATCATCTGCTGGCCGAGAATGATCAAAGCTACTACGTGGCCTATGTGTCAGAGCAGAACCTCGTGGCCGATTATTCGGGCGAACCGGTGGACCACCCCGATATCCCTGATCTCTTCGGCCCGTTCAAAGATGGCGCCTATCCACTGCATTTTCAGCTGAACTGATCCCGGCCTCGCTGCGGTCGCAGCCCTTCCCAGAGCTCTGCTCGCGCGAAAAATACACAGCAGAGTTCCTCGGCACCGCGCACTGGGTGGGGGCTATTAAACGCGGTACCGAGGGAAGCCATATGCAGCTACATGAGCATCTATGCCGCCCAACCATGGCGCAAATGTGATCCGCGTTGGGCTGTTTTAGGGTATCATTCCGGGCGGGCAGCGCCCGACCTGCGGGTCTGCGAGGGCCGCGGCACCGCAAGGTGCAAATCAAGCTGGTTCTCCTGAGCAACCCGGCGATAGGTCAGATCCTCGGCCAGATCCCGGATCAGAAACCAGCCAAACCCGCCTTCGGGCAAATCCGCCGCATCGGTATCGACGCTTTGCGCCATGCCCAGGGGCGCCTGCCCCCCGGGCATCGGCAGGCCGCTGTCGCGCAGTTGAAAATGCAGCCCATCCCCGGCATGGCGGCAGGCCACATGGATCGGTCCCGGCGCTTTTGGGTCCGGGTAGGCATGTTCGACGATATTGTTCAGCACTTCTGCCAGCACCAGCTCCACGGTGCTCGCCACCTCAGCCTCCAGCGCCAGGGGGCGCAACCCCTCCAGCACCCGGCGCAAAGCCTCGCGCGTGGCAAGGTCGCTGCTTTGCACAGAAAAGGCGAAAGAAATCAGCGGTGGCGGGCCCGCGGAGGGATCCGGCATGGCATCAGGCCCGATGGGCGGTCAAAGCCGCGTCGAGCGTGCCGAAGACGCTGAAAACCGAATCCATCCGCGTCAGCTTGAACACTTTCTCCACCGCCGGGGTCAGCCCCGCCAGCACCAGCGCACGTTGCGGCGTGAGATGTTTCATCGTGGCAACGATGGCCCCCAAACCGCTGGAATCGATGAAATCCACCTTTTGCAAATCAAGGATCACCACCCCCGGCGCATTGGCCGTGGACTGGCGCATCGCCTCCTTGAACTCCAGCGCGGCGGCGGCATCAATCCGTTCATGCAACACGCTGACCACGCAAAAG
Organism: Sulfitobacter sp. PS-8MA; assembly: GCF_040933935.1. Taxonomy (NCBI): domain Bacteria; kingdom Pseudomonadati; phylum Pseudomonadota; class Alphaproteobacteria; order Rhodobacterales; family Roseobacteraceae; genus Sulfitobacter; species Sulfitobacter sp. PS-8MA. Next base: position 26,690 of record NZ_JBFQYJ010000004.1, on the reverse strand, counting down.
CGGTCTTCTGTTTTTGCGGAAACTTCCATAGACAGACCTCAAGACTTCAATGTTCCAGACGTGATTAACCGCAATTCCTTACCAAGAGGTATGCGGGACAGCTTAGGGAGACGATGATGCGCAATGTCGTGATAACCGGTGCCGCAAGAACCCCGATGGGCGGATTTCAAGGGGCTTTCGGCAGTCTCACCGCCGCCGAACTGGGCGGCAGCGCCATCAAGGCCGCGCTGAACGGCCAAGACCCGGCGCAGGTGCAAGAGGTGCTGATGGGCTGTGTTCTGCCCGCAGGGCAGGGCCAGGCCCCCGCGCGTCAGGCGGGTTTCAAGGCCGGGCTCGGCGAAGATGTCCCCGCCACCACGCTCAACAAGATGTGCGGCTCGGGCATGAAGGCGGCGATGATGGCCTTTGACCAGATCGCCCTTGGCCAGACCGATGTGATGGTCGCCGGCGGCATGGAAAGCATGACCAACGCCCCCTATGTGCTGCCCAAAATGCGCGGCGGCGCGCGGCTGGGGCATGGGCAGGTGATCGACCATATGTTCCTCGACGGATTGGAAGACGCCTATGACAAGGGCCGCCTGATGGGCACCTTTGCCGAAGACTGCGCCGAGCGGTTCCAATTCACCCGCGAAACCCAGGACGACTATGCGCTGGCTTCGCTTTCGCGGGCGCTTGAAGCGCAGGAAAACGGAGCCTTCACCGATGAGATCGCCCCGGTCGAGGTGAGCTCGCGCAAGGGCAGCAACACGGTCAGCGCGGATGAGCAGCCCGCCAGCGCCCGGCCCGAGAAAATCCCGCAGCTGAAGCCCGCCTTCCGCGAGGGTGGCACGGTCACGGCGGCCAATTCCTCGTCGATCTCAGACGGGGCCGCAGCACTGGTGCTGGCGGATGAAGACAGCGCCAAAGCCAATGGCCAGACCATCCGCGCCCGCATCGTTGGCCATGCCAGCCACGCCCAGGCCCCCGGCCTTTTCACCACCGCCCCGGTCCCCGCCGCGCAAAAGCTGCTTGAGCGGATCGGCTGGAAGAAGGAGGACGTGGACCTTTGGGAGGTTAATGAAGCCTTCGCGGTCGTGCCGCTCGCCTTCATGCATGAAATGGGCCTGCCCCATGACATCGTGAACGTGAACGGCGGCGCCTGTGCGCTTGGCCACCCGATCGGCGCCTCGGGCGCGCGGATCATGGTGACGCTGCTGAACGCGCTTGAGAAACGCGGGCTGAAACGCGGCGTCGCCGCCATCTGCATCGGCGGCGGCGAAGGCACCGCCATCGCGATCGAACGCCCCTGAGCTTTTCCAGTTTCAAATACCTCTCGGGAGGGGGCAGACAGCCCCCCGCGCCATACCCGCAGCGAAAGATGACCATGACTGTCGACTACCAAACCCTCGCCAAGACCCTCGCCGCGCTGACCGAGGGCGAAGACGACGCCGTGGCCCTCATGGCCACCGTGGCCTGCGAAGTGCACCAGGCGGACGACCGCTTTGACTGGACCGGCTTTTACCGCGTCACCGCCCCCGAATTGCTCAAGATCGGCCCCTATCAGGGCGGCCACGGCTGTCTGGTGATCCCCTTTTCCCGCGGGGTCTGCGGCGCGGCGGCGCGCACGGGCGAGGTGCTGCTGGTCGCAGATGTCGACGCCTTCCCCGGCCATATCGCCTGCGCCTCCTCCACCCGGTCGGAACTGGTGCTTCCGGTCTGGAACGGCGCGGGGCGGCTTTTGGGCGTGTTTGACATCGACAGCAACCAGCCCGAGGCTTTCACCCAGGCCGATGCCGATGCCCTTAGCGCGATCCTGAAAGACAGTTTCGCTGCCGTGCCATGACAGTTGATGCTTGGCTCGTCTTTGCGCTTTTCTGGCTGGTCTTTGTCACCACGCCGGGGCCAAATGCGGTCAATTGCATTTCCAACGGCATGGCTCTGGGCTTTCGCCGCGCCCTACCGGGGGTGCTGGCGATCCTCACCCAGGCCACGCTGTTTCTGCTGCTCTCGGCCCTTGGCATCACCGCCCTGATCGCGGCCTCGCCGACCGGGTTCTTTGTTGCCAAGCTGATCGGCGCGGGCTTTTTGATCTACCTCGGCCTGCGCGGCTGGATCATGGCGCGCAAACCGCCGGTGGTGCACGCGCGGCCGCCCGCGTCGATCTTTCTGCGCGCCTTTGCCATCGCCACGATCAACCCGAAATCCGTGGCGGGCTACCTCGCCGCCTTTTCGCAATTCGTGCAACCCGACGTGCCGATCTGGGACCAGATGGCCGTGATCATGCCCACGGCCCTGCTGCTGACCGCCTGTAGCTACACCGGTTTCACCGCCCTGGGCGCCGGCATCGGTCGCGCGGCCTTGGGGGCGGTATTTAACGTCTGGTTTCGCCGGGTCATGGCGGTCTGTTTCGTGATCTACGGGCTGCTTTTGGGCTTCAGTTCGCCCGCGGCCCGCGGGTGACTTGAACCGCCGCGCCACTTCTGCAAAGGGAGCGCATGGATAGCGCATATACCCCGCCGCAGGACCCGCTGGTGATCCTGCATGAAGACGCCGAAGTTCTGCTGGTCGACAAACCCTCTGGCCTGCTCAGCGTGCCGGGTAAGGGAGAACATCTCGCCGATTGCCTGCTCGCGCGGGTGCAGGCGGTGTTCCCCGAGGCGCTTTTGGTGCACCGGCTCGACCGCGACACCTCGGGCGTGATGATCTTTGCCATGACCCCCCATGCGCAGCGCCACCTTGGGTTGCAATTTGAGAAGCGCATGACCCGCAAGACCTATGTCGCGCGGGTGTGGGGGCAGCCCGCGGCAAAAAGCGGCACGGTGGATCTGCCGCTGATCGTCGATTGGCCGAACCGGCCCTTGCAGATGGTCTGCCATGAGACCGGCAAACCTGCGCAGACCGATTGGAAGGTGATCAAGACCGACGGGGAGACCTCGCGCCTGCGGCTCTTTCCCAAGACCGGGCGGAGCCATCAGCTGCGGGTGCATATGCTGGCCCTCGGCCATCCGATTTTGGGCGATCCTTTCTATGCCACGGGTCCGGCGCGGGCCTTCCCGCGTCTGATGCTGCATTCAGAGGAATTGCGCTTTAACCACCCACAGGGTGGGAAATCGACCAAGGTGCGGGCTCGGGCGCCGTTCTGAGGGCCGGGGTATGCCATCGCTGGCGCTGTGGCGGTGGTGAGGGCGGACGGTATTTATGAAGGGGGGCCGGGCGGTGGCGCTGCGGCGGCGGTTGGTCTTTGGTATTCGGGGGGTGCAACCCCAGGCGAGAGTGATTAGCTTAGCCCTGTCTGTTCATAGAATGACCCGGAGGATATCATGGGCTTGCGCATCAACGACACTATTCCCGATCTGAACGTTGAAACCGACCACGGCAGCTTTTCCCTGCATGAATTTGTCGGCGACAATTGGGCGATCCTGTTCTCGCATCCGAAGGATTTCACCCCGGTCTGCACCACGGAGTTTGGCGCCGTGGCCCGCCTGTCGGAAGAGTGGGAGAAACGCGGCACCAAGGTCATTGGCGTCAGCGTCGATGGGGTGGAAGAGCATAAGCAATGGAAAGGCGACATCGAGAAGGTCGCCGGCACCGAAGCCGGTTTCCCGATCATTGCGGATGCCGGGCTTGAGGTTTCCAAGGCCTTCGACATGCTGCCCGCCGAAGCCTATCTGCCCGATGGCCGCACCCCGAATGACAGCGCCACGGTGCGGGCGGTTTTCATCATTGGGCCGGACAAACAGCTGAAGCTGAGCATGACCTACCCGATGAATGTGGGCCGCAACTTTGCTGAAATCCTGCGCGCCCTGGACGGGTTGCAGACCGCGGCCAAGAATGGCGTGGCAACCCCGGCGGACTGGCAGGTGGGGGAGGACGTGATCATCCCGCCAACCGTTTCGGATGAGGACGCGAAAGCGAAGTTTGGCGAGTTCGAGGCGGTGCTGCCCTATCTGCGCAAGACCAAGGCGCCGAGTTAAGGCGGTCAGCGATGGCCGAGCTTATGGGCGAAGGCCATCGCTTTTTCATGAAGCAGCCGCCGCTGTTTGCGCAGACCGTAGAGCGGTGAGCGGCGGAACTGACCTCTGTTCCCGCCTGAACGGGCGGAAATATCACTGTCGAATCGGCCTGCGGTGACCAGGCTTTGACCTGTCGCCAGCCCCATGTCGGAGCGTGTCAGGACTTGTCTGAGCATATTGTCTGCGGGGCAGAAGATCGGCTCGGAAGCCGCGAGGAAGGCTTTGGCCCCTGCGCGGTTCCAGATCAGCGCATGGGCGAGCATCGGGAAATAATGGGCCCGGAGCAGCGGGATGCTCGCGATCTCGGCCAGGGGGCTGGTGATTTTGAGCCGCGTTGCGCCCAGGTTGACACAGTGCCAATCGTCGCGGGGGCGGAGCCATTCCAGCAACTCTGGAACGGCGGTTCTGAAGGCGGGTTGCAGCGCCATATCGTCTTCGAAAACGAAGCCGATCTCATCGCCGCTGTCTAGAAAAGCAGCCGCCGCGCGCTGGTGGGAGACATAGCAGCCGACCTCGCCCTGGGTCATTGACCGGCCCATGAACCGCCGGGCCTTGCGGTCGTCATAGGGTGCGAATTGCGTCAGGTCGATCTCGCGCCCGTCGAATGCCGCGACGCGGATCGGCTCGATCTGCGCACCATCCAGTTCGGCCTGCGCGCTGTCCAGCCGCTGGGGGGAGGCGGCCAGATTGATGACGAATCCCTTGGGGCGCTGCGGCATTGCTTGGACCTCATGCCTGTCGCCCCATGGGGCAGTCGACAGTCTATTCTTGGGTTAAACCTTGGGGGTCGGCCGGCCGCGCAGCCAGTTCTTGAACCGTTTGAAGGCAGAAGGCGGCTTATGGGCGACGCTGACAAACCCGATGTGCTGGCAAGCGCCGGGCTTCAGGAAAGCGGTGAATTTGCCCTCTTTGCGCAGCTGGCGCGAGATATGGCTTTCGCGTTTGAAACCGCTGAAACCGCCGACCTCTTTCCAGAGCGAGAGCGGGGCGAGATGCGGGTTGAAAGTATAGCCATACCATTTCGGGCTGAGGGCATCCATCCGTGCGTAGGAGATGCCGGCGCAGTCCTCCGTGACGATCTGGGCGCGGGCCGCGTCTTCGATGAAGAAATTATCGGTGTCGCGGAAACAGACCGAGGAAATATCGGGATGTGCCTCAAGCAGACGCAGGGCATCATCAAGGAAATCGTGGCGGGTAAATTCCCAATCGTCTTCCATGTGAAAGACATAGGGCGTGCGGACCTTGGCATACATGGCATCGACGGCGGGGTGGTGCCCGACCTGTTTGCCCAGATCGATGCGCTCGCCATGGGGGCAGAGACGGTCGAAGACCGCGCTGGTTTCAGCATCGCCAAAGTCGTTGATGCCGATGATCGGCAGTTTGCGCAGCTCCGGGCCGAGGCTTTCGAGCGTTTGTTGCAAGACATCGGGGCGCAGCCCCATGGTGATGCAAATCGTAACCAGATTCTCTGCGCGCATGTCTCGTACTGCTTTAGGGGGGAGGGGGCTGCGGGCCGCCTCTTGGGGGCCCGCAGCAGGTTTAGATCACCCTTCTGCCGGTTCTTTCTTCTCGGCAGTGATCTCTTCACCAGTTTCCTGATCGACGACTTTCATCGACAGGCGCACCTTGCCGCGATCGTCAAAGCCCAGAAGCTTCACTTTCACTTCCTGACCTTCCTTCAGAACATCCGAAGGGTGGTTCAGGCGGCGGTTTTCGATCTGGGAGACATGTACCAGACCGTCGCGCTTGCCAAAGAAGTTCACGAAGGCGCCGAAATCGACGATCTTGACCACGGTGCCGGTGTAGACGGCGCCTTCTTCGGGCTCTGCCACGATCGAATGGATCATGTCATAGGCCTTTTTGATGGCTTCGCCGTTCGGGCTCGCGATCTTGATGATGCCTTCGTCGTTGATGTCGACCTTGGCGCCGGAGACTTCGACGATCTCGCGGATCACCTTGCCGCCGGAGCCGATCACTTCACGGATCTTGTCGGTGGGGATCTGCATGGTCTCGATGCGCGGGGCGTGGACGGAGAAGTCCGCCGCACCGGAGATCGCCTTGTTCATCTCGCCGAGGATGTGGATCCGGCCTTCTTTGGCCTGCGCCAAGGCTTTCTCCATGATCTCGGGCGTGATGCCGGCGACCTTGATGTCCATCTGCAGCGACGTGATGCCGGCTTCGGTACCGGCGACTTTGAAGTCCATGTCGCCGAGGTGGTCTTCGTCACCCAGAATGTCCGACAGGATCGCGTAGGAGCCGTCTTCTTCGAGGATCAGACCCATTGCCACACCGGCCACAGCCGATTTCAGTGGCACGCCGGCGTCCATCATCGAGAGCGAACCACCGCAGACCGATGCCATCGACGAAGAGCCGTTGGATTCGGTGATCTCAGACACGAGGCGGATGGTGTAGGGGAAGTCTGTTGCCGCAGGCAGAACCGCCTGCAGGGCACGCCATGCGAGCTTGCCGTGGCCGACTTCACGTCGTCCGGGAGGGCCCACGCGACCCACTTCACCGACCGAGTAGGGCGGGAAGTTATAGTGCAGCAGGAAGTTCGATTTGAAGTTGCCGTGCAGCGCGTCGATGAACTGCTCGTCGTCGCCGGTGCCGAGCGTGGTCACGACCAGACCCTGCGTCTCACCACGGGTGAAGAGCGCCGAGCCGTGGGTCCGCGGCAGCACGCCGGTTTCGGCCACGATGTCGCGGATTTCGTCGGTGCGACGCCCGTCGATACGCTTGCCGGTTTTCACCACGTCGCCGCGCAGGATGCTGGCCTCGAGGCCCTTCATCGCGGAGCTGAGGTTCTTGTCCTCAAGCTGCTCTTCAGTGAGCTTGCTCTTGATCGTCTCGCGGGCGGCGGCAACAGCGGCGGTGCGCTCCTGCTTGTCCACGATGGCGAAGGCCGCGCGCATTTCGTCTTCACCAGCGGCTTTCACCGCGGCGGACAGCTCGGAGTAGTCTTCGGGCTGGAAGTCGAACGGCTCTTTCGCGGCGTCTTCGGCCAGATCGATGATCAGGTCGATGACCGGCTGGATCTGCTCATGGGCAAATTTCACCGCACCCAGCATTTCCTCTTCCGAAAGCTCATAGGCTTCGGATTCGACCATCATCACGGCGTCTTTGGTGCCGGCAACCACGAGATCGAGGCGCTGCTCGGGGTTCAGGCGCAGGTCCTGCATCTCATCGATTGTCGGGTTCAGGACGTAGTCGCCATCCTCATAACCCACACGGCAGCCTGCGATCGGGCCACGGAACGGCGCGCCGGAAATGGTCAGCGCGGCGGAGGCGGCGATCATGGCGACCATATCGGGGTCGTTGACCAGATCGTGGCTCAGCACGGTGCACATCACCAGAACTTCGTTCTTGAAGCCGGGCACGAAGAGCGGGCGGATCGGACGGTCGATCAGACGCGCGGTCAGGGTTTCCTTCTCGGTGGGGCGGGCCTCACGCTTGAAGAAGCCACCCGGCACTTTACCGGCGGCATAGTATTTCTCTTGGTAGTGCACGGTCAGGGGGAAGAAATCCTGCCCGGGCTTTTGCTGACGTGCATACGTCACGTTTGCCATGACGCTGGTTTCCCCCAGCGTGGCAATCACCGACCCGTCCGCCTGACGGGCAACCTTACCGGTTTCCAGTGTCAGCGTCTCTTCGCCCCACTGGATCGATTTTTTAGTTACATTAAACATCTACGTTTCCTTTTTGGCCCATTGGCCATTGCATAGGGGCCGTATTGCCCCTGACTCCGGTATCTTCTTTTTCAGGCGCTGGAGTCCGGGCGCCGGATTTCAGATTGCGCGGGCATACATGAAATTGCGCTCAAAGGGAAGGGACGGCTTTGCAGCCCCCGGCCACAGGCTAGACGACGCCGATATCCCGTCTAGGTCATGCCGTATCAACATGGAGACGGCGCAATGAGCACCGAGGACCACGACCACGATCACAGCGCGGCAGGTCACAGTCATGTGCCCAAGAACGAGCGCAAGATTGCGATTGCCGCGATCCTGACCGGGGGGGTCATGCTGGCGGAAGTCGTGGGCGGCGTGCTCTCGGGGTCTTTGGCACTGATCGCCGATGCGGGGCATATGCTGACCGATTTCGCGTCCTTGATCCTGGCGTGGCTTGCCTTTCGGCTGGCGCGGCGTCCGGCGGATTGGCGGCTGACCTATGGTTTTGATCGCTTTTCCGTCTTAGCGGCGCTGGTCAACGGCTTGTCGCTCTTTGGCATCGCGATCTGGATCACATGGGAGGCCATCACCCGTCTGCTGGCCGATCACCCGCAGGAGGTCTTGGGCGGCTTGATGCTCTAGGTCGCGGTGGGTGGTTTGCTGGTGAATCTGCTGTCCTTTTGGGTGCTGACGCGGGGCGAGGCCGACAATCTCAATGTGCGCGCCGCGGCGCTGCATGTGGCCGGGGATTTGCTGGGCTCCATCGCGGCCTTGGTCGCCGCGCTCGTGATCATCACCACCGGTTGGACCCCGATCGACCCGCTGCTTTCGGTCTTGGTGGTGCTGATCATCCTGCGGTCCGCCTGGGCGGTGGTGAAGGAAAGCGGCCATATCCTGCTGGAAGGCGCGCCGCGCGGCTTTGACCGGCGCGCTGTGAGCGCGGCGCTTTCGCGCGATGTGGCGGGGGTTTTACATGTCGATCACATGCATGCCTGGTCGGTCACGCAGGAGCGTCCGATGGTGACGCTTGAGGTGACCGCCGCGCCCGGCAGCGATGTTCTGGCGGTAAAGCGGCGCGTCAAAGAGGTCTTGCGCGAGCGTTTTGGTATCGACCATTCCACCGTTGAGATGCGCGAGGCGGATGCGTCGCCGTGATCGGGGGGGCGGGCAACAAAAAACCTCCCGGCGCGGGCCGGGAGGTTTCAGCAGTCCTGTCACCGGGAAACCCGGCGGGCATGCGCTTAGCGGCGCAGGCCGAGACGTTTGATGAGGTCCTGATAGCGGGCTTCATCTTTCTTCTTCACATAGTCCAGCAGCTTGCGGCGCGTCGCGACCATTTTCAGAAGACCACGGCGGCCGTGGTTGTCCTTCTTGTGGGTCTTGAAGTGCTCGGTCAGCGTGGTGATGCGCGAGGTCAGAATGGCAACCTGTACTTCAGGCGAACCGGTGTCGCCTTCCTTGGTGCCGAAATCTTTCATGACTTTTGCTTTTTCTTCAGCAGTGATCGACATCGGGGTCTCCTTTCGAAAAGAGTTTAAATGGATGGCGCAGGCCGGGATGTCGTCCAGCTCAGGCCCATGGAGATATCACCCGCTGACGGAATCAGCAGGCGATGGGGGCGTATAGGAAGAATTCGCGCCTTTGGCAAAGGAAGATTTCCCAAAGGGCGCTTTAGGTCGCAAGCCCAAGCGCAAAGGCGGCACTGGCCGGGATCAGGGAGATATCGCTGAGCGCAAACCTGTCGCCCGCCACCCGCGCGATCACCGTCTCATCGAGCAGGATCAGCGTCTGCCCGGGGTGGATTGGGTCGGCCATGGTCGAAAGCGCGGGGTCTTGCTCCGCCCCCGTGCTGTCGTCCCAGACAAAGAGCAGCGAATCGTCTTCGGCGTGGTAATCCGTGATCTCGACCGCCCCGCCTGTGGCAAGCCAATCGCCCAGCATGATGGGATCCGCCCCGGCGCCCGCAGTGACAATATCCTGCGCCCCCGCGACGATCAGATCATCCCCGCCGCCGCCGTTCAGGTAATCGCGGGCCTCGTCTTGCGCATCCTCCAGCCCGCTCAGCGTATCATCCCCCCAGCCGCCGAAAAGACTGTCCTCGCCGCGGCCCCCAACCAGCGCGTCGTCGCCAAGCCCGCCGAGCAGAGCGTCGTCTCCCGCGTCACCGTAGAGCCGGTCATCGCCCGCCGAGCCTTGCAGCGCGTCATCGCCCGCGCCGCCGTGCAATATGTCATCCGCGTTGTGGCCGAACAGCCTGTCGTCCCCGTCACCGCCGAAAAGATCATCGTCCCCGTCACCGCCGTGCAGACTGTCCGCGCCGGCAGCGCCTTCTAACGTGTCATTGCCCGTATGGCCGTGAAGGTCATCGTCACCAGCGCCCCCGGAAAGCACATCTTCGCCGCCATAGCCGCCAAGCTGGTCATCGCCCCTGTCGCCGATCAAATGTTCAGCGTCTTCGGTGCCGGAAAGGATGTCGCCGGGAGTGCCGGGCTGCCTGTCGAGGGCAAGCCGATCCGGCCCCGTGCCTGCAGGAAGGCTGTCCTCTTCCTCCGCCGCGGCCGCGCCGATTTCAACGTAGGTGACCGCGCCGACCGCCATCAGACCCATCATTCCAGCCAACCACAACATCTGAAACCCCGCCTGCCTACCGTGATGCCAGCGACATCACCCCCGCCTTAAAAGGCCCTGTTCGCGGGCGAAAAGCAAAGCAATCTGAGAGGGTTGGTTAACGCGTCCCGGCGGCGGCAGCGGTCTCGACCTGCCACAGCACAGGTTCTTGCGTATAGGGCAGGTAGAGCGGGTGGCGCGGGTGCCCGGTCTTGGACAGACCAAGGTGGTAGAGCGGTTTGCCCCCCTGCGCCAGCCGCGCGGCAACGGCAGCACCGCGGTCCCGATGCGCCCCATGCACGCCCCAGGCGGCGATGATCCGGTCGGCCCAGTCGGCCCCTTCGTTGAGCGTCGCGTCATTGTCCGGGCCGATGGGGTCGGCGGCGGCGCGCATGTCGCGTGGGTCGGTGGCGCGGAAGGCGAAGATATTGGTGACCCGGAAGCCGCCAAAGCCCAGCACCCGCGCCCGACGCTCGCAGCGCTCGACCGTGGGGTCGTTCTGCACCTCGGTCGCGGTGGAGGGGTTCAGCATCACGAACATCACCCGCGGTGCAGCGCTGTCCCAGACCCGCGTGAGGCTGTAGCGATACTTCTCGCAGCCCGAATAAACCGCGGTCGAGGGCGCGTCGCCCTTGGTGTGGCTGCGGGTGATCAGGGCCATTCAGCCCTCGCGGCCATCCGTAGAGAGGTTGAACACCCGGCTCGGGTGCAGCTCGCCCGCCTTGAAGCGGCCCACGGCGACGGGCTGACCGTCGAGCGAGGCCCAGCATTCATCGCCATAGTCCACGTCATGGGCGATCACCATGCCGGGGTTGCCATTACGCAGACGGGTGGCGCCTTCGGGGGTGGCTTTGACCTCGGGCAGATCGACCAGCCCTTCGGCCAGCGGCAGCAGGTGGCTGTCGAGCTCCGGCGTGCGGGCCATCTCGTCAATCTGCGCCAGCGTTAGAGCATTGGCAGCCTCAAAAGGGCCAGACCAGGTGCGGCGCAGCTCGCGGACATGGCCGAGGCAGCCGAGTTTCTGCCCCAGATCGCGGGCGATGGAACGGACATAGCCGCCCTTGCCGCAGACCATCTCAAGCGTGACGTGATCGGCATCGGGCCGGTCGAGCAGCAGCAGGCTTTCGACCCAGAGCGGGCGCGCGGCGATGTCCATCTCTTCACCCTCGCGGGCGCGTTTATAGGCGCGCTGGCCATCAATCTTCACCGCCGAGAACTGCGGCGGCACCTGTTGGATATCGCCGATAAAGCCGCTCAGCGCGTCTTTGATCGCGGCGTCATCGGGGCGCAGGTCAGAGGTGCCGATCACCTCGCCCTCGGCGTCATCGGTGTTGGTAGCGATGCCCAGGCGCACGGTGAACTCATAGGCTTTGAGCGCATCGGTGATATAGGGCACCGTTTTGGTCGCCTCGCCCAGTGCCACGGCCAGAACGCCCGTCGCTTCGGGGTCAAGCGTGCCTGCGTGACCGGCCTTCTTGGCCTCCAGCGCCCAACGCACCTTGTTGACCACGGCGGTCGATGTCGGTCCGGCGGGTTTGTCCACCACCAGCCAACCTGAAATATCGCGCCCCTTGCGTTTGCGTGCCATGTCTTGCCCCTTCGCCTTTGTGGTGCTGCCCTCTATCGGAGCGATGCTGCGCTGCCCAGCCCCCCAGCGGGGAAAAGGTCACTTTGCCGGCGTGACAACGCCGATGATCGGTCCCAGCGTGGTAAACCCGGCGCCGCTGCGGCGCAGGCCCGGCGCGCGCAGGCGCGATATATTGCCATCGAAATAGAGCGCATTCGGAAGCCCTAGCTCATCGCGGTAGAGCCGGGCAAATTCGTGGAATGTGACGACCGTGTTGGAAATCGCAAAGACCGCGCGCTGGCCATCCGCCGTGGTGCCGACCCCGTTGCGGATATAGCGCGAGCTGCTGTCCGGCAGAAACCGTGGATGCAACGCGCCGTCGATCACCAGCATCGGCCCCGATTGCGTGGCAAAGCGGCAGTCGGGTTTTTCCCTGAGATAGCGCTTGGTCGCAAACACATCGGCGCGGCCTTCGCGCAGGCAAAACACGCCGTTGGGCAGCAGGCCAAAGTTACCGGGGCCGGCGTTGTCGATCACGCCCCGCGTCTCGACCCCTTCTTCGATGTAATGCCCGACCGGCGAGCGGTCTTCATGGTACATGCCCGCATTCATCGCAAAGCCGAGCCGCAGCCCCTGCGCCTTCAGCGCATCATCAAGCGAGCCGAAGAACCCATAGGGCGCACCTGAACTGTCGTTCAGAAACAGGCGCAGGTCATCCCGCGCCATATCGACCTCGCAAATCGTGTAGGAATTGCCCTCAAAGGTAAGATTGCGACATTCGGCAGCGCCCGCAGGCGCGCCTTTGAGCGCGAAAAGCGCGAAGGCAATGAGGGCCGCCCGGATCACTGATCCGGCGCGCCATCTGCTGCATCAGTGTCTGGCGCCTCCGCATCGCGGCGCACCACATCCTGGTTCAGCATCCGGCGCGTGTCGTCCATCCGGTCAAAAGTCCGGTCCAGTTGAAAGCGCAGATCGGGCGAGAACTTCAGCGTGAGCTTTTTCGCCACCAGACGCCGCAGCTCGTTCTTGTTCCGCGCCAGCAGCTTGAGCACCTCGTCCTGGCCTTCGCCGCCCAGGGGCAACACATAGGCCGTAGCGATTTTCAGATCGGGGGAAATGCGCACCTCGCCCACGGTGATCGACAGCCGGTTGAGATCGGTGTCATGCACGTCACCACGTGCCAGGACATCAGACAAGGCGCGGCGGACGGTTTCGCCCACGCGGAGTTGTCGTTGCGACGGGCCTGCGCCCTCATGAAATTTGTTCTTTGCCATGCCCCCCATCTAAGGCTTCGGTTGCACTTTGCCAAGCGCTCCGCGACGGGCTAAACGGGCCGGGCCGATCCCGGCCAGAACCGCAGGAGAGAGACCATGACACAGACCCCCGGCATTGCCGTCACCGGCGCCTCTGGCCGTATGGGCCGGATGTTGATCCAAGAGATCACCGCCAGCGATAAAATGCGCCTGGTCGCGGCAGTGGAACGCCCCGGTCATGACTGGGTGGGGCAGGACGTCGGCAGCGCGATGGGCGGCACCGAACTTGGGGTAATGGTGACCGATGATGCCGCCCGGGCCTTTGGTCAGGTGCAGGCGGTGATCGACTTTACCGCCCCGCAGGCGACGCTCGCCTTTGCCGCCGAGGCCGCGAAAGCCGGGATCGTGCATGTGATCGGCACCACGGGGATGAGCGCGGATGAAATCGCGCAACTGACCCCCGCGGCCAAGGAGGGCGCCGTGATCGTCCGGGCGGGCAATATGAGCCTTGGGGTCAACCTCTTGACCCAGCTGACCAAACAGGTCGCAGCCGCGCTCGATATGGATTACGATATCGAGATCATTGAGGCGCATCACAACCAAAAGGTCGATGCCCCATCCGGCACGGCCCTGATGCTGGGCGAGGCCGCAGCGGAAGGGCGCGGCGTGAAGCTCTCCGATGTCTCCGACCGGGGCCGCGACGGGATCACCGGCGCGCGCAATCCCGGCGACATTGGTTTTACCGCGATCCGGGGCGGCGACATTGTGGGCGAACATGACGTGATGTTCGCCGCCGCAGGCGAGCGGATCATCCTGCGCCATGTGGCCTCAGACCGGGCGCTTTTCGCCCGCGGTGCGCTCAAAGCTGCACTTTGGGGGCAGGGCAAGGCGCCGGGGGAATATGATATGCTGGATGTGCTGGGGCTGAAGGGCTGAACAGAGGCAAGAACGGCGGCGATCTGAAACTTACGGGCGGAGCGCTACGTGTGTGCCCCACGTAATCCGCCCCTAGGAGGTTTTGATGAAGCCCCGTCTTGCTCTCGTAGCCCTTACCCTATCGGCCCTATGCGCCGCGCCGGCAGCGGCAGATTTCGCCCGTATCCAGACCAAATCCGATTTTCTCGACGCGGTGACTGGCAAGCGCCTGACCCGCGCGCTTGTCGATCTGCGGGTCAGTCCGGGTGGCGCAATCTCCGGCACCGGCGCGGTTTGGGAAGTCACCGGGGTCTGGTCGTGGGAGGGCGGCTATTTCTGCCGGACGCTGGTCTGGGGCGGGAAAGACCTTGGCTATAACTGCCAAACCGTTTCTCGCGACGGGGCGAAGATCCGGTTCACCTCTGACAAAGGCGCGGGGGAATCTGCGGATTTCAACCTGCGCTAAGCGGCTCAGAAATCGACCGCGATCCCCTTCTTCTCCCAATCGCCATAGCGCACCGGCTCCGGCCCATCGCGCCCGCCAAGCTCGGGCGGCAGGGCCAGTTCCGCTTCCGCCTTGCGCCGGGCGGCAGCTTCGGCCAGCGCGCGCTGGGCGGCGGCGGGCAGGTCGGGGCCGGGCTCGGGTGTCGGGTCATGCGGCGTGTCGGGAATGGGCTTGGGCCCGGGTTTCGGCTGCGGCGGCAGATCGGGTTGCGGGCTTGGGGTCGGATCCGGGCCGGGACGGGGTGTCGGGTCGGGAATGGGGCGTTGATCGGGCATCAGGGTCCTCTTGAGCCAAGTTCTCCCTTGATATACGCCGCGCGCTGGCCCAGACAACCCGGCAACCCCAGACACGAGACCGAGATAGGAACAGATCATGGCAGACACAGGCGTACAGGCCCGCAGAAGTGCGGTTTATCTGTTGGACCAGATCTTGGGCGATGAGCCGCGTCTGATGTCGGAATTGCTCGCCTCGGGGGCGCTGGACTTGCTGCCCCCCGATGACCGCGCCCGCGCGCAGCGGTTGGCGCAGGATACCCTGCGCGGGTTGGAGCGGGCCGATCGGCTCTTGCAGAAACATCTGCAAAAGGCCCCGCCGCTCACGGTGCGCAATGTGCTGCGGGTCGGCACGGTGGAACTGTGCCAGGGCGGCGCGGCGCATGGGGTGGTCAATGCCATGGTCAATCTGGTCTCGCAGCACCGCACGTTGAGCCACCTCAAGGGGCTGACCAACGCCGTGCTGCGCAAGATCGCGGCCCAAGGGCCGGAGGCCTGGGACGCCCTGCGCGCCCCGCGTCTGCCGAAATGGCTGCGCGGGCCATTGGCCGAGGCCTGGGGGACCGATGCCATCGCCGCGATGGAACAGGCGCATTTCGCAGGCGCACCGCTGGATTTGACGGCCAAGGGCGACCCTGCCGCCTTGGCCGAAGCCGTGGGCGGCACGCTGTTGCCGACCGGGTCGGTGCGGGTGACGGATGCCGGTCAGGTCTCCACCATGCCCGGCTTTGCCGAAGGCGGCTGGTGGGTGCAGGATGCCGCCGCCGCGCTGCCGGTGCGGGTGCTGGCGCCGCAGGCGGGGGAGCATGTGCTCGACTTCTGCGCCGCGCCGGGCGGCAAGACCATGCAGCTGGCCGCCGCCGGGGCCGAAGTCACCGCCGTGGATCAATCCCATCCGCGTATGCAGCGGGTGAAAGAAAACCTCGCCCGCGTGGGGCTGAAGGCCAAGACACTGACCAAGGATGCCCGCGCCGTGCAGGGCGCATTCGACGCCATCCTGCTCGACGCGCCCTGTTCCGCCACCGGCACGATCCGCCGCCACCCCGATCTGCCCTATGCCAAGGACGGCTCGGAGTTTGGCGATCTGATCGAGCTGCAATCCGAGTTGATCGACCACGCCTGGAGCTTGCTGAAACCCGGCGGGCGGCTGGTGTTCTGCACTTGTAGCCTGCTGCCGGACGAAGGCGAGGTGCAGGTCGATGAGGCGCTGGAGCGGCACGGCGACATGACGGTCGACAGCGCCGCGCTGGAGCTGCCGGGGGTTGAAGCGGAATGGACCACCGAAGAGGGTGGCCTGCGCCTGCGGCCTGATTTCTGGGCTGACCGCGGCGGCATGGATGGGTTCTACATCGCCTGTCTGCGCAAAGACTGAGCGTTCGAACGGTGACGGGCTGACGCGCGCCGCGCCCGGAAACCAACGCCCAGACTCCAAATTGTTTCACGGGGATCATTGAAGCCGCGCGCGCCGCGCGCTTTGCCCCGGCGCCCCCTCCCGTCCCTTCCGGGGAAAACCCGGTGACTCATGGCGGCCGCGCGGCTATGCTCGCCCCAAACGCCACAAGAGCGTCAGAGGCAGTCTAATATGGTGAGTACTTTCAACCTCTTGGCCCGCAGGGCGGCGGTTTTGGACCGTTGGTACGCATGGCGGGCGACTCGCAGGCAGGAGCCGATCACCGGCTTTGTCTCCCCGCCCGAACCGCGCACCATCGGCTCCTTCGCGCGGGGGCGGCAGTTGCTGGCCGGGAAATACCTATTCGCGGGCAGCCTGCTGACGGAACCTGACAAGACGATGTGGGACTTGGCCCCGCCGGACCCCGCCTATGCCGCCGCCCTGCATGGTTTTGCATGGCTCGACGATCTGGCGGCGGTGGGCGATGCGCGCGCCCGTGCGGCGGGGCAGGCGTGGCTCTGGGATTGGATCGACCGTTTTGGCCGCGGGCGCGGGCCGGGCTGGACCCCGGCGCTCACCGGGCGGCGGCTGATCCGCTGGATCAATCATGCGCAGTTTCTGCTGCGCGGCACCGAAGCGGAGCAGGGCGATGCTTTCTTTCGCGCGCTGGAACAGCAGACCCGCTTTCTGTCCAAACGCTGGCATGGCGCAGCCCCGGGCCTACCGCGCTTCGAGGCGCTGACCGGGTTGATCTATGCCGGGCTCTCGCTGGAAGGGCGGGGCGAACTTGCCGATCCGGCCATCACCGCGCTGGCCCGCGAATGTGCCACGCAGATCGATGCCCAAGGCGGTTTGCCGACGCGCAACCCCGAAGAGTTGCTGGCGGTCTTTACCCTGCTTACATGGGCCGCCGCGGCACTGAGTGACGCAGGCCGCAGCACGCCGCCCGACCATCTTGCCGCGATTGAGCGCATCGCCCCCACCCTGCGCAGCCTGCGCCATGCGGATGGGGCGCTGGCCCGGTTTCACGGCGGCGGGCGCGGCATCGAGGGGTGGCTGGATCACGCGCTGGCCGCGGCCAAGGTCAAGACCCGGCAGCCCGATGGGCTGGCGATGGGCTATGCAAGGCTTTCGGCGGGGCGGACCAGCGTGATCGTCGATGCCGCGCCCCCGCCGCGCGGGGCGGCCTCTGGCAATGCCCATGCCTCGACATTGGCCTTCGAACTGACCTCGGGGCGGCGGCCCCTGGTGGTGAACTGCGGCTCCGGTGCGTCTTTCGGGCTGGAATGGCGCCGGGCGGGCCGGGCCACGCCGTCGCATTCGGCGCTGTCGCTCGTGGGCCACTCCAGTGCCCGGCTGGCCGAGCCGGACCGCCATACGGGCCAGGAGGCGCTGATCAAAGGCCCGCGCCATGTGCCGGTGGTGATCGGGCAGACCGCCGAAGCCCGGCGTTTTGAGGGCGGCCATGACGCCTATCTGCGCAGCCACGGGCTGACCCATGCGCGCAAACTGGATCTGACCTTCGACGGGCGCGGCCTGGCCGGCGAGGATATGCTGTTGGCTCTGGAGCCCGCCGAGAAGCGCCGCTTTGACAAGGTTCTCAAAGCGGTCCCGCTGAAAGGGGTGCCATTTGACATCCGCTTTCACCTGCATCCCGATGTGGATGCCACGGTCGACCTTGGCGGGGCGGCAATCTCGATGGCGTTGAAAAGCGGTGAGATTTGGGTGTTCCGCCATGATGGCACGCATAATCTGTCATTAGAAGCAGGGGTTTACCTCGAAGGCACCCGGCTCAAACCCCGCGCCGCGCAGCAGATCGTGCTGACCGGATATGCCATGAACTATGCCACGCGGGTGCGCTGGTCCTTGTCGAAAGCGCAGGAAACTGCGATTGGCGTGCGAGATTTGTCGATCGACGATCCCTATGCTGATGAAGACTGACCAAGGAACCAGCCCCATGCCCGACCTCTATCCCATCAAACGCGCCCTGCTTTCCGTCTCTGACAAGACCGGTCTTTTGGACCTTGGCCGCGCACTTGCGGCGCGGGGCGTCGAATTGCTCAGCACCGGCGGCACCGCCCGCGCGCTGCGCGATGCGGGGCTTGAGGTTCTGGATGTGGCCGATGTGACGGGTTTTCCCGAGATGATGGACGGGCGGGTGAAGACGCTGCACCCGGTGGTGCATGGCGGCTTGCTCGCCCTGCGCGACAATGACGAACATGTCGGCGCAATGAACGAGCATAACATCGGCGCGATCGATCTGGTGGTGGTGAACCTCTACCCCTTCGAGGAGACCGTCGCCAAGGGCGCGGAATACAGCGAGGTGATCGAGAACATCGACATCGGCGGCCCGGCGATGATCCGCTCGGCGGCCAAGAACCACGGTTTCGTCAATGTGGTGGTCGATGTGGAGGATTACGCCGAGGTGATCGCCGAGATGGAGGCCAACGACGGTCAGACCACCTACGCCCTGCGCCAGCGTCTGGCCCAGACCGCCTATGCCCGCACCGCCGCCTATGACACCGCCGTCAGCACTTGGATGGCCGCGCAGGTCGAGGCCACGCCGCGCCGCCGGACCTTCGGCGGCACGCTCGCGCAGACCCTGCGCTATGGCGAGAACCCGCATCAGCAGGCGGCTTTCTACACCGATGGCTCGGGTGCCCCCGGTCTGGCCAATGCGGTGCAGCATCAGGGCAAGGAACTGTCCTACAACAACATCAACGACACCGATGCGGCCTTTGCGCTGGTCAGCGAGTTCGATCCCAAGGACGGCCCCGCCTGCGCGATCATCAAACACGCCAACCCCTGCGGCGTGGCGCGGGGCGAGACCATGCTCGACGCCTATAAACGCGCCTTCGACTGCGACCGCACTTCGGCCTTTGGCGGGATCATCGCGCTGAACCAGCCGTTGGACGGGCCGACTGCCGAGGCGATTGCCGCGATCTTCACCGAGGTCGTGATCGCCCCCGGGGCCGACGAGGACGCCAAGCGCATCTTCGCCGCCAAGAAGAACCTGCGTCTGCTGACCACCGAGGGTCTCGCCGATCCTGCCGCCGCTGCGCTCGCCGTGCGTCAGGTCTCGGGCGGGTTTCTGGTGCAGGACAAGGACGTGGGCCGCGTCAGCCGCGAGGACCTGAAAGTGGTGACCAAGCGCAAGCCCTCGGATCAGGAGTTGGACGACATGCTCTTCGCCTGGACCGTGGCGAAACATGTGAAATCCAACGCGATCATCTATGTCAAAGACGGCGCCACCGTGGGCGTGGGCGCGGGCCAGATGAGCCGGGTGGACAGCACCCGCATCGCCGCGCGCAAGGCGCAGGACATGGCCGAGGTGATGGACATCGACACGCCGCTGACCCAAGGCTCGGTCGTGGCCTCCGATGCCTTCTTCCCCTTCGCCGATGGTCTGATCACCGCGGCAGAGGCCGGCGCCACGGCGCTCATTCAGCCCGGCGGCTCGATGCGCGACGACGAGGTGATCGCGGCGGCGGATGAGGCGGGGCTTGCCATGGTCTTCACCGGCATGCGCCACTTCCGGCACTAAGCAAAAGGCAGCCCCATGCGGATATTCGGCATCGCGGCCTTCGTGGCCTTCATGATCGACCAGATCAGCAAATATGTGGTCATTCACATGATGGAACTGGCGCGTATCCGCTCCATCGACGTGCTGCCCCCGGTGCTGAATTTCCGCTATGGGGAAAACCGGGGCATCAACTTTGGCCTTGGCGGCGACATGAGCCAATGGGTGCTGGTGCTGCTCGCGCTGGTGATCTGTACGGCGGTGACAGTCTGGCTCTGGCGCAGCCCGCAAGGCTGGTGGGCGGCGCTGAGCGGGGGGCTGCTGGTCGGCGGGGCGCTGGCCAATGTGGCGGATCGGCTGATCTATGGCTATGTGCTGGATTTTCTGAACAACTCCTGCTGTGGCATCAATAATCCCTTCGTCTATAACCTCGCCGACGTCTTTATCTTTGCGGGGGCGATCGGATTGATATTCTTCACCGGAGACAGCAAACCAGCCGCCAAACGCCGGGGCAAAAAAGGCCAGTGACATTGCCCGCCCGCCTGCGATATTGAGGGGCAGACCCCGAAAGGAGACACCATGCGCCGCATTGCCCTACTTTGCCTGATCCCGCTGGCCCTCGCGGCCTGTAGCAATCAGGGGCTGCGCGACATCCGGTCGACGTCTTCGGGGCCGGATGAGTTCCTGATCCAGCCGGTCAAGCCGCTGGAACAGCCCGACAGTTTCAGCGCCTTGCCGACCCCGACACCGGGGCAGGCCAATCTGACGGACCGGTCGGCGGTGGCCGAAGGTGTAGCAGCATTTGGCGGGCGTCTGGACAGTTCGGGCAGCATTCCGGCAAGCGATGCGGCGCTGGTCCAGCAGGCCGGCCGCCATGGGGTGCAGCCGGGCATTCGCGGCACATTGGCTCAGGCCGACGCCGAGTTCCGCAAGCGCAAGGGCCGCTTCACCCAGTTCCGCATCGTGCCGGTGGACCGCTATGACCAGGCCTATAAGCGGCAAAAGCTCGACGCCCATGCCGAGGCCGAGCGTTGGCGCAAGGCCGGGGCGCGCACGCCCTCTTACCCGCCGCAGGACACACGTTTTCGCTAGGCTTCTTGAATGTTGCGTCAGACCGCGTAGGTAATGCGGAACGCGACATTTTCGAGGACAAGCAATGATCCGACTGCCAATGCTGGCGGCCCTTGTGGCGACGCTCTTCACAGCCCCTCTTGCGCCGGCGCGCGCGAATGAGGCGGTAACCCATTTCACCCTCGACAACGGTATGGAAGTGGTGGTGGTCGAAGATCACCGCGCCCCGGTCGTGCAGCAGATGGTCTGGTATCGCGCCGGCTCTGCCGATGAGCCGAAAGGCGCTTCCGGCGTGGCGCATTTCCTTGAGCATCTCCTGTTCAAAGCGACGGACAAGCTGGAGGCGGGCGAGTTTTCCGCCACGGTCGCGGCCAATGGCGGGCGGGACAATGCTTTTACCAGCTACGATTATACCGCCTATTATCAACGCGTTGCCGCCGACCGTCTGGGTCTGATGATGGAGATGGAGGCCGACCGGATGAAGAACATCCGGCTCACGCCCGAGAACATCCGCACCGAGCGCGACGTGATCTTGGAAGAGCGCAACCAGCGGACCGAAAACAACCCCGCTGCCCTCTTCAGCGAGCAACTCAACGCCGCGCAATATCTCAACCACCGCTACGGCGTGCCGATTATCGGTTGGAAACATGAGATGGAGGAGCTGGACCTCGAAGATGCGCTGTCTTTCTATGAACTCTATTATTCGCCCAACAATGCCATTCTGGTGGTCTCGGGCGATGTAACGCCGGAAGAGGTGCGCGAACTGGCCGAGGCGACCTATGGCCAGATCCCCGCCAACCCCGAGTTGCCCGAACGGCTGCGCACCGAAGAGCCGCCGCAGATCGCGGAGCGCCGGGTGACCTATCGTGACGCCCGGGTGGCCCAGCCCTATGTGCGCCGATCCTATCTGGCCGAGGAGCGGGACAGCGGCGCGCAGGAGGAAGCGGCGGCCCTGCTGTTGCTCAGCGAATTGCTGGGCGGGGGCACGACCTCTTACCTCAATGAGAAACTGCAATTCGAAGAGCAGATCGCCACCTATACCGGCGCCTTTTACAACGCCGATACGTTGGACGACACGACCTTTGATCTGATCGTGCTGCCGGTGCCGGGTGTCAGCCTTGAAGACGCCGAAGCGGCGATGGACGCGGCCCTGGCCGAGTTCATGGAGGAAGGCGTGGATCCTGAGCATCTTGAGCGCATCAAGGCGCAGCTGCGCGCCGATCAAATCTACGCCCGTGACGATGCCGCCCGGGTCGCGCATCGCTATGGCTCGGCGCTGGCGATTGGCCTGACGGTCGAGGATGTGCAGGCCTGGCCCGAGGTGCTGCAGGCCGTCACCGAAGAGGACATCATGCAGGCCGCCCGCGATGTATTCAACAAACCCGCTTCGGTCACTGGCTGGCTGATGAAGGAGGACGCGCAATGAGACTGATCTACGCCCTGATCCTGACCTGCCTCGCGGCACTGCCCGCCCGCGCCGAGGTCGATATTCAATCGGTCACCAGCCCCGGTGGCATCACCGCGTGGCTGGTCGAAGAACATTCGATCCCCTTTGTCGCGCTGGAAATCCGCTTTCGCGGCGGTGCGTCCTTGGATGCGCCCGGCAAACGCGGCGCGGTCAATCTGATGACAGGTTTGCTGGAAGAAGGGGCAGGGGAGATGGACGCCCGCGCCTTCAGCCGCGAGACCGAAGCGCTGGCGACCTCCTTCGGCTTCGATGTGTCCGATGACGCGCTGTCGATCTCGGCCCGTTTCCTGACCGAAAACCGCGAAGCCTCCATCGCCCTGCTGCGCGCCGCCTTGATGGAGCCGCGGTTCGATGCGGATGCCATCGAACGGGTGCGCGGGCAGGTGATTGCCAATATCCGGTCGAACCAGAAAGACCCCAATAAGATCGCCAGCCAGACCTTCGACAAGATCGCCTTCGGGGATCATCCCTACGGCAGTTCCCTGAACGGCACGCTTCAGTCGGTGGCCGCGCTCACCCGCGATGATCTGCTGGAGGCGCATCGCAATGTGCTGGCCCGTGACCGCATCTATGTCGGGGCCGTGGGCGACATCACGCCCGAGGAGTTGGGCCAGTTGCTCGACGACCTGCTGGGCGACCTGCCTGCCGAGGGTGCTCCCATGCCGCCGCGCGCCGAGGTCGATATCCCCCCCGGCACCACGCTGGTCGATTTCGCCACGCCGCAGTCCGTTGCGCTCTTTGGCCAGCCCGGCATCGCGCAGGATGATCCCGACTGGTTCGCTGCCACGGTGCTGAACCGGGTGCTGGGCGGCGGTGGTTTTGAATCGCGGCTGATGACCGAGGTGCGCGAGAAACGCGGGCTGACCTACGGCGTCTATTCCTACCTCGCCCCGCGCGATCTGGCCGAGACCTATCTCGGCTCCGTCAGCTCCGCCAATGACCGCATCGCCGAGGCGATCGAGGTGATCCGCGCCGAATGGGCCAAAGCCGCCGAGGAGGGCATCACCCAAGAGGAGTTGGAGGCCGCCAAGACCTATATCACCGGGGCCTATCCGCTGAAGTTCGACGGCAACGCCCCGATCGCCAATATCCTCGTCGGCATGCAGATGCTGGACTTGCCGATCGACTATATCGCCACCCGCAACGACAAGGTGGAGGCGGTGACGCTTGAGGACGTCAAACGCGTGGCGTCGGAATTGCTGGAACCGGAGAACCTGCATTTCGTCGTGGTCGGCCAGCCCGAAGGGCTCGACGCGACCCCCGCGCCGCAGGAGTAACGCAAAACGCCGCCCTTCGTCGGGGCGGCGTTTCTCACTGTCTGGCAGATGCTGGGGTTATTCGCCGTAGGGCACCCAGATGTTCTTCACCTCGGTCGCGGCCTGCAAGAACGCGCGCCCGGCGCCTTCGGCCCCGAACCAATCGCGCGCCATGCCATGGTTGACCCAGGTGCGCTTGATATTGCTAGCGGCGCCTTTTTCGACCACGCGCGACAGGTCCGCCGCACCAAAGCACCAGACCGCATCCACATCCATATGCCGCGCCAAAGGCTCGGCCAGATCAGCCTGCGGCCCAGTCAGGATATTCACGACCCCGGCCGGCACGTCTGATGTCTCCAGCACCTGCACGAAATCCGTCGCCGCCAAGGGGAAGGTCTCGCTGGCAGAGAGGATCACCCGGTTGCCCATCGCAATCGCCGGCGCCATGCAAGAGATCAACCCCAAGAGCGGTGCCTCCGCCGGGCAAAGGGCCCCGATCACGCCCACCGGTTCTTTCATCGCCAGCGCCACGCCGCGGATCGGCACGCCATGCACCTGCCCGTCATATTTGTCGGCCCAGGCAGCATAGGTAAAGAGCCGGTCGATGGCGGTATCGACCTCCTTGCGGCCGGTCTTCGCCCCCTGCATCGCATCCAGCCGCGCGGCAAACTCATCCCCCCGCGCCGAGAGGTTCTCGGCAATGTAATAAAGGATCTGCGCGCGCAGGTGGCCGGTGGTCTTGGACCAGCCCTTGGCCGCATGGGCCGCCTCGACCGCGTTGCGCACATCCTTGCGGTTGGCGAGGCTCACATGGCCCAACAGCCCGCCAGACTTGCCCCAGACCGGCGCGGAATAGCCCCCATCGGGCCGCGCCTGTTTGCCACCGATATAGAGCTTCGCGGTGCGGTCGATCCCCTCCTCGGGCGCGCCTTCGCCGGAGAAGGGCTCGATCTCCTTCAAAGGCTTCGCGGAGATCTTCGGCTTGGTATAGCCCGCCAGACCTTCCCAACCACCCTCGCGGCCAAAGCCGCTTTCGCGCTTGCCGCCGAAACCCGCCGCCGCATCCATCATATTGGTGCCGTTGACCCAGACGATCCCGGTCTCCAACTGCGGTGCAATATCAAGCGCGAGGTTCACATTCTCGGTCCAGACCGTCGCCGCGAGGCCATAGCGCGTGTTATTGGCCAACTGCACCGCCTCCGAAGGCGTGCGGAAGGTGGTCGAAACCAAGACGGGCCCGAAAATCTCTTCCTGCATCAGCCGATCGGCCGGGTTCAGCCCGGTGATCAGCGTGGGCGGATAGAAGCAGCCATTCTCCGGCATCTCCCCCGGCGTCACGAAACGCTCACCGGCGGTATTGGCCTCGACCATCTCGCTCACGCGTTTGTATTGCACCGGGTCGACCAGCGCGCCCACGTCGATGCTCTTGTCCAGCGGATCGCCGATGCGCAGCTTCTCCATCCGCGCGCGCAGCTTGGCATAGAAGCGCTCCGCCACCGGCTCATGCACCAACAGCCGCGAGCCTGCACAGCAGACCTGCCCCTGGTTGAACCAGATCGCATCGACCAACCCTTCGACCGCGCTGTCCAGATCGGCATCATCGAAAACGATATAAGGCGACTTGCCGCCCAGCTCCAAAGTCAGCGCCTTGCCGGACCCCGCCGTCGCCTCGCGAATACGGCGGCCCACGGCGGTGGAGCCGGTAAAGGCGATCTTGTCGATATCCTCATGCCCCACGATCATCTCGCCAACAGCACCATCGCCCGTCACGATATTGACCACACCCTTCGGCAAGCCCGCCTGACGGCAGATATCGGCAAACAACAGCGCGGTCAGCGAGGTATACTCCGCAGGCTTCAACACCACGCTATTGCCCATCGCCAGCGCCGGCGCGATCTTCCATGCCAGCATCAGCAGCGGAAAGTTCCACGGGATGATCTGCCCGCAAACTCCAAGCGCCTGCGCATCGGGCAGTTCGCTCTCCATCAACTGCGCCATGCCAGCGTGATAATAGAAATGCCGCTGGGCCAAAGGCACATCAATATCGCGCGCCTCGCGGATCGGCTTGCCGTTGTCCAAAACCTCCAAGACCGCAAAGAGCCGCGCGTGTTTCTGCAACAGCCGCGCCAGCGCATAGATATGCCGCGCCCGGCCATGGCCGCCCAGTTTCTCCCACTTCGGCTGCGCCTTGCGCGCTGCCTTCACGGCAGCATCCACCTCGCCCTGCGTGGCCTGCGTCAGACTGGCCAGAACCTCACCCGTCGCCGGGTTGGTGCTGTCAAAGCCTTCGCCCGGCGCGGTAAAGGCGCCGTCAATGAAATGACCAAAGCGCCCGCCCTGATCCACGATCCAGGCCAGCGCATCCGCCGCCGATTCCGGGGCTGGCCCGTATTCCATGCTTTCGAATATCTCGGACACGCTCATGCCTTCATCCTTTTCCAAATACCGATCCCGCAGCCTGCAACGGGCTCAGGCGGTCGCGTGGCGGTAAGCCGCCGAATAATTGCCGGTCACATGATGCTCCAACTGCCGCTCGATATCGCCCAAGAGCGACGACGCCCCAAAGCGGAACAGGTCCGGCTGCAACCAACGGTCGCCCAGCTCTTCCTTCATCAGCGCCAGATAGGTGATCGCATCCTTGGCCTTCGAGATGCCCCCCGCAGGCTTGTAGCCCACGCGCACCCCGGTCCGCGCGTAATACTCACGGATCGCGCGGATCATCACGAGGCTCACGGGCAGGGTGGCATTGACGCTTTCCTTGCCGGTCGAGGTCTTGATGAAGTCCGCCCCCGCCATCATGCAAACCAGCGAGGCCCGCGCCACATTGCGCAGCGAGCCAAGCTCACCGGTGGCGAGGATCGCCTTCACATGCGCCTCGCCGCAGGCTTCGCGGAAGGCGCGCATCTCATCATAAAGCGCCTGCCAATCGCCCGAGAGCACATGACGGCGCGAGATCACGATGTCGATCTCGGTGGCCCCGGCTTCGACGCTCATCTCGATCTCGCGAATGCGCAGTTCCAAGGGCGAGAGACCCGCCGGGAAACCGGTGGAGACGGCGGCGATGGGGATATTGGTCCCTTCCAACGCCCGCCGCGCGGCTGGGATCATCTCGTGATAGACGCAAACCGCCCCGGTGGTGATCGGTGCCATGCCAAGCGCATCAAGCAGATCGGGCGCAATCGGCTGGCGGGCCTTCGCGCAGAGCCGCT
>NZ_JBFQYJ010000003.1:0-144622 GCF_040933935.1 Sulfitobacter sp. PS-8MA | reverse complement strand
ACACCTCCCACCAGATCGTATCGTTGGGGTCTTGCGGCAGCGCTTCCAGATCATCTGTCCAGAAGGTTTCGAGACGGGCCTTTCGGATGGCCTCAATCGGTTCAACGAATGACTTGTATGGCGGGTTTTGACCTTTTTCAGTCAGTTCGCCCGACTGGTAGTCGGCCAGAATGCTTTCAAGTACCGGCTTTGCGTCTTCAGGAACAAACAGGCCAACGATCCGAGTATCGGCAGCTCCCAGCTTTGCAGAAGCCGGTTTCAGATGGCTTTTCTTCCTCTCCAGACTATCCGGGCTGGCGTTCGGTCTAAGCTCGACTTCCAAATAGACACCAGCAGCGGGAGATACCCGTTCATCGCGCGGACGATCTTGCTCAAAGTCGTTTGCTGCCTGCGAGAACTGCCCTCGGAGCATTGCGCCATGCTGCTGGCGGTCCCGAGGAGGAGGCTTCCGGGAAAACGCTCATTGGTGGACTTGAAGTCCGCGCGCTCCCGTCTGCTTTCGATGTTGATATGCGGTAAGGAGTACTTGGATGCCATCTACTACTTGTTCACTGCCGAAGGTCGAAACGCCTCTCGCATTTCTCGCCTGTCATTCAGCCTGCGCAGCAGATCGTCCGATGTCACGTTCTTCCGCTCAGCCAAGATTGCGCTTTTCACCGCGTCTTCTGTTGCGCGGGCAATCTCAGACTGGCTCAACCCTTGGGCCGATGCAAGAATGCTCTTCCACTTCAGGTTGGGGAATTTCATTGGCCGCAGATTGAACTTGATGATCGTGCGGATTTCTTCGTCAGTGGGCGGACAGAATTCCATAACCAGATCGAACCGGCGCAACAGAGCCGGGTCGAGCAGGTCTGGATAATTCGTTGCGCCAATGATCACGCTGTCCGTGGAATTCGGCTCTTCCATGAATTGCAGGAAAGAGTTCAACACGCGGCGCATCTCGGCAACGTCATTCGTCGCGCCTCGATTTCCTCCGACAGCATCGAATTCGTCAAAGAGATATACCCCCCGGTGACGGGCGGTTTCGTCAAAAACGAGCCTCAACTTGGCGGCAGTCTCACCCATGAAGCGCGTGATCAGGCTTTCTAGGCGGATTACGAACAACGGCAACCGCAACTCACCAGCCAAGGCTTCCGCCGACATCGTCTTGCCCGAACCCGGTGGTCCGACGAAGAGAACACGCCGGTTGGGCGTCTTGCCATGTTCGCGGAGCCAGTCACGCTTGTGCTGTTGCAAGACAACGTCATCCAGCCGCGCACGCAACGAGGCGTTCATGACGACGCTTTCAAGATCGAAGCGCGGCGGGCGCATCTCGATCAAGTCGGCAAGATCACCACGCGGGGACGCGAAAGGCACGGCGACGGTTTGGCCCGACGCCGCCTTCTCCCGCGCCTTGTCTACAGCGGCCCTCAGGTCTTCTGCGAGTGTACGACGCCCTTGCCGGGCCTCTGCGGCGGCAACCTGCAACGCAATTGAATAGAAATGCTCGTCGTCACCGTCCGCCTTGCTCTGGAGCATAGCCAGTATCTGCTTTGCGTTGGACATGCTCCAGACCCTTGGTGCTTGCGACGATTTCCTTTTTCCCAACGGGTTAGTCTGTCGGACCGTCTCGATTTTGTGCGAAGATCGCAAATCCTCGCTGATTTGTCGACGGGAATTCGGCACCCCAAGCAAAAACGCGACAGTGTGAGCGTAACGCCTCTGGCGAAAAAAGTCAGCTAAGACGTTCCGCAACGCAGCATGACGGTCAATGATGAAGGTCCGGTTGGGGCCGACCACGTCTGGCGTACGGCTTCAGTCCAGATCGACGCCGCCGAGGCGCGGCGCATGTACATGCGTTCGGATTAGGAACGCAGCGCCCGCGCCCGCGATGGCGCCGAAGAGATGCGCCTCCCACGAGACGCTGGGTTGGCCTGGAAAAACGCCCCAGAGAAGGGAGCCATAGAGGACACCGACCACCAGTGCCGCGCCCAGCGTGATCGGGGAGCGATCCACGAGGCCGCGCGCGACGAGGAAGCCATACCAGCCGAAGACGAGCCCTGACGCGCCGATATGGATGGCCGAGCTTCCGAACAGCCAGACAAGACCGCCGCCGAGGCCGATCACCACGGCGTTCACGGCCAGCAAGGCCCGCGTGGTCGTAGCCACCAGCAGCCCACCCATCACCAGGAGCGGCGGCGTATTGGCCATCAGGTGCGCGAAGCTTCCATGCAGGAGGGGCATGGCGATGACACCATCCAATCCGCTGACATGCCGGGGGATCAGGCCGAAGGCCGGGTTCAAACCGTAACCGAAGATCCAATTGACGACCTGGACCGCCCAGAGCAGCGCTACAAAGGCGACAAGCGCCGCGGTGCGCCCAAAGAAGACGCGCATGTGATCCCGGTTCATCATGTTGGCGACAGTAGACGTCACCACAGCGCCTTCAATGGTTTTCGCGCGCAGCACAGGGTGCCACCTCCGGGAAAGGGGGTCGCGGCGGCCAACCTCGGTAGGGCTCAAGCCAAGAGAATGGCTCCGATCTTAAACGGTGTTCCCAGGCCGCCGCGGCATGATTTCACGCTCGGGGCGCTTCAGGGCTTCGGCGTATTTACGGGCATTGTCGTCAATCGTGCTGTGCCAGAGCTTTGAGACAAAGGCCTGGGCGTCTTGAACGGTCATGTCTTTCAGCGAAGAGGACAGCACCATGAATAGCTCATCTTCGCTAATCGAGGCGGCGCGGTGCATGGCATCCGCGTAAAATGACGGGTCGTTGAGAACCTGCTCGCGCAGCGGCATCCGCGCGAGATTCTCCTCCGGGATCGCCATGAAGATCGTGTCCTGCAGGTCGGTCAGATACGCACGCCGCGATGTGGACACCGGCTTTCCCGCAGCCTTGGCCTCCAGAACTGCCTGCTTTGTCCTGTCGAGCTTTGCCCTTGCATGGGTCATGAGGACATCACGCTGTCGTTCAGGCAGCGCAAATCCGGTGCAACGCTCGATATGAGCAAGAAGCTCTGCAACCTCTGCGTCTACATCAAAGCTCTCGAACCACGGAGCTTTTCCTAGTCTCGCCACCATGCGCCTACCCTCGTCCATTCAATAATATATTATCGTATATCATAGTCAGCAGATCGCAAGCAGATGCGTGCTTCGTGCAGCCAGACATGAAAAAGGGGAACCGTGATCCCACGGCTCCCCTTTCGGTTCAGATCGTCTCACCTCGCGCGCTGATCAGGCAACCAGCGACAGCCCCGCGCCCGCGTCCTGCGGCTGCTCACCGCTGTCGATGAACGGGATGATCGAGAAGGTCTGCCCGCCGCGCTGCTCTTCGTTCTGCACGGCGTTGACGCGCAGGTCCCCATCAGGCGTGTTGATCAGCAGCGACAAGTAGTCATTGCCCGTGCGGCTGCTCTTGGCCATCCAGGCCGAGCCGACGCGGATCGGCGTGCCCCGGGGCGAGCTGACCTCGATCCGGTAGTCAGGGTGGGTCTCCTCGGTCT
Organism: Sulfitobacter sp. PS-8MA; assembly: GCF_040933935.1. Taxonomy (NCBI): domain Bacteria; kingdom Pseudomonadati; phylum Pseudomonadota; class Alphaproteobacteria; order Rhodobacterales; family Roseobacteraceae; genus Sulfitobacter; species Sulfitobacter sp. PS-8MA. The sequence goes on along the minus strand of NZ_JBFQYJ010000003.1, from coordinate 141,140 downwards.
TGTAGCTGTTCTCGATCAGGATGAACTCCAGATCGAACATCATGTTGGCGATGTAGCCAGTGAAGGCGTTGTCGGCGTCCATGGCGGTGAGCTCGCCCGAGATCGAGCCGGATTTCATCAGACCGTTCGAGACGAGCGGGATGATCTCGAATTCGCCGCTCTGGGCCGCGCGCGCCTCTTTCGTCTGCACCGCGTTGACCCGGAACGGGCCCAGGCCGACATCGATCTGCATCGAGATGTAGGGGTTGCCGCTGGTATTGCCGGTTTCGTTCCAAGCCGTGCCGATGCGGACCTTGCGGCCCGACTTGTTGATCGCCGTCACGTCGTAATCCGGGCTGCGTGCGGACATTTTCGGGCGGGTTTCGAGCTGGATGGCGACATCGAAGCGCGTCGAATGGATCATGCCGGTGTACTCGGCGGCTGCGGTCGCGACATTGCGGGTGAGGGTTCCTGCGAACATGGGATGGTTCCTTTTCAGATTGGCCGGTGCCCGACGTTCTTGCCAGCGCATCCGGGATTGCTTTCTCGACCCCTCCTGGGATCACAAACCAGAAAGCCTGCTTTCCTTTCAACCCCGCCCACCCATCAGAGCTGCTGTCCGAGTGGGAATGCCCCCGCGCCTCCGGGTGCTACGCCCCTCCCCTGCCCGTTTGGTCTTGATTGGCTGCCCGGATTTTCCGCGCCGTCCTTCGATCGCGCGACGAAGAACTCCGCCTCTTTGCCGTTCAACCGGTGCCCGCTTCGGTCGGTCAGGCCGATGCAGCTATCATTCGGCACATAGGTGATGAGGTACTGACCGAGCCGGTCCTTGTGCACAACGTAGCCGGTATTGACCCAATGCACGGTCTGACCGGCATCGACGGCGGTCTTGATTTCATCGAGTGTCATGCGAACCTCCTTACGAAGAATGGTGGGTAAACGACGCAAGAAGCCCGATATTCCGACCGGGCTTCCATGCAGCATTCGTTTGGCAAACGACCGAGAGCTGTCAGGCACCTTGCATGGCTTGCGTCGCGCGTGCCGCCATCCAATCCTTCAGGCCGAGAACCGTTCTGCCGGCTGCGACCTCGGAGGCCCAGGCGACCCTTGGATCGCCGCAGGGCTCGGAGCCGACATGCCGGTCGATATGGCCATTGGCCATCCATGGCTCGGGCTGGATCCGTCGCAGCCAGTCCGCCATGCTCGGGATGCGGCCCTGGCAGTCTTCGCGGACATGCTGTTCGCCGATCCAGCGCACGGGGATATCCCGACCTGCGCTATTGGTCAGGGTCAGGCCAAAGACACGTTCGGCCTCGAACAGGCCTTGGGCGTGGTGACGCAAGGCCCGATGCGTGAAGAGCGCGAGGTGCTCTTTCGAACCGTCAAACCAATCGTGCACGGCCTGATAGTCAGACGGCACCCCGCCGAATTTCCGGGCAGAGCTTTCAGCATGATGAAGCGGATGGGCCATATCACAGACCCTCGTCATAGCTGTGCGAGCATTCAACGTAGCGGTCCGCGTGATCGAGGGTGAGGCTGTCGTTGCGCAAGTCCCAGGTCAGCGTGCCATAGCCGCCCTCATTGTTCTCGAACCCCGGATGATGGTGATAGGCGAGCGTCCAGGCGAAGACGCCAACCTCTGTGGCAAGCAGTTCCGGCAGTTGGACCTCTGCAGGCTGCACCGTCACATCCTCGACATTGCCAGAGTCGCCATAGCCTTCGTATTCGGCAGTGACCTCGCTGATGCCAAGGGCGCGCAATTGCACGATCAGTTCCGCTCGGGTCTCCTTCAGGTTGGTTTCGCGCTCTGCGCGCCACTGAGCCGCCATTGCGGCATAGTCGATCTGGGGATTGGTCATGGGTCTGTCCTCTTTTCTGCGATTGGGGGGCCCGGCGCGGCATTGGCCCGCGCGCGCCCGGAAAGCGCAGACCGGCCAAACCCCGATCCGCGACGCCCGACCCGAAGCCCGCTTTAACCTTTCAGGCGGCTTGGTCTGACGTGATAGCAGGCCCCCGCCCGACGATCCGGGCCAGAATGCTGCCCGTGTCGACCCCTTCCCCATGCGGCAGGAACACCCGCAGCTGGAAGGCGATGATCTCAGTGAAGCAGCCGAGAGCCTTGAGAGATTCAATCATGCCCCGATCCGCACCGCCCAGCTCGAGGCGCATCTCACCTGCGACCCGGCGACGGGTTAGGGTCAGGCCCCGGCCCAGATCGACCGGCGCGGTGGTGCCGAGAGCGGCAGTCAGCATCTCTTGCGGCGTTTGCGGGTTGGAGACAAGGAAGCGGGCGCGGAGCGCGGCCGCCCCTTCTTCCCTCAACGTGCGCCCGATCATGGCCGTCGCCCCGTCAGGCGTGACCCTGTAGATGCGTTCATTCGTGGTCGGAATGTCCTTCCAGATCGGCAACAGCAGCCCGGTCAGCAGGTAGAGCTTGGTCGTGGTGGTTTTAGGCAGGGACGCGGCCTCGGCATCCCAAAGCCCTGCAAACTCAGGCTTGCCGATCTCTTCCCAGGCCGAGGACGCGAACCGCACCTCTTCAAGATAGCTGGACCCATTGGGTCGCACCACCTTGCGCATGAGCGTGACGATATCCTCGTCATACATCTGCATGGGCCGCGCCGAGATGAGCGCCGCACGCCCCGAAGCGCGATTGACCATCGGCAGCTTGTCGGGATTGCGCGACAGGGCGTCATCCGCTGACAGCACACGGACCGGGTCGGTGACCTCCAGCCCGATGATGCGCGTCACGGCGCCGGATTTCGGGCAGGTCCAGAGATCCTCGGTGGAGACCTGTTCGATCTTTTCGCCACGCAGGGTTTCCACCCCGAGATCGAGCGTGCCCGCCGCGCGCGCCCGTTCCGTCTGGTCGGCAATCCTCGCCATGAATTCGGCAAAGAGCGCGTTCTGCATGTGGATGGGCAGCGCCAGCACCCGGTTCAGAAACCGCTGGATCGGGGGAAGCTCCTCGAGCAGCACGCCGTCCTTGTCGATCAGCCGGAGGGCCGTCCAGTCGGTGAAGCTCTCGTAGCTCATTGCCTCGGCGCGCCCGGCGGCAAGATCGGCGAAATATCCACGCAAAGCTGCCCGTGCGATCGGGCTTTCCAGATTATCCTCCTCGCGGAACATGCCCTGCGACCCGGTTTCGCGCTGGCCCTTGGTCAAGGCCCCCAGCTGGTCGAGGCGCTTGGCGATTGTCGAGGTGAAGCGCTTCTCGCCATGCACATCGGAGGTGCAGACCCGGAAAAAGGGCGCGCTGACCTGGGCCGAGCGATGCGTGCGGCCGAGCCCCTGGATGGCCGCATCGGCACGCCAGCCGGGCTCCAGAAGGTAGTGCCGGCGCCTCTTCTGGTTCTTGGCCGTTTGCGCCGCGTGATAGGATCGGCCAGTGCCGCCTGCATCAGAGAAGATCAGGATATCCTTTTCGCCGTCCATAAAGGCTTGGGTCTCGGAGGAATTGCTGCTGGCGGCGCGCTTTTCGATGAAGAGATGACCATCCTCGGCCTTGAGGGGCCGGAGAGACCGCCCCGTGACCTCGGAGACAGCCTCCTCGCCAAAGGCCCAGAGGATCTGATCGAGCGCTGAGGGGACCGGGGCCAGAGTCATCAACTCCATCATAGCCGCATCGCGCAAGCCGAGCGCCTCGCGCGAGACCACCAGCGCGCCGGTCTCATCCCGGAGTGGCTCGGCCACCATGTTGCCGTCAATCTCCACGAGCTTTTGCGCATGGATCGGGAAGGCTTGCTCGAGATAGCTCAGAACATAGTCGCGCGGCGTTAGCGCGCCCTCGACCAGCTCGTCCTCTGGGTCCATCGTCTCAAGCCGACGTTTCAGCAGGCTCTCACCCGTTGAGACCACCTGGATGACGCAAGCATTGCCCGCCGCCAGATCGTCCTTGATGGCGCGGATGATGGTCGGCGCCTTCATGCCCATCAGGAGATGGTTGAAGAAGCGCTGTTTCGTGCTTTCAAAGCGAGACTTTGCAGAGGCGCGTGCGGCCGAGGCATTGGTCTCGCCCGAGGCATCGTTGACACCGGTCGCGGTCAGTGCCGCCTCGAGATTGTGGTGGATCGTCCGAAACGCACCTGCATAGGCGTCGTAGATCTCGATCTGAGCCGGGGTCAGCGCGTGTTCGAGCAAATCATATTCCACGCCATCGAAGCTGAGAGCACGGGCCGTGTAGAGACCGAGCGTCTTGAGATCGCGTGCGACCACCTCCATGGCGGCGACACCGCCCGCCTCCATGGCCGAGACGAAACTTTCGCGGCTCTGGAAGGGGTATTCGGGGCCCTGCCCCCAGAGCCCCAGCCGCGCGGCATAGGCGAGGTTGTGGACGCTCGTCGCTCCCGTGGCCGAGATGTAGAAGACGCGAGCGCGGGGTGCTGCCAGTTGCAGCCGCAGGCCCGCAAGGCCCTGTTGGGAGGGTTTGACCCCCCTGCCCTGCTCGGATCCTGCCGCGTTCTGCATCGCATGGGCCTCATCGAAGGCCAGCACACCGTCGAAGTCTTCGCCCATCCACTCAAAGATCTGGCTCAGTCGCGTGGTGCCGCATTTGCCCGCGGACCGCAGCGTGGCGTAGGTCACGAACAGGATACCGTCACCCATAGGGACGGGCTGGTCCGGTTTCCATTTGGAGAGCGGCTGGATGTCGGCGGGCGAGCCGCCGAGATCGGTCCAGTCGCGGATGGCGTCCTCGATGAGCGTGGCGGATTTGGAGACCCAAATCGCCTTCCTGCGCCCGGAAAGCCAGTTCACGAGAATGAGCCCCGCGCATTCGCGGCCCTTGCCGCAACCGGTGCCGTCGCCGAGAAAGTACCCAAGGCGATAGGCCCGTGCGTCTGGGTCATCATCGGCGCGCGTCAGCTTGGTCTGGTCGTCATCGATGGTAAACCGACCGGGCAGATCGCGCCCATGGGCATCATGCGCCATGATGATGGTCTCGAGCTGCGCCTCGGAGAGATCTCCCTCCTCGATCAACCGTGTGGGCAGGCGCAAGTCATCACTGCCCGTGTTTGAGGGCATGGGCGGGGCAACCGAGGCCATGGCGATGCTCTCGACCAGCGGCGTGGGATGTTCCTGCGCACCCGCGATCTCGATCCGCTGCGGGCGGTAGCGCGCATAAATGTCCGAGATAGGCTTGTTGTCGCGCGGGGTCTCAAGGCTCGTGAAGCTGAGCGGGCGGACGGCCGTGGCCCGAGGTTTGGAGGCGGCGACAGGCGCAGCGGCGGTCTTGCGCGGAGCAGAGGATGGAACGGTCGGCCGAGCATGAGGGGTCGCTTCAGCCCGTTGGGCGGGACGCATCTCGGGCCGGGTTGCGGCCACGGCGTCGACATATGCCAAGGCTTCATCCAGATCCCGCACAGGGACGCGGATCATTTCGCCGTCCTCCTGCACCTTGTCGAAGACCATCAGCTGGGTTTCGACAGAGGTGCCAAGCTTGCGGTAGACCTGTCCCGGCATCGTGATTGCCAAGCGCGGCGTGAGCAAACCGCAGGCGCGTGACCAATGCGCGGCATCGCGTTCGGGCGTGAATCCCGGCGGCATGATCGCCACCAGCCGCCCACCGGGTGCCAGGCGCTTGGCAGCCGCGATGAGATGCTTGGCGGCAATGTGCTTGTCTCGCGAGCGATCGACCGAGGAGGCGAAAGGCGGGTTCATCACCACGACGTCGGGTAGAACCGGGGTCTGCAGCAGATCATCGATATGCTCACCGTCATGGCCCGTCACATCGCCGCCAAAGACCGCGCGCAAAAGGCTCTGGCGAAAGGGGTCGATCTCGTTGAGCAGAAGTGTGGCACCAGCCCGGGTAGCGAAAGCAGCCAGGGCACCGGTGCCAGCCGAGGGCTCCAGCACGGTCTCGCCCTTGCGAATGGATGCCGCCCGCACGGCCATTGCCGCGAAAGGCAACGGCGTGGAAAACTGCTGCAGCCGGATCTGCTGCTCGGAGCGACGGGTTTCCGTGAGGAGCCGTGAGGCAAGCAGCTTTGCGGTGGCGATGTCACCTGCTGCACCGTCTCCACGCAGCAGCACCTGGATGGCCGCGGCCTGCATCAGGTCGTAGGCCATGCGCCAGTCCCAGGCACTGCCAGCATCGCTGCCATGAAACGTCTCGCGCATGATGCGCGCGAGCGCTGAGCTGCGCAGGGGTTGTTGGTCGATCTCCGCGCCAATTTGCGGCAGCGCAGAGGTGAGATCAGCGTCGGAGATTGAGAGAGCCGGGTTTGCCAGTTTGGGCTTGGACATGGGGATTTCCTTTGGATCAGGGTCTGAGTTCCAAAGGACAAAAAGCCCGCTTTCGCTTTTCAGGGTGAAGGAGGTCAGACCGCGCTGACCTCCAAGGCTTGGTCAGGACTTGGGTTCGACCTCCCGTTTCGCATCAATCAATGCCTGTGCGGCCTGCATCACCTGAACTTGAGATGTTCCCGTGCATTCCTCCTCCAGCGCGGCCTGCACCTTCGCGCGAAACCACGCGTCATACGAATTGACATCAACCGCCACGGAAATGCTCCTCGAGCCCGATATCCAGCAGCTTGCCGAGGTCATCGGGCATGTCTGCAACGTGCACAGCAATTGGGAAACGGTGCCCCGTCAGGTCAGGCGCGCATTGCTCCTCTAGCCCGAGGTGCTGCCTATCCTTTTCCGCCTCAATCATTGTGCTTTCTCCGACCCTATTATCAGCCGAGCTACATCTTCCAGCGGGGCGTCGTAAACGATAATGCCAAAGGGTCACAGCAAGCTGGCCCACTTACCGATCGGGCACCGCTTCAAGGGAAGTTTCGAACCGCTTGCCCGCCGCTTTAGCTTCTTTCAAGAGCGCGTCGAAATTGTCAGGTGGATTGCCATCTTCCAACATCCCTTTGAACGTCGCATAGGCATCCGTCTTGCTGCCGTAGGCGCGCAGGGTCTTGTCGTCGTTCACCCAGGCCACCACGATGACCTTCGCATCGCTGTTGAACCGATAGAAAAGCCGATACTGCTGGAAGAATTTCGCCCGGAACCAGTGCTTGCGGTGATCGCCGAGTGTGCCGCCTTGCCGGAAGGCGGCGGCACCCGGGTCCGCCGGTATGGCCTCGGTCACCAGCTTGAAGATGGCGGCCAGCCGTTTCGCGGAATTTTTCTTGCGCCAGGTCTTGGGATCGCGAGCCTTACGCGCTTCGACCTCCTCGATCAGCCCTTCGAGCTGGTCCAGAAAGAGCGGATGCCCATAAATCGACCATCCGTTTACGACAAGGGGCGCTCCTGCGGGCACGCTATCGCCGCTCATTCATCCTCGGGCGATAGCGGCGCATCGAGATCGATGTCAACGTCTCCGACCAGTGCTGCTAGACGGTCATGCAAAGCCCCATCGAACGCCCGAATGCGATCCGGATGCGCCTTGATATCGGCCTCGACAAAATCGAGAAAGGCGCCGAGCGCGGGATCGTCCTCGTCGCTGCGCACGGGCTCGATATAGACCCTGCCACTCGGCTCGGTACAGTAACGAATCTGGTCGCCCTTACCCAACTTTAGCTGTTTGCGCACACCCGCCGGCACGGTCGTCTGATACCGGTCCGTGAGTTTCGAGACATCTTGTGCGAGCGCTGTCATGGCAGTCTCCTGAAAGAAAAGGGTCTTTGCTACTCGTGATATGTAATGCATTTGCATTGTCATGTCAAGACAAGCCGCAGCATCTGCTGTCGCCGGGCAGGCCGATGAACCGTCCGGCGCAGGACCTAATCTCGCCCGACCAGGAACTCCGCCAGCACCGGGCTAGCCGCACCTTTCGCGGAGCTGAGCAGCTCCGAGCCCGCAAGCGAGGCCTTTGACAGGCGTACGAGCCCACCAGTTTCCTCGATGCGGTAGCAGCGGCGCTTTTGCCGCCCGCGCCTGTAGTGGGTCGCGGTGACAATCTGGCAGGTACTGCCATCGGTGAGCGTCACAGGTGCTGCGAGCTTGATCTTGTCGCCTTCCTCGTAGTCCGGGATCGACGCCCAGTCCCGGCAGCGCTGACGCCAGTCCTGGGCGTAGCTGTCCGGGTCTTTCAGGTCGGAGAGAAGCTCGATCAGCCCAAGCGGAGCACGAGATTCGTTCGGGCCAGCACTTTCCTCCATGTCCTTGTAACCCCAGCAGCCGTCATCGTATCGGGTGAGGAAGACAGCCCCGAAAGTGATGGAGCCATCAGGATCGGTCATATAGGTCGCGTCTTCGACAGCGGTGCCGTCGAGATTGGTGACCCTTGCCGCCGCATACCAGGTGGAGCCGACCTTGCAGGCCTTGACCAGTTCGGTTTTGCGCGTGTCGCCCGCAAAGGTGCAGAGCCGGGCAATCTCCGCTTTCTCGTCCGTGTAGGTCTGGACGCGGCGATCGGTGTAGAAGAGCCAACCCATTACGCTGCCCTCCGGTCATCGATCTCCATCAGCGCATCGAGGGGCACGCGATAAGGCTGCATCGCGTCGAAATCCTCGCAATTGCCGCAGTTCTGCACGATCGCGAAGGTGTCGCAGGCATCCTTGAGAATGACCCGGAAGGTGCCGCCGAGGCCCGAGGGCACCTCGTAGGTCCCGCCGATGAGATAGTCCGAGGCCCGGCGCACGAAGACGCGGATGCTGTGGCCATCGGTAGCGAGCCGGATGGCCCCCCGCCCCCGGTCGATGAGAACCTGCACATCGTCGAGGATGTCGGTGTAAAACTGGCCGGTCAGATCGCGAAACGCCATGCGGCGCTGCGCCATCCAGTCGGTATCCCGAAACGGGTTCATGCCATCTGCGAAAGCGAAGGAGGGATCGGCCTGCTCGGTGGTAACGATACGGGTGGTCGTACCATCGATGCCGTTTGAGCGCAGATGCACACCATTGCCGACGATGAGGATCAGGGCGGGCCTGTCCAGGGGCCCGTTCCAGTTGGGCAGGAAGGTTTTGCAGGCGCGCGCATGGGCGATTTGCGCCGCGACAGCGGAGGCAGAGAACTTGAGAATAGCCATGGGGATGTCTTTCCGTTGGGTGTGGAAGGGTCGACCCGCGCAGGGAATGCCTCGCGCAGGTCGTATGAGGACTCAGGCCGCTTGCGCGACCTCGCCGTCAGGTTCCGGGGTTTCCGTGATCGGCGCCGTCTCATCACAGGCGCCACCGGCGGTCTGCATCATCGGCGGGCACCAGGCGGCCACGACAGCGCGCTGTGTATCCGTCAGCGTGGCGAAGGGTTCAGCGAAGAGCTTGTCGCAGAAGGCGACAATTTCCTTCTTGCTCGACAAGGCCAGCGTCACCGCCTCCTGAGCCAGACCCAATTCTTCGCCGAGGATTTTCAGGAGCCAAGCCTTCTTGAAGCGATTGAAGAGCGCCGCGTTCGGCGTCCAATGCGCGCGAATGTCGGGCATGATCTCGATCTCGAACTCATGCATCAGGCTGTCGCGCTGCCGATCCCGCGCAAAGCAGGACTGCGTAGTGCTGGCGGTCGCATAAGCCACGAGCTTGGCCTTCTCGCCGACCTCCAGCGCGCGAAACGCCGCGAACTGATCGGCGGGCGCGCGGGTGTCATCGAGCCACGAGAGATCAAGCGCATCATGCGCCGCCGCCACCTGCTCGAGCGAGGTCTCGTTGATTTCGTCCATCTTGGCATGGCTGCGGTATTCCTTGCGGGCCTCGACCTTGATCGCCTGCGTGACACTCATGCCGCTGGCCAGAACGTCACTGACCAGCTTGAAGAGCGTCAGATCCAGCGTGGCCTCCGGATGCAGCGCCATCGCGGCCCCAAGCGCCATGGCTCGCTCGGTCTTGAGGTCCTCAGCCAGCGAGGCCGGGTAGCTGATCTCGCCCGGGTCAGGGGCCTCTTCCCCCGTCTGGCTACTCGAGGCGCCGCGCGTGCCCTCCGCTTTTACGGTGTCCTCCGGGCGTACGAGGCCGATATGGAGCGTCACCTGACCACTCGACCAGGACGCGACCACGCCTGCAAGGGCCAAGTCCTCGGCGCTATAGGCCTCCTGCAGATCGCGCGCTTCCTCTTCCAAGGCGTCCACGCGCTCGTAAAGCGCGTTGTAGGCACCGTCCTCGAGCCCCTCATCCTCCATCTCGAGCTGCAGTTTCTCGAGTTCGGCGGTGATCTCATCGATGCGCTTCTGGGCAGCTTCATCCGGCTCGATCGGGCCGGGATAGACGCGGCCGTAGTCAGCCATCGCTGCGTAATCATAGCGCACCATCGCATCCGCCCATGCAAAGCCAAGTTTTGCGCGGGCCTCTTCGGCGGCGGCACTGAGTTTTTCGAGCAGGATGGTCTCGACCAGCGCCGCATCCTCGAGCACGGAATGCTCTTCCAGAAGGTCAGCCGCGACGGCACCGCCGCGGGCCTCGTAGTCCGCGCGCACGAAAGCTCCGATATCGTCGCTGACCTGCACGCCGCGGGATTTGAGCGCCTGACGAACAGTGTAGGCCTGCAGGTAGCTGTCTTCCTTGGTCAGCGCCTCATAAACCTCGCGCTGAACCTCCTGGCTGGGATGCTCGGCAAAGGCCTTCATCGTATCGAGCGTGATCGTCTTGGCCCGGGCAGCCGCGCGGATGTCGGGGTGGATAAGGCCATAGCGCAACCGGCCTTTCACGGCCGCCACCGTGGCGCCGAAGGTCTTTGCGATCGTCTCGGGCGTCTGGCCGTCGACCTCCATCATCCGGGCGAAGGCCTCGAACTCGTCGATGGCATTCATCGGTGCCTGGGTGATGTTCTCGGCGAGCGACAGGGCCGTGATGACGTCGCAATCCTCAGGGACAAGGCGGCAGTCGACCTTGGTCTTAGCGGTGAACGCCTTGGCGGCCTTATCTGCCGCCAGCTCCTTCAGGGCGGCATGGCGGCGACCGCCTGCGAGTACGGCATATTTGCCGTCGATCTTCTGGACCAGAAGCGGCTGGAGCAGGCCCAGCACAGCGATGCTGGCGTTCAGATGCGCGATGTTCTCGGGATCATAGGTTTCCGGCGAGTTGCTGCGCACATTTGCGGGATGCGGGACCAGATCGCCGATGGCGACGGTGAGAGGGGCAAAGCTTGTGGTCATGGGATATCCTTCCAGGTGGGTGAGGTGTGGCCCGCGCGTTCACGCGCGTGACCAATCCCCGGCTTCGGGGATCACCACGACAAAAGGCCCGCTTCCCCTTTGAGGGGTCAGCGGGCCTTCATCGGCGCAAATGTCAGAAAGAGGGGTCCCCTGCCCTTTTACCAGTCGCGCGCCAGCATAATCGTCAGCACGCGCATGGTGGTCGCGAGATTGTCCGGGGCCTCGGCACCGTAGCGAAAGTCGGAATCCGCCTCATAGAGATCAATCTTCCAGAACACGGTCTCGCCCCGGATCTCGACCGCCCCGAAATCATGCCATCCCTCGGGATCATTCTCAGGCTCGAAGGTGTCGAACGTGCCCGTGGCCTTCACCGCCTCGGCCATAAAGCCGTCACCGGCCTCCATGATCGAGCGGGTGACATGCATCCGGCCCTGGATGGGCTGCGCGGGCGGCACTCCAAGGCACGCAAGCTTGCGGAACGCGTCGTTCTGCGCCGCGATCACATTCGGATCCGGGTATTCTGTCTGGGGCTGCGCAGTGATGGTCATAGGGCTCTCCTTTGAGAAGTTGAAACACCCTTCCCACAGCCTTCTTTCACTTTTGCCGACGCACAACCCTCAAGCGGCCTCGGCGTTCTCCCCGGCCCTGCCCGTCTCCGATTTGGCAATCAGGTAGTCGCAGGCACGTTGCGCATCAGCGGCGTGGCGGAAGATCGCGGCCTTATCTGAGCGAAGGACACGCAACCAGTTGTGCAGGTAGGCGGCATTCATCTCGAGCGTATGCGCCGTGAAGCCGAGCGTCTGACCCAGGAACACCGAGGTCAATTCCGCGACGATCTCCTCGCGCGCATAGGACGTGTTGCCAAACTTCGAGAACCCGAAATCACGGTTCAGTCGATGGGGGGCTTTCGTGGCATGGGCCAGCTCATGGGCCCAGACCCCGTAGAAATTGCGCGGATCCTGGAACCGCGTGATGGACGGCATGTAGACCTTGTCCACGGGCGGCAAATAGTACGCTTCTGTTCCTGTGAAGACGGTCGTGATGTCGATGGCGTCAAAAAACGCCTGCATGTGCGGGATGGGCTCGGACGGAGGATGCTCAAGCACCGGGTCCGGCTCGGGATGGAAGCTATCCGGCAAACCCTCGATCTGGCAGGCATTGAACACGCGGTAGGATTTCTGGAAGCGGAATATACGGGCTTCCTCGGAGTGATCATCCTCGTCACTGCGGTCATGCTCATCTGCGCCCGCGTCTTTCCGGCTTTGACCGTAATAAACGACGACAGAGGATTTTTCGCCCTTGCGGACCTTTGCGTCCAACGCATTGGCTTGCGGCAGCGTCATCCAGAAGGGAGAGCTGTGGCCCGCCATCACGGTCCGCATCGTCAGCAGGAAGTTGTTCACTCCCCGGTAGGGTTCACCGCCCACGCGCAAGGGTCTGGAGCTACCGCCAGCCGTCCAGGGCTTGCGCCAAGGCAGAACGCCGCGCTCGATGATACGGATGATTTCGTTGGTGATGACCTCGGAGGCATCGAATTTGGGCGTGCGGGATCGGGCCATGGCTGGCGTCCTTTCGAGTTTTGGTGAGAGGGAATGGAGATCAGATTGACCGACGGGGCCGCGGATCGTTGGTGATGCTGGCACCTAGCTTTTCGACCATGTCGATGTAGGTGGTCAGCGAGACGGACCTGCCGGCACCCGAACGGTCCGGGTCGACCGAACCGTCCCGCGTAACTTGCGGCAGGTTCGCGAAGGCGATGACATTGGTGACGGGTCGAATGTCGATGGCGGGTGTCCCTAGTGCGACCGCAAGCACGGCCAGGGGGAAGCGCTCGATAGGCGCGAGAGTCGACACGGTGGTCCAACCGAGATGGATGAACGTCCCACCATCCCCGCAGATCACATGCGCGTTTGGCACTGCCTGAGATAGCCGAGATCGCGGAGAACGGCTTTCCGCTCGAGCTGCCGTGCCAGCTCCGTCTCGCCGGTTCGACGCAGCTTTCTATGCCGCCACCAAGAGGCAGCGGTCGCGCGCAGCACGCGCAAGACACCTGTTTGCATGGGAATGCCCTTCATCCGGAATGGCAGACCGGAACTCGGCCCGGACCCATCCGAGGCACCCCAAAGGCCCTCATCCGTCAGTCACAAAACCCGAAGAACACTTTTACTTTTCGTGGACCAAACCCATTAAACACCCAACCTCCACCGAACTGTACTGGCACGACGGGATCAGAACTTCCACAGGGCCTATCGGCTAGACCTGTGGCGGTTTCTTCGTCACGAGATAGCCCAGACCGTTCAATCGGCCCGCAACTGCCAACTTCTTCGTAGAGCGTGCTGATCCTTTGGCTTCCCGTCGATGTAGCGGATCGGCATCCTGGAAAGGGAAGCCACTTCGATGAAGGCTATTATGGGCATGATTTCTCGTCGCGAATACCAGAACGCAATAACCTATTGTTATTAAATTGTTTTCCGTTATCGGGCGGATCAGATCAGTCCGCAGCCAACATCAAAACACTCTTTTGAAGAGTTCGGGTGTCATGAAATTAAGAGATTAAGTTGCAACCGCTGTTCTGCGATGTCCTCGTCGTCCACTACGACCAAATCAGCGAAACGCGGGACCGCTGGCAACCAGCTGCTGCGCTTGAGGAGCCGATTGACTCGCTGGCTGTGTCGCCATTATCGAAGTGACTGAGAAGTTACCAGCTCCCCGCGCGCGGGAATTCGAGGATCGTGCCCTTGGTCAAACGGTTTTGGCAACCATCGATCGTCTGCTCCTTGTGCGCTACGGCCCGTAGCCGCGATATCATGCAACAGACATCCATAACCTACCTCTCAGGCATTAGCACCCATGAAGGCCAAGGGAATATCCGAGGCCAGGACCCAAATCGCCGTCAGCAGGCGCCGGATAGCGTTGAGCCAATTGTTGAGGGTATTCATCATCAGATCACAGACATCGAAAAGGGCAGGGGCCGCGGAGGCGCGCAACTGCTAGATTGGCTACAGCGCAACGCTCTGTATGTTCTTCGCTAGCTGCCTTTGCGCTACTAGCAGCGATGGTCACCAGCTGTGGTTTTACCATGATGATCGGGATGCCCTCGTCATCAGATCTTCGCCGCGACGAAGGCGAAAGCCACTTTCACGATTTCAAATACCGCCACACCTCAACCCCCTAACTTTTCTCTCTCGAACACCGTTTGTGTGCCGAGAGCCTACTTAACAGCTGTTAAGTTATGCCAAGCCAGCCGCAGCAGATCGGAGTTTAACAGCTGTTAAGCCGCGTTCCGCCCGCCAATCAATGCCATGACCATTGGGCCGCAGGAAAACTCGCTTGCCGCAGCTTTAGCAGTCAGAGCTCGCAAGTATCCACCAGGCGATCTTATGTCCGCGAAGCGTTCCAGCATGGCAGCAACGACGATCGACGCTTGCTCCGGACCCATGAACCGCTGGGCTTCTTCCCATGCAGACGCACTGATGCCCATGGCTGGCCGCACATGGCACGCCGCATCGAAGAGCTGATGCCAATGCCGGATCTCACCTTGGTAGAAGGTCTTGAGCGAGGGACATGCCGCGATCACTAGGTGCAGCGGGATCTTTGGCATGTGTCTTGTGTCCTGTTCATCAACGTCAGCCACCGGCTCATTCGTATCCACATCTGGCACACCCGCCGCTGCCCCGCTTTTTTCTAAAGCAGGTTCAAGATCTATGGATTCTTTTTTTGAATTATGATGGTGACGCTCAGATTGGGCATCATTGGTGTTCATTTCTTCTGTTTCAGGGCCATCGATGACGTTGCGTGCCTGGTCAAGGAGAGCTTCAAGGTCGGCTCGATAGGCCGCGAGGTCCTCAACTGAAAGCTTGCGGCGGAGCGCGCGGGCCGTGAGGGCAGCTTTGTCGCGAAGCTGATCCCAGAAGCCTAGGCCTGGCTGCATCTCGTCTCCGAACTCGGCGAGGGCCGCGAGATCGCGGCGCATGAGGCTTACGACCTCTCTCAGGCGCCTGACGCGCTCCTCAGCCTCACGTACGGCCTCTGCGGTCCGTGCTATCTCCTCAGACTGGCAGTAGAGAGGGGAAAGATCGAAGCCAAAGGCAACGCGGTCTTCGCCGTGCTTACGGACGTAGCGCTTCCCATTGGGGCTATCGCGCCGCTGGAGCAAGCCAGCCTCGACAAGACGCGCGAGGTGACGACGCATCGTGGAGCAGGGCATACCATTCAAGCGCTCACAGATCGCCTTGTTCGAGGGGAAGACGACCATCTCGGCGTTCCCGCCAAGCGCATCGTCCGGAAAGAAGCTGAGGAGCCCCTGCAAAACCGTCAGATCACGTTCCGAGACCCCAAAGGCCGCTTGCGCCTTGGAGAGCTCGCGCAGGAGTTCCCACTTGTTAACGGGTCTGGCTGGAACAGATGCCTCGGGTCGCTCAATGACGCGCAAATGGGCGTGCGATATCGGCCGCATAAACGGCGAGATTGGTGTGTACTCCATGAAAATGTCCACGAAGACAAAAATTCTAGGGCCCGCGAATCGCTTTGCGCTTGCGGGGTAGGGGCCAGAACGCTACATTCAGAAGTGCGAAAACTGAGATTTTGTAGCGGTCTGATCCCGGTGCGAAACCTTACAAAGGTCTCGTGAAGCTAGCTTCTCGGGGCCTTTTTCTTTTTGCCTGTATCGTGCCTCCTTCTTGTTGGTTGCTCTTCCTCAGTCTCCTGAACGCTTCCAGCGCTCATGAAGCTCGGTAATCAGCTTTGGGGCGTTGCCCTCCAACCAGCTGATAAAATCAGGTTCATCCGTAGTTAGATCAAGTTTGAGCTGCTTGCCTTGGCGGCCGGTTTTGACCGTCGCAGCTCCAACACCGGGGATGGCCAAAGCAGGCGCACCCTTTCTAGACGGGCTTGCTTTCCTCTCTGTGCTCTTCGCAGCTGCCAGAACTGCGAGAAACGCACGCTCAGAAACCTCATCGACCGAGCCGGAACTTCCGGACTTGGCTGCATGAGCTATGGCTAGCAGCTGGTCCCGATCACCGTCGTAGGCACCCAAAGCCTTTTTGAGCTCTTCCCATCTCGGGCGACCAATCCCAGGAGCTGCACCAATTGCCTGGATGAGATCCTCGCCGACCGTCCGAACGACACTCAAGAGCTGTGAAACTCCAGCTTCGTGGAGGTTAAGGACTTCGGCGACACCACGATTGGTGCGCTCAGCCCCTTCCAAATGGTCGCCGTCTAGAAGCGCCGTCGCTACAAGCGCACGTTCAATAAAGCTCAGATCACGACGCTCTTGGTTCTCGAGAAGCTGATCTCGAAGCGCTTGATCACCTTCAACCTCTGTGACGATGGCTCGAACTTTGATACCGAGTTCGCGACATGCTTCCAAGCGTCTGCGGCCATAGATCAGGTTGTAGCGATCGGCTTCCAGTGGGCGGACCAAGACAGGCACACGCTGACCGTTCTTGGAAATAGAGTTCTTCAGGCCCTCAACTTCAATCTGTAGTCTGTCATCCAACCGTCCTTCGGTAACAATCTGCGCCGGATCGATCTCAAAAACACCGCCACGCAGTCTGCGCCCTTCAAGAGCGTCAGGAGCGTTGCGAAGGGTCTGCAGCGGCAGGCCAAGTTTAGGCTTTCTTGCCATTCCGCCCCCATGTGTTCTGGATGATTTCAGCGATTTCATCGTTCACTGCGTTCATAGATTCGATCGCACGATCAAACGTCTGACGCGTGAAGTCCTTCTTGTCAGCTTCGTAGAGCGTTTGCTTGGTCAAGCCGGCATCAGAAATTGCGGTCGACTCAACCATGTGATTGGTCAGGACCGACCTCCCAAAGAGCCCGCGAATGAAGGCGATGACTTCGGTCTGTGGTGCGTCGCCGACTTTGTATCGCGTTGGCAAGAAGCGAAGCCAATCGAAGCGCAGATTTGCGCCTGCATCCCTGATTACTCCAAGGAGATCCGCAGTCATTCGCAGGAATTGGGACATCGACATAAGGTCAAGCATCTGCGGGTGAACCGTCACGAGCACACCCGAGGACGCGGAAAGTGCTGACATCGTCAAGAAACCAAGTTGCGGCGGACAGTCGATCACAACAACGTCGTAGTTCGCTTCAACACTATCGAGTGCGTCATGAACTCTCGCGAAGAACGCCTTCGCTCCGCCTCGCTGGATCGCAGCAGGCGTCTCGTGCTCGAACTCCATGAGTTCAAGGTTGCCCGGGATCAGATCAAGGCCGCGGATGTAGGTCTTGCGGATCACTTCGGCGATCGGAACCGGATCGTCATAGCGAACGGCATCATAGAGGGTTCCGCCCTCCATGAGGTCGAGTTCTGGCTGGATTCCGTGAAGAGCCGAAAGAGATGCTTGGGGGTCGAGATCGATCGCAAGAACCCTGTACCCCTTGAGCGCCAAGCGCTGAGCGAGGTGAGCGGACGTCGTCGTTTTGCCAGATCCGCCCTTAAAGTTCACCACTGAAATGACTTGAAGCTCGTCACTGTCGCGACGACCAGGCACGTAAGTTCCAGACTTTTTTGCGTTTCCTTCAAGCGTCTGCCGGATTTCCCAGATATCGTCGAGCGTATAGCGACGATGACTTCCAGCCGTCGTCTCGACATCAACGATCTTTCCTTCTCGATGAAGCTTCCGAAGATAGGTATGGTCGACGCCAAGGAGCTCAGCAGCTTCTCCGCTGGTCAAAGTGCGCATCACCTTCTTTGCATCTGGTGGGAAGTGTGCAGCGCGCTGAGCATGCAGGTTCGACGCGAGAAGTTCCGCGTAGTGCCCGATGGCGATATCTAGATCCTGTTCTGCTTCGCTCATGTGTGCCCCGACCCGTGGGCGCGTTTTTTATGTGACCGCGCGTTATTTTTCGAGACTATTGCCCGAGCAGCCAGATTCGTGCAAGCACTTTCTAGATTTGGTGGCAATCCGTTAGGCCAACACAAGTGTCGTGTTCAGAGGAGCCCCAACTTTTCCGCACGCTTAAGCAGCATTTTGACCGAAGACGGCTGCCAGCTTGCACGACCCCGAGGGGTGCGCTCACGCATCGATTCCAGCCGGTCGCAGATCGCCTGCAGTGTGATTTCGGGGTCCGCGCCTTTGATCGCTGCCCCGATGGCCGGCAGGCGGTCATCGGTTTCGCGGCGTCCGGCGCGGCTAAGCACTGCATCTGGTAGAAACCCGTCGCGGACATAGGCTTTCACAGCACGGAGTAGGCGGCTTTGGGTCCAGTGCCGGTCGTGGGGCAGGGGGCCATTAATGATCCGCGAAACATCTTCCCAGGCCATATCCGGCCGCAGGCGGCGCACATGTGGCACCCAATCCTGCGCGGTTTCGTTCAGGCGCTCCATGTAGCCGTCCTGTCGCGCCAGCCGCACCTTGCGCAGCGCGGCGGGATCCTTGGCGCGTAGCCCAGGATTGCCACCAACGCGACCCTTGGCGCGCGCAGAGGCAAGCCCAGCCTTTGTGCGCTCACGTATCAGCGCGCGCTCGAACTCGGCCGCGGCGCCCAGAACCTGCAATGTGAATTTTCCTTGAGGGGAGGCGGTGTCGATTGGATCCTGCAGCGAGCGGAAGAAAGCTCCCTTGGCCTCCAGACGTTCGATCACCTCCAGCAAGTGCGACAGAGACCGCGCAAGCCGATCAATTCGCACGACAACCAGTGTGTCGCCGCTCTGGACGCGTTCGAGAACGCGCGCAAGCACAGGACGCGCGCGATTGCTGCCTGAGGCGTGCTCTTCGAAGATCTCGACGCAACCCGCAGTTTGCAGGGCCTCAGACTGGGGCAGGGGGGTCTGATCCTCTGTGGATACGCGTGCATAGCCTATCAAGGGCATGAAATCTGGCCGTTTGCAGTTTTAGGTATTACTACTAAACGACCGAATGACCGCGCGATTATAGTCCCGCGGCTTTGGTCAGGTTCACGCGGAACCTGTCTCGGCGGCGCTGGTAACGACGGGTCATTTCGGCGCTTGTATGGCCGAGCTGCTTCTGGACATAGCGCTCGTCGACTTCTGCCGAACTGGCGAGACCGGCGCGCAAGCTATGGCCAGAGAAGAGGGCGAGGCGGTCTTTCTCGGGCAGCTCGGATCGAATGCCCGCTTCCAAGACGGTGCGCTTGATCAGGCGCGCGACATGCTTGTCGTTGAGGCGCGCTTCCAGCGCTTTCTTACCGTCGCGTGAGGTGCGCACGAACACAGGCCCGAAGTCGATCCTGGCGAAGTGCAACCATTGCTCCAGCGCATGCACCGGGCAGGTTTGCTCCTTGGAGCCGCGGCCGATCTCGACCTCACGCCAGCCAATCTTGGCATTGAGGGTGAGCAGGGCACCCTTCTCGAAGATCTCGATCCAGCCACCCGAGTCCGGCGTGTCGTCCTTGTGAACGTCGAGGCTGACGATTTCGGAGCGTCGAAGGCCCCCGGCATAGCCCAGCAGCAGCATCGCCCGATCTCTGAGCCCGCGCAGCTCAAAGGGCAGGGTGGCGACCATCGCGAGGATGTCCTCGGCCAGGATCGCTTCCTTCTGCACCGGCGGACGCGCATGCCGGCGCTTGATCCCCGCTAGCACCGTGGCGATGTGACGGTTCTTGCGATCGAAGGTGAACCCGCGTTGCGCATAGTTCCAGACAAGCCCGGACAGGCGGCGGTCGATGGTCGAGACCGATAGGGCAGGGGAGGGTCCCGATCCGGACGCCAGGTCTGCGAGATAAAGCCCCATCATCTCAGGCGACGGGGGCAGAGGCTCCGTGCCCTTCATCCGGCACCAGCGGGTGAAATGCGCCCAGTCCTTTGCATAGGCCTTCAGCGTATTGTCGGAGGCCGCGGCGCGCGCGTAGTCGCGAGCGGTGTCGACCAAGCGACCGAGATTGCCGGAACCGGCGACATGTGCGGGAAGGGAGATGCTGTCGCTTTTGTCTTGATCGCTGTCGCCGTTCTGAGCGATACTAAACACACCAGTGTTTGATGATGTCGACTTCTCTGTCGGACCGCCGGATTTTCTGAGACTGCGTTCCATTTGTTTTCAATAGCTTGCCTGTGTCGCATTTCTGAAACCGATTCAGGGTATGTGAGACTGGACGCCGGTTTGAGTCACCATTGGTGAGACTATCCAGCATCCATGCATTGAGTAACTTATGTCCGATAATTTTTCGACTGACAAGGATTGGGAAGAGGCCGGGTACCGCGCCCGGGTGCTCGCTGAGCTGCCGGCCCAGCTCACTCAAGGCAATGTCGACTGGGCCATGCGCCAGTTGAATGTGAGCCGATCGACGCTCTTTCGTCTGGTGAAGCAGTTCCGCGAGGACGGGCGGACCAGCGCACTTCTGCCGGACACTCGGGGGCCCAAACCTGGCATGCGGCCGCTGAACCCGGCGGTGGAAGAGATCGTGACCCATCATTTCAAGGCGTTCTATGCCACCCGCCGCAAACCGACCAAGACCCGGTTCTGGCGCGAGGTTGCAGCCGACTGCAAGGCGAAAGGGCTGGCACCTCCTTCAATCAGACGCCTTGGCCGCTGGCTGGATCTGAAGGATCAGGCAAAACTCATGGCCAGGCGGGAGGGGAAGGACAAGGCTGAGCGCCGCTATCTGGCCACGCCTGGGATGCTGGTCGCCAACGATCCGCTGGATATCGTCCAGATCGACCACACCAGGGCTGACGTGACAGTGGTAGATCCGGTGACGCGACGCCCACTTGGCCGGCCGACGCTGACGGTCGCGATCGACGTGAATACCCGCATGGTTCTCGGGTTTTACCTGTCGCTGGAGCCGCCATCGCTACTGGCCGTCGCACTGTGTTTGACCCATGTGGTTATGGACAAATCGCATTGGCTCACAGCGCGTGGAATCAGCACGGATTGGCCAACGCGGGGCATCCCGAACGCGATTTACGTGGACAATGGCGCGGAGTTCCATGCCCGGGCTTTTCAGCTTGCCTGTTCCGAATACCAGATCGACCTGCAGTACCGCCCGCCCGGTACGCCGCGCTATGGCGGGCATATCGAGCGGCTGATCGGCACCGTGATGGGCGCGGTTCACCTGCTGCCGGGGTCGCATTTCTCGAACATTTTCGATCGCGGCGACCTCGACGCTGAAGCCGAGGCGGTGATGACGCTCGATGAACTGGAAACCTGGCTCGCCTTGGAAATTACCGGCTCCTACCATGCGCGGGTCCATAGCGCGCTGGAAACCACACCTGCAGTGGTCTGGGCCACGCGGGTGGAAGAGGCCCAACTCCGCATGCCCGCCGATCTGAGGCAGTTCCTCGTCGATTTCCTGCCCTCGGAGCAACGTGTCCTGCAGCGTGACGGCCTGCATCTCTTCCACATCCGCTACTGGGCGGACGAGTTGCGCTGGCTGATGGGCCGGGAAAGCCGCAAGTTCACGCTTAAATACGACCCGCGCGATCTTTCTCGCATCCTCGTGCTGACAGAGAACGGTATCATCGAAGCGAAACCCGCGGATCTGACACGGCCTGCGATCACGCTCTGGGAGCACCGCGCGGCGCGGCGCGCCTTGCGCGAGGCCGGGCGCCGGTCGGTAGATGAGGAGCTTATTTTCAGGACGATCGAGGCGCAGCGCGACCTCGTCGACAGCGCCGAGCGGCAGACCAAGGCGATACGGCGCCATCAGGCTCGACGGTCGCATCTCGCCCCTCTGCCGATGATCGATGTGACACCGGATATCGCCGCTCCAGAAGCTTTGCCTGCGCCGGAAGGGGAGGGGAGCCCGTTCCTCAGTCATCCTGGCTTCAAGGTCGAGGAGTGGTACGAGGATGATTGAGTTCCCGCATCTCTATCCGGGGGCCGGCGAGATCGCCGCGCTCAGCTCCGAAGAGCGCATTCACCGGATTCGCGCCGACCGCTGGATCTCCTATCCCAGGGCCGAGGCTGCCTTGGAGAAGCTGGAAACGCTGATGTCGTTTCCCGAGCGCGCCCGCATGCCGAACCTGCTCATTGTCGGCGACAGCGGCATGGGCAAGACGATGATCATCGAGAAGTTCACCCGCGATCACGCATCGTGCTTCGACGAGACCAGCGGACGGCTGCATATGCCGGTCGTCGCGGTGCAGATGGTGTCTGGGCCTGATGAATCGCGCTTCTACCGCCGGATCTTGGCGGCGATTGGTGCCCCGGAGCCGCCGCGGGCGACACTGTCTGTGCTGGAAAGCTTGGCCTTGCGTCTTCTCGCCGAATTGCGTCCGGGGATGCTGGTCATCGACGAGATTCACAGCGTGCAGGCGGGGACGATCCGCGAACAGGCGCGTTTCCTGAACATGCTGCGCTTTCTGGGCAACGAGCTGCGCATCCCGCTGGTCTGTGTTGGTACAGCGCAGGCTCGCAACGCGTTGCGCACCGATGATCAGTTGGTGCGCCGGTTCGAGGCCTTCGCATTGCCGCCTTGGCGGGAAGGCGAGGATCTGAACGGGCTGATGAGCACGCTCACGCGCACCCTGCCGCTTCGGCGTCAAAGCCAGATCGACGAGAAGGCACTCACGCGGATGATTAAGGTGACCGGCGGCATTACCTCGGGCATCTTTTCGATCTTGTCACAATTGGCGATCGCCGCCATCGAAAGCGGCGAAGAACGTATCCTCTCGCGCGATATCCTGGGCGGCGACCGGTTACAGGCTGTCCTGGGAGAGCCGGTGTGACGGGGGGCGGGCGCCTGCCGGTCGTATACTCCCCAGAGACCGACGAGCGGCTGTCCTCCTGGATCGCGCGCATGGCCCCGTTCTACGCCATGACGGTTGCCGAGTTTGTCGCCGAGTTTGGGTTACAAGGGCAGGACGTGTTCGACCTGGAATGGCGGCTTTCAGAAGGGGAGGGGGCCCTGATTGCGGCCCGCACCGGTCTCGCGCTCAAGACCGTGCAAGCCATGACATTCCGGGAGTTCGGGCCACAGGTGCGTATGATGATCGCGCGGAAGAACCGGTCTCCGTGCCCGCATTGTCCCGAAAACCTGCATCGCAAAGCGGACGCGCTGCCGTGGCGATTTCGCTGCCCGGTGCATGGTGTGGAGTTTCGGGACGCCACCGGCGAGACCCTGTCCGACCGGTTCGGAAGCGATCACTTCAAGAAACTTGAAGGGCATGCCGAGGCCGGGGCCACTTACCTCGATGCCTGGGCGCGCGGTGCGGGGCAGCAAGACTTGGAAGCGCTCGAAGTGCTTCAGATTCTGACGGCGCGGCATCGCCGGGCCTCGCCTCCGAACGTCGACGAGCAGCCACGAATGTCTCTGAGAGACCGGCGGGACTATCATGATTTTCTGACCACGCCGATCCTCCGGCAGGCGCTGACGGTCATTGTCCCCGAATACGATCAGGTGGCGCCAGTGCTTGCCAAGGCAGTGCGCCCCGGTTTCCACGCCCTGGCGCAGGGCTCGCTGTTGCAGTGTTTCGCGCTGACGGTCGGCGTCGGGCGGATCATTGAGGATCCGGTCCAATGGGTGATCTCAGTCATGCTTGTGAGCGATGCGGAGGGGCAGGGACGGGTTCGGCAGGCAGTTAGGTCATGGCCTCTCCCGTTAAGACGAAGCATCTCAGCCCGGTTTTGGCGCGCTGAGCGCGAGGAGACCGCACGCCAGTCTGACGAAAAAGCCGCGAGACAGCGCCAGTCTCACAAATACCGCACCATCCAGTCTCATAAATACCGGTACAGAATCTCATGAACCCCGCCTCGTTTTTCAGGGAAGTACTTGAATCTCATGAATTCCGGTCTTCCGACAAATCCAGTGATAAAATTGAATTGCTTCCTAGCATATTCTTTGATGTCCGATAATGTAAACTTATTGGACATAGCGCCGAGACGCAAGGCGGGGCGGTTTGTTCGCTATTAACTGGACAAAAGCGCCGCGAAAGTATAGGCTTTGGGCATGACATTTGCCCGGCCGGATCACATCAGCGACCTCGATACACTACCCCGGATGCCCGCCTGGGTCACCTCCGCACGTTCTGAAACCCTTGAAGATGTTGCGTTTTCGTCGGGCGCGGCGCTGAACCACCTGCATCTTGTGTTGGGACGCGAGGACGTGCCTCACGCCTTGATGCGGGACCGCTTGGCGCTGCGTGCAGCCGAGGCCTGTGTAACGTTCTCTGGCCGCCCGGAGCGGGCCAGGGAACTGCGCGACTTGCTGCATCTGCTGCGCCCCGGCGACCTGCCCGGACCGGCGGGTGAGATCTACTTGTCTTGGCGGCGCACCACTGAACGGCCGGTGTCGGTCAGCGTTCTGTGCCGCGCTGTGCCGACCCTGGAGCAGAGCCAGATTGCCAGATGGCTTAATGCGGGGCAGGGGGCGCCGGTCTCTCGCGCGGCGATGGTGCTGGAGACGGTTCTTAATGAGGCACCGCAGGCAGAAGTGTCGGCGCTGATCTTAGCGGAGGCGTCCCTCGCTCAGTCGCTCGAATGGAAACATCTTATACCATTGCTGGCCCCGGGCCTAAGACGTGCGGACCTGCGCAAACAAGGTGATGACCTTCGCCTCGCCTGTCATCGGGCTCTCATTGCTTCGGCGGTCGAGACGATACGCCTTGCTGCCGATCTCGCGCGGCGGGCAGAGCATGTCAAAGCAGTTGCGCCGAACCTGCGCGCCAAGGGGGCAGGAGAAGCCGTAGAGATGTTTTTGGCGCGCGACGCCGTGGCAGCAGCTGCACTGCCTTTGCCATCGCGGGCGGCTCGGCGGCTTTGCGACCGGCTTGTCGAGCTGGGGGCCGTGCGGGAACTCACCGGCCGCGACACGTTCCGGCTCTACGGGGTATAGGGATGGCGAAGGATCGCTCTGAACCGGAGCTGGACCGCGAGTTGGCCGACCTTCCACCAGAGCTACGCTGGCGGGAATGGATGCGACGGATCGAAGCGGTGCTTTTTGCTTCTGCTTCACCTGTGCCGCGCGCGGATCTGGCGCGGGTGGTAGGGCAGGGAGCGGCAGTCGACCTGTTAATCGAAGACCTCAGCGCTGATTTGGACGGGCGGGCGTTTGAGGTCGCCAAGGTGGCAGGTGGCTGGATGATGCGCACACGCTCTGCCTATGCCCCAGCGATCCGCGCAGCTGCAGATGTTAGTGAACAACTGCTGGACCTGAATGAATTCGACGTCGCGGTGCTGGCGGCCATAGCATACCACCAACCGATTACACGCGAAGGTCTTAAGGATATTTTTGGCAAAGAGATCAGCCGCGATTTGATTGGTCGGCTCCATGCGCGGAGTCTGATCGGTACCGGTCCACGATCGCCGAAGCGTGGCGCGCCTTATACCTTCGTGACTACAGAGCAGTTCCTCGTCGCATATAATCTGGAGACTGTGCGCGATCTGCCAGACAAGGAACAGTTGGAAGACGCGGGCTTCACTGCAGAGAGCAACAAGGCCAACATATAAATGCTATTCAAAACCATTTGCTTTGTGAAGTTTTTTGGTCGAAAACAATTTTAGGGTGCCCGGTGACGCCCTGTTCCACCTCGGCTTGAACTTCCATGGGCCGCGGTAAACTGCGGCGGCCTTCGTTCCATTCCCTGGCTCTTGAGGGTCGTCGCCTTTCTTCGAACATCCCAAAGTGCATCAGGTTGGGCAGACCAGTGGCAACCTGCCATCATATTTGCTTTTTCCTAAAGCGTACGTATATGCATTTTGTGAATGTCAGTTGTGGTTCATTCACGGCGGTGCATCCTCTCTGTAGCACCGAATAACTGCGGCGACCCTTTCCCCTTTTTACCCCAAGTGGGTCGTCGCTACTTTTTCTGCAGACTGCGCTGCTTGCGCGAGCCGGAACAAGTACAGGCGGTGAGTTTGAACCAAAATATGAAAGTCTCGTTTGGTGTGCGTGTAGAGATTGGCAACCAATTTAGAAGTGACGATCGGCTCGGTATCAGTGCAGCTTGTCGGGAAATATTTCGCGCAGTTCACTATCACCGAAACCTTAGATGGAGGCTTGATTGCCCAGTGGCCCTGTCCCTAAGAAGGGCGTTTGAGACGGTCGGCGATTTAGATTAGAACCCATGGTGCCTTTGGATTCCGGTTTCCAATTGATCCTCGTTAGTCCTTCTCGGTAGTGGTGACCATTGTCCGGAAGATGCCTACTCGTTCGCCGAGGTGCGTCCTTAGCCTTGTAAATCGTTAAGAATCTGTTTGATTGGTTAAGTATTTATTCGCGTTAAACACGAACAAAACAGAGGATAGGCCATGCGGTTCATAGCACATTTACTCGGAGCAACCTCGATGACCTTATTGTCATCAATGGCGTTTGCCCAGGAGGGCGAGCGCGGTCGCGATGATCAACTCAACATTATCTACTGGCAAGCGGCCTCAATCTTGAACCCCTATCTATCCGGCGGTGTGAAAGAGCGCGATGCTTCCAGCATGGTGCTTGAGCCTTTGGCCAACGCCGATGAGAAAGGCGAGCTTGTTCCGAAACTGGCGGTCGAAATCCCAACGGTCGAGAACGGCGGCATGACCGAAGACCTAACGGCTATCACTTGGAAACTGAAGGAAGGGGTGACTTGGTCCGACGGCACGCCGCTTACCGCCGAGGATGTTAAGTTTACGGCAGATTATTGCATGAACCCCGAAGGCGGTTGCGCACAACTGTCAAAGTTCAATGACGTGAAAGAAGTCGAAGTCATTGATGACCACACCGTGACGATCCATTTCGACGAGCCGAAACCGTACCCCTATCTGCCATTCGTGGGCGCGGCCGTGCCCATCCTTCAGGCCGCCCAGTTTGCGGAATGCACCGGCGCGCGGGCACCGGGTTGTACGGAGGAGAACTTCAACCCGATTGGCAGCGGCCCCTTTGTGGTGACGGATTTTCGGCCTAACGACTCAATCCAGCTTGTCGCGAATGACAATTACCGCGATCCCAGCAAGCCTGCTTTCGCCAAGCTCAACTTCAAAGGCGGCGGGGATTCCGTGTCAGCCGCGCGCACGGTGATGGAGACGGGCGAGTTTGACTACGCTTGGGATCTGTTGATGGCTCCCGATGTGCTGGAAAAGATTGCCGAAGGCGGAACCGGCAAGCCTATTTTTGAGTTCGGCCCTTTGGTGGAGCGGATCGAGATCAATATGACGAACCCCTCGCCGGACCTGCCGCCGGAAACCCGGGCGACGGTGGAGGAACCGCATCCTTTCCTTACCGATCGGCGCGTTCGTCAGGCCATGAGTATGGCCATTGATCGCGAATTGCTGAACGAAATCGGCTATGGTCAAGCGGGTCGGCCAACCTGCAATTTGGTCCCCGCGCCGCCGATCTATAGCTCTGATAACACCGAATGTCTGACACAGGATTTGGAAGCGGCGAAGACGCTTTTGGATGAAGCGGGCTGGCAGGACCAAGACGGGGACGGCGTGCGCGAGAAAGACGGTATGCGTCTGTCGATCCTGTTCCAGACCTCCACCAATGCGGTGCGCCAAGACTTTCAGGCGCTGATCAAAGATTGGTGGAACCAGATCGGCATCGAGGTTGAGTTGCGCAACATCGACGCGTCGGTCTTTTTCGGCGGCGACCCCGGTAGCCCCGACACTTTTCCCAAGTTCTATGCCGATGTCGAAATGTATGCGAACCTCTATGACGGCACTGATCCGCAAGCCTATCTCGCGCAGCGCCGTTGTGGGAATGAGCCAAAACCATCAACCCAGTGGCAGGGCGAGAACATCAACCGCTTTTGCGATGAGGAATACGACTCTCTGCTGGATGAGCTATCTCGCACCAGCAAGATCGAAGAGCGGGCGCGTCTGGTGAAACGTCTGAATGACATTATCACCACCGAAAGCAAATCTATGCTGCCGTTAATCAACCGCGCGGCGGTGGCAGCACAGGGTAACACGCTTGGTGGCGTCAAGCTGAACGCTTGGGACAGCGACCTGTGGAACGTCGCCGACTGGTACCGCACAGAAGGCTGAACGAAAAAGCGGTGGTCCTATGTAGGGCTGCCGCTCCAACCTGAAGGAATGCTATTCAGAAGAACGGCTTTCAGAAAGAAGCCTTAGTGGCGCCAGGCCACATTTTTCCTGAAACGCTCATGCGCATTCATAGCTGTTCCTGCGTTCTTCTGAGCAAAGCTAGCACAGTCACCGCAGGAAAAAATCATCAGATCGTCGAGCTCTCAGTAGCCCACCATTACGCGGTGTAGCACCCGCCGCCCTGGCGTCAGCCCTTCGACCTTTGCAACGATCGACTGCGCGTCGATGCCGAAATGCCGGTAGAGGTCGGCGATGGTGCCGGTCTGGCCGAAATGTTCCACCCCGAGCGGCACCGTCTGATGCCCCACGACCGCGCCCAGCCACGACAGTGTCGCTGGATGGCCGTCAATCACCGTCACCAGCTTGCAGTCGCGCGGCAGCTCAGACAGCAGCGTCTCGATATGGCTTTGCGCCGCGTGGTTGCCGCGCGCCCGGGCGCGCTGTGCCGCGGTCCAGCCGGCATTCAGCCGGTCGGCGGAGGTCACCGCCAGCACGCCCACGTCGCGCCGGCCCTCGGCGATGCTGCCCGCGGCCTTGATTGCTTCGGGCGCGACGGCACCTTGATAGGCGATCACCACGTCGCAGTTCGGCCCGGGCTTGCGCAGCCAATAGGCGCCGTCGATGGCGCCTTGGCGGAAATCCTCGTCGACGCGTTTGCCGGGCTGTTCGATGGGGTTGGTCGTCAGCCGCAGATAAACCGAGCCGCCGGTCTCATCGCGCAGCCATGTGCGCTCGTCCGGATCGCCCTCGCCGTCGCGTTGCAGGTAGTCGAAGGCCCAGCCCATGATGACCGCAAGTTCATCGGCAAAAGCGGGCTCGAAACCCGCCAGTCCATCCTGGCTCATCCCAATGAGCGGCGAGCCAATGGATTGGTGCGCGCCACCCTCGGGCGCCAACGTGACGCCCGAGGGGGTGCCCACGATCATGAAGCGCGCATCCTGATAACAAGCGTAGTTCAGCGCGTCCAAGCCGCGGGCGACGAAGGGGTCGAAGACCGTACCGATGGGAATGACCCGCTTGCCGAAGAGCGAATGGGACAGGCCCGCGGCGCCCAGAAGCAGGAAGAGGTTCATCTCGGCGATGCCCAGCTCGATATGCTGGCCCTCAGGGGTGAACTCCCATTTTGCGGTGGAGGGGATTTTCTCATTGATGAAGGTGTCGGCCTGTTCGCTGCGCGCGAAGAGCTTGCGCCGGTTCACCCATGGCCCGAGGTTCGTGGTCCCGGTCACGTCCGGCGACATGGTGACGATGCGGGAGGCGAGATCGCTGTCGCCCTTCGACAGATCGTCGAGAATTTTGCCAAAGGCCATCTGCGTGGAGATTTCGCGGTCGCTCGACAGTTCGATCTGCGGCACCGGCAGCGTGGTATCATTGTAACGGCGACGGCCCTTGGCGAAGAAGGGCACGCGGTCAAGCGCCGCTTGCAACGCATCCGGGTCTTCGACGGTGGCGAAGGGCTCCCATTCCTCCCCCTCGGCCACGCCCATGTGTTTCTGCCAGTCGGCCATCTGGGTCTTGGTCATCAGACCGCCGTGGTTGTCCTTGTGCCCCGCGATCGGCGTGCCCCAGCCCTTGATGGTATAGGCAAGGAAACAGACCGGGCGGTCGTGGTCGATGGCGGCGAATGTCTCGGCCATGGTCTGAACGCAATTGCCGCCGAGGTTCTCCATCAGCTCGGCCAGTTCATCGTCGCTGCGCGCGTCGATGAGTGCCGTCACATCGCCCTGATCGCCAAGCGCTTCCATCAGCCGCTCGCGCCAGACCGCGCCGCCCTGATAGGTCAGCGCCGAGTAGAGCTGGTTGGGGCAATTGTCGATCCAGTCGCGCAGATTGTCGCCGCCCGGCTCCTCGAACGCCGCACGCTGCAATGCGCCGTATTTCACCTTCACCACATCCCAGCCGAAGGCGTCGAAAATTTGCTCGATGCGTTTGAACAGCCCCTCGCGCACCACCCCGTCGAGCGACTGGCGGTTGTAGATGATCCACCATGTGTTGCGCAGGTCGTTCTTCCAGCCCTCCTGCAGGGCCTCGTAGATGTTGCCCTCGTCCAACTCGGCATCGCCCACCAAGGCGACCATGCGGCCCAGATTGACATCCGCGCCCCAGTCTTTCGCGGTGATGTAATCCTGCACCAGCGAGGCGAAGGAGGTCACCGCGACGCCAAGCCCGACCGATCCGGTGGAGAAATCCACGTCATCCACGTCCTTGGTGCGACTGGGGTAGCTCTGCACGCCCTGAAACCCGCGGAAATTCTCCATCTTCTCGCGGGTCTGGTTACCCATCAGGTATTGCATCGCGTGGAAGATCGGCGAGGCATGCGGCTTCACCGCCACCCGGTCCTCTGGCCGCAGGGCGCTGAAGTAAAGCGCCGTCATGATCGACACCATCGAGGCCGAGGACGCCTGATGCCCGCCCACCTTGATCCCGTCCACCTTGGGCCGGATGTGGTTCGCGTTGTGGATCATCCAGTGCGACAGCCACAGCAGACGTTGTTCGATGGTCTTGAGGAGAAGTGGGTCAGATGTCATGGTCATTCCTCATTAAAATGAGACTTTCTGCTTATTGTATTTGAAGATCACCTACGCACGCTAGTGCGCCGATATAAATTCGAAGCATTGGCAATAGATGAATAACTATCAGACAACTGATCCCCCTAAAGTCATATTCGATCAGTCCGTTAAGTCAGATGAGCGATGACCAGCTATTCATCCCGGTATAAAACTATCGCATCCAGCCCCCCCGACCTTGCTAGGCTCAGGACCCATTGATTTCCGGTTTGGCGCATGTTTCACGGCTCTGAAAACGGAGCGGTGATATGTCTGATCTTTTCTGGCTGACGGACGCGCAGATGGCGCGGCTTGAGCCCTACTTCCCGAAGTCCCATGGCAAACCACGCGTCGATGATCGGCGTGTCTTGAGCGGCATTATCTTCATAAATCGCAATGGGTTGCGTTGGCGTGATGCTCCGAAGGAGTATGGGCCCCACAAGACCTTGTACAACAGATGGAAGCGCTGGAGTGACAAAGGCATCTTCGCTCAGATGATGGCTGGTTTTACGGCCGAGCATGGTGAAAAGAAGACGGTGATGATCGACGCCACCTATCTGAAAGCACATCGCACGGCGTCCAGCATGGGCGTCAAAAAAGGGGGCGCGGCCGCCTGATCGGCCGGACCAAGGGCGGCATGAATACGAAGCTCCACGCCATCTGCGACAGCCAGGGGCGCCCGCTGGACTTCTTTGTCACCGCCGGACAGGTCAGTGACTACATCGGCGCACGAGCCCTGCTCGGCAACCTGCCAAATGTGGAATGGCTCCTGGGTGACCGTGGCTATGATGCGGATTGGTTCCGAGAAGCCCTGAAAGACAAGGGGATACGCGCCTGCATCCCCGGCCGGAGACAGCGCAAGAAGACCGTCAAATATGACAAGCGCCGGTACAAACGCCGCAACCGGATCGAGATTATGTTCGGGAGGCTCAAGGATTGGCGACGTGTCGCCACCCGATACGACAGGTGCCCCAAGGTCTTCCTCTCAGCACTCGTCATCTACTGGCTTCGAAGCTCAATGAGTCCAGACCCTAGGTGTCCGGTGAAACGGGGGCCGGTCCATTCAGCAGATGCAAGCTTCTTCGTTTAAGACAAAGGGCCGTGAGGCCCAGATGCGGGGGCAGCCAAACAACTCTCGGTAACTTTAAGTAACTCTCATACCGCCAACCTCAAGCTTGCCAAGAGACGCCTTACGAGCATGACACTAAGCTCGCGGATGCATCGCATCCACCTCCGAATACCTAGCTGATTCAAAGCCAGCGTTCGGGAGTGCCTTGTTGAGCAACAGGCCCTATACACCCTACGGACAGCAGATTACCGTCGGCGCGAGAGTTCGACTCTCTCCACTCCTACCGCTCCCTTCGGCGAAGTTATTGGGCCCGCAATAACTCGGGGCAACTGTCAGTATGAGGGGCGAAGAGATAGTGATGACACAAGCGATTGCGCTGGCAGCCGTACAAGACGTGATCGCAGCACAGTATCCAGCACTGTCGATCGATCTGGTCGCCCAAGTGCATTATGTGCGACCCCATGAAATCGCGCATATCGACGTCTATGGATGCGATGATACCACGCGACGTCGGGCCATCAGGCAGCAAGCTGTGAGCTTGTTACGGCAGCTCGGCATCCGTGTGGAGTTGATCGGCGGGCATGACGTCTATACAGTATCGCCGGACCGCTCGGAACGCTTGGCGTTGCAGGGCTACGCTGACAGATTGTACCTCTTTGCGTGCTCTGAAGCGGGAACATATGTCGATCCACAGCGGCTGTCAGCGCCACTGCGAGAGCGTGTTGATGCCCAGGTGGCGCGGCAAAGGCCTGTCATTAACGGCCGCGAGTATTATTACGCCAACGACGTTGAGGCCGCGCTTGAGGGACATAGATGACCCGTGGCGCCAATATCCTTCAGTGTAGATCTGCCATCCGGTGTGAGAGGGCGCTGGCAGCTTGGCGCCAGATTAGGTCAGACCTCGAGGCCGTTGGTCTGAAATTGAAGCTCTTCGGCTCCTTGGCGAGGGGTGGTTTTTCCAGCCATTCTGATATCGATATCCTGGTCCAACTGGGGGAAAGCGGTCTGTCCAGATCAGCCGTCGAACGTGTCATCAGCAAGGTTTCGGGTGACATACCTGTCGATCTGATCTTCGTCGAGGATTTGACCCAGTCAGATTTGGAGACGTTGCTTGGCGCCTGATGGAAATTTGCTGTTCGCGCCAGGCGTAACTTATATTGAGGTAAGGTGCTGGGACTGCGGTCACATGGTGACGCGCCGACCGGGCGATGTGCCCAAGGGGATGAACAAGCATGATTACGAGCGCCGATCTGTATGCAGATGTGGCACAGGCTGGCCTCAGGTGACGCGGCACCCACGCACGACATCTACATCGATGTAGATGCTGGCGTAGCGCTAAAATCGGAACCAGGGACACGAGGATTTTCAATCCACTGCTCTACTCCTAAGCTATTCGGGCACCATAGGATCGGTCGGACTTCGTATTTGCTAGGTGGTCGCTCAAAGTTGCGTCAACCGCCTTTCCAAGGCGCACATTATCCTTAAAATAAGGCCTGATCGGCTTTTTAGATGGCGCTAAAGCCGCCCCAGCACCGCCTTAGCTCAATTGATTAGAGCGCTTAATTGTGAATCAAGAGGTCCCTGGTTTAGGGGCATGAGGAGGTACCACCCTTAGCCCCAGGTGAATGCAAGATTTAGGTTCTGGCGCCTTGTTCAGTTGAGCACAGACCCTGTGCGCTGCACCGCCGAAACTAAGGTGCGAAATCTATCGTTTCTTCACCAGAACGCCATCGCAATGAAGCGATGGAACGGGTTTGAAAGGAACTGAACATGAAGCTGATCATCACAACAGCTGCCGCCGCCCTGATTTCCACTGCCGCCACTGCGGATGTGTCCACCTATACCAAGGACCTCTTCCTCGACACTTCGATCGGTGCTGAGAACGTCTATAGCGACGAGACCCGCGTTTTGGCGAACGGTGAGTCCACCAAGGCCAACGACATCACCTTCGATACTGCCGACAACACATTCGAAGCCGACACGGTGTTCAGCACCAGCGGCGACCTGCGCAGTCCTGGCGAAGGCTATATCTACGGTGGCTACGGCCCCGGCAATGACAGCCGCTAAAGCTGACCCGTCGCAACCTCATCGATGGGCACAAATGTAGAAAGGCTGTTAATATTCGCGGGGTCTAATCTGCCCCTTCTGCGTGCGTGAGATGGCGCCCGAAAAATGCCCGGGCGATACGAAAAAGCAGCGCGAATTTCTCGCGCTGCTTTGCCGTTCACTTCTCTTGCTTCACCACCTTTTGCGGGTTCTTTGGATCGAACTCCTCGGGGCGGTGCGCCGCGCCTTCGTGGTCGTCCTGCGCATGGTGGCGCTCACGATGGGGCGGGCGTTTCTCTTTGGCGTGATCTGGCTCGTTTGGCATGTCACTCTCCTATTTTGCTATGCAGCGGCCTGCATGCCGGGTTTGAGGACCACTTTGGTCCAGTCGTTCTGGTCGAAGCGGAAGTTGTGATAGCCCTTGGCGGCCTGCTCCAGCGGCAGGCGGTGGCTGATCATGAAGCGGGTGTCGATCTCGCCCTCGGCGATGCGGTGCAAAAGCTCCTTGGTGTAGCGCTGCACATGGGTCTGGCCGGTGCGGATTTGCAGACCTTTCTCCATCATCGCGCCCAAGGGGAACTTGTCGAGGAAGCCGCCATAGACACCGGGGACGGAGACGCGACCGCCCTTGCGGCAAGCCATGATCGCTTCGCGCAGCACATGGCCCCCATCGGCACCGACGCCGACCGCCTGTTTGACGTTGTCCATCATCGTGTCGGGCGCGAAACCGTGGCTTTCCATGCCGACCGCATCAATCACCGCATCGGGGCCGTGACCGCCCGACATCTCCATCAGCGCCTCCAGCACATGGGTCTGGGTGTAGTCGATCACCTTGGCCCCCATCTGCCGCGCGAGGTTCAGCCGGTTCGGATAGTGGTCGATCGCGATGACCTGAGCGGCCCCCATCTTGAGCGCGCTTTGCACGGCGAAAAGCCCCACCGGGCCGCAGCCCCAAACGGCGACGGTGTCGCCCTCTTCGATGTCGGCGTTTTCGGCGGCCATCCAGCCGGTCGGGAGAATATCCGACAGGAACAGCACATCGTCATCGTCGAACCCTTCGGGAATGACGATCGGGCCGACATCGGAGAAAGGCACCCGCACATATTCTGCCTGCCCGCCGGGATAGCCGCCGGTCAGATGAGAATAGCCAAACAGCCCGCCAACCGCGTGGCCGAATTGCTTTTCGGTCAAATCCTGTTTGTCCGCCGGGTTGGAGTTGTCGCAGGCCGAATACTGTGTCTTTTTGCAGTGAAAGCAGGAGCCGCAGGAAATGGTGAATGGCACCACCACCCGCTGGTCTTTCTTGAGCGTGCTCTTGGGGCCGGTCTCGACCACCCGACCCATGAACTCATGGCCCAGAATATCGCCCGCCATAACGCCAGGGATTACGCCATCATAGAGGTGTAAATCAGAGCCACAGATCGCGGTCGAGGTGACCTCGATAATCGCGTCGCGGGGGTTGACGATTTCCGGATCGGGGACCGTATCGACCCGCACGTCGTGCTTGCCTTGCCATGTCAATGCGCGCATGTCTCTCTCCTCACTTGTCCGATTTGCGATTGGCGGAGGTGGCGATTTCGCCGGTCTCCATCAGCATTTTGAACCGCTTCAAATCCCGCCGCCCCTGAAGCGCGGGTTCGGCCTGAAACAGCTTGGCGATCCAGCGCCCCAGCTCCCCGGCGGGCGGGTTATAGGCGATGATCGCCTCCACCTCGGTGCCCCGGTCGCCCGGCGCGTCGCGGAACGAGACTTTGCCCTCCGTATCGATCTGCGAACTGTCGAGGGCGCGCCACGCGATCTCTTCCCCCGGTTTGTCACTGACCACTTCGGTCTCGACCCGCAGGTCTGTGCCCGCCGGGCCTGCGATCATCCAACGGAACTGCCCCTTGGCGGCGTCGATTGGCTCGACCACCTTCACGTTCTCCATGAACTCTGAGAGCTTCGTAAAGTCGCGCCAGTGGCGGTAGAGCTCGTCACGCGGACGGTCGATCGTCACCGTGCGTCCAACAACGGCATAGTCCCCGAAACGCGCCTGTTTCGCACTGCGCCCGGGCGCGGAATCTGCTGGCCGATGGCTCAGCCCGTCACGATCCCGCCGCGCGGCGTAGAGCGCATAGGCAGAGGCCCCGGCAAGCGCGCCGACGCCGAGCCCCCAGAACAGCGAGCTTTGCCGCTCTGTCAGCGCGTCCCGCGCGCCCTCAGCGGCACTGCGTTGGTCGTAAGGATAAGATGTCATCAAGAAACCTCCTGTTGCTGAACATTGGCGGATCGAGTGTTTCATCTTGAACGTGAGGGTCGCGGCTGGTGTTCCGAAGAAACTGCCCCGATAGCGATGCGCCGGCGGAAATCGACCGACCGGGCAGAGAGGTATGCCGCCGGTCATTGGAACCGTTCGTATGACCACCGGTTGTTCCCTTGCGGTCCGGCCCGAAGGAAAATGCAATGACGCCCCGCAAAGCTACGCCGCATGCGAAATGCGTAGGATATCCGATTGGTTTGAGATTGTTGTTCCCCCTCGCCGCCCTCAGCCTGCTCGCCGCATGCGATGACCTGCAGTTCATGT
This sequence comes from Sulfitobacter sp. PS-8MA, assembly GCF_040933935.1. Classification (NCBI taxonomy): domain Bacteria; kingdom Pseudomonadati; phylum Pseudomonadota; class Alphaproteobacteria; order Rhodobacterales; family Roseobacteraceae; genus Sulfitobacter; species Sulfitobacter sp. PS-8MA. The sequence continues at coordinate 104,995 of NZ_JBFQYJ010000003.1, read as the reverse complement.
TTCAAAAGGCTTGTAGGTTAGTGCGAGAATCATGACCTATGCACCAACGCGAACATGGCGATGAAAATTCAGAACGGGATAGCCGCAATTTCGTCCTTGCGAGCCTCCTGTTCATCTGGCGTAAGCAGTTGACGACCAGAGCTTTCCTGTCTGAGGCACTCGGTATTCTGACGGAACGCCTTCTCCCGCTTTTGGCGGATAGAGTTCATCTCACTAGAGAGTTTTCGGCCACGCTTCGAGCCTTTGCCAACGACATGCCGGATACCTCCGAGGTGCGCTAACAATCGTGTCGATGTTATATCAATCTCGTCGAGCGTTACAGCGCGCTGAAAGTCTCTCCATAACTCTTTGGACCGCCGTTCCACACGCTTTGGAACCACTAAGTTACTGCCCACAACGCCGATACCAGTGATGAAAACAGCTTTGTTGCCCGTTTGATATTTCAGCTTGTGTGATTTCAATCCAGCCGATGAGATTATCTCTCGAACTTTCGCGACAAATTGGCCGGGTATAGAAGCTCCGGATATCGTAACATCATAAACCCTGTAAACACCATCAGAAATGTCACCGGCTCTGCAAAGTAGAAATGTCACCAGCGTGAGCGACGGAAGCAAGGCTTTGCAGCCCGGACCCCTTAAATATCGGAGGGTTGAAAAGCCTTGCGTGTGTCAGTGGAAAAGCTGGCGCTTCTCTTTCTTGGAGAAGAATGCAGCGAGCCCTTCTTCTACGTCCAGAACGCCGCGGTGCGCCGTACCAGCCCCACGCGGGTGAGATTCCTCATGGGAACGGAGCCGCTCAACCTTATCGGCATTTCTCGGCGCAGCGCTCATCGTTTCGGGGACTTTCCTTGGCCTTTGGGCCGAAAGGCCCCGCTGACGCTCGCAGAGCTTGAAAAGCATCGATCACAATCGCAACGCGACCGGAGCTGTTTTGCCCGTGACGTGCCCCTTACCTTGGCCTGAGCGAGTATGCCGCGCCATGCCCTGGGTGCCTGTTTCGGTGACGCCGCGCTGCATCTCCTGCCACCTCGGCACGCGGCAGGGTGGGGCCGATAGTGACGGACATGCCGGTCGCGGAGCGACTACGCGGTACGGCAATTACCTGCGCTCACCCGTCGGTCGGCAGGGAGGCATTTTGCACTTGCAGCGAATGGCAGTAAGGTCCGCAAAGCTGCCGGATGGCCAGATGGAGACTAAGGTCTGCTTTTCGCCACATCTGGACCGAACTCAGACGTTTATGTCACTGGCTAAATCCACCGTATTTGTCCCACCCGTGTTGACCATAGGTTTTATCCAACAGCAGACGTTCGTGGAGAGCGCGGCGAAAGTCGGGAACGAGCCCATTTGGGCTGTCACTGCTTAGTGCGCCAAAGACCCATAACCCCCTGCCGGCCAGCACATTGTGCTGGATCATGGCTAATCACCATTTCAAATAAATCCAGTAGCAGAACATTGCCACAAGCACCAAAATGACCTGCAATACCATTGCACGGATTAGGAATTTAGAACGCTTTAGGTCGGTATCGACATCGATCTTTTTCATGGGGAAGCCTTTTATGAAGAGCTGTCGCTTACTTTGCATTGCACAGGCGGCAACAACTGAAGTAGCGGGTAACACCTATCACAAAACACTGAGGATGGCACTTCCGATTTCGACGATTGGCAACAACGTCCGCTCGGTGGACCTTCCTGCACTGTGCAGCGAAGAGCGATAAAGCCTCGCCCAGCTCTTGGGCTGAAATGGGGAAAGTCCGGGTCAATTTAATACTATTTGTAATACGGTTTCACACCACGCTGTTCTGGCCGAACCAAGAAAGTGTTAAGCTGCCTTTCCCGTTTCCATATAGAAACTCCTGTAGCGACCGACCCTAACCCGCCGTTCACAATTTGCGCGGCGGAGGTCAGGTATGAGCCCAAAGTTCCGGACTCGCTGCGCAGTGGCGAATGTCGGTTTCCGGTTCGCACGTCAGCTTTTCCGCCAGATCACTCGGTTTCTGACAGATCACCCCGCGCATCCCGGATGATCATCCATGACGAATGCAGGAACAGCCCTGCGATGGCGAAAGCAACGATGAGGTCAGGCCAGGCACTGCCGAGCCAGGCGACCAGTCCGGCAGCGATCACCACGGCGAGGTTGCCGATGGCGTCGTTCCGGGAGAACAGCCATACGGCCCGCATGTTGGCGTCGCCCTTGCGGTGTTTTAGCAGCGGCAGCACCGCAAGAATGTTTACGATCAGCGCGCCCACGGCGAAGGCTCCCATTAACCCGGCCTCTGGTGTCGTCTGATTCAGGACACGCCAGATTGTGCTGCCGACAACGCCAAGCCCCAGAAATCCCAAGAACACGCCCTGGATCATCGCCGACCGCGCCCGCCATGTCAGACTCCAACCGATAGCGAGCAGGCCCAGAAAGGTGATTGCGCCGTCGCCCAAAAAATCCAGGGCATCTGCTTTCAAAGCTTGCGATCCGGACAGGAACCCGCCGAACATCTCGATCACCCCGTAGCCGAGATTGAGCAGGACCACGATCCAGAGCGCGCGGCGATAGCTCGGGTCTTTGTAAGCCGGATCGGACGATGTACCCCCGCTCTTGATCAGCTCAAAGCCATAGCCGGTTGCGTCCAGTGCTGGACGCACTTTCGGCAAGTCGTCTTCGGCGATCCGCAATGTCATGACATGGGTTGCGGCAGACACCTTCACATCGCCTTCAGCCACGCCCGCAGACCGAGCGGCCCGTTCGATCTCGGCGGCATCCTTGGCGCAGTCCATGCCATGCACCCGCATCCGGATCGGCAAAGACGTTGTAGGCAACGTGGTGTTATCTGCTCGGCTCATATGCGATCCTCTTGAAGGTAGCGTGCGAAAGAAGTCGCCGCTAACGTATCAGTGGATAATGATATGACATTGCAAAACATTCAAGACGATCTTTCGGCAGCTGACACCCTTGAGCCGCGGGCAAAGCTCTTCCGGGGTCTCGGCGACCCCAGCCGTCTTGCGATCCTCGATGCGCTACTGTCGGACGAACGCAGCGTGCAGGAAATCGTTACCCAAACAGGGCTTGGTCAGCCCAATGTCTCGAACCATCTGCGCTGCCTTTTGGATTGCGGTCTGGTCAGTCGCAGGAACGAAGGTCGGTTCGTCCGGTATCGCCTTGCGGACAGGCGGATCGCTGATCTCATCCGCGACGCAGATCAACTACTTGCCTCGACAGCCGTAGGGGTCGATGCCTGCCGAAGCTATACGGATTAACCGACGTGTCCTGCTGCAATGTTCTATTGGTGCGCCAGGCCTAAAGCAGCCATTTGCGCAGCCGCAGCAAAATGGCGCTTTGTCCGCACTGTAGTCCTTGGTGCCCGTTGCAGCTAACCTCTGCTTCGAGCCCTTTTTGCAGTTCACTGCACATAGCGCGAAGGGCCGCAGTCCATCTTGGTTCACTTCACGGCGATTCTGCATCGGACAACTCAGTCTCAGACCGTTTCGCCCGCATGTCCGCAAGCATTTGAACGCGCGGTTCATGCCGCTTGCGATACAGAAACCGTGCCCAGAGCGCGAAGGCCCATGACATCCAGCCCGCGTCGATTTCAATGACGTCGCGCAGCCTGGATCCTGACTGCTGCGGTTCCACGGTCAGAGTGTGACGCCACGATTTGACGCCTGCGCCCTTTTCAGAAGACCGCAAAATCATTGCTTCGTCGTCGCACTCCAGGACTTCCATGAAATACGGTTGAAGCGGTAACTTCCCGAACAGCGACACCTGCACGGTAATTCTCTGGCCTTGGTATACGCGACCGCTCGGCAACCCTTCGAAGCTGACAACCCCATCCATGATTTCCCTGAGTGCATCGAGGTCCGTTGCCAGCGCCCAGACCTCCTTCGCCGGTGAGGCGTATTCGTGTTCGAGGATGACGGTCTTCACAGTCGCTCCTGTGGTTCAAAAAGCTATCCCTGGTTGATTGACCTAAACCGGACATCTGCGCAACCGCAGCGAAGGTCAGCAAAGTCCGCAAAGCTGCCGGATGGCCAGATGGAGACTAAGGTCTGCTTTTCGCCAATCTGGACCGAACTCAGACGTTTATGTCACTGGCTAAATCCACCGCTTTTGGCGCATGAGTTCTGGCAGGGAGTTTATGTCCGGTCTGCGGGACTTTTCTGCCGTTCGTAGGAGCCATACAGTCGGAGTAGGATCGTGGACAACAGCTGTTACTAGAGCATTTCTACTTTAACCTGAGGCATAGCCGGCAGCCTGAAAGTAGTTTGAACACTCCTGCGGGGAGTACATCGCGCAGATATCGCCAAGGGCTTCGAACACCGAGGTGAATGATCGCGCACTGATGCGTCTGAGGTGAGCCTTCAATTTGGAGAAGGCCAACTCAATCGGGTTCAGGTCTGGTGAATATGGCGGCAGATAGAGAAACCAGCATCCATGGGCCTTGAGCGCCGCCGCGGCTTCTTTGTTGCGATGCGTCGCGAGGTTGTCGAGAACCACTACCGTGCCGGGCGCGATCTCAGGGATCAGTACCTTGCGCACATAGGCTGCAAAGGCAGGGCCATCCATCGCACCTTTGATCACCCAAGGTGCGATCAGAGCCTCATTTGTCAGCCCCGCAATCAGGGTTTGGGTCCCCCAACTGCCGAAGGGCGCGTCCATTGTTAGGCGCTCGCCACGAGGGGCCCAACCGCGTAGCCGTGTGAGGTTCGTTTTGACCGCTGTTTCATCAAGAAAGACCACGCGTTCCGGCATCCGCGCGATGGCTGGCAAGCGGTGTGCGAACCAATCCTCACGTCGTCGCATTACCTTTGCGCGGTGACGTTCGGTAGCGACCAGTGACTTTTTCTATGCGTGAACCCGAGCCGCTTTAGCAGGTGTCCGATAGCAGAGTGGTGGACCTGAAGTCCGGTTGCATCAGCAAGTGCATCACGCAACTCAAAAAATGTGATATCAGGGTCTTGAGCGATCAACTCTTCGAAAAAGCCAACGTAGGGGGCTAATTTTCCAGACCCTTTTGGACGCCCCTGTACGGCCGGATCAGCCCGGCCTGTCTTTTGAATCTGTTGCCGCCACCGCGCGCCTGTTGCTGGCGACAACTTCAAGCGCACCGCCGCCGCTCGCCCGCTTAATCCTTCCTCAATATATCTCTGGAACCGCGCCCGAAGCGCTGATGGCAAAGGTGCTGACATAGTTCATCCTCCCAAGCAGGATGAATCACAATCAGACCATTTTGGGAATCCCCTACGATTCAGGTTTCGTTAGAAACGCTTTAAGGCCGTCTCTGACAAACAGGAAGGATATTTTATGCGCTTTGTGTCAAGTATTGCGATAACTGTCGCATTAGCTTCGGCCGCGTCGGCGGACGTCTCTTTTTCGCTCGGCTTTGATACCGAAGACATGGCGATACGCACGATAGAATACGAATGCGACGAAGGGCAACCGTTCGTCGTGCATTATTTCACTTCAGAACCCGACGTGCTGGCACTGGTGCCAGTGGATGAAGATCATCGTGTATTCGTCAACGTGGTTTCCGCCTCAGGCGCCCGTTACGTGTCTGGGCGGTACGAATGGTGGACAAAAGGTGAGAATGTCACGCTGACCGATACGATCAAGGACGAGTCCCTGCTGCAATGCACACCAAACAATGAGTCAAACTAGGGAACAAAGAGGCGCGGCGGGCATCAATAACTGGCTTGGTCCCGTCGTACTCATCAACGCCAGGACGGTCGTTACGTACAATGTCCGGGTTTCAATTAGCATCAGTTGGCGTTCTTCCGTTCCTCTCACTCTTACACTCAACGAAACATTTCACAATTTGAACCGCCCCGGCTTGCCCGGAGGGGCGTTTCGTTCAGCGCGGAAAGCTGAAATTGGGCTCGTTCCAGACCTTCTCCGCACTGCAGGATGTGCCAAAACTCAGCCGTTTCTGTCACAGACGGAATCGACCGTTTTTGACGCACACCTTCTGGCAGGAGGTTTATGTCCGGTGTGCGGACAAAGCGGACTTTGGTTCTGATCGAAAACACTTCCCGCAAGTCAGACACGCAGAGGCTTGTACTGCTGTCCTTGATCATTGAAGTTTTCGGGCGCCAGCCAATCCTCATAGATAGGCTTCATGCGCTGCCAGTCCCCGTCCGTCATCGCGAACCAAGCCGTGTCACGATTGGCATTTTTCACGACCATGTGCTGCCGGAACACCCCCTCCGGGCGGAAGCCAAACCGCTTGGCCGCGCGTTTCGATGGATCATTCAACTCATTGCATTTCCATTCGAACCGGCGATATCCGAGGTCGAATACGCGATCTGCAAAAAGGTACAGGGCCTCGGTCGCCATTCGGGTCCGCTGCAATCCTGCACCCCACATGATGTTGCCAATCTCCACCACGCCATTGCTCGTGTCTATGCGCATCAAGGCCTGACGCCCCTCGGCGCGGCTACTGGCCTTGTCAATCACGGCGAAAAACATGGGATCGATCGACGCGGATGCCTCTTCCAGCCATGCATCGAACTCTATGCGGCTCGGTGGCTCTTCGGAGAGCCAGCGAAATCGGTCTTCTACCCCCGGGGCGGATGCTGCCATGAACAGTGTGTCAGCGTGGGCGGACACAAGAGGTTCGAGCCGCACATATTGTCCTTCGAGCGTAACGCGCTTAGGGCGTGGGCGCGGGACCCAATCTGTCAAATCCGTCATCCGGTGTGCTCCCTACCTGCTTGTTGCGGACGCTGCCACCATCTGTAGGTAAATTGCAAGATGCCGTTCACTTTGGACTCCTTCCTGCCATTCATTGCTGTTGGAAATGGCACCGGCGTTGAGGTGGCAGGTGAAGGTCGGCTTGACGGACAAAGCGCTAATTCGCTGCAGTTACTCGAACGACCGCTTCATGGTGAATCTAAATTCGTTCGGCAAAGCGCCTGATGCGTTGCACCAGGCGCCTTTTGTTCCTGTCACATCGCGTTACTTGATGGCGAGGATGTCGAAGTTGTGGACGTTAGCGACCACACCGTCGTCCCACCCGCCGGCGACCAACTCCGCTGCCCGTTCGTTCAGCAGCCCGGCGACTTGACCGGCAAAGTGTGCTTCACGGCCAGCATTGTTGGTGAAGATGTCGAAGATTGCGAAAGATGTTTCGTCAATCTGCAGCGCCGCCCAGAACAATGTGCCGGGTTCGGTTTCTCCGACGATGGGACCAGCTGCGGTCAGCAAGGCTGCCAATTCCGACCCTCTGCCGGGTGCTGCTTCGAGCGTGATGTACGTGGCTGTCGTGGCCGAGTAGAGATCAACCGGTTCCCTCACCGACAGGACATCGGAATTGTTGATATTCGCGATAACACCATCGTCCCAGCCCCCGGCGACCAGCGCGTCGGCATTTTGGTTCAAAGCCGCAGCCACAGCGCCGGAGAAATGCGCATTGCGCGCTTCTTCATCCACGAAGATATCAAAGATCGCGAGCGTATCGTCGGCTTGTAAGGCAAACCAAAGCACGGTGCCTGGTTCGGTGTCCGCGACAATCGGGGCGGCTCCGGCCAGAAATTCGGCGAATGCTTCGGTCTGGCCTTCAGCAGCGGGCATGGCGATGTAGCTGGCAGTGTGATTTTCCATTGGGGTTCCCTGTGCGGATGCAGATGTCGTGATCAAGGCCAAAGCGGCGAGTGTCTTGAGAATTTGTGCTTTCATGGTCGCCTCCCGATTGAGGGGTCGTTGTGTTTGGTTTCGATGCACCCTTTTCCCATGCCGAATGCCTCAGGCACCAATCCCGAACTTCTATTCTTTGATAGACATGTGCTATGGTGAACCTCATGGCGGAAAGTGACGGAGACTGTGGCAGTGGAGATGAACCAGATCAGGTATTTTTTGGCTGTCTGCCAGCATCGCAACTTCACCCATGCCGCTAGCGCCTCAAATGTTTCCCAACCGTCCTTGACGACCGCGATCAAGAAGCTTGAACACGAGCTCGGGGGTGATCTGTTTGTCAGGGACCGCGCGGGATGCAGGTTAACGGCACTCGGAAAACTCATGCAGCCAAGGCTACAGAAAGCGCATGACGAAACGCAGGCAGCTAAGGCAGAAGCCGTCCGCCACACGCGACTAGAGCGGGTTCCTATTTTGGTCGGTGTTGGCGAAACGATTGGTCACAACCGGATTTCAACCGCCCTGGAACGCTTCCGTACACGATTGCCGCAAGCCGAAATAGAGTTGATCGTGGCCTCTGCCTCCAAGCTTCTGGCCGGATTGCGAGAGGGTAAATTTGACGTCGTTGTCACAGCGGCGACGGTCAGTGAAGACCTCTATCGAATAGACCATCTCTATGACGAGTCCTACAAGGTTGTGGTGTCCAAGACGCACCCGTTGTCTGAACGAGACGCTATTTCTCTTTCGACACTCGCTGAAACTGACATGCTCGATCGACCCAATTGCGAAATGCGGGATGCGTTGCATGGGGCATGTGCAGACCAAGGTCACGAACTCTACGCGGCCTATCGGTCAAATCGCGTGGATTGGTTAGTCGAACTCGCGCGGCAGGGATTAGGCGCGGTGATTTTGCCAAGCACGGCAATTCCAGCAGACAGAGGCCTCGTTTCGATACTCATCGACGGCCTTGAAATTTCGCGAACTGTTTCTGCTCTTCGTTATCGGCACCAAACGACGAGACCAGAGACAAATGATCTGATCCGTGAGATTGCGCGTGTGTAGGCGTAGTATCATTGATGGCCGACATTCGCGCATAGTGCAGTAACTGGTACTTTGGGCTCGTTCCCGACATTCGCTGCGGTCATTACCAAGGTCCGCACTGGGCTGGCCGCTTTAGGTACTTTGATATCGTAACGAGGAAGGCAGCTTAACACTTTCTTGGTTCGGCCATAACGGCGTGGTGGGAAACCGTATTAGTAATAGTGTAAAATTGACCCGGACTTTCCACATTTCAGCCCAGGAACTGGGCGAGGCGTTTTCCGTCTTTCGCTGCACAGTGCAGGAAGGTCCACCGAGCGGACTTTGCTGCCGTCAACGCAAAGACAAAGTGTCAATGAGCGTTTAAAAGTGACCCGGTTTCAGCGTTTAATTTTGACCCGCCTATTGGGTGACAAAGCCCCCAGGCGGACCGCCCTCATATAGCGAGTCCGTCTGGGGGCTTTGCTTGCGACGTGGCTATTTTTCTCTGCGACTTTTGCTCTGAGCGAAGCGATATGACGTGTTGCCCGTTTCGATGATGGCACAGTGGTGCGTGACGCGATCCAAGAGCGCAGTTGTCATCTTGGCATCACCGAAGACAGCGACCCATTCCCCGAACTCCAAGTTGGTGGTGATGATGACGCTGGTTTTCTCGTAGAGCTTGCTGATCAGGTGGAACAGCAACGCGCCGCCGGATTTCGGGAACGGGATGTAGCCTAACTCGTCGATGATGACGCAATCCAGGGCCGACAGCTGCCGGATGATCTTCCCGGCATTGCCGTCGGCCTGTTCCTTGATCAGGGCATTGATCAGATCGACCGCGTTGAAGAAGCGGACCTTCTTGCCGTTGTTAATCAATGTGGTTCCAAGCGCGATGGCGATGTGAGTTTTGCCTGTCCCGGTTCCGCCGACCAGGATGAGGTTGTGCGCCTCTTCGGTGAACTGACCCGAGCAGAAGGGTTCGATCTGGGCCTTACTCACCGCGGCCGCGCCGTAATCGAAGGTGGCGAAGTCCTTATGATGGGGGAACTTCGCGATGCGCATTTGATACTGGATGGAACGCACTCGCCGCTCTACAGTTTCCGCGTCGATCAGTTGCTTTATCGCTGTGGTCAGACTTGGTGGCTTGCGCGCGGACAGCAAATCATGGGCGCAAGCTGCCATTCCATGCAGCCTCAAGGCGGTGAGTTGGTCGATGAGAGCGTTCATGCGGCAGCCTCCTCGGCCGAGCAGAGCGCCTCATAGCGCTTGCAGTCGGCCTCGGGCCGCACGGTCAGCTGCGGATAGACATTGCCCTCATTCAACGGCGTGATGATTGGCTCCACCAACTGGTTGATCAGATTGGTGATGGCAGGAAGGCGCAACGTGTTTTGTTCAACTGCCAGTTCGCAGGCCGTCTCCACCACCTCGATTCCGTGGTCCTGGGCCAGCAGAAGCAGATCGACGAACTCCCGGTCCCCGCCTTTGCCAGCCATGTAATGCTCCCTGATCCGATGCATGGCCTCAGGCAGTTGCCAGTCCACAAAAGGGGCGCCGTCGCGCAGAGCCCCGGGCTTGCGATCCAGTAGAGGAACATAATGCCAAGGTTCAAAGTAGCTGACGTTGCGGGTGAAGCGACGCTTGTGCTCGGCAATAACGTCCTGGCCTGACACCAGCACGATCCGGCTCGCATAGGCGCGCAAGGAGACATGCTGGCCTGCAAACCGGGAAGGCACGCTATAGCGATTGCTGGCATATTGAACCAGGCAGGTGGAACGGACCCGCACCGTCTTTTCCACATAACCATCAAAAGCCCGCCCCAGGGGGCGCAGCTCGGCGCGCTCATCTTCAAAAACCTCCGCAATCGTGCGGGACGATTGATCAGGATGGGCGCGGCTTGCCAATTCCTCGCAGCGCAGACGCAACCAGTTGTTCAGCCCATCCAGATCATCAAAAGCTGGCATGGGAACAAACAATCGGCCTCGTAAAAAATGGACCTGGTTCTCCACCTGACCTTTCTCCCAACCCGACGCGGGGGTGCAGGCAACCGGCTCCATCACATAATGGTTCATCAACGCCAAGAACCGCGGATGGAACACCCGGTCCTTCGAGCGGGAGACATAGGTCACCATCGTTTTGGGATTGTCGATGATCACCCGTCGCGGAACCCCGCCGTAGAAGGACAGCGCCCGTACAAAAGCATCCAACACCATCTCTTGGCTCTCGCCGGGATAGGCTACGATAAAAGGTTTGCGACTATGGCACAGGCGGAAGTGAGCAACCTTTACCTTCTGCTCGACACCACCGAGAACAACGCGCTCTTCGCTCCAGTCAAACTGGAGCGCATCACCGGCAGCAAAATGCAGGGGGATAAACGCCTCTCCCGATCCAGCATCGGCACGTTTGAGGTCTCGGATAAATCGCTGAACCGGAGAATAGGACCCAGTATACCCTTCCGAGACGAGCTGTTCGTAAAGCTTCGTGGCCGTCCGCCGCTCCCGGCGCGGGCGCTTGTGATCCTGCTCGAAAAGCTCTTGCAGCCGCGCGTCAAATCCATCGCACAGCTTATGCCGGGTCGGTGGCGCTTGCCGTTGATAGCTCGGTGGACTGTCGTCCTTCAGATACTTCTTCACCGTGTTCCGCGACAAACCGGTTGCCCGCGCCACAGATCGGATGCTGCGACCCTCAACCAATATCCAACGACGGATCTTCGATACACTTTCCATCAATATCACCTGCTCATTCCTCCGCGCTATTCAGCGCGGATGCTAACGTGGCAGGTGGGTCAATTTTGCACGCTCATAACCCACCCAAGTGGGTCAATTTCGCACGCCGATTCACATCCTGTGCGATGTAGCGCTCGAACTTATCGCGGAAGCTGTTGGTCCGCTGCAGAATGGCAACCTGACCAGCCATCCACAGGGTGCGGCGCAAGCGGGCATTCCCGTATTTTGACAATTTGGTTTGGCCCCGGAATGTACCCGACTGGATTGTAGCGAGGTCCATTCCGCAGAACTTCAAGAACTGCCGGTGGTGCCCAAAGCGGCGCAAGTCGCCAGCTTCTGCCAGGATGGTCAGGGCGTTGATCGGGCCGATCCCTGGGATTGATGTCAGCAACTGATAGTCAGGCAGATCTTTGAGCAGCGCGACGGCGCGATCTTCAATTTGATTGCGTTGCGCAATGAGACTGCGCCCTTCGCCAAGAACCAAGCGGAACATACTTATAGCATCAGAATCTGAGGCTACCGGCAATCCGACAGAGGACTTGGCTGTTTCGTAAATATCTGCAAGTAAACGCTCTTTTGCGACCTTGCGCCCAATAACTTCCCAAGCATCAGCGGTAAACGCCTCCTTGCCCATTTCCGTGATAAAATGTGGTGATGGATAACGCTCAAGGAATGCAAAGAACCAATCACTGCGTGAGCTGCGGTGAAATCGATCCGCTTCAGGGAAGTACAGCGGCAGATAATGGGTCAACACCCGGTGCCAAAGTTCAGTCTTCGACTTGGAGACAATATCGTGGGTTTTGGACAGCTCTTGGATGTCGTTTGTGCCGCATACCAGAGGGTCGTGGTAATATTGCTCGTTCCCGATCTCCATCATGTGCAGGATCACTTGCGCGTCCTTTGGGTCATTCTTATCCCAGCTGTTGGTAAGGGCTTCGCGCATGCGCGCTAAAGCTACTGAGGACACCAGCTTCACCTCAAAACCTGCTGTTGCCAGATGGTAGGCCAAGGCACGGTGATAATTGCCAGTCGCCTCAAAGGCTACACGAACTGGGCGTCCGTATTCCTTAAGTGCGGAGACCAGGCGGTTGAAGTCGGCGCGTTCGTTCAAAACTGTTAAGCGACGTCGCCGTTTCTTATCTGGAATAGCGATCAAAACTTCATGCCGGGCCTTGGCGATGTCGATAGCCACCAAAACAGGGGCATCTTGTGCAACAATAATCTTGGTCATAGTTGGTCTCCTTTGCGGTGTGGTTTGTGCAAAACCACTGTAGGGACCCGAGACCCGGCTATGACCACCTGCTGCGCTATCTGGAGGCTGCGCAGGCGGCCATAGCCTCTCAATCAGCTTCATTCCAAAGGTGTTATGGAAACGCTTACACAGCAAAGGAAACCCGCACTTTCGCTCGCCAGCTCGGCCTGAAGTCATGCTTCACCCCAGTCGCCAGCCCGCAATCCAACGGCATGTCCGAAGCCTTCGTAAAGACGCTCAAACGCGATTACGTGCGCGTCAATCCACTACCCAATGCCGAAACCGTTTTGAATTTGATAGGAGACTGGATCGAGGACTATAACAACAACCACCCCCACAGCGGCCTAAGATGGCGCTCGCCTCGCGAGTTCATCAAGGCCAAAACCGAAACCGCTTAGGTGTCCGGTGAAACGGGGGCCGGTCCAGTGGTGGTCCAAGCGGGACATTTGTGTTTGCACGCATCGGAAGTCACATAGGGGATTTGGGGAGGCGGAATTAAGGCTAACGCGTCCCTCGGTGGCGGTACTATTTCAAACAGATAAGAACTGCAGTGAAATCGCTTCAAAAGGTGAGTTCCAGAGTTCTCCATGCGGTACAGGAAGAAATTGAAGGGCAGCCTACCTGCCCAGGTTGCCAACAAGAGCCTCTTCAAGCAGTTTAAGTAGACTATGGCATCTCCACGCAAATCATCCTTGCCAATTGATTCTATTTATATATGCAGGTCAGAAGGTCTGGGCTTTCTCAGTCCTATTGAAGCAGGTCGGTTTTCCAATGATCTGAAAGGCTGCGGCGACTCTTTCCCTTTAATACCCCAGGTGGGTCGTCGCAGCTGCTGTTCGGCCCCATACTCAATAGCGAGCTATCTTCAAGTCCGTCGCCTCGATCTGGGTGGCTATCTTTCACGGTGAGCGTCGATACGTGGATTTAGGGTTGCAAATACCATGTCTCATTGATTGAACGTTAATTTAAAGAACGTACGCTCTCTGGGATTGTAAGTGAAAGAACATGTTAGATAAACGTGAATTAAAGGAAATGTCCCGCAAGGATCTTGAAAAGCTGCAGGCGGCTGTCCAAAAGGCGCTATCAGCCGCGAAGGCTCGTGATCAACGACAAGCCAAGAAAGCCGCGGCAAAGGCGGCGGCGGAGTTCGGTTTCTCCTTGGGTGAGATTGCAGGGACGCCAAGCGCAAAGGCGTCTTCGACCAAGAAGAAAACGAAGCGAGCTGGAAAGCAGGCGAGGCCAGCTTATGCTAATCCAGATATGCCGACACAGACTTGGAGCGGCAGGGGACGAAAACCGAATTGGTTCGTAGCGCATGTGGAGAACGGCGTGACGCCTGATGCGATGCGGGTCGAAAAGTAATTATCTTGGGCGGCTACATCGTCTGGCCAGCCTGTTCTCCTGGCGCATTTTGACAACTGCGCTGTCTTGGAAACGAGGTTGAAGAGGTTTGCAGTCGTCGTTCATCCCGCCGATGATATCTTTCTAGTAGACGACCTTCTCCGAGGTCGCGCTTGATGCAAAACAAGTTCAAGTCTGACGCGTACCTCAGAAACTCGGGCAAAACAAGTTGATTAGGCAAGTTCCTGCACATGCGAGCCTGAACCAACAGTTCTACTAGAACGAGAGCCAACCAAATGCTATACTCCTTCGAAAGGAACACATATGCCTAGAGAAGAATCGCATATCCTCAGAAACTTGCAGCGCAAGAAGTCCCGATGGCCGTGGAGGTTTATTTCTGTGGTTGCAGTTCTGTGGCTCGTCGCGCTCGCAACCGTTTTCAAGCTCGTAGCCTATGATTGCATATATTACTGCTAAAGTCTAACAATTAGTAAAATATTGACGGCGAATCTCGCAAAGATATGAACACAAATATCATATGAACTTGACCAAGTTCGAGTAGCGTCTGATACAATCAACTTTTTTTCCTGACATCTACATTCTCCGAAGTTGCCCACATCCATGGAACAGTCCGAGGACCTACTTTCGCCTGAAGTTTTCGCGAAGGGGACAAAGTGTATCGGTTTTGTGATGGGGGGCTTCTATAGCTTCTGATGTTTTCGTTCTTTCCTAATTAGCCTTCGACCCGGTTGTGACGTATATCTGCTTCTGCAGAAACTCAGAATATTTTGGTTGTTTCGAAGGTATAGCTGCATTCGAGCCCTCGAAATCAGTTCTATACACAGTTGGATGACACAGTCACCGGGAACAAAGTCCAAGCCGTCGCGATCAAAGCAGACCATGCGGATACAAGATTTAATTGATGGTAAAAACGAGATGTTCGCTTGCAAAGCTGTCTTCTCACTACCCACAATAGCAGTAGTTGCAGCACAATAGTAGCGAACCAAGCTATCATCAGCGCCCAACGAAATAGTGACAAGCCGAGCCAAGCGACCTCCGCCCAGCCGAGGGCGCAGCCCAAACCGTGCAGCCCATAGATCGTGCTGAAACTGGCCAGCCAGACCAGCAGCGGCAAGAGAATGCGCAACAACTCTCTCACGCGATCATCCCCGGCAGATGCGCCGCAAGCAGGATCAGCACCGTGATCGCTGCCAGATAGTCGGACCAGAGCGCCACAATGGCGAAAACCGCCCGACGCTGAGGCGAGGTGAAACCACGCCGGACCTGCAGGATCAGAAAGCCCTGCATTAGCCCCACGAGCAGAGCATGGGCCACCCCATAGGCGCCGAGGATGAGGAGCGTGGCGGCATAGGCATGGCCGTCCGGGGGCGGGAGGCGCAGCAGCAAGGCCCCGAACACCGCCGCTGTGGCAACCGTTGCCAGAAATGCCGGGGCAAGAGCGACCATAGGGGCGGTGCCCGCGCGGTTGCGGCGGGCGCTCAGGTGCTGGGCCAAGGCGGCGACGAGCGCTGTGCCGATGCCGAAGCCAAGCTCGATCCAAGAGGGGACGAGCCATTGGGCAGGGGGCCAGCCGGGCGCGACGGTCCAGAGGAAGGCATAGCCAAAGAGAAGTGAGCCGAAGAAGGTCCCATTGGCCACCAGGAGGAAGGTCGAACCCCACCAGCCCGGCGATCTGTCGCCCTCACTTGCCAGCGGCAAGCCCGTGCCGCGCCCAACCTTTTGCGGACCTTGATCGGCGCGCGCGCCCAATTGCCAGACCCAGAGCAGCGCCAATGCCGCCACGCCGGCCAGTGCCAGCGGGGTGAGCCAGAAAAGCTTGAGCAAGATCGACAGGAAGAATCCACCCGTCACCGCCGCCATCAGCATCGGCAAACGCGTATTGCCGGGGTATATCACCAGCATCTCGGGTCGGCCGCTGGCGGCATCGACCATCAGGGTCTCGCGCCGGGCCACATCGGGCGCGCCGAGATAGCCTTCGCCCTTGGCCAGTCGGTTCGCGAGATCCGGTGTCTCAGAGAGTGGGCTACGCCCCCGCACGTTTGGCAGACTGGCGAAGTTGTAGGAGGCGGGCGGGGACATGCCGGCCCATTCCAAAGTGCCGGCCCGCCAGGGGTTGCGCGGGCCGCGCACCGCGACGAAACCGTGGATGATGATGTCGACCAGCACCATCGCAAACCCGATCGCCATGACGAAACTGCTGACCGAAGAGATGAAGTTGATCACCCCCCAGCCGGTTTCCGCGTCATAGCTGTCGATCCGGCGGCGCTGGCCCAGCAGGCCGACCCAATGCATGGCCAGAAAGGTGCCGTGGAATCCCACGAAAATCAGCGCGAAGGCCAGCTCGCCGAGCCGGAACAACCGCTTGCGCCCGCTCACTAGTGGCAGCCAGTAGTAGATCCCCGCCAGCATCGGAGGTCAACGTTGCAGAGCGCAAGGGGTCCTACGACTCGATGCCCTATCAGACCACCCACAACACAGGCGGCACGATCATGGGGACCGACCCACAGACCAGCGTCTGCAACCGCTATTGCCAAAGCTGGGATCTGCATAATCTCTTCGTCGCCGGGGCGGGGCTGTTTCCGCAGAACGCGGGCTATAACCCCACCGGCACCGTCGCAGCGCTGGCCTATTGGTCGGTGGCGGCAATCATCGATCAATATATGGCCGATCCCGGTCCGCTGGTGCAGGCATGAGACGGCTGGCGTTGATAACCGCCTTCTGCGGCGCAACCGTCGGGCCGGCGCAGGCCCAGGAACTCTCCTCCTCGGAAATGGAGCGTGGCCGCTATCTGACGCAGGCCGGCGACTGCAAGGCCTGCCACACGGATATGGAGAACGACGGCATCCCCTTCGCCGGGGGGCAGGCGCTGTCGACACCCTTTGGCACGATCTATTCCTCAAACCTCACGCCCGACGATGAAACCGGGCTTGGCCGCTGGTCGCGCGAAGATTTCTATAACGCGTTGAACGAGGGGATCGACGACGAGGGCCGCCACCTCTACCCGGCGATGCCCTATCCCTATTTCACCCTGATGACCCGCGACCAGACCGACGCGATCTTTGCCTATTTGCAATCGCTCGAACCGGTGCATGTGGAAGAAGAGGAAAACAACCTGCCGTTCCCGCTCAGCATCCGCATGTCGGTAAGCGGCTGGAAGCTGTTGTTCTTCGAGGACAAGGAGTTCGTGGCCGATCCAGACCGTTCCGAGGAATGGAAACGCGGGCGGTTCCTGGTCGACGGGCCGCTGCATTGTGGCGGCTGCCACACGGGCAAGAACCTGCTCGGCGCCAGCAAGGACGATGAATATCTGCGCGGTGGCACGTTGGAGAATTGGTTTGCGCCCAATATCCGGGGCGGAGAGAACGGCGGCATCGCCCATTGGGACGAAGATGACATTTTTGAATTCCTGAAATACGGACGCGCCAAACACACCGCCCCGATGCAGCGCATGGGTGAGGTTGTCTCGATCTCGACCCAGTTCCTCAAAGAAAAAGACCTGCGCGCCGTCGCCACCTATCTCAAAAGCCTTGATGATGATCTACACGAACCGGAAGAGGCGCCTGAAACAGCGCGGATGGAGGCCGGCAAAGGGCTCTACTTCGACAATTGTGCGGCCTGCCATGCCGCCGATGCGTCGGGCGTGCCCTATTTCTTCGCCCCGCTAAGCACTTCGAACAAGCTGCACGCTAAAGACCCCGCGACCGCGATCCGCATCATCCTCGGCGGTGCCCGGGCGCAGCCGACCGAAACGATTCCCAGCATGCTCGCGATGCCGCCCTTCGCTTGGAAACTTACCGATGCGCAGATCGCTGACTTGCTGACCTATTTGCGGAATACCGGGGACCGTCGGAGCGGCCCGGTTTCGGCTGAGGCCGTGGCCGAGATGCGCGAATATCTTAATGAGGAACATTAAGGGTTATCTACTTCAGGTTTGACGCTTGGCTTGTTTTTCTCAAGGGTGTCAATGGCCAAACCTTCTTGGCAAAGCATCGCGCGCACACGCCCCTCTTCGTGGATTGGAGAAAAATGCATTGTAAGCGCTCGATTGTTACCGCCTGCCGCGTGAACCCATACTCACTTAGCTACTGTCGTTATTGTCGTCGTTACTGACGTCGTATGAGATGGGACGAGATATGCGTCATGAAGTGATTGTCGGCGTTGAGCGAAGGCGCCGTTGGCGCGAAGAGGAGAAGTTATCGATCCTCGAAAAGGTTGGCTTAAATGGCGCAACGGTCAGTGATGTTGCGCGTTGTCATGACATTACACGCCAGCATATCTACCAGTGGCGCCAGGAACTTCGGCGTAAAGGGGTTTTGCCGCGGGCTTCGGAGACGGTCTTTCTGCCGCTGCCTTCGCCTTCTGAGCCAGAGCAATCAAAAGATCGACAACCGTTGGAGATCGAAGTCGTGCTTGGAAATGGACGCAAGCTACGCTGCGCCAGTGATCTGCCATTAGAGCGCGTCCAGCAACTCATTCGGGCAGTTGAGGCAGCATGATCGGGCCCGGAACCGGTGTCCGTGTGTATCTGGCGTGCGGTGTGACGGACATGCGCAAAGGGATCGCAGGTTTGTCCGCTATGGCTCAAGATGTATTGCGTCAGAAGCCCACGGGCGGTGCTGTGTTTACCTTCCGGGGGCGGCGCGGGGATCGGGTTAAGCTTCTTTACTGGGACGGTCAGGGGTTTTGTCTCTATTACAAGGTTCTGGAACGCGGTCGCTTTCCTTGGCCGAGCGCGGAAGACGGTGCCTTGCGTTTGACCTCTGCGCAGCTTGCAATGCTCTGGGAAGGCATTGATTGGCGACGCCCTGCTTGGGGCGCTCCGCCTGAGCGCGTGGGGTGATTATAGCTTCTGATCTGCTATATTTATATGGTGTTTGCGCCTGAATTTTGGTAGTCAGGCGCATGTCGCACTCCGCCAAAAAAATGCCAAATGACCCCGCCGAATTGAAGGCGATGATTGCGGCATTGCAGGCCGAAAATGCTCAGATTGCGGCGGAAAACGCCAAGATGTCAGCCACGCTGCGGGCCCATGATCAATTGGTGCAGACGCTGCGCCTGCGGATCGCCAAGTTGCAAAAGCTGGCGTTTGGTAAATCCTCGGAGAAGGTCGAGCGCGAGATCGAGCAACTGGAACTGGCTTTGGAAGACCTGTTGGTTGCAGTGGCTGAGAAGGACGACGCCCCTATCGACGAAGGGTTGGACGAGCCCGTTCCAGAGGAGGCGTCAGCTACTGTTTTGCGCCGCCGCCCCCGTGTCTCGGATGCGACCCCGCGGGAACGCCGCGAGCTTGACCCAGGTGCGTGTTGTCCAGACTGTGGGGGCGATCTGCGCGTGGTGGGCGAGGATGTCAGCGAACTGCTCGACATGATCGCCGCCCAGATGAAGGTGATCCAGATCGCTCGGATCAAGAAATCCTGTCGGCGCTGCGAGCGGATGGTGCAAGAACCTGCGCCCAGCCGTCCGATCCCGGGCAGCATGGCCGGACCGAACCTCCTGGCGCATGTGTTGGTCTCGAAGTTTGACGACCATCTTCCTCTTTACCGTCAGCATGAAATCTTCGAGCGCATGGGGGCCGACATCCCCGAAAGCACACTTGTGGGCTGGTGCGGCCGCGCCATGAAGACACTATCGCCGCTGATCGAGCGGATCGATGCGGACATTCTGAGCAGCGACCTTCTGCATGCGGACGATACCCCGATCCGGGTATTGGACCGCTCCAGAAGAGATAAAGGGTTGGGGAAAGGCGTGAAACAAGGCCGGGTCTGGGCCTACGTGCGTGACCAGCGCCCGTGGGCAGGAGCCGCGCCACCTGGCGCTGTCTACCGGTTTGCGCCCAACTGGAAAGAAGAGCACGTGCTAAGTCATCTGGCCGATGCCCGCGGCATTCTGCAAGCGGACGGCTACAAGGGCTATGCCAAGCTCTACGCGCCTCAACCCGATGGCCCGCCGCGTTTGCGCGAAGCGGCCTGTTGGGCGCACCTGCGGCGAGACTTCCACGACTTTTGGACCTCAACCAAGTCCGAGATCGCGCGCGAGGCGCTCGACCGGATCGGTGAGTTCTATGATATTGAGCGTGACATTAACGGCCAGTCCGCAGAGGCTCGCCTTGCGGCCCGTCAAAGGCTGAGCCGACCAAGGGTGGAGGCCTTCTTCGAGTGGTCCGAACAGCAACTCCTGCGCATTCCTGGCAAAAGCGATCTGGCCAAGGCCTTCCGCTATGGCCTCAGTCGAAGGGATGCCTTCAGCCTGTTCCTGTCCGATGGTCGCGTAGCCATCGACAATAACCCAGCAGAGCGGGCTCTGCGCCCTATTGGTATTGGGCGAAAGAATTCTCATGACCGTTGTCAAGATTTCGGGCGTGCTTCACCGATCGCCGATAAGACGTTTGTTGACTTTTGGCTGATGGGCTGGTGCAGAACGCTGAGTTCAACGCGACGGTTGCTCAAACTCTCATTCGGGGATCCTGTTCGGCCCCATATTGATGGTACGGCGTAAAGGGCTGCCTTAATCTAGCTGCGGAGATCCGGTTTGCCGGCTCCAAATTCTTGCCCAAGGATTCCCTTAACCGGTCTCAACGTTCTGCATACAGACCATCAGATTTGTTCGGCCCGAGATTGCTCTATCGTACGGCCATTCCGCCTTCTGCGTTGCGAGCAATCGCCCAGATAAATCCAACCAGTTCACGCGCGACAGCTGTCACAGCCACCTGACTGCGTTTGTGGCGTATCTGCGTGAGACGCTGATATCGGCCATACAATCGCAACTGCGCTTTCCAGGCGATATCCTTCGCCGCCTGTGACAGGTCTTTCTGTCGAACCAGTGACCACTGTCCCACTTTTGGCTTCAGCCGGTAGAGCCAAGCAGCTTCGAACAAGAGCGCGCGAACGTCCGAGGATCCTGCCTTAGTGATCCCGCGCGGGCGTATGCTGGACCCACTTGAGAATTCCCCCGGCACTAGGCCAAAATAGCTCATCAGTCGACGTGGGTTTTCAAACCGAGCAAAATCGCCGACTTCGGCGACAACCGCTGCGGCTATCACTATGTCAAGACCGCGAAGGGCTGTGAGTTCTCGCACGATCGGGGCCAAATGTGAACAAGCATGCAATTTTGACCCCGTAGAGGGGTGATCGGCGTCCAAAAATGACCCCCTTACACTGATGTGGATAATGCCCCCGAGGCTATCGGGGAGCACAGTGTGGGATGTTGGTTGTGGAGACGATTGCGAAGATCCGGCGGGCGTATTTTCAGGACAAGAAGCCGATTAAGCAGATTTGCCGGGAGTTACGGGTATCGCGGAACACGGTGCGCAAGGTAATCCGATCCGGTGTGACGGAGCTCACCTACGAGCGGACGGTCCAGCCGCAGCCGAAGATTGGGCCCTGGAAAGACAAGCTCGACGAGATGCTGTCAGTGAACGCGCGCAAGCCCAAGCGTGAGAGGCTGACCCGGATTAGGGTCTTCGAAGAACTCAGAGCCCTCGGATATGACGGCGGCTACGATGCTGTCCGGCGCTACGCGGCCTCATGGTCCAAGGAGGAACAGGGGGCATCAGCCGCTGCCTATGTGCCGCTGACCTTCGATCCCGGTGAGGCCTATCAGTTTGATTGGAGCCATGAGATCGTGGTGATCGATGGCGCGACGACGACAGTGAAGGTGGCGCACGTCCGCCTTTGCCATAGCCGAATGCTGTTCGTACGAGCCTACCCGCGCGAGTCACAGGAGATGGTCTTTGACGCCCACGACAAAGCTTTTGCCTTCTTCGGCGGAGCCTGTGCTCGGGGGATTTACGACAACATGAAGACGGCGGTGGATACGATCTTTGTCGGTCGCGACCGCGCCTATAATCGCCGGTTCCAGCAGATGTGCGGACATTACTTGGTCGATCCGGTCGCCTGCACCCCCGCCTCGGGCTGGGAGAAGGGACAGGTCGAGAACCAGGTCGGCGTTGTCCGGCGGCGGTTCTTCGTGCCGCGACCGAAGTTTAAAAGCTATGCCGAACTGAACGCTTGGCTTGAAGACCGGTGCGTTGCCTGGGCTCAGTCCAACCCGCACCCCGAGCTCCGGGATCGGACAACTTGGGAGGTGTTCAAGCAAGAACGAGCCAGCTTGGTGCCGTATGTCGGCCCCTTCAATGGCTTCCACGCGCTGCCTGCCTCGGTGTCCAAAACCTGCCTCGTTCGGTTCGATAAGAACCGCTACTCGGTGGATGGTCGAGCCGTCGGACGCCCAGTTGAGATCCGTGCTTATGCCGAGCGAGTCGAGTTCTGGCAGGACGGTAAGATTGTGGGGCAGCACGACCGAGCCTTCGGCCGCGATAAGTCGATTTACAACCCGCTGCACTACATCCCTGTTCTGGCTCGCAAACCGGGCGCGCTCAGGAATGGTGCGCCCTTCAAGGACTGGGAGCTGCCGCCAGCAATCAGGCGTGTGCAGCGCAAGCTTGGTAAGGTGCCGAACGGCGACCGCCAGATGGTTCAGATCCTGAGCATGATCCCAACCGACGGGCTGGATGCCGTGGATGCCGCTTGTGCCGAAGCCCTGAATGAAGGGGCTCACGCCGCCTCCGTCATCATTAACATCTTGGCCCGGCATCGTGAGCCGCCGCCGCCGTTGACCATCGATACGCCGGACGCGTTGCGGCTGACTTGCCAGCCCGTGGCCGATTGCCAACGTTACGACAGCCTCAGGAGACCCAACCATGGAAAGATCACAAGTGCTGGATGCGATGAGCCAGCTGAAGCTCTACGGCATGAAGGCCGCCTACGATGAGATCATCACGACAGCAGTGAAGCGTCAGCACGAACCGCAACAGATCGTCGGCGACCTCCTGCACGCCGAGATCAGCGAAAAGCAGGCGCGTTCGATCAGATACCAGATGAGGATTGCCAAACTACCACTGGCCAAGGAGGTCGATGAGTTCAGCTTCGAGAACACGCCGGTCAACGAGACGCTGGTGCGCGATCTGGCCTCCGGAGAGTTCCTTGAACATCAACGCAACGTCGTGCTGATCGGCGGCACCGGGACCGGCAAATCCCATCTTGCCGTGAGCATCGCCAGGGCCTGCATCCGCCGTGGTAAACGCGGCCGCTTCTTCAACATCGTCGACCTTGTGAACAAACTCGACGCAGAAGCCCGGGCTGATCGCCAGGGGCGCACTGCGGATCTCTTGTGCCGCCTCGACTTCCTGATCCTCGACGAGCTCGGCTATCTCCCCTTCGCCCAGACTGGCGGTCAGCTGCTGTTCCACCTCGTCAGTCGCCTCTACGAGCGCACGTCCATCATCGTAACGACCAACCTCGACTTCGGTGAGTGGCCATCAGTCTTCGGAGACGCCAAGATGACGACAGCACTGCTCGATCGCCTTACACACCACTGCGACATCGTCGAAACCGGCAACGAGAGCTGGCGCTTCAAGACCCGCGAATGACCTAAACCCCGCTGGCCCGATACGGCTGCGCTGTATAAAGGCTACACCGCATCGGGCCAGCTACCCGAGCGCTCCGATGGGGGGTCATTTTTGGATGCCGATAGGGGGTCAAGATTGCCTGCCGATTGACAGCCAAAACCCAGTCAGACATCAGGTTCTCAATCTGTCCGTCAATCTGGGCCCGTCGATCAACAGCTTGCTCTTCCTCATTGAGATAGCTCTGCAAAGCGAATTGCGTTGCCACATGGCCGAACTGAAGATCTGCCAGCCAGACCCGATGTCGATGCCCCCATTTCTTCCGTTCATAACGCCGGCCGTGCTTCAACAAGAAGCACCTGATGCGCTGGCGTGCCTTACGAACTTGATGAGAGGATATGCGCCGCGCCTTGACCAGGTCCTGCATCGCCTCGTGGGTCGCATCCGGCGTCCAGATACAGGTGAGTTCACCGGCCCGGTGCAGTCGGGCCAGATTCAGCGCGTCGATCGTATCGTTCTTCATGCGCCGCTTTCCCGGCTGAACAGGGGTTCTGGAGGGTGCAACGACGTCGCATTCGTGTCCGAGTCCGATAAGATGGCGGTGCAGGCCATAGCCGCACGGACCTGCTTCATAGGCAAAAGATATCGCTTCAAACCTGACCGCCAATTTCTTGACCATTCGATTGATTGCGGTCGCCTCGTTCGGGATTGAACCCAAAGAGCAAACCTCGCCGGATCGTTCGCCTTCAGCAAAAGCCACAGCGATTGTATCTTTGTGTACATCGAGCCCCACATAGGCATCAAAATTATCCATAACAGTTCTCCTTTCCTCGCCGCACAATTATGCACTGCAATCACGGAAAACGGTCATCTCATCTGGCTCTTTGCAGGCGCCGACACAGGTGCGGAAACTTTAGCTCGCGCCAGGACCATTATCGAAACAGCCAAGCTAAACGGCCTCGATCCACAGGCATATCTCGCGGACGTTCTCGACCGTATCCACGACCACAAGATCAACAAGCTGGACGAATTGCTGCCGTGGAACTGGAAGGCGTTGCCACAAGAAGTTGACAGTCAAGCCGCGTAAACCGCGGTATCGATGGCGCGGTTACAATGCATTGCGTGAAGCCTCAATACAACGTCGAGTATGCTGGGCTTTAACAGCCAAGTTGCAGAGGCTCTGGTAAAAGGCGCTAAAACTCGAAACGCCGCTTGCCGAGGTTAGGAAGCGGTCAGATTGGGAGGTTCTAAATTGAAAGTTGCCGCGATTTTGGCGCTAGCTGTCCTGCCCTTGCAGGCTATGGCCCAACAGCATCCTGTATATGTCGCCGAATTTAATGGGTTCTGTCTGGCTATAAGCTTTTCGACGCCTGATGAAGCTCCGGATTTCAGTCCTGCCGATAAGAAAGCAGCGGAAGTATGTCAGTCGGTCGGAAGGAGTGCCGAGCTGCAAAGGCGGGAAGAGGTCAGAGCGCATGGGTTCATACTATATTACCTTTGTCTTTGATAGGCGATTAGTCCCAATCAGGAAACCTCAGCTAACGTCGTTTGGTCGACCAAAGCGGTGCCGCGCCTTGTGGTGTCGAATCAGCGCGTTTAATTTTCGTCCGCTATCAGCTTGCAAAGAAATTTCGCGCTGGCATTCGCCTCAACGCCGCGTTGGCGAAGGTTCCGAAGGCCGGCGGCAGCGATCTTTGGCTCGCGGGTCCTGCGGATCGCCTGGGAACTCGCCGCCGATCCAGATGCCATAAAAATTCGCTCCGGATTGATGGCGAGCTCTGTTGCCGCGGTTGTTTTCGATCAAGGCGACGATGTGCTTGGGCGAGCGGTCCCCGAAGTGCTTGCGCGCTCTCGTCGTGACACCACATTGCTCGTCCGAACTGGATACATGATGAGATCGTCTGTAAGCATTCGGCGAAGGCCGTGGGCGCGCCGTATTGATCAGAGGCGTTTGGGTGCGGCTTTTGGTTTGCGCGGTTTCGGGGCCCATTTCTTTGCAAGACGCTCGAAGTTATCGAGGATGCGGCCGATCTCTGCCTCATCCGGGTCGAACTGCCCCCCATACCATTCCAGCATCTGGCTGTGTTCTTCGTGCTTGGGGTCGGCTATGGCATCGAGGAAGTCAGCGTAGCCGGAGAAGCCACCCACATCCTCCGGAGGGCAAGCACCGATAGCCCTGACAAGGCGTGGATATGCGGCGCCCGCGATAGAGCCATCGATTTTCTCGATCTTGATCACGTGGTGCCAGTTGTCGCCAAAGTCATAGATGTAATGGATGGTCTTGGTTCCCAAATCTTCGATCACGTCAAGCAGGCTGGTTTTGCTGGCGGGCATCGGGCCATCGTAAAAACCATCTGGGTCTGGCACGCCCCAGCCGCTGCCACCGGCTCTGAACTCATACAAGTGACTGTCAGTCCATCCCATGGCAGCCTGGATCACATCATGCAGGCGGTTCAGCTTGATCTTGAGGGGCACATCAAAGCGTCGAAGCACCTGAGGCTCGACATCGGACAATGTGACCTTGATGCGCGCGACCAGCGTCATGCAGCAATCCTCTTCAATCCCATGGCGGCCTTCCAATTCCAGGGTAACAGCTCTGGCAAGCGTGACACAGGCATCTCGGGCAGTCGCGCCAAGACGTCTGCCATCCATGCCTGCGGGTCGATGTCGTTCATCTTTGCTGTGACAATGAGGGTATACATGAAGGCTGCCCTGTCGCCACCGCGTTCAGACCCTGCAAAAAGCCATGACTTTCTGCCCAATGCGATCCCTCTGAGCGCCCGTTCGGCGGCATTGTTCGTGAGGCAGAGACGCCCGTCATCAAGGAATGCGGTGAAGGCCTCCCAGCGACCTGTGCCCTCGAGCATGTAGTTGATCGCCTTGGCAACTGGGTTGTGCTTTGACATCCGAGCCCGCTCGGCCTGCATCCAATCATGCAGATCATTGACCATCGGCGCTACCCACTGCTGGCGAGCTTCACGACGCGCTGCATCTGACAGGCCGGTGATGTTACGCTCGGCCGCAAAGATCGCATCGATCCGCGTCACAGCGTCCAGCGCGATGGGCGAGATTTCTTTTGCTACCTTTTTACCCTTGCGGGCTATGGCCTTGATGTCGGCCAGTTCAAAGAACTTGCGCCTTGAGTGGCTCCAACACAGCGCACTACGGACCGGGCCCGGGCTACGATCTGCGAGATACAAATCATTGTAGCCGCCATAGACGTCCGACTGAAGAACACCGTGCCATTCGGCCAGATGCCGTGTCGGGTGTTCTTTCCGGCGATCTGTTGAGAAGTGGAAGAGTGCGGTAGGTGGCGCACCCCCACCCCACGGTCGATCGTCGCGCACATAGGTCCACAGTCGCGCCGTTTTTGCGCCACCACGCGCCAGTAGCGGCACGGTGGTATCGTCACCATGCAAACGGCCAGCATCCAGCACGTGGCGCGCGATTAACGCATGAATGGGGGTCAGCGCCACACAGGTATGGCCGATCAGATCAGCCAAGGTGGACAGGCTCAGATCAATCCCCTCCCGTGCAATGCGCTCGGATTGCCGGTTCAAAGGTTGATGTTGTCCATACTTGTCGAAGGCGATCATCGCGATCAGTTGCGGCCCTGCCCAACCGCGCGGAATGGCGTGGAACGGGGCCGGCGGTTGGCTGATCTTCTCGCAAGCTCGGCAAGTGAATTTCTCGCGGACCGTTTGGATCACCTTCCACTGGCGGGGGATCACCTCCAGCGTCTCGGTGACATCTTCACCCATCTTTACGATCCGGTCCGAGCCACAGCAGGTGCAGGCGGCAGGTGCTTCGACGACAACCCGCTCGCGAGGCAAATGATCGGGGAACGGTTTGCGCACGGGCTTGCGTCGCGTGAAGACACGCACGGCGCTGGCCTTGTCCGCAGCCTGTTCAGCCGCCAGCGCATCCTCGGTTGCGGCCGCTTCCAATTCCTCAAGCTGCAATTCCAGCTGATCAATCAGCCGCGTGCGACGCTCGGAGGTGATGCCATATTTGTCACGCCGAAGCTTGGCGATCTCCAGCTTCAATTCTTGGATCATTGCGTCTGTGCAGGAGGCCAGAGCGCGAGCCTGCGCCAATTCGGTTTCCGCAGCCTGCGCACGGGCGGTCTGCGCGGCAAGTGCAGCGCTTAATCTGGCAATTTCGGAAGCGGCGTCGGACATGGCAAATATTTACCACAGAAGCCGCTAAATACCAATAAAAACAGGCGCTTCAGCGCAAATTATCCAGCCGCTTTGGGCCTTTGCGTCCAGCGTGGGTTACGCCAATCGATCCCCTCGAGAAGATAGCCCAACTGCGCCGCAGATATCGCAACAGCCGTCCCGTCTTGGCTCACCGGCCAGATGAACTTCCCCGCCTCAAGACGCTTCAAATATAACGACATGCCCACCCCGTCATGCCAGAGCAGCTTCACCAGGTCACCCTTTCGACCTCTGAAGCAAAAGATCTCGCCCGCATGCGGATCACGCCCAAGCCCCTGTTGCACTGTCAGCGCCAAAGTATTCATGCCTCGGCGCATATCCGTCACACCACCTGCAATCCACACCTTCGTTCCAGCCGGAAACGCGATCATGACCGCACCATCAAGCCGTTAAGCAGCTGCGCAGCAGCTTCCATGTCAAAACCTGACGGGATCGCCACACGACACCGCTTTCCGAGATCAATAGTCATGACAGGAGCTTGCGGCGCTGGCGCAGTGTCAGTGCCATCAGAAGCATCTTCGATCTTCATAACGCGCAAAAATTGCGGGCCAGAACCAAGCAATCCATTCTTATGGCGATAACGCCAATCATAAAGCTGAGACCGCGATACCTCATGGCGTCGTGCTACCTCCGCCACTGTCACGCCGTCGCCAAAGCTTTCCTCAACGATACGGATTTTTTCGTCATCAGACCAACGGCGGCGACGGCCGGTATCAGAGACTGACAAAACTTGAATGCGGGGGGTGTCTTCGTGTGCGTCCATAGGGACACTCGATAAACGATCTCACAGCTCAGCAGCCAGACGGCCCTCGGCGAAGGTTTACGATCGTCTCAGTCCGGAGCAAGGTTAGAAAGCGCCGTCGAACACAACCTTCACGATCGCGTGAGACTACTAACAATTCTATCGGGTCTTTTCTGAACCTGCCAAAGCGATTTGCCACCATTTTCCGCAGATCACGCTAATTTCCATTTACGCAAGTGGACGCTGACGTAGTTCAAGAAGCAGTTCATTGGCTTGTCGGATGAAATCGTGTTTTTCTTTATCGTCTTTTTAGGTGTTGGGTCTCTCTAAGGAGCGTTTCCGATTTCCTTTGAAGCACCAATAATTTCTGATGTTCAGCTTCTGAAGCTCTGCTTCGCGCGATTTCACCTGACCGCTCCGTCATTGCTTCTTCCAGCTCATGAGCTTTCTCTTCAAATTGGTTCGGTTCCATTGGTGTCTCCTTGTTTATGTTGTGATGGGTATATGTCTCGCTGTGGCACCCGTCGTATGGAATGTAGATTCCGACATTGACTCTCGGAAATGGCGTGAACCTGGCAGTAAGGAGAAACCTCGCGCCAGATTCACAAGCTATCGTCCGCTTTGGGGTCACCTGGGACGTTTTCTTTTAGGATATCCGAAATCTCGGCCACCAGTTCGGCGCGGGTGCTGTTCGGGCTTTCGTGCTGTTCCGTTTCAAGCCGGGTCAGAACCTGCTTCAGCCAGCCTTTCCGTCCGCTAGCCGAATAGCCTTCATCCGCCAGTACGTCCATAATTTCATTGCGGGTCAAATTTTTTCCGATTTCGGGCAGAAGCACTTCACCGGGCGCTGGCTTTTCGGGGTCGGTCATCTCAGCCTCCTATTTTCTGAAACGTCACCGGAGCGTGAACAGTAACGCGATCCCTCCAATGTAGATAGTCATAACGGCGTAGGAATCGAGTCCGACGCCGAACAGAGCCGGATCGCGCCGCTCGATCAGGCCAATCACATAGACCGCAGTCACCACAATGCCTGTCAGTCCTGCGACGATAGAGAACATTCCAACCTCGTTTAGAACTGCCCCGCCCGGATAGAGTAGATCAACCAAAAATATCACGCCAACGTCGAACAAATTGGTGCCGAAAATGTCCGAAACTGCCATGACGTGACGTCCCAGCTTGACCGCTGTGAGAACGGTGCTGATCTCGGGTAGAGATGTCGAGATCGCGATAAATACCGCACCGAAAAAGCTGTCGCCTAGCCCTGTGCGCTCTGCCAGTGCCTCGCCGCTGGTGGAGAGAAAATATCCCATGACTAGAATTACCAGAGCTACTGCCGCTGTCGCACCCAGCAGTTGCGGGCGTGTGAGATTCTCAGTCGGGTCATCCACGTCGATGTCCGGCGAAAGCGGTTCGCCTATAACTTCCCAACCGGGTTTGTCTTGTGCACGGGCGACCATACGTACGGCATAGACGAAGAGCGCAGCAATGCCCCATGTCCAAAGGCCTGCCCCAGCGAAGGGGATATCGCCCACGCCGATGCCGGTGATCGTCACAGCAATCAGAATGATGCCCAGCACACCCTGCAGGAGTACGATGGGATCGGGCACGGTGCCAGTTAGTGCGTTGCGACGGATTGCCATGTCGGCCAGAGCGAGCACGGTGACTTGCATTGTGAAACCGCCCAACAAGTTATTGACCGCCAACGCAGCATTGCCGCCAATCGCTGCGGTGCCCGTCACGGCAATTTCGGGTAGCGAGGTGATCCCGCCCAGCAGGACTACCCCCAGCACTGCCTGTCCAACCCCGAATTCACGTGCGATCCCATCGGCATAGCGTGACAGGCGCACCCCGGCGAGCCAGACGGAACCAGCCGCGACACAGAAAACCGCGATTAGAATAACGACGGACAGAGCATCAAATGGGACCATAGCGTTATCTAATGAACCGATCCCAAGTGCCATAGGTGCTTCTGATTGGGCCACGAGGAATGCTGAGAGCGATCAGCGCGAATCCGATGAAGGCCGAAAACAACAGGGCACCCCAGCTGGCGCCGACGACCAAAGGTGCAAAAAGCAGGACTATTCCCATCAGCGCGTTCAAAAAACGTCCCAGTCGAGCCACTGGGGCGAGTGCGGCGACGGTCACGGTGATGACCAGCGCGCCCACGACGTGGTTCGTAGCGGCAGTCCCGCTGTCCCATCCGTAAACCAGTGGCGACAGCATTAGCACGAGGCCGAGCGCGAGTGATGCCATAAGCGTCCAAGGAAAGGTCATTCCGCCTGAAACCATGTCCTTTATGATCACTTGGGGGCTGCGTTCGAAATCGTCCAGCGGATGGTCATCGGGACCTTCGTCGGTGTCGCCTGTAAAAAACACGAGCAACCAAGGCTGACCTGCCCGGTGACGCCGTCGCAGGAACTGGTAGGTCGCGACCAGTTCGTCAAGCGAATAGGGGATCTGCCAGACCATTGCGGCGGCAGCAATCAGAGCCAGTGTTGAGTAGGTACCGATTACAATAGGCTGGATCACGATGAAAAAGATCGACACTGCGCCGAGCGGCACGATCATGATCCCGAAAAGTACTACGAGCCATGGCATCGTGCGCCACCGCCTCGCTGAGCCTATGGCACCAACGATGATCTCCAATGCATAGGTCAGCGCACCTATACCGGCGTCTGGCACTGGCCAAGCTTCGGAAACGGATGAGGTGATGATCTGTTCGGTTCCGTTCTTCCCTTCCAAGGTGCCGCTAAAAAACGGTTCCCAAACGCCGCCAATGGTTTCGAGTTGATAGGCCGTGAGATAACGGGAGACGAGAAGACCCACGACCGCCAACATGATGACCGGAAGGCGTTGGAACCAATCAGATGGAGAGTAATTCCAGCCCTTGGGAATTGTCGGCCCGGTTTGTGCGGCCACCGGCGAAACCCCCGGCGTCGGCGACAAGCATAGCGCGAAGGCCACGGCGAGCATACCTACGAGGGTGTCATTCAGGTAAGCCGCGCCATTGTCTGTCCAGAAGACTAGCGGCGCGAACATGATCCAACAGCCCAGAACTGCGGCGCCAAACCGTGCCCAAGGCATCTGCCAAGACAGTGATAGCATACCAAAGACAAACAGGAGCAGCCCAGAGATTACGTCGCTAACGATCATACCGGGATCCTGTACGCCCAACAAAGGCGGGGAGGTCAGCAACCACAGGCCAAGGCCCGCGTTGGCCCAGCCGCTCCATAGGTTGGCACGGTGCTGTTCGCGATATTCCGTCTCGTGTTGCACGCGCAACGCTTCAGGATCATCTACCCGTTTGTCTGCCGCTTCAAGCCAGGGCGGCGGCGTGATGCCGTTGGCGCGGTACCAACCCAAAGGATTATCCTTCAGTGCCTTGATCAGCATCGGCAGCCGGTCCATGATGCGTCGCTCCGGTTCCCAGTCCAGCAGGTGGCGCGCCTTCGAGATGTCGAGCGCGTATTGATCGCTTGCCATGTCGATCATGAAAGGACGGATAAAGGGCTTTTCTCCTTGATCAAGAGTATCGGGCACCACCGGCTCGGATTCTGTTTCGAGCCTGGCGCCCAACTTGGCCATCGAGGAAGGCAGGACAAACGTTCTCCAACTCTCCTCGCCATGGATCAACGCCCCGATGCGGTCTTGGAGCGCGTCGTAGCTCACCGTATCTGGCTCACCCGCGAGAATTACCTCCCCGGCTTGCAACTCTTTGCGGCTGTTTACCACGCAAACGAAAAGTTCCAACATGTCATCGAGATGAATAAATGCCTGTCCAGCTTCGGTGTTGCCGGAATATAGATGCGCCTTAAAGGTACGCTCATAGATTCGGGCAATCTGGTGGCTCAACGTGGGCACCGCAGTCTCATCGTCATAAAGTCCGGCCAGATGCAGGAAAACAGTGGGTATATCGCCTGCTTCTTCTCGAATAATCTCTTCAGTGCGGGCCTTCGACTGCGGATAAGCCCAACGGGGTGCCAGCGGCGTATCTTCGGTAATACGTTCACCCGGACGTCCCGCTCGATGGACAAGCATGGTTCCCGAATAGACGAATTGTTCGACCTCGATATCCTGCAAAGCGCGCAGCAAGTTGCGTGTGCCTTCCTCGTTCACCGCTTCGTATTGAGGTCGATCCTCGCCGCTGAAATCGAAATAGGCTGCCAGATGGATGACTGATGCAATAGGTTCGCTAGCGGTTGCCTCGTGCAATCTCTCTATGGCCCGCGCAGTCGATTCCGGATCGGTAATATCGCAGCCAATTAATCCTTCTCGCCCTTCGCAGTTCGCTGGAAGGTCGAGGCCGATGACTCGATGCTTCCGCGCAAGAATCTTGCTAAGTTTACTGCCGATGTTGCCTGCTGCGCCGGTAACAACTACAACTGGTTTGTTCCCTGTCATGCTTCCGAGTTCCCCCTGTTGCGTATTCTATCAACTCCCCACACCACAATATGATCCAGCGAAACACTCCCAGTCACGCAAGCGCCGAGAGAGGAGCGTTGAGGCCTTACTCCGCAGTATCACTCCATCGGCGGGAAACGCCGGGATGAGGAAAATAAGCGCAGGGGTGGACAGAGGCCTGCGGTGGCATGGTGCGATAATTCGAGGCTGGGTTATGGCTTGATAAAATTTGGCCGATTATGCCACTGACACTGCAGTAAAGGCACGACAGCGCGCGGCTTGATTAGTTCACTTGGAACATGCCCGCCATTTGGCGTAAACTTTTCTCCCTCAGGCGTAATCAGATACCGTTACAGCCCTTACGGTTACGCATTCAAACATTCTGGGGTTATGTAGGAAATTTCTGCCACTTTGCCATCCGCAGCTCGGGTGTCGGCAGTGAAAAGATAGGCTGCTCGCCCGACTTCAGCCGCGAGAAATTCACCCTGTTTATCGCTTTCGACGACTTAAATCGATGCCGCATCCTGAGCGGCGGCAGGGGCTGGGATAACGCTGGAGCGGCGATGAAGAGTGTATGCATGGAAGCCTAACTTTCGGCCTATGACTGAAATAGCCCGCTCGTCAGAAACGAGCGGGCTGATGGATTATCGCTGAAGTGAGTTGTCGAAGCGATTATAGTCGAGACGCTCGGCGTCGCGGACATCATCTTCGGTATAGGGCATGTCGTAGTTGGGGCTGCCAGCATTCCAGCCGGAATCATAACCATAGTAAGGATAAGCCCGATATCCTGGTCCATATTCGGACCGAGGTTGAACAACCACGGCAGCGACCTGATTGTCGCGCAGAATCAGGTCGCTGACATATCCGTAATCGTTATAGCCATCATCATTCTGAAGCCGAGCATAGTCCCCAATCAATTCAGAGGCTCGCCACGCGCGTGGGATAGGCTCATCATCTACACCTTCGACGATGTCGGAGTCGACTGCACCGTTCTGAATGGGTTCGTCGTTCCAGAAGCCGTAATCGCCAACGGTATCTTCCGTAATCGGAACCACGATCTGGCCATTCGACATGTCCACTCTGTTGAGGGGAATGCTGACATGGGTATCACCGATATCCCAGAAGCCACCGACTTCCGCAACGATAGAACGAACCTGCCCATCCGAACCGATGAGGATATCTTCTACGTCGCCGATCTCGTCGCCGGTTTGTCCGTACACTTCCCTGTCGATTAGGTCTCGGGCACTTACACCGTTTGTATAGAGGTCATCGTAACGCCAGTCGTCAAGCGCAACGACCTGCGCGTTCTCAAGAGCGTTCTGCTGAGCCAAGAGCGGCTCTGCCAATACTAATGCTGTAACCGTCAAAATCGTTGAATTCTTCCATGTCATGTCATTACTCCTTTGCCGCATTGCAGTTGTCGCAGGCTGAGAACCCGACTGAGAAGCTCTTGCCAGTGGAGGCGCAATGCATTGATGCCACAGGCTGACCTGCATTGTTACTACAGACAAACGAGATGAGGCTGTATCAAGTTCCGCCACTTTATCGGCATTTCAGGTTAAAAGCGGGCTCAAGAACTTTGGCGAAAACCAGCGGGTCGAAAGCGTGTCGCGCATGAGTTAAACTTGATAATAGCGTGAATCGTTCCTTTTCGGTAAGGTTGTTCACTGACCAGAGGATTCATGAAGCAGCATTGCCAAGTTGTTCGGTAGGGCAGACCAGATTATTCCAACAAAGTGAGTATTCCAAAATGTGTCGCGCCTCCACGCTGCAGTCGAAAGAAGTCTCTAGATGGATGACGGAAGTGACATGGTGGCTGCCAATGGTGTCAGGCGCCTTGGCCATAATTTTGTTGCGCTACGGGCAGTTTCCCAAGATGAGATCAGCGATAACTGGAAGATGGTCGGAAGCGAGCCGAGCCGTATGATCTGTCTGACTGCGCTGCAGTATCGACTTCGGGCGGCAATATATGCGGTCCAGCGGGAAAATGGGCCGACATGCAGGGAACGTCTTCATGTGGCTGTGTCCCGGGAATTGTCTGTCCAATATCCGCCGCACTGCACCTCCGGCAATCCAATCGTTCAGATCGCCCATGAGCACCGAACATTTATCACTCTTCCGAACGATCTGCACAAGCTTTTCGGCTTGTTGGCGTCTTTCACGAAAACTCAAACCAAGATGTGCTGCCACAACGTGCAGAGAGCCATGGGGTGTATCCACCACTGTTTCGATCGCCGCGCGCGGCTCGCGCCGCTTGTAGGAAATGTCATGATAGCGCGCCGCTGCCATCGGCCAGCAACTTATTACCGCATGGCCATAGTCGCCGTCCGGGGCGCGGATCAGACGGGTTGCATGGCTGTTGCCGCCAAGTTCTTTGTTTAGGAAATCAAACGCATCAGGTGTGGACGATGTTCCGCGACGCGAATCAATTTCCTGCAGCGCAATGATTTGGGGCTGATGGCTTTGAACCAAATCCACCACGCGTCGCAGGTCGCGGCTACGGTCCGGGCCTATGCCACCATGAATGTTCCATGTCATGACGCGGATGGTTGGTGAGAGAGCATTATCCATAAGCTTGTTTACCCCCGACGTTTCCGCCAACAGGACGCGTGGGTCGGACCCAGCCATGATGCTTTTTGTGGATCGAATGCTGCACGTGGGGTGTTAAGTTGCCATATAGCGAAAAGGAAATCCTCATTTGACAGCCAACGACCGCCCTGAAAAACAAGACTGGAAACCAGCGTACAAAAGACGCCGTTGGCTTGGCTATATTATCGCCGCCGTCGTAGCGACGCTGGCGCTTTACCTGCTCTATCGGACATTGTCCCGGTACGATTGGCTTGACCTCGTCCATGCAGTGACCGCGGTTTCTTGGGCACGGTTGTTTGCCGCCTTGGGCTTTTCGGTGCTGAGCTACCTTGCTTTGACCAGTTTTGACTGGCTGGCGCTGCAATATGTCGGTTGTCCATTGGACTACCGCAAAGTTGCCATCGCGTCTTTTGCAAGTTTGTCGATCGGCCATTCGTTGGGGTTGGCAGCGTTGTCCAGCGGGGCGATCCGCTATCGCTATTATACGCGATGGGGGCTTGATCGTGCTGATGTCGCACAACTGATCGTTTTCTGTGGGGCGACAGTTGGACTCGGGCTTGCCGCCCTCGGGGGCATAGCGCTGCTCGTAGCGCCCGAAATTGCGATAAACGCCTTGGGACTTAGCCCAGGTGTTGTCATGTTGATGGCTCTGGTTACGCTCGCTTGTCCAGTTCTGTATCTCGGGGTGGCAGCTTTCGCGACGGGGGCAATCCACATTCGTGGGCACAAACTCGCGATGCCAAAGCTCTGGTTGGCCGTGGCGCAGTGTGTATTCGGACCTCTGAATTTCGTCTTCGTTGCTGCCGCGCTGCATCAGACTGTTCTTTCCGTCGCCGAAATCAGTTACTTTCCTGTGGTCGCCGCCTACGTCAGTGCGAATGTCGCCACAATCGTTAGCCATGTGCCGGGCGGACTTGGCGTGATTGAGGCTGTGTTGACCTACTTGCTGCCGGGACAGGCTCTGATTGGCGCAATTCTCGTGTTCCGCTTTGTCTATTTTCTTATCCCTCTTTGTGCTGGGCTATTGGTCTTAGGGGTTTCCGAGTTGTTTTTTTCGCGTACTGGGTCACGGCGGGTCACTCGGGACCATAACCTGTGAAGCGCGTTGAGAAATGGAAGAGGCCGTTCGGGATCAAGTAGAAAGGTGCCGGGAAACGACCGTGTCTTCCCCGGGACTACGTTGACAGGCTGCAGGCTTTTGCCTTCGCACAGCAGCCCGTCAATTATCTTACGCAGGTTTTTTTTGTGCGCCGCCGATTGCTGCAGTTCCTCGCGTTTAACGCCCAGATGTTCCCCTAACAGCGTGTCACGCACACGATGGATTGTATCGCGAGCTTGCTGCGTCTGCGCGATTACTGTCACATCACATTCGGTGTCCAACCCCACCGAGCGGTTGTTGAGATTCGCCGACCCAATGCGCAGAAAACGGTCGTCTATGATCATTACCTTGGAATGAACAAGCAGCCGGTGCTTTTCGTCATTGTCCGTTACGGGGCAATAGACGTGAAGGCGATTGTGCCGGTCGACGGCTTTCAGTCGACGCAGCAGCCGCTCCCTGTTCGCCCCCATGATGAAGCGCTCCAGGATGCCGTTGGCGATAAGCGTGCAAATGACCACGATTTCTGGACCCTCCGGCTGCGCAAGCAACCGCTTGAGCTTTCTGCCCATGCGCCGTCCAGTGAAATACTGCGCCTCAATATAGATCGTCTCGCGTGCCGCCTCCAACAGATCGTCGGTTAGCTGCGCCGCCTCTTCAATGCCACGCTGAGTGACTAAGTTGGGTTTTGTCTGGGAAACCGCAACACTGATATTTTCAAAGTCAGGTTTCACCTCGCGAGGCCAAAGGTCTACAGTTGCCTGGACTGACAACGCTTCCCCTGTTGCATCGTACCATCGGGAATACGCGATAGTACAAAGATCACTCACTACTGGCCCGTCCAGAACCATTTGGACATCATGAACCGGTTCATAGGGTGTCCCGTCAGTATCCTTTCGCAGCGGCTCGTCTGACTTATGTCCAGGCTTGTCCCAGCGTGCAACCGTCAGATCCATTCCACCGACAAAAACCACAGCGTCATCAACGATAACAATCTTCTGATGATGAGATGCATAAATGGGATGATGAGTGTCAAGATGCAGGTGGATACGCTCATGGTTTGCCCAACCGGATCCGACAAGGAGCGGCGTAGCTGCACTTGGCGTATGAACAGTCGCCAAACTCCAGATTAGAACCCGAACATGGAGGTCCGCACGCTTTTCGACCAGATCGCGCAGCAGATCCCCCAGTACGGGCGCATTAGGCCCGTCCTGTGGACGAAGACGAATACTCGCGTCAAAATCCCAGCCGATAATTGTAATGGATCGTTCAGCCGTTCTTAGGACGGCGTCCAAAGCTGCGAAATAAGATGCACCATCAATCAGTACAGTCGCACGGTTTGCCATTGATATAGCAGAGCAGTTGCGGCCAGCTGAGAGAACCGACTGCGCGTCCGCCGCGGTCGGGTTTACTAGGTCATGCGTTCGCTGCCTGTTCATCTCACCTACCTTATCGAAAGTGAATGCATCTGTCGGAACGTTGCCCGCATTGTCGGCCGAGGATTGTGGCAATTCTGTTCATAAACTTCGCTTTGCAAGCTATTGTCTTACATAGAACTATTCCCGCGCGAAAAATGTTCCACCATAGCCCGTTAGCGCGCCCATCAGATTCCTTCTGGCTAAGCTTTGTGGAAGAACTCGGTTTTTGGCGGGCTGAAAGTGGCCGTTTTTGATGACGCCGTTGGCCATTTTGATCAGCCTTCGTCCGATTGCTAAGATTGTGAGTATGGTATTTTGGTTTGATTGATATTCGAATACATAAACGGGTTATACAATCCGCGCCGCCGTAGTTTAACATAGGAATAGAAAAGCCCTGTCGTTTTCGAACGGAAGGCGACTTAAACGAGCACTAGGGGCGGCACGAAACCAGGACGGGACCAATCTGGAGCGTCAGAACAAGGAAAATTAAACTTCGGGCTAATGTCCTGGCTGTTTTGCAAACCAGGCCGCGTTCACACGGTTGGTGGGCGCTCTGATGTTAGAGCAGAATAATGAGTGGGCAATCATACGGCGCTACATGATACTAGAAAAAGACGCCACTATTTGCGACACTCTCCCCATGGACCCGGCTGCAATCGCCGCTCTGAAACTGCGGTCGAGTCGAAGCGGAAGAGCAAAATTACACCATTCGGTCGAACATTATCAGAACTGCAAGGCATGTTGGACAGATGACAAGGCTTCAAATGGGATTATGGGCGGTAGTGGCCATTGTCGCTCTTGGCGCAACGGTAGTCGTCGTTTGCGGGTAAGTGCGGCGAACAAAATGCTGCATTTTCGGCGGTGGCCGAGTTGGGGTTCTCAGAACATGATATGGTCCTCTACCCAGCGACGCACGAAATTGCAAAAACCTTCTCGTTGTGAAAACCGCGCATCAGATACAGCTTGCTGAGATCAGGATGAGCCGATCTTCTTCTATGCTGCGGCGGGCGTATTCTTTAAGGTATGGGCTTGGGTCCGCTGATTAGCCTTGAACGACTTCTCTTAACGATTTTTCAATCTCTCCGCCGCACCAGACGTTGCCGAAGCGCTCCCGGCTTTCCTCAGCCTGCGCAAAAAGCGCGCCCTGGGACCGGGCCTGTTCCACAAGCGTGGCAACATTCGGTGCCTCCGTGCTAAGAAGTGCGCGAAGCTGGGGTAACCGCTCGGTCATCGTTCCCCAGAGAGTAGCGGTTGCGATATAACCGAGCTCGTTCTGGTTTACAGCAAGAAGATCCTGCACGACCGCTGCCTCCCAGATCCTCATCCAGCGACGTAAGCGAGGACGAAAGTGTGTCCAAGACTCTGTCGTCCACATCGTCTTGCCGCCATTGAGCGTCATCTCGTCCAAGACGTCATTGGCATCGTTTATAACCTTTAGCGCGAGCGCTTTCTGATGCGGCGCGCTTGGAGTCAAGTTGAATTGCTCGGCCAACCAAAGGCAGATCGCAGGCATTTCAGCGATCCCTTTGCCAGATGCATTGTCTACCAACAATGGCGGTGCCATGTGCGGGACGGGCTGATCGCTAGGGTCCATATCCATCATCGCAATGACCGCGTCGCTATCAGGCTCGTCAACTGTTGCGCCAGCATGGGCGAGAAGCGCACGGATGAATTCACCGCGAAACGGCACAGGCCAGTAATAGAGGGTGAAGTTTGACATATTTAGCAGTTCCTTTTGATGAACGTGCGAATGGAATTCTGTTCAGCTAACCATTCAGAAAAATGGTCCGTTCAAACTTCGATCAAGTTACCGTACATACAGGTGTCACAAACAAGTGCTCATTGCTCATTGTTCATGGTGTGGCGTCTGAACCAACTCGTCTGACATGTTCTCCAGCTTACTGGTTGCGTTCAGTGAGTTCTCCGCAAGCGATCCGGTCTCCTGCATCCCCAGCCGGCTGACTTTCGTAATCATCCAAACCTTGGTGCATAACGAAGGCAGAGCCATCTGAGTCTAACAGGTCGTTCTGCACGGATAAGAATGGCATAAAAACTTCTATTTCGCCAACTCCATTGGATTTTACGGTTAAGTTTGGCATGTCACCAGGGTGCGGGCCGCCGTCAACCATCACACCATGTTTGCGATCACCTGCAACATGCCCGCCAGCGGATTTAAAGTCCTCTGAGGAACAATCGCCAGTTTCATGTAGGTGAATGCCATGCACGCCTTCGGGCAAGCTGTTTAAAGTGAGCGTCGCCAAGGCCATGCCAGAGGGCAGGTCTTGTATGATTACGGCACCAAGCCTCTTGCCATCGCGATCATGTACAGTTGCAGTGACCTCCGCAGCGGCCACAGCTGCAGCTGACAAGCTAAGAGAGATTGCAGTTCCGATAAAAACTTTCATGGTTTCCTCCTTTTATTTAGCCAACGAGAACCGGCACACTAGTGATTTATCTATGTACGTTCAGCCTTTCCCGGGTATTCGTTCTTCTCTGTCAAGGTGTAGACTTTAGAAACTCGTTTAAGGTTTTTGTTCGCATCTACCCCGCTTGAAACGACCATCAAACCATGTCCCGAGGGATCGTTTCGTTCCAGCTTTGACATCGCACCCGCGCCCCATTTTCCCAAGCGTCTAACTCGGCCGTAAGATAGAAATTTTCTTGGTCTGAAGTCAGGCAAGTGCGGGTGCGTGTTTCGATCAGCCATCCGTCGCGTTGCAGGGTCCGATACCATTCGGTTTCGCCAGTAGCAGACGTGAAATCTCCCGGTCTTGCACCATAGATTTCTACCGCCCGCGCCCCGACCGTTAGGTCAATTCGGTCCAGTCGCATCTTTCCTCGGTCGTCGGTGACGCGTAACTCCGTCCATTGTCGCCCTAGATCCTGATGGATGACCCATTCGTGCGCGGGTGGTGCCAATGAGGTTACCGAAGGAGCCGGTGATTGGACCGGCGCTCCGAATTCCAGCGCTTCATCGCTGACTTTGGGAGTACGACAGGGCAGTGTCAGCATGCTTTTCTCTGTGCGGATCGTCAAGCGCACAGAGGCGGGCGGAGTCCATGCCAAGGGCCAGTAAACGGTCGAGATCGACAGACGTACACGGTGACCTTTAGGTATCTTCTGCGCAACGTAGCACATTGGTACTCGGACTCGATAAAAGCATCCCGGTTTCAACTCTTCAGGATGTTCACGGCTGTCACGGTGGGTTAGATTTAACATTCCATATGTGATGCGGGTTACTTGATGATCAGGCCGCATGTCGGACAGCCTCACCGCGACCATGGCTACGGGACAATCACTGGCCAGCTCCAATTCGACCTCTGGCGCCCCCAAAATATACATATCTTCTGTTAATGGATCGGACTGGAAAACCAACGCACCACCGTCGTCTGCGCGCTGATCGCTTGCCAGATCGGGACCATTGGCATAGGAACACCACTTGCCGGAATGTAGGCCCAAAGTCACCGGCGACTGCACATCCAGGTTAACTTCTTCTTCCTTCTGCGATGGTATTTTCTTTTCGGGACGCAGTTTTCGTCCTTCAGCGATCGTAAATCGTTCGTATGTGATATCTGGCGCGGGCCAAATGGTTTCTCCAACCCAGTGGCCCGGGCGATGATCGTATTCCGGATTAGGCGGAGCGCTATCCAGCATCCACGCAGTGATCATCGGGTCGTTCTCCACGCCGGTGTCTTTGCCCTTGAGCCAGCGGTCCCACCAACGCAACAACTCGGATAGAAAATCAATGGCCGGGCCCGGACGGCCGAAATGTGGATAGATATGGCCCCACGGGCCAACCATCCCCTTGCGGGGAACGTCAAGGTTTTCCATGAGTCGGAAAACAGAGTTGGTATAGCCGTCCGCCCAGCCACTAACCGCAAAGACCGGTACCTTGATGGCGGAATAGTCCTCACGCACAGAGCCATGTCGCCAATAGGCATCGCGCCGTTGGTGTTGCAGCCAATTCTTCAGCCATAGGTCGGAGTTATCTAAACGTTCCAGCCACATGTCGCGCCAGCGACTGCCGACCAGCGCAGGGTCCGGGGGCATGGTGTTATAGGAGAACATTACCGACGCCCATGATAGGTTGTCGCCCAGCAAACAGCCGCCCATGTGGTGGATATCATCCGAATAACGATCATCAGTTGAAGACATCGTAACGATGGCCTTTAGTGATTCCGGCTGCATCGCGGCAATCTGCAAGGCGTTAAAGCCGCCCCATGAGATTCCCATCATACCAATATTACCATCGCACCAAGGTTGATCGGCGATCCAATGCAGTGCGGCAACGCCGTCGTCCAACTCGCTTTGCAAATACTCATCCCTCAGCACACCTTCACTTTCACCGCTGCCGCGAATGTCCAACCGGATACAGGCATAGCCGTGTCCAGCTAGATATGGATGGGTGTGTTCATCGCGAATAGCCGTGCCAAACCTTTTACGGTAGGGGATGTATTCTAGGATAGCCGGTACTGGGACGTTCTCCGAATTTTTGGGCCGCCAAATTCGAGCGGCTAGTCGGATCCCATCGGTTGAGGGAATGAACACATTTTCTTCTTCGATCACCTCGTTCGGAAATGTGCTTATCGTTTTCATCAATGCCTCCTGTTCGCGGCTTAGTCCGTGTCGTCCATTGGCTTAATCAGGAACACCAGCGTGTCCCGGCAACGTCTATATGCATCCTCAATGAACTCGGCGCTCTCGCCCCCCAGAAAGACATCCATTAACTCGAACGAATAGCTGTCCTGATCGACTAGTTCAGAGAGGTTCTGACCCTCATTAACCAACAATTGTACTTTCAGGTTGGGCATCAATGCGCAGAGCTTGTCGATCTCTTCTTGGCACGGGACAGTGTGAACAACACCATTTGCTTCGTGGCTACGGACCATAAACTTGGCGGCCATAGGGCTAGTGCCCTTACGTTTAGGTCTGTCGGGCGTCTGCCCGAGCGCCAACTCAATGATTTGTTTGTGATGGGAGCAGCCATCGACGATTTCAAAAAGCGGAGCATGGGATTTTGAAAGCCGGGTGTTGATTTCCAGCAGGTTTAATGCACCGGTTTCGGGATCATGGAAAAACTCCACATTGAAAGGACCGTTGTCGAATCCCACCTGCGTGAGCACCTTGGTCACTTGTTGTTGCGCTGCTTCAACCACTTCCCCGGGCAACTCGGCGGGGTAGTAATAGCTTGATAAACTAGACATGTGGCGCCCGGACCGCCTGCTTTCGATGGCCCCGTAGATCGTTGTTTCGCCTTTGTGC
Organism: Sulfitobacter sp. PS-8MA; assembly: GCF_040933935.1. NCBI lineage: Bacteria > Pseudomonadati > Pseudomonadota > Alphaproteobacteria > Rhodobacterales > Roseobacteraceae > Sulfitobacter > Sulfitobacter sp. PS-8MA. The sequence continues at coordinate 61,890 of NZ_JBFQYJ010000003.1, read as the reverse complement.
CTATAGCCCTCGAGGGTGAAAAGCTGATCTTCCGAGATCAATTCTTCAGCAACAGCGTAATTACCATCAATTTTGTCTGTGGGAAGTTCTGCCGGATCAAGGTGCTTGAGAAAGGCGTTGAACGGTTCACCGTACCTATGAATGGCCCTGCGGCAAGCGCTGAGTGCTTGGGTTAGTTCCGAAGCTTCACGTACGCGATACCCAAGCATGGATGAATGACCCTTCACCGGCTTTAGCCAGAATGGAAACGGGAGCGGCGGCTTTCGCATGATATCTGGATCGAAAGGATTGATGGCAACCACGCGAGGCGTGTGATCTGGCAGAGCATCCTGCTGATATTGACGCATCCAGTATTTATGCTCGCAGCGTGCCACTGCTTCGGGCGATGCGGCAATCAATCCATGGTCACGGCACAGAAGACTCACCAATGCGGAGACGGGGAAATCAAGATGGCCAATTATAGCGTCCGGCGGGCGATCGAAACCGCTGATGATTGCCCGGGCTTCATTCAGCAAGGTGTCAAAATCGAAGGTACCGTTAGGTTGAACATCGGTACGGTGCAGAACCTGTTCCAACTGCCAGTCTTTTGCCTCAGGTATTCGACCAATCATTTCCTGATGAAAAGCGTCGGAGCCTACGATGCAAACAAGCTTCTTCGCGGTCTGGTTTCTCGTTGCACTCGCCATGATCGACGCCCTCTTTCGCACCCCCACATATCAAAACAACAGCCCGCGAATGAGAATGTTCCTTGCGGATTGCTTTCGTTCGCCGGGGGCAGCAGAACTCGGAAAAAAGAAGTAAGACGAAACAACAGCTTGATCCTCGCCAGGAACTCTTCGCAAAGATAAAGGTTTTCGTACATAGGAGTTCTGAGGTCAAAGTATTTAAGTTCCACTGAGGTCGCCTCACTGCGCAGAGGATTGTTTAAAAAGGGCGAAACATAGGTGAGAGTGAAGTTTGGGGTGCGAGGCCACCCGGGCTTGCTGGGAGGATTTGAGACCGAGACCTCGCACCCATGGTTAAGATTCTTTGGTGCGCCAAGATGCTTGGTTGCACCTCTAACGCAATCTACAGGATATCTGTATTTATGGAGCGGGAAGACGAAGCCGATACCATTGCGCAGCAACTGTACGAGTCTACAGGCGGCGAGATTAGGTTAGCTCTTCCATTAGGTTTGGGCAAACCACTGACGCTGGTAGACGCTCTGGTACGTGGCGCCCGCAACGTACCAGAGCGGAAGCTGTCTATTTTTACGGCGCTCACCCTGGAGCGACCTCCATTGTCATCGGACATGGAACAGCGATTTCTTGAGCCAGCGCTCGACCGACTTTTCGGTGCCTATCCCGGCCCCCTCTATGTGAGGATGCTGCGCGAAGGGACCTTGCCGAGCAACGTCACGGTAAATGAATTTTTCCTGTTTGCTGGTCGATGGCTGGGGGTGGACGCAATGCAGCAAGCCTATATCGCAGCGAATTACACCCATGCCCGCGACGTTCTGTTGGATCGACAGCCCAATGTTCTGCTCCAACTGGTCGCAGAGAAAGGTGGTCAGTTTTCGCTGTCGTCCAACACCGATATTTCCGCCGATCTGTTTGCATTTCGCGCCGCGGGTAAGGTCGATTTCCAAGTGGCATTCGAGGTGCATCCCGAGATGCCTTTCATGCAGGGCGATGGTGCCGTAATGAACGCAAATGAGGCGGATCACGTCCTGCATGGCGCTCCCGACTACAATCTTTTTTCGGCAGTACGCCGCCCGGTCGAGGACGCCGCGCATGCGATCGGGCTGCACGTGAGCGGCCTCATCAGAGACGGGGGGACGCTGCAGATCGGCATCGGGGGCATCGGCGACGCTGTGGCGCATGCTTTGATACTCCGCGATGAAGGAAAAATGCACACCATCCAACGTGGTTGCCCATTCCCGCAAGGGGATCGACACGAGGCGCCGTTTCGAGAGGGCCTTTACGCTGTCACTGAAATGCTGGTTGGCGGGCTACTAGCACTTTTCGAGGCTGGGATTTTAAGGCGCGAAGTCGATGGCGCCGTGATTGATGCAGGTTTTTTTGTCGAAACGCGCGATTTTTACAAACGCTTGCGATGCTTGCCCGAAGATCAACGCGCGAAAATCGCGATGCGGCCCGTGAGTTTCACCAATTCCCTCTATGGCGATGAGGAGGCGAAACGTGCTGCGCGCGTGAACGCTAGGTTCGTCAATGGGGCCATGCAAGTGAGCCTTTTGGGCGACGTCATGTCTGACACGTTGGACGACGGACAGGTGGTCAGCGGTGTCGGCGGGCAATTCAATTTCGTCGAACAGGCCTTTGCGCTGGAGGGGGGGCGTTCCATCATCACGCTTCCTGCCTGGCGAATGAGCAAAGGCAGACCGTGCAGCAACATTCGCTGGACGATCGATACCGTGACAGTGCCGCGTCACATGCGCGATCTGGTTGTGACCGAATATGGTGCCGCCGACCTGCGCGGATTATCCGACGCGCAGGTGATCGGCGCTCTGCTGAACATATCCGATAGTCGTTTCCAGGACAAATTGATGGCCCAGGCCAAATCAGCGGGGAAACTTCCCGATGATTATGAAATCCCGAAAGCCCACCGCCAGAACTATCCTGAGCGGGTCCATGCATGGATTGAGGAGCATCGTAGGACGCTTCCAGCTTTCCCGCTCGGCAGTGACTTCGATGATATCGAGCGCGTTTTGCTGCCTGCGCTGGAAGAGCTCAAGATGCTTTCATCAACATGGCGAGGCAAAGCGCAGTTGTTGGCCGCATCGTTGTGTCTTCCGCCGCATGTGAAGGAGCGCGAGGCATTGTTGCGTATGGGGTTCCAGACCAACAAGAGCGTCACCGCACGCGCCTTGCAAGGTGCGTTGAGACGGACGGTGCGCTGACTTCGCCTGTGCAGAGCCTCGAATTCATTCTCTGCTAAAGTCGCAGAACGGTAATTCGGCAACATCATGCTGCTCTCGAATGAACCTGGAACAAGCCAGCAAACCGGCTGTTGGGCCTACAGTACCAAGAGAAAGGAGAACGCCATGACTATTGCACGAGTAACCGAGATATCTGCAACGTCACCGGATAGTTTCGACGACGCCGCCAAGCAGGGTATTGAACGTGCTTCAAAGACGCTGCGAGGGATCAAGAGTGCTTGGATAAAAGATCAGAATGTAATGGTCGAGGATGGAAAGATTACGGAATTCAAGGTCAATTTGTCCGTAACTTTTGTCTTGGACGACTGACAGCTGCTATCGTAGCTTGTCCGGGTAAGCATCTGAATAGATGCCTGGGCCATCTGACACTATTCTGGTGCCAGATGGCACTGTTTTTATGCGGACCGGAATTTTCCCGCCCGCTGCGTTTCTTCATTTGGGTCACTCGCAATATAAGTTCAATAAAGAATAAACATTCCGATCAGACACTACACTGATCAGCCTGCGACCATCATCGCATTGAAAAGGAGTAATACGGGGACAAGAGATCTGGTCGACGGTCACACAAGAGCTCTCCGACGTACCAGACATTGCCACCATAACCCGTGTCACGTTGCGCTTAACTCTCGCTGCCTTGCTGGGTGGCATGCTGGGCTAGAGCGCGAACTCAAGGAGCGCAATGCAGGGGTGCGCACCCTTATGTTGGTGGCGGTGGGCGCAGCATTATTTTTGATCGGGCCGCTGCAAAGCGGCATGGAGATCGCCGATCTATCACGGGTCTTGCAAGGCATTGTTCAAGGCATCGGCTTTCTCGGAGCGGGTGCAATCATCGTGCGTACCGCAGAGCGAAAGATCCAAGGACTGACCACTGCTGCCAGTATTTGGGCGACCGCCGGGATCGGGATCGTAGCTGGTCTGGGTCTCGAGGCAACGGCCGTGCTGTCGACTGTTATAGTATTGATTATCTTGGCCGTAATTCCTCAGATGACCCGACGCTGACACCCCGATGCGGCGGACATCAGCCATTGTCGAAGGCTGAGCGGAACAGAGCACTTCTGTGGGAAGTTTAGCTGTTGCAAGGGAAAAAACCTAAATGTTCGTTCCCAAGAACAGGTGCCGGCGCTGACAGCCAACGGCGCGGCGTCGGGCCATAGCAAGAAGGCATGACTCACATGGACACTCCTTTGGAAATCGCTTGGCACAATGTCGAAAAATCGGAACCGCTTGAAGCGCGCATTCGTGAGCGGGTCCAGAAATTGCATCGCTACTTTGATCGTATCAACAGTTGCCATATCGTCGTGGAACGGCCGCATCGAAGCCAACATCACGGCAAAGAATTCCATCTGCGGATCGAAGTCCGCGTGCCTGAACATGAAATTGTCATCAGCAATGATCCCGGTGACCGGCGGGATCATTTCGACCCCAATATCGTCATCCGCGACGCGTTCGACGCGATGGAGCGAAGGTTGGAAGGGCATTCCCAGAAGATGCGGGGGGATACCAAAACTCTCTCCGGTCCGCCCCAGGGCATCGTCGTGCGGATGTTCGACAACTATGGGTTTGTGCGAATAAGCGATGGTCAGGAAATCTATTTTGCGCCCAATGCTGTACTGAACGATGGATTTGAGGCTCTCAAGGTCGGATCGGCGGTAGAGTTGAGCGTAGCCGAAGGCGAGGGGGCCATGGGTCCCCAGGCCTCAATGGTACGGCCCATCAGTGAGGTGAGCCTCGAATCCGAACGGCGCGCAGCGCCCTGACAGATCCGCAGAACCATGGGTAGACCGTGCCTTGGGTCCGCCTTCGGTTCGCAAAAACTTCTGGGCGGAACTGGCGTGAGGTTTCAGCCGAGAAAAGCCCCCTTCCTGTGTTGCAGGGATCTTTGAGCGAGGGCCCTTGGCCCGCCTAGGCTTCAAAGAGGGAGCAACAGTAAAAAGGAGCAAGTATAATGCTTATGAACAACTTCAAGGAAATGTATGTCGCCGAACTGCAGGAGGCCCGGTCGTTGGAGGCCCAACTGGTCAAGGCGTTGCCCGGTATGATCGACGACGTCAATGAAATTGACCTGAAACAGGTTTTGGAAGCCCACCTTACGGAAACGCAAGGTCATCTCGAGCGGGTAGAAGCCATCCTTCGGCGCCATGAGGCCGCGTCGGAAGAACATAAGGATCACTCGATGCAGCGGCTGGTGTCAGAAGCCGACAAATGGGCGGGCATGATCGAAGATCGCGATCAACGGGATGCGGGTATCATCGCCTCAGCGCAGCGGATCGAACACTATGAAATGGCCGTGTACGGCACCTTGGCCGCTTGGGCGAAGCAACTCGGCCTGGGCGAGGATGAGAAGGATCTGCGGGCGATTCTGACGGAAGAGCAAGCTGCGGATCACAAGCTTACCGTGCTTGCCGAAAAGGAAATCAATCCCTTAGCAACATAATCCGGCCAACCTGCCATGACAGGACGACGAGAGGGACGGTGCATTTTGCAGCGGCTCAGCCCTTCGCGGTGTGGACCGCGCGGATGTAAGTGGACGCAAAATCTGCCCGGTGGGAGCGATGTACTGCCGGCGTGGCGTTGGAACAATGCGTCCTGCCAATGGTTTTCTTCCTAGGTGACCTGTTCACCAAAGTTCTGGACAGCTTGCCTATGTGCATCGTGAGCAACGATGCTGAACATGACTGAAATGACGTAAGGAAGGGCACAGAATGACTCCGCCAGATGCAAATCTCAAAAAGCAGGAGCGTCGCCATATCGGCCCTTTGATCGGAATGGCCGCGGTAGTGATCTTTGGCATTGGCATTATTGTTTACTGGATGGGCGAGGAAGTCGCCACGGCACCTGAAGAGGCTGATACCGCAATTGAGGCGCTCTCGACCGAGGATGGCGTTTCCAGAAATATAGAGCCTGCCCCAGCTGAATGATCGGTGAGCACTTTGCGTTTGGCCCCTATGCGGGAGGCGCCGCAAAATTCTGTCGCCCCATCGTTGGGAGCGACTTTCTCAGGGCCGCTGCTTGCCAAATGCTATGACGCGTTCGTTTCACATGAGGAATCAAGGAACTGTGCTGTGCGACAGCGCGTTGGCCCAAAAGTACGGAGGTCCATTCTGCACATGCCCCAATTCCGTCGGAACTATATCACTCAACCCATTCACAAGTGGGCACGCAAAGTATTACCCCAACTGAGCGCGACTGAAGCCGAAGCATTGGAAGCGGGCGAGGTGTGGTGGGAAGCGGAGTTGTTTTCCGGTCATCCCGACTGGTCCAAGCTTTTGTCGGTCACGGCACCCAATCTGACCGAAGAAGAACAGGCATTCCTTGATGGTCCCTGCCAGGAATTGTGCAGCATGATCAATGACTGGGCGATCAACGAACAGGATGCCGATCTGTCGCCAGATGTCTGGCAGTTCATGCGGAACAATAAATTCTTCGGCATGATCATTCCGAAAAAATATGGGGGACTTGGGTTCTCGGCCTTTGCCCATTCCGAGGTTGTCCGTTTCATTTCTACTCGTTCTGTTGCGGCGGCCGTCACGGTGATGGTTCCGAATTCGCTTGGACCGGGCGAGCTTTTGCACATGTTCGGAACCGACGCGCAGCAGGACCACTGGCTGCCGCGTCTGGCCGACGGACGCGAATTGCCCGCATTCGGCCTGACCAGTGACGAGGCCGGATCGGACGCCACCGCGATGATCGATGACGGCGTGATCGAAATGGGTACCTGGAAGGGCGAAGAGGTGCTGGGAATCCGACTGAACTGGGCCAAGCGGTACATCACGTTGGCCCCCGTCTGTACGGTGCTGGGCCTCGCATTCAAGCTGCGGGACCCCCACGGGCATCTGGGCGGAAAAGAAGACATCGGCATCACCTGTGCGTTGATACCGGCTGATCTGCCTGGGGTCGAAACCGGGCGACGGCACATTCCCAGCCAGACCATGTTTATGAACGGTCCGACAACGGGCAAGGATGTCTTCGTGCCGCTCGACAATATCATAGGCGGCAAAGAATACGCCGGGCGCGGCTGGATGATGCTGATGAGCGCGCTGGCCGCCGGGCGGGGGATTTCGCTGCCGTCGATGGGGTGCGCCGCGATAGCGTTGTCGGCGCATACGACCGGAGCCTATTCCCGTATCCGCCAGCAATTCGGGCTGCCGATCGGTAAGTTCGGCGGCATTCAAACGCGGCTGGGACGGCTGGCTGCGGACAGCTATTCGATGGATGCTGCACGGCGGCTGACCTGTGCAGGCTTGGATGAGGGGCGTTCGCTTTCCGTCATATCCGCTATCATGAAGGCACATACCACATACCGCATGCGCGACGCTATCAATGATGCAATGGACGTGCATTCCGGCAAGGCAGTGATCGATGGTCCATCGAATTACCTGCAAGCGCTTTACCGCGCTGTTCCCATCGGGATAACCGTCGAAGGAGCAAATATCGTCACTCGCTCGCTGATCATCTTCGGTCAGGGCTCAATCCGAGCGCATCCGCACCTGCTGGATGAGATGAAAGCGCTGAATATCGAGGACTCCGAGGAAAGCTTGACGGCGTTCGACAAACACTTCTGGAAACATGTTGGACATTCGACCAAGACCTTCTTCCGCGCTCTTGGTCGCGCATGGACCGGCGGGTTTCTGGCCCCTGCGCCCGACGCCGACGCGGCAAAACGGCACTACCGCCAGATGGCACGCTGGTCCGCGGCCTATGCCTTGACCGCCGATATGGCATTTTTGACCATGGGCGGCGATCTGAAGCGCAAGGAGATGATCTCTGGTCGGATGGGCGACATTCTCTCCGAGCTCTATATCCTCAGCGCCACGTTGAAACGCTGGGAGGACGAAGGACGGCAAAGCGGGGACCTGCCGGCTGTGGACTATGCCGCCGAACGCGGCTTTGCCCGGATAAGGCTGGCGCTGGACGAGGTTTTGATGAACTTCCCGGCCCGCTGGGCCGCATGGCTGCTGAGGACAGTGACCCTGCCGGGGGTCGGCGCGCCGGGCCCGGATGATGCGCTGACCGAAAAGGCCGCCGGTTTGATCTATGAACCCTCCGCCACACGCAGCCGGATCGTGGGCCGCCTGCACGGTGGCTGTAACCGCGACGGCATCGTGTTGCTGAACGACTGCTATGATGCCGTGATGGACACCGCACCCCTGATGAAGCGCTTGCGCGAAGCAGACCAGACCCCGGATGAGGCCCTAGAGCACGGTACCATCAGCCAGGAGGATCGCGACCGTATCGCGAAGACGGAAGACCTAGTCCACAAAGTGGTTGCCGTTGACGATTTCACCCACGAAGAGCTGGCCGGGTTTTATCCCGGACTGGATGCGCAGGTGTCGCAAAAGGAGGCAGCAGAATGAATCGTCGGGTTTACCTTGTTGACGGCGCACGCACGCCATTCCTGAAAGCAAAAGGAAAGCCGGGTCCCTTCACGCCCGTCGATTTGGCGGTGCAGGCGGGACGGCCACTGCTCGCGCGGCAGAGCTTTAACCGAAAGCTCTTGGATTTGGTGATCTTGGGCTGCGTCAACGTCATCCAAGATGAGATGAACCCCGCCCGTGTGGCTGCCCTGCGGTTGGGATTGAGTGAAGAAATGGTTGCCTTCTCGATGCAAATCAACTGTGGATCGGGCATGCAGTCGATCGACACGGCCTACCGCTATATCCTCGATGGCTCTCACGACATGATCCTTGCTGGCGGCGCAGAGGCGCTCAGTCACGCCCCGCTGGTATTGCGGCAATCCGCGGTCGAATGGTTCGGGCAGATGTCCCGGGCCAAGGGGCCCCTCGTCCGGGCCAAGGCGATGACCGGCCTGCGGCCCGAGTTCTTCAAGCCCGTCGTCGGTCTGGAACGAGGGCTGACAGATCCGATAACAACGCTGAATATGGGCCAGACGGCGGAAGTGCTGGCGCATCGGTTCAATATTTCGCGGCGGAGCGCCGACGAATACGCCAACGACAGCCATCACCGTTTGGCCCTAGCCCAGAAGGAAGGCTGGCTAAAGGATGAAGTCATGCCTGCCTTTGACCGAAGCGGCAATGCCTACGAACACGACGATGGCGTGCGCCCGGACAGCGATATGGAGGGGTTGACAAAAGCCAAGCCCGCGTTTGAGAAACCTTACGGCAAGGTCACGGCTGGCAACTCCAGTCAGATCACGGATGGCGCAAGCTGGGTGATCGTCGCCTCGGAGGAGGCCGTCGAGAAGCACAAGCTCGAGCCACTCGCGCGGATCGTGGACAGTGAATGGGCCGGTCTGAACCCATCCGTGATGGGCTTGGGGCCGGTACTGGCCTCGACGCCTTTGGCTCAGCGCAACGATATGGCGTTCGATGATGTGGATTTGTGGGAGCTGAACGAGGCTTTCGCCGCACAGGTGCTGTCCTGTATTGCCGCCTGGAACGATGCGGATTTCTGCCGTGAAATTTTGGGACTAGAGGGGGCCTTTGGACGTATCGACCGCAACCGGTTGAACATCGACGGAGGGGCGATAAGCCTTGGCCATCCGGTCGGCACTTCGGGCAATCGGATCGTGCTCCATCTGGTCAACGCTCTGCACCGCCGGAAATTGAAACGCGGCATCGCTACCGAGTGTATCGGTGGCGGCTTGGGCGGTGCGATGCTGCTGGAGGTGGCGTGATGACGGGACCCGTACTGGAACATTTGGGCGAAACGAAACTTGAGCTGGGCCCTGTGACGCGCGGCGAAGGCCCTTGGCTGCGTGGAGAGGCAGACGGTATCGTCTGGCTGGCGCTGGATCGGGGTGAGGGGGCCGTGAACACTATCGGGCAGGACGTGGTCGAAGGGTTGCAAAGCCACATCGAGGCGCTGGAACGTGACCAGCCTCGTGCGGTGGTCATCCGCTCGGCCAAGATCGCGGGCTTTGCCGTCGGCGCCGATATCACCGGTTTTGATGACATTGCCAATGAGGGGGCGGCCGAGATGCTCACGCATGGGCACGACGTGTTGGACCGATTAGAGGCACTCGATTGCCCCACGATCTGCATTGTGCACGGCGCGGCCTTGGGGGCGGGGTTCGAACTGGCCTTGGCATGTGACTGGCGCATCGCGGTCGAGGGCGCGTCCTTCGGTTTTCCCGAAGTCCAGCTGGGCCTGCACCCCGGCCTAGGCGGGACGTTCCGCCTGCCGGCGTTGATCGACCCGGTTAAAGCGATGACTCTGATGCTGACGGGCAAGACCGCGCATACCGGCAAGGCCCGCAAGCTGGGCATCGCTGATGTGGTCACCCAAGAGCGGCATGTGGCAGCGGCGGTCGATGCGATCACGGCGGGCGAGGTCGAGCGTGATGCCCCCGGCCTTAAGGCCCGCGCGATGGGCTTTGATCAGGCGCGCAGCCTGGCCGCGCGGCAGATGCGCAAGGAGACCGGGCAGAAGGCCCCGGAGCAACACTACCCCGCGCCGCATCGTTTGATAGACATGTGGGAAGAGCATGGCGACGACCGGGCCGCCATGCAGCGCGCGGAGATCCAGAGTTTCGCGAAGTTGTTGGACAGCGACACCTCGAAGAACCTGCGCCGCGTGTTTTTTCTGCGACAGGACATGAAGAATAACAGCCGGGGCGAGGACGGGATCGATCATGTACACGTCATCGGGGCCGGTGCGATGGGGGGCGAGATCGCCGCTTGGGCGGCAATCAAGGGCAAGACCGTGACGCTGGGCGATGTCGCACTGGATCCCTTGGCCGAGGCCGTCAAACAGGCGCAGGCCGTCTGCAAGAACAAGCATCTCTCCAACATTGAGACACGCGATGCGCTGGATCGCATGATGCCCGACCCGCACGGCTATGGCATCGCCCGTGCAGATCTGATCATCGAAGCGGTGCCGGAGAAGCCTGATCTGAAAGAGAAGATCTACACCGGATTGAAAGGCCGGATGAAACAGGGGGCGATCCTTGCCAGCAACACCTCCAGCTTGCGCCTAACCGAGTTGAAGAAGGGCGTAGCCGATCCATCGCGCTTTGCGGGGCTGCATTTCTTCAATCCGGTCAGCAAAATGGATCTGGTCGAAGTCGTGCGCCACGCCGATACCGCCGAGGATGTCACCTGCAGACTTGCCGCCTACTGTGGCGAGATCGGGAAGCTCCCCGTTCAGGTCACCGACTCTTTCGGTTTTCTGGTCAACCGCGCACTGATGCCATACCTGATGGAAGCGATGATGTTGATGGACGAAGGGGTGGACAAGGAGGTCATTGACACGGCTGCCATCCGCTTTGGCATGCCGATGGGTCCTGTCACCCTGGCCGATCAGGTGGGCCTGGATATTTGCCTGCATGTCGCGGAAAGCCTCAAGGACGGGCTGGACAAACCGATGGCGGACATTAGCAACGATCTTCGCAGGAAAGTCGAGCGGGGCGATACCGGTAAGAAGGCGGGGCAGGGGTTCTATGATTGGTCACAGGGCACGCCGCACCCGAATGCCGATCTGGACAAAGCTTCCGATGATCTGACAGACCGGCTGATTCTGCCGATGCTGAACGCCTGTGCGGAATGTCTACGGAAGAATGTGGTGAGGGATGCAGATGCCATAGATGGCGCAATGATCTTCGCCACCGGGTTCGCGCCTTTCCGGGGTGGTCCGATGCGGTACGCCCGCGCACGCGGTGCCAAAAAAATACGCGAACGACTAGAGGAACTGGCCGGGAAGCATGGTGAGCGTCTCGCCCCTGACGTGGGTTGGCAGGACCTTTGAGCGCGCGACACGACCGGAAGAAGCCGACTAGAGCTTTGTTCAACAATATATCTGCTGAGATGGGACTGATGCGCATTTTTTTTTGAGTGGCATTTCAACAAGCCAGCGATGCCGAGCACCGAATAGACGAAATTTGAACTTGATCTCACCTACGATGCCTAGTCGTTTGTAATTGATGTAGCTCCTTTAATGGTTTTGATCCTTTCAATGCCGCCCGAGATCGCCTCGGCCGATCATAGGAATCGGAGGTTCCGGATGGTTTGTCTCGTTTACGCCGGCGAGTTTTGAAACCAGCATGCGCAATGTGTGCTAGCGGTATATTATGCGGCTGCATGAGAGGGGGCATAGTCGAAGAGTTCGGACGCACGTTTGAACGCAAAGCTCGGTAGGCTTTACCTGACGGTGCTCGTGATCAGAACCGTCAGCATAGTCGAGGTCGGCAACGCAAAATTAATAAGATACGTTGCAAGCAAAACTATTGACGTTTATCGAATTGGAAAAGTGTGGGACTATTCGATTAAAGTCGTTGCGGTATCCACGTCTGGCTATTAACTTCTTCCCTTTATTCAACATAATTTCCACTATAGGTGTTTTTTGCTGTAGCAGGCGCGCGCTACCCTCAAGTGCGACTCTTGTTAGAAAACAGTAGTTTATCTAGTGAGAGGAATCGGTATGGGAGCCGTTTACAGCCAACTGAGTATCACAGAACGACGCAAGATAGAACGCTGGAGACACGCAAAGGTCCCCGTCGATGAGATGGCGCGCGTTCTGAAGCGCTGCAGATCCACGATATTCCGTGAGCTGAAGCGCAACCATTTCTCGGATGAAAACATGCCCGGATGCGATGGCTATTACGGTGCAGCTGCGCACCTGATACAAGCGGAACGCCGTGCTCGGGAGCGCAAACTGATCAAACATCCTGAGCTTCGAAAGCGCGTGATTGAGCGTATCAAGAACGGTTGGACACCAGAGCAGATCAGTAACCGCATGATCCACGAGCGCGCTCCCCTCAGGGTCTGCCAGGAAACCATCTATCGCTACATCTATTCCAAGGAAGGTCAGCGCGAAGACCTGTGGTGGTATCTACCGACCCACCGTGTCGCCCGCAGACCGCGTCGCACCAGAAGGCGCAGAGAACCCAAATTCCACCGCGATGTCAGTATCCTGTTCCGACCCGATGATGTCGCTCATCGCCGTCAGTTTGGCCACTGGGAAGCTGATTTGATGCTGTTCAAACAGAAGCTTGGCCAGTCCAACGTTACCTCATTGGTTGAGCGCGTCAGCCGCTTCACCGTGATCCTGAAAAACCCGAACAGGCGCACCAAGCCGGTCATGGGAAAGATCATAAGGTCTCTCAAAAATCTTCCCCTCGTCGCCCGTCGGTCCATCACTTTTGATCGCGGAACTGAGTTTGTCAGTTGGCCACACCTACAAGCTGAGATCGGAACCCAGACGTGGTTCTGCGACCCCTCCAGCCCCTGGTAGAAAGGCACAGTCGAGAACACAAATCGACGCCTTCGAAGGTAGTTGCCCCGCAAACGCGACCTCCGGCAATGCACAGATCACGATATGAAGGTGATCTGTGATCGCCTCAACAACACGCCGCGCAAGTGCCTCGGATGGAAGACGCCAGCCGAGGTCTTCCGCGAAAAGATGTTGGAGGAAATGCGATGACGCCCCTACCCTGAGCTCGATAAGAGTCGCAGTTCAGGTATCGCTCACAAGCATGATCGTCAGCTACAAGCGCCACCGTTTTCCACCAGAGATCATCGCGCACGCGGTTTGGCTGTACGTCCAGTTCAACCTATCCCTGCGCGAAGTCGAGGAAATGCTGCTGAAGCGTGGCATTGATGTTTCCTACGAAACGATCCGGCGTTGGGTGGCGAAATTCGCCCCGCAGACTGCCTGAAACTTGCGCCGGCGGCAGGCCCCTCCGGGGGACGTTTGGCATCTCGACGAAGTTGTGGTGACGATTTCCGGGCGGAAATTCTGGCTCTGGCGCGCGGTTGATCAAGAGGGGGATCGTTCTGGAGGAAATTCTGCAATCTAAGCGCGACAAGCGTGCCGCAAAGCGTCTTTTGAAAGCTCTGATCAAGCGGTTTGGCCTGCCCAAACGGATCGTCACCCGTCTTTCTGATGGGCTGTTCGATCGTTTATCGATGGCCCTATGTGCGCGTACGAAGTTACCCCCGCCTTTTTATCGGTCTGTGATACCGGCCACCGCCGCGAGCCCGATGACGAAAAGATCCGTATCGTTGAGGAAAACTGCCTCTTTTGAGACTTCTTTCCGGGCGCACCGTCAAACGGTGATCGGTTGGCTCTCAGCTGGCCCATCGACGATCATCATTGCGCAGCCTCGCGAGCAGCGCTCAACGCGGCTGTTGATACCATAGAGGCGGCGGATCATCGCGGGTGTGAGCACCTCGAGGGTCGGACCGGTGGCCAGGATGCTACCCTGGCCCAAAGCGATGGTGGTCGCGCTGCACCGCATCACCTGATTTAGGTCATGCAAAGCGAGGATCATCACAGCTCCGCTTTCAGCGGCATAGGATTGCAACGCCTCCAATACCTCGTATTGCCGGTAAAGGTCGAGCGCGGAGGTGGGCTCGTCCATCAAGATAACCCGCGGCCGCGTCACCAGCGTCTGTGCGATCGACACGACCTGTCGTTGCCCGCCGGACAGTTCCGGCAATTGCCGCTCAGCAAGTGCGGTGATGCCCAATCTGGCCAAAACGTCGTTCACGGCCGTCAGCTCGGAAGCCGAAAGGCGCCAGCCGCCCCCACCCTGCTTCAGCGCGAGTATGATGGATTCGTAGACCGTCAGCGCTGCATTCATCCCCGTATCCTGAGGCATGTAGCGCAAGTCCTCCGCGGCTGCACCGCTGAGGCGCACAGTCCCTGCTCCCCGCATCTGTCCTGCGACGCGCCGAAACAGCGTGGATTTACCAGCCGCATTGGCTCCCACAAGAGCGGTCAAGCTGCCTCCTCGAATTGGCGGTGTTGTTGCCTTGCTGAGGACCTCATGCCGACCATAGCGCGCACCGAGGTTTTCAAGTTGCAGCGTCACCATGCTTTACGCCCCTTGGTCAGAATAAGAGCGGCAAAGAAGGGAACGCCCACCAATGCCGTGATAATGCCAATGGGAAGGACAGCGCCGGGCAGCAGGGCCTTCGAGAGCACAGATGTGGCCGAAAGGATCAGCGCGCCAGCTAACATCGCTCCAGGCAGAAAGAACCGTTGATCTTCACCCAAGAGAAGCCGTGCCACATGTGGACCGACAATGCCGATGAAACCTATCGTGCCGACGAAGGAAACCGGCACGGCCGCCAAGAGCGATACGAGAAACAAAGCCTCCAGTCTCAGCCGACGTACCGGCACGCCCATTGCCGCCGCGCGCGCTTCACCCAGTCGAATGGCGGTCAGGGCCCATGCCCGGCGAGCAAAAAGCGGCACACAGAGCGCGAGGACTACCGCCGTCACCGCCACCTTGCCCCAAGTGGCTTTGGTGAGGCTGCCCATGGTCCAGAAGACCACAGCAGATAGAGCCTGCTCCGACGCAAAATATTGCAACAACGCCAAGGCCGCGTTGAAGCTGAAGACCAATGCGATGCCTAGAAGGATAATGGTTTCGACCGTCACGCCCCGCAGAGTGGACAATCCAAAGATCAGCAAAGCGGCTGCCATCGCCATCAGAAAAGCATTGATCGGTACCATCAGGGAAATCGCCGCCGGAAAGAGTGCGACCCCCAACACCATCGCCAACGCCGCACCAAAACTGGCTGCTGCCGAAAGGCCGAGCGTGAAGGGACTGGCCAAGGGGTTCGCGAGGATGGTCTGCATCTGCGCCCCGGCGAGCGACAGGCTTGCTCCGACCGTCACCGCGAGCATGGCCATCGGCATCCGAATGTCCCAAACGACGACCCGCATCTGGACATCCGCATTAGTTGGAGAGACGAGGGTCCGCAGCACATCTGCCACCGAATAACGCGCCGGTCCCAGTGATACGTCCACCGCGACAGATAGTATCAGCAAACCGGCCAGCAGAGCCAGAATGAAGATACGTCGCGTCACCAGCCCGCGGTAGGCGAACGCGGGTGCCGCAGTGTCGGATGTGATACTGGTCATTGGTCTGCCTTATTCGACAAGAGGGCTGCGCTGCGCGCCCTGATTACTTCAGTGAAACCCAATATCCAGGACGGTAATCGACGGGCAGGAACCGCTCGTGAAGTTCCTTAAGCGTTGCCTCCGCGTCGAGGTCGGCAAACAACTCCGGGTGCAACCATGTCGCCAGCCGTTGGACGGCGACAAAGCTATAGGGCGAATTGTAAAACTGATGCCAAATCGCGTGAACCTCGCCTGCCTCGACGGCCTTAACACCGGTAAAGGCGGGACGCTCCATCAAAGCCTGCAACTTCGCACGGGCCTGCGCTTCGTCCGAGCCTGGCCCGACACCAACCCATGCCCCACCGGGTACGTAGGCCTCCCAATTGCCGCCGGTGACTACGATTTGATCGGGGTTGGAGGCGATCACCTGCTCCGCGTTCACCGTACCAAATGTCCCGGGGATGAACGGGGCAGCCATGTTTTCCCCACCCGCCAGTTCGACCATGCGACCGAAGTTGCCGCTGCCGAATGACATGCAGCAATCCTCGGAGTAGCCCCCTGCCCGTTCGACAAATACCAAAGGACGCTCCAGATCGTTCTGCGCATCGATCACATCTGTGACACGGGCGATCTGCTCTTGATAGAAGTCGTTGAAGTCATCGGCACGCTCTTCTTCGCCAAACAATTTACCGATGATTTCCATTGACTTTGCGGTGTGTTCAGACGGCTTTTCGCGGAAATCAACATAGACGATAGGGATGCCGACCTTGGCGAGCTTTTCCTCATAGCCTGCCTCATCGGTAGCCGCCTTGGCTTCGAGGTTCATGATCATCACGTCAGGGGTCAGGGATACGGCCTGTTCAATATCCAATGTGCCATCCTTGAAGCCGCCGAAGGTCGGAATATCAGCGATCTCGGGAAATTTTTCAGCATAGGCGTCATAGCTCTCGGGCGCGGCTTCACGGAAATCGTCCCGCCACCCCACCACGCGTTGGAATGGATCTTCGCCGTCCAATACGGCCGCAAAGAAAATTTGGCGCCCTTCGCCGAGAATTACCCGCTCCACAGGTGCTTCGAGTGTGACTTCTCGCCCTGCAATATCCGTTATGGTGATCGGGTCTGCAAAGGCAGGAGCGGAGAAAAGACACAGCGCACCGGCGCTCAAGGTGTAGCGAAGGGACATCAGAAGACCTTTATGTTTGAACTGGCCCACCGCCTATTAATTCCGACTTAAATAGTCAAGTTTTAATATTGACAAAAATTGTCGCCTTTAACATGGAGGTAATCGACACGTCTTGGAGCAGACCTATGACCCAACCGCTTGGCAGCAACCGTGATCTACGCGATGAGATCCGCGACTACTGGTCGGATCGTGCCGCCACTTTCGACGCCGAGCCAGGCCACAAGATTGGGCAAGGTGAAGAACAAGCAGCTTGGCAGGCGCTCGTCCAAAAACATCTCGGATCTGCCACGGGACGCCGACTGCTCGATCTAGCGTCTGGAACAGGAGAGATTGCGCGCCTGTGCCACGATCTTGGTTATGCGGTAACAGGTCTCGATTGGTCCGAGCCCATGCTCGAGCGCGCCCGCGCCAAAGTTCCGGCCGCAGTTTTTATGCAGGCTGACGCGGAGCGTACCATGCTGCCCGATGCAAGTTTCGATGTGATCGTATCCCGCCATCTTGTATGGACCCTCGTCGATCCAGCTGCAGCCTTCGCAGAATGGAAGCGCGTTTTGGGTCCGGGCGGACAGCTGCTGTTGGTCGATGGCGATTTCGTCACCCGTAGCTGGGTTGCGCGCACCTTGGCTCGGCTCTCTCCACGTCGGTCCCAGAACATGAATTCTCGTCATCAAGAAATTCTGTCGCAAGTTCATTTCGCCCAAGGCGCTCGGGCGGAGCAAGTTGCTTTCCTGTTGGCCGAGGCAGGCTTTACGGATATTCGCATCGATACCGATCTTAGTAAAATACATCGCGCACAAGCACGACAGCTCGGCTGGCGCAGGTCTTTGATCCGTCACAGTGAGCATCGGTATGCTATCAGCGCAAAGGTTTAAGCGGAGGGAAGGACGAGCGCTTGTCTCACAGGCATTTCGATACACAAATTGCTCTTGCAACCAACATGGTCCTGTTCTCTAGTAATTTCTCGTTCATGAATAATGGTGTTATCCATATGCAGGTCAGTGTCCGCGATAATAATGTCGATCAGGCTCTTCGGGTTTTAAAGAAAAAGCTTCAACGTGAAGGCGTTTTCCGCGAAATGAAGCTCAAGCAGCACTTCAAAAAGGCTTCTGAGAAGAAAGTTCGCCAACAAGCCGAAGCGATCCGCCGGACTCGCAAAGCGGCGCGCAAGCGCTTGGAGCGAGAAGGCGGGGTGTAGGTCTACCGATACACATCACTCAGAAAATTGCCCTTCGGCGTGAGTTCCCATCTAAAACAAATGGCTTTTTCCCGACTGGGCTCAGTAGTTGACCTGCTCGTAGCCATATTTGCCCTCGTAATCCCGCCACTCGACGAATACCGAACGGTGGCGGATGCTCGGACAATTGTCGCCCCACCTCTCCAGCCCCACATGATCTTTCGGCAAGGTTCCGATCGATGAACGCTGCCAAGAGAAGTCTCCTTGAACGCCATAAGTTCCAAGTACAACGACCGCGCTCCGCTCGCAGTCCCCCTCGCTGCCTGCCTCATATTGTCGAGCGTTCCGCACATCAAAGATTCGTATCGAGCGCACGAAGTTAAACTCCGGACCGCTGATGTCGATGTCGGCGCGATTTTGACCAAGCATAATAAAAAATTCATTGCTCCTATCACCCGTTTCAACCCTTTCCGCCGGGAACACGCCTGTCGGTGATAGGCCGACTTCCTGAGATCGGGCGTAAACCTTCGCCGAGGGCCGTCTGGCTGCTGAGCTGTGAGATCGTTTATCGAGTGTCCCTATGGACGCACACGAAGACACCCCCCGCATTCAAGTTTTGTCAGTCTCTGATACCGGCCGTCGCCGCCGTTGGTCTGATGACGAAAAAATCCGTATCGTTGAGGAAAGCTTTGGCGACGGCGTGACAGTGGCGGAGGTAGCACGACGCCATGAGGTATCGCGGTCTCAGCTTTATGATTGGCGTTATCGCCATAAGAATGGATTGCTTGGTTCTGGCCCGCAATTTTTGCGCGTTATGAAGATCGAAGATGCTTCTGATGGCACTGACACTGCGCCAGCGCCGCAAGCTCCTGTCATGACTATTGATCTCGGAAAGCGGTGTCGTGTGGCGATCCCGTCAGGTTTTGACATGGAAGCTGCTGCGCAGCTGCTTAACGGCTTGATGGTGCGGTCATGATCGCGTTTCCGGCTGGAACGAAGGTGTGGATTGCAGGTGGTGTGACGGATATGCGCCGAGGCATGAATACTTTGGCGCTGACAGTGCAACAGGGGCTTGGGCGTGATCCGCATGCGGGCGAGATCTTTTGCTTCAGAGGTCGAAAGGGTGACCTGGTGAAGCTGCTCTGGCATGACGGGGTGGGCATGTCGTTATATTTGAAGCGTCTTGAGGCGGGGAAGTTCATCTGGCCGGTGAGCCAAGACGGGACGGCTGTTGCGATATCTGCGGCGCAGTTGGGCTATCTTCTCGAGGGGATCGATTGGCGTAACCCACGCTGGACGCAAAGGCCCAAAGCGGCTGGATAATTTGCGCTGAAGCGCCTGTTTTTATTGGTATTTAGCGGCTTCTGTGGTAAATATTTGCCATGTCCGACGCCGCTTCCGAAATTGCCAGATTAAGCGCTGCACTTGCCGCGCAGACCGCCCGTGCGCAGGCTGCGGAAACCGAATTGGCGCAGGCTCGCGCTCTGGCCTCCTGCACAGACGCAATGATCCAAGAATTGAAGCTGGAGATCGCCAAGCTTCGGCGTGACAAATATGGCATCACCTCCGAGCGTCGCACGCGGCTGATTGATCAGCTGGAATTGCAGCTTGAGGAATTGGAAGCGGCCGCAACCGAGGATGCGCTGGCGGCTGAACAGGCTGCGGACAAGGCCAGCGCCGTGCGTGTCTTCACGCGACGCAAGCCCGTGCGCAAACCGTTCCCCGATCATTTGCCTCGCGAGCGGGTTGTCGTCGAAGCACCTGCCGCCTGCACCTGCTGTGGCTCGGACCGGATCGTAAAGATGGGTGAAGATGTCACCGAGACGCTGGAGGTGATCCCCCGCCAGTGGAAGGTGATCCAAACGGTCCGCGAGAAATTCACTTGCCGAGCTTGCGAGAAGATCAGCCAACCGCCGGCCCCGTTCCACGCCATTCCGCGCGGTTGGGCAGGGCCGCAACTGATCGCGATGATCGCCTTCGACAAGTATGGACAACATCAACCTTTGAACCGGCAATCCGAGCGCATTGCACGGGAGGGGATTGATCTGAGCCTGTCCACCTTGGCTGATCTGATCGGCCATACCTGTGTGGCGCTGACCCCCATTCATGCGTTAATCGCGCGCCACGTGCTGGATGCTGGCCGTTTGCATGGTGACGATACCACCGTGCCGCTACTGGCGCGTGGTGGCGCAAAAACGGCGCGACTGTGGACCTATGTGCGCGACGATCGACCGTGGGGTGGGGGTGCGCCACCTACCGCACTCTTCCACTTCTCAACAGATCGCCGGAAAGAACACCCGACACGGCATCTGGCCGAATGGCACGGTGTTCTTCAGTCGGACGTCTATGGCGGCTACAATGATTTGTATCTCGCAGATCGTAGCCCGGGCCCGGTCCGTAGTGCGCTGTGTTGGAGCCACTCAAGGCGCAAGTTCTTTGAACTGGCCGACATCAAGGCCATAGCCCGCAAGGGTAAAAAGGTAGCAAAAGAAATCTCGCCCATCGCGCTGGACGCTGTGACGCGGATCGATGCGATCTTTGCGGCCGAGCGTAACATCACCGGCCTGTCAGATGCAGCGCGTCGTGAAGCTCGCCAGCAGTGGGTAGCGCCGATGGTCAATGATCTGCATGATTGGATGCAGGCCGAGCGGGCTCGGATGTCAAAGCACAACCCAGTTGCCAAGGCGATCAACTACATGCTCGAGGGCACAGGTCGCTGGGAGGCCTTCACCGCATTCCTTGATGACGGGCGTCTCTGCCTCACGAACAATGCCGCCGAACGGGCGCTCAGAGGGATCGCATTGGGCAGAAAGTCATGGCTTTTTGCAGGGTCTGAACGCGGTGGCGACAGGGCAGCCTTCATGTATACCCTCATTGTCACAGCAAAGATGAACGACATCGACCCGCAGGCATGGATGGCAGACGTCTTGGCGCGACTGCCCGAGATGCCTGTGTCACGCTTGCCAGAGCTGTTACCCTGGAATTGGAAGGCCGCCATGGGATTGAAGAGGATTGCTGCATGACGCTGGTCGCGCGCATCAAGGTCACATTGTCCGATGTCGAGCCTCAGGTGCTTCGACGCTTTGATGTGCCCCTCAAGATCAAGCTGAACCGCCTGCATGATGTGATCCAGGCTGCCATGGGATGGACTGACAGTCACTTGTATGAGTTCAGAGCCGGTGGCAGCGGCTGGGGCGTGCCAGACCCAGATGGTTTTTACGATGGCCCGATGCCCGCCAGCAAAACCAGCCTGCTTGACGTGATCGAAGATTTGGGAACCAAGACCATCCATTACATCTATGACTTTGGCGACAACTGGCACCACGTGATCAAGATCGAGAAAATCGATGGCTCTATCGCGGGCGCCGCATATCCACGCCTTGTCAGGGCTATCGGTGCTTGCCCTCCGGAGGATGTGGGTGGCTTCTCCGGCTACGCTGACTTCCTCGATGCCATAGCCGACCCCAAGCACGAAGAACACAGCCAGATGCTGGAATGGTATGGGGGGCAGTTCGACCCGGATGAGGCAGAGATCGGCCGCATCCTCGATAACTTCGAGCGTCTTGCAAAGAAATGGGCCCCGAAACCGCGCAAACCAAAAGCCGCACCCAAACGCCTCTGATCAATACGGCGCGCCCACGGCCTTCGCCGAATGCTTACGATCGGGCAACGGTAATCGTCTGGAGCAGCTGATGACGCGGTCTATCGAACAAAATGTCGAAGATACGGCCGCCATTTTGACCAGTGCCATTGAGTTCATGGGATGCTCTCATCGGACAACGCCATATCTGCAACGGAGGTTCTACTGGCCAAGGTGTTATTCTTCGAATGAATTCCGCGCGGGCGCGTGAGCATGGCGCTGATGCGGGCCAACCCCCTGAAAGACAGAGGAGAATCGCGCAATCAATCGGATAGGTTTGCGCCCTAACCCGCTCGGCCGTTCCGAAGAAAGGCGTGGAGCCAAGAGCGACAAGGACGACGAAACGAGTAAGAGCTTTGGGCATGAATACTCTCCTAAAGTTTTGGCAGGTTGACGGTCTCTCTAGATATTTTATATTCATTACGCCAATAGTATATTTTTGAAAGACCTGCTCCGATGACTATTAAGGCCTGCTAATTTGGGTATGCTCGCCGCCACTCGAAAGCGCTTCGAGGTAATCGATCACTTTCACTGGTGTCGACGATTTTGCCTCTGCCAGCACTTCGGGATGAAGCGGCGGCTCGATAAAACCGGCAGGTACCTGCTCGTCCAGCCAGAGCACCGACAACTCAGAGGAATTCCACAGGTATACCCATCCAACCGTGCGCTCCCGATCATTTCCAAACAATCGGGCTATGGGCTCCGCTTCTTCTTTCAACAGTCTCACCGCTTTCTTCATTCCAGTTTCCCACGACCAAGCAGGATTTCGATCACGTCAGACCTTCTCTGGCCCATTAGACGGCGATCGAATCACACTGCCTGTAGTTGCACTGTCGTGAGCCGCGAATTCACGATACGAAGCGAACGCCAGCGAAATAGAACGAAACGAACAACGGTACGTCCATGATAAAGAATGGAAAATACTTTGTTCCTCCGTTGGATGACGGAAGTGACTTTAAGGAGTTGTTCAGACGGTTGAGCGCGGCCGGAGCGGGTCGGCCTATTGACAAAGATGGGATACCCTTGGGGCCGTGGACACCCGAGCTTCTTGCCACCGCAATCACTCAGATCGAAGCCAACCAGTCCGGGATCGAGCTGCGAACGGTGCAGCTTTGGTACCAAGACAACGAGAAAGGAATCAGCACCGAGAACATTCGATGGCTGGCAAGGGTGTTTGGGTGTGATGATCCGAAGGCGACCAGCGAGTGGCAGACGGAACTAAGTGCGGCCCGGGCACGATTGTCAGCCAGGAGGCGAGCGCTGCGTGCGGGGTCAGACGGCCACGATGCGCATAGTCCTCCAGATACGGTTCAGAACGCGGCAATCGACGTTGATACCGTGGTTCCGTCACCGCTGGCGCACAAAGGTGAGGTTATCTCGCCGAGTCGGGGATTTAGCTTGGCGAGAACAACGGAGGCCGTGTTCAACCGGGGATCCCCTTTGGATTTGTCGGCGGCGGTGTTCGCAGGGTCCGTGGCCCTTGGGTTTTCCTCTTATTTTTTGGGCATTCATAGTATTGTTTTTCCGCAGACGAATGGTGTGATTAAGCAGGTTGGGTACTTATGGGCACCGAACTGGACACTCCTCTTCATGGTGCTCATGCCGCTATACTTTGTATTCGTGCGCGACTTAGTGGTCTTTTGGAGGGGTACAAGGCGGTCACTGTTAAGTCCTGAAGGTGAAGGAATCGCGAATGACGACATGTGGGTGCGAAAAGTCGCGACCTTTTCGGTGACGTATTGGGCGGCCTTTCTTGTTTGTTTACCTATAGCTACGGTTCTTCAGTGGATCGATAGGTGTTTAGGCCCATTACTGACCCGCGATACCGGCAACTACCCGGTGGAATGGGCTCGGATGGCAATTGAGCGCCCGCACGTCATTTCGATACCGGAGGCGGTCACGTTCACCGGGTTCGCCTATCTCTACATGGGTGTGGTATTTTATCTCTTCTTTGCAGGGCTCATTTTGCTCTTCACAATAGCGTACGATTCTTGGGAGCTTGGACCTAAGGACTCTGAACCTTGGGCAGATGGAAAATACCAGCGCCAGTCCAATCAGCTCGATCTCAAAATCATGCGTGGGATTTTTCGGTGCGGTATTCTCGGACTCTTGATTGCCATATGCATGAAGCTCCAAAGCACTTTTATGCTAACAAGTGAGTCGACAATAGCAGGTTGGTTGGCTAGCGATTTCCTGTCAGTCTTGGGAAATCATGAGAAGGCAAGCGACTGGCTCGAATATAGCATGCCGACGAACTATAGCAGCCTGCTGATCGTATTGGCGACCTGCACTGTGTTTCTATATGGGCTTATTCGAGTCCACGCCGCGTTGCGTCAGCAAGGGGACATTGGACATGGTCGAAATCAGAGAGAATTCGGAATCATGTTGGCGCTCGTCGCCCTGCTGGTCATCGCCTACGTGCTGATCGGTGCGATCTCCGGTTTCTCGATCTTGCTGTGCATCGGGCTGCTGTCAGCAATCTACGGCCTGGTTTATCCAAGCATCGATACATGGCGGGCGACTGACCAAGGAGAAAAACAAAGTGTATCATAGCTGGCTTGACCGTTGGGATGAGCGACGAGCAGAGCGCGGGGACGAAGTAAAGAGGCCGACCGACTTCGCTCTGGACACTGAACTTGCCTTCCCTGGTTCCGGGCAGCCGGCAGGTATCGAGGCCTTTTGTAAACTTGCAGAACAGGCTGTCGAGGTCCCAACCTATTTCGATGAACCGGGTAACAACAACTTGGTCGTCGAACGCGAAGGAGAGTGGGTCAAGTTTCCTTCAGGGATTTCTACTGACGTCGCAGAGAACAATGTCGTTTGGGCGAAAGTAACAGAAAGCAGGTCATTCGACCAAGCTTTGGTTGTGTTTCACCATTGGAATGCAAGCGCGCGGTATCAACAGATGGCGAACTTTTTCGCCCGGCGGGGGATTACGGTAGTCGAGATGGCACTGCCGTATCACTTCGAACGTAGCCGTCCCGGCGCCGATTATGCCGACTACATGCTAAGCCCGAATCTCGGACGGACGGTTCAATCCGTGAGACAGGCGGTATGGGATGGCCGAAAGCTCATTAGATGGCTGAAGGGGCAAGGTTATAAAGAGATTTCTGTACTCGGAATGAGTCTGGGCTCTTGGGTTGCCGGGTTGATTGCCGCCAACGACAAAACTGTTTCAAAAGCTGCGCTATTCCTGACGGCTGGAAGTCTTGCTGACATGGTGTGGACCGGGCGCGCAACGCGAACGATTTGCGAAAGCATCAAGCCCGCGATCGAATTGGACGATCTCAGAAGGGCATGGGGTCCACTTGATCTAGCGAAACATGCGCATCGTCTATCGCGGGACAGTCTCGAGGTACAGGTGGTGTTGGCCAAGAGAGACAAAGTGGTGTTGCCAGAACATTCTGATAGGCTGATTCAAGGGCTGAAGCACGCCGGGGCCGCGCCCAGCATATTGAAACTGAATTGCGGCCACTATTCGCTGTCCATGCCGCCCTACATTGTGTCGGCGGGCCGAAGCGTGGCTCGCTTGCTGAAACCCGGCCCCTAAGCCGCTGACGACGGGACTGGAGCGGGTTCTCGGCTGAATTGCGCTCGTAGTCCAGTTATCGGATTCGGAACCCGCGCGACTGGGACAAAAAGTTTCGCCCGAAGTTATCGGTGAAGCGAATCCAAGAAGCGCCCATATTCCTCGCCAACTTCGCGCGCTTCCTCAAAGGCGCGAGCACGCTCCTCGTCGAGACAGCGAAAATAAACCTGTACGTCACGGAAGTAGCGCTCGAAGTCTTGACGGAGGATGTCCATAAATTCCGTGGCAACCTTCGGATCTCTTGGAACAAATGGCCGAGGCGGGGGGATGCATGGACCGGCGAGCGCCGGACAACCGACGAGCGACAGCAGAACGAATGTGCGCATCAAAGGTAGGATGCGCAACCGAAGGTAGCCAAAGCCGTTTAAATCCTTGAACGAGTGCATGTTACGTGCCTAAAGGTGTCGTGATCAAGGTATACCGCGAAAATTATAATACACTATTGCGGTCATTAGTATACTATCGTAACCCTAGGCATCAAGTAGGAGTGCTCGGGTGTTGCGTCTTTGGAGAAAGCGTGAGCCGGGCCATGAACTGGGACATAGAAGCACCAAATGTGGTTACGGAAGCTAGGTTCCGCGAACTCGTGGAAAGCGGCTATAGCGCAGAAATCCTGTGCCAGGAGTCGGCACATAAGAAAGGCCCCAGCTATTACGGGGTCTGGATCATGCGCGTTGTCTCTGATGACGGGGTGGAAAAGCTCCTCGTCACCGCCCGCACGCGGACGACCTACAACGATATCAAGATCCGCGAGTTCAAGACGATCTCCGGCGTGGTGTCTTTCTTCATTGGCCTTGGCTTTGCGCATGTCGACCTGCCGCTTGAGGCGGGTACAAGTCGCACGCACAAACTCGCCCCGTCAGACCAAGCGCCATCAGACAAGGACGCTGACAACTAACCTCGTCTGTCTCTGGCTGGTCGCAGCACCTGCCTCAGCTCAAATGGTCCTGGTCATGGAGAGCGACGGCTCTCTGACCCCATCCCGGTCTCAGAGCGGTTTTGCCCGGAACTACAATGACGGCGTTGGTCAGGGATCGGCGTCCGATGGTTTGGCCATTCTTGGTGAGACTGAAGCAGCGCCCAATCCTGACGCGCTGCAGTTTGCGACACTCGCCCAGCCAGCACCCCTGCCCCGCGCAGACGTTCTCTTGGGCATCGAGGCAACGGCCCTGCGCTATGCCAATCATCCTGGTTTGCGCCGCGCAGAGCTCTCCGTGAGGGATTGGCTGGCTCTCTACCGGGCCAACATCGAGGTTGAGAGCGCCTACCGGCAGGATGCGATCTCAACGGCCGGCGCCATTGGTCTAGGTCAACTGATGCCAGCAACCGCGCGTGATCTCGACGTCAATCCGGAGGACCCGATGCAGAACCTCGACGGTTCCGCCCGCTACCTCGCGATGATGCTCGAGACGTTCGGCGATCCGCGCCTGGCGCTGGCCGCCTACAACGCCGGACCCGACGCCGTGCGCCAGTATGGCGGCATTCCCCCCTACCGAGAAACCCAGAACCACGTGGCCCGCGTCATGGCCGTAGTGGCCCGATTGGAAGGATCAAGTTCATGATGTCCCAACCTTTTTGGAAATCATTCCTCAAAACACTTATCGGCAGGGTCACGAGAGCGCGCAGCGCGGCAGTGCATTGGCGATACCGCTTTTTCCAAACAAGTTGGATTTCAAACCTCTTTGTCGCCTCACTGGCGCTATTCCTGCTCATTGCCGAGCCCGCCCTTGCCCAAAGCATCGATCTCTCCCCGATCCAAAGCTTGTTGCAGGGCATTGTCGATGCGCTGACCGGCCCGCTCGGCGTCGTGATCGCCACACTCGCGGTCCTTGGCGTTTTCTTGAGCTGGTTCTTCAACATCATCGATCTGCGCCAGGCGCTCTGGGTCCTCGTCGGGATCGCCGGTGTTGCGGCTGCCCCCACCATCGTTGCCGCGGTCTTCGCCGGTGGCTGAGCGCGCGCCTCTCTTCCTCGGCCTCGTGCGCCCGCCCAAGCTTCTGGGCCTGCCCATCATGTATGCGATGGTCTGGCTCTTCGGTTCGGTGCTCTTGTTCGTCTGGGTCCAGCACATCGCGGTACTGGTTGTCGCGGCCCTGCTCTACCCGGTGCTTTGGAAGGCCGCAGATTGGGACCCGCGTTTCATCGACGTGATGATGACAGCCCTGCAGGAGACACCGCCCACGCGCAACAGGCCCATCCATGGCGGGGACAGCTATGCCCCGTGATGACGCCCGTGATGCTGCGCTCGATGCCCGCACAATGACGCCAGACTGGTATGCGCGCGAGACCCGGCTTGCGCATATGCTACCCTATGTGAGCCTCGTCGACGACCAGACCGTGCGGACCCGGGTGAACGAACTCTTCCGGTGCATTCGCCTTGAGGGGATCAACAGCTACACGACGGACGATGCCTATCTCGACAAGGTGACGACGCTTTTTGCTCGCATCGTCGCGCAACTCGGGCCAGAATTCAGCTATTACGTCCACAAGGTCTCCAAGGCCATCAAACCTGATCTCGACCCCATCCGTGAGGACAGCTTCGCGGGCGAGGTGGACCGGCGCTGGCGCGCGAAACTCGAGACCAGCGGGCTGCGCGACAAAACACTGACACTCACCGTCATTCACCGCCCGCCCCCGAAAAGTCTCCTGCCTTTCCTCAGCCACAGCGCGCCGGACAGGTTGAGGGAGGAGACCCGCAAGCGCCTGCAGCGCCTCGGCGAGGCCGTGAACGTCTTCCTCTCGGGCCTCGCAGAGCTCAAACCGCGCCTGCTGTCGGCTGCATCGGGGGAATTGGTGGGGTTTCTGGGCGCGCTGAACACGGGCACCGAGCTGCCGCTCTACCCTGCAAACACCTACGGCTTTTTGTCCGTCAACGTCGCCAATACCCGCGTGACGTTTCATGGCGATCATTTCGAGCTTTCCGAGGGCGTCGTGGGCCACCGCTACGGCAAGAGCTTCACCATCGGAGAATACTCGGAAGGCACCTCCTGCACCATGTTCGACATGCTGAACCTGCCGGTCGACATGATCGTGACGCACTCCTTCACGCCGATCAATTCGAACCTCATGGCGGGCCGCATCAAGCGACAAAAGCGCCAGATGCAGGCCAGCCAGGACGCAGCCCTCTCGCTCCTGGAAGCCCTCGACATCGCCGCCGATGATCTCGAGGCCAAGCGCCAAAGCTTCGGCGAGCATCACATGGTCGTGACGCTCTTTTGCGACACGCTCGAAGAACTGCAAACCCTCAGCGCCGAGATCGTGAACGCCGCCGCAACCGAAGGCGTGAAGATGATTGGCGAGCGGGTCGCGGCCAAGGCGCATTACCTCAGCCAGCACCCCGGCAACCAGCCCAAGCGCGTGCGTGCCAGCGCCGTCACCAATCGCAACTTCGCGGATTTTGCGGCCTTCCACCGGACACAGCTCGGCAAACCTGCAGCACTTACCCCCTGGGGCCGGGTCGTCACCTATCTGCCCACGCCGGAGCAAAGCGCCTACCGGTTTTCCTATCACGAGCAGGGCGCGCCCGACAAAGAACCCACCAGCGGGCACACCCTGATCATGGGGCGGCCCGGGTCGGGCAAATCGGTGCTCTCGGCCTTCCTGATGACCCAGGCCCGTCGCGTGGGCGCCCGGATCTTCGTTTTCGATTACCGTCTTGGCATGGAGATGGCGGTGCGCGCCAATGGCGGGCGCTACGCGTCCCTGAACGCCGGTCAGCCCACGGGCCTCAACCCGCTCTGGACCGAGACCGATGCGCGCGGCACCGCCTGGCTCTCGGACTGGCTTGCTACGCTTCTTTACCGCGCTGACAAGCCGCTCACACCGGCGCAGACCAACCGCATCCAGGAGGTCGTGCGCCAGAATGCCCAGGCCACCAATCCGGCCCTGCGGAACTGGCGGGATTTCGCGTCGCTTTTTGTGTCCACCGATGATGGCGGCGATCTGCACCAGCGCCTGCTCGAGTGGACCGAAGACGGCCGCTATGGCTGGATCTTCGGGCAGAGCCTCGAGGACACGTTCTCGCTCAAAGGCGATGTGGTGGGCTTCGATCTGACCGGCATTCTCGACAGCGAGGCCGACAAGGAACGGATGGCGGTCCTGTCCTATCTTTTCCGCCGGGTCGAGCGCGAGATCGAGGACCGCCGCCCCACCATCATCGTGATCGACGAGGCCTGGAAGGCGCTCGACAACGCATATTTCGCCGAGCGGCTGTCGAACTGGCTGGTGACAGCGCGCAAGCAGAACACGGTTGCCGTGATGATGACGCAATACGCAAGCCAGCTCGAGCGCACCCGGACCGGCAAGACCATCGTCGAAGCCGTTCCGACGCAGGTCCTGCTGCCCAATATTCGCGCGCAGCCTGCGGACTACGCCATGCTGAACCTCACGGAGAAGGAGCTCGACGTCCTTCTCAACACCGGCAGCAATAGCCGCCTCGCACTGATCCGCGACGATCAGGGCTCGATCGTCGTCGATGCCGATCTGAGCGCCCTTGGGCCCAATCTCACGATCCTTGGCGGAATGGAAAAGGGAGAAGCGCTTGTCGGCGCCGATTACCGCGACCGCTCGGACTTCTGGAGGCTTTCATGATCCGTACCCTGTTTCTTCTCACCGCGCTCGGCGCACTGGCCTCCTGCACCCAGTACCGGGAGCCGCAGGCGAACTGCTTCACCTTCCTTGCGTCCACGGCACCCGTCGCGCCTGATTGTGACTTCACGCCCCTTGGCACCCCGGAGGGCGACATTGAAGTCTAGCCTGCCTCATATCCTCGCGTTTTGCCTGCTGCCCGGTCTCGGCTTCGCCCAAGGCGTGCCGACCAACGACAGTGGGCTGACCGCGCGAGACATCGTCGAGACCGGCGACCGCGAGGCTGACTTGGCCGTTCAGGCGGACAAGCTTGCCGTGCGCGAACTCATTGCCGAGATCGACCGGGAGCAGCTGGAAACCCTGCAACGCATCCTTGATGCCCAGACCAGCTTCGGCGGTCAGGGCCTGCCGGCTATGGTCTCGGGGCTGGAAAGCGGCAGCGGGGATCCGGCCCGGTCAGTCGAGGCGGTCTATGGCAATGCCGACATCGACCCCAATCCCGGCGGTGCGCAGATGTTCGGCGACGCCGCCGAGAACATCGAGCAGCTCATCATCCGCGTCGCCCAGGAAACCAGCGGCTTTGCGGGTGTTGGCCGCGCAGGGCTCTCCCCCGTCCAATGGCGCGCGCTGCTGCAAGCGCTGATCTGGCAGGAAAGCCGGTTTACGATTGGGGCACGGTCTCCCGTTGGCGCCTATGGCCTCACCCAGATCATGCCGGGCACGGCCAGCGATCTGGGCATCAACCCGGAATACTTTGACAGCCCCTACCTTCAGGTGCATGGCGGTGCACGCTATCTCGCGACACAGCTCAACACCTTCGACGGCAATATCATCAATGCGCTCGCGGCCTATAACGCGGGACCCGGCCGAGTGTTCGAATATGGTGGCGTGCCGCCCTTTGCCGAGACCCAGCACTACGTCCAGGTCATCCCCGAACGCTACAATCTCTACCTAAGCCGCATCGGCGGGATCGAAGCGCTTGGGACGATCGACCCCGCTCTGCTGGCCAATGCTAACCTCTCGATGACCGGGCATGGCGCGGCTTTCTATAGCAACAACTCGCCCGCCGCGATCAGGCAAGCTGCCCTGCGTATCCAAGACATCGTCACGCGGATTTCCGCGACGGAAGACGTGCAGGAAAGCGTCGCGCTCAACACCTATGCCCGCGCCGAACTCGTGCGTCTCGTCGCGGCCCGCATCCGGCTACAGGCGGCGCGGACCCGCGTACTCTCGGCCGAAGAGCTGGCACAGGCCAGCGCCCGCATGGCCGAGGGCGCGTTCATGGAATTCACGATCAGGGAGATAGACTGATGAGAGATTTACTCTTGAGAACGGCCTTAGCCACGACACTTGGGATTGGCCTACACTTGGGAACCCTCTCCCTTGCCCTGGCGCAAGGTGTGCCCGTCGTCGACACCCAGAACATCGCGCAAAACATCCAGCAGCTCCGGCAGATGATCGAAGACGAGATCCTACAAAACGAACAGCTGACGCAGCTCCGCGAACAGCTTGCGACACTCACGGACCAACTCGCGGAGCTGCAAAGAACCTATGAAGCACTTACCCGCCTTGCCGAACTTCCCGAGATTATCCGCACCGAGATGGAGGACGAGCTGAACGGCCTGCTCGACCAGGAGTTCGGCGATATCATCGCCACGATTGAGGCGATCAAGACCGGAGACTTCTCTGGCCTGTCGGGCTCCGGCGCGGGCGAGATCGAAACACAGATGGACCGGGTGCTGGCCGATCTCGGCTTTGATGACGATACCCTCACGGAAATGGCCACCAGCGGAAATCCCGGGGCCAACCGCGTGGCGACGCAGGCCACAACCGGCGCGCTCGTCTCGGCCGCTGCCCAGAACAGCTACGAGGACGCGGGCCAATCGCTGGAACGCGTCGACCGGTTGGTCGGGCTGATCGATGACATGGACGAACTGAAGGAAAGTATCGACCTCAACACGCGGGTGACGGCGGAGCTGGCAATTGCCCTCGTCGCCATGTGGCAGCTTGAGGCCGTGCAAACCGTGGGTGACGGCACAGGCGGCGTGATTGATGCCGCCACAATCGCCGAAGAACAGCGCTTCATGGATTTCACCTTGCCGGACCTTCGGGCCGAGTAATCGTGGGGGCATGAATGGTGGCGAGTGAACAAGAAATCATCGAGGAAGAACTGGTCTACGGTGCCTTGCGCCGCGAACGGCTCTGGCAACGCCTTGGCCTGACGGGCCTTGTCTTCGGTGTCATCGGCTGTCTGAGCGCCGCGGCGGTCTCGATCCTCGATGTCGACCCGCCCCCCGTCGTTGTTCCCTATGATCCCGCCACCGGCTTTGCACTCCCCGAAGCCTCGGTCGGCGCCTCCTCGGTGACCGCCAACCAGGCGATCATCGAGGCGGAGGTGTTCCGCTATGTGACCGACCGGGAGGTCTACAACCAGCTCGACAACGATCTGCGCATCCGCAACGTCCTGCGCCGCTCGGACGGGGCGGCCGAGAGCGAGCTGCGCCAGATCTGGAACAGCGCCAATGAGAACTACCCGCCGACGGTCTATGGCCCCAATGCGCGGCTCGACGTGGAGATCCTCAGCATCAACCGGATCGGAACCAACCGCGCGACGGTCCGCCTGCGCAAGCGCCTGACATCTATCAACGGCGTCCAAACCGGGCTTTTCACCGCCACGCTTCTCTTCGAGTTCCGCCCCGAGACCCGCCGCTCCATCGATGAGGTCTGGACCAACCCCTTCGGCTTCACGGTCCTCGAGTATTCCATCCGCTCCGACAGATTGGAGAATTGAATTTGTTCCCTGCTCGACTTTTCATATTGCTGATTGCCCTGTTGCCCGGCTTTGCTTTCGCCGAAGCCATCCCGCGTGGCGGGCCCAATGACAATCGGGTGCGGCTGGCAACATATCAAGAAGGTCAGGTCTACCGCCTCAGCGTGTCGCTCACCCATGTGACCACGGTCGAGTTCGGGGAAGGCGAGAGCATCCGCTCGATCATTGCGGGCGACACGGAAGGCTTCGAGATCGACGGCGTACCCGGCGGTCAGGCCTTCGCGATCAAGCCGGTGGCGCGCGGGGTGCATACCAATGTGACCGTCTACACGAACAGGCGCAGTTATTACTTTAACGTCCAGGAGACCCGCAGTCCGACCTTTTACGTGGTCCAGTTCCGCTACCCCGAAGACAATACGCGGCCCACACGTGCCATCGCGGCCCAAGCGCCGAACTATAATTACGGTGCCAGCGCGCGGACC
The DNA here is from genome assembly GCF_040933935.1 of Sulfitobacter sp. PS-8MA. Classification (NCBI taxonomy): domain Bacteria; kingdom Pseudomonadati; phylum Pseudomonadota; class Alphaproteobacteria; order Rhodobacterales; family Roseobacteraceae; genus Sulfitobacter; species Sulfitobacter sp. PS-8MA. The sequence continues at coordinate 28,720 of NZ_JBFQYJ010000003.1, read as the reverse complement.
GAGGTCACCCCCACCCGTGTCTGGGATGACGGGACGTTTACGTATTTCGAATTTCCGCGGAACGCGCCGGTGCCTGCGATCTTCCGCTACGCCAATGGCCGAGAGCGCACGGTCAACACGCAAGCCACCGAGGACGGCGTGATCCGGGTTTCAGGCGTGAACCGACAATGGGTGCTGCGGATCGGGGAGGAGGTGGTCTGCATCGAGGCCACACCACCTGCGGGGGTGGGATCATGAGCGATACTGGAAACGCAGACCTCGAGAAACGCCTCGCTGCTCTAGAACAAGGTAAGGGCGCTGGTTCGCCCCCTGCCCCACGGCGCTCACCGCTGCTCGCTTTGGTCGTCGTCCTCGTGATCGGCGCGGGCGGTGCGTTGCTCTATCTCATGTCCCAACCCGAGGAAGAGGAAGCCCTTCCCACGGCCACGCCGGACGTGTTCCAGAACGAAGGCGACGGGTTCGGCGCCATCGAGACCTTGCCCCCGCCCGAGCCCAAGGTTGTGTTCGTCGCACCCGATCCGGTGGAACCGAACGCCGAGCTTTTGGCGCAACTCGCCGCCCTTCAGGCCCAGATCGAGGAGTTGCGCAACACGCCCGAACCGGTGGTCGAAGAAGATACCGCTGCCGCCGAAGCGATCGATGCGCTGACCGCCCAGATCGCTGCGCTCCAAGCCGCCTCGGAAGCCGCACAGCAACGATTCCAGGATGAACTGACGGCGCGGGATCGCAGCCTTGAGCAACTCCGCATGGATCTGGAACTGGCCCAACTCGAGGCCAACCGCCCCCTCCCCGCACCCATCGGGCCCACCGAGGACGAGTTGCGCGCGCGGGAAGAAGAACGGCTCCGCCGCGAGGAAGAAGCACGACGGCTCGCGGAACTTGAACGCCGCGCGGCCGAGGAACGGGCGTTTCAGGAACGCCGCATCACCTCGCCCACCATCGCCTTTGGCGGCACTTCGGGCGCCAATGAGACGGCGTTAGCCGAGCGGACTTTTGGCGAAGTGACGGATTTCGTTCTGAACGGCGCGCTGCCCACTTCGGTGACACAGGCAGAAGTCATCGCCAATCCCTCCAACACGATCATCCAGGGCACCATGATCCAGGCCGTCATGGAAACCGCGCTCGACAGCTCCCTGCCCGGCCAGACCCGGGCCGTTGTTTCCGAAGATGTCTACAGCGTCGACGGCTCTCGTCTCCTGATCCCGCGCGGGTCCCGTCTCATCGGGCGCTATCGCTCTGGCGTCGATATCGCGCAGCGCCGGGTCACCATCGCCTGGGACCGGATCATCCTGCCCAACAACCAGACGATCCAGATCAGCTCTTTCGGGGGTGACGAATTGGGCCGCTCCGGCGTGACCGGCTTTGTCGACACGCGCTTCGATGAGCGTTTCGGCTCAGCGGCGTTGATATCGCTGATCTCCGCCGCGCCAAGCGCTGCTGCTGCAAACGTCCAGGATGAGACCACCGCGGACGTGCTCGAAGACGTGGGCGATGATCTTGCCGATGCCACGGACAGCGTGATTGGCGACTATCTCTCCATCGGCCCCGTTATCTATGTCGACCAGGGTGCCCGCGTCACAGTCATGGTCGACCGCGATCTGGAGATTTTCTGAGCCCATGTCGCTGAGCTATCTCCAGACCTCGCTTGATCGGATCGACGCCGCCGCCCGCGACGATGTCATCGAGATCTGCATCAATCCCGACGGGACCTGCTGGGGAGAATTCCAGGGCGATCACTTCATGCGAAAGCTGGACCAGAAGCTGAACGCAACAGAAGTGAAAGATCTCGGCAACCAGATCGCCTCCTCCGCCAACACCACGATGAGCAAGGACCGCCCGATCATCTCGGTATCGATCACCTACAAGGGGCGACCGATCCGGGCTCAAGTCATCACCCCACCTGCCGTGCTCTCGGCGATGTCGATCAGCCTGCGTTTTTTCTCGAGCCTGCCGCTCGACGGGATCGCGCTGGATTTCCTTTACGGCAAGGAACGCAAGCTTGAAGAACTCCGCCTCGAGAGAACCCGCGAACTGCGCGAAGTCGTGGCTGCTGGTGTGATCGACGATGCCCTCGCCTTCTGCGTCGACAACAAGCTTAACATGATCGTTTCCGGGGGCACCTCCACTGGCAAGACCGTGGCTGCGCGCAAGATCCTCTCGCACGTGCCATCCGAGGAACGCATCGTCACCATCGAGGAAGCCGCCGAGCTTCTACCGACCCAGCCCAATGCCGTGACCCTCATCGCCAATCGTGACGCGGAATTCCAGACCGCCGATGTGCTGCTCACCGCGACACTGCGCTTGCGCCCCGACCGGATCATCCTCGGCGAGGTGCGCGGCAAGGAGGCCATGACCTTCCTTGAAGCCATCAACACCGGCCATGGCGGCTCCATGACCACGCTGCACGCCGAAACTCCGCAACTTGCAGTGCAGCGACTCGCGATCGCGGCGCTCAAGACCGAAATCCCGATGACCTATGCCGACATGACCCAATACATCGAGAACTCCATCGACGTGATCATCCAGGCCGGTCGCCACGACGGCAAACGCGGCATCACCGAATTCTACCTGCCCGGCGCAACTGAGATTGGAACTTCCCCATGAAGACCTTTGAATACGATATCCTGTCCTTTCCCATGACTCGTAAGACCAGCCTTGCCGACATGCGAACCTGCCTGAACCAGAAGGGCGCAGACGGGTGGGAGGTGGTGTCGATCAGCTCCTCGGAATTCGCCAATATCGGGCACACCGTCTTCCTGAAGCGTGAAACCATAGCCACCGGAGCCACGACATGAGGCAGGCGGGCTGTACCCTCGTATTGACCGCGTTGGTCCTGGGCCTGACGCCCGCCTTCGCCGTTGCCGAGCGCAACCTAGTGCCAACCCTCGATCGCAGCTTTGACGTCTGTCCGGACCGGCCCGCCGAGCCCGTCTGGATGCAGGAAATCCCGCTCCGCCAAGCCTATCAGCGGGTTCTGGTTCAGGACATCTATCGCGCCCAGAATCTCGAGCGGGTCGTCGAGATCGGCAACTGCGACTGCGCGACTCGGTTCCCGTCCTGGGACGCTGCCGAGGCCGTGTTTCGGGAGAGCTACGCGAGCGACGAACGATGGGAAATGCTCGAAGCCTCGGATGGCTATAACCGCCGCGCCAACGCCGCCCGAACTGCCGCCAAGGCCATCTGCGACGCCGCAGGTAGTTGGTAAGGCAGCCCCGCGATGAGTGTCGTCACCTACTTCGTTGAAACCTCCCAAGCCTATCTCGACACCGCTGCCGAAACCCAGTTTGGTGCGGTTGCGGCAACGGTCGGCACGCTCCTGGTTTTGGGGACAACGCTGGTGGTGATCCTCGTCGGCATCAACATGATCTATCAATATCGGGCCATGGATGGGCACACAGCCTTCTGGCTCGCGGTCAAGATCGGGCTCATCGGGATATTCGCGACCAATTGGATGCAGTTCAACGCCTTCTCGTCTGCCATTCTCTATGGGATCGACAGTATCGCGGGCGCGCTCGTGGCCTCCGTCGGCGGCGGCAGCCCGGGGCCTTCTGGAACTTTCGCTGAAGAATTCGACCGGCTGATCGCCGAGCTCGGCGATTACCTGAATGCCGCCGGGTCCGAGCTGAACTGGATGGCTGGCGCCATGCTCGACATCGTCGGTGTGCTTCTGCTCTCGATCCTCGGCGGACTGGCCGCCTTCATCCTCGTGGCCTCCCGACTGATGATCGCGCTTCTGATCGGGATCGCCCCGGTGATGATTTTCCTGACCCTCTTCGAGGTGACCAAGGATTATTTCGCGCGCTGGTTATCCGCGCTTATCTCCTTCGCGATCTACCCTATCGTGGTCGCAGGGGTCTTCGCGACCATCACCGGGGTGGCCTCGGCTCTCATAGGCGAGTTGGGTGATCCGGAAGGGGCTTCCAACATCGGCGCGCTCATACCCTTCTTTATGATGGTGCTCATGGCCAAGGGCTTCATTATCGCCACGCCCTTCATCGTCCGCGCGATCTCCGGCAACATCATGATGCCCGCCCTCTCCGGAGGTCTCGGCGGCGGCTACAGCTTTGCCCGCGCCGCCATGGGAAGCCAGCAGGCCTACAATCGCTACCTCATCGGCGGGGCCAGTGGCGCAGAATACGCAGCCCTCAGGGCGCGGCAGTTCTTGGGCGTGCAGCAAATGCCAGTGCGGCAAGGCATGGGGCAGACGGGTTCCGGAGGCGGCACAGGATCCGCAGACTCGGGATCAAAAATGCTGGCGCAGCTTGCGAGACTGGGACGGCTTGGACGACGGTGACGGCCCAGTCCGGCCGTTCATCGAGTTCACTTTCGCTGTGCTGCGGCTACACCGAACCGATCATCTATGGCGGTGTGCAGCGTAGTCGGGAAAGCCAAGTGTGCCAGCGCTGCATTCGGGCCTCCGAAGTGGCGGCTCACAGCCGAGTGCAGTAAAAACCGGAGGCGAATGTAGCCGAGAGTAGAGTGGTGAAGCGTTTCGTGTTCTTTTAGATATGGTCAGACGGCACGGGCTTTCCAGATTTGATAGATTGTCTTGCGGCGCTCAAATGCCTCCGGGCCGCCCTCCATGATGGAAATGACGTTGGACTGACAGGACTTATCGTCGATATTGCCAACCGATATGGCGATGTCATCATCGCTGGCGCTGCATGTGGTGATGGTCTCGGCATCGCCAAGCACCGGAAAATTCGCGTTATGTGTCGCGAAGATGAATTGCTGGTTTGGCTTGATCCGCCGAAGCAGCTTGACCACCTCCTCGTAGACGGTCTGGCTATCAAGATCATCTTCCGGCTGGTCGATGAGCAGAAGATCATTCCCCTTCTGGCTAAGCAGGAAGAGCATCATCGCGGAGGCGCGCTGACCAAGAGAATGCGACAGAAGTGCTTTGCCGTGATACGTCACCGCATAGCTGTTGGGCACCTGATAAGAGATGAGTGCGTAGAGATTTGCTATGAAGAGCTTTTTGAAGTCCTCGCTTTTTCCCTTCGCGTGAGCACAAGCCTTTTCGAGGTCTTTGAAAATCTCGCCAAAATCGGAGTAAGCCTCTGCAAGTGCATTATAATATTCCCTGCGAAGATTATTGCCTCGAAGTAACCCGTCGATATGGGTCGTGAAGGCGTTGCGGTCTCCCTTGAACGCTGCATTTACTCTCAATGATCCTTGCGATTCGTTGATGATTTTCAGCGCCGCCGCGATTAACTTGAATTCATCGTGCCAGGCATCATTCAGCGATGTCATGGCGATCAGGACGGCTTCGAGCCTTGTTTTTTCCTTTCCCGTCCGCTTGGCCAGCTCGGCGATTTCAGCTTCAAGCTCCTGCTTGCGCTGCGTAAGCTTGATATAGGCATCCGGCTGGATCGAGGTAACGCCCTGTTCGTCCAACGCTTTGACCAGTTCCCGCTCGGTCTCGGCAAATTCTTCCTTTAGGCCGTCGCGCACGCCTTCAAGCTCTTGGCGCAGTTCATCCAGATCGCCGGACTTGGTCTTGATGGTGGCAGCAAGAGCCTTGGCTGTCCCAACCGTGCCTTTTAGCTCTTCCACCTTGGCTGCGTAGCGCGTGAAGAAATCAGCATTTTGATCGGAGGCATGAACTTCTATCAGCTTGAAATCTTCTTCGGCCTGGGTTGCAGCATCATCAATCGTCTTGCGCCAGGCCGCAGCCGTCTCGTCAATACCCTGACAGTAGGTCAGGTCCTCGCTATAGGCCAATTGCTTTTCAAGCTTGTCCTTGATGCCATGCTTGTCGAATTGCTCCAGGTTGAATTCAACATCCTTGAGTTCATCTTCCAGCGCTTGCTTGTCCTCCGCATCGCCGCGGACAGAATTGAAGCTCTCTATAGCCGACTTTAGTTCGCCCGCGCGTTCCTCGATCTTTTGCCGCACACCCTTTAGGCTATCGCCCATGAGCTTTTCGACAAGATCGTGCCCAAAGCCCTTTCCAGCAGCGGAGAGGTCCTTCTGCCCGAAGTAAAGCGGCTTGGCGATGATCGTCTCCTTAATGGAGACACCGGGGCGCAGCACGCCATCGACATAAACATCCGGCAAATGCCCCCAGATGCGCCTTACCTCATAGCGACCGCCATGCCGATCGGTCGCTTCGACAATTACCTTGCCGCCGCTTTTCAGAACATGGGGCAGGAGCTTATCCTTATATTCCTTGTCCTGTGCCTTTTCGCCAAAGGGGATATCAAGTGCGTAGCGCACGCTTTCCAGGATAGAAGATTTTCCGCTGCCCTGAATGCCAATCAGACAATTCAGATGCGGAGAGAAGGTAACACGCCTACCATCCAGCAACCCGCCTTCAAAGCGAACGGCGTTGATGTGGGAATGGCCTATGGACGGTATATCCGGCGCAACGCGGAAAGCATGATCCGTCAGGGCAAATTTCACCGCATCGAAACCAACATCGCCAAGCTTCAGGTAAACCTTCTTACCTTTGCCGATTTCAGAAATTTCTTTTGCATCAGAGCCTTCCACTTCGGCTGGATAGTGATCGCCCCACCAGCCCTTGACCTTCGTGCGGCAAACGCCATCCTGCTTGTCATGGGTGCGGACCTTCTGGAAGCCAAGGGCATATTTTTGAATGAGCGGCTCAGCGGCAAGTTCGCCCATTCGCCCGCCGCTTAACTCCTTCCACAGGCCACTATTGGCCTCGACATGCGCGAAGATAATGAAGAAGTCGCGGTTGTAGGATTCCAGTTTTCTGAGCGTCTCGATCAGGTCATCATTGCTACGTCCGTTTTCCTGCTCGTATTGCGCGGGAACCTTCCCAGCAAACGCTACGCCAAGAAATTGGTTGATGTAATCCTGACCATCGGCCAACCAAGCTTCGGAAAATACCACGAGTGTGTGAACGCCGTTTGCGCCGTCCTTGACGGATAGTTCCACGCCGGGGAGCACACCGATACCGAATTTGCGCGCCCTCTTGCGCAGAGCCTTGAATTCTTCCAAGTCAAATTTGTTGTGATTGGTGATGACGGCAAGGCGTGTTCCGTTAGCTTCAAGCGCCTCGACATAGCTGGCGACGAAACGGTCAGCGTCGCCGTCATAACGAAATTCCTTATCCGCTCGAGTGTGCAGGTGGAAATCTGCCCTTACCCACTTCGTGCCATGCTCGAAGAGTTTCTGAAGTGCCTCACTCATTCGCTACATCCCTGTGATCAATTAGTTTTTCTTCCCAATGAGACCACGCAATGCGGGTCTCTGTAAAGTTAGGCGCTGACTGGCCCGCGGTTGGCCAGAACGGCGCGCGGGCGGCGGCAGTGTGACTTGCCGTAGGGTGCAAGCGCGACTACGTCCGAACGGTCGCTGCAATTGTGTTGCAGGCCCTTAGGGGAAGTCGACGTTATACCCGTTAGGTGGTCATGAATCCGTTGCCAGCGGCCATCAATCTGAATGGCTGGTCTCACGGTTAGGCTGCGGCTGCAATGCCGCGGCGCCATGAGGCCGCTTTCCGCCCTGCGTTTGAGAGTTCGGCGCGATGCTGCGCCAGACGCGCGGGACTGCTCTCAGCGCTTTGCGGTCTTATGCCCAAACGGCTGCGACCGTTAAGGTTCAGACTTAGTCAGAATTAACCGGCCTTTCCGTCCCGAGACCCGCCATCCTACGTGGAAGTGATCGGCCTGCGAGGTTAGAAGGGCGAATTAACGAGAACCCTCTTTCATTTTTTTGCGGGGGGCTTGCTAGATTTGCTAGGTTTGAGGGACGGTGTGTTCCCTGGTGTGGTTTTGTTGTCACGGCGTCGCTGATCCGGTTTCCCGGTTGATTTTGCTATCGGCTTCGGTCCTGGTTTAAGTGCCATGAATGCTCTCCTTTATTGGTTTGTTGATTTGATGCTCCCACGAATGTCCGCGTTGTAACGATGCTGCGGAAGCAACGCGGCATCGCCGCATGTGTGCTTCCCGCCCACGAACTCAAAGATTAACAGGCAGGCAGCCTGTTCGATGCCTGAAGTTGGCCCAAAGCGATGGCGACCAACCGGCGATCGAAGATCTTCAATTTGCGCTGTCCAGCGACTTCCCCGCCAGCCCAGTCCTTAAGACCTTCCATCACTCCCTCAACAGTCGGTTCGATATCGTCGTGCTGCATCATCCAGTCGACAGTCGCCAGAAGTTCCATGCCGAGAGGCGACTCAAAGCCATCGATGGTGGCCGAAGCCCATTCCAGTACGCTTGAGAACTGCTTCCCTTCACCCGAGTTCAGATAGGCTTGCACTCGATCATACTTTGCGTCGTTGAACCAAATGAGATCCAAGGGATCGGCATCTGCAAGGCGCTTGTCGCACCGGAGATAACTTCCATCGAGACTGTCGAGCAGCTTCGTCAGGTTATGCGAATAAGGTCCGTACTTGTTTGCTTGGAACCTGAACTTGAGTGCGTCCGAACCCCCGAACCGTTTCACGCTGCGCTCGAGGAACCATCCCAATTTCTGCACCTCAAGAATCGAGCATTCAATCCCAAGGAGTGAGTACCGACGTACCATCTCAGCCACCAGCGCGCGTGCCGGGGTGAGCTTCTCAACACCAGTGCGCTTGGCGACATTCTGATACTTGGAAGTCGGCTCGTAGACGATGGCATTGACCCCTTCAAGTTCCGCCAAGGCCGACTCGATAAGAGGACGCACATCGCGCCAGTCAAGGCCACCATTACCACAGCCAAGTGGAGGGATCGCAATTGAATTAATTCCCTTCTCACGAATTACTCGGACAAGGTCCTTCAATCCATCCTCGACCCATTCAATCTTAGTTTTCACTCGCCAATGGGTCTTTGTCGGGAAATTGATGATCCAGCGCGGCCCAAAGAGCTCCTTGTTCTCGGTAACAAACATTTTGCCAGTACGCACTTCGCCTGCATCGCAGGCGCGCGCATAAGCTTCGAAGTTTCGTGGGAATTGCTCCTTGAACATGAGGGCAATTCCTTTGCCCATGATTCCGACCGTGTTCACGGTGTTCACCACCGCGTCAACGTCAGCTTCCAGAAGATTGCCTTGCGTGTAAGTTACCATCAGAAATACCAGCCTGGTCGCGCCACGATCTTGAGATCGAGCCCAACCTCCTCCCGTTGCTGTTCAAGTGTTCCTTTTTCGTTCTCGCTCAGGCAGACTATGCCTGCAAGGTGCTCCACTGGCAAGTGCCTGTGCACGAGCGCCTCGGCCTGGTAGCGATCCGTCTTTTCGGGATCATCGACGTCGCGTTTGAAGTCTCTACGCTGCAGGATGCCCCAGTCGACCTTGTCGAGGTCGTCGAGCGAGGTGAAGAATTGCGCAGTCTGGAGGTATGCGTGGCGATCTGAAAACACCGTTGCTACGCCTCGATCCTCGAGCCCTCGAAGTGAGGACGCCATGATCACAATCTCCGTGTTCGGGAACTGGCGAATTCCTCCGTAGCCAGTCTTGATGTTGTACATCATCATCGAAAATGGCGTGAAATAGAACGGAATGTAATCTGATAGCGATCCGCCCGGTGCAACAGGTACATTCCGTGCAGTCCGACGCTGAATTAATTCGAGGTTCCCAATTCGCACGAAATTGGGGTCTTGCACTCCGGAATTCTTGCAATGAAGCCCATGCCTGAGGATCCACGGCACATTGTTGATGTGCGTAATCCTGAAGATCAGAGCTTTTTCGGCGGTCAAGTTGTTTGCCATGTCTCGATATGGATACAGTTTGGGCCAACTTCCCTCAAGATGTTATATGGTGGCCAGCGCCGTCGAGCACATAGCCGATTGACTGGTTCGCAAAACACTTGCCATTCGGTCTTCGCACGAACGCCAACCATTGGCGACGGCCAGCCCCGAATGTCCGCACCTGCTTATGGCGTTGAACCTTTTCGCACCCTTTGCAAATGTCCGGAATCCGTCCTCCCCGACAAGCAGGCGATGTCCGCCACCCTATCGAGCAACCAGCTTTTGACCACCGTTCTCTCGCAGCATCGCTTCCATTTCATCCAAGCCATCGACAGCAGAGCGCATTTGCGCCTCATCAACGACGCTCGCAGCTTCGGCATCCACGACCTGGCTGCCAAAATCCATCTCCATCTGGCGCTGTTCCTCGGCGATCACAGCTTGAACGACAGGCGCGGTCTTTTTCGGAGCGACGTCGATTTGCCCTGACGATTGACTCCCAGCATCTTGGCGTGCGGTCTCCGCAACGGCGTCAGACCCACCTGGCCCGGTCGAAGGCGGAGTCATTGGCATGGCGCGCACACTCAGCGGCAGCGTGCCCTGCGGTCCACCTCCCCCCGGCTTCGGAAACGGCAACTCACCTGATTGCGCCGCGTGGATCGCCTTGAACAGCCGATCATCAAAATATTGGATCCGCTTTGCCCGGACCGGCATCTGGGCATCGATGACCATGACGATTTCATCGAGCGGCAGACGGCGCGCCTCATCTTCGGGCAATAAGGAACTTTCTTCAGTCCGCGTGGATTGGCTGCGGCCTTCAAAGGGGTTTTTGCCGATGGACTGGGAGCGCGTGATGACGGTCTTTGTGGTCTTGCCAACCGCCTTGCTCAGCTCCTCGACGGTCTTTTCATCCGAAGGCGTCAAATAAAGCTTCACGCCGGCGTTGCCCTGCAGGGCACGGCGGGTGTTCTCGCCATAGATTTCATCGAGGGCGGGGATGGTTTGCGTGACCACAGCCAGGTGGCCGCGATAGGTCCGCAGGGTCTCGATGCTTTCGACCACGATGGGCATTTTGCCCAAGCGATTGAACTCGTCGAGCATGATCATCACTGGCCAGGGCTCATCCGGCCCTGGGTCCTTTTCCTGCATGGCCGAGAGAAGATCGGAGAAGAAGAGTCGGATCAGCGGCGCGAGGGGTTTGACCATTAGCGGCTGGACCACGAGATAGACCGAAAAGGGCTTCTTGCGGATCGTCCGGAAATCAAAGTCCGAGACCGCTGTCGCCTCATCGATCGCCGGGTTCTGCCATTGATCCAGTCCCGAGGTCATCAGAAGCGAGACATAGGAGGTCAGAGTATCGTTGTTGGTGGACGCCAGCCGCGTGAAGATCAGCTTGGCTGCCCTGTTGTCGACTTCATGGCCCCGCGCGAAATACTCCTTCTGCTTGTTCCCGCCCGAGGCCGCGATGCGGTAGATCTCGCCCAAGGTCGGACGCTTGCGCTGGAAGGCCAGCAGGCCTGCTGCCACAAAGAGATCAATCCCGCCTTTGAGGAGGCCCTGCACCCGGTCGTTGTCGCTCTGCAGGAAGAGCGTCGCGAGAAGCTGCAATTCCATCTGCTGGCGCGCGGGATCTTTCAGTTGATAGATGCGCAGGAGCGGGTTGTAGCGATGCGTGCGCTTGCCCTCCCAATCGGTGGGGGCAAAGCGATAGACCTTGTCGCCTTGGGCTGCGCGATGCCGGGCCGTGGCCTCAAAGCATTCCCCCTTCACATCGAGCGTCACGGCGGAGCCCTGCCAGGTCAGCAGGTTCGGAATGACGAAGCCCGTGGTCTTGCCGCGGCCCGTGGGCGCCACGATCAGCGCATGCGGAAAAACCTTCGAGCAGATGTAATTGGCGCGAGAGCCCGGCGGCCCCAGCTTGCCGAGGATGAACCCGGTGCCCGGCGCGCCGAAAAAACCATTGGCCTTCATCTCGCGCGCAGACTGCCAATGGGTCTGACCAAAGCGTGTCAGGGCGGACCCCGAGAGGGCGAGGCTCAGCATCAGGCCGGCAGCCGCGAAGCTGCCGATGATCAGGTGAATAAGTTGCGCGTCCTCCGGTCGGCGATTGAGGATCGCCAGATAGTTCTGCGCGATATAGGCAAAGTCGATCTCGGCCCCGAAGCCGAGATCCTGGTAGGTCAGCACCGCCGAGGCGATGGTATAGCCCATGGCCCCTGTCACCAGCGTCACGAGCAGGACGCCCGTGGCGATCCGCGCTTTTCCCATGGCGGCGCTCAATGGACCTGGCCCCGCTCGGTCTCGCCATCCACGTCTGTCGCGCGGTGTTTTTCATACTCAGCATCGGCAAGATCATCGACCACCTGGCGCAAGGCCTCCGTATTGGCCGTCGCGGCATCGGATTGCAGGTAGACCTTGGCGACATAAAGCCGGTCGAGGCGGTCCTCTAGAACCTTGTCCAGCGCATCGGCATCACCGGATGTGAGCCGCACGAGTTGGCGAACGTCCAGCACCCGTGCGATCTCCTCGCGGAAGGCATCCCGTTCCGCCTCGGTCTCGAAGGGCGCAGACAACTCCCCCGCCCGCTCATGCTCCAGGACACGCGCAATCTCGTCTGTGAGGCGGCCGGTACGGTCAGACTGCGGCGCAGTTTCACCGCCGGCGGCGAGGATGTCGTCGCGCGTGCCAACCCCAAGCCCCTCGCGCATCTCGGTTTCGCGGCGGACCTGATTGATGGCCTCAGTGTCCCGGATCTCCACAACGGCGGCATAGGTCGCGCCGAGCCCACGGGCGAGGTGGGACGGCATGTCCGGATAGCGCGCACGCAAGTCATCGGCGACCGCATCCGCAACGGACGTGCGGAGTTCGCGTGCCTCCATGATCCGGTCGACCTCGCGGGTGATCTCGCTGGCGCGGGCTGCATCAGTGATGGACTCCCTGTAGGGCTCAGACCGGTCGATCACATCGCCCGGACGTGCGAGCAGCTCCGGGTGTGCCTCGAGATACGCGCGCTGCTCCGTCTCGATCCGGCGCTCCGCCCGCGAGACGACCTGCCAATCCCGGTCCTCGATCTGCTGCGCTGTCAGGCCGTCTGCGCGCATCTCCTGACGGATTGTCCCTTCCATCGCCCGGACCGCGTCCTCGTGATAGTGGAACCGCTCGCTGACCGCTTTCTCCTCCACGACCCCATCCCGGCGCAGCACGTTCTCCCGTTCCAGAAGCGTGCCAAGCTCGACATGCACGTCATTCAGGATGTCACGCGCCTGTTCCAGATCGGCGCGGCGTTCGAGGTTCAGATCGCGCGCCTCAGCCACCTTGGAGAGATCATCGGCGATCCATTGATGCTCGAGAGCCGCATTCGAGGCCCCGGTCTCGATCCGGGCGACCACTTCCGCTGTGCTGATCCCAGTGCCGCGCAGGGCGGTGTCTATGCGCGACCGCAGGCGCGGCTCAGTGAGGCGCTCTAACTGGCTTTCTTGGATGTTTGCCTCTGAGTAGACCCCTCCCTCCGATGGTGCCTCAGACAACGTGCTCGAACGCAATCCGAGCGGCTGCATGTGCTGGACCTGCGTCTGAATCTCGATGAGGCGTTTTTCCAGCACGGGACGTTCCGCGTCAGACTTCTCGGCGATCATGCCCTGCACCCGGGCGAGCTTCTCCGCATAGAGGCTTCTCAAATCCTCAAAACTTTGATCCTCGGCCATATACACATCTCCTGTTCGGCCCACCTGCCCGCCGCGCGCCAGCACCTCGCCCGCGCGGAAGAGGGCTGCGGCAATATCCTCGCGGGCCTCGCGCGAAGCCTCCGCAGCAAGCGAGTGGTAGACAGTTCTGGTATTGGCGATCTCCGCCAGCGTCCGCGTCAGGTCGGCCCCCACGCGTTCGCGCTCGCGGGGCGCGCGCCCCTCTTCTTTCGCCGCATAGACCTCGCGGGTAGTGGCGGGGTAATGCACGACACCCCGATCTACCCGCCGCGTGGCCTCCAGCCGCACGCCATACTTTTCCGCCTCCTCGACCATGGCGAGGCGAAAGTCGTCATAGTTGAAGCGGTGGTTGCGCCCCAAAAAGAAGAACTCACCTTCCTGCGAGCGGCGGTTCAGCACCAGATGCGCATGGGGGTGATCGCGGTCCTCATGCACCGCGATGATGTAGTCGAAATGCCCCGCATCACTCTGGAAGAACCGCTCGGCCACATCCGTCGCGATATCGCGCACATCCTCACCGCGCGTGCCGATGGGGAAAGACATGAGCATGTGGGTGGTCTGCCCGAGCTTGGGCTTGAAGCCCGCATCCCACCGCTTGGCAAAGCGCTCGGTGAGGTCCTTGATGTCTTTAGCCTCGAGCTTCGCCTTGCCATCCAGGAAGCCACTCGAGTCCACGATATGGGTGGACTTTGTGGTCAGATAATCAAGCTGGTTTGCGAGCTGCGATTTGGTATGCGTGCCGCCGCCCCGGATCGCCTTGAAGACCGCTGGCCGGTGCCCCGCCGCCGCACGCACAAGCTGGCTCTGCTTGGCCACGTGCAGCCCCTGCATCGAGCCCCGGATCCGGCTCCAGCCATCCCTGAAGACCTCCCCGGTGACCGCGTCAACCGCATCATTCAGCCGCATGGGCAAACTCCCTCAGCGCGGCCGTGGCCTCGAGCTGCATCGCGTCGCGACGGCGGCGCAGGAGCAGATCGATCTCGTCAGCGGAATCCAGGATGAACCGGGCCAAGCCCCGCATCTGCGCAAGGCGCAATTCGGAGAACTCGGCCCCCGCGTTCCCCGTGCCCCCCTGCCCCAACCGGTTGGCCTTCGTCATCTGCTTGGCGATCTGCGCGACCCCATTGCCGACCTCGTGCAAAGAGGCCCTGTATCGCGCCATTTCAGCTGCCATCTGCGCGTCCGGAACGAACACCCCACCCGCCGCCTGGATGAGCCGCCGCAGCCCCTCGGCACGGCTCTCGACCCCGGCGGCGGCCAGCACCGCGTCGAGCGCCTCAAGCTCCGCAGCCGTGACCTTCACACTGACCGCTGAGACCGGAATTGCGGCATCCGTCTGGCGCTCGGCATCGGCTTTGAGCGTGTACTGGATCGCCCGCGGCGACACACCAAACCGCTCAGCGAGCACCGAGGTGGAAATGCCTTCCGCAGCCTCGCGAACGATCTCCATGCGGTCCGCATCTGTGAGACGTTTTGAACGAGACATGCGAAGAAAGACCCCCTATTTCCTGCCACCTTCCACCAAGGCTGACCCCACCTTACGATAATATACCGCGCTGTCAATTATATACTTACGTTGCATTCAGGCTCAGGCAGCCTTGGTATCCGCTTCGCGCCGCGGCCCGCAGGGACGCGGCTCTGCCACCCTCACCATCGGGCGACCCACCTGTCCAATGGGTCCCCTTCCCCAGCACCGCCCGAGGGTCTGGCCGAACACGCATGTGTTCGGACGGAACCGCGGGCGGGCGCAAACCCCACCGACAGGGCGGACAGGCAGGGTCAAGGAGGGCCAGATTTGGCTCCGCCAAATCTCTGCCGCAAAAACCGGGAGGCCCTGGCCGATAGGTTTTTGTGGATGGCCCCCTTGAGGCTGACTGGCCGGTCTGTCGCGGCCGGATCATTCCGAGCGGCGATCGTCCGTTGCGCGCGCAGCGACCGGCACCAAGAAGAGGTCACCTCGGGCGAACTGACCGCCGGACACGGCATCCCTGGAACAGGGATCGGGCCGCCCCAAGATCGTCCTGGGGCGGCCCATCCTCGCCAGAGGATTTAGTCCTGGGGATCTTTCGCGCTCGGTGGGAACATCACCAGCTCCGAGACCGCGACCGGGAAGTCGAGCTTGAGGCTGAAGAACTCCGATCCATCCCCGTTGCGGGTGTTGCGGAACATCGCGCCCACGCGCTGAAAACGGGTGCGCTCCTGGCCATCGGTATCGGTGAACTTGACGGGAACGGTGGCGACGTAGTGGTTGGTCATTTGGGTTACTCCTTATTGCGATGAGGATCACCCAGCACGGGGGCAAGAGGACCGGTCGCAAGCGCAAATGCGGAGGGTCCGCGGCCCCGCCGTGGAAGCCGTATTTGTGCTTGCCAAAGCGTGAGCTGAGGGCACGAACGGGCCGACCCCGTGCGATCCATATGCATAGCAAAAAGGAGGGACCCGATTGACCTGTGCTATCACGCAGTCGCCACCATCCGCGTCCACGTCCTGCCGAACCTGGCCGGGGTGCTGATGACGCCCGCCCGCGTGGATGCGATGTTCCGAAACACCACCCGAGGGTTGTGCAGGTCTTCAGCCTCATGTGCGACGTCTCGCCCCCTCGGTCTTGCGCTGCTGACGATGTGCGAGGTGCGCACCATCCCCAGCCCGTACCGATGTGGATGGGCCGAACTCTGACGGGCTGGGTAGAGGGATGACGGTGCTGGCCGCCGCGAGTTGCTGAAAAAGTGTGACCGATCGCACGCGCCATGAGACATGACGAAAGGGCCGCGCCAAGCGCGACCCCGTTACGGCCATCACGCGCCCAAGCTGTCGAGCAACCCGCTGGTATCAGGCATTCGCTTCAGCGAGTTGCCGATGTGCTCCCGCCAGCGCGGCCCAACCTCCATTGCGGTGGCATAGGCCCGAGCCAGATCATCGGGCCGGTCCTCGGCCATCGCTTCGATAAGGAAAGCCGCCTGCTCGCGGTCCTTCGCGGATTTCAGGCTCCCTGCCCCATCGCGGCGCCGGTCGGCAATGATCAGTTTGTGGACTGCATAACGCTCCGGGCGGGGCACCTGCACCAGAACGCCGGATCTATAGATCGCCGCCGCGTGGATCGGCTCAGCGATCAGGAAGTTGAGATAGTTCAATCCTTGGGCGTTCACGCCCAATGCTGGCAGATCACGGATGGTCTCATCTCCGAACGCCGGTGTGAGAAACTCGACCAACTGGCCGCTGCCACCCTGGGCCCATCGCCATGTCCGACCTTGGTCAAGAGCTGGCAGAGGATCGAATTTGAGCGCCGAGAACGTCTCGGCAAGACCCGGGTCGACCTGATCCTGCAACGCAACGCTGAGCTTCTCGAACTGCGCGATGTCGATGTCGCCAGTATTGGCCATACCGCCAATTGGCAGTCGGATACCAAGCTCGCCTTCATAGAGTCGGAACGCGTTTGTCCCGACGATGGTGCCACCCAAACGGAAGGTTCCGGCTGCGGCCATGGCCGACAGGATGGAACCGGTCGCCCGGTCGGTGGGCGTCATGCCTTCCGCACGCAAGAGCCGGACAAGCCGCGACCGTTCCGCCTGCCGATCCTTGGCCGTTGCGCGCAGCTCTTCAATCCGGTCGATGCGCGCGCGCGTCTCGTCGCTGTCTTCGCCGATATAGATGAACCGCATCTCCGTCCCGACACGGCGCGCGGCATACCAATAAGCCTTATCCCCACGCTCCTTGAGCGTGGGCTTGCCTTCGACACCGGACAAGGCGTCGTCCTTCAGAAGACGCACCAGGTCGGTATAGGCGCTCATCGCGATGCTGCTGAGTGGGGTCATGCCTATCATTTCCAAGTTTTGCTTGGCATTCATATACCTATCAAAACAGGAAATTGCTAGGCAAAGTGATTTGGAGAACGTCCACACCCATAAGAAACGACGAAAGGGCCGCCCGAAGGCGACCCTCTCTCTTCAATCCTGCGACGCCTTCTTCGCCGGGTCCGCAACCCGCATGACCGTCAGGTCTTTCGCTTCCGCCTTCTGCCCGAGGTTCAGCGCGACCCCGTTGCCGCCGAAGAGCACAACCCCCGTCGCCGCAAACTTGTCGTCTAGCATCTCGTCGTTGCACTTGAACGGTGCCGCCCGCCCATGCGCGGACCAGCGCGGATCGAAGCGCGCCTGTGCTATCCCGCGTGCCCGGGCCCACCGAGCCGCAATCATCTCCGCCCCGTGCTTGCCACCCTTGTGGCAGAGGAAGATCTCCTGGTTGCGGTTCTGCTTGATCCGTTCGCGAACCTTGTCGAGCGTGTTGAAGATCACATCGACATCGGTCCAGTCGGTGGCGCCTGAGACGATCAGGGGAACCCCTTCGACTTTCGATTTCTCGGCAGTCTCGCGGTCGTGCTGCTCCAGGAGCTGCCGCGCCTCAAAAACAGCACCTGTCTCCTGCGCCCGGATGCTCGCGCGCGACCCGGCCGCCGGGATGAAGGCGTGACCCGTCTCGATCTCGTAGCATTCCGCCGCAGCCTCGCTCATCACCTCGATTGCGCCGACAATCTCGCGCAGCTGCAGAAAGCGCGCCTGCGCTTCTTCCAGCGCGGTCTCGGCGATCTCCGATCCGTCGTGGGATTTTGCCAGCGCGCCGATCTTGTCGGCGGTGCGATCGACCTCCTTGCCGAGCGCCACCTTGCGGCGCTGCAGGATCGTGGCGAGCCCATGGGCCAGCGGTTCGATTTCTGCTTCGAGCCCGGTCCCGCGCAACTGACCAAGCAGAGCCTCGAAGCTCTCGCGGATGATGCGGTCGGTCAGGATGTGATCTTCCGGGATCGGCAGCTGTGCATCCTTCTCGGTCAGCCCGAAAAGCTCGATGGTCTCGTAGGTGTTTGCTGTGTCGTAAGCCATATTCATTCTCCAGATATTGGGTTCGACCACCACGTGAGTGTGGGGGCATGGCCGAATGCCTGGTTTCCGAATCTGCCCGGGTCAGGGACGGCGCAGCCGCCGGCTTGCCGGGCGCAAAAGTTTTCTGCGTGCAGCACCCGACACATGCGCGCCCTCACACACGGGACCGCCCCCCGCCACGGGCACCGCCCTCGCCGAAAAGTTTTGCGATCCTTGACGCGGGCTGATTTGGGGGCCATCCGGAGGATATGCTTCCGCACTCATGTGTGTGTGTTTGTTGACGGTAGGTTTGACCGACCTGAGCAGGCAAACGGCCTGACCGGACGCGGGAGACGGATGGAGCGGCGGGATCGTTTTGCCGCGCAAAACAGACCAGAGCGCAATCCGGCGGAGCGGCTGGGGAGGGACGTGCTCGCGAGGCGGGCAAACCGGGACGCCAAGCGCAACGCCGCGGTGAGGCCGCATGGCCGAATGCGCGACGGACCGAAGGGCCGTTCTCCCCTGCGACACGCGAAGCCGAGCTGGGGAGGCCGCAAGGCTCAGACCAAGATTGATGTAGGGGCGACGCCGCTGCAAATTCCACAGATTGCTTTTCCACGCATTCGATCTGAGGGTGGGAAGCCGACATTCGATGCGTGCGCAACTCAGATGGAAGGCCTCGGCAGGAGCGGACATTCAGGTGGTTTCTGCGCATCGAACAGTCGTCTTGTCCTGCCGACGAGAGGCAGGACAGAATTCATGTTACTATTTCAATATCTTGGGAAACCGGCACGGTGCCGAAAATGATCGAGTTGATATCTGTGTGCAAGGTCACGTCTTCTCTTGCGGTCTTGACTGACACCACCAACGCATATCGTGTCTTTTGCTGACGTGTGGCAGTATCCGCGCGGTTCTTCCACCAACCACCGACCGGCTTTATGCAGAGAATATTGCGCGCCAAGAGCCACGCGGCTGGCCCTTTCCATTCGTTACAGTGCAGCGATCCGGACGGCGTGCCATCAGGAAAGCGCCAATTGTCGGTGTCCGATTGCGTGGGGGGCTTGCGTCGTGGGTCTGCTCGCTCTTCGACATTCACCCTCTTTTTGAATTCATCAGTGCTTTCCATCCGGCGTTTCAAGTCGAACCGCAAGCCGAACGACTGATACCGATATGGATCGAGCGACGCCAACGCTCCCGGGTTTGGATCAACAAAGTATGACAAGGTGATCTTCAGTCTGACCTCCTCATCCCCTAGCGCTTCAAATGCCTGTCGCGGCCAGGGCAAGTCGTAGTAGTGGCAGTCTTTGAAACCCGAGACGCCATAGGGTTGGATTTCGGACTGCGCCACCAGAGCGAGATGGTTCTCAGCTGAAGCAATTGCCCGCTCATACGTGGGTACGCCGTATCCGAAGTGCCGCAACAGCTTTGCAGCGTCGGTTTTCCCTAAGGGGTCTAGCGCAAATCGCATCTTTTCTGTCCACTCGGCACCGTGGACCATTAAGGCACGGATAGTCTCCGGCCAGTATTCAGGCTTGGCCGCCATCAAGCGGCACGCCAGTCGCGCAGCTTCGGCTGTTGCCGCGCTTGTAGCACGAAACGGTACCAACGGACGCCGGTCAACTTCGGGACCAGAGGTTGCGACCGAAAGAGAGGTTGTATCGACAACGGTGGTTCGGGAAGCATCCACAGCGCGGTTTCCAGCTTCCATGACAATGTCGGGTTTTATCGGCCTATTGCGCCCTGTCGTCCATAGCGTCGAAGTCCTCGTGAAAGGGCTAAGGTCGCCCGCTTCGGCAAGCGGCGAATGGTCGGCCAATTCAGGTTCGGCAATGTGGATTTTGTCAGTGTAGCCACCGACGGTTACGACATTCCAAGCTTGTGCCGGGTCCTCAATCGGATAAGTGTCCGAGGGTTGCACCTCGTCAAACATGATCGGGTTGGGTGCATTACCTGCGGAAACAACAATAAGGCGTCTGGGTGCCCTTTTGTCGTCCATTGTGACGCCCGCCGCTTCTTGATCAAGCGCCGCGCTCCATGTTGAAGGCTGTGTCCCTGAGATGTCTTCATTGGTAACCGCCATGCAGAAAACGCGGCCGCGTTCTGGTCGCCCGATTTCCGCAAGGCTGACGGCAGACTTCGTGATCGGACCGTAGAAGCGCTCTTCGGGCTTTCCCATTCCCGGAGGCGGAAGGATTTTTACACTCTCTAGTCTATGGGCCAGTTTAACCTGGTTTTTATCAGCTAGCTTCGGCACGAGGTCGCCATGCAGAGCGATCCCAGCCATTTGAGTCCCATGGCCAGGACGCGGACCAGTATCGTCTACCCCCCATTCCGGACGAACACTGTATAGGTCAGCGGGTGAAAGAGCTGGTTCAATCAAACTATGCGCACGATTGACGCCACTGTCCAAAAGGCAAATCGCTGGAACCTCTGCACCGGGCCATTCGATCCGGCCCGCAAGATCGTCGGTCCATTCAAACTGTTCATCAGGATTTAGGTCATCAATGAAGAAATGCGGAGTATCCGTGGCTCGTCGAAGTTCTGTGATTGAAAACCGCGCAAATAGCATCAACTCGATGGTAGCGCGCGCGGCAAGAACGGGAACAACCA
Organism: Sulfitobacter sp. PS-8MA; assembly: GCF_040933935.1. Classification (NCBI taxonomy): domain Bacteria; kingdom Pseudomonadati; phylum Pseudomonadota; class Alphaproteobacteria; order Rhodobacterales; family Roseobacteraceae; genus Sulfitobacter; species Sulfitobacter sp. PS-8MA. Next base: position 7,918 of record NZ_JBFQYJ010000003.1, on the reverse strand, counting down.
CGTGTTCTGGAAACACCAAACGCTGTTCCTTTGGAGCGCATCGTGCATCGAGCTTTTCAGCCAAAGCATCGAGAGCATTCTCTGCCGACTTGATGCACCACACCTCCCACCAGATCGTATCGTTGGGGTCTTGCGGCAGCGCTTCCAGATCATCTGTCCAGAAGGTTTCGAGACGGGCCTTTCGGATGGCCTCAATCGGTTCAACGAATGACTTGTATGGCGGGTTTTGACCTTTTTCAGTCAGTTCGCCCGACTGGTAGTCGGCCAGAATGCTTTCAAGTACCGGCTTTGCGTCTTCAGGAACAAACAGGCCAACGATCCGAGTATCGGCAGCTCCCAGCTTTGCAGAAGCCGGTTTCAGATGGCTTTTCTTCCTCTCCAGACTATCCGGGCTGGCGTTCGGTCTAAGCTCGACTTCCAAATAGACACCAGCAGCGGGAGATACCCGTTCATCGCGCGGACGATCTTGCTCAAAGTCGTTTGCTGCCTGCGAGAACTGCCCTCGGAGCATTGCGCCATGCTGCTGGCGGTCCCGAGGAGGAGGGCTTCCGGGAAAACGCTCATTGGTGGACTTGAAGTCCGCGCGCTCCCGTCTGCTTTCGATGTTGATATGCGGTAAGGAGTACTTGGATGCCATCTACTACTTGTTCACTGCCGAAGGTCGAAACGCCTCTCGCATTTCTCGCCTGTCATTCAGCCTGCGCAGCAGATCGTCCGATGTCACGTTCTTCCGCTCAGCCAAGATTGCGCTTTTCACCGCGTCTTCTGTTGCGCGGGCAATCTCAGACTGGCTCAACCCTTGGGCCGATGCAAGAATGCTCTTCCACTTCAGGTTGGGGAATTTCATTGGCCGCAGATTGAACTTGATGATCGTGCGGATTTCTTCGTCAGTGGGCGGACAGAATTCCATAACCAGATCGAACCGGCGCAACAGAGCCGGGTCGAGCAGGTCTGGATAATTCGTTGCGCCAATGATCACGCTGTCCGTGGAATTCGGCTCTTCCATGAATTGCAGGAAAGAGTTCAACACGCGGCGCATCTCGGCAACGTCATTCGTCGCGCCTCGATTTCCTCCGACAGCATCGAATTCGTCAAAGAGATATACCCCCCGGTGACGGGCGGTTTCGTCAAAAACGAGCCTCAACTTGGCGGCAGTCTCACCCATGAAGCGCGTGATCAGGCTTTCTAGGCGGATTACGAACAACGGCAACCGCAACTCACCAGCCAAGGCTTCCGCCGACATCGTCTTGCCCGAACCCGGTGGTCCGACGAAGAGAACACGCCGGTTGGGCGTCTTGCCATGTTCGCGGAGCCAGTCACGCTTGTGCTGTTGCAAGACAACGTCATCCAGCCGCGCACGCAACGAGGCGTTCATGACGACGCTTTCAAGATCGAAGCGCGGCGGGCGCATCTCGATCAAGTCGGCAAGATCACCACGCGGGGACGCGAAAGGCACGGCGACGGTTTGGCCCGACGCCGCCTTCTCCCGCGCCTTGTCTACAGCGGCCCTCAGGTCTTCTGCGAGTGTACGACGCCCTTGCCGGGCCTCTGCGGCGGCAACCTGCAACGCAATTGAATAGAAATGCTCGTCGTCACCGTCCGCCTTGCTCTGGAGCATAGCCAGTATCTGCTTTGCGTTGGACATGCTCCAGACCCTTGGTGCTTGCGACGATTTCCTTTTTCCCAACGGGTTAGTCTGTCGGACCGTCTCGATTTTGTGCGAAGATCGCAAATCCTCGCTGATTTGTCGACGGGAATTCGGCACCCCAAGCAAAAACGCGACAGTGTGAGCGTAACGCCTCTGGCGAAAAAAGTCAGCTAAGACGTTCCGCAACGCAGCATGACGGTCAATGATGAAGGTCCGGTTGGGGCCGACCACGTCTGGCGTACGGCTTCAGTCCAGATCGACGCCGCCGAGGCGCGGCGCATGTACATGCGTTCGGATTAGGAACGCAGCGCCCGCGCCCGCGATGGCGCCGAAGAGATGCGCCTCCCACGAGACGCTGGGTTGGCCTGGAAAAACGCCCCAGAGAAGGGAGCCATAGAGGACACCGACCACCAGTGCCGCGCCCAGCGTGATCGGGGAGCGATCCACGAGGCCGCGCGCGACGAGGAAGCCATACCAGCCGAAGACGAGCCCTGACGCGCCGATATGGATGGCCGAGCTTCCGAACAGCCAGACAAGACCGCCGCCGAGGCCGATCACCACGGCGTTCACGGCCAGCAAGGCCCGCGTGGTCGTAGCCACCAGCAGCCCACCCATCACCAGGAGCGGCGGCGTATTGGCCATCAGGTGCGCGAAGCTTCCATGCAGGAGGGGCATGGCGATGACACCATCCAATCCGCTGACATGCCGGGGGATCAGGCCGAAGGCCGGGTTCAAACCGTAACCGAAGATCCAATTGACGACCTGGACCGCCCAGAGCAGCGCTACAAAGGCGACAAGCGCCGCGGTGCGCCCAAAGAAGACGCGCATGTGATCCCGGTTCATCATGTTGGCGACAGTAGACGTCACCACAGCGCCTTCAATGGTTTTCGCGCGCAGCACAGGGTGCCACCTCCGGGAAAGGGGGTCGCGGCGGCCAACCTCGGTAGGGCTCAAGCCAAGAGAATGGCTCCGATCTTAAACGGTGTTCCCAGGCCGCCGCGGCATGATTTCACGCTCGGGGCGCTTCAGGGCTTCGGCGTATTTACGGGCATTGTCGTCAATCGTGCTGTGCCAGAGCTTTGAGACAAAGGCCTGGGCGTCTTGAACGGTCATGTCTTTCAGCGAAGAGGACAGCACCATGAATAGCTCATCTTCGCTAATCGAGGCGGCGCGGTGCATGGCATCCGCGTAAAATGACGGGTCGTTGAGAACCTGCTCGCGCAGCGGCATCCGCGCGAGATTCTCCTCCGGGATCGCCATGAAGATCGTGTCCTGCAGGTCGGTCAGATACGCACGCCGCGATGTGGACACCGGCTTTCCCGCAGCCTTGGCCTCCAGAACTGCCTGCTTTGTCCTGTCGAGCTTTGCCCTTGCATGGGTCATGAGGACATCACGCTGTCGTTCAGGCAGCGCAAATCCGGTGCAACGCTCGATATGAGCAAGAAGCTCTGCAACCTCTGCGTCTACATCAAAGCTCTCGAACCACGGAGCTTTTCCTAGTCTCGCCACCATGCGCCTACCCTCGTCCATTCAATAATATATTATCGTATATCATAGTCAGCAGATCGCAAGCAGATGCGTGCTTCGTGCAGCCAGACATGAAAAAGGGGAACCGTGATCCCACGGCTCCCCTTTCGGTTCAGATCGTCTCACCTCGCGCGCTGATCAGGCAACCAGCGACAGCCCCGCGCCCGCGTCCTGCGGCTGCTCACCGCTGTCGATGAACGGGATGATCGAGAAGGTCTGCCCGCCGCGCTGCTCTTCGTTCTGCACGGCGTTGACGCGCAGGTCCCCATCAGGCGTGTTGATCAGCAGCGACAAGTAGTCATTGCCCGTGCGGCTGCTCTTGGCCATCCAGGCCGAGCCGACGCGGATCGGCGTGCCCCGGGGCGAGCTGACCTCGATCCGGTAGTCAGGGTGGGTCTCCTCGGTCTTGTAGCTGTTCTCGATCAGGATGAACTCCAGATCGAACATCATGTTGGCGATGTAGCCAGTGAAGGCGTTGTCGGCGTCCATGGCGGTGAGCTCGCCCGAGATCGAGCCGGATTTCATCAGACCGTTCGAGACGAGCGGGATGATCTCGAATTCGCCGCTCTGGCCGCGCGCGCCTCTTTCGTCTGCACCGCGTTGACCCGGAACGGGCCCAGGCCGACATCGATCTGCATCGAGATGTAGGGGTTGCCGCTGGTATTGCCGGTTTCGTTCCAAGCCGTGCCGATGCGGACCTTGCGGCCCGACTTGTTGATCGCCGTCACGTCGTAATCCGGGCTGCGTGCGGACATTTTCGGGCGGGTTTCGAGCTGGATGGCGACATCGAAGCGCGTCGAATGGATCATGCCGGTGTACTCGGCGGCTGCGGTCGCGACATTGCGGGTGAGGGTTCCTGCGAACATGGGATGGTTCCTTTTCAGATTGGCCGGTGCCCGACGTTCTTGCCAGCGCATCCGGGATTGCTTTCTCGACCCCTCCTGGGATCACAAACCAGAAAGCCTGCTTTCCTTTCAACCCCGCCCACCCATCAGAGCTGCTGTCCGAGTGGGAATGCCCCCGCGCCTCCGGGTGCTACGCCCCTCCCCTGCCCGTTTGGTCTTGATTGGCTGCCCGGATTTTCCGCGCCGTCCTTCGATCGCGCGACGAAGAACTCCGCCTCTTTGCCGTTCAACCGGTGCCCGCTTCGGTCGGTCAGGCCGATGCAGCTATCATTCGGCACATAGGTGATGAGGTACTGACCGAGCCGGTCCTTGTGCACAACGTAGCCGGTATTGACCCAATGCACGGTCTGACCGGCATCGACGGCGGTCTTGATTTCATCGAGTGTCATGCGAACCTCCTTACGAAGAATGGTGGGTAAACGACGCAAGAAGCCCGATATTCCGACCGGGCTTCCATGCAGCATTCGTTTGGCAAACGACCGAGAGCTGTCAGGCACCTTGCATGGCTTGCGTCGCGCGTGCCGCCATCCAATCCTTCAGGCCGAGAACCGTTCTGCCGGCTGCGACCTCGGAGGCCCAGGCGACCCTTGGATCGCCGCAGGGCTCGGAGCCGACATGCCGGTCGATATGGCCATTGGCCATCCATGGCTCGGGCTGGATCCGTCGCAGCCAGTCCGCCATGCTCGGGATGCGGCCCTGGCAGTCTTCGCGGACATGCTGTTCGCCGATCCAGCGCACGGGATATCCCGACCTGCGCTATTGGTCAGGGTCAGGCCAAAGACACGTTCGGCCTCGAACAGGCCTTGGGCGTGGTGACGCAAGGCCCGATGCGTGAAGAGCGCGAGGTGCTCTTTCGAACCGTCAAACCAATCGTGCACGGCCTGATAGTCAGACGGCACCCCGCCGAATTTCCGGGCAGAGCTTTCAGCATGATGAAGCGGATGGGCCATATCACAGACCCTCGTCATAGCTGTGCGAGCATTCAACGTAGCGGTCCGCGTGATCGAGGGTGAGGCTGTCGTTGCGCAAGTCCCAGGTCAGCGTGCCATAGCCGCCCTCATTGTTCTCGAACCCCGGATGATGGTGATAGGCGAGCGTCCAGGCGAAGACGCCAACCTCTGTGGCAAGCAGTTCCGGCAGTTGGACCTCTGCAGGCTGCACCGTCACATCCTCGACATTGCCAGAGTCGCCATAGCCTTCGTATTCGGCAGTGACCTCGCTGATGCCAAGGGCGCGCAATTGCACGATCAGTTCCGCTCGGGTCTCCTTCAGGTTGGTTTCGCGCTCTGCGCGCCACTGAGCCGCCATTGCGGCATAGTCGATCTGGGGATTGGTCATGGGTCTGTCCTCTTTTCTGCGATTGGGGGGCCCGGCGCGGCATTGGCCCGCGCGCGCCCGGAAAGCGCAGACCGGCCAAACCCCGATCCGCGACGCCCGACCCGAAGCCCGCTTTAACCTTTCAGGCGGCTTGGTCTGACGTGATAGCAGGCCCCCGCCCGACGATCCGGGCCAGAATGCTGCCCGTGTCGACCCCTTCCCCATGCGGCAGGAACACCCGCAGCTGGAAGGCGATGATCTCAGTGAAGCAGCCGAGAGCCTTGAGAGATTCAATCATGCCCCGATCCGCACCGCCCAGCTCGAGGCGCATCTCACCTGCGACCCGGCGACGGGTTAGGGTCAGGCCCCGGCCCAGATCGACCGGCGCGGTGGTGCCGAGAGCGGCAGTCAGCATCTCTTGCGGCGTTTGCGGGTTGGAGACAAGGAAGCGGGCGCGGAGCGCGGCCGCCCCTTCTTCCCTCAACGTGCGCCCGATCATGGCCGTCGCCCCGTCAGGCGTGACCCTGTAGATGCGTTCATTCGTGGTCGGAATGTCCTTCCAGATCGGCAACAGCAGCCCGGTCAGCAGGTAGAGCTTGGTCGTGGTGGTTTTAGGCAGGGACGCGGCCTCGGCATCCCAAAGCCCTGCAAACTCAGGCTTGCCGATCTCTTCCCAGGCCGAGGACGCGAACCGCACCTCTTCAAGATAGCTGGACCCATTGGGTCGCACCACCTTGCGCATGAGCGTGACGATATCCTCGTCATACATCTGCATGGGCCGCGCCGAGATGAGCGCCGCACGCCCCGAAGCGCGATTGACCATCGGCAGCTTGTCGGGATTGCGCGACAGGGCGTCATCCGCTGACAGCACACGGACCGGGTCGGTGACCTCCAGCCCGATGATGCGCGTCACGGCGCCGGATTTCGGGCAGGTCCAGAGATCCTCGGTGGAGACCTGTCGATCTTTTCGCCACGCAGGGTTTCCACCCCGAGATCGAGCGTGCCCGCCGCGCGCGCCCGTTCCGTCTGGTCGGCAATCCTCGCCATGAATTCGGCAAAGAGCGCGTTCTGCATGTGGATGGGCAGCGCCAGCACCCGGTTCAGAAACCGCTGGATCGGGGGAAGCTCCTCGAGCAGCACGCCGTCCTTGTCGATCAGCCGGAGGGCCGTCCAGTCGGTGAAGCTCTCGTAGCTCATTGCCTCGGCGCGCCCGGCGGCAAGATCGGCGAAATATCCACGCAAAGCTGCCCGTGCGATCGGGCTTTCCAGATTATCCTCCTCGCGGAACATGCCCTGCGACCCGGTTTCGCGCTGGCCCTTGGTCAAGGCCCCCAGCTGGTCGAGGCGCTTGGCGATTGTCGAGGTGAAGCGCTTCTCGCCATGCACATCGGAGGTGCAGACCCGGAAAAAGGGCGCGCTGACCTGGGCCGAGCGATGCGTGCGGCCGAGCCCCTGGATGGCCGCATCGGCACGCCAGCCGGGCTCCAGAAGGTAGTGCCGGCGCCTCTTCTGGTTCTTGGCCGTTTGCGCCGCGTGATAGGATCGGCCAGTGCCGCCTGCATCAGAGGAAGATCAGGATATCCTTTTCGCCGTCCATAAAGGCTTGGGGTCTCGGAGGAATTGCTGCTGGCGGCGCGCTTTTCGATGAAGAGATGACCATCCTCGGCCTTGAGGGGCCGGAGAGACCGCCCCGTGACCTCGGAGACAGGCCTCCTCGCCAAAGGCCCAGAGGATCTGATCGAGCGCTGAGGGGACCGGGGCCAGAGTCATCAACTCCATCATAGCCGCATCGCGCAAGCCGAGCGCCTCGCGCGAGACCACCAGCGCGCCGGTCTCATCCCCGGAGTGGCTCGGCCACCATGTTGCCGTCAATCTCCACGAGCTTTTGCGCATGGATCGGGAAGGCTTGCTCGAGATAGCTCAGAACATAGTCGCGCGGCGTTTAGCGCGCCCTCGACCAGCTCGTCCTCTGGGTCCATCGTCCTCAAGCCGACGTTTCAGCAGGCTCTCACCCGTTGAGACCCACCTGGATGACGCAAGCATTGCCCGCCGCCAGATCGTCCTTGATGGCGCGGATGATGGTCGGCGCTTCATGCCATCAGGAGATGGTTGAAGAAGCGCTGTTTCGTGCTTTCAAAGCGAGACTTTGCAGAGGCGCGTGCGGCCGAGGCATTGGTCTCGCCCGAGGCATCGTTGACACCGGTCGCGGTCAGTGCCGCCTCGAGATTGTGGTGGATCGTCCGAAACGCACCTGCATAGGCGTCGTAGATCTCGATCTGAGCCGGGGGTCAGCGCGTGTTCGAGCAAATCATATTCCACGCCATCGAAGCTGAGAGCACGGGCCGTGTAGAGACCGAGCGTCTTGAGATCGCGTGCGACCACCTCCATGGCGGCGACACCGCCCGCCTCCATGGCCGAGACGAAACTTTCGCGGCTCTGGAAGGGGTATTCGGGGCCCTGCCCCCAGAGCCCCAGCCGCGCGGCATAGGCGAGGTTGTGGACGCTCGTCGCTCCCGTGGCC
>NZ_JBFQYJ010000002.1:47500-204252 GCF_040933935.1 Sulfitobacter sp. PS-8MA | reverse complement strand
TCTGCAAGACGCCCCGCCGTGAACCGAAGGTCGAGATATCCGCTCAATTTATTCCCAGATGGAGCCTGCCATGCGCCGCCGTAGTTTTTTGATCAGTACCCTTGCCGCCACCACCCTGCCGCTCATGGCACAGGCCCGGACCGCGGCCTATGATCCGAGCCCGCAGATCGTCCCGGTGAAGGCGCAATATGTCGCCGGGGCAATTGCTGATCCTGCCGCGCAGCCATTACCTCTATTTCGTGACGGCGCCGGGTCAGGCGATGCGCTACGGCGTGGGCGTGGGCAAGGCCGGGCTGGAGTTCACCGGCACCGCGACCATCGACGTGAAGAAAGAATGGCCGACATGGCGCCCCACCAATGAGATGATCGAACGCGAGCCACAGACCTACAAACGCTTCATCGGCAATACCGACGCCCAGCCCGGCGGTCCCGGCAACCCCTTGGGCGCGCGGGCGCTCTACCTGTTCCAGAACGGCCGCGACACTTTTTTCCGCATTCACGGCACGACCCCAGCCCAATTCCATCGGGCGCTCGGTGTCGAACGGGCTGTATCCGCATGCTCAACGACCATGTGATCGACCTCTACCAGCGCGTGCCACTCGGCACCAAGGTCACGGTTCTGTAAGACCCTCGCGGGGGACAGCAAAAAAGGCCGGGCAGACGCCCGGCCTTTCCATTTTCATCTAGGCTGCGATCAGCGGTTCACTTCGTCCAGTTCCGCCACCCTCGACCGTGCCGAGCCCTTGCTGGCAGATCGACATGTCGGCGCGTTCGCCTTCAGACCTCGACATATTCACCTTCGGTAAAGGGAATGTCGTCGCTGACGATTGCCCAGACATCGCCGTCTGGCGTGGTCAGCGTGTGGCATTCGACGCCTTCATTCACCCGGCCCTCCAGCGCGATTTCCTGGCTGGCATCGGCCGATCCGGCGACGGATGAAGTACACCCGATTTATAGGTATAACCCCGGTCGGTATCGACGACCGAAGGTCAGATAATCCTGCGGCTCGGCCCATTCGGGCACGCGTACTTCGGTGCGCAGCTCACCATCGGCGGCCACCTGCACTTCGCGCAGGGCGCGCCATTCGGAAGAGGTTTCGCCGACGCCCCCACGGTCACCCAGTCCATTGGGGCGCAGGTTGCGTGCGATGAGGGTCACCTCGCTGCCGACCTCGGCTTCGGTCGGGGTCACGCGGATGCTGCCCTGCCGCTCGTTCTCTGCTGCGGCACCTCGAGCACATCGCCCACGGCCATGCGCAGCGGGTCAAGGTCCTCATTCTCGTTCAGAAGCTCGAAAAGCGAAATGCCGAGCGCCGAGGCGATGGCATAGGGCGTGTCGCCCTGCTCCACCCGGTAGGTGCCCTGGGCATTCGCGGTGCTGCGCGTCGTGTCCGTCCGACGTGCCGCCGCTGGCGCTGCCCTCAAAGGGCAATGCGGGTGCCCACTTCGATGTCGCGCACGTCACCGATCTGCGGGGTTCAGGTCCATAATGCGCGACAGCGAGACACGGCATTGCTGCGAGACCTTGTGCAGCGTGTCGCCGTATTGAATCTGATAGCTGTTGCCGCAGGCGCTCTGGGCGGATGCGGCGCTGGCCAGACCGGTCAGGGCCGTGGCGGACAGCGCGGAAGAGGATGAATTTGCGGAGGGACTGTGTCATGTCGTCCTCCTGTGGTGTCCTCTGCCCGTAAAACGAGCACCCCCGGGGGCCATGTTCCAAGATTTTTCCTCAGAAATGGAAAAGGGCCGGCGCAATGCACCGGCCCTTCCGCTCTGTCATGGGGGCCAAGGCTTACTGAAGGCGCCTTGTCGGTGATGTCATGGGTCCAGGCGCCTTCGGGTTCCTTGGTGATCATGCCACCTTCCATGGTGATCGCCGCGCTGCGGTCAAAGGCCGCCTCGTCCAGACGCCCGTCGCTGCCCTTGGTCAGCTTCACGATCTCGCCCATCATCCGGGTCTGATGCTTCTCGGTCCTGGGCGCCGGTCTGGTCATTCTCCAGCAGCGATTTCGGCGGCTTCTTCGACATTCTCCTCGGCGTATTTCCAGCCCTTCATCGAGGCCCGCACAAAGCGCGCCAGCTTTGTCGACCATCTCGGGGTCTTCGAGGTTCTCTTCGGTGGTATAAAGACCGTCCTCCAGCGTCGAGATGCCCTCGTCCTCATATTTGAAGACCACCAGATCCTCGGGCGTGAGACCCGCATCGATCACCTGCCAATATTCGTTGTAGGTCATGGTGGTGGCGCATTCGACCTGCTTTTGCAGCAACGGGTCGACGTTTGAAGTTGATCTTCTGGATCGTCACCCCGCCGTCAGAGCCGTCGGTGGGATAGCCCAGCTTGCCCATCCAGCTCAGCAGCGGAATCTCATTGCCAAAGAACCAAGTGCCCAGCGTGTTGGCCCGGGAAGTCCTCCGGGCTTTCGATGCCATGCTCTTTCAGACAGGTCAGCATCAGCCCCGATTTGGCGAAAGGCTGCGCGATGTTCACGATCCGGCGCGCCCTTCTCCCGCGCGGCCAGAGCGGAGGGCAGCCAGTCCACCATCACATCCGCGCCGCCCCCAAGCAGCACCTGCACCGGGGCAATATCCGGCCCGCCCGGTTTGATCGTGACATCGAGCCCCTCTTCCTCGTAGAACCCTTTGTCCTTGGCGACGTAATAGCCGCCGAACTGCGCCTGCGTGACCCATTTCAACTGCAAGGTCAGCTCATCCTGCGCCTGTGGCCATACCGCCCCAGAGGCCCAAAGCGGCCCCGGCTGCGATCTTCGTGATATTCTTCATTTTTATCTCCCTGTTGGTTGGTCGTCTTTATGTCCTTTGGCTGGGGTGCCAAAAGGGTCACCCGTCCTTCGATAAGAGCCATGATACCATAGAACGCCGATCCGGCTATCGCCGCGACAACAATCTCGGCCCAGACCAGATCAAGCGCAAGCTGCCCGACCGAGGTGGAGATGCGAAAGCCCATGCCCAGCACCGGAGAGCCGAAGAATTCAGCGTACGATGGCGCCAAATGAGAGCAAGCGTGGTGCCGATCTTCAACCCGTTGAAGACAAAGGGCAATCGCCGCAGGCAGGCGCAGCTTCAGCAGGGTGCGCCCAATAGCCCGCCGCATAGGTCCGCATCAGGTCGCGCTGCATGGCGTCACTGGCCTGCAAACCCTGCACCGTGTTCACCAGCATCGGGAAGAACACCATCACGACGACAATCGCCGCCTTGGACTGCCAGCCAAAGCCGAACCACATCACCATGATCGGCGCCATGCCGATGATCGGCAGCGCAGCGGACGAAATTGCCCACCGGCAAAAGCCCGCGTTGCAGAAATGGGAAACGGTCAATCGCCAATGCCGTGAGGAAAGCCGCACCGCAGCCGATGATGTAACCGCTCAGCGCCCCCTTGATGACGGTCTGCACAAAGTCGATCCACAGGATGTTCGAGCGAGGTGGCAATGCGGGCCGCGATCACCGAGGGTGCCGGCAAGAGCACCTGGTTGATGTCAAAACCGTGCACCACCCCTTCCCAGACCCGCGATCAGCGTCAGCCCAAAGACAATAGGCGCGGCCAGCGCCGCCCAGCGAGAGGGCCTTTGCCGGGCCAGCCAGACGTTGAGCGACAGCCCGGCGACCCATGCGACAATGGCAAAGAGAACCCAAAACATCATGCCATCCCCATCCGTTTCAGCGTCAGGCGCTGGACCAGGCCAATCAGACCCCACCATCAGCGCGGCCAAAGCCGCCGCCATCAGCAAGGCGCTCCAGATCTGCACCGTCTGCCCGTAGTAGCTGCCAGGCCAGCAGCCGGGCGCCGAGCCCCGCCACAAGCGCCCGTCGGCATCTCCCCGACAATGGCCCCCGACCAGTGAGGCGGCAACGCCCACCTTCAGCGAGGGTAAAGAAATAGGGCATCGAAGACGGCAACCGCAGTTTCCAGAAGGTCTGCCAGCCGCTCGCGTTCCATGTGCGCATCTGGTCCAGCTGCATCTGATCCGGGCTGCGCAGCCCTTTGACCATGCCCACGACCACCGGGAAGAACGACAGATACATGCTGATGATCGCCTTCGGCAGCAGACCCGAGAGCCCGACCGCATTCAGCACCACGATGATCATCGGCGCGATGGCGAGGATCGGGATGGTCTGGCTGGCGATCACCCAAGGCATCACCGACATGTCCATCGTGCGGTTGAACACGATCCCCACCGCCAAGAGCGTGCCAAGCCCGGTGCCCATGACGAAGCCCAGAAAGGTCGCGCTGAAGGTGACCCAGGTGTGATAGACCAAGGACCCGTTTCGAGGTCACTTTCTTCATCACCGTGGTCTTCCAAAGCTCCGCCCCCACCTGATGCGGGGCGGGCAATTTGGGCTTATCCTGCGACCATGTATCGGCCACCAGTTCCGAGGACTGTCAGCGTCTTATCCGCCCGCGCCGCCACATCCCGCGCCCATTGCGCGTTGGAGCGCAACCGCCCGCGCCATACCAGATCAGGATCAAAAGGCCCGACAACCGTTGAGAATGGGAATGACATTACGCATCAATCGTCCCCATGCCCGGCGCGGAGCCCTTCGCGCACGCGGTGCGCGATCTCCAGAAAAACTCCGGTGTTTCACGAATCTCCAAGGGGCCGTTCGCGCGGCAGCGGGCTTTCGATCACATCGGTGATCCGCCCCGGTCGCGGGCTCATCACCACGATCTTGGTCGAGAGATAGACCGCCTCGGGGATCGAATGGGTGACAAAGGCAATGGTCTTTTCGGTCCGCGCCCAGAGCTTCAGAAGCTGCTCATTCAAATGGTCCCGCACGATCTCGTCCAGCGCGCCGAAGGGCTCGTCCATCAGCAGGATATCGGCATCAAAGGACAGCGCCCGCGCGATCGAGGCGCGCTGCTGCATCCCGCCCGACAACTGCCAGGGAAACTTCTTCTCAAAGCCGCTCAGCTCGACCAGTTCCAAGACCCGCTGCACCCGCTCGGCCTGTTCCGCGCGGGGGATGCCCATGATTTCCCAAGGGCAGACGGATATTGCCGCCAATGGTCCGCCACGGGTACAGCCCGGCGGCCTGAAACACATAGCCGTAAGCCCGCGACCGGCGCGCCTCTTCGGGGCTGACCCCGTTGATCGTCACCACGCCCCCGGTCGGCTGCTCAAGGTCCGCCATGACCCGCAGAAAGGTTGTCTTGCCACAGCCCGAGGGGCCGATGAAGCTCACGAAATCGCCCTTGTCGATCTCAAGGTTCACGTCTTTCAACGCATGGATCGGCCCGTCATTGGTCTGAAAGGTTCAGATCCAGATTCCGGGCGCTGATCACGCTCTGGTTTTCTTGCACTAATTTTTCTTCCCTGTTGGTCGGCCGCTTTTGGCGCGGCACTTTACCTGTGTTGAGATACTTTTACATCATTCAGATCCCCGCCGGAATGTTCAACGGATCGCGCTTGATCATCTTGGGGCTGTTCAGTTCCCTTCCACTTGCTGAGCGCGACGTTCGCGCTCCGGGAAGGCCGGGCGCGGCACGAAACGGCCCCGACCGGGCTGCGGCTGGCTGTTCTGCCCCCAGGCCCAGATCACCTCGCCCCGGCTCAGCGTATATAGCGGCTCTGGCGCCGTGACCTCGAAACCTTCGAAGACGTTGTAATCCAGCACCGAATGATGGTTCGCGGGGCCTGATCGTCTTGGTGATCTTCGGGTCCCAAACCACGATATCCGCATCCGCCCCTTCGACGATCGCGCCTTTCTGCGGGTAGATATTCAGGATCTTGGCGATATTGGTCGAGGGTCGCGGCGACAAATTCATTGGGCGTCAGACGCCCGGTCTCCACCCCTTCGGTCCAAAGCACGGCCAAGCGCTCCTCCAACCCGTTCGAGCCGTTGGGGATGATCCGGAAATCATCACGCCCCGCGCGTTTCTGCTCGGTGCTGAAGGCGGCGTGGTCCGTCGCCACCACCTGCAAGCTGCCCGCCTGCAACCCGGCCCAGAGACTGTCCTGATGGTCCTTCGAGCGGAAGGGCGGCGACATCACGCGCCGCGCGGCGTGGTCCCAATCCTTGTTGAAATACTCACTCTCATCCAACGTCAGGAACTGGATCAGCGGCTCACCGTAGACCCGCATCCCCTTTTGCCGCGCGCGCCGGATCGCCTCATGAGTCTGCTCGCAGGAGACATGCACGATATAAAGCGGCAACGCCCGCGGTATCGGCGATGGTGATGGCCCGGTTCGCGGCCTCGCCTTCCAACTCCGGTGGGCGGGAATAGGCATGGCCCTCCGGCCCGGTGATGCCCTGGTCGAAATACTTCTGCTGCAACTCGGCCACCAGATCGCCATTCTCGGCATGGACCATCGGCAGCGCACCCAGCTCGGCACAGCGTTTGAAGGGAGGCGAACATCTCGTCGTCCTCGATCATCAAGGCGCCCTTATAGGCCATGAAATGCTTGAAGCTGTTCACCCCCATGTCGACCGCGTCTTTCATCTCGTTAAAGACATTCTCGTCCCAGCCGGTGACGGCCATGTGATAGCCGATGTCGCTGCAAATCTGCGGCGCCGACTTGCGGGTGCCATTCGTTGATCGCGTTCTTGATGCTGCCATCGGCGCCCGGCAGGCAGAAATCGACCACCATCGTGGTGCCGCCCACCGCCGCGGCCCATGTGCCGCTCTCAAAGGGTCTCTGCCGCCGTGGTGCCCATGAAGGGCATTTCCAGATGGGTATGCGGGTCGATCCCGCCGGGGATCACATAGGCCCCTTCCGCATTCGATATATTCATCGCCCTTCAGGTCTTCGCCAATCTGCTTGATCTTCTCCCCTTCGATCAAGACATCGGCTTTCCATGTCCGGTCCGCCGTGCAGACCATGCCACCTTTGATTACCTTGCTCATCTTTCTCTCCCCATTCTCTTTCTGGCCAAGATACTACCGGGGGGTCTGGGGCTGGCCCCCACACCGCCCCCCAATATCTCAGCCCTCTATCTCTGCGGTCTCCAACACCGCATGGAGCAGCACATCCGCCCCGGCCTTGGCCCAGTCCTTGGTGATCTCCTCGGCCTCGTTATGGCTCAGCCCGTCGACACAGGGGCACATCACCATCGCCGTCGGCGCCACGCCGTTGATCCAGCAGGCGTCATGGCCCGCGCCCGAGATCAGGTTCATATGACTGTAGCCCAACCGCTCCGCCGCCATTGCGCACCGCCCTCACGCAGCCTTCATCAAAGGCCACCGGATCGAAGCCGCCGACCTTCTCGAATTCAATCTCAAGCCCCCATATCATCCGCGATCTTCTGCCCCTCGACGCGCAGACGCTGCTCCATATCCTCGATCACTGCCAGATCGGGGCGAGCGGAAATCGACGGTGAAAACCGTCTTGCCGGGGATCACGTTGCGCGAATTGGGATAGACCTCGATATGCCCTGCCGCCCCCACCGCATGGGGCGCATGGCTCCAGGCAATCTCGCTGACCTTCTCCAGCACCCGCGCCATGCCGAGCCCCCGCATCGCGGCGCATCGGCATCGGGGTCGAGCCGGTGTGGCTGTCCTTGCCGGTGATCGTCACCTGCGTCCAGCTCAGCCCCTGCCCATGGGTGACCACGCCGATGTCCTTGCCCTCGGCTTCCAAAATCGGCCCCTGCTCGATGTGCAGTTCAAAGAAAGCATGCATCTTGCGCGCACCGACTTCCTCCTCCCCCTTCCAGCCGATCCGCTCCAGCTCATCGCCAAAGCTTTTGCCCTCCGCATCGGTCTTGGCATAGGCCCAGTCTTGGGTATGGATGCCCGCAAAAACGCCTGAGGCCAGCATCGCGGGGGCAAAACGCGTGCCTTCTTCATTGGTGAAATTGGTCACGACAATCGGGTGTTTGGTCTTGATCCCCAGATCATTCATCGTGCGCAGGATTTCCCAGCCCGCCCAGCACAGCCCAGAACCCCGTCATATTTGGCCGCCCGTGGGCTGGGTGTCGAGGTGGGAGCCGACATAGACCGGCAGCGCCTCGGGGTCCGTCCCCTCGCGGCGGGCGAACATATTGCCCAATCTGGTCGAGGCCCATGGTGCAGACCCGCCTCTTCGCACCATTTCTGGAACAGGGCGCGGCCCTCGGCATCCTCGTCGGTCAGGGTCTGGCGGTTGTTGCCGCCCGCCACGCCCGGGCCGATCTTGGCCATTTCCATCAAGGAATCCCACAGGCGGTCGGGATCAATCTTGAGGTTCTCTCCGGGGGCGGGCATAGGTCACTCCTCTGTCATCTTCGCATCGGCTTTTGCCGTGTTGTTTTTTTTACCATTTTGGTAAATCCACGATTGCGATTAGGTTATGGTCTGTCAAGAACTGCTTTGAAACAACCCGCCGCCGATCCACCAAACGCCTTTTTTCGCAGCACCACGAGGATCCCCGCCTTGCCCGCAAGCTCTGCCAAGAAACCCAGCCGCATTCAGTTGCGCAACCGTCGGGTGATTCTGGATGCCGCGCTAGAAGTCTTTTCAAAGCACGGCTATCGCGGCGCGACATTGGATCAGATCGCGGCCGAGGCGGGGCTGAGCAAGCCGAACATCCTGTATTATTTCGACGGCAAGGAAGACATTCACGTCACCCTGCTTTCGCGTCTGATGAAGACATGGCTCGACCCTCTGGTCGCGCTTGACCCCGATGGCGACCCGCGCGGCGAAATCCTTGATTACGTGGACAGAAAGCTGAAAATGGCGGGCGAACTGCCGCGCGAAAGTAGGTTGTTTGCCAATGAAATCCTGCAGGGCGCGCCGCGCATTTCGCCCGGAGCTGCACAGCCATCTCAAACCGCTTTTTGACGAGAAATGCGCGGTCATCGCAGGCTGGGTGGAGAGCGGCAAACTGCCACCGCTCGACCCGCAGCACCTGCTGTTCTCGATCTGGGCCACCACCCAGCATTACGCGGATTTCGAAGCCCAAGCGCAGGTGCTGCTGGGCGCCGAGGCGGACCACCCAGCCCCGGGCCGCGGCCCATCTCGCGGGCGATGTTCGGCGCGCTATTGGCGCAGCCAAAGGGATCGGCCAGCGTCTCTTAACCAGCTTTCCCGAAAAAACGACGGCTGTTTACGTTCCGTTAGGATTCCGGGCGCAGATTATCCCCGGGGTGAGGGCTCCTTTAAGATGTGAAAGGGGCAGAGATGACTGCATTACTGCTGACCAATACCATCGCCGCGCAACAGGTAGCGCAGGCGCAGAAAACCGGGGCCGCGCCAAATCTATCCGCGGCCACCCTATCCGCACCGGGGCAATCTCAGGCAGAGACGTTGGGCACGGCTGCCGGGCCCCAGGCGGTGGCCCCCGCGCAGAGCGGGCGTGACGCCCGAGCATCGGGGCAATCGTCCTGCTATTCGGGCAGCGGCAGCGGCGCAGGTGGCGCCGCGGCAGAGCAGCCCGTCTGGACCCGGCGCCGCCCGGATGCCACGCCGGAATCGGTGGTCGCAGCGCGGACGCAGACGACAGCCTCGGACCGTCTGGAGGAGATGGCCCGCGACGCTGCGCTGGCCGTGATCGCCGCGCGGCGCGAGGCCGCTTTGCTTGCGGGTGCGTCGCCATCTGCCGAGGTCATCGACAGGGCCCAGCAGAGCCGCGACATGGCAAATGAAATGCCAGACCCGCTGCCCACGGCCCCGGTGCTTCAGAAAAACTGACACCGGGACCATGGCCTGCCGATCTACTTCTGCCGCCTCGGGCGTCCTTGGCGGCAGGGTTGTTCGGATGGGTTGTCCAATTGGCATATTCCGGCGAGACGACATCGCCGTGTGCGCAGGTCCATCGCCCCTGCGGCCAGCGCATCCATCGAGATACAGTCTCTCCACCGGGCAGACATTGACGCAGAGGTTGCAGGCCACGCATTCCTCTTCGATCACCGTGAAAGTGCGGTCCTCAGACATGGCGATGGCTTGGTGGCTGGTATCCTCGCAGGCGGCAAAACAGCGGCCGACAGGAGATGCAGAGATCCTGATCGATCTTTCGCCTTGGCAACGTAGTTCAGGTTCAACTGGTTCCAGTCGGTGACATTCGGCACCGCGCGGCCCACAAGCTCATCGACCGAGGTCATGGCCCTTCTCGTCCATATATTCCGACAGGCCCGAGATCATTTCCTGCACCACCTTGAAGCCATAGGTCATCGCCGCCGTGCAGACCTGCACATTGCCCGCGCCAAGGGCCAAAAACTCCGCCGCGTCGCGCCATGTGGTGACGCCGCCGATGCCGCTGATCGGCAGGCCGTGGGTTTCGGGGTTGCGCGCAATCTCGGCCACCATATTGAGCGCGATGGGTTTGACCGCCGGGCCGCAATAGCCGCCGTGGGTGCCCTTGCCGTCGATCATCGGCTCCGGCGCAAAGAGGTCGAGATCAACCGAGGTGATGGAGTTGATCGTGTTGATCAGGCTCACCGCATCCGCACCGCCGCGTTTGGCGGCCTCGGCGGGGTAGAGCACATTCGTGATGTTCGGCGTCAGCTTCACGATCACCGGCATGCGGGTGTACATCTTGCACCAGCGGGTGACCATTTCGATATATTCCGGCACCTGCCCCACGGCAGAGCCCATGCCGCGCTCGGCCATGCCGTGCGGGCAGCCGAAGTTCAGCTCGATCCCGTCGGCGCCGGTCTCCTCCACATGTGGCAGGATCGCCTTCCACGCCTCTTCCTCGCAGGGCACCATGATCGAGGCGATGAGCGCCCGATCCGGGTAATCACGTTTCACCGCCTTCATCTCACGCAGGTTCACCTCCAGCGGGCGGTCGGTGATGAGCTCGATGTTGTTGAGCCCCAATAGCCGCCGGTCCGCGCCCCAGATCGCGCCGTAGCGCGGGCCGTTGACATTGACCACGGGCGGCCCTTCGGCGCCGAGGGTCTTCCAGACCACCCCGCCCCAGCCCGCCTCATAGGCGCGGCGCACGTTATATTCCTTGTCCGTCGGCGGGGCCGAGGCCAGCCAGAACGGGTTGGGGGATTTGATCCCGATGAAGTCGCTTCTCAGATCAGCCATGTTTTGTCTCCCTCTCGGCGCGGCCTCAGCCCGCCGCCCCCATCAATGTGGTGTGAATGTCCATCGCCGCATCGCGGCCCTCGGCCACGGCGGTCACCGTCAGATCATCGCCGCCGCTGGCGCAGTCGCCCCCGGCCCAGACCCCGTCGAGGCTGGTGCGCCCGGTGCCGTCGACCTTGATCTTGCGCCCGTCGAGGTCGGGCAGCCCCTCGCCCATCAGCGTCTGGCCAATGGCCTTGAACACCTGATCCGCCTGCAAGCGCAGGGTTTGACCGGTGCCTTTCATCGCGTCATCGACATATTCAAACTCGATCTCGCGCACTGCACCATTGCCATGCACGGCAATCGGCACCGCATGGGTCACGATCCGCACGCCTTTGGAGGCCGCGAGGTCCTGCTCAAAGACGCTGGCATTCATCCGGTCACGCCCGCGGCGGTAGACCAGCGTCACATTGAGCGCGCCCAGCAGTTTCGCCTGCACCGCGGCATCCACCGCCGTCATGCCGCCGCCGATCACCACCACATCGCGGCCAATGGGCAGTTTGGACATGTCGCCAGTCTGGCGCAGTTCGGCGATGAAATCGACCGCATTGGCGACCCCGGCCTTGTCCTCGCCTTCGGCGCCAAGCGCATTCACGCCCACCAGCCCCATGCCGAGAAACACCGCGTCATAGTCGTCCTTTAGCTCCTGCAGGGTCACGTCGCGGCCCACGGCCATTTCGTGACGGAAGTTGATGCCGCCGATCTTCATCAGCCAATCGACCTCGGCCTGCGCGAAACCATTGGGCGTCTTATAGGCCGCGATGCCATATTCATTCAGCCCCCCGGGCTTGGGCCGCGCATCAAGGATGTCGACGTCATGGCCCAGCATGGCCAAACGATGCGCACAGGACAGCCCCGCCGGCCCCGCGCCGACGACGGCCACGCGCTTGCCCGTGGGCGCGGCGCGCTCAAAGGGATGCAGCCCTTGGGCCTGCAAATGGTCAGTGGCATAGCGCTGCAACTGCCCGATCAAGACCGGCTTGCCTTCGGCGACCTCACGCACGCAGACCTCTTCGCAAAGCGTCTCCGTCGGGCAGACCCGCGCGCACATGCCGCCCAGGATGTTCTGGCTCAGGATCGTCTTGGCCGCCGCATCGGGGGTGCCGGTGGCGATCTGGCGGATGAACAGCGGAATGTCGATATCCGTCGGACAGGCCGTCATGCAAGGCGCATCGTGGCAGAAGTAGCAGCGGTCCGCCGCGACCAGCGCCTCATGTTCATCAAGCGGCGGATGCAGGTCCGAAAACCCTTCATCGTAGTTCTGCGGGGCCAGCCGCCCGGGTACGATTCCCGGCTCAAAGACATCACGTGCCATATCAAAATCCCTGTTGTTTCTTGCTGTTTTGAAAATGCTCACACGGAATCATTTTTTTATCAACTGGTAAATTTTTGGGAATGTGGATGGGCTGAATGGTGCTTCCCCCGCCCCTTTTGTGACAAAATCACGAAATTTCATGCGCGTATCCTTGCCGGTTGGCCCATAGGCGCGAAAAATCCTTGATTTTAAAAATAGGGATTCCAATATCGAAGATGCGACGCGAAGACTTATCGACCCGGCTGCCCTACGGCTCCACCGATCACGAATTCGACCGAGCCACGCTGCCGCATGTTGCGGGCAGATCAATTAGAGGGAGACTGCGGGTCATGGCTACTGGCACCGTCAAATGGTTCAACACGACTAAAGGCTACGGCTTCATCGCGCCGGACAGCGGCGGCAAGGACATCTTTGTCCATATTTCTGCGGTAGAGCGTGCCGGGCTGACCGGTCTGGCCGACAATCAGAAAGTGACATTCGATGTGGAAGCCGGCCGCGATGGCCGCGAGAGTGCGAGCAACATCGCGCTGGCCTGAACTGGCCGCATCATAGGTTTGAAACGGACGCTGCGGCGTCCGTTTTCGTTTCTGGGGGGTTACTCTTGCGCGGCCCGTTCGGCCAATTGCGCAACCGCCGGGCCGATGTCTTGCACGATCAGCGCCACGCCTTCGGCATTGGGGTGGATGCCGTCGCCCTGAAAATAGCGGCGAATGGTCTCGCTGCGCGCCGCGGCGCTGCCCTGTTCTGCGGCCAGCAACCCGGTAAAGAAATCGGGGTAAAACAGCGTGTCATACTCTTCTGCCAAATCCGGATAGAGCGCTTCAAACTGCGCCTGATAAGCGGCGCCATAGTTCCCCGGCGCGGACATGCCGACCAGCAGCACCTCCACCTCGGCCTGTTGTGCGGCGGCCAGAATCCCGTCGATGTTGCGCCGCGCCTGTGCCGGGTCGAGCCCGCGCAGCATGTCATTGCCGCCCAAAGTCACGATCATCGCATCAACCTCGGGCGTCAGCGTCCAATCGACCCGGGCGAGGCCGCCTGCGGTCGTATCGCCCGAGACGCCCGCGTTAACGATCCTCGCCTCGACCCCTTCGGCGTCCAGCCATCCCTGCAATTGCGGCACGAACCCCTCTTCGGCAGGCAGACCGTAGCCCTGGGTCAGACTGTCGCCCAGAGCCGCGATCACCACCTCTTCGGCCTGAGCGGTGCTGCCTAAAACAAAGGCAAAACAGATCAATACCTTGCGCATCCTCCACGGACCTCCATATCCAACTGATACCCAGAACAAAGGCGGCCCGATGAGCGACCCTGTCTATGATCTTCAAGATGTCACGCTGAGCCTCAAGGGCAATGCCGGGATCGTCGATATTCTGCGCGGCATTTCGCTAGAGGTCCAGCAGGGCGAGAGTATCGCGCTGACCGGGGCCTCGGGGTCGGGCAAATCCTCCCTGCTCATGGTCATGGGCGGGTTGGAACGGGCGACGGGCGGTCAGGTGATGGCGCTTGGCCATGATCTCAGCGCATTGCGCGAGGATGGGCTGGCGCGGTTTCGGCAGGGGCGGATGGGGATTGTCTTTCAATCCTTCCACCTCATCCCCACCATGACCGCGTTGGAGAATGTCGCCACCCCGCTGGAGCTTGCAGGGGCCGAAGATGCCTTTGACCGCGCGCGGGTCGAGTTGGAGGCCGTGGGGCTGGGCCACCGGATCAACCAATATCCCGCGCAGATGTCGGGCGGCGAACAGCAACGTGTGGCGCTGGCCCGGGCCGCCGCGCCGCGCCCGGCGATCCTCTTGGCGGATGAGCCGACCGGCAGTCTCGACAGCCGCAACGGGGCCGCGATCATGGACCTGCTGTTCGAGTTGCGCGACCGCCATGGGGCGACGCTGGTCTTGGTCACCCATGCCGATGATCTGGCCGCGCGCTGCGACCGGGTGGCGGAACTGCGCGACGGGCGTCTGGCATGAGCCTGCGCCTTGCGGCCCGTTTCGCCCGCCGGGAAATGCGCGGGGGGCTGCGCGGTTTTCGCCTGCTGCTGGCCTGTCTTGCCCTTGGCGTGGCCGCTCTGGCCGCCGTCGGCTCGGTCCGCGCCGCGATCGAGGCGGGGTTGGAAGCCGAAGGCGCAGCGCTTCTGGGCGGCGACGCGGAGCTTGATTTCACCTATCGTTTCGCCAGCGCAGAGGAACGCGACTGGATGGCCGCGCGGGCCGAGCGGGTGTCCGAGATCGTCGAATTCCGCTCCATGGCCGTGGTCGGCAATGGCGCTACCTCCGAGCGGGCGCTGACGCAGGTCAAGGCGGTCGATGACCTCTACCCGCTGATCGGTCAGATGGCGCTCGACCCTCCCATGCCGCTCGACCGCGCCCTCGCCCCCGTGGACGGGGTCGCGGGCGCGGTGATGGAACGGGCGCTCACAGATCGGCTTGGCCTCGCCCCTGGCGATGTTTTCGCGCTCGGAGAGGCCGAGTTCCGCCTGAGCGCGCGCATCATCCGCGAACCGGATTCGGCGGCCAGTGGCTTTTCGCTCGGCCCCCGCACGCTGGTCCTGCGCCGCGCGCTCGACGGCTCCGGCCTGCTGTCCGCCGGGACGCTGTTCAACAGCAAATACCGGCTCGACCTGCCGGATGGCACCCCGCTCGCGCCTTTGGAGGCCGAGGCCAGACAGCGCTTTGCCGAGGCCGGGATGCGCTGGACCGACGCCCGCAACGGCGCGCCCGGCGTGGCGCGATTTGTCGAACGGCTCAGCGCCTTTCTGGTGCTGGTGGGGCTTTCGGGTCTCGCCGTCGGCGGTGTCGGCGTGGCGGCGGCGGTGCGGGCCTATCTGCAACGCAAGACCTCTGTCATCGCCACCTTCCGCGCCATGGGGGCGACACGGGCGACGATCTTTCAAACCTATTTCATTCAGGTCGGTGTCTTGGCCGTGATGGGCGTGGCGCTTGGCCTCATGCTCGGCGCCGGGCTGCCGCTGCTGCTGTCGCCCCTGATCGAGGCAAGCCTGCCTCTGCCCGCCCGTTTCTCCCTCTACCCGGCCCCTTTGGCCGAGGCCGCGCTTTACGGTCTGCTCACTGCCGCGCTCTTCACCCTTTGGCCGCTGGCGCGCAGCGCCGATCTGCGCGCCGCGACCCTGTTTCGCGATGACTGGCAGCGCCAATCGCCCTGGCCCGCTGCGCCTTACCTTCTGGCCATGGCCCTGCTGCTGGCCGCCTTGCCGGCGCTGGCGGGCTGGTTCAACGGATCATGGTCGCTCACGCTTTGGACCCTCGGCGGCCTCACGGCGACGCTGGCGCTGCTGGCGCTGGCCGCCGCGCTCTTGCGGCTGCTCGCACGGGCCGCCGCCAAGCGTCTGCGCGGACACCCGCGCCTGCGGTGGGCGCTGGCGGCAATCGGCGGGCCGGGCGAAGGCGCCACGGCGGTGGTGCTGGCGCTTGGGCTGGGCCTGTCGGTTCTGGCCGCGGTGGGCCAGATCGACGGCAACCTGCGCCGTGCAATCTCGGGCAATCTGCCGGATGTGGCGCCGTCCTATTTCTTTGTCGATATCCAGAAGGATCAGATCGACGGTTTCACCGAACGTCTGACCGGCGATGCGGCGGTCAGCCGGGTCGAAAGCGCCCCGATGCTGCGCGGGGTGGTGACCGAGATCAACGGGCGCCCGGCCCGGCAGGTTGCGGGCGATCACTGGGTGGTGCGGGGCGACCGGGGCATCACCTATGCCGCGCAGCCGGGCGAAGACACGCGGATCACCGTAGGCGACTGGTGGGCCGAGGATCACAACGGCCCGCCGCAGATCAGCTTTGCCGCCGAGGAAGCCAAGGAGATGGGCCTTGCCCTTGGCGACAGCCTAACCATCAATGTGCTGGGCCGGGCCATCACCGGCGAGATCACCAGTTTCCGCGAAGTCGATTTCTCCACCGCCGGGATCGGCTTTGTGCTGACGATGAACCCCGCCGCGCTGGCGGGCGCGCCGCATAGTTTCATCTCCACCGTCTATGCCGACCCCGCAGCCGAAACCGCGATCCTGCGTGATCTGGCGGAGACCTACCCCAATATCACCGCGATCCGGGTCCGCGATGCCATTGACCGCGTGGCGGCGGTGCTCAGGGGGCTGGCCTCTGCGATTTCGGTGGGGGCGCTGGCGACGCTGGTGACCGGTTTCATGGTGCTGATCGGCGCGGCGGCCGCTGGCACCGGGGCGCGAAGCTATGAGGCGGCCTTGCTCAAGACCATGGGCGCATCGCGCCGGGCCATTGCCACCAGCTTTGTGCTGCGCGCCGGCCTGCTTGGCCTTTTCGCCGGGGCCGTGGCGCTGCTGGCGGGGATCACCGGGGGCTGGGCGGTGAGTCATTATATCATGGAAACCGATTTCGCCGTGGTCTGGCCCAATGCGCTGATGATCATCGCAGGCGGGGTGCTGGCGACGGTGCTGGCGGGCTTGGGCTTTGCGCTGAAGGCCTTGAACGCGCGGCCTGCGGATATGCTAAGGGCGCAGGAATGATCCCGCGCCCTTTGGCTGTCTTTATGGTCTGATTATTCCGCCGCTTCGGCGTAGTCTTCCAGCGGCGGGCAGGTGCAGATCAGGTTGCGGTCGCCATGCACGTTGTCGACGCGGTTGACCGGCGGCCAGTATTTGTCGACCCGGAAGGCCCCGGGCGGGAAGCAGCCCTGCTCGCGGCTATAGGGCCGGTCGCCCCATTCCACCACCAGATCCTCCACCGTATGCGGCGCGTTCTTGAGCGGGTTGTTGGCGCGGTCCATGCGGCCCTCTTCGATCTCGCGGATCTCTTCGCGGATCGCCAGCATCGCATCGCAGAACCGGTCGAGCTCGGCCTTGGTCTCGCTCTCCGTCGGCTCCACCATCAGCGTGCCGGCCACCGGCCAGGACATCGTCGGCGCGTGGAAACCGCAGTCGACCAGACGTTTGGCGACATCTTCGTTGGTCACCCCTGCGCTCTCCTCATAGGGGCGCACGTCGATGATACACTCATGCGCCACCCGGCCCGTGGGGCCTTTGTAAAGCACGTCATAAGCCCCTTCGAGCCGCTTGGCGATATAGTTGGCGTTGAGGATTGCGACCCTTGTGGCCTGCGTCAGCCCGTCGCCGCCCATCATCAGGCAGTAGGACCAGGAAATCGGCAGCAGCGACGGCGAGCCATAGGGCGCCGCCGAAACCGCCGCGCCTTCTTCATTCGGGTGGCCCGGCAGATGCGGGATCAGATGCGCTTTCACCCCGATCGGCCCCATGCCGGGGCCGCCGCCGCCATGCGGGATGCAGAAGGTCTTGTGCAGGTTGAGGTGGCTCACATCGCCGCCCAGATCGCCGGGGCGCGAGAGCCCCACCATGGCGTTCATATTGGCGCCGTCGATATAGACCTGTCCGCCGTGGTCATGGGTGATCTTGGTGACCTCATGCACGGTTTCCTCAAACACGCCGTGGGTCGAGGGATAGGTGATCATGCAACCGGCGAGGTTCTCGCTGTGCTGCTCGGCCTTGGCGCGGAAGTCATCGAGGTCGATGTCGCCATTGGCGGCGGTCTTGATCACCACGACCTTCCAGCCGACCATCTGGGCCGAGGCCGGGTTGGTGCCATGGGCACTCATTGGGATCAGGCAGATGTTGCGATGCCCCTCCCCCTGCTTGCGGTGATAAGCGGCGATGGAGAGCAGACCCGCATATTCCCCCTGCGCGCCGGAGTTCGGCTGCATGGAAATCGCGTCATAGCCGGTGATCTCGCAGAGTTTGTCGCTGAGATCGTCGATCATCTCCTTGTAGCCAAGCGCCTGATCGGCGGGCACGAAGGGATGGATGAGCGAGAACTCCCGCCATGTCACCGGCATCATCTCCGCCGCCGAGTTCAGCTTCATGGTGCACGAGCCAAGCGGGATCATCGCCCGGTCCAGCGCCAGATCACGGTCGGCCAGGCGGCGCATGTAGCGCATCATCTCGGTCTCGGCCCGGTTCATGTGGAAGATCGGGTGAGTCAGATATTCGCTCGTCCGCACCATCGCATCGGGCAGACGGTACTCGGGCGTGAAATCATCATCGGCCTGACGGATGCCAAAGGCACGCCAGACCGCCTCGATCGTGTCGGGGCGGGTGCGTTCATCCAGCGAGATCCCGACCCGGGTTTCCCCCACGCGGCGCAGGTTGATGCCCTCGTCCACCGCGGATTTCATCACCGCGGCCTGCAAGGGGCCAACATCGACGGTGATCGTGTCGAAATAGGCTTTCGGATCGACCTTAAAGCCTGCCGCTTCCAGCCCTTTCGCCAGACGCACGGTCTTGCGGTGGATGCGCTGCGCGATGGCTTTCAGCCCCTCCGGCCCATGGAACACCGCATACATCGAGGCCATCACGGCCAAGAGCGCCTGCGCGGTGCAGACGTTGGAGGTCGCCTTCTCCCGCCGGATATGCTGCTCGCGGGTCTGCAGGCTGAGCCGGTAGGCGCGATTGCCTCGGGTGTCGATCGACACGCCCACGATCCGCCCCGGCATGGTCCGCTTCAGCGCATCCCGGCAGGCCATATAGGCGGCGTGGGGGCCGCCGTAGCCTTCCGGCACGCCGAACCGCTGGGTGCTGCCCACGGCAATATCCGCCCCCATCGCGCCCGGCTCTTTCAGCAGGGTCAGCGCCAGCGGGTCGGCGGTGACGATGCCAATGGCCTTGGCCTCGTGCAGCGCGGTCATATGATCGGTGAAATCGCGCACATGGCCATAGGTGCCGGGGTATTGGAAGATCGCGCCAAAGACCTTATCGGCCTCCATCTTGTCGGGGTCGCCGACGATCACCTCAATGCCCAGAGGCGCGGCACGGGTCTTCATCACGGCGATGTTCTGCGGGTGGCAATCGCGGTCGACAAAGAACGCCTTGGCTTTCGACTTCGCGCCGCGCAGCGCCATGGTCATCGCCTCGGCACAGGCGGTGGCCTCATCCAGCAGCGAGGCATTGGCAATTTCGAGCCCGGTGAGGTCGCTGACCATGGTCTGGAAGTTCAGCAACGCCTCAAGACGGCCCTGCGAAATCTCGGGCTGGTAGGGCGTATAGGCGGTGTACCACGCGGGGTTTTCGAGGATGTTGCGCTGGATCGCCGGCGGCGTGACCGTGCCGTGATAGCCCTGACCGATGAGGCTGGTGAGCACCTTGTTCTTGCCCGCGATGCTGCGCATATGCTCCAGCACTTCGCGCTCACTCATCGCCTTGCCGAAATCGAGCGGCTCCTTGGCGCGGATCGCCTTGGGCATCGTGTCGTCGATCAGCGCATCAAGGCTTTCCGCGCCGACAGTGCCAAGCATCTGCGACATCTCGGAAGGGGACGGGCCGATGTGACGCCGGTTGGCGAAATCATAGGGCAAATAATCGGTGGGCTTGAAGCTCATGTCGGGTTCCTCGTCACGGCGCGGCAGCGGCGCCCCCTTGTTTAGACGCGCCGCCCAGGGGGGCGACGCAAGTGATCCGTTCGCGGTGTCGGGCGCGCCAACACCGGGGCCGTTCAGCCGATGAATTTCTGGTAGGTGGCTTCGTCCATGAAGTCGTCCATCTGGCTGGCGTCGGTGAACTTCAGCTTGAAGAACCACGCCTCGCCCTGCGGGTCATCATTGACCATGCTGGGGTTGTCGGTCAGCGTGCTGTTCACCTCGGTGATCTCGCCGTCGATCGGGGCCAGAATATCCGACGCCGCCTTGACGGATTCGATCACGACCACTTCGTCATCCTTGCTGACGGTGGTGCCCTCCTCGGGCAGTTCCACGAAAACCACATCGCCCAGCTGCTCGGCGGCATGTGTGGTGATGCCCACGACCACTTCGTCACCCTCGACGCGCAGCCATTCATGTTCTTCGGTAAATTTCATCTCAGTAATCCCTGTGTAGGTTCAGCGTTTGAAGTTCGCCGCGACGAACGGCATTTTCGTGACAGTCAGTGGCAGGCGCTTGCCGCGCACC
Source organism: Sulfitobacter sp. PS-8MA (assembly GCF_040933935.1). Classification (NCBI taxonomy): domain Bacteria; kingdom Pseudomonadati; phylum Pseudomonadota; class Alphaproteobacteria; order Rhodobacterales; family Roseobacteraceae; genus Sulfitobacter; species Sulfitobacter sp. PS-8MA. The sequence continues at coordinate 183,992 of NZ_JBFQYJ010000002.1, read as the reverse complement.
TCGCCCCAGAGCGGAGTGTCGACCTTCGCATGCTCGGCGGTGACATAGCCCATGGCAACCGGGCCGCCAACCGTCGGGCCAAAGCCGCCGGAGGTCACTTTGCCCACCTCATTGCCGCCCTCGGCCGCATCGAAAAGCGCCACGCCTTCGCGCATCGGCGCGCGGCCCTCGGGGCGCAGCCCGACCCGTTTGCGCGGCGCGCCATCGGCCAGCTGTTGCAAGATCACCCCCGCGCCCGGAAAACCGCCAGCGCGCTCGCCGTCATTGCGGCGCACCTTCTGGATCGCCCAGTTCAACCCGGCCTCCACCGGGGTGGTGGTGGTGTCAATGTCGTGGCCATAAAGGCAGAGCCCGCTTTCAAGCCGCAGACTGTCGCGCGCGCCCAGACCAATCGGCGCTACCCCGTCCAGCGCCAGCAACCGGCGCGCCAGCGCCTCGGCATCCACATTGGCGACCGAGATCTCATAGCCATCCTCGCCGGTATAGCCCGAGCGCGAAATCGTGGCTTTGACCCCGTCAAGATCGACGTCCTGCGCCACATCCATGAATGTCATATCGGCCACCGAAGGCTGCAGCTGCGCCAGCACGGCTTCGGCCTGCGGCCCCTGCAACGCCAAAAGCGCGCGATCGTCGAGCACGTCAATCTCGCAGCTGTCCGACAGCGCCTCTTTCATCAGCGCGATGTCGTCATCCTTGCAGCCCGCATTGACCACGACGAAGATATGATCGCCCATATTGGCCAGCATCAGATCATCCAGAATGCCGCCCGTGGTATCGGTAAACATCGCATAGCGCTGGCGCATCTTGCCCAGACCCAGCACATCGACTGGCACCAACCGCTCCAGCGCCAGAGCGGCATCCTCATAGCTGCCCGATTTTGCACGCACCACGACCTGCCCCATATGGCTCACATCAAAGAGCCCGGCGGCGGCGCGGCTGTGCAGATGTTCCTTCATCACCCCAAGGGGGTATTGCACGGGCATGGAATAGCCCGCAAAGGGCACCATCTTGGCCCCCAGTTCCACATGTAAATCATGCAATGCCGTCTGCTTGAGATCGCTCATCCGGTTCGCCTTTCCTGTCGCTTCCGGATGACCTTTTGACCACGCCGGCACCTTAGCGCCGCTACCGCCGCGCATGATGCCCCCTCTGTCCTTCCGCCTGAGATCGTTATCCCTTCGGCGTGCGCATCCGCGCCTCTCTCCAGAGTCTTGGTCACGTCACGGTCCTGGGGCCTGAGAGTTTCCGGGGCGGTTGCTCCTTCGGCATCGGTGTGACCCGATTCTCCCGTGACGATTGGCCCTTTCGTATGCTGCGGCATACCTCTGCGTCAAGCATGCTTGTGGGCCGATGCGACACATGTTTTGTTGCGCCCGAGACGGCAATCGGAAAGCACCCCGCATGACCCCCTATTTCTTTGGCTACGGCAGCCTTGTGAACCGCAACACCCATGCCTACCCCGACGCCCGGCCCGCGCGGCTTGACGGCTGGCGGCGGCGATGGGTGCGCACCGAGGGGCGCGATATCGTCTATCTCTCCGTCGTGCAGGACCCGGCCACCCGTATCGACGGTCTGATCGCCGCCGTGCCGGGGGCAGATTGGGCGGCGCTGGACCAGCGCGAATACGGCTATGCGCGTCACGCCTCTGGCGGCGCGGTTGTGCATGATCTGGTCCCCGCCCCCGACATCGCCCATTACGCGATACCTGCCGAGAGCACGGTGGACAGCGGCGATCATGTGATCCTGCTGAGCTATCTCGACGTGGTGATTCAAGGTTTCCTGCGCGAATTCGGCACCGATGGCGCGGCGCGCTTCTTTGACACCACCGACGGCTGGGACACGCCCATTCTGGACGACCGCAAAGCCCCGCTCTACCCCCGCCACCAGACGCTGACGGCCGAGGAAACCGCCGTGGTCGACCACCATGTGAAACGCCTATCGGCGCGCGTGAAACAGCGCCATGAGGCGACCTTCGCGGCCAAAAATTTCTGACCGCGCGCCGGGTCTGCCGCCGCGCGCAATCGTGCGCCGGGCCAGCACCCAGGCCACCACGCCAAAGACCACCCCGGCGGCAAATTGCCCGATCAAGACGCCGGGGGCGCCAAACAGCAGCGAGCCAAGCCAGACGAGCGGGATCAGCGCCACCGCATTGCGCCCCCAATTGGTAAAGGTCGATAGGAAGGGCCGCCCCATGTTGTTGAAAGTGGCATTGGCCACAAACATCACCCCGGGAAAGAAAAACGCCAGCGCCAGCGGCCCGCAGAAAAGATAGATCAATTCCCGCGTAATGCCTTCGGCCTCGAACAGGGCGGCAATCATGTCGCGCATGAAATAAAGCGCCGTGGAAACCACCACGATCACCACGGCGACAAAGACCACCGCCGCGTCAAAGCCGCGCCGCACCCGGTGCAGATCCCCCGCACCAAAGTTCTGCCCGATGATCGGCCCCACGGAGCCCGAGAGCGCAAAGATCACGCCAAAGGCGACCGGCATCATCCGCGTCACAATCGCCATGCCCGCCACCGCCGCCTCGCCATAGCCCGCCATGGCGCGGGTGACATAGGCCTGCCCCACCGGCGTGGCGATCTGCGCAAGAATGGCCGGAAAGGCGATCGACAGCACCGGCCCAAGATCCCGGGCCATCCCCGCCAAACGGGGGGCGGCCACCCCGCCGTGGTGGCGAAACAGCGGCCACATCGCCATGCCCGCGATCACCACCCGCGCGATCGACGAGGCAATCGCCGCCCCGGTCAGCTCCAGATCCAGCCCAAAGATCAGGATCGGGTCGAGCAGCGCATTCACCACCCCGCCCGAGATCGTGGCGAACATCGCCCGCCGCGCATCCCCATGCGCGCGCAGCACCGCCCCGCCCATCATCCCAAGGATCAGAAACGGCACCGAGGGCACGACGATCTGCAAGAACAACACCGCCTGCTGCGCCGTCTCCCCCGTGGCCCCCAAGAGCCCCACCAAGAGCGGCAGCGCCCACCAGATCGCCCCCGAAAACAGCAGCCCAAAGACCGCGCCATAGCTCAGCGCATGGGTGGTCCGCTCCCGCGCCAGCGCGTCATCCCCCTGCCCAAGCGCCCGCGCCACCAGCGCCCCCGCGGCAATGCTGAGCCCGATGCCGAAAGAGGTGGTGAAAAACAAGATCGCCCCGGCATAGCCCACGGCCGCCGCCAGTTCCGATTTGCCCAGCATGGCGATGAAGATCATATCGACGAAATCGACCAGAAACACCGCCATCAGCCCGACCGAGGAGGTCAGCGACATCACCGTCACATGGCGAAACAGATTGCCCGTCAGAAATGTCGCCCGCGCACCCGCTGCCATCCGCCGCCTCCCGATGATCCCCGGCCCTACATCACACCGAAACAACAGGCTGCGCAATGGCACAGCCTGCCCGCAGGCGACAGCGCCCTCTTCTTCATTCTTTTAAAAATACCCGCGGGGGTCCGGGGGCAGCGCCCCCGGTTCCAACGCCCTGATCTAGCCGCGGGCCTTGATGTTTTGCAGCAGGGGCATGACCTGCGCCATCTCCGGCCCGTGCTCCTGCCCGGTCAGCGCCAGACGCAACGGCCGGAACAGGCCGCGCCCCTTGCGCCCGGTGGCCTCCTTGACCTGCGCGGTCCAAGCGCTCCAGGTGTTCTCATCAAAAGGCATCTCGGGCAGCAGCAGCATCGCCTGCGCCACAAACTCGCGGTCTTCCTCGGCGATGACCGGTTCGGCGCCATCGCGGAACATCGCCCACCAGGCGCCAAGATCTTTCAGGGTCGAGATATTCTCGCGCGTCACCGCCCAGAACTGCGCGGCCTTCTCCTCTGGCACCCCAAGGGCGGTGACGTCGTCCTTCACCGCCTCAAGCGGCAGCTGCTGCAAATAGCGCCCGGTCAGCGGGAAGAGGTCTTGCACGTCAAACTTCGTCGGGGCCGAGCCGAAGCGGTTGATGTCAAACCCCTCGATCAGCGCCGCCATATCGCTGCGCAGCTCCACCGGGTCCGAGGAACCCAACCGCGCCATCAGGCTCAACAGCGCGAAAGGCTGCACCCCCTGTTCGCGCAGATCGCGCAGCGCCAGCGTGCCGAGCCGTTTGCTCAGCGCCTCGCCCTGCGGGCCGGTCAGCAGCGAGTGATGCGCAAAGGACGGCACCGCACCATTGCCAAGCGCCTCCATGATCTGGATCTGCGTGGCGGTGTTGGTCACATGGTCCGAGCCGCGCACCACATGGGTCACGCCCATCTCGGTGTCGTCCACCACGCTCGCCAGCGTATAGAGGATCTGCCCGTCGCCGCGAATGAGCACCGGGTCACTGACCGAGGCCGCGTCGATCGAGATATCGCCAAGGATACCGTCGTCCCATTCGATCCGCGCATGCTCCAGCTTGAAGCGCCAGACCCCGTCGCCGCGTTCGGCGCGCAGGGCAGCTTTTTCATCGTCGGAAAGGTTCAGCGCCGCGCGGTCATAGACCGGCGGCTTGCCCATGTTGAGCTGTTTCTTGCGTTTGAGGTCCAGTTCCGTCGGGGTCTCAAAGGCCTCGTAAAACCGGCCCTTTGCGCGCAGATCATCGGCGGCGGCGTGGTAGCGGTCCAGCCGCTCGGACTGGCGCTCAACCCGGTCCCATTCCAGCCCCAGCCATTCGAGGTCCTGCTTGATCCCGTCGACATATTCTTCCTTGCTGCGCTCGGGATCGGTGTCGTCGATGCGCAGGATGAAAGTGCCGCCCGCCTTGCGCGCGATGAGGTAGTTCATCAGCGCGGTGCGCAGGTTGCCCACGTGGATATAGCCAGTGGGGGACGGGGCGAAACGGGTGACGGTGGGGTTGGACATCTGGCGTACTCCTGTTGCGCGCGGCTTGCCACAGGGCGCGGGCGTTGTCCAGTAAAGGCGGGGCGTGGGCCCCCGGCGGTTCACGTCGGCTGGACGGGCCAGCGGTCTTGCAGATTGGCCAGCCCTGCCCGGATAAGCTCGGCCAGAACATCGAGGTCGGCATCGGCCAGCTTGTTCAGATAGAGGCAGGACTTGCCGATCCGGTGTTTGCCCAAACGGGACAGGATCGCAGAGAAATCCGCATATCCCGGCATGATATAGATCGACAGTTTCGCCTTGCGCGGGGCAAAGCCGGTGGCAAGCGAGGTGCCGGAATGGCCCGAGGCATAGGTGTAGTCATAGGTCCCGTAGCCAAGGATGCCGCCGGAGTAGAGCCGGGGGGCGAAGCCGGTAACCTGCTGAAACAGCTGATCAAGCTTTGCCGCTTCGTGAAACCGCCGTTCAGGGGTGACCTGCTCCAGGAAAGCCGCCACCGCGCTCGCCGCCGCCCCGGACAAGGGGGTCAACCGCCGTCGGCGGCAGTGCTGGGCGGTGGGGTTTCCTCAGCCGTCACATCTTCGGTTGGCGCCGCCGCTTCGGGGGTTTCTGCGTCAGCAGGGGCTTCATCTGCAGGCAATGGCTCGGCGGGCGTCTCGGCCTCGGTCTCGCTTTCCACCGCTTCCGCCGTACCGTCACTCAGCGCGCCATTCTGCCAATCGCCCGAGGCTTCCTCGCCGCTGGCATAGCGCATGGTGCCGGTGCCTTGACGTTTGCCGGCCCTGAAGGTGCCCTCATAGACATCGCCATTGGCATAGGTCGCCACGCCCTGCCCCTCGATCTCCCCCTCGGTCCATTCGCCCTCATAGACAAAGCCGCTGGCCATGGTGATCTTACCCTGCCCATGCCGCTGCCCGTCGCGGAACTCGCCCTCATAGACCGTGCCATCGGGATAGGTCGCCTTGCCCTGCCCGTGGCGCTGGCCGTCTTTCCAGCCGCCCTCATAGCGGTAGCCATCGGCATAGGTCATCACCCCTTGGCCATGGTTGCGGGCGTCCTTGAACTCGCCCTCATAGACCACGCCATTGGTATAGGTCGCGACGCCCTCCCCTTCGATCACCCCGGCGACCCATTCGCCCTCATAGGTAGAGCCGTCGGGATAGGTGATCTTGCCGGTGCCATCCGCCAGATCATCGCGGAAGGTGCCGACATAGACCGAGCCATCGGGGTAGGTCACCTGACCCTCGCCCTCGATCTGCCCCGCAACCCAGGAGCCGGTATAGACATAGCCGTCGGTGCCGGTGAAAGTGCCCTGCCCGTCGCGGCGGTCATCCTTGAAATCGCCTTCATAGGTGTCACCGTTTTCATAGGTGACCTTGCCCTTGCCCTCGCGACGGCCCGCGACCAGCGTGCCTTCGTAGACATCACCATTGGGCTGGGTGAGCCTGCCGGTGCCATCGATCTGGCCGTCTTTCCACTTACCGACATAGACCAACCCATCCGGCATGGTCAGCGTGCCTTCGCCGCTGCGCTTGCCGGCTTCGATCTCGCCTTCATAGACCGCACCGTCTGGATAGGTGATCGTGCCAACGCCCTGTTTGACGCCATCAACCCAGTCGCCCTTGTATTCATAGCCGCCGGGGCTTTGCATCACGCCCTTGCCGTGGTGTTTGGCGTTGCGAAAGCCGCCCTCATAGCGCACGCCATTGGCATAGGTCGCAACCCCCTGCCCCATGATCGCACCGGCTTCCCATTCGCCCTCATAGGTGCCGCCATCGGCAAAGGTGATCTTGCCCAGACCGTCCGGCTTGCCCTTGGCGAAATTGCCCTCATAGACCGAGCCATTGGGGAAACGCGCCACGCCTTCGCCCTTGATCTCGCCCTCGACCCATTCGCCGGAATATTCATAGCCATTGGGCAGCTTATAGGTGCCGGTGCCATGCTGAAGACCGCCCTGAAAGGTGCCTTCATAGATGCCCCCGTCGTCATATTCCTTGGTCAGCACCTGCCCATCCTGCGCCCAGAGCGGCGCGGCCAGAAAGGCGATCAGACAGATGGACAGGCTGCGGTGCAACATGGGCGGTACTTCCCGATCTCGTTAAACGTCAGTTCCGCAAGAGGTTAAGGGTGATGCGAGCCAGAGGCAACGGCTTTGCAGGCGGCGCATGCCGGATTCAGCCGATCCGCCTTGCCACAGCCCCCCGTCCGGCCGGGCCCGGGGGTTTCGCCGCTGCCGCGATCTGCTACATCGCGGGAAGCCTATCTCAAGCCGGAGCCTGAAGCATGACAGACCGTTTTCGTCTCACATTGGGGCAGATGAACCCCACCGCTGGCGATCTGTCGGGCAATGCCGCGCTGGCGCGGCAGGCTTGGGAGGCGGGACGCGCCGCGCAGGCGCAGATGGTGGCGCTGCCCGAGTTGTTTCTGACCGGTGCAGTGGGCGATCTGCTGCGCAGCCCCGCCTTTCTGCGCGATGCCCAAGCGCAGCTTGAAACCCTCGCGCGGGCCTGTGCGGACGGACCTGCGCTTGGCATCGGCGCGCCCTGGCAGGAGGGTGACAGGCTTTATAACGCCTATCTGATCCTCGAAGAGGGGCGGATCACCCAGCGGGTGCTGAAACACCGGCTTGCCGCGGAGGAAGCCGCGCTCTTCGACGCGGGGCCGATCTCGGGCCCCTATGTGGTGGCAGGGCTGCGGCTCGGCAGCCCGATCGGCGCGGATATCGCAGATGCCGATGTGGCCGAGACGCTGGAAGAAACCGGCGCTGAGGTTCTGCTGTCCCCCCATGCCGCCCCCTACCGCCGGGGCATATTGGACCTGCGGTTCAACCACACTGTCGCGCGGGTGATCGAAACCGGGCTGCCGCTGATCTACCTCAACCAGATCGGCGCGGAGGGGCGCGAAGTCTGCGATGGTGCCTCCTTTGCGCTGAACCCCGGCGGACATCTGGCCCGGCAGCTCCCCGCCTTTGAGACCGCCGTGGCCCATATCGACCTCGCCCGCGGCGCTGAGGGCTGGCATGTGCTGCCGGGCGAGATCGCGGCGCAGACCGATGCGACCGAAAAAGACTACCGCGCGCTCGTGCTGGGCCTGCGCGATCACCTGCGCAAAAGCGGGCAGAGCAACATGCTGCTGGGGCTTGAAGGCGACGCCGGTTCGGCGCTGGTGGCCGCGCTCGCCGCTGACGCGATGGGGCCGGCGCAGCTGCGCTGTGTCTTCCTTCCCGGCCCGGAAACACCCGATGCCGCGCGGGGGCATGCCGAGTTCACCGCCGCGCAGCTTGGCTGCACCTTGGACGTCGCACCGCTCGCCACGCTTCAAAGTCAGCTGGGCGAGACGCTCGGCGCATTGAAGGGTGCAGAGGCACAGGGCGGTTTAGCTTTGACCGATGGGGTGCGGAGGCTTCTGCTCCAGACCCTCGGCGATGATCTTGGCGCGATGGCACTCAGCAACGCGAGCAAGACCGATGCGGCACTGGGCCGCCCTTCCGCGCAACAAGGCGGCCTTGCGCCGATCAGTGACCTCTATGAGAGTGAGGTACTCACGCTCTGCCAGTGGCGGAACCGGCAGCACCGCGCGTGGATGAACGGCCCGGCGGGCGCGGTGATGCCCTCCGACATCCTGTCCGCAACCCCGGACGCGCCCGACATCGACTCCCTTCTGAAACTGCTGCTGGAGGATAAGGTCCCCCCTGCCGACTGTATCGCTGCCGGATATGAAGAGGCGGTTGTTGAAAAACTGGCAGAGCAGGTCTTCCACGCCAGCCGCATCGCCGCCCCGGGGCCACAAATCTCCGACGCGAAACCCATGACCGCTGAGGGTCTCGCTGCCCAAAAGCGCTGGCTCGATTCACGATAACCACGCGCCCTGCGCAAAGGTTGCACGCCAATCTAAACAGTTGAAACCTAGCAATTTTCCGCCGATCTTCTGCGGTAAATTGCCGAGTTCCCCCCCGCTTTCCCCGCCCCGCGCAAATCGCCAGCAAGGGCGCGGAACCTTCCCGCAATGCTGGTGTTTTCATGGCACGACGCGCAACTGGCGGCGCGGGCATCCTCTTGGGGGGCCGCGCTGCGGAAAGAAAGGATATCGAGATGAATATCATGAAACTCGGAATGGTCTCTGCAATCGCTCTGGGTGCCGCGGCACCGGTCTATGCGCAGACGGCCGAGGCCATTGCAGCAACGGACCTCAACGTGCGGTCGGGCCCCGGCCCACAGTATGACATCGTCGGCGTCATCCCGGGTGGCAAAGCCGCCATGGTCGAAGGCTGCCTTGACAGCGCCTCCTGGTGCCAGGTGAATTTCGACGGCACCCAGGGCTGGTCCTATTCCGACTATTTGGCTGTGGAAGTTGAAGACCAGGCCGTGGCCCTGACCGAACGCCCCGCAAGCATCGAAATCGGCACCGTGACCTATGAAGACCCGGAAGGCACGGCTCGCAATGAAACCGCAGGGGCGACTGCTGGCGCCACGCTGGGTGCGCTGACCGCCGCGGCCGTGGGTGGCCCTGTCGGTGGCATCGTGGCCGGTGGCATTCTGGGCGGTGCGGCAGGCTCCGCAGCAGCGGAACCGGATGAGAAAACGATAACCTACGTCCGCGAGAACCCGGTCGAAACCGTGTATCTTGACGGCGAAGTCGTTGTCGGCGCGGGCATCCCGACCACGGTTGAGACCTATGCGGTGCCGGAATCCGAATACCGCTATGTCAACATCAACGGCGCCACCGTGCTGGTGGACAATGAGACGAACCTGATCGTCGACGTTGTACGCTAAACCGCGCAGATCGCATTCAGGACGGCCCGGAGAGCATTCTCCGGGCCTTTTTCATGCGCTGTTTCCTGCTGCGGCGGCAGGTGAATATGCCTAAGCTGCCCGCAACAGCAGAGGAGCCGCCCATGATCGCCGTTATCTTTGAAGTCTTCCCCGACCCGGACCGCCGCAATGACTATCTCGACATCGCCGCCGAGATGCGCCCGCTGCTGGATGAGATCGACGGTTTCATCTCGGTCGAACGGTTCCAGAGCCTGACCGACCCCGACAAACTGCTCTCCCTCTCCTTCTTTCGCGATGAAGAGGCGGTGCAGGCGTGGCGGCAGCTTACCGCCCATCGCGGCGCGCAACAGGCCGGGCGGGCGGGCATATTCACCGATTACCACCTGCGCATCGCCCATGTGATCCGCGACTACGGCATGTTCGACCGGACTGAGGCGCCGCGCGACAGCCAGGAGGCCCACCCCCCGCAGGACAGCTAGGGTCAGACCGTCTCGCCCGCGTCGAGCCGTTTCAACCAGGCTTCCGCCTCGCGCAGCACGGTTTCACGCCGGTCGGCCTCCATCCGGTCCCATGTCGCATAGCTGTTCTTCATCCGCATATTGCCCTGAAAACGGTCCCGGTGCCGGTCGAGGAAATGCCAGTAGAGCAGGTTGAACGGGCAGGCCTTCTTCCCCGTCTTGGCGCTGACGCTATAGGTGCAGCTTTTGCAGTAATCCGACATGCGGTTGATATAGGCGCCTGATGAAACATAGGGTTTCGAGGCGATCACACCGCCATCGGCAAACTGGCTCATCCCCACGGTATTGGGCGCCTCGACCCATTCATAGGCGTCGGCATAGACCTCCAGATACCATTCATGGACCTGATGCGGGTGGCCCCCGGCCAGCAGGGCAAAGTTACCGGTGACCATCAGCCGCTGGATGTGATGCGCATAGGCGTGTTTCCGGGTCTGCGCGACAGTCTGGCTGACGCAGTTCATCTGCGTCGGCGCGCCCCAGTAGAAAGCGGGCAGATCCCGGTCATGGCGCAGCGCGTTGCGGGTCACATAGTCCGGCCCTTCGAGGAAATAGATGCCGCGCACATATTCGCGCCAGCCGAGAATCTGGCGGATAAAGCCTTCGGCGGCATTGATCGGCACATTCCCGTTCTGCCAAGCCTGTTCCGCCGCGCGGCAGACCTCCATCGGGCCGAGCAGGCCGAGGTTCATATAGGGCGAGATCAGCGCGTGAAAGAGATAGGGCTGCCCCACCATCATCGCGTCCTGATAATCGCCAAAACGCGGCAGGGCGTGGGTGATGAAATGCGCCAGCACTTGCAACGCCTGATCGCGGGTGGTGGCCAGATCGAAAGGCTCCAGATCACCGAAATTATCGCCATAGCGCGCGGCCACAAGGTCCAGCACCGCTTGGGTCTCGGCATCGGGGGTAAAAGTGATTGGGGCTGGAAAATCCAACCCCTCTTTCGGCGGTTTGCGGTTGTCGTGGTCAAAGTTCCATTTCCCGCCCGCCGGGTCGCCGCCCTCCATCAGCAACCCGGTCTCGCGGCGCATCTCGCGGTAGAAATACTCCATCCTGAGCGCCTTGCGCCCCTCGGCCCAATCCTCGAACCGCTTGCGGCTGGCGATGAAACGATCATCCGGCAGCAGGCGCGTGGGGATCGGCGCATGGGTGAGCTTTTCGATCAGCCGCCATTCGCCCGGCTCTGTCGCGATCACCTCGGTTGCGCCGGTCTCTTCGGCGCGGCGCAGCAATTCACCCATGATCGAGCCCGCGTTCTCGGGATCGTCCAGCGGGGTATAACGCAGGGTCCAGCCCTCGGCTTCCAAGGCGCGGGCGAATTTACGCATGGCGGCAAAGACCAGCGCGATTTTCTTGGGGTGGTGGCGGACATATTCCGCCTCCTGCGCCACCTCGGCCATGACCACCACATCGCGCGTCTTATTCGCCTCGCGCAGGGCCGAGAGCTCCGCGGTCAGTTGATCGCCCAGGACAAGGATGAGCCGGCTTACCATGGCACCGTCTTTCCCGCCCAGTCGTAGAAACCGCCGCTGTCCTTTGGGGTCAGCCCGTCGATCACGGCCAGCAAATTCGCCGCCGCTTCAGAGGCCGGAACCGCCGGGTGGCGGTGCAGGTATTTCTCGGTAAAGGCGGTCTTGACCGTCCCGGGGTGCAGCGCCACGCAGATGCTTTGCGGGTGGCTGCGGCTGAGCTCAATGGCCGCCGTATGCACGATCTGGTTCACCGCCGCCTTGGCGCTGCGGTAGCTGATCCAGCCGCCCAGATGGTTGTCGCCAATAGAACCCACCCGCGCCGAGAGCACGGCGAATACCGCCCGCCGGTCGCGCGGCAGCAATGCGCCCGCATGGCGCAGTACCAAAGCCGGGCCGACCGCGTTCAGCGCGAATTGATCCATCATCGCTTTCTGGGTGATGGCACGGAGCGACTTTTCCGGCGCCCCCCCGTCGATCTCCAACGCACCGGTGGCGACGATCACCGCGTCGAAAGGGCCGCTCAGCCGCGCCATCGCCGCATTGACTGAAACCTCGTCCATAAGGTCCAGCCCGTCGTCCGAACGCGACAAAGTGGTCACCTCCTCCCCCCGCGCCCGGCAGGCTTGGGCGAGCGCTGCGCCAATGCCGCCACTGGCGCCGATGACAAGCACCCGCGCGCTCACCGCCGCTGCGCCTGCGTCTGATGTCGAGAATGATGCACGCCGAAAATGCCCTCCGCTTTCAGTGGAAATAGGCGGCGCTGACGCTGGGGCAAACAAAACCCGCAAGACCCCTTTTCATTTGAAAAGACGGGCGTATAACTACCCCTATGACACAGGCCGTCCATATCCCGACCCTGCCGCGCGACTGCGCGGGCCTGCTGCGCGCCAACTTGCTGCTCCTAACGCGCCTCTGAGCGTGCCCTTCGGCGCGCCCGCTCAGAGGGATGTGTTGCGCGCCATGGATACCAGCAAAGAAAGAACCCAGGATGACCGATATGACGAAACAGGACCGTGTGCTGATTTTTGACACCACCTTGCGGGATGGCGAACAATCCCCCGGGGCGACGATGACCCATGCCGAGAAGCTGGAGATCGCGCAGCTTCTGGATGAGATGGGCGTCGACATTATCGAGGCGGGTTTTCCCATCGCTTCGGAAGGTGACTTCAACGCGGTGAGCGAGATCGCCCGCCAGAGCCAGAATGCCGTGATCTGCGGGTTGGCCCGCGCCCAGCTGGGCGACATCGACCGCTGCTGGGAGGCGGTGAAACATGCCCGCCAGCCGCGCATTCACACTTTCATCGGCACCTCGCCCCTGCACCGCGCCATTCCGAACCTGACCCAGGATGAGATGGCCGACCGCATTCATGAGACGGTGAGCCACGCCCGCAACCTCTGCGACAATGTGCAATGGTCGCCGATGGACGCCACGCGGACCGAGCTCGATTACCTCTACCGGGTCGTGGAGATCGCCATCAAGGCCGGGGCCACCACAATCAACATCCCCGACACCGTGGGCTATACCGCGCCGCGCGAAAGCGCCGATCTGATCGCCAAGCTGCTGGAGAATGTGCCGGGCGCCGACGAGATCGTCTTTGCCACCCATTGCCACAACGATCTGGGCATGGCGACGGCCAACAGCCTCGCCGCTGTCGAAGCGGGGGCCCGGCAGGTGGAATGCACCATCAACGGTCTCGGCGAACGGGCAGGCAATACCGCGCTGGAAGAGGTCGTCATGGCGCTGAAGGTGCGCAATGACATCATGCCCTATGAGACGCGCATCGACAGCACCAAGATCATGAACATCTCGCGCCGGGTGGCGACGGTCTCGGGCTTCGCGGTGCAGTTCAACAAGGCCATCGTCGGCAAGAACGCCTTTGCCCATGAGAGCGGCATCCACCAGGACGGGATGCTGAAGAACGCCGAGACCTTCGAGATCATGCGCCCTGCGGATGTCGGCCTCACTGAGACCAATATCGTCATGGGCAAACATTCGGGCCGTGCGGCGCTGCGGTCCAAGTTGGAAGACCTTGGCTTTGAGCTGGGCGACAACCAGCTCAAGGATGTCTTTGTCCGGTTCAAGGAATTGGCCGACCGCAAGAAGGAAATCTACGAAGACGACCTTATCGCGCTGATGCGCACGGCGACCGACCCCGAAGAAGACCGCATTCGTCTGAAATCGCTGAAAGTGGTTTGCGGCACCGAAGGTCCGCAGAGCGCGGATATGGTGCTTGACGTGGATGGCGCGGCGCAGGCGACCAGCCAGACCGGCGATGGCCCGGTGGATGCGGCCTTCAACTGCATCAAGGCGCTGGTGCCACATACGGCGCGTTTGCAGCTTTATCAGGTCCATGCGGTAACCGAAGGCACCGACGCGCAGGCGACGGTGTCGGTGCGGATGGAGGAAGAGGGCCGCATCGTGACCGGGCAGTCGGCGGATACCGATACGGTTGTGGCGAGTGTGCGGGCCTATGTGCATGCGCTGAACCGCCTGCTGGTGCGGCGCGAGAAGGGCGGCACGGACAAGCGCGAGATCAACTATAAAGACGTTGGCTGAGGGATGGGGCGGGGGTAAGACCCCGCCCTTTTCTCCTGAGGGCCATCGCCTGCCCGCGGGTCGGCGATCCGACCTCATGTCGCCGCCACTTTATGGCTCAACCATGATCTGTGTTCGCATTGTCGCGCCCAGCCTCACCAAATCGCCTACCCGGTCGCACCAAAGGTGCGCCTTGAATGATGGCACGCCTTTGGCGTGACGGGCGGGCAGGCACCTGCGGTTTAATTCCGGGCAAGGCGGCATGGGAAACCATCGGGAAAGACGGTCTGCCCCCTTTGCACAGCTACCTGCGGGCTTGTAACACCAGAAGCCATAATGAACGAGGGCCAGCGCCTGCCCGCGGGTTGGCGATCCGACAAGCGCGTCGTGCCACTTTATGGTTCAACCATGATGTGCGCTCGCGAGGTTACGCCCAGCCTCACCAAATCGGCTGCCCGGTCGCACCAAAGGTGCGCCAGTGTATATCGGCACGCCTATGGCGTGACGGGCGGGCAGGCGATGGCCCGGCGCCTGCGGCTTGATTCCGGGCCCGGTGGCAAAGGGAACCGTCGGGAAAGAGGGTCAGCGTCTGCGGCTTACCTACGCGCCGCCCCCCTCAATACGGGTTCTTCGCCCCGCGATCCTCGCTCAGCGACGCCTGCCCCCGCTCCACGATCATCACCGTGGCATCCGCCAGATGCTGGCGCTGGATATGCTCATCTCCCGCCGCCACCCGCAGCTTATGCGCCTCCAGCATTACCTCGGCATGGCTCGATCCGCGCGGGGGAATGAACGTATAGCAGGCCAGTTCGATCAACAGCCCCAGCGGGTCTTTGAAATAGATCGAATGCATGAAGCCGCGATCCTTTACCCCCGAATGCCCGATGCCCCGCGCCTCCAGCCGCTCGATGGTCTGGTCGAACATCGCGCGGTCCACCTCGAACGCCAGATGATGCACGCAGCCGGGGTCCGTCGGCGTGCGCTTGTGGACCCGCTCCCGGGTCTCATTGGTAAAGATCGTGATCAAACGCCCATCGCCGGGATCGAAGTAAAGATGGCCCTCATCCGGATTGTCCAGATTGGGCTGGTCAAAGACAAAAGGCATGCCCAAGACCCCCTCCCAGAAGTCAATCGAGCTTTGCCGGTCTACCCCGGTGAGGGTGATATGATGCACCCCGAGTGTCTGGATTTTCTGCATGTTGCCGCTGACCTCCGTCCTGAATCCCCGTGAATCTCGCTCTGCATGATAGCGCGATGGCAATATCGCGCCACCTTTGCCGCCTTGCCCCTTTCACCCTGACCCCGCGCGTCCTATAAGGGCCAATAGCCCGTACATATTGCATGCGCCGGGTCCGTCCGAATATTTGCAAGGCTCCGCTATTCTATGACCATCCTCGATCAATTCCGCGGTCTGTTCTCCTCTGACATGGCGATCGACCTCGGCACCGCGAATACGCTGGTTTACGTCAAGGGTAAGGGCATCGTGCTGAGCGAACCTTCGGTCGTCGCCTACCACGTCAAGGACGGCGTCAAGAAAGTGCTCGCCGTGGGCGAAGACGCCAAGCTGATGCTGGGCCGGACACCGGGCAGCATCGAGGCGATCCGCCCGATGCGCGAAGGGGTCATCGCCGATTTCGACACCGCCGAGGAGATGATCAAGCATTTCATTCGCAAGGTGCACAAACGCTCGACCTTCTCCAAGCCCAAGATCATCGTCTGCGTGCCGCATGGCGCCACCCCGGTAGAAAAACGCGCCATTCGCCAGTCGGTGCTGAGCGCGGGCGCGCGCCGCGCGGGGCTGATCGCCGAACCGATCGCCGCCGCCATCGGGGCCGGCATGCCGATCACCGATCCCACCGGCAATATGGTCGTGGACATCGGCGGCGGCACCACCGAAGTCGCGGTGCTGTCGCTGGGCGATATCGTCTATGCCCGCTCGGTCCGCGTCGGTGGTGACCGGATGGACGAAGGCATCATCAACTACCTGCGCCGCCAGCAGAACCTGCTGATCGGGGAGACCACCGCCGAGCGGGTGAAAACCTCCATCGGCACGGCGCGGATGCCCGACGACGGGCGCGGCACCTCGATGCAGATCCGGGGCCGCGACCTGCTGAACGGTGTCCCGAAAGAGATCGAAGTCACCCAGGCCCAGATCGCCGAGGCGCTGGCCGAGCCGGTGCAGCAGATCTGCGAAGCGGTGATGACCGCGCTGGAGACCACCCCGCCCGACCTCGCCGCTGACATTGTTGACCGGGGCGTGATGCTCACCGGGGGCGGCGCGCTTCTGGGGGACTTGGACCTCGCCCTGCGCGAACAGACCGGGCTTGCGATCTCGGTCGCGGATGAGCCGCTCAACTGCGTGGCCCTCGGCACCGGCAAGGCGCTGGAGTATGAAAAGCAACTGCGCCACGCGATCGATTACGAGAGTTAACACTGGCAGAGTAGCCAGACCCGGCACGCGGCGACAACGCCCCGCCTGACCGGGTGGGAGTTTCAGCACAGATGGCCAGAGACCGGTCCAGTTCCAGCGATTTCACCGGCCCCCTGCGTCGGCTGCTTCTGGCTGTGCTGGTGCTGGCCCTGACCGGTGTCTTTCTGCTGTGGCGGATCGACAGCCCGCGGGTGGAACGGTTTCGCGCCCAGGTGACGGACCGTTTCGTGCCGAACCTCGACTGGGCCATGGCCCCGGTGACCGGCACGATCAACCTGTTGCGCGATTTCCAAAGCTATCAGCGGCTGAACGAACAGAACCGCGAGCTGCGCTCGGAACTGCGCCAGATGCAGGCGTGGAAAGAAGCCGCCCTGCAACTGGAGCAGGAAAACGCGCGGCTGCTGGATTTGAACAACGTGCGGCTCGACCCGCGGCTGACCTTTATCACCGGCACCGTGATGGCCGACAGCGGCTCGCCCTATCGGCAATCGGTGCTGCTGAACGTCGGCGCGCGCGATGGGCTGGTCGAAGGCTGGGCCACGATGGACGGTATCGGCCTTGTCGGACGCATCGCCGGCGTGGGCAAGAACACCGCCCGGGTGATCCTGCTGACCGACGCCTCAAGCCGCATCCCGGCAACGATCCAACCCTCGGGCCAGCGCGCCATGGTGACCGGTGACAACACCGCCGCCCCGCCGCTTGATTTTATCGAGAACCCCGAATTGGTCCGCCCCGGCGACCGGGTGATCAGCTCTGGCGATGGCGGGGTCTTTCCGGCGGGCATTCTGATCGGACAGGTTGCCGCCGATCCGGGCGGGCGTCTGCGGGTGCGTCTGGCGGCGGATTATGAGCGGCTTGAGTTCCTGCGCGTGCTGCGCCACCATGGCCATGAGGAAGTGCCTGACACCGCGCATGTGATCACCTCGGACGGGCCGCTGGCCGATCCGGCGGCCCCGGTGGGGATCACCCCATGACCGATCTGTCGCGCAGCCGTCTGTGGCTCATGCGGGGCGGTTTCGTCGCGCTGGTCCTGGTGATCCTTTTCTTTCACCTCCTGCCGCTCGAAACCCTGCCGCGCAGCTGGGCCGGGCCGGACCTGCTTTTGGCCTTTGCCTGTGCCTGGGGGCTGCGGCGGCCGGAATATGTGCCGGCGCTGATCTTGGCCGGGGTTTTCCTGCTGGCCGATCTGCTGCTGCACCGCCCGCCCGGTCTTTGGGCCGTGCTGGCCCTGATCGGGGTCGAGAACCTCAAGTCGCGGGGGCGGCATCTGCGCGACGCCAGCTTCGCTGCCGAATGGCTGACCGTCGCGGTGGTGCTGAGCCTCGTGATCCTGGGCAACAGGCTGCTCTTGGGTCTGGCGCTCTTGCCGACCCCGACCTGGACGCTGAACCTGACCGAACTGGTCGCAACCGTCGTGATCTATCCGCTGATCGTCTTTGTCACCCATGCTATCATGGGCGTGCGCAAAACCGCGCCGGGCGATCTTGATGCGCATGGCAAACGGGTTTGAACGGAGGCCGCTGGAATGAGACGCAACCGCGCTGACAATGACGCAAGCCACCTTAAACTGACCCGCCGCGCGGCGCTGCTGGGCGGGGCGCAGCTGCTGTTCATGGGCGGGCTGGCGGCGCGGATGCGCTACCTTCAGGTCGATCAGGCCGATCAGTTCCGCCTGCTGGCCGAAGAGAACCGCATCAACATCCGCCTGATCCCCCCCGCGCGGGGTGAGATTTTTGACCGCAACGGGCTGCAACTGGCCGAGAATGTCCCCTCCTACCGCATCGTCATGGTGCGCGAGGATGCGGGCGATGTGGAAAAGGTCATGGACCGTCTGGCGCAGGTCATCGAGATTGATCCGGAAGCCCGCGAACGCGCGCTGGCCGAAATGGCCCGCTCCGCCCCCTTCCTGCCGGTGACCATCGTCGATGACGTGAGCTGGGAGGTCGTCAGCAAAGTCAGCGTCAACGCCCCTGCCCTGCCCGGTGTCACGCCCGAGGTGGGCCTCACCCGCGTCTATCCGCGCAGCGAAGACTTCGCCCATGTGGTGGGCCGGGTGGGCCGCGTCAGCCAAGCGGATCTGGACGCGCTGGAAGACCCCGATCAGGTGCTGCGCATCCCGCGCTTTCAGATTGGCAAGATTAATGTCGAGGCCCGCGCCGAAAGCCTGCTGCGCGGCAGTGCCGGGACCAAGAATGTCGAGGTCAACGCGACCGGCCGCGTGATGCGCGAGCTGGAGCGGCGCGAGGGTCAGGCCGGGGCCGATCTGCAACTGACGGTGGATGCCAATCTGCAACGCTATGTGCAGGCCCGTCTGGGCGAAGAAAGCGCCGCCGTGGTGATTATCGACTGCGAGAACGGCGACCTCGCCGCGCTGGCCTCCTCGCCCAGCTATGACCCGAACCTCTTTATCGGCGGGATTTCTTCGGCCGATTACAACCCGCTGCTGAATTCCAAATACCGCCCGCTGGTCAACAAACCGGTGCAGGGCACCTACCCGCCCGGCTCGACCTTCAAGATGATCGTGGCGCTGGCCGCCATCGAAGAGGGCATCGTCACCCCCGACGATACCGCCTATTGCCCCGGCCATCTGGAAGTCGCGGGGCGGCGTTTTCACTGTTGGAAACGCGCCGGCCATGGCTGGGTCGATCTGCAGCAGTCGCTCAAGCAATCCTGTGACGTCTATTACTACGATCTGGCCGTGAAAGTCGGGATCGAAAAGATCACCGCCATGGCCAACCGCTTTGGCCTGGGCGTGAAACATGATCTGGCGCTGTCTTCGGTCGCCGGGGGGCTGACGCCCACGAAACAATGGAAACGCGCGGCGCGGGGCGAGGAATGGGTCGTGGGCGACACGGTTAACGCCTCCATCGGACAGGGGTTCAACCTTGCCTCGCCGCTGCAACTGGCGATCATGACCGCCCGGATCGCCACCGGCCGCGCGGTGGACCCGCGGCTGATCAAATCCATCGACGGGGTGGAACAGCCCAGCGGCGCCGGGGCGCCGATGGGGCTGAACGAGAACCACATGCGGCAGGTGCGCAAGGCGATGTATGACGTGGTCAATGACCGGCGCGGCACCGGCTACCGCAGCCGGATCATCGACGACACGATGCGCATGGCGGGCAAGACCGGCACCAGTCAGGTCCGCAACATCACCGCCGCCGAACGCGCCCGCGGGGTGACCCGCAACGCAGACCTGCCATGGGAACGCCGCGACCACGCGCTTTTCGTCGGCTTCGCACCTTTCGACAAACCGCGCTATGCGGTCGCCGTGCTGGTCGAACATGGCGGCGGCGGCTCCACCGCGGCGGCCCCCATCGCGCGGGATGTGATATTGCAGGCCATGGCCGGGGGCGAGCCCCCGCTTGACGCCTATCCGAAATCTGACCGCGGCCGGATCAAGACCCAGCAGGAAAAGCTCCGCGATCTGGCCCCCGGCACCGTCGCCGCGTCAGAGGGTGAGGATCAGGCATGAGCTATCTTGAACATACGGTCAAATCCGTCCCCACCGGGCTGCGCAAGATCCTGTTCATGAACTGGCCGCTGGCGATCTTGCTGACCTCGGTCGCGGGGATTGGCTTTCTGATGCTCTATTCCGTCGCGGGCGGGTCGTTCTCCCCCTGGGCCGAGCCGCAGATCAAGCGGTTTGGCCTTGGGCTCGCGATCATGTTCTCGGTCGGCATGGTGCCGATCTGGCTTTGGCGCAACCTTGCCGGGGTAGCCTATGGCGGGACGCTGATGCTGCTGGTCGCAGTGGAGCTTTTCGGCTCCGTCGGCATGGGGGCGCAGCGCTGGATCGACATTGGCTTCATGCGCTTGCAGCCCTCGGAATTGATGAAGATCACGCTGGTCCTGTTTCTGGCCGCCTATTACGACTGGCTCCCGGTCAAGAAAGTCTCGCGCCCCTTTTGGGTGCTGCTGCCCATTCTGATCATTCTGGTGCCGACCGCGCTGGTGCTGAAACAGCCCGATCTCGGCACCTCGATCTTGCTGCTGACGGCGGGGGGCGGGCTGATGTTCCTCGCCGGTGTGCATTGGGCCTATTTTGCCGCCGTCATCGCCGCCGCCATCGGACTGGTCACGGCGGTGTTCCAATCGCGCGGCACGCCGTGGCAATTGCTCAAGGACTATCAATATCGGCGCATCGATACGTTCATCGACCCCAGCCAAGACCCCTTGGGCGCAGGCTATCACATCACCCAGTCCAAGATCGCGCTTGGCTCGGGCGGCTGGTCCGGGCGCGGCTATATGCAGGGCACGCAATCGCGGCTGAACTTCCTGCCGGAAAAACACACCGACTTTATCTTCACCACATTGGCCGAAGAGTTTGGCTTTGTCGGCGGCGTGTCGCTCTTGTGCCTCTATGCGCTGATCATCCTGTTCTGCGTGGTCTCGGCGGTCAAGAACAAGGACCGTTTTGCCAGTCTGCTGACACTGGGCATCGCGCTCAATTTCTTTCTGTTTTTCGCCGTCAACATGTCGATGGTCATGGGGCTGGCCCCGGTGGTGGGCGTGCCGCTGCCGATGGTGAGCTACGGTGGCTCGGCCATGTTGGTGCTGCTCTTGGCCTTTGGCCTGGTGCAATCGGCACATGTTCATAGACCGAGGTAATTTATGACGATCAATATTCTTTTTGCCGCCAAAGCCGAACGCTGGGCGGGCTATAGGCAACCGCTGACCGACGCGCTGACAGAGGCGCTGCCGGGGCAGGATTTCAAGCTCGACACCGAATTTGCGCCCGAAGAGGTTGATTATATCGTCTATGCGCCGAACAGCGACTTGCAGGATTTCACCCCCTATACCCGCGCCAAGGCGGTGCTGAACCTCTGGGCCGGGGTGGAGAATATCACCGGCAATGAGACCCTGAAAATCCCCCTGACCCGTATGGTCGACTTCGGCCTGACCCACGGCATGGTCGAATGGTGTGCGGGCCATGTGCTGCGCCATCATCTGGGGATGGATACCGACATCCTGCGCAAGGACGCCAAATGGGAGCCGCGCACCCCGCCGCTGGCCCGCGAACGCGGCGTGGCGGTACTGGGCATCGGCGCGCTTGGTCAGGCGGTGACCGAGGCGCTGGTGGGTCTGGGCTTCGACGTGACCGGCTGGTCGCGTAGTGAAAAGCAGATTGAGGGCCTGCGCTGCCTGCATGGTGACGAAGGTCTGACCGAGGCGCTTAAGCGCGCCGAGATCGCCGTGCTGCTGATGCCCGACACGCCCGCCACGCAGAATGTGCTCAACGCCGAGACATTGGCGCAGATGCCCAAGGGTGCGTTCATCATCAACCCCGGACGCGGCCCGCTGATCGACGACGACGCGCTGCTCGCCGCACTCGACAGCGGCCAGATCGCCCATGCGACGCTGGATGTCTTCCGGGTCGAGCCCCTGCCCGAGGACCACCCCTATTGGGCGCATCCCAATGTCACCGTGACCCCGCATATCGCGGCGGCGACGCGCAATGACACGGCGTCAGAGGTGATCGCCGAGAACATCCGCCGCAGCGAGGCCGGGGAGCCTTTGCTGCATGTGGTGGACCGCGACCGGGGGTATTGACCCCCGGCCCCGCGTTCAGGCGGCCAAGCCGCGCCCCTTGAGCAGCGCTTCCACCCCCGGCAAACGGCCCCGGAAGGCGGTGTAAAGCTCTGCCGGATCGCGGCTGCCGCCGGTCGAAAGGATATGGGTCTCCAGCGCTTCTGCCCGCTCCGCGTCAAAGGCACCGCCTGCTTCCTCGAAAGCGGCAAAGGCATCGGCGTCCATCACCTCGGACCACATGTAGCTGTAGTAAGCGCTGGAATAGCCGTCGCCCGAAAAGACATGCGCGAACTGCGGCGTGGCATGGCGCATCCGGATCGCCTGCGGCATGCCGATGCCGTCCAGAACCTCGGCCTGTTTCGCCATCGGATCGGCGGGCGGCGCGCCATCATGAAACTCCAGATCGACCAGCGCCGAAGCGATGTATTCGACCGTCTGAAACCCCATGTCGAAGGTCGCCGCCTTGAGCACCTTGTCGAGCATCTCGCGCGGCATCGGCGCACCCGTCTTGGCATGGGTGGCGAATTTTTCGAGCACCTCGGGCTGGTCCAGCCAATGCTCATAAAGCTGGCTCGGCAATTCCACAAAGTCCCGCGCCACGGAGGTGCCGCTGACGCTTTCATAGGTCACATCCGAGAGCATCTGGTGCAACGCATGGCCGAATTCGTGAAACAGCGTGCGCGCGTCGTCATAGGACAGCAGCGCCGGATCGCCCTTGGCAAAGTTGCAGACGTTGATCACCACCGGGGACTGTTCGCGCGGGAACTTCGCCTGCGCCCGCATCGCCGAACACCAGGCGCCCGAGCGTTTCGAGCCGCGGGCGAAGTAATCGCCGATGAAGACCGCCACATGGTCCCCGCCCCGCGTCACCTCCCAGGCCCGGCAGTCGGGGTGGTAGAGCGGCACGTCGAGGGGGGCAAATTCCAGACCGAACAGCCGCTTGGCACAGTCAAAGGCCGCGTCGATCATTCGGTCGAGCTGGAAATAGGGTTTCAGCGCCGCCTCATCGAGATCATGCTCCGCCGCCCGGCGTTTCTCGGCGTAGTAGCGCCAATCCCAGGGCTCCAGCGGGCCGTTCACACCGTCTTCCTGCATCAATGCGGTCAGCACCTCGGCATCGGCATCGGCCTGCGCTTTGGCGGGCTTCCAGACCGACATCAGCAAGTCGCGCACCGCGTCCGGGGTCTTGGCCATCTCGGTTTCCAGCTTATAGGCCGCGAAATTGTCATAGCCGAGCAGCGCCGCGCGTTCCTTGCGCAGGGCCAGCGTTTCGGCGGCAATCGCGCGGTTGTCGGTCTCGCCGCCATTCGCCCCGCGCGCTTCCCATGCGCGAAAGGCTTTCTCGCGCAGATCACGCCGGTCGGAGAATTGCAGGAAGGGCACGATCAGCGAGCGCGAGAGCGTCACCACCGGGCCATCTGCGCCCTTTTCCTCTCCCGCCGCGCGGGCCGTGTCGACCACGAAATCCGGCAGGCCGGTCAGGTCGCCTTCGCCCAGCGGCATGAACCAGTCGCGCTCATCCGCCAGCAGGTTCTGGGTGAACTGCGTGCCCAAGACCGCCAGCCGCGCCTTGATCTCCTTCATGCGTTTGGCGGCCTCTCCGGTCAGCGCGGCCCCTGCGCGAACGAAACCGCGGTGGGTCAGCATCAGGACCCGGGCCTGCTCATCGGTCAGGTCCAAGCCGTCGCGCGCCGCCCAGACCGCCGCGATCCGGGCAAAGAGCGCCTCATTGCCCGAAATCGCCGATTGATGCGCCGCCAGCTCTGGTGAGAACTCCCGCTGCAAGGCCTCGCGCGTCGGGGTGCTGTCGGCCCCGGCGACGGTGAAGAACACGCTCAGCACCTTGTCGAGCGCCTGGCCGGAGGCCTCAAGCGCCTCGATCGTATTGGCGAAGCTGGGCGCGTCAGGGTTATTGGCAATCGCGTCAATCTCGGCCCGGTGGGCGGCCAGCGCCTCTTGCAGCGCGGGGGCGAAATCGTCGTCGGAAATACGGTCAAAGGGGGCGATGCCGAAGGGGGTGTCCCAATCGGCCAGCAGCGGGTTTGTCATGAAAGTCTCCTTTGCGCCCAAGATGGGGCGCGGGAGGAGGACTTGCAATCACCCGCCGCAGGTTTCGCAGCCCTTTCGCCGGGCGATCGCGATCTGGCGGCTTTCGCCATAGAGCCCGTCATAGATCATCATCTGCCCGCGCAGCACGCTGCCCGCGCCGGTGATCAGCTTGACCGCCTCCAGCGCCATCATCGTGCCGATCACGCCGGGCAGCGGGCCGATCACCCCCGCCTCGGCGCAGGAGGGCGCAAGCCCCGCGGCGGGCGCTTCGGGAAATATGCAGCGATAGCAGGGCGCGCCACGGGCCGGATCAAAGACGCTGAGCTGCCCCTCCCATTGGCTGAGCGCGCCCGAGATCAGCGGCACGCCGGCCGCGACGCAGGCGGCGTTGACCCGGTAGCGGGTGTCGAAATTGTCGGTGCCGTCGAGCACCAGATCATAGTCGGCCACCAGATCGGCGGCGATGTCATCGGTCAAACGGCGGTGGTAGGGGCGCACGGTGACATGGGGGTTCTGTGCCAGCATTTCAGCTTGGGCCGAGAAGACCTTGGGCATGCCGATGGCGGCGTCCTTGTGGATCACCTGCCGTTGCAGGTTGGCGTTTTCCACCGCGTCATCGTCGATCACCCCAATGGTGCCCACCCCCGCCGCGGCGAGATATTGCAGGGCGGGCGCGCCGAGGCCGCCCGCCCCGACAACCAGAACCTTGGCGTTCTTCAGCGCTTTCTGCCCTGCCCCGCCGACCTCGCGCAAGACGATGTGGCGGGCGTAGCGGTTCAACTCGCTGTCCGAAAATCGGCCCGGGGCCTGCGGTTCCGTCTCAGGCGTGGCCCGCGCCCGCAAGGTCGACAGACCCGAGCGGTAAAGCGCCACCAGCGCGGCAAAGCCGGCCAGCAGCAGCCAAGGCGCCGCGCTGCCCCCCGTGGCAAGGCGCAGCGGGTGATCCGCCGGAAAGACCAGATGCAAGGCCAGCAGGGCCACAAACATCACCGCGAGCAGCCCCGCCCGCAGCCCGCGCGGCATGCCGAGCAGACCGCCGCCAAACCAGATCGCCGCCGCGATGATCAGAACCGCTGCCATCAGGCCGCCCCCGTCGAGCCGAACCCGCCTGCGCCACGCGCGGTCTCGTCGAGGCGCTCGGCCAGATCGAACCCCGCCTGCACCACCGGCGCCACAATCATCTGCGCGATGCGCATGCCATGCTCGACCGTGAAGGCTTCCGCCGCGGTATTGCCGAGGATCACCCCCACCACGCCGCGATAGTCGCTGTCGATCGTGCCGGGGCTGTTGATCACCGTAAGCCCATGTTTCAGCGCCAGCCCGGAACGCGGGCGGACCTGCACCTCGAAGCCCTGCGGAATCGCCATGATAAGCCCGGTCGAGATCAGCGCCCGCGCGCCGGGGGCGAGAGTCACCGCGCCGCCGGGCAGATTGGCCCGCAGATCGGCCCCGGCGGCCCCGGTGGTCTCATAGGCGGGCGGCGGCAGGCTCTGGTCTGCGCCCTCGGCCCAGCGGAGTTTGATCGTTGTCATGGTGCCCCCCTTCAGGCCAGCGCTGCGGCGATACGGTCGGCAAGCCGGGCGGCGACGGCGTCCTTGCCCATGCGCGGCCAATCCTCGGCACCGTCCCCGGTGATCAGCGTCACCGCATTCTCGCTGCCGCCCATGATCCCGGTGCCGGGGGAGACATCATTGGCGACGATCCAGTCACAGCCCTTGCGCGCGCGTTTGGCGGTGGCATGGGCCAGCACGTCATTGGTCTCGGCGGCGAAACCCACGACGAGCGGCGGACGGCCCGTGCTGCGCTGGCTGATGGTTTTCAGAATGTCGGGGTTCTCGGCAAAGGAGAGCACCGGCAGGCCATCTTTGGATTTCTTCAGCTTGCGGTCGCTGGCCCCTTCGACACGCCAATCGGCCACCGCCGCGGCAAAGATGCCTGCATCGGCGGGCAAGGCGGCCTCTACCGCCTGCATCATCTCCGCCGCTGTCTGCACCGGCACCACTTTGACGCCCTCGGGCGCCGGCACCTCGGCCGGGCCGGTGACAAAGACCACCTCGGCCCCCAAAGCCGCAAGTGCCCGCGCAATCGCCGTGCCCTGCGCGCCCGAGGAACGATTGGCGATATAGCGCACCGGGTCGATCGGCTCATGGGTGGGGCCGGAGGTGACGACGATACGTCTGCCTTTGAGCGGCCCCGTCCCGAGCTGCGCCTCGACCGCCGCGACAATCTCCAGCGGTTCGGCCATGCGCCCGGGGCCGAACTCGCCACAGGCCATGTCGCCATCGTTTGGGCCGACCATGGTGACGCCATCGCCGCGCAGGGTCGCGATATTGCGCTGCGTTGCGGGATGCTGCCACATGCGCACGTTCATCGCGGGGGCAAGCAGTACCGGCGTATCGGTGGCCAAAAGAAGCGTGGAGGCCAGATCATTCGCCGCGCCCTGCGCCATCTTGGCCATGAGGTCCGCCGTGGCCGGGGCGACCACCAAAAGATCGGCAGCCCGGCTCAGCTGGATATGGCCCATCTCAGCCTCATCACCGAGGTCAAAGAGATCGCGAAACACCTTTACGCCGGTCAGGGCAGAAACCGAAAGCGGGGTGACAAACTCCTCTCCCGCGCGGGTCAGCACCGGGGTCACCCGCGCCCCGCGCTCGCGCAGGCGGCGGATCAGATCAAGCGATTTATAGGCGGCGATGCCACCCCCGATGATCAACAGAATATGTTTGCCCGACAGCATAAAGGCCCCCCGTTTGCATTCGGGAGACCTTAATCCGGGCGGCCGCGATCTGCCAGCCCCAGCGGGATGTTGCAAAGGGTCAGGCCAGGAAGGCAAAGACCTCGCGCGATTGCATCTCAAGCGACTTGCGCATCTTGCCAAAGGCCGCGGCCTCCAGCTGGCGCACCCGCTCTTTGCTCAGGCTCAGCTCATCGCCAAGGCTTTCCAAAGTGCGCGAGGGGTCCCGCAGTTTGCGCTCGCGGACGATGAACTGCTCGCGCTCCGACAGCCCCTGCATCGCGGTCAGCAACCAGTTGCGCAGCTGGGCGGTGTCATGCTCTTCCTCAACCCGCTCGGCGGCCTGCGCGCTCTCATCGGCCAGCGCTTCGATCCACTCGCGGCCCTCGTCTTCGGCAGATTGGGTCGCGTTGAGCGAATAGTCGGAGCCCGACAGGCGGCCTTCCATCATCTCAACGTCATGCAGCGGCACGCCAATCTCGGTCGAGATCATCTGGCGCAGCTGGTGTTTGTCGAGCGTCTCGCCCATGGCGGAGGCTTCGCGCTCCAACCGGGCCTGCACCCGGCGCATGTTGAAAAACAGGGATTTCTGCGAGGAGGTCGAGCCGGTCCGCACCATCGACCAATTGCGCATGACGTGGTCTTGAATGCTCGCCTTGATCCACCAGACCGCATAGGTGGAGAAGCGCACGCCCCGGTCCGGGTCAAATTTGTCCGCGGCTTTCATTAGCCCCAGACCCGCCTCTTGGATCAGATCGTTCATCGGCGCGCCGTAGCGCTTGAATTTGCCGGCCATGGAAATCGCCAGACGCATGTAGGCGGTGATCAGACGGTGCAACGCGGCCTCGTCCCGCTGGTCGCGCCAAGCATAGGCCAGCTCAAGTTCCGTATCCGCATCGAGCAACTCGGCCTTCATGGCAGTGCGGGTAAGTGAAAATTCGCGTGCGGTCTGCAATGACATATTGGATATCCCCCTTAAAGCATGGCTTGGCTTGTGATGCGCCGTTGAGAGAGATACGCAGAGCTATGCCATTTGGTTCAAATATTTGGTGAGAAGATGTTGCCAAGAAATACCTTTGCCCTAGGCGGCGCGGCTTCGGGGAAGTCTCAATGGGCCGAGGCGCTGGCAAATTCCTCTGGTTTAAGAAAGACTTACCTCGCCACCGGGCGCATTTGGGACGATGAAGTTCAAGAACGCGTGAAGATCCACCGCGCCCGGCGGGATGCCGGCTGGCGGACGGTTGAATGTCCGCTTGACCTCGCGGAACCGTTGTCGCGGCTCAGCAGTGGCGAGATTGCGCTGATCGATTGCGCGACCATGTGGCTGAGCAATCATCTGATGGAGGGTCGGGATCTTGCGCAGGCGCAGAGCGACCTGCTGCAGGCCCTGCGCCGCTGTCCCACCCCCTGGATCATCGTGTCGAATGAGGTCGGTCAGGGCATCGTGCCCGAGAACGCCATGGCGCGACAGTTCCGCGAGGCGCAGGGCCGGCTCAACATCGCGCTGGCGGCCGAGGCGGAGGCGGTGGTGCAGGTCATCGCGGGTCTGCCACAGGTGCTGAAAGGGCAGCTTCCATGACCGTGTGGCATTGGGTGCGCCACGGGCCAACCCATGAGAAGACCTTCGTCGGCTGGCGCGATGTGCCCGCTGATCTGTCGGATGCGGCGCAGATTGCACGGCTCAATGCACATCTGCCGCGCGCGGCGCTGCTGGTCTCGTCAGACCTTTGCCGCGCCGTGACCACCGCCGATGCGCTGACCCTGCCAAGCCGCGCGCGCCTGCCGAATGAGCAGGACCTGCGCGAGCTGCACTTTGGCGCATGGGACGGGCTGCATTTCAAGGAGGTCGCCGCCCGCGACCCCGAGCTCAGCCGCGCCTATTGGGAGAGGCCGGGCGATGTGGTGGCCCCGGAGGGCGAAAGCTGGAACCAGACCAAGGCGCGGGTCGATGCCGTGGTGGCCCGGATCAACGCCGCCCATCCGCAGGCCCATGTGATCGCCGTCGCGCATTTCGGCGTGATCCTGACCCAGATCCAGCAGGCGCTCGGCACCGACCCTCTGGCCGCGATGGCCCATAAGATCGACAATCTCTCGGTCACCCATCTGAGCCACACGGACGGCCAGTGGCAGATCCACGGGATCAACCAAGCGCCCTGAGCGCCTTCGCGTTAACCAATCCTAAACAAACCCTGCCTAATCCTTAACCACGTCAGGGCAGGAGAATGAGCGATGGTGGCGCGGGCCTATACGGTCGCATTTCAAGGGGTCGAGGCCCGGATGGTCGAGGTGCAATGCGCCGTGACCGCGGGGCTGCCCGGTTTCTCCATCGTCGGCCTGCCGGACAAGGCCGTGTCAGAGGCGCGCGACCGGGTGCGCACCGCGCTTGGCGCCATGGCCATCGCCCTGCCCTCCAAACGCATCACGGTGAACCTATCCCCCGCGGACCTGCCGAAAGAGGGCAGCCACTTCGACCTTCCTATCGCGCTGGCGCTTCTCTCTGCGCTTGATATCCTGCCCGATGACGTCACCCAGAATGTCGTCGCCCTGGGCGAATTGTCACTCGATGGCACGTTGGTCCCGGTGGTGGGCGCCCTGCCCGCCGCCATGGCCGCCGCCGCCCATGACCGCAGCCTGCTCTGCCCCGCCGCCTCGGGGGCGGAGGCGGCATGGGTCGGGGCGGCGCAGGTCATCGCCGCCAAAACCCTCGGTGACGTGGTGCGACACTATACCGGGCAGGTGCCGATCACCCCCGCCGAACCCGGTGAGGTGCCGCCCCCCTCTGCCTCCCGTGATCTGCGGGATGTGAAAGGTCAGGAACGCGCCAAACGGGCGCTGGAAATCGCCGCCGCGGGGCGTCACCACCTGATGATGGTGGGCACGCCGGGCTCGGGCAAATCCATGCTCGCCGCCTGCCTGCCAAGCATCCTGCCGCCCCTCACGGCCATCGAAGCGCTTGAGACCTCCATGATCCATTCGCTCGCGGGGCTGCTCGACGAAGGCGGCATCTCGCGCGGGCGCCCCTTTCGCGAGCCACACCATACCGCCTCCATGGCCGCGATCATCGGCGGCGGTCGGCGCGCCCGGCCCGGTGAGGTCTCGCTCGCCCATAACGGTGTGCTCTTCATGGACGAGTTTCCCGAATTCTCGCGCACCGTGCTGGAAACCCTGCGCCAGCCGATAGAGACCGGCGAAGTGATGATCGCCCGCGCCAATGCCCATGTAAAATACCCCTGCAAATTCATGCTGGTCGCCGCCGCGAACCCCTGCAAATGCGGCTATCTTCCCGACCCGGCCCGGGCCTGCGCGCGGGTTCCGGCCTGCGGCGAAGACTATCTGGGCCGCATTTCCGGCCCGCTGATGGACCGTTTCGACCTGCGCGTCGACGTGCCGCCCGTGCGCTATACCGACCTGAACCTGCCGCCAAGCGCCGAGGGGTCAGCCGAGGTCAGCGCCCGTGTGCGTGCCGCCCGCGACCGGCAAACCGCCCGATTTGCCGAGCACCCCACGATGTCCGCCAATGCCGATGCCCTGGGCGATTTGCTCGACAGCATCGCCAGTCCCGACAGCGATGCCCGCGCCCTGCTGCTCCGCGCGGCGGAGCGCTTTGCCCTCTCGGCCCGAGGCTACCACCGGGTCATGCGGGTCGCCCGCACCATCGCGGACCTCGACGGCGCGGCAGAGGTCCGCCGCCCGCATATGGCCGAGGCGATCAGTTTCCGCCTGCCCGATCCCGCCGGTCGTCTGGCGCAAGCGGCAAAGTCCTGATCCAGGCGGCGAGCGCCGTGAGCGTCTCCTGCGCCTCGGGCAGATGGTTTTGAAAAAGCGGCCAGACATGGGGCAGATCATGCTCTTCGCGCAGGGTCACCGACACCTCTGTCGCCTTGAGCCGCGCGGCCAGACGGCGGCTGTCATCCCGTAAAATCTCGCTATCGCTGACGCAGAGCCAGATCGGCGGTGCAGTCGAAAAATCAGCGAACAGCGGACTGGCGCGCGGGTCTCTCGCGTCCCTGCCGTTCAGGTAGAGCTGCGCCATTTCGCTCGCGCGTTCAGTCGGCAACAGCACGTCCCGCCCGGCATTCTCGCGAAAGCTCGCCCCCGAAAAGGTCATATCGAGCAATGGCGACAGACCAAAGACACCCGCCGGCAGCGCGCCCCCCTCCTGACAAAGCTCCGCCAAGAGGTTGAAGGCCAAAGCACCGCCCGCACTGTCACCGCCGATCACGATATTCTGCGCCGCGATCCCTGAATCGCGCAAAGCCTCCCAAGCCGCGCGCACATCCTCCAGCGCCTCGGGAAAGCGCGCCTCGGGCACCCGCGCATAGGTCGGCAAAACCGCCCGCGCCGCGCTGCGCGACGCGAGCCGCGCCAGCATGGCTTGATGGGTCTGCGGGCTGCCAAAGACAAACCCGCCCCCGTGGATGTAAAGAATGACCCGCGCGCCCGCGTTCGAGGGGACAAGCCACAGGGCGCGCGGACCCTTAGGCAACGTCCGCCAGACCGCCCGCACATCGCGCGGCCCGCGAAAAAACAACCGCGCCTGAAGCTCCAGAACCCGCCGCAGCAATTGCGGCGATCCGCGCGACAACAAGGGTTTCTCGGTCCAGCGCAGATAGCGGTTCAGCAGATGACGGCGCAGGCTCACCCGCGCCGCGCCTCGATCGCCTCCCAAATCTTGCCCGCGATATTCACCCCGTCAAAACGCTCCAGCTCCTGAATGCCGGTGGGGGAGGTGACGTTGATCTCTGTCAGATAGTCGCCAATCACGTCGATGCCGACGAAGATCTGACCCTTTTCCTTGAGCAACGGACCAATGGCCGCGCAGATCTCAAGATCGCGCTTCGTCAAACCAACCTTCTCAGGCCGCCCGCCGACATGCATGTTCGACCGCGTCTCGCCCGCCGCAGGCACGCGGTTGATCGCACCGACGGCCTCTCCATCCACAAGGATCACCCGTTTGTCCCCCTTCGAGACGGCCGGGAGAAACTTTTGCACAATCAAAGGTTCGCGCGAAAAGCCGGTGAACAATTCGTGCAGCGAGGTCAGATTGCGGTCGTTCGCATCCAGACGGAACACCCCTGCCCCGCCATTGCCATAAAGCGGCTTGAGGATCACATCCCCATGTTTGGCCTTGAACGCTTTGATCGTGTCAAGATCCCGGGCGATGGTGGTCGGCGGGGTGAGGTCCGGAAAATCCAGCACCATGAGCTTTTCCGGGTAATTGCGCACCCAGAACGGATCATTGACCACTAAAGTGCTGTCTTTCAGCCGGTCCAGCAAATGCGTCGATGTGATGTAATGCATGTCGAAAGGCGGGTCCTGACGCAGCCAAACCACATCGAAATCCGCAAGATCAACCTCGCGTTCCTCGCCAAACTGCGCATGTTCGCCTTGGATGCGCTGGACGGTAAAATCATGCCCCCGCGCCGTGATCCGCCCCTCTTGATAGGCAAGATGATCAGGAGAGTAGAAGAACAGCGAATGCCCCCGCGCCTGTGCTTCTTCCGCAAGACGGAAACTGCTATCCGCATTGATGTCCACGTCCCCAATCGGGTCCATCTGAAAGGCGATCTTCATTGGGGTCTCCCTGCTGCTTGCCTCGGTCACGTCCCGACCCAGACCAATGGCATAGGGTGAAAAGGACCTCCCTTAGATGGCGCAGCAGCTGCAGGGGCGCAATAGGTCAGCCCAGACCAAAGGCATTTTCAATGATTTCAGTGCCCCCCTGCCCGTCGACAAGGGCGACATCGAAACGTACCTCCGTCAGACTGCCGGCGGGTTCCCCGGCGAGAAACTCCTCCGCCGATTGGTAGATACGTTGCATCTGTCGCTGCGACAGGCTTTCCGCAGCGCGGGCAAAACTGCGGCTTTGCTTGACCTCGACAAAGATCAATGCCGCGCCATCCCGCAGGATCAGATCAATCTCCCCCGCCTGTCCGCGCCAGCGGCGCCTTGCGACGGCAAAGCCCCGTCTTTCATAGTCCTGCGCAATGCGTTGTTCGGCAGCCAGCCCCGCGTGATAGGCAAGCCGCCCCCGTTGTCGCTTTGTCGCAGAGCGTATCGGCGCAGTCGTGGTAACCATCAAACATCCCTCCTAACCCTCTTTGCCGAGCGCCAATGCGGCCTGATAGACCTGCCGCCGGGGCAAGCCATGGGCTTTGGCGACCAGATCCACCGCATCGCGCATCGAATGCTCTTGCAGCGCGCGCTTCAGGTCTGTGTCTAAGTCAAGTTGATTAACAGATTCTGAACGTCCCCGGTCAATCAGCACCACCACCTCACCTTTGGGCGCTTTGCCGAGGTAAATCTCTGCCAGGTTTTCCAGAGTGTCGCGCTGTACCTCTTCGAATTTCTTGGTCAGCTCGCGGCACATCGCGGCCTGCCGCCCGGCCCCCAGGGCCGTGGCCGCGTCCCGCAGCATGGCGCCCAGCCGTTTGGGCGATTCGTAAAAAACCAGAGTGCCCGGTATGTCCCGCAGCTTCTCCAGCGCCGTCAGGCGCGCGGCCTTGCTGCTGGGCAAAAACCCGGCAAAGAAAAACGCATCCGTGGGCAGGCCGCCCAGGGCAAGGGCTGTCAGCACCGCTGAGGG
Organism: Sulfitobacter sp. PS-8MA; assembly: GCF_040933935.1. NCBI lineage: Bacteria > Pseudomonadati > Pseudomonadota > Alphaproteobacteria > Rhodobacterales > Roseobacteraceae > Sulfitobacter > Sulfitobacter sp. PS-8MA. Next base: position 150,559 of record NZ_JBFQYJ010000002.1, on the reverse strand, counting down.
CCCCGGCGCAGTGGTCAGCATGACGCCTGCCTGCGCCGCGGCGCGGCTCAGCTCGAACCCCGGGTCGGCAATCAGCGGCATCCCGGCCTCAGAGGCATAGGCCACCGATTTCCCCTCCCCAATCGCTGCGATCAGCCGCTCTTGCACCGCGTCGCCGCTGTGGTCGTGCAGCGCCACCACCTGCCGCCCGGCGAGCGGCACCCCGTGGATTTCCATCAGCCGGCGCAGGCTGCGCGTATCTTCTGCCGCCAGCACATCCGCCGAGGCCAGCACGTCCAGCGCCCGCAATGTGATATCCCGCGCCGTGCCGATGGGGACGCCGACAAAATAAAGTCCTGGCGCTAGCTCTGTCTTTTGGAATTTCAACGCTGGACCCGCCTTTCGCAGTCACTATGATCGCGGCCATGTTCCGGCGGCATTTGCCGCCCTGTAACCACCGGGGAGTGAATACCGATGATTGCCTTTTTCCGAGCCATTCGCAAGAAGATGCACCTGCTGTTGTTGCCTCTCTTTGCGGCAATCCTCGCGGCCTGTCAGCCTGTCGCGATCACGGGCGCCAATTCCGGCGGTCCGCGCATTGATACCTCGGCCCCTGTGCCGGTGGCGCTGCTGGTCCCGCGCGGCGGGTCGGCCAGCGACAATCTGCTGGCGCAGAACCTTGAAAATGCCGCCCGGCTGGCGATGCGGGATCTGGGCGGGGTGCAGATCGATCTGCGCGTTTATGACACTGCCGGCAACGCGGGCCAAGCCGCCTCGGTGGCCTCTCAGGCGGTCAATGAGGGGGCCAAGGTCATCCTCGGGCCGGTCTACGGCGAAGCGGCCAATGCCGCGGGGGTGGCCGTGGCGGCCTCGGGCGTGAATGTGCTGTCGTTTTCCAACAACCCGACCATCGCGGGTGGCAACGTCTTTGTTCTGGGGCCGACCTTTGCCAATACCGCGAACCGGCTGGTGAGCTTTGCCAAGCGCAACGGCAAGGAGAAGATCGTTGTCCTGCATGGCCAGGACCTTGCCGGTCAATTGGGCCGCGATGCCATTCTGCAGGCGATCAGCGCCAACCGCGCCACCCTTGCCGGCACCGTGGACTATGCGCTGAGCCAGGAATCCGTGGTCGCCGCGGTGCCGCGGGTGAAAGCGGCGGTCGACAGCACGGGCGCCGATGCGCTGTTTCTGACCACCTCCTCGGCCACTGCCCTGCCGCTTTTCGCGCAATTGCTTCCCGAGGCGGGGGTGCAAGCGGCCAGCACGCAATACATGGGGCTGACCCGCTGGGATATCCCGCCGCAGACGCTGGACCTGCCCGGCGTGCAGGGCGGCTGGTTCGCCCGGCCAGATACTGTGGCCAGCAGAGCCTTTAGCGACCAGTACAGCGCCGCCTATGGCAATGATCCGCATCCGCTCGCCGGGCTGGCCTTTGACGGGATGGCGGCAATCGGCTCGCTGGTGAAAGCGGGCAAATCCAACGCGCTGACCGGCGCGGCGCTGACCCAGGGTGCGGGGTTCAAAGGCGCCAGCGGCATCTTCCGTCTGCGCCGGGATGGCACCAATGAGCGTGCCCTGGCCGTGGCGACGATCCGTGACAACCGGGTTGTCGTGCTGGACCCGGCCCCGCGTGGCTTTGGCGGCGCCGGGTTCTAAATTGGACCTGGCGAAACCGACAACATCCTCAGGCGCGGGGCCACACCCGCGCCTGATTTGCGCCCCCGAACAGATTTTCGATGGTGACAGCGTCTGGCGGGCGCTTTCACAGCTCGACACCACCCATGAAGGCGCGGCCCTGCGCGCCGATATCGTGGCGATCCTGCGCAGCACGCGCGAGGCAGGCCGCGCCGCCATTGCACAGGCTTTTGCTGAATCCCCCTTTGACGCGCGGGCGATGACCTCGTCCTATACCTATCTGACGGATCAACTGCTGCGCACCGTGCTGGGCGTTGCCAGCCATATCCTCCACCCCAATCCCAATCCGACCGAGGGCGAGCGTTTGGCGATGATCGGCGTGGGCGGCTATGGGCGGGGCGAGATGGCCCCCTTTTCCGATGTCGATCTGCTGTTCCTGATCCCCTATAAGGCCACTGCCTGGTCGGAGAGCGTGATTGAATCGATGCTCTATATCCTGTGGGATCTGAAGCTGAAGGTCGGCCATGCCACCCGCACCATCGAAGAATGCCTGCGCCTTGGGGCGGATGATTTCACCATCCAGACGGCGCTGCTGGAACATCGTTTCATCGACGGCGATCAGAGCTTGGCAGAGGCGCTTGCGACCAGCCTGAAAAACGATCTCTTCTCCGGCTCGGGCCATGACTTCATCGAGGCAAAGCTGGAAGAACGCGATAAGCGGCACCTGAAACAGGGCGAGCGCTATGTCGTGGAGCCCAATGTCAAAGAGGGCAAGGGCGGGCTGCGCGACCTGCATTCGCTGTTCTGGATCGCCAAATTCATCCATGACGTCGACCGGGTGGCCGATCTGGTCGATCTCGGCGTCTTCCGCGCCGATGAATACGATACTTTCCGCGAGGCCGAAGCCTTTCTCTGGGCCGTGCGCGGGCATCTGCACCTCCTCGCGGGCCGGGCCACCGAACAGCTGACCTTTGACATGCAGGTGCTGGTGGCCCAGGCCATGGGCTATGAGGACATGGGCGGGCGGCGCGGAGTAGAGGTCTTTATGCAGGCCTATTTCCGCCATGCCACCGCCGTGGGCGACCTGACCCGGATTTTCGTGACCGGTCTGGAAGCCAGCCATATGAAGGCCGAACCGCTGCTGGAGCGGATCTTTCGCCGCCGCCCCAAGATACGCGACGGGTTTCAGGTGGTGCACAACCGCATCGCGGTGAAGGATGATGCCGCGTTCCTGTCGGACAAGCTGAACCTGCTGCGCATCTTTGAAGAAGCCCTGCGCACCGGCATGTTGATCCATCCCGACGCCATGCGGCTGATCAAAGCCAATCTGGCGCTGATCGACGATGACATGCGCCGCACCCCCGAAGCCCGGCGCATCTTTCTTGATCTGCTGCTGAAACATGGCAACCCCGAACGGGCACTGCGGCGGATGAATGAGTTGGGCGTGCTCGGGGCGTTCATCCCCGAGTTCGAGCCGATCGTGGCGATGATGCAGTTCAATATGTATCACAGCTACACGGTCGATGAGCATACCATCCAATGTATCGCCCATCTGGCCCGGATCGAGAAAGGCGAGCTGGAGGAAGAACTGCCCGTCGCCTCCTCGATCCTGGAGCGCGGTGTGAACCGCAAAGTGCTCTATATCGCCTTGCTGCTGCATGACATCGGCAAAGGCCGCCCCGAGGACCATTCCATCATCGGCGCGAAACTGGCGCGGCGCATCGGCCCCCGGCTGGGGTTGAAGCGGGATGAGGTCGACACCGTCGAATGGCTGGTGCGCTATCATCTGCTAATGTCCGACATGGCGCAGAAACGCGACATCGCCGACCCGCGCACGGTGCGCGACTTTGCCAAGGCGGTGCAGACGGTGAAACGGCTCGACCTGCTCTGTGTGCTGACGGTCTGCGACATTCGTGGCGTCGGGCCGAACACCTGGAACAATTGGAAAGCCGTGCTGATCCGCGCGCTTTACCGCCAGACCGAACGGGCCTTGGAAACCGGGCTGGAGGACCTGAACCGAGAGAACCGCGGGGCCGAGGCCAAAAAGGCGTTGCGCGCGGCGTTGAAACACTGGCCGCGCAAGGCGCTGCAAAAGGAAACCGCGCGGCATTACCCGCCCTATTGGCAGGGGCTTCACGTCACCGCCCATGTCGCCTTTGCCGAGCTGCTGCGCGACATCGGCAATGACGACATCCGCATTGATCTGCACCCCGACGAAGACCGGGGCGCCACCCGCGCCTGTTTCGTCATGGCCGATCACCCCGGCATCTTTGCGCGTCTGGCCGGGGCGCTGGCGCTGGTGGGGGCCAATGTCGTGGATGCGCGCAGCTATACCACCAAGGACGGCTTTGTCACCGATGCCTTCTGGATTCAGGATTCCGAAGACAACGCCTATGAAGCCTCCCGCCTGCCCCGCCTGCGCGAGATGATCGAAAAGACCCTGCGCGGTGAGATCGTCGCCCGGGATGCGCTGAAATCACGCGATAAGGTCAAGAAACGCGAACGCGCCTTCAAGGTGCCGACCCATATCACCTTCGACAATGAGGGCTCCGAGATCTACACGATCATCGAGGTCGACACCCGCGATCGTCCCGGCCTGCTCTATGATCTGACGCGCACCTTGGCGGCCTCCAACGTCTATATCGCCAATGCGGTGATCGCGACCTATGGCGAGCAGGTGGTCGATACTTTCTACGTCAAGGACATGTTCGGCCTGAAATATTACGCCGAAGCCAAGCAACGCGCTTTGGAAAAGCGTCTGCGCGACGCCATTGCCGCCGGGGTCCAGCGTGCCGAAGACTAGCCTCCCCAACAAGCCGGACCCAACCGGCAGTTTCCTGCCACCCGCCATTTCCCGCTTTGCTTTTGAGCGCGGATCTTCAAACTTCTCCACACCCCGGCCCAAGCGCTGGAATTCATGAATGAGGGACATATGAGCGTATCACGCGCTGCACTGCCATACCGGCGTCTTCTGGCGCTCTGCGCCGCTCTTTTGCTGACCACCGCCTGCGCCAAAGCGCCTGATGGGATCGACAGCTTTGATTTCGGCGGGATTGATCCACAGCGCCATTTCATGGCCGTGCAGACTGCGCAGGACATGCGCGCCAAGGGTCAACGGGTTTGGTGCGTGCCCTTTGCCCGCAATGTCAGCGGCATCCAGATCCGCGGCAATGCCGAAACATGGTGGGGCAAGGCCAAGGGGCTTTATCCGCGCGGCAAAGAGCCTGTGGTCGGCGCCGTGATGGCCTTCCGCGCCACCGGGTCGATACCAATGGGCCATATCGCCGTGGTCTCCGAGATCGTCTCGCCGCGTGAGATCAAGGTGGATCACGCCAATTGGAAGCGCGATCAGGTCTCGCTCAGGATGGCGGTGATCGATGTCTCCAAGGCCAACGACTGGTCCGCCGTGCGTTTGGAAAGCCGGCCCGGCGCCTTTGGCAGCACCTATCCGATCAATGGCTTTATCTACCCCACCGGGGGGTAAGCGCCGCCGCACCCTTGCCGCGGGGTTTGCGTCCACCCCCGGCCACGCGCCGCATTGCGCCGCGCCAGCGCCCGCGCTAGGGACGGTGCAGCGCAATGTAAGGCTCCCCCGATGAAACCTATCCGTCTTATGTCCGGCTTTTTCACTGTCGGTGTCTGGACCTTGCTCAGCCGCGTGCTCGGCTTTCTGCGCGAAGTGCTGCTCTTGTCGCTGATTGGCCCCGGCCCGGTGATGGACGCCTTCGTCGCCGCCTTTCGCCTGCCCAATATGTTCCGCCGCTTCTTTGCCGAAGGCGCCTTCAACGCTGCCTTCGTGCCGATGTTCGCCAAGAAGCTGGAAGGCCAGGAAGGCGCTGGCACCTTTGCCCGCGACGCTTTCAACGGGCTCGCGCTGGTGGTGCTGGCGCTGACGGCTCTGGGGATGATCTTCATGCCCGCATTGGTCTGGGCCACCGCCGAGGGCTTTGTGGGGGACGCGCGTTTCGACCTCACCGTCGGGTTCGGCCGCATTGTCTTCCCCTATATCCTCTGCATGTCGCTGGCGGCGCTGTTTTCGGGCATTCTGAACGCCACCGGCCGCTTTGCCGTGGCCGCCGCTGCGCCGGTGCTGCTGAATATCTTTGTCATCGCCGCCATGAGCATCGCGGCTTTCACTGGCGGCGAAGTGGCGCTTTGGCTGGTCTGGTCGATCCCGCTGGCCGGTGTGGCGCAATTGGCGCTGACATGGCGCGCGGCGGCGGAGGCCGGCTTTCCGCTGCGCCCTTCCCGGCCCCGCTGGACCCCCGACATGCGCGCCCTCATCGTGATCGCCCTGCCCGCGGCCCTGGCCTCTGGCGTCATGCAGATCAACCTCGTGGTCGGGCAGTTGGTGGCAAGCCAATATGACAAGGCGGTCTCCTGGCTTTTCGCCGCCGACCGCCTGTACCAGTTGCCGCTCGGTGTGGTCGGCATCGCCGTGGGCATCGTGCTGCTGCCCGACCTGTCGCGCCGCCTGCGGGCCGGGGACGACGAGGGTGCGCAGACCGCGCTCAGCCGCGCGGCAGAGATTTCGCTGGCGCTCACGATCCCTTCGGCCGTGGCGCTGATCGTGATCCCCTTCGCGCTGGTCACCGTGCTGTTTGAACGGGGCGCGTCGAGCGTGGACGACACCGCCGCCATCGCCACGGCGGTGATGGTCTATGGCCTCGGCCTGCCCGCCTTTGTGCTGCAGAAAATCCTGCAACCGGTCTATTTCGCCCGCGAAGACACCCGCCGCCCGTTTCACTTTGCCGTGGTCGCCATGGTGGTCAACGCGGCCCTCGCCATCGGGCTGGCGCCCTGGGTCGGCTGGCTCGCCCCCGCCATTGCCGCCACGCTGGCGGGCTGGACCATGTTTGCCTGTCTCGCCCTCGGCGCACGGCGCTATGGCGCGGCGGCCAGGTTCGACGCGCGGTTTCACAAGCGCATCTGGCGCATCCTGATCGCCTCTGCCGCGATGGGCGGGGCGCTTTGGCTCGGCAATGCGGCGCTGCAACCGATGCTCGGCCTGCCGTGGTGGCGCGGGCTGGCGCTGCTCATACTGATCGCCATCGCGGCGGTCAGCTACTTCGGCATCGGCCAGGTGATCGGCGCCTTCCGCCTCTCCGAGTTCAAATCCGCCATGCGGCGCGGTTAACGCTGCTGCAACCGCGCCCGCAGTCGCGTCCATTCACCAGGCGCGACGACAAAGCTCAGGCCAAAGCCACAGAAAAACCCGGCCAGTTCCGCGACCCACAAGAGACCGGTTTCAAAAAAGATGCCCCAGAACAGCTGCAGGCCCATCAGCAGCGCAATCAGGGTAAAGGCCTGATACTGCGGCTCGCCCGACCCGATCAGCCGCCGCCACATGACGAAACTATAGCCCCCAATCAGCCCGTAGACATTGGGATAGGCGCCTGCCAGCCAGACCGGATCATTGAGCAGCGCGCCGTAAGCCAGCGCGCCGCCCAGACCCGACAGCACAAAGATCGCGACAAAAGCCAGCTGCCCCATCGCCTCGGCCACCATCTTGCCCAGAGCCAGGAGCAGCACCACAGCAAAGATCGCATGGGTGAAGCCCAGATGGATGAAAGGATAGGTCACAAAGCGCCAGATATGCTCGATGGGGAACTGCCCCGCGCCGATCATCGCGTCAAAGATCAACCCGGAAAACCCAAAGTCGCGCACCAGCCCCAGCCGCCAGCCGACGGCGCCGGGGCCGCCCACCAGCCCGGCCTCGGCCAAAGACAGCACCACCTCCACCCCGGCGATGGCCAGAAAAAGCAGGACAACCGCGGGCGGCAGCGGGTTTACGGGGGGCTGAAGATCAGGGTCTTGCATGGGCGCTCCTTGACGGGGTTCGCGGCCAGAAGTAAGCCTGCCGCGCAAGACTTTCCAGCCCAGAGGTACGTTGATGTCAGAGAACCAGTTCACCCCGCGCGTGTTTTCCGGCATCCAGCCCTCGGGCGACCTGCATCTGGGCAATTATCTCGGCGCGCTGAAACGCTTTGCCGACGCGCAGGAACAAGGCGTCCAGTCGATCTATTGCATGGTCGATCTTCACGCGATCACCGTCTGGCAAGACCCGGCGGATCTGAAGCGCAGCACCCGCGAGCTCTGCGCCGGTTTCATCGCCTCGGGCATCGACCCGGAAAAATCTATCCTGATCAACCAAAGCCAGGTGCCGGAACATGCGCAACTGGCCTGGGTCTTCAACTGCGTGGCGCGGATGGGCTGGATGGGCCGCATGACCCAGTGGAAGGACAAGGCCGGCAAAAACGCCGAGGCCGCCTCGCTGGGCCTCTTCGCCTATCCCGCGCTGATGGCCGCCGACATCCTGATCTACCATGCCACCCATGTGCCGGTGGGCGAGGATCAGAAACAACATCTTGAGCTGACCCGCGACATCGCCGCCAAGTTCAACCACGACTATGGCGTCGATTTCTTCCCGCTGGTCGAGCCGGTGATCGAAGGCGCCGCCACCCGCGTCATGTCCCTGCGCGATGGCAGCAAGAAAATGTCGAAATCGGACCCTTCCCCGGCCAGCCGGATCAATCTGACCGATGATGCCGACACGATCGCCAAAAAAATCCGCAAGGCCAAGACCGATCCCGACGCCCTCCCGTCAGAGGTCGCGGGCCTGGCCGACCGCCCCGAAGCGCGCAATCTGGTGAACATCTACGCCGCGCTCAGCGACCAGACGGTCGAAGAGGTCCTGGCAGAGGTCGGCGGCCAGCAATTCGGCACGTTCAAACCCGCGCTCGCGGACCTCGCCGTGGCGAAAATGGGCCCGATCACCGCCGAGATGAGCCGCCTGATGGCCGAGGAAGCCGAGATCGACCGCATTCTGGCACGCGGCGCCGAACAGGCCCGCGAGATCACCGCACCGATCCTCAAACGCACCTATGAGATCATGGGCATGGTGGGCTAAGACGCCCAGCCTGCCGCCCCCTCCGCGCCCACCAACCCCGGTCGCGGAGGCCCTCTTCCCCTTCATCCTTTCTTAAATACCGTCCCCACCCCGCCCCAAGGACAGGCTGCGCGTTCTATCCCACCCGCCCCATGGACAATCCCGCTGCCCTGGGCCAGTTTCGCAGCAAAAGGATAGGGGGCAATACGATGGCCACGGGCTTTTTCTGGGACGAACGCTGCTTCTGGCATGCAGGCGGGAACTATGTCTTCACCCTGCCGGCGGGCGGGCTGGTGCAGCCCATGGCCGCCGGTGGCCTGCCGGAAAACCCCGAGACCAAACGGCGGTTGAAAAACCTGCTCGACGTGACCGGGCTTCTTGCGGAACTCGACACCAGCAGCGCCGAGCCTGCCAGCCACGATGCCTTGGCGCGGATCCATCCCGAGAGCTATCTGGCGGAGTTCAAGCGCCTGTCGGACAGCGGCGGCGGCGAGCTGGGCCGCTGCGTGCCCTTTGGCAAAGGCGGGTTCGAGCTCGCCGCCCTCTCCGCCGGGCTGGCGGTCGCGGCGGTGGATGCGGTGGCGACAGGGGCGCTTGATAACGCCTATGCGCTCAGCCGCCCCCCCGGCCACCACTGCCTGCCGGATGACCCGAACGGCTTTTGCCTGCTCGCCAATATCCCCGTCGCGATTGAGGCCGCACAGGCCAAGGGGCTGGCCAAACGGGTGGTGGTGCTGGACTGGGACGTGCATCACGGCAATGGCACCGAGGCGATCTATTACGACCGTGACGATGTGCTGACGATCTCGCTGCACCAGATGGGGAACTACCCGCTCGACACCGGCGCGCTGGAGGATCGCGGGCGCGGCGCGGGCGAAGGCTATAACATCAACCTGCCGATGCATGCAGGGTCAGGCCATACCGCCTATCTTCATGCCATGGACCGGGTGGTGATCCCGGCGGTTGAGGCTTTCAACCCCGATATGATCATCGTCGCCTGTGGCTATGACGCGGCGATCATCGACCCGCTGGCCCGCATGCAGGCCACCGCCGCGACCTTTGCCGAGATGACCCGCCGCATCCGCGACACCGCTGCAATGCTCTGCGAGGGCAAGCTGGTGCTGGTGCATGAGGGCGGCTATTCCGAAGCCTATGTCCCCTTCTGCGGCCATGCGACGATTGCCGCCCTGGCGGACAGCCAGACCAAGGCCACAGACCCGCTGGCCCGGACCTTTGACATCCGCCAGCCCACCCCCGCCTTTGACGCCTTCCTGCGCCAGTCGATCGACGATATGGCGCGGCAACTGGACCTATGAGAGACCGCCATGCCCAAAGCTGATCCCGCCGCCCTTGCCTTTTTGCAAAACCGCCGCTCGCGCCCGGCAAAGACGCTCCGCCCCCCGGTGCCCGACGAAGAGGCGCTGCGCCCCCTGCTCACCGCCGCCGCGCGCACGCCGGATCATGGCAAGCTGGAGCCCTGGCGTTTTATCGTGATCGACAGCGCCGCCATGGCGCGTCTGGCCAGCGTTGTGGAGCGCCGTGGCGCAGCGCTTGGCCTGCCGGAAGAAGACATCACCAAGGGCCGCAGCCAGTTCGATCAGGGCCATCTCGCGGTGGCGGTGGTCGAGGTGCAAAAACCCTCGCCCAAGATCCCGCCGCTGGAACAGACCTATTCCGCCGGCGCTGTCTGTCTGGCGCTGCTCAACGCCGCATTGGCCGCGGGCTGGGGGGCCAATTGGCTGAGCGGATGGCCGAGCCATGACCGGGGCTTTTTGCAAGAGGGCCTTGCCCTCGCGCCGCATGAGCGCATCGCGGGCATCATCCATATCGGCACCGAAACCGCCGCCCCGCCCGAGCGTCCGCGCCCCGACATCGACCGGATCACCACATGGCTCTAGGGGTCATCCTGCGGTCCTTCACCCGCGCCATGGGGCAATTGGGCGACCGCCGCTTTCGCCGCGTGCTTCTGCTGGGGGTTGGCCTGTCGCTGACGCTGCTGATCGCGGCCACGGCGGGCTTTGCCTATCTGGTGGAATGGGTCACGCCCGATAACACCACCCTGCCGGGGCTGGGCGAGGTCAACTGGCTCGATGATCTGCTCAGCTGGGGGGCGCTGTTTCTGCTGCTGGGCCTGTCGGTCTTTCTGATGATCCCCGTGGCCTCTGCGATCTCGTCGATGTTCCTCGACGATGTGGCGGATGCGGTGGAGGATGTGCATTACCCGACCCTGCCCCCCGCGCATCGGCTGAGCCTGGGCGATTCAATACGCGACGGGGTGAATTTCCTCGGTGTGCTGATCGGGGCGAACCTGCTGGCGCTGATCCTCTACCTGCTCTTCGCCCCGGCGGCGCTGTTCATCTTCTGGGGGCTGAACGGTTTTCTGCTGGGCCGGGAGTATTTCACCCTCGCCGCGCTGCGCCGCCATGACCGGGCCGTGACCAAACGCCTGCGCCGCCGCCATGCGGGGACGATCTGGATCGCCGGGGTGCTGATGGCGGTGCCGCTCTCGGTGCCGCTCATCAACCTATTGGTCCCGATCCTGGGCGCGGCGACCTTTACCCACCTGTACCATGCGCTGGTGCCGCATTCGGATGCAGCCAGCCTTCGATATCCGCAACGCTGATCCAGCCCGACAGGATGATCGTGGCGCTGATCGCCCAGAGGATGACAGCCACCAGCGTGGTCCAAAGCGCCTTGCGCCCAAGATGATGATGCTCCGGCGCCCCGGCATGGGTGCCGGGCACGACCGCGCCGAGATCGCCCTGGGTCTGCACCCGGATCGGCAGGGCGATCATGAATGTCATCGACCAGATGACGGCAAAGAGAACGAGTCCCGATACGATACCCATGCTCAGACCTCCTCAAGCTCGACGAGCGCGCCGTTGAAATCCTTGGGATGCAGGAACAGCACCGGTTTGCCATGGGCGCCGATCTTGGGCTCGCCCGAGCCCAGCACCCGCGCGCCGGTGGATTTCAGATGGTCCCGCGCCGCGATGATGTCGTCGACCTCATAGCAGATGTGGTGGATGCCACCTGCGGGGTTTTTCTCAAGAAAGCCGTTGATCGGGCTGTCATCGCCCAAAGGATGCAACAATTCGATCTTGGTGTTTGGCAGTTCGATAAAGATCACGGTGACGCCGTGATCCGGCTCTTCCTGCGGGGCACCGACGGCGGCGCCAAGCGCCTGGCGGTACTGATCCGCCGCCGCGTCGAGGTCTGGCACCGCGATGGCCACGTGGTTGAGACGTCCGATCATTCTGGGTTCTCCTGCTAAGTCGGGCGCAATATGCCCCCCGATCCGCTGAACGACAATGCGTCACGTTAACGCGTCGTTAGGCAACGCGGCGTAACCATGGCCACGCGGATGCTGTTGGAGGCGATGATGGACGATCTTGACCTTTTTCCGAAAACAACCCCTGCCCCCACGGCGGCGCGGCCCCTCTTGGGCCTGACCGTTCTGGTGGTCGAAGACAGCCGCTTCGCCTGCGAAGCGATGCGCTTGCTCTGCCTGCGCTCCGGTGCGCGCATCCGCCGGGCTGACTGCCTGCGCTCGGCGCGGCGGCATTTGCAGGTCTACCGCCCCTCTGTCGCGCTTGTCGATCTGGGCCTGCCCGATGGCAGCGGGCTGGACCTGATCGCGGAACTGACGCATGGCCAGCCGCGAATCGAAGCGATCATCGCCATCTCTGGCGACAGCCATATGGAGCCGGACGCGCGTGCGGCGGGGGTCGATGGGTTCCTGGCCAAACCCATCACCTCGCTTTCGTCTTTTCAGGAGGCGATCTTATCCACCCTGCCGAGCCACCGCCGCCCCATGGGCCCGCGCGTACTGCCGGATGAAAACGTGGCCCCCGACCGCATCGCCTATCAAGATGACATGGCCCATATCGCTGACGTTCTGGATGACCCCCCTGATGAACACGCACTCGACTATGTCGCGCAATTTCTCTGCGGCGTGGCGCGGGCCGCAGATGACAGCGTGCTTGAGGCCGCCGCGCGCGCCCTGGCACATAAACGCGCCCTGGGACAGCCCGCGCGTTCGGAGACAGCGGCATTGGCCGGATTGATCCAACATCGGCTCTCGGACAAGATGGCGATCTAGCGGCGTCGGGCCGATCTTGCCCCCCGTTTTGAAGCGGTCACGGGAGCGTCTATTGCTGTGAGGGCAGAGGCGCGCCGGCGCTCACGGCATTGTTTCTCGGCAGGCAGCGGCCAGCCGGCGCCCTCAGCGACGGAACACCCCCGCCCCGTGGAAGAAAACACCGCGAAAGAAACGAAACCGCCCCACATTCATGCCACATTCAGCGTCCAGCCTTATGTTGTCTGCAAAGACCGGATGAGAGGAGCGTGACATGAGCCAGCCGAGAGAGCCAGAGCACCCCCCGGCCGCGTCGAAACCGGTCGATTGGATCGTGCTCAGCGCGAATGCCCTTGGGCTTTTCGTGGTGGTTCTAGCGTCGCTTCATGCCAAAGCCGATGGCATCATCCAACATGTCGCAAGCTCGGCCCCCAGCGGGGCGATCTTCTAGCGGAGGAACCGGCAGAGCGCTGTGGCGTTATAAGAAGGTGCCACCAAAGGATATTGCAATGCCCTCCATTTATGATGCGATCAAAGACGATCACGACGATCACCGCAGCCTGCTCAACACCATCGCCGACACCGAAGGCGACAGCGCCGAGCGCCGCGAAGCTTGGGACCGGTTTTACAACGACGTGAAATCCCATGCGGCGGCGGAGGAAGAAACCTTTTATTCCAAACTGATGTCGGAAACCTGGGGACAGGATCACGCTCGCCATTCGGTGCATGAGCATCAGCAGCTCGATGACCTGATGGAAGAGCTGCGGGAGACGGAAATGTCCTCATCCGCCTGGCTGACCACATTCAAGAAGCTGAAACATGACTATGAACATCATATGGACGAGGAAGAGGAAGAGCTTTTCACCCGCGCCAAAAAGGTGATCGGGGAAGAGGACAATGACAAATTCGGCGCGGCCTTTCTTGAGCGCAAGGAAAAGGAAGCCAAGCTGATTGACGAAAAGCGCGAAGACAGTCTGGAAGACTGACCGCCGCACCCACCCCATGTGAAACAGAAAACGCACCGGCCCGCGCCGATGCGTTTTTGCGTCTGTCAAACCGAAGGGGCCCGCGCTTATTCCTGCGGGATCACCCGCAGGCCCAGTTCCATCAGCTGATCGCTGGTCGGCTCGCTGGGCGCGTCCATCATCAGGTCTTCGGCACGCTGGTTCATCGGGAAGAGGATCACCTCACGGATGTTCGCCTCTTCGGCCAGCAGCATTACGATCCGGTCGATCCCGGCTGCGCAGCCACCGTGGGGCGGGGCGCCGTATTGGAAAGCGTTAACCATGCCGCCGAAACGCTTGCGCACCTCGTCTTCTCCGTAGCCCGCGATCTCGAAGGCTTTGAACATGATCTCTGGCTTGTGGTTCCGGATCGCGCCGGAGACGAGCTCATAGCCGTTGCAGGCGAGGTCATATTGATAGCCGAGCACCTCAAGCGGATCGCCTTGCAGCGCCTCCATCCCGCCTTGCGGCATGGAGAAAGGGTTGTGTTCAAAGTCGATCTTGCCGGTCTCTTCGTCCTTTTCATAAATCGGGAAATCCACGACCCAGGCAAAGGCGAAACGCTCCTTGTCGGTGAGGCCCAGCTCTTCGCCGATCACATTGCGCGCGCGACCTGCAACGGCCTCAAAGGACTTGGGCTTGCCGCCAAGGAAGAAGGCCGCATCGCCGACGCCCAACCCCAATTGCTGGCGGATCGCTTCGGTGCGCTCGGGGCCGATGTTCTTGGCCAAGGGGCCTGCCGCTTCCATCCCATTGCCCTGATCGCGCCAGAAGATATAGCCCATGCCGGGCAGACCTTCCTTCTGCGCGAAAGCGTTCATCCGGTCACAGAACTTGCGGCTGCCGCCGGTGGGCGCGGGGATCGCGCGGATCTCGGTGCCGTCCTGCTCCAGCAGTTTGGCGAAGATCGCGAAGCCGGAATCGCGGAAATGGTCCGAGACCACCTGCATTTTGATCGGGTTGCGCAGGTCGGGCTTGTCCGAGCCATACCAGAGCGCCGCGTCCTTGTAGGAAATCTGCTCCCAGGTCTCGTCGACCTTCTTGCCGCCGCCGAACTCTTCGAAGATGCCCGCGATCACCGGCTGGATCGTGTCGAACACGTCCTGCTGGGTGACAAAGGACATCTCCATATCAAGCTGGTAGAAATCGGTGGGCGACCGGTCGGCGCGCGGGTCTTCGTCGCGGAAGCAGGGCGCGATCTGGAAATATTTGTCAAAGCCCGAGACCATGAGCAGCTGTTTGAACTGCTGCGGGGCCTGCGGCAGGGCGTAGAACTTGCCCGGATGCAGACGCGAGGGCACCAGAAAGTCGCGCGCGCCCTCGGGGGAGGATGCGGTGATAATCGGCGTCTGGAATTCGCGGAAGTTCTGATCCCACATGCGCTTGCGGATCGAGGCCACCACGTCAGAGCGCAGGGTCATGTTCTGCTGCATCTTCTCGCGGCGCAGGTCGAGGTAGCGGTAGCGTAGCCGGGTTTCTTCCGGGTATTCCTGATCGCCAAAGACCTGAAGCGGCAGTTCGGCAGCAGCACCCAGCACTTCGATGTCGCGGGCATAGACTTCGATCTCACCGGTGGGCAGCTTGGGGTTCACAAGGCTTGCGTCGCGGGCCTTGACCGTCCCGTCGATGCGCAGACACCATTCGGCGCGGACCTTCTCCATCTCGGCAAAGGCCGGGCTGTCGGGGTCGCAGATCACCTGGGTGATGCCGTAATGATCGCGCAGATCAAGGAAGAGAACGCCGCCGTGATCTCGCACACGGTGCACCCAGCCGGACAGGCGCACGTTGTCGCCTTGGTTCTCGAGGCTCAGATCGGCACAGGTATGGCTGCGATAGGCGTGCATGATGGTCCCTTCCTAGGGCTAATTCCGGTTTTGCGCAGGTACACCTATTGGCGGTGGGGAAGTCAAGTGCGCGCTGCCAATAACGCCACGCCGCACCGCAAAAACGCGGGCATCCCGGCCATGAACGCCGCCCCTCGGGCTTCAGACGTGCTGGCCGCCGTTCACCTCGATCTCTGTGCCGGAAACATAGGAGCTTGCCTCGGTGCAAAGGAAATAGATCGCGCGGGCGACCTCTTCGGGCTGGCCCAGGCGCCGCATCGGCACGGTTTCGATGATCTTGTCGGTGCCTTCGCTGAGGATCGCGGTTTCGACCTCGCCGGGGGCCACGGCGTTGACGCGGACCCCGAGCGGGCCGAAATCATGCGCCATCTCGCGGGTCAGCGCGGCCAATGCGGCCTTGGAAGTGGCATAGGCGGCCCCGGCGAAAGGATGCACACGTGAGCCCGCGATGGAGGTCACATTCACCACCGAGCCGCGCCCGAGCGACAGTTCCTCCCGCAGCCCCCGCGCGAGCACGACGGAAGCGAAGAAATTGACGTGAAAGACCTCCCCCCAGACCCGCAGGTCGGTGTCGAGCGTGTTGAGCCGCCCGCCATCCGCGTCCTTTGGCGAAATGCCCGCGTTATTGACCAGCGCGTGCAGCGGCTGCCCATCAAGCAGGGTCTTGATCCGCTCGACGGCATCGATCGTCTTGTTGGGATCGCTGAGATCGACCTGCACATGGTCCTGGGCCCCGCCCGGCCAGGGGCATTCCGGCGAAAACGCCTGCCGCGAACAGCCGATCACGCGCCAGCCGTTTTCGGCAAAGGTCTTGGCGGTGGCATGGCCAATGCCCCGGCTCGCGCCGGTCAAAAGAAGCGTTCTTGGCCCCTGTGCCGCATTGCTCATCCGTCATTCCATCCTTGGTGAGGCGCCAGCGCGGCCCCTATTCGGCCTGCGCCAGCGCGCGTTCGTATTCCTGCCCCGGAATCGCGTCGAGCAGGCTTTGGGTATAGGCGGTGTCGGGGTGATGCAGCACTTTGCTGACCGGCCCGGCTTCGACGATCTGGCCTTTTTGCATCACGATGATCCGGTCGCAAATGCGGGCCGCGACGCGCAGGTCATGGGTGATGAAGAGCATCGACAGATGCAGCCGGGTTTTCAGCTCGGCCAGCAGGTCCAGCACCTGCGCCTGAATGGAGACGTCCAGCGCCGAGACGGCCTCATCCGCAATGATGATCGAAGGCTCCAGCGCCAGCGCGCGGGCGATGCCGATCCGCTGCCGTTGCCCGCCCGAGAACTCATGCGGGAAACGCTTCATCGCGCTTTCGTCCAGCCCGACCAGTTCCAGCAGTTCGCGGGCCTTGGCCTTGGCCTCTTTGTCGGGCGTGCCATAGGCGATCAGCCCTTCGGTCAGGATACGCGACACGCGGGCGCGGGGGTTGAGCGAGGAAAACGGGTCTTGGAAGATCATCTGCAACTTGCGCCGCTGCGCGCGCAACTCAGCCCCCGACATTTCCGCGATGTCGACGCCGTCCATCAGCACGCGGCCCCCGTCGGGGTCCAGGAGCCGCACCAGACAGCGGCCGACGGTGGATTTGCCCGAGCCGGATTCCCCGACGATGCCGATGGTTTCGCCTGCGTAAAGCTCGAAGCTCACGTCCTGCACGGCTTTCACCACCCGGCGCTTGCCGAAAAGCGTGCCAGAACCGGTCGAAAAGGTCTTTTGCAGCCCTTCGACCTTTAGAAGCGGTTTGCGTTCGACCTCCTCCGCGGCTTCGGTTTTCGTCAGCCGGGGAATCGCGTCAATCAGGGCGCGGGTATAGGGGTGCTGGGGTTTCAGCAGCACCTCTTGGGCCGGGCCAGCCTCTACGATCTCGCCCTTTTTCATGACGATCACCCGGTCGGCGATATCGGCCACCACGCCAAAGTCATGGGTGATGAAGATCACCGCCATGCCGCGTTTGCGCCGCAGGTCTTCGATCAGCGTGAGGATCTGCGCCTGCGTGGTCACATCGAGCGCGGTGGTCGGCTCATCCGCGATCAGGATGTCCGGCTCCAACGCCAAGGCCATGGCGATCATCACCCGCTGGCGCTGTCCGCCCGAGAGTTGGAACGGATAGGCGCGGATCGCCGCTTCGGGGTCAGGGATGCCGACCTCCTCCAGCAGTTTCAGCGCCCGCGCCCGCCGCTCGGCCCCGGTGAGCGCGCCATGCGCCTCGAAGACCTCCGCGATCTGCGCGCCGATGCGCATCAGCGGGTTCAGCGCGCTGAGCGGCTCTTGAAAGATCATCGAGATGCGGCTGCCGCGCAGCTTCAACATCTCTTTCTCCGACAGGCCAAGGATCGACTGGCCGTCGAAGGTGATGCTGCCCTTTTCGGGCAACACCCCCTGCGGCAAGAGCCCCATCACCGCATTGGCCGACATGGATTTGCCCGACCCGCTTTCGCCCACGATGCAGAGGATTTCGCCCGGGGCGAGGTCAAAATTGATGTCCTTCGCGGCATAGAGCCGATCGGCCCCCACCGGCAGAGCGATGGACAGGTCACGGATGCTAAGCAGGGTCATTCGGATTTCCTCGTCAATCGCGGGTTCAGCGCGTCGTTCAGCCCCTCGCCGATCAGGTTCAGCGCCAGCACGGTCAAAAGGATCGCCATGCCGGGCAGGAAGGACAGCCACCAGGCGGTGCGGATCACGGTGCGCGCGGCCCCGATCATATAGCCCCAGGACATGATGTTCGGATCGCCCAGCCCCAGAAAGGACAGCGAGCTTTCCAGCAGGATCGCCTGCGCCACCATGAGCGAGGCCAGCACGATGATCGGCGGCAGCGCGTTGGGCAGAATATGCCGCGTGATGATCTGCATGTTGCCGAGGCCCGAGAGGCTCGCCGCCTCGACAAACTCGCGGGTTCTGAGCGACAGCACCTCGCCGCGCACCAGACGCGCCACCGGCGGCCATGACACGATGGAGATCGCGATGATGACAAAGGTCAGGCTGGGTTGAAAGATCGCCAAGAGCACGATCGCCAAGGCAAAGCTGGGGATGGTCTGAAAGAACTCGGTAAAGCGCATGAGCGCGTCGTCGATCCGACCGGCGAAATACCCTGCCGCCGCGCCCACCGGCACTCCGATCGCCAGCGCCACGATGGTCGAGACCAGCCCGACCAGCAGGCTCACGTAAGCGCCATGCGCGAGCCCCGCCAGAACATCGCGGCCAAGCGCGTCGGTGCCCAAGAGCAACCCGTCTTGGGTGAAGGGCGGCAGGAAGGGACGCTGCACCATTTTCCACGGGCTTTGCGGGAAGAGGATGGGCGCGAGGATGGCGGCGACAACCACGAAGGTCAGGATCACCAGACCAATGACCGCGCCCCGGTTATAGCTGAAACGTTTCCAAAAGCTCATCATGTCGTCAGCCTTATCCGCGGATCAACAATGACATAGATGACATCCGTGATCAGGTTGAACAGCAGCACCATGGCCGCCGAAATATAAAAGACCCCGAGGATCACATTGTAATCGCGCTGGTTGATCGCCTCGAACATCAGCCGCCCGATGCCGGGCCAGGCAAAGACGGTCTCAGTCAGGATCGCCCCGCCAAAGATCTGCCCGGCCTGAAGCCCGGCCAGCGTGATCACCGGCAAGAGCGCGTTGCGCAGGATGTGCCGCCGTTGGATCACGCCGCGGTTCAGCCCCTTGGCGCGGGCGGTTTTGACAAAATCGAGCCGCGAGACTTCGAGCATCGAGGCCCGGGTCATGCGCATGTAGATCGCCGTGAAGAACAGCCCCAGGGTGGTGGCCGGCAGGACCAGATGTTTCGCCACATCCAGCACATGGGCCAGCCCCGTATAGCCCGCCCCGATGGTCGAATAGCCAAAGCCCGGCAGCCATTCGAGCCAGACCGAAAACACCAGCGTCGCCATCAGAGCGACCCAAAAGAGCGGCGTGGCATAGAACAGCAGCGCGAAAGAGGAGATGAGCGTGTCGCCCCACCGCCCCTGCCGGGCCGAGGCCGCGACACCGGCGGTCACGCCCAACACCAGCGACAGCACAAAGGCCACCCCGGTCAGCAAGAGCGTCGCCGGCAGACGGTCGCCGATCATCTCGGCCACCGGCATCTGCTGGCGGAAGGAATAGCCAAGGTCGAGCTGCACCGCGCCTTTGATATAGAGCCACAGCTGCATGTAGAGCGGTTGATCCAGCCCGAAACGCGCCCGCAGGTCTGCCAGGAATTTCTCGTCAGCCGCCCCTGCTTCACCCGCCATGACCGCCGCAGGGTCGCCCGGTGCCGCATGGATCAGCAGGAAATTGAAGACAAGGATTGCCAGCAGGATGAACACTGCTTTGAACAACCTGCCCAATATGAAACGTATCACGCTATCCGCCCCGTTTTAGTCCAAGATGCGCCCGAGCCGCCGCAACGGCTCGGGCCTTGAGCGTTTTCGCTCTTATTATTTGTCGATCCACACGTCGCGGAAACCGTCATTCACGCCAAAGGCGGTGTTGACCGGGTTCTTCACGTCACAGCGGTAGATCGTGGGGAAGCCCAGCTCCAAGAGCCAGATGTTCGGCACGTCTTCGACGATCTGATCCTGGATTTCCTTATAGGCCGCCTTGCGCTCTTCGGGGCTGGCCATCAGCGCGGCTTCGGCAAAGAGCCGGTCGGTCTCGGGGTTCTGATAATTCGCCACGTTGTTCCAGGGCGAGCCGGGGGCGGCATTGTCGCCCATATAGGTCCGGGACACGCCAAGGGCCGGATCGCCGTATTGGTAGAGATAGGTGAAGGCGAGATCATAGTCGCGGTCCGCGACCTTCTGGTTCCAGCCTGCCACATCCGAGGGCACGATTTCGGTCTTCATGCCGATCTCGCTCAGGTTCTGTTTGACCGCCTCGGCCCAACGCTGCCAAGTCTCACCGTAAGGCAGGCCCAGAATGCGGATGGTCTCGCCGTTATAGCTGCTCTCTTCGAGAAGCGCCTTGGCCTTTTCCGGATCATAGGAGATGTCCGGCGTGTCGCCGTCATAGAAACGGGTGGAGGACGACAGCGGGCCGGTGGCGATTTTGCCCAACCCGTTCCACAGCGCGTCTTTGGCGAACTGGCGGTCGACAGCATGCATGATCGCCTTACGCACCTTCACATCGTCGAGCGGCTTATTGTCGTTGTTGACCCACATCCAGGACAGCGGGCCAAAGTATTCCCAGCCCTTGTCGGTGATGCAGGTGTTGTCCATCGCCTGAATCCGCGCCACGTCGAAGTTCTCGACCGAGCCGCCGGGCAGCACATCGACCTTGCCGGTCTCATAGGCCACGGCGCGCGAGGCCGCGTCGGGGATCACATGGTAATAGACTTCGTCAACGTAGGGTTTCCCCTCCATATAGTAGTCTTCGTTCTTCACCAGATGGATGAAGCTGCCCTTTTCCCATTCGTTGAACTTGAAGGGGCCGGTGCCGATAGGCGTGTTGTTCGCCTCATTGTTCGCGAAATCCGTGCCTTCGTAGATATGTTTGGGGATCATCGGCGCGGTGCCGGGCTCAAAGATGCCGATGAAGGGGCCGAAGGGTTGCTTCAGGTTAAAGACAACCGTGTGATCGTCGGGCGTCTCGATGCTCTCGACATGTTCCATATAGGTGCGCATCCGCGAATGGCTTTCGCGCAGGAACTTATCCATGGAGAATTCGACATCTTCCGAGGTGAAAGGCTCGCCGTCGTGGAACAGCACACCTTCGCGCAGCTTGAAGGTATAGGTCTTGCCGTCGTCTGAAATCTCCCATGATTCAGCCAACTGGCCTTCGGGCTTCAGATCAAAATCATAGCGCAGCAGGCTTTCATAAATGTCGCCGCCGACCATCTGTGTCGGGCCGTTCTGCACAAGGCCGATCATCAGGCTGGGCGGTTCCGGCTGGATCACGACGTTCAGCGTGCCGCCGGATTTGGGTTCGCCGTCTTGCGCGGCCAGTGGGCCGGCCAGGGCCAGCGCCAGAACGGCTGCGGTCAATTTGGTGGTGTGTAGCATGTAGTTCCCCATTGGTTTTCGGTTAAATCCCGCTCCGCGAAAACCGATCTTGCGTCGGCTTCTTCCCGTGGAACGGTGCCGCGCTATGCGCGGGCGTCGGCGTGTTCATTCATCTGCGGTGAATGATTCAATATATCTGATGATCCCCTCCTTTGCGTCATCTATGTCAGCCCGCATTTCCGCAGCAGCGGCTGCGGGGTCGCGATTCTCACAGGCTGCAATAATTGCCTGGTGATGTCGAACCAGCCCGACTTTCTCGCGTGCGTAATATCCGGCGATCAATGGCCCCATGCGCAGCCACAACCCGCTGAGGATGGACAGCAGGATCGGCATTTCCGCCGCTTCCGCCAGCGCGAAATGGAACTCCTGATTGTATTTGACCGCCTGCGGCCAGCGCGCCGCCACGGCGGCGGCCTCATTGCGCTCCACGATCTTCTTGAGGTGGCGGATTTCCTTTGGGCCGACCCTCTCGGCGGCGCGGCCTGCGGCAAAACCCTCCAGCTCGCGCCGGATGCTTGCGATCTCCAGATATTGCCGCTTGGTCAGGACCGGCACCCGCACGTCGCGCACGCTGCGCTGCACCAAAGCCTCGTCCCGCAAGAGCCGCTGCACCGCGTCGCGCACCGGGGTCGAACTGGTGCCAAGCCGCTCTGACAGGCCGCGAATGGTGACCTTTTCATTGGGACAAAGCCGGCCCTCGACCAAGTCCTGACAGACCCGATCATAGATCGCATCGCCCAATGAAACTTGACTTATTTCGGCCATCGCGCCCTCGTCCTTACCGGTCAATCGGCGACCAGTTTTGATGCATGATGCATCATTTCTATTGAGCCTGCAATTTAAAACTGCAATGCTCCGCCGCAACAACAGCAGCCCACAGGGAATGTGATGAAAGTCTTTTTCGACGCGCGCCAGCTTGGCCATGCGCCAACCCATTATTTTCGGCGCGGCGCTGCCATGCCGCATCAAGAACAGCCGCAACGTGCTGAAATTTTACGCGATATTTTAATTGGCGAAGGGTTCGAGATCACCAAGCCGCAAGACCACGGGCTGGCCCCGATCAAGGCCGTGCACAACCCCGATTACGTCGATTTCCTGCCCACGGCGCATGCCCGTTTCGTCGAAAGCGCAGGGCCGGATGCGCTGGCGATCCCCACGATGCACCCCGGCCTGCGGCGCGGCAAAGAGCCCAAGGATATTCACGGCCAGTTGGGCTGGTGGATGACCGACACTTCGACCCCGCTGACCGAAGGCTCCTGGGATGCGGCCTATTGGTCGGCCCAGACCGCGGTGCAGGCTGCCGAGGCCGTGGCCTCTGGCGACCGCGCGGCCTATGCGCTCTGCCGTCCGCCCGGGCACCACGCGATGCGCGACTGTTCCAATGGGTTCTGCTTTTTCAACAATGCCTGTATCGCCGCCCATCACCTGACCCGGACCTTCAAGAAAGTCGCCCTGATCGACATTGACGTGCATACCGGCAATGGCTCGCTCGACATTCTTTATGAGCGCGGCGACATTTTCTTCTGCTCGCTCCACCCTGACCCCGCGACCTACCCCACCTTCTACCTCGGCCACGCCGATGAAACCGGTGAGGGCGAAGGCGCGGGCAAATCGCTGAATCTGATTTTGGAACAGGGGGCAAGCCAGGACGCGGTACTGGCCCTGCTCGACAAGGGCATTGCCGCGATCCGCGACTTCGGGGCCGAGGCGCTGGTGGTCTCGCTCGGCTTTGACATGGCCGCCGATGATCCGCTTGCCGCGGTAAAGGTCTACCCCGACGGTTTTGCCGAAATGGCGCGCCGGCTGGCGGCGCTGAACCTGCCGACAGCATTAGTGCAAGAAGGCGGCTATCTGGGCCCGTCGCTGGCCGATAACGCCAAATCCTTTCTCACCACATTCCGCGAGGTCACAGCATGAGCGAGACACCCAAAGAGATGAACGGCGCCGAAAGCGTTGTGCGCAGCCTGCACGCGGGCGGGGTCGATGTCTGTTTCGCCAACCCCGGCACCTCGGAGATGCAATTCGTCGATGCGCTGGACCGCACCAAGCTGATGCGCTGCGTGCTGGGGCTGTTCGAGGGCGTGGTGACGGGCGCCGCCGATGGCTATGCGCGCATGGCCCGCAAACCGGCGGTGACCTTGCTGCACCTGGCGCCCGGCTTTGCCAATGCCGCCGCCAATCTGCACAACGCGCGCAAGGGCCGGGTGCCGATCCTGAACCTCGTCGGCGATCACGCCCTGCGCCACCAGCAATATGACGCGCCCTTGTCTGCAGATGTCGAAGGCGCCTGCGCGCCCTTCAGCGATTGGGTCCGCTCGGGCCGGGATGCGGGCAGCTTTGCGGCGGATGCGATGACAGCGCTCGCCGTGGCCCAAAGCAAACCGGGCAAGGTTGCATCGCTCATCGCGCCCGCCGATATCGGATGGGATGCGGGCGGGAAGATGGCCGATGTCGTGGCCCCTGCCGCCCCGGCCCCGCTGGATGAACGCGCGTTGGATGCGAGCGTCGCCGCCCTGGAAAGCGGGGAGCGCACCGTGCTGCTGGTGGGATGCTCGGTCGTGGAAGACCCGGGCGCCATGGCCCTGCTGCATGGGATCGCGGAGAAGACCGGGGCCGATATCCTTGCCCCGACCTCTAACCGCCGTTTGGAACGCGGGCGCGGGCGCTTTGCGGTCAAGAAAATCCCCTACCCGATTGACGCCGCCCTTCAGTCCCTCGCGCCCTACAGCCGCGCGATCCTGATCGAGACCCCGCCGCCCGTGGCCTTCTTTGCCTATCCCGGCAAACCCAGCCTGCTGCTGCCGGTGGGCTGCAACAGCGTGACACTGGCGGCGGTTGATGGCGATGGTCCTGCCGCCATCGCCGCGCTGGCGGACCGCATCGGCAGCAAAGCCGCGACCCCGCCCGCCTATGACCGGCCAGCCGCGCCGCAGGCCGGGGGCATCAGCCTGCACAATCTTGGGGCGGCACTGGCCAATGCGCTGCCCGAAGATGCAATCGTGGTGGATGAAGCGGTGTCTTCGGGCGGCGCCACCTTCCCTGCGGGCGACAGTGCCGCGCCGAACACATGGCTCGCGATCACCGGCGGTTCGATCGGCATTGGCATCCCCCTCTCCGCCGGGGCCGCCATCGCCTGCCCGGACCGCCCGGTGATCACGCTGCAGGCCGATGGCTCGGCCATGTACACGATCCAGGGGCTTTGGACCCAGGCGCGGGAAAACTCCAATGTCACGACGATCATCCTAGCCAACCGGTCCTATGAAATTCTGAAGGGCGAGCTGCATAACGTCGGCGCGCAGCCCGGCCCGGATGCGTTGAGCATGCTGAACCTCGACCGCCCGGAACTGGATTTCGTGGCCATGGCCAAGGGCATGGGCGTGCCGGGCAAACGGGTGGAGGACATCGCCGAGCTGATGCGCACCATCGAAGACGCCGCGAAAGAACCCGGCCCCTTCCTCATCGAAGCGATGCTGTAACCCCTGAAAGGAAACGACATGTCCCTCGATCCTGATCTGAAATCCCGCATCCTTCAGGCTGTCGAAGACGGTTTTGCCGAGCAGGTGAGCTTTACCCAGAAGCTGGTGCAGATACCGTCGCTGCGCGGTCATGAACATGCGATCCAAGACCTGCTGTTTCGCAGCCTGCAAAGCCGCGGCTATGCAATGGACCGCTTCCAGATGGACCGCGCCGCGATTGAGGCGCATCCCGGCGGCTCGAAATACTCCGACGATCACTCCGACGCGCCGATCGTCGTGGGTATCCACCGCCCGCGTGATGAGGCTGGCCGCTCACTGATCCTGCAATCGCATCTCGACGTGGTCCCCGAAGGGCTGCACGACATGTGGGAGGACCCGCCCTTTTCCGCCAAGATCAACGGCGATTGGATGTATGGCCGCGGCGCGGGCGATATGAAGGCGGGGGCGGCGGCGAATATCTTTGCACTCGACGCGCTGCGCCGCATCGGGCTGCAACCGGCGGCCACGGTCTATGTGCAATCCGTGGTGGAGGAGGAATCCACCGGCAACGGCGCGCTCCAGACCTTTCT
This sequence comes from Sulfitobacter sp. PS-8MA, assembly GCF_040933935.1. Lineage (NCBI taxonomy): Bacteria > Pseudomonadati > Pseudomonadota > Alphaproteobacteria > Rhodobacterales > Roseobacteraceae > Sulfitobacter > Sulfitobacter sp. PS-8MA. The sequence goes on along the minus strand of NZ_JBFQYJ010000002.1, from coordinate 125,095 downwards.
GCAGGGCTATACCGCCGATGCAGTTTTCATCCCCGAGCCTGAGGAAGAGATGCTGGTCCGCGCCAACACCGGCGTCATCTGGTTTCAGGTGCAGGTCCGCGGCGTGCCGGTCCATGTGCGCGAGATGGGCGAAGGGGCCAACGCCATCGACGCGGCCAGCCGCGTCGTCACCGCCCTGCGCGAGATGGAGGCGGAGTGGAACGCCGAGAAGGGCCAGCACCCGCATTTCGAAGACGAAGCACATCCGATCAACCTCAACATCGGCAAGATCGAAGGCGGCGATTGGGCGTCTTCGGTGCCGTCATGGTGTAACATCGACTGCCGCGTCTCCATCTATCCGGGCCGCAGCGCCGAGGATGCCGCGCGCGAGATTACCGAGCGGGTCAAAGCCTTTGCCCAGAGCGACAGTTTTCTGTCCAATAACCCACCCAAGGTGGTCTTCAACGGTTTCCACGCCGAAGGCTATGTGCTGGAACCGGGCAGCGATGCCGAAGCGGTGCTGGAACGCGCCCATGAGAGCGCCATCGGCGCGCCGCTGCAGTCCTTCATGTCGCCGAGCTATCTCGATACGCGGGTCTATGCGCTTTACAACCAGATCCCCGCGCTCTGCTACGGGCCGAAATCGCGCAATATTCACGGGATCAACGAAGCGGTCAGCCTCAGCTCGGTCAAGAAAATCACCCAGGCCATGGCGCTGTTCATCGCGGAATGGTGCGGAACCGAGGATATCGCCCCATGACAGAGGCCGAGACCGCATTGTCGGGGGGGCTGCCGCCGTTTCTAAGCAATGTCGCCGTCAGCGCCCCCCCGGCTGACGCCGATCTTCTGGCCCAGGCCTCCCCGGCGGTTGACCCCGAGCTGGCGGCGGAGATCGCGCGGCGCCACTATGGCATCTCCGGCGCTGTCAAATCGCTCTCTGCCGAGAAAGACGCGAATTTCCTTCTGCGCCTGCCTACGGGCGAGGCGGCGCTGCTCAAGATCACCAATGCGGCTGAGGACCGCGCGGTGACCGACATGCAGACCGCCGCCCTGATGCATCTGGCCGCGACGGACCCCGGCCTGCCGGTGCAGCGCATCTGCCGCAGCCTGAAGGGCAACGCCTGCGAAATCGCGCAGGCGCGGGACGGTCAGAACCATGTGGTTCGGCTGATGACCTTTCTCGAAGGCACGGTTCTGAGCAATGCGACGCCGGGCGCTGCCTTGTTTCACGCTCTGGGCGATTTTCACGCGCGGGTCACCCTTGGCCTGCGCGGGTTTTTCCACCCCGCCGCCGGGCATTTCCTGCAATGGGACATCAAACAGGCCGGTCATCTGCGCCCCCTGCTCAGCGCCGTGCAAGACCCCGAACTGCGCGCGCAACTGGGTGATATCCTTGATCGGTTCGACGCAGAGATTGCCCCCCGCCTGCCCCATCTTCGCGCGCAGGTCGTTCATAACGACTTCAACCCGCATAATCTTTTGGTAGATGGGGTGGAGGCGAGGCGCCCCGTGGGCCTGATCGACTTTGGCGATATGGTGTATACCCCGATCGCCTGTGACCTCGCCGTGGCCTGTTCCTATCAAATCGCGGAGGGCAGCGATCCGCTTGGCGCGATGTGCGAAATGGTGGCGGGCTATGCCGCTCGGCTGCCGCTTGAGGCGGAGGAAATCGCCCTGCTGCCTTTGCTGATCCGTCTGCGCCATGCCACCACATTGGCGATCGGCGCCACCCGCGCAGAGCGCTACCGCGACAATGCGGCCTATATCCTGCGCAATGCCGCCGCCGCCCAGCGCGGGCTGGCCGCCCTGAACAGTCTTGGTGACAGGGCGGTACGCAGCGCCCTGCAGAATGCCGCGCAGAAGGAATGACCGATGAGCATGATCAACGCTTATGACACCACCCGCAGCACGGCGCTGGACCCGGAAGACAAAGCGCTGATTGACCGTCGTGCCAAAGCGCTCGGCCCGGCGTATCGCCTGTTTTATGAAAAGCCACTGCATATCCAGCGCGGCGAAGGGGTCTGGCTCTGGGACAAGGACGGGCGTAAGTATCTGGACGCCTATAACAACGTCGCCTCGGTCGGCCATTGCCACCCCCATGTGGTGCAGGCCATCACCGCGCAACTGGGCGTGTTGAACACCCATACCCGCTATCTGCACGAAGCCGTGGTGGCCTATGCCGAACGGCTGCTCGACACGATGCCCGACGCCCTTGGCCATGCGATGTTCACCTGCACCGGGTCTGAGGCCAATGACATCGCCCTGCGCATCGCCCGCAGCTATACCGGGCGGCAGGGTGTGATCGTTACCCGGCTTGCCTATCACGGGCTGACCGAAGCGGTGGCCGAGATATCGCCCTCGCTTGGCGAATACACACCGCGCGGCTCTCGCGTCCGGCTGATCGACGCGCCCGATGGCCTGCGCATTCCTGCCGCTGACCAGGGGGCAAGGCTTGCTGCTGATCTGGCCCGCGCCATTGCGCAGATGCGGGCCGAGGGTATAGAACCCGCCGCCTTTATCGTCGATACGCTCTTTTCCAGCGACGGGCTGCACCCCGATCCGGCAGGGTTCCTGCAGCCCGCAGTTGATCTGATCCGTGCCGAAGGCGGTCTGTTCATTGCCGATGAGGTCCAAGCGGGATTTGCCCGGACCGGAGAGACCTTCTGGGGCTTTCAGCGCCACGGGCTGGTGCCGGACATTGTCACGATGGGCAAACCCATGGGCAACGGCTTTCCGGTGGCGGGCGCCGCGATGCGGCCTGAGCTGGTCAAGGAGTTTGGCGAGAAGGCACGTTATTTCAACACCTTCGGCGGCAACCCGGTGGCGGCAGCGGCGGGCATGGCGGTGCTGGATGTGATCGAGGGCGACGGTCTTCAACCCCATGCGCAAAAGATGGGCGCCTTTCTGAAAGCGGGGCTGGAGGAGATCGCCGCAAAACACCCGGCGATCGGCGATATCCGCGGCACCGGGCTGTTCTGGGCGGTGGAATGTGTGACATCGCGCGAGACGCTCCAGCCCGACGCGCATTGCGCCTCTTTCGTGGTCAACCATCTGCGCAACAATGGCGTGTTGATCAGCGCGACAGGTCCGGGCGCCAATATTCTGAAAATCCGCCCGCCGCTTGTGCTACAAGAGAACGAAGCGCGGTTCTTTCTTGACGCTGTTGCCGCAGCCTTTGCCGCCGCCGGGCGTGCATAGGGGGAGGATCTGCACCCGATACTGCGCGCTGCCGCCCGCCCCTGCAGGCCCATTGCAAATCGCGGCACATAGGACACCACTGACAACCCTGCCACCCGATAGAATTTCCAGCCAAGGCCCACCTGCTATGAATACCGCCCTTTCTCAACCTGCCTACCGCTGGGTCATCGTGACCGCCGCGGCCTTCATCCTCGCTGTTGCCATGGGGGCGATTGTAAACGGCATGTCGGCCTTTATCGTGCCGATGAATGACGCCTTTGGCTGGGGCCGGGGCGACACGACGCTGATCAATCTTTTCGGCATTCTGGGCCTATCCTTTGGCGGCTTGATCATGGGGCCCTTGGCCGACCGTCATGGCACGCGGCCTGTGGTGCTCTTTGGCTCGGTCATGCTGGGGCTATGCTATCTGCTGGCCTCTACGCTCACCGCGCTTTGGCAATTCTATCTGCTGTTCTTCGTCGCCGGGTTTCTGGGCGCGGGCGCCATTTTCCCGCCGATCATGGCGGCCGTGGGCAATTGGTTCGCCGTGGGCGCCGGGGTGGCAATCGGCATTGCCTCGGCGGGGCAGGCTTTGGGCCAAGGCGGCGTGCCATTCGTGTCATCCATGTTGATCACATCGCTTGGCATCGACGGCGCTTTCGCCGCGACGGGGGTGTTCATATTGGTCACGCTGGTGCCGCTCAGCTTTCTTTTGCGCCAGCCGCCGCCGGTCGCTACCACCGCCGAAGGGGGGGCCCAGACCCCGTCAGAGACCTACCTCCCGAGCAATGTGGTCATCACCCATCTCAGCGCCGGGATCATCCTGTGCTGCACCTGTATGGCGGTCCCGCTGATGCATCTTGTGCCGCTGATCCAGGACCGTGGCTTTGCGCCGGATCAAGCCGGCAGCGTGATTTTCGTGATGCTTCTGGTGGCGATCATCGGACGTCTGGCCTTTGGCAAATTGGCCGATGTGATCGGCGCCCTGCCCGCCTATATGACAGCGACCGCCTGGATGACCGCGCTGGTCTTTGGCTTTGTCCTGATCGAGACATTGCCGGTTTTCTATATCTACGCTGTGATCTACGGCTTCGGCTACGCAGGGGTCATGACCGGGGTCCTTGCCGCCATCCGCGCGCTTGTGGCGCCTTCCAACCGGGGTCTGGCGTTTGGCATCGTCACCATGTTCGGCTGGTTCGGCCATGCGATCGGCGGCTATCAGGCCGGGGTGCTTTACGACCTCACCGGCAGTTATACCGCCTCCTATGCGGTCGCCGGTGCTGCGGGCCTGTTGAACCTGGTGATCGTCGGCCACCTGCTGCGGCTTTGGCGGCAGGGCAGGCGTGCGGAGCAGGGTCAGGCAGCGGCAGCTGTCTAGGTCGGCGAGGGGCCGCCGCCGCTCTCCACCGAAGATGCCAGACGGATGTGGAGTGCGAGGCTGTCGCAGCCTGCCAGAAGCGGGCTGATCTCTATGTCCGGGTCAGTCCGTTATTGCCGCCAGTGCAATAGTGAATGCCCATTTATCTCTATTTCGCACAGGCTGGCCCGGCCCTATGTTGCGCCCCGATGCCAAGTCTGGGCTACCGCACCGGCAGGGGCACTTCTGCCCTTCCGGTCTTCACATAGGCCCGCTGTTCGACCCATGAAAAAGGAGATCGAGATGACCCTCCAAGACCTTGAAACCATCTGGGCACCGCGGATGCGGAGCGTCCTTCGTATCGCTGCCGGATTGACCTTCCTGTGCTACGGCTCGGAAAAGATCCTTGGCTTTCCCGCAGGCCGCACGCCTGAAATCTTCTCGATGTCTTGGAACGCGGGCCTGATTGAACTGGTCACCGGGGCGCTGATCGCCTTGGGGCTGTTCACCCGCCCCGCGGCCTTTCTCGCGTCCGGCACGATGGCCGCCGCCTATTTCATCGCCCATGCGCCCCGCAGCTTCTTTCCCTCCATAAATGACGGGGCCGGGGCGATCCTGTTCTGTTTCGTGTTCCTCTATCTGCTCTTCGCTGGCCCCGGCCCGTGGAGCGTCGATGCTATCCGGCGTGGCAATAGCCGCAAGGTCTGACAGCAGACCGATTCCCGCACAGAGGGGCCGGTGCCATGCCGCTTGAACGGGGCGCTGGTCATCAAAAAATCTGCCCCCAAAGCCCCTGCCCTGCTGTCTCAGGCAAAACACGGGCGCCCGCCCACCTTATCTAGATATTGACAGCCCGCCGCCAATGCACTCTACATGATGTTGCTTTGGTGTCTGCGATTTGCGTCGCAGGCGAATAGGGAAGCCGGTGAAATCCCGGCGCTGCCCCCGCAACTGTGAGCGGCAAGCCGAGGCCCGAAACCACTGGTGCAGCAGCACTGGGAAGGCGGGCCGAGGCGTTTGAGCCGTGAGCCAGGAGACCTGCCAGAGCACCGAAAACGACGACCGCGGGCGGAGGGCCCCGGGCGCGTGATGCCCGGTGCGATCTCGCGCGCCGTCGTGTTTCGTGTCCCTGTCCTGCCGTGCGCCAGAACATTGGGAAGTATCACATGACCATCACCGTTTATTCCAAACCGGCTTGCGTTCAATGCACCGCCACCGTCCGCGCGCTCGACGCGCGCGGGCTGGCTTATGACCTTGTCGATTTGACCCAGGATGCCGCCGCGATGGACCGGGTTCAGGCTCTGGGCTATCGCCAGGCACCTGTGGTGATCTCGGGCGATGATCACTGGGCCGGGTTTCGCCCCGATATGATCAGCCGCCTGTCCTGAACCGGGTCAGACCGATGCAGCTTGTCTATTTCTCGGGCGGGTCGGGCAATACCGCGCGCATGATTGCCCGACTGGGCCTGCCGGCCATAAGGCTGCCGCTGCGCATCAGCGCGGCTCAGCCGCAGGTCAGCGCCCCCTTCGTTTTGGTCTGTCCCACCTATGCCGATGGGATGGGCCGTCACGCCGTGCCGAAACAGGTGATCCGCTTTCTGAACGCCCCCGCAAACCGCGCCCTGCTGCGCGGGGTGATCGCCGGGGGCAACCGCAACTTCGGCAGGAATTTCGCCCGCGCCGGAGAGGTCATCGCCGCGAAATGCGCGGTGCCCCTGCTCTACCGGTTCGAACTGGCCGGAACCGACACCGATCTTACCCACATCCGTTCCGGCCTCGCCCGGTTCGCCGCCGCTCAAAAGGACACGACATGCTTGATGCAAGCCTAAGCGCCGATCTTGATTACCACGCGTTGAACGCGATGCTGAACCTCTATGATGACGCGGGGCGCATCCAGTTCGAAGCCGACCGGATGGCCGCGCGGCAGTATTTCCTGCAACATGTGAACCGCAACACGGTCTTCTTTCACTCGCTCGACGAAAAGCTGCGCTACCTTGTGGATGAGGGCTATTACGAGCCGCAGGTGCTGGCGCAATATGAGCGCAGCGATCTGCATGCCATCTGGGACGCCGCCTTTGCGCTGAAGTTCCGCTTCCCCAGCTTTCTGGGCGCATTCAAATATTACACCTCCTACACGCTGAAAACCCGCGATGGGCAGCGTTATCTGGAACGCTATGAGGACCGGGTGGTGATGAACGCGCTGACCTTGGCGCGGGGCGATGCGGATCTGGCCATGCAGCTGATGCGCGAGATCATCGAGGGGCGGTTCCAGCCTGCGACCCCGACCTTCCTCAATGCCGGCAAGCAGGCCCGCGGGGAGTTCGTCTCCTGTTTCCTGCTGCGGCTTGAGGACAATATGGAAAGCATCGGGCGCGGCATCAACTCGGCTCTGCAACTGTCCAAACGCGGCGGCGGGGTGGCCTTGATGCTGACCAACATCCGCGAGCATGGCGCGCCGATCAAGGGGATCGAGAACCAGTCGTCGGGCGTGATCCCGGTGATGAAGCTGCTGGAGGATTCCTTTAGCTACGCCAATCAGCTTGGCGCGCGGCAGGGCGCGGGCGCGGTCTATCTCAACGCGCATCACCCCGACATCCTGCGCTTTCTCGACACCAAACGCGAGAATGCGGATGAGAAGATCCGGATCAAGACGCTCTCGCTCGGCGTCGTCATTCCCGATGTGACTTTTGAATTGGCCAAGAAGAACGAGGATATGTATCTGTTCTCGCCACATGACGTGGAAAAGGTCTATGGCTGCGCCTTCTCTGACATCTCCGTCACCGAGAAATACGCCGAGATGGTCGATGACCCGCGGATCCGAAAGTCCAAGATCAACGCGCGGGCCTTCTTCCAGACCCTTGCCGAGATTCAGTTCGAAAGCGGCTATCCCTATATCATGTTCGAGGACACGGTGAACGCGGCCAACCCGATCGCGGGGCGTATTGCCATGTCGAACCTCTGCTCGGAAATCCTGCAGGTGAATGAGGCATCGCAGTTCAACGACGACCTGAGCTATGCCCTGATGGGCAGCGATATTTCCTGCAATCTGGGCAGTATGAACATCGCCCGCAGCATGGATGGCGGTGATCTTGGCGCGACGGTCACCACCGCGATTCGTGCGCTGAATGCCGTCTCCGAAATGTCAGCGATCGACAGTGTGCCGTCGATCCGCAAGGGCAATGACGACGGCCATGCCATCGGCTTGGGGCAGATGAACCTGCACGGCTATCTGGCCCGCGAGCACATTCACTACGGCAGTGCCGAAGGGATCGATTTTACCAATATCTACTTCTGCACGGTGCTGTTCCACGCGCTCACCGCGTCCAACGCGCTGGCAGAGGAACGCGGGCAGAGGTTCAGAGGTTTTGAACAATCGACCTATGCCGACGGCAGTTTCTTTGAGAAATACGTCACCCGCGACTGGTTGCCCGAGACCGACCGCGTGCAAGACCTCTTTGCCCAAGCGGGCATCGACCTGCCCCGGCGCGAAGACTGGGCGGCGCTGCGCGACAGGGTGATGCAAAGCGGGCTCTACAACCGCAACCTGCAGGCGGTGCCGCCCACCGGCTCGATCAGCTATATCAACAATTCCACCTCCTCGATCCACCCGATCACGGCCAAGGTCGAGATCCGCAAGGAAGGCAAGATCGGCCGGGTCTACTACCCCGCGCCCTATATGACGAACGACAATCTCGAATTCTACCGCGACGCCTATGAGATTGGCCCCGAAGCGATCATCGACACCTATGCGGCCGCGACGCAGCATGTCGATCAAGGGCTCTCGCTCACCCTGTTCTTCCCCGCCGATGCCAGCACCCGCGACATCAATCGCGCCCAGATCTACGCCTGGAAGAAGGGCATCAAGACCATCTATTACATCCGCCTGCGCCAAGAGGCCCTTTCGGGGACCGAAGTGCAGGGCTGTGTTTCCTGTTCGCTTTGAGGTTTGCCATGAAAGATTTCATCTCCCCCCGCCCCGTCCCGCGCGCCGTCAACTGGAACCGCATTGAGGATGACATCGACCTCGATGTCTGGAATCGTCTCACGGTGAACTTCTGGCTGCCCGAAAAAGTGCCGCTGTCCAATGACGTGCAAAGCTGGTCGCAGCTTACCGACGAAGAGCGGCAGTTGACCATCCGCGTCTTCACCGGGCTGACCCTCTTGGACACGATCCAGAACGGCATCGGCGCCCCGGCCCTGATGCCCGATGCGGTCACCCCGCATGAGGAAGCGGTGCTGAGCAACATTGCCTTTATGGAGGCGGTACATGCGCGGAGCTATTCTTCGGTGTTCTCGACCCTATGTTCGACCTCTGAAGTCGACGAGGCATTCCGCTGGTCGGCGGAGAACGAGCATCTACAGGCGAAATCCCGGCTGATCCTTGATGAATACGACAGCCCCGCCAGCCCCCTGAAAAAGAAGATCGCCAGCGTCTTTCTGGAAAGCTTCCTGTTCTATTCAGGCTTCTACCTGCCGATGCATTGGTCGAGCCGTGCGCGGCTGACCAATACCGCTGACCTGATCCGCCTGATCATCCGCGATGAGGCGATCCACGGCTATTACATCGGCTACAAGTTCCAGCGCGGCTATGAACGCCTGTCAGAAGCCGAGCGTGCGGAATTGAAAGAATTCGCCTTCTCCCTGCTCTTTGACCTTTACGACATCGAGGCGCGCTATGCCGAGCAGCTCTATGACGGCTTGGGGCTCACCGAGGATGTGAAGAGCTTTCTGCATTACAATGCCAACAAGGCGCTACAGAACCTCGGGTTCGAGGCGCTGTTCCCGGATGATGCCTGCAAGGTGAACCCGGCGATCATGGCCGCGCTCTCGCCAAACTCGGACGAGAACCATGATTTTTTCTCGGGCTCCGGGTCGTCCTATGTCATCGGCAAAGCCGTTGCCACGGAAGACGAAGACTGGGATTTCTGATCTCAAGGGGTCAGCCCAGACCCGCCGATGATCTGGCGGGTCTGGGCGATGTGCTTACCAGGAAGTGATAACGGTGCCTTGGTAGCTCTCGTCGATGAATGTTTTCACTTCGTCGGAGTGATAGGCTTTGAGCAATGTCTCGACCCAAGCGGCCTCTTCGTCCCCTTCACGCACAACGATTACGTTCACATAGGGGTTTTCGGCGCTTTCCATCGCGATGGAATCCTCTTTCGGGTTCAACCCCGAGGCAATCGCGTAGTTGGTGTTGATCAGCGCGGCGGTGAGGTCCGCGAGCGAGCGCGGCAATTGCGCGGCGTCCAACTCCTTGAACGACAGGTCTTTCGGGTTCTCGGTGATGTCCAGCACGGTCGGGGTCAGCCCGGCGGCGGGGTCGACCTTGATCAGGCCAAGCTCTTGCAGCACCAGCAGCGCCCGGCCGCCATTGGTCGGGTCATTGGGGATGCCAAAGGTGGCGCCTTCTTCCAGCGCGGCAATGTCCTCGACCTTGTCGGAATAGACGCCCATCGGGGTGGTGATCGTATTGCCAACCACGGTCAGCGCGAAACCACGGTCTTTCATCTGGGCTTCCAGATAGGGCACATGCTGAAAGGAATTCGCCTGAATGTCGCCATCGGCCAGCGCTTGGTTCGGCACGACATAGTCGGAAAATTCGATCACATCGATCTCCAGCCCCATGGGTTCGGCCACCCGGGCGACCTCTTCCATGATCTCGGCATGTTCCCCCGGCGAGACGCCAACTTTGATTTCCTCGGCGGAAAGGCCGGTGGCCATAAGGGCAAGGACAGAGGTAAGGGTTGTCAGACGTAGCATTCTATTCTCCTTGGAATGAGAGAGCGGGTGTGAGGGATGTAGGGCTTATTGCCCGCCGCTTTTAGGGGCGCGTTTGTCCACCGCGATGGCGATGCGCTCGCCGATGGACTGCACAAGCTGCACCAAGACGATCAGGATGACCACCACGATCGCCATGACATCGGGCATGAAACGCTGGTAGCCGTAGCGGATGCCAAGATCACCCAGCCCCTCGCCGCCCACGGCCCCGACCATGGCGGAATAGCCGATCAGGCTGACGATGGCGAGCGTGAGACCCAATGTGATCCCGGGCAAGGCTTCGGGCAGCAGCACCTTTCTGATGATCTGAAGCGGCGTGGCCCCCATGGCGCGGGCGGCTTCGATCAGACCTGAATCCACCTCGCGGATCGCGTTTTCCACCAGCCGCGCGATGAAGGGCACGGTGGCAATGGTCAGCGGCACAATGGCGGCCGTGGTCCCGATGGAGGTGCCCGCGATCATGCGGGTGAAGGGGATGATCGCCACCACGAGGATGATGAATGGCACCGAGCGTGTGGCATTGACCAGTAGCCCCAGCACCTTGTTCACCCAGGGCGCGGACAGCAGTTCGCCGCGCTGCGACGTGGCAAGGAAAAGCCCCAGCGGCAGGCCAAAGAGCGTGCCAAGAATGGCCGAGACCGCGACCATATAGAGCGTTTGCCCGGTCGCCTCGATCAGCAGATTGATAAGATTAGCCGACATAGCCCAGCACCTCCGTCAAGAGCCCGTGACGTTCCAGAAAAGCCCGCGCCTCCCCGGCCTGCGCGAGCGGCATCGACACCAGCAGATTGCCGAAAGGCCGGGTGCCGATCTCCTCCACCGCGCCGGCGAGGATATTGACCGGGATGCCCATTTCCTTGGTCAGACGGGCCAGCATCGGGTCGGTGGCATGGGCGCCCGCAAAGGTCACGCGGATCACCTCTTCGCCGCCCTGCGCGGGCGGGCTCTGGGTCAGCCGATGTTTCACGAAAGCGGGCAGCGTGACCCCGGTCACACCCGACAGGAAGGAACGGGTCGTGGCATGTTGCGGGGCGGTAAAGATGTCATAGGTGGCGCCATGTTCGACGATGCGGCCCGCGTCAATCACCGCCACATGGCTCGCGATGTCGCGCACCACGGCCATCTCATGGGTGATCAGTAGGATCGTCAGCCCCAGATCGCGGTTGATGTCTTTCAGCAGCGCCAGCACGGTCTGGGTTGTTTCCGGGTCCAGCGCCGAGGTCGCCTCATCCGACAGCAGCACCTTCGGCTCGGTCGCCAAGGCGCGGGCGATGCCGATGCGCTGCTTCTGCCCGCCCGAAAGCTCCGCCGGATAGCGCCCTGCCTGCGCGGTCAGCCCAACCCTCTCGATCAAATCGGCGACCCGCGGTTTAATCTGCGCCGAGGGCACGCCGGCGACTTCGAGCGGCAGGGCGATATTGCCCGCCACCGTGCGCGAGGACAGCAGATTGAAATGTTGAAAGATCATCCCCACGTCACGCCGGATGGCCCGCAGCTCGGCGCCCTTGGCTCTGCCCACGTCCTTTCCTGCGACCTGCACGTTCCCGGAGGTGGGCCGCTCCAACCCGTTGACCATGCGCAGCAACGTCGATTTCCCCGCGCCCGAGCGCCCGATGATACCGGTGATCGCGCCGGGTTCGACGGTCAGGGAAACCCCCTCAAGCGCATTGACGGTCACCCCGCCCGCTTTGGTGAATGCCTTCCCCACCGCATCAAAGGCAATCGACGCGCCTTGGGTCTTGTTTTCAGTCATTTCAGGTCCAGGCTGCCAATGGATGTGGTCGCGCTGTCATAGATAGAAATAAGCCCGATGTTGCAAGGGGGGAGTTGCATAGCCGGCATGCCTGCACGGTCTGTGTCAAAGCGCCGGTGTGGTTGGGAAACTACTGATGCACAGGCTGCTTCATCAAAGACCAAACCCTTTGGATGCCTGAGCGCGGAAAGACGGCAGCATCGTGCCATCATAGCCCTGTTGCGGCACCCCATGCCATAGCGCGTTCAAGATAGCCTCTTCGACGGCTTCCACCGTGGCGACGAAAAACGCGTCCATACAGCGCTCATCCAATCGCTTGGCTTCATGGATGTCAGCACTGTCGCGGCTAACGCTGTTTGCGGTTGTGAACGCGAGAGCGATGTCGCCGCTCTGATGGCCAATGTGGCTGCCCAAACGCCCAAGCGCTGCGGAACTTCGACGCGCCACCCGCGTCAATTGTCGCGATTCCATCGGGGCGTCAGTCGCAAGAACAATGATGATTGACCCACGGTCGGGATCGTCATTGCCCTCCTCGGCCGGGGGCGGCAACTGACGCCCCAAAACCCGCAGCGCGGATTGCTGGCCGAAGTTTGACAAGACCAGCGCGCCAAGGGTGAACCCGACGCCGCTTGCAAGCCTTACTTGCCGCGATGCCGAACCCAGTCCGCCGGCGTAGCCAAACGTCTTCATCCCGCTGCCCGCGCCCACAGTGCCCTGCGCAAAGGTGCTTCCACAGGCGTTCAGTGCGGCCTCTGCCTGCGCCTCACCTATCGCCAGCGCCTGGATGTCGTTAACCTTGCCATCGTTACATTCCAACGACAGCGGGTTAACCGTGCATAAGCTGCGCCCAATCTCGGGATTTGATGCGACGGCCCGCCGGATGAGCGCTGTGCTACAGGGGCCGACGCCAAAAGTATTGGTCAACAGGATCGGCGTTTCGATCTCCCCCAGTTCAGCCAGTTGTACCAAACCAACGCTTTTGCCAAAACCATTGATAACCGATAGCCCTGCCGTAACAGGCTGGCGGAACATATCCCCCCCATGCGGCAAGACCGCAGTCACGCCGGTACATCGGCCCTCCCCCCGCACATCGGTATTTCCAACTTGAACGCCGGGAACGTCGCAGATCGTGTTGTCCGCGCCCGTGGGCAGAGTCCACCACGTCGCGCAGTCAAATGAATGTCGCATGATCTGCACCGCTTAGCTGTCGTCGAGTTTGGGGTCCAACGCATCGCGCAGGCCATCCCCAAGGATGTTAAAACACAGGACAGTGAGGAAGATCGCCAGCCCGGGGAAGAAGGTCAGATGCCATTCACCAGCCAGCATATATTCCCGCCCGGTTGCAAGCATGGCACCCCACTCGGCAATCGAAGGCTCCACACCCAGACCGATGAAGGACAGGCTGGTGGCGGTCAGGATAGACGTGCCAATCCGCATGGTAAAATAAACGATAACCGCGCCGAGCACACCCGGCAGAATATGTCTGAACATGATGATCCAGTTCGATGCACCCGCCGCACGCGCCGCTTCGACATAGGTCGATTCCTTCAAGCTGAGGGTGCCAGAGCGCACGATCCGCGCGAAAGCAGGCACACTAAACACCGCCACGGCGATAATGACATTGGTCAGCCCGGCACCCAGAATGGCCACGATTCCAATCGCCAGCAGGATACCGGGGAAAGCGAATAGAACATCGGAAATCCGCATGACCACGGAATCGAGCCACCCGCCGTAGTAACCCGCGAAAAGGCCGGCGACGATGCCGATCACCGCCCCGATGGTCACCGAGACAAAGCCGATGTACATCGACAGTTTCGCCCCATTCAAAATCCGCGCAAAGATATCGCGTCCGAATTCATCAGTTCCAGCCCAATGCAGCAGCGACGGGCCTTCAAGCGTGTTTTTATAGTCAAACTGGTCCGGTCCAAAGGGCAGGATCCACGGCGCCAGCACACCGCCGAGCAGCATGAGCAGCAAAAAACCTCCGGCGATCATCGCGCCATAGCGGGTCGAGAAACGGCGACGGAATTCAACGAGTGGTGAGCGCGCGGTCTTTTCGGCACGGGCCGGCGCGCCGCTCATCGGGTCTGCGACATCAGTCATGGCGCGCTCCTATTTGTAGCGAATAGCGGGGTTGATGAAGCCGTACAGCATGTCCACCGCCAGATTGATTAAGAGGAATTGCAGCGAAAACAGCATGATCTCGGATTGCACGACCGCGTAGTCACGAAAGTTGATTGCATCCAGCAAGAGCGAGCCGAGCCCCGGCCAGCGGAACACTTTTTCCACCACGATGGAGCCGCCAAGCAAAAAGCCGAACTGCAAACCGGCCATGGTCACGACGGGGATCAAAGCATTGCGCAGGGCATGCTTCCACACGACGATACGCTCTTTCAGCCCCTTGGCGCGGGCGGTTCGAATGAAATCCTCCCGCGCGACGTCAATCACGGCAGAGCGGGTAAAGCGGGCCATGACGGCTGCCACACCTGCCCCCAAAGTAAGCGACGGCAGAATGAGATCGGATGGCTCATCAAAACCGCTGGTCCCCAGCCATCCCAGATTGACCGAGAAGAGCTGCATCAACAGCAGACCGAGCCAGAAGTTCGGCATGGAGATGCCCGACACAGCGGCGAACATCCCCGCATGGTCCCCCGCGCTGCCCCGGCGCACCGCCGAGATCACCCCGGCGATCAGGCCAAAGAGCACCGACCATGTCAGCGCGGAAACCGATAGCCAGAAAGTCGGCATGAAGGCGCGTCCGATCATCTGCGAGACCGGCTCACCGGTGCGGAGTGACGTGCCAAGGTCCAGTGTGACAAGGTTACCAATGAAGTTAACGTATTGCGTCCAGAGCGGCGCATCGAGGTTCAGCGCCCGGCGGATGGATTCCACCTCAGCCTGCGTTGCCGTTTCACCGGCCAGCAAACGCGCGGGATCGCCGGGCAACGCATGAACGAAAAGGAAAACGAAGATCGAAATCAGGAAGAGCACCGGCACCATCGCGGCGAGCCTGCGGAGAAAGTAGTTTAGCATGTGACGGACTCGTAGTTCTGGCCCGGCGCCTGCAGCGCCGGGCCGGTTTCAGGCATTATTCGTAAGCGGCTTTGGCATATTGCATGGTGCCATCCGGCATCTGGAAGACGCCGGTCAGCCCCTTCTTGCGCCCTGCCATCTTGTTCTCAATGGCCAGCCAAACGACGGGAGAATCTTCCCAGATCTGCTTTTGCGCAATGGCATAGGCGTCTCCACGCGCTTCAGCATCGCCCGTATTCAGCGCGTCCTGAATCGCCTTGTCGACAGTCTCATTCGAATAGAACGCCATGTTATATATCTTGGGAATCCACCCTTCGGTCGCATAGACTGGCCGGAGATGCCAATCCGCATCCCCGGTCGAAGGGGACCAGCCGCCCATCAACATATCAAAGGTCGCGGTCTCGGGATCCATGGAAGAAAAGACCTTCTCTGACCGGGTGGCGCCTTCCATCGGGACGATCTTCACCTTGACGTTGATCTGCGACAATTGCTGCTGAAGGAACTGAAGCATCCGCACGCCAGTGGAGTTGTTAATGCCCCAGATTTGGATCTCGAAACCGTCCTCATAGCCGGCTTCTTTCATCAGGGCGCGCGCCTTGTCGAGATCGGTTTCGAGCGGTGTCTGGGCCTCATAAAACCGGGTGTCGGGCGCGATGGGGCTGTCTGGCACGATGCCATGGCCCGAGTAGACCACATCGACAAAGGCTTGCTGATCAATGGCAAGATTGAAGGCTTTGCGCACGCGGACGTCTTGGAAATGCTCTTTTTTCGTGTTCATCGAGGCTGTCCAGACTGTGATGCCCGGCACTTCGAGAACCTCATGACTATCGGCATCGTTCACACGCTCGGCCAGTTCGGCAGGCAGCACATGGGTGAACTGAATCTCATCAGAAAGCATCATGGAAACGCGCGTGGCGCTTTCAGTGACCGGGTAGAACGTGACTTTGTCCACTTTGGGCCAATCGCTGTCCCAGTACTCCTCGTTCTTTTCCACGACCACCCGCTCGCCGGGAACCCATTCCTTAAAGACAAAGGGGCCGGTGCCGACCGGATTGCGATCCACGTCTTTGCCCAGTTCTTCGAGAGCTTTGGGGCTGTGGATCACGACCGAGGGGTGGGCGACTGTGTTGATCATCGCGCCGAAAGGCTCTTTGAGGTTCAGCACAACAGTGTAGTCATCGGGCGTCTCGACGGTGTCGACCACTTTGAAAAGGCTGTTCTTGGCAAGGTTCTGCGACTGATCTGCGAGCCGGTCGAAGTTGGCCTTGACGGCGGCGGCGTTGAACGGCGTGCCATCATGAAATTTTACGCCTTCGCGCAGCTTGAAGGTAAAGGTTTTCGCGTCCGCGCTGCCTTCCCATTCGGTGGCAAGCTGCGGGACCAGTTTCATATTTTTGTCAAAGGTTATCAGGCGCTCCAACACGCCACTGGCGACCGAATAGTCGACGTTATAGTTGGAGTTATGCGGGTCCATGCGCTGGAAAATCTGATCCATCGCGATGTTCAGGTCCGCCGCCGCCAGCGACGTGCCGAGCGCGGAACTGGCCAGCAGCATGGCACTCAGCGCGGTGCGTTTGAAAAAAGATGTCATGTCGGAAATCCTCTCGTTGTTGGCAAGTCGGTCAGTTTTTATGAATCAGGCGGCTTCTGTGTCGTCCGCAGGATTGCGGGCGACCAGATGACCGGGTGCCACCTCGATCATCTGGTTAATGACAGGAGGCTGACCAATGGGCCGCACCGGACTGGGCACTTCGCCGGTGATAAGCGGACGGCTGCGCTGACGGATCGAAGGGTCCGGCACGGGCGCCGCGGCCATGAGCCGCTGGGTATAGGCGTGCTGAGGGTTCTCAAAAACCGCCCGCCGAGGTCCACTTTCGACGATTTGCCCCAGATACATCACAGCGACACGCTGGCTAATGCGTTCGACCACCGCCATGTCATGGCTGATGAAGAGATAGGCCAAACCAAAGCGTTTCTGCAGATCCATCATTAGGTTGATCACCTGCGCCTGTACCGAAACATCAAGCGCCGAAACCGCTTCATCCGCGATAATGAGCTTAGGATCCGTGCCCAAAGCCCGGGCAATGGCGATACGCTGGCGCTGTCCGCCTGAGAAAGCATGCGGATAGCGGCTGGCATGATCTGCGCTCAGCCCCACCTCTTCAAGCAGCCACACCGCCTTATCAAAGGCGTTTTGCTTGGTCTCCAGGCCATGCAGCAACATCGGCTCCGCGATGGAGTAGCCCACCGTCAGCCGCGGGTTAAGCGAGGCGTAGGGATCCTGAAAGATAAACTGCACCTCCCGGCGCAATCTTTGCAATTCAGAGGTCGAAAGCTGCGTGAGGTCCTCGCCGCCAAAGGTCAGCCGGGTCGACGACGCTTCGACCAGTTGCAAGATCGACCGACCGGTGGTCGATTTCCCACATCCGGATTCACCGACCAGACCCAGCGTTTCGCCCGGCCAAATATCCAGATTAAGCTGTTCCACCGCATGGACCCGTTTTTTGACCCGGCCAAACAGGCCTTCACCAATATCGAAACGGGTCGTCAGCCCGCGCACCGACAACAGCGGCGGCGCGCTATAGTCAATCGCGGTGGTCGGCGTTGGCGCGATATCTGTTGCGTCTTGTCCCGGAATAGCAAAGGGCTGCGGCGTATCGGTGCCGCGCATCGACCCCAGCCGCGGCACGGCTTTGAGCAAGGCTTGGGTATATGGGTGCTGCGGGGCGTTGAAGATGGTCTCGACGTCGCCCTCTTCTACCTTTTCGCCGCGATACATGACGATAACGCGATCAGCGATCTCGGCCACCACGCCCATGTCATGGGTGATGAAAAGAACTGACATGTTCTCTTCGTCCTGCAATTCACGGATCAGCCGCAAGATTTGCGCCTGTATGGTAACGTCCAGCGCGGTGGTGGGCTCATCCGCGATCAGCAATTGCGGGCGGCAGGACAGTGCCATGGCAATCATCACACGCTGACGCATTCCGCCCGAAAGCTGATGCGGATGGCGCTTCATTACCTGCGCGGCGTCCGGAATGCGCACCTTGTTGAGGGTCTCAAGCGCGATGGCGCGCGCCTCGCTTCGGCTTTTGTTTTGGTGGGTGACCACGGCTTCGACGATCTGATCCCCAATGGTAAAGACGGGGTTAAGCGAGGTCATCGGCTCTTGGAAAATCATGGCGATATCATCGCCGCGCATCAAACGCGCGTTCTCCATATCAAGATTGCCGATATCAATCACGCTGTCGTCGCGTTTGCGAAAGGAGATATTTCCGCCTGCAATGCGCCCGCCGCCGAATTCGACCAACCGCATAACCGACAGAGCGCTGACTGATTTTCCAGAGCCGGATTCTCCGACAATCGCGACAGTCTCGCCTTTATTGACGTGCAGGTTCAGCTTTTTGACAGCACGCATCTCTGAACCGGGCTTGCCAAAACGGACATCTAGGTCCGCGATTTCGAGCAGTCGGTTCGATTGCATAAGACATGTTCTCCCACGGCGCTTGTGCATTGACGCAATAGAACCCGCCGATCCGAGCAGAGACCAACGCCAAAACGGCATTGACTATGCATATTCGGCATAGTTCTACCCTTGCGGGAAGGCGGCATTCGTGGAGAGGTAATGATATGGATATCAAATGGATCGAGGACTATCTGGTTCTAGCCCGGGCACGGAACTTCTCCAGAGCGTCTGACGAGCGCAACGTCACCCAACCTGCCTTCAGCCGTCGGATACGGGCGCTTGAAACATGGCTTGGCGTGCCGCTGTTTGACCGTCGCACCTATCCGATCACCCTGACGGAACAAGGCCGAGCCTTCCGCGAAACCGCGGAGCTGGTCCTATCCTCCCTCCATACGGACCGCGCCGAGTTCTTGCAGCAGGTTCATCATTCTCGCCCCGACCTGCGCATCGCGGCGGCAACCACGCTGAACCTCAATTTCATACCCGAATGGCTCAAAAGCCTTGAGCCGCAGACGGGGCATCTGACCACCCATATTTCTACGCAGAACTTCCACGATATGGTGCAGCAACTGGCCGACGGCATGGTGGATTTCGTGATGCAATACGCCCATGCCGATGCGCCGCTACTGTTTGAGCAATCGCGCTTCGACTCCCGCGTTCTGGCGCATGACCTGCTGATTATGACGTCCCCGGTCGATGCCGCGGGGGCGCCGCTCTTTGATCCGAGCAAAGCTGGCCCCGAGCACCCGCCCCTGCCCTATATGGGCTACTCAAGCGACGGATATTTCGCTGATATCGAAGCATTGCTTCTGAACCGCCACCTGCAAACCGGCCCGGCGCTTGAACGATTGGGCCAGAGCCCCACCTCCGAAGTGCTCAAGCGCATGGCCTTGTCCCACGGCGCCCTTGCTCTGCTTCCCGAAAGCTGCGCACGGGATGCGCTTGACCAGGGGCAGTTGGTCCGGGTCGGCGGCGAGGATTGGGCGACGGCGCTCGAAGTGCGGCTCTATCGTTTGCGCGGCAGCAGACGCGCTGCGGTTCGCAAGATATGGCAGGCCACCACCCCCATCGAAGAAACCAACACCCCCATGGGAGAAAAAGCATGAAAATCTTCATTTCGGTCGATATCGAAGGGATCGCAGGCGTGAACGAACAACTGCAAGGCCAGCGCGGCAATCCCGAATACGAAGTGGCGCGACGACTGATGACGCAAGAGGCAAACGCCGCGGTCGCAGGTGCTTTTGACGGAGGTGCGACATCGGTCACTGTGGCGGACTCGCACGGACCAATGCGCAATATGATCGCCGAGGAAATTGACCCCCGGGCCGAACTGGTTTCAGGCAAACCGCGACCGCTTTCCATGATCGAGGGGCTTACAGAGACCTACAGCGGCGTCGTGCTCATCGGATATCACGGCGCGGCCGGAGAGTTTGGCGTGCTTGCCCATACGATCTCTGGGCTGGCCTTTGCCGAAATTCGCATGAACGGAGAGATTGTCGGCGAGCCAACCCTCTTTGCCGGCTACGCCGCCGAAATCGGTGTTCCGCTGCTTGCGGTAAGTGGCGACGACCACCTATGCAAAGAGATCGCGCACCAGTTTCCCCATGCCAGCCGGATCTCGACCAAGACGGCACTCGGCGCGCACGCCAGTAAAAGCCTGTCGCCCGCCATGTCGCGCCAGCGCATTAAAGAAGCTGTCACTAAAGCGGTACAGGCAGCCGAGAACACCATTATTTCACAGCCCTGTACGCCGCCTCTGAAGGTCGAAGTCCGAATGATGCGCCAGCTTTTCGCCGATGCAGCCGCACTGCTGCCGCAGATTGAACGCCTGTCCGCAAATCATATCCAATTCACCGCGGCCGATCATGCCGAGGCGATTGGTACACTTTCCGCACTCGCCCTGATGGCTTCGGCGCTATAAGGGCAGCGGCGGTATCCCAAATGCAAGATCGTAAGATCGCTTTCGCGCTATGGTTCTGTGTGATGCAGGTCGCGCACCAACGCTCAATGCTGCGCGTCAGCATGGAAGCTTCGTCGAGCTTCCGCGCCTTGCCTAGCACTGCGCTAGGTCTATGCTCGTCGCATCGAGTTGCTGTTTCGCGCCCATCGAGGAGATAAGTGCGACCTGCTTCGCTTAAGGATCGTCAATATGACGAATTGGAAATGCCAATGTACCAGATTATTTTGCCCCATGCTTTCACCTCCAGCCGGTGGAAGAACGGAGGCGGCGTCGTTCATGAGATTATACGCGATAACGTCAATGATCCTTGGCAATGGCGGATCAGTCTCGCAGACGTCACTTCGGACGGACCGTTTTCCCTGTTCGAAGGCATGACGCGGATTCTCACCGTGGTTGACGGCAATGGCCTTAATCTGCTCACGCCAGAGTGTGAATTGGCGGCGCGCCGCTTTCAACCCGTGGAGTTTGCAGGTGACATCCCGGTCGAAAGCCGCATGGTCTCTGGGGGAGTGCGCAACCTGAATGTGATCTATAGCCCCGCCAAAATGATCGCCTCCGTCGTTGTTCTGGCCGGTCCAAAAGTCATTCCTGCAGGACCCGGGCAGACCGGTCTGTTCTGTTTGGCAGGGCCCATCGAAGCCGACGGGCAGACCGTACCGACAGGCGCCTTTGCTCTGGGTAACGGCGGGAACATCTGCTTACCGAGACGAACACATGCCGCGATACTAAAGCTGACAGAACGGCGTTCATGAGGGCTGCAGTGCCAGCTTCCTCGCTTTGCACCTCATATATTCCTTCCTCCTTGCGGTTCAGAAGAGGTTAACCCGGGTCCGCGCATAGAGGCGACCGCCGCGAGGAAAATATCGTTCTCTTGCGGAGTACCGACCGTGACCCGCGCCCAATTGGTGAAGGGGGGCTCCAACCAAGGCTTTATCAGCACGCCCCTATGGCGCAGAGCCTCGGCAAAATCCGTAGCCGACCTGCCGGTGTCGAAAAAACAAAGTTGGTCTGGCTTGGTGCACAGACAAAGCCCGCCTCAGCCAGCCCAACAGACAATCGGGCGCGTCCTTCTGCCGCCAACGCCGCCGAGCGAGACAGATGTTTGGGATCGCCCAGCGCGGCGCGCGCGGCTGCGGCTGCCAGCGCGTTGACACCGAAAGGATTGCGCGCCTTCATCACTTGCGCCACCAGTTCCGGATCGCAGGCAATACCGTACCCCACCCGTAACCCCCGCCAGCCCATAGGCCTTGGAAAAAGTGCGCAGTGCGATCCAAGGGTGCGGCCGGGCAGCAAGGCAGGCGAGGGCGTCAAACCGCAAGCTGGGGTCAATATATTCCCGATAGGCTTCGTCGAAAACGACCAATGTTTCAGCCGGTGTCGCGGCCAGTAATGCCTCGAACTCATCTATGGAGATAGTCGGACCGGCAGGATTGCTGGGCGCGGAAAAAATTAATACGCGCGGCGTCTCTGCTGCCATCGCCCGGGCCAAGCCATCCAGCGGGAAGGACCAGTCGGGTGCAAACGGCACCTTCGTGACATTGGCTCCGCAGGCCAGCGCCCCGAACTCATGCAAGCCGAAGCTCGGCGCGATCGTGACCACGTGATCGCCGGGGCGCAGCACGGAGCGGAAAATCGCGCCGATTAGGTCTTCGGAGCCGTTGCCGATGATGATCCGGTCTGCCGCTACCTTTGTAGCCCGGGCCAGATCATCGCGCAGCGACGAGCTACCCGCATCGGGATAACGCGCGACGCCGGCCGCCATCTCGCGGATCGCCTGCACCGCGCCGGGGCTTGGGCCAGTCGGGTTTTCGTTGCTATCGAGCTTCGCAAGACAGGGGGTGCCGTATTGCGCGCGGAATTTCTCAAGCGCCAGCCCAGCATTGTAAGTCTGTAGTGAAGCAATTTCCGGGCCGATCAGATTTGGGTTCATATCGGGTTCCTGTGGTCAAAGATCGATGAGCTTACCGGTGGAAGGCCGGCATGCTGCCCAGCTTGTATGCGCGCCAAGGTTGAGCAGGAAGAGAAGGCGAGTACAGCATAGCTACGCGTTCACCACCGATTGCGAAGTATCAAAAAGCAGGGCGAAATCACCGAACATAAATTCGGGGCCGTAGGTGTGACACAACGGCGAACCGCCAACTCAAGCGGTCCGCCGCTGTGTCTGCTCTTGCATCAGGCGTTGAACCACCAGCGCTCACCGCAGCGGTTGCCGTCAAGATCCCAGTCGCCCGAAACCTCGCCTGGAATGCCGATTTTCGAGGATTTGGCGTCGAGGAAATCTGCCCAGACCGGCGCGATCAGCCCGCCTTCGTCCGACAGGATGCGCTGACATTCGTGGTAAAGTGCGCGCCGTTCGTCTTCGTCCTTTTCAGAACGTGCCGCGATCAGTGCCTTGTTGAATGCCGCGTTGTCCCAGTCGGTCGCGTTGTAGCCTCCCAATGATTCTTGCGAGTAGGCCAGTGTCAGCATCAGGTCTTCATTTGCGCGACCCGACCAGCGCGAGGCAAAGAACGGCTTTTTACCCCAGATGTTAGACCAGTAGCCGTCCTCTGGTTCGCGCGCGACGTTGATAGTGATCCCCGCCTTCGCCGCGTGTTCGCTGAAAAGCTGTGCTGCATCAACAGCCCCGGTAAACGGCGTATTCGAAGCATGCAGCGTGGTCGCAAGCCCCTCCGCTCCCGCCTCTTTCAATAAGGCTTTGGCCTGTTCGGGATCATAGCTATATTGCGGGAGGTCGGGGTTGTGATAGCGGTAAGCCTCGGAAATCGGTTGATCATTGGCGATCGAACCGTAACCGTTCAGCACTTTGTCAACTATGTCTTGCCGGTCGATTGCCATCTTCATCGCGCGGCGCACCCGTACATCCGAAAACAGCGGATTGGATGTCATCATGCTGAAGCAGTAATGCACCTTGCCCTGCGTTTGCACGAGGTCAATCCCCGGCATAGCCGCCATCAGATTGGCGGTGGTCGGATCGACCGAATTCATAACGTCAATCTCTCCGGTCTGCAGGGCGGTCGTGCGGGCGTTCACGTCGCGGATCGCCAGCATCTCAATGGCATCGAAATGGGCGCGATCTTCCTTCCAGTAGTTTGCGTTCTTCTTGACGATGGACTTGATGCCCGGCTCGTAGGATTCCAGCGTGTAACCGCCGGTGCCTATTCCAGCTCCAAAGTTCATGTCCCCAGCAGGCACAATAACCATCGTGGTCAGCGCCAGAACCGGGGGAAAGCCGGCGTTGGGCTCTTTAAGCGTGATCGTCACCTCATTGGGCGCCGTGGCTTCCACTTCTTTAATCATCGCGACCAAAGATTTGGTCTGGCTGATGGTATTCTCGCCCCTATGGAGGTTGATGGAGAACACCACATCATCGGCGTCCATCGTCTTGCCGTTATGAAACTCGACCCCCTGGCGAAGTTTGAACACCCAGACGGTCAGATCGTCGTTCGGCTCCCAACTTGTAGCCAATTCCGGCACCAGAACGCCACCAGGCCCAATCTCGATAAGGTTGTTGCGCAGCTGCCATTGAAGGTTCTGCATGAACTTAGTCTCATTCACCTGCGGATCCAGCGTTTCACCTGAATCAAAGCTGCCGATGCCGAGACGCAGCGTGCCGCCCGGTTGCGGTGTAGCAGCACGCATGGGGCGCGCCGAAAGACCCAATACCGTCGTCGCGCCCAACGCGCCCGCGCCCAGCAGTAGTGTACGTCTGTTAGTCGAAAGTACCATTCTGAAAGTCTCCCCGGATATCAGCGGATCTTTTAGATCTCTGCATGCAGCGCCGCTGTTAGGCTTGCCATTATGTCTAGTTTTATTATGATAATTTGCGGTATATCATCGTGGCAAACCAGATTTGCGGGAACACTGTTTAGTGTTTCTAAACCCGGCATCTATACGGACATGTAGGTACGCCATGAAACTGCCCCTCCCTCCCCTTCGTGCGCTTCAAGCCTTTGAAAGCTTCGGTCGGCTTGGCTCGGTCACCGACGCCGCAAAGGAACTAAGCGTTACCCCCGGCGCCATCAGCCAGCAGATCAAGATACTTGAGACGCAGTTAAACATACCGCTCATCGTCAAGGACGGGCGCCGCGCGTCGTTGTCCCAAGCAGCTCAATCTTATCACGAGCTCCTGTCGGAGGGTTTTGGCAAGTTGCACCGGGCACAGCATCTGCTGTCGCAGCGGACAGCGGACATCGACGTACAAATTTCCGGTCTGCCCACACTATTGCTGAAATGGCTGAATCCCCGTCTACATCGTTTCGAACCATCGCAACGTGGCGCATCAATTCGACTGGAAGCAACGCATGTGGAGCCGGACCCGCAGTTCTTGAACCACATGTTTCGCCTGACGTACGGCACCGCATCTGAGGCTTTCCCCCATGTCCGCGCCCTTTACCAAGATGAATGCTTTCCAGTCTGCTCGCCGAAGTTTCTGGCAGACAATCCGATCGCGTCCGACCCCGCGGCACTAGGTTCCCTGCCCTGGATCGATATCGACTGGGGCCCGGCCTATACCAGCGTTCCAAGACTAGGCGACTGGTTGATTGCCCAAGGTCAAACGCAGTCTGCGACAAAGCCCATTTCGGTTCATTCGCTTTCCAGTTCAGCGCTTGAAGCTGTGGCCAGCGATCAAGGGATTATGCTGGCGCAGTCTTCCTTTGCTGCAACAGACTTGGAACTGCGGCGGCTGGTTCGTCTGTCGGATCAGACGATACCCATGCCGGAACCCTATTTTATCTGCTGGTCCCCCCTGATGCTGGAGAACGAAACCTCGCGCAAATTCCTTAACTGGATACTGGCAGAAGCCGGGAATATTTAGCCGAGACACGCTAGGCCCTTATCAAGCAAGACTCCATTCTTATCGTGCCATGTCACCATTTGGAGCGCAGAAACCGTCAACGCTTTGACCCACGTTAAAGTTATGGCCCGGCCAGCAGTGCCTCTAGCGCGGAGGCCGATAGCTCGGGGCAGATAACGCATAGATGATCGCCCGGTGCTACGACCGCCCCGGCCCGTAGGATCGCGACAATGCCGTCTGTTCCGGCGCACAGTGCCTGCGGCGCAGCGTCCAGCCGGTGCAGGCGGCGTAGCCGTGCGACAGGCTCGCCCTTTCGCACTGCCTTTCCGATCCTGATCATCGGCTCCACCAAACCGTAATCTTGTGCCGTCACCATCGCCGCCGAGGCGCCTAGATCGAGGAACCGCGTCCGTGGCGCCGAGGCCACGCCCAACCGATGCGCCGCCTTGGCGCGCAGCACGCCCTTATGAACCAGCACGCGCAGAACCCCTTGCCAGCCCACCTCAAGCGCGTCCAAAGATAATTTGCCCTCGCCGCCCAATTCGCAGGACAGCATAGCGCAGCCTGCCGCATGGGCGGCTCCGTCGAAATCACCGGGCGTGTCGCTGGGCGGCACGACCATGGCGTTCGGCAGGCCCATAGCAACGGCGAGATCGCGGGTCTGCGCATTGCGCCCGGGATCGTGCGACAAACATAGATAAGCGGAATCGAGATAATTCGTCCCGCTGCCGCCGGAGTGCAAGTCGATCGCCAAATCCGCCAGCGGCATCAACTGCGTTCCGACAAACCCTGCAATTTCGCGCGTCGGCCCGGCAAAGACCTGACCGGGAAACGCGCGATTGAGGTTGCCACCGTCAAGCGGCGAGACCCGGCTATTGGCTCGAACCGCGGGCATATTCAGCGCAGGCGCCAAGATCACCCCGCCTGCCAAATCGTCGGGTCCCAGCTGCTCGTAGAGACGCCGCACGATAATCTGGCCTTCGTATTCATCGCCGTGGTTGCCAGCACAGACCAGCGCCATCGGTCCGTCACCGCCCCGGATCACCGCCAAAGGCGACTGAATGATGGAAAAGGCAAAGCGGTTGTCGGAATGGGACAGGCCGAAATGGCCCGCGCGCTTGCCGCCGGCGGCGAGATCAAGTTCACAAGTTACAGTGCCAAACTTTAAGGACATCCCGTGCTCTCCGGCTGCACAACCTTGCTCCGCTCCGTCAGAAGCCGGGTAAGCC
Organism: Sulfitobacter sp. PS-8MA; assembly: GCF_040933935.1. Lineage (NCBI taxonomy): Bacteria > Pseudomonadati > Pseudomonadota > Alphaproteobacteria > Rhodobacterales > Roseobacteraceae > Sulfitobacter > Sulfitobacter sp. PS-8MA. The sequence goes on along the minus strand of NZ_JBFQYJ010000002.1, from coordinate 98,566 downwards.
AGTCGGGGTCCATTTGGGGGACTGAGGACAGCAAAACCCCCGTATAGGGCGCATGCGGCGGGGCAAATATCTCGTCCTTGGGACCCTGCTCAACGATGGTGCCATTCTGCATTACCACGACCCGGTCAGCGATAGAGCGTACCGTCGCCAGATCATGTGTGATGAACATGTAAGTGAGACCCATTTCCCGTTGCAGCCGGTCCAGGAGACGCAGGATGCCCTCTGCCACGAGTTGGTCCAGCGCCGATGTTACTTCGTCGCAAATGATGAACTCGGACTCTGCTGCCAAGGCGCGGGCGATGCAAATCCGTTGTTTCTGTCCACCTGAAAGCTCGCCCGGCAGACGGTCAATAAACTCATCAGGTTCCAGCTCGATCAGGCCAAGAAGCTCGCGAATGCGCGCTTCTTTGGCCCGCCCCTTCATCCCAAGGAAGAACTCTAGCGGCCGGCCTAAAATGTCGCGAATGCGGTGCTTTGGGTTGAGGGCGGTATCCGCCATCTGATGGATCATCTGGACATGGCGTTGAAGAGCCGGCGTCCGGTGGCGGCTGGATTTTGGCAGGGGCGTGCCTTCGAACCGAATTTCCCCCTCGCGCGGCGGCAAAAGACCCATCACGCAGCGGGCGAGTGTCGATTTACCAGACCCGCTTTCGCCGACGACCGCCATCGTGGTCCCACGCGGTATCGCCAAGTCAATGCTTTCAAGCACCGTAACGGCCCCATATCCGGCAGTGACGCCAGCGAGTTCCAGAACCGGCTGAGCGGCTTTGTCGGGCGCAGAAGAGGGGGTACGGCGGAACGCACGCACGGCCCAAAGCGATTTAGTATATTCCTCTTGTGGGCTGGCCAGCATCTGGCGGGTCGGCGCTTCCTCGACATCACCGCCGCGTAGCAGCACCTTGATCCGGTCGGCCATTTGAGCCACCACGGCCAAGTCATGGGTGATGTAGATGGCCGCAGTATTGTACTTCCGCACGATATCGCGGATCGCGGCCAGCACCTCAATCTGGGTGGTCACGTCCAGCGCCGTCGTGGGCTCATCAAAGACGATCAAGTCGGGGCGACAGGACATCGCCATCGCTGTCATCGCGCGCTGAAGCTGCCCTCCCGACACCTGATGCGGATAGCGAAAGCCGATCTGCTCCGGATCTGGCAAGCGGATCGTGCGGTAGAGCTCGACGGCATCACGCTGCGCCTCATGCCGGCTCATGACACCGTGCTGAACAGGACCTTCACAATACTGGTTGATGATCCTGTAGGCCGGGTTGAACGCGGCGGCCGCCGATTGCGCGACATAGGCAATCCGCGCGCCGCGCAACTTGCGCAGGGTATTTCTGCGCGCGCCAACCAGCTCCTGACCGTCGAACTGGATCGAACCGCCACTTATGCGGCAGCCTGCCTTGGTGTAGCCCATCGCCGCGAGGCTCAGGGTCGATTTGCCTGCGCCCGACTCTCCGATGAGGCCGAGAATTTCACCGCGATTCAGCGTGAGGTCCACGCCATTGATGATGGGCTTCCAGCGGCCCTCGGACCGGCCTTCGATCCTAACGTCCTTCATACTTAGCAGTAGATTGGACATGGCTACTCCTTCAGGCCCGAGGACATGTGCAACACCCAATCGACAATCAGGTTTACGCCGATGGTCAGCAGTGCAATGGCGCCCGCTGGCAGCAATGGCGCCAGCCCAAAGGTCGCGGTTTGCCAACTGTGAAAATTGGCGAACCCGATCAACTTTGCACTTTCGCGCACCATGCCACCCCAATCAGCGGTGGGCGGCTGTATCCCAAGGCCAAGAAAGGACAGCGCTGAGATGAATAGGAATACAAAGCAGAAACGCAGCCCAAATTCGGCAACCAGCGGCCCCGCGGCATTGGGCAGCACCTCGCGGCGGATCAGCCACAAAATTCCCTCGCCCCGCATGCGGGCCACCTCGATGTAGTCCATGGTCAAAATGCCCTGTGCCACGGCGCGCGACAGACGAAAGACACGGGTGCTGTCTAGCACCCCAATCACAAGGATCAGCGACAGGACTGATGTGCCGGTGATCGTCAGGATCAGCAGCGCAAAGATCAGCGGTGGGATCGCCATGAGCACATCCACGACCCGCCCGGCAAACGCATCGAACCACCCCGACAGCGTTGCCGCCAAAAGGCCAAAGGTTGTGCCCAGTAGAAAGGCGAGTGCGGTGGTCGCGAGCGCGATTCCGACCGTGTTGCGCGCGCCATAGATCAGCCGGGACAGCACATCGCGGCCCAGTGCGTCCGTGCCAAGGTAGTGCGGCGCGGCCCAAGGGTGATACTGCGCACCGACCGACGCGGCCTCAGGGAACGGCGCGAGGAGGGGCGCGCCGATGGCCAAGACTGCGTAGACGAGCACGATACCAATCCCGATCCATGTGGAGAGGGGCGCGCCGCGCAGGTTGTGGATCACGTTCTGCATGGCGTCACCTTGGATGCATGAGGCGAGGATTGGCGATAATCGAGAGGATGTCGGCCATCAAGTTCAGCAAGATATACGTCCCTGCAAAGATCAGACATGCCGCTTGCACCACGGTCACATCCCGGTTCGACACCGCATCGACCAAGATCTGCCCGAGGCCGGGATAGACGAACACAACCTCAACCAGAACGACCCCGACAATGAGATAGGCCAAGTTCAGCGCGATGACGTTGATGATCGGCGCCAGCGCATTGGGGAGCGCGTGAACCGCGATTACCCGCCAAGGCTTCATCCCCTTAAGGTGCGCCATTTCGATATAGGGAAGCGCCAGTAAGTTGAGAATGGCCGCCCGCGTCATCCGCATCATATAGGCCAGAACAATCAGCGTCAGCGTCATCGCCGGCAGAAACGTCCGGTAGAGCCGCTCACTAAGCCCGTCGCCCACATCCACGTTCGCAAGGCTGGGGAACCAACCAAGCGCGACGGAAAATATCAGGATCAGAATATAGGCGATAAAGTATTCGGGGAAGGAAATGGCGGCAAGCGTTGAGCTGGACAGGATACGGTCAAAAACCGACCCGTTATAGAGTGCGGCCAGCATTCCAGAAATTACCGCAATGGGTACAGCGATTGCAGCAGCATAGCCCGCCAAAAAGAACGTGTTCGCGGCACGCTGGCTGATCAGTTGCGAGATTGGACGCTGGTTGGCCATCGACAGGCCAAAATCCCCCGTGACAGCACCGCCAAGCCAAGAGAGATACCGCTCGTGCAGCGGGTGGTTCAGATCGTATTTGTCACGAAAGGCGTTCAAGCTTTCCTCGGTTGCCGCCTGGCCCAAAACCTCAGTAGCGATGTCTCCGGGCAGCAATTCGATAGCACCGAAGATGATGATCGTTACAATTAGGAGGGTCAGCATCCCGACGAGCAGCCGTTTCGCAATAACAAAGAGGATCGCCAGCATCTATACCAACTTAATTCGAGTTAATCGCCTTATGTCTATACTTATAGTTGGAAAATGAGATCGCGTATAGGATCGCGAGCCTAGAAGCGCTGCATGACCGTTTAGATTTTCTGGCCTTTTTACATCTCGGCGCGTCGCGCCCAATGCAGAGTTTCTGCTGATCTGTTCCGCTGTCAGATCCTAAGGCGCACCATCTATCCGGCGTTGCCGGGTAGATGGTGCGCCTTATTGAGAATTCCGCGTGGTGAGCTTCGATATGGGGCGTTGCAAAAGCCAGCGCCTTCACGCCCCGGAGTTTGCTGATCGGCTCATCTCCCTGCGGCATGGACCGTCGCAGCTAACCCATGCCGAAAACTAGACGAGCACAGCAGGCTTCACCCATCCGCCCTCTGCGCATCCCGTACCAATGCGGCCAGCCGATAGAACCCATGCGCCATCTTGGTAAAGGGCGTCAGCAGAAAGAACGCCAGAACCGACCCAAGGTGAATGACCAAAAGGCCCGGCATCCAGCCTGTTCCGCCCGCGGCATAGAGCACTAGCCCGCTAAGCCCGACGAAGCCCAGCAGCCCGACAAAGGCGATTTCACCGCCGAAGGCATTGGTCGCGCCAAGCCCTTTATCTGCCCGAAGCTTGAGCCGGATCATTTCAGCACAGCCGAGCACCAAGAGAAGACCGCCAGAGAGGCCAAGCAGCTTTGGCACCGAAAACAACCCGTAGGGCGCTGGCATGTTCAACAGGTAATGCATGAGCGTGGCGGTGCTGGTGGATGCGAAACACAAGAGAAACCCATACATCACCGCCTGATGCGCAAGACGCCGAGCATGGGTAAAGCGGTCCTCATCCTCAAAGTTGCAGCCGTCCCCATGTCCGCCCTTGAGGTTTCGCATATTGGCCGCCGAGGCAAAGGCGTGGCGCAGATGTGCAAGACGCACCGGCGCGCCGCCGACCGTTTGCCAATACCGGCGCAGGCCGATTGCGATGCTCAAGAGAGGGAACAGGAAGGCTGGCAGAAAGATCGCAACCATCGCGTTATGCGACAGCACCGCGTAGAACCCTTCGCCCCCGGCGGAGGCCAGCGCCCGCGCCGCCCAGAACAACAGGGCAAAGCCCAGGACGGTTGCGGCAACAATGGCCAGACCGTTCTTTTGAAACGCCTTGCCCATCGCCTGCGGGAAAGCGAATTCTTCCCAACTGTCCTGCCGGACATCGGCCAGGGCTTGCGGAAGGTTCAGGTCAAACTCATGCGGGGCGGTGTATTGGCAGGCGTAATAGCATCCCCGGCAGTTGTGACAGAGGTTTGCCAATTGCGTCAGGTCACCGTCGGAAAAGGCGCGCTCGGCCTGCAACGCCGGGAACACGGCGCAGTAGCCCTCGCAATAACGGCAGGCGTTGCAGACCTCGGCTTGGCGCCGGGCTTCTTGTAGGAAATCAATTTGCATGGGCTGCGGCCTCCTTGCCTGCGATACGTCCAAAAACCGTGCCAATGGTCATGCCAAAACCAGCGAGATAGCCCTGCCCCAGTATCGACCCCGCCATTGTTTCGCCCGCCGCCCAAAGATTGCGGATGGGCTGGTCGCCGATGAAACATTGCGCGTTTTCGTCCACCTTCAGCCCGAGATAGGTAAAGGTAACGCCGGTGCGCAGGCTGTAGCCGTAGAATGGGGGCTCCGTGATTGGGCGCGCCCAGTTCGTCTTGGCCGGTGTGATGCCGCTGGTGCTGACCCCGTCCAACTCGGTGGGGTGAAAACCACTTTGATCCCCGCAGGCATCGTTGAAGGTGGCCACCGTCTGCTCAAGCGCTGCGGCGGGCAGGCCCATTTTATCGGCGAGTTCGGAGAGCGTGTCAGCCTTGATCGGCGGAAAGACCGAGGGCATGAAAAGATTCAGCGATTTGGCGTCAATGATGACATAGCCCACCTGATCGGGCTGCGCGGCCACCAGCCGGCCCCAGATGGCATAGCGCTTGGGCCAGACATCTTCGCCTTCGTCATAGAAGCGCTCACCGTTCTTATTGACGACGATGGAGAAGGGCACGCAGTCCAACCGGGTGACGATGCCGCCGTCGAATTTCGGCGCCCGCCCGTCAATCGCAACCGCGTGGCACTGTGTCGGGTCGCCCACCTGCGCAATGCCCTGGTCCAAGAGGTCCGCCAGCACGACACCGCGGTTATAGGGCGTGCCCCGGATCAGAAAATTCTTTGCCGCCGGCTCCCAGGCGCGGGCCAGCCAATCGGTGTCCGCCTGAAACCCGCCCGAGGCCACGACGACCGATTTCGGGGAGATACTGCATGCCACGCCTTCATAGGTGTAGTCGACCCGCGTGATCTGGTCCCCGTCCAGTTCCAGATGGGTCACCGCCGCCTCATAGAGCACGTCCACCCCAAGCGCTTCGGCAGTGCGGTAATAGGCGTTCACAAGGCTCTTGCCCCCGCCGCGAAAGAACGCATTGGTGCGGGCCAGAGACAGGGTGCCAGAAAGCGAGGGCTGGAAGCGCACGCCATGCTCCTCCATCCACGGCAGGCACTCTTCTGAACCGCGGATCGCGAGCCGCGCGAGATGTTCGTCGGTCTTGCCCCCGGTCACTTTCATAAGGTCGGCGAAATACTCATCTTCGGTGTAGCTTTCGACCAGCGGCCCCAGAGGGCCGTGGTGCATGCAGCGAAAGTTGCGGGTATGGCGGGAATTGCCGCCCCGGTAGGGTTCGGGGCCGACCTCCAAGATAAGCACCCGCGCGCCCGCTTCGGCTGCCGTGATGGCCGCGCAAAGCGCAGCATTGCCGCCGCCGATCACGACGATATCGTAGGTTTCGCTCATAGAAGGTCTCCGTCATAGCTTTCATTGCGCGCCGGTTGCGCCCTCAAGGCGCGCACTCTGACGCGCTGCGCGGCCTCGATATGCGCGCGCATGGCCGTTTCCGCCAAAGAGGCGTCGCGCGCCTCGATCGCGTCCAAAACACCGAAATGTTCTTCCACGGCTTTTTCAGCCCGGGAAGGATCCGTCAGCGTCGTGGGCCCGAGGATCATGAGGGTCTTTTGCAAAGTGTGGATGGAGCGGGTCAAAAAGCGGTTCTTGGCCGCATCCAGCAGGGCCGCATGGAACTGACGGTTCAAGGCAAAGGCTTCCGGCCCATTGCCCAAAGACGCCAGGCTGCGGTTCATCTCGCGCAGCTCCTCGACCTCGATATCCGAAGCGGCCCGTGCCGCCAGACGGGCGGCAGTCCCCTCCAAAACGGCGCGCATTTCATAAAGCTCCATCACCTCGGCGTAGTCCAGGCTGCGGATGCTCGCGCCCTGCCGCGGGATATGGGCGACCACGCCATCGGCCTCCAACTGCCGGATCGCTTCGCGCACCGGCGTGCGGGATACGCCCAGCCGCTCGGCAAGCTCGGTCTCGCGCAGCCGATCACCGGGATTCAACCGCCCCGCACGCAGTTCGTCCATCAAGCGGTTGTAGGCAGAGTTGCCCTGCGGTGTGTGCTCTACATCACTCATCGTTTCCCTCGGCGGATATTGCATACGGGTGGATACATTTGTATTCAAGAGAGGTCAACACGAGAAGGATGCGCCCCTTGCCCGGTTTTTACCCCCTGCCTCCGCTCCTGCGCCGCCGGGCCTTGACCCTGGCGCTCGCCGGGCTCGGGACCGCGCTTTTCTGGGGTCTGAGCCTTCCTTTGCCGTTCCTCTTCGGCCCCATGGCGGCCTGTCTCATCGCGGCGCTGGCGCATGTGCCGATCAAAGGCTTCGGTCAGATTTCGGTCGCGGCGCGCACGATCTTGGGGGTGGCCGTGGGCGCATCGATCACGCCTGACCTGTTCCACGCGCTGCCCCAGATGGCGATGTCGGTCGCGCTGGTGCCGGTATTCATCGCGTTGATCGGGTTGATCGGCGTGCCGTTTTTCCGGCGTTTTTGGGGGTTTGACCTGCCCACCGCCTATTACGCGGCCATGCCGGGTGGGCTGCAAGATATGGTGATCTTTGGCACCGAAGCGGGCGCCGATCCGCGCGCCCTGTCGCTGATCCATGCCACGCGGGTGCTGTTTATCGTGACGCTGGCGCCGGTCTTTCTTACTTTCGCCTATGGCGCAGAGCTTACGAATCCGATCGGCGCGCCGGTTCTTGAACTGCCCTTGGGCGAGATGGCCTTGATGGTGCTCGCGGCCCTGATCGGCTGGAAAGGCGGCGAGCGGATCGGCCTGTTTGGCGCCTCCATTCTGGGGCCGATGATCGTCACCGCGGCGCTATCGCTCTCGGGGCTGATCCACAGCCGCCCCCCGGCAGAAGCGATCCTCGCGGCGCAATTCTTCATCGGCTGCGGGATCGGCGTGCATTTCCTCGGCGTGACCTGGCGCGAGCTGACCCGCGTCGTTCTGGCCGGCATTGCCTATGTCTTGGTGCTGGCCATCCTGGCCGCGGGTTTTACCGTCTTTATCATGTCAGCGGGGCTGAGCGATCCGGTGGAAGCCTTTTTGGCCTTCGCCCCCGGGGGTCAGGCCGAAATGACCGTGCTTGCCATCGTGACCGGGGCCGATCTGGGCTTTGTCATCACCCACCATCTGACCCGTATCGTGCTTGTCATCGTTGGCGCCCCTCTGGTGGCGGGGGTTATGGCGCGAAGACGGAAGGGTTGACCATATGGATCGGCGCCCCCTGCGCATAGGCATTCACCTGGGCGAAGATATCGGCGAACTGCCGGTCAAACTCGTCTTCGGTGACAAAACCGATATGCGGTGTCGCGATCAAACGGGGGTGCGACAGCAGGGGATCGGCGGCATTGGTCAAGGGTTCGGACGCGAAAACATCCACCGCGGCGGTGCCCGGGCGGCCCGCGTTGAGCGCCTGCAAGAGCGCGCCTTCCGCGATCAATCCTGCCCGAGAGGTATTTATCAAGACGGCCCGCGGCGACATCGCGGCCAAGTCCGTCGTGGTGATGGTGCCTTGGGTCTCTGGCGTCAGCCGCAGATGGAGTGACACCACATCGCTATCTGCAAAAAAGGACGCGCGGCTAACGGCCACGGTTTCGCCATCCGCCACCGCCCGCGCACCCCCGGCCTCAGACGCCCACCAAACGACATCCATTCCGAAAGCACGGGCATAATCTGCCACGACACGTCCGATGCGCCCGTATCCGTAAAGCCCCAATCGGCGCCCGCGCAGGCTGCGCCCGACCCCCATCTGCCAAGCGCCAGTCTTCACGCTGGCCATCTGTTGCGGCAATTGCCGCATCGCCGCAAGGATCAGCGCAAAGGTCAGCTCCGCCGCCGCGTAATTGGCCCCATCGCCTCCTTTGGTTGAGCAAAACAGCACCCCCTGCTCGGTGCAGGCCGGGACATCCACATGCGGATAGGCGCCGCGTTGAGAGATCAATCGCAGGTTGGGCAGCTGCCTCAGAAGGCTGCGCGTCACCTTTGTGCGCTCGCGGAACAGCACAAGGCAGTCGGCATTCTGCAACCGGTCGGCCAGCGCGGCTTCACATTCCTCATGGTCGGTCCAAACGGTGACATCATGGCCCTTGAGCAGCTCAAAGCACGGCAGCCCGCGCAGCGTATCGAACCAATCATCAAGGATATGGACCTTCATCAGATCACCCTATGCCGAAAGCGCGTTGATCGCCTTGCTGACCCGCTCATGCAGGATCAAAAACTCCGGATCATGATTGTTCAACGGGCCAAAGCTGGCGACCAGTTCGCTGCGCAGTTTTTCAAGATCACGGCGGGCATTGGCGAGTTTTTCATGGTTGGTCATTTGCAAATCTCAGTGCGACAAGAGAACAGGTATTTTGATTTTCTTCATGACCTCTGCGGTCACCCCGCCCAAGAGGTCTTCTCGGAACTTGGAATGCTCATATGCCCCCAGCACCAGCAGCGACGGATCATGGCGGTCGCAATAGGCCAGCAAGGTCTGCGCAACCGGATGGGTCTCGGGAAAATTCTCATGGGTGGCCAGAATGCCGTGCCGATCCAGATGGCTCAACAGGTCCGCGAGCGGCCAGGAATGGCGCCGGCCGACGGTGAGCACGCTGACATGCCCCTCGGCTTCGAGCAGCCTTAGACTGTCTGACAAGGCGCGCGCGGCAGCGCGGCCCCCGTCCCATGCCAAGGCCGCGTGGCTGTGGGTCGCGCCCGCGTCATAGCCTGACGGCACGACGATCACCGGACGCCCCGAGAGCAGTGCAATCCGGTCAGGGTGAATGACGACGGTGCTGTCGTCACTCTCTGTGCGCGCGCCCACGATCAGCATATCGAAATAGCGCGCGGCTTCCGCAAGCAGCGCATCAACGCGTCCGGTCTCATTGCGAAACTCCAGCGCATCACCCAGATCAAGCTGGGGACGCAGCTCGTCGAATTTCCGGGTCACCTCGGCGACGATCTCTTGGTTCGCCGCCTGTAACAAGGCCCGCGCCTCATCGGGGATCCAACGCGAGCTGCGGTCGATCACCTCATGGGACGCATGGGCGAAAATCGCGGTCACACAGGCGCCCCGTGCCTTTGCCAGTGACGCGGCATAGCGTAGCGCCGCCACCGAGGCGTCGGACCCATTGAAAGCGACAAGCAGGTTCATCAAAGGCATCTTAGCGCCCTTCCCAAATGCGCGAGGGCACGTAAACCTGCCCATCCGCGAGCTTTCGCGCCGTGCGCAACAGACCGGCGGAGTTGAGCGAGAAACCTGCGCTGGCGTCATAGTCGACCAGAACGTCAATGCGGCCCGAGGCATGTTCCAGCACCACCTCAGCGGGGCTTTGATCAGGCCGCTCCAGCAGGCCCTCCGCCACGCTGCCGGGGGTCAGCGCGCAGGAGGCAAGACATTGCGCCCCGGTCACGGCCATCGAAGGATGCGTATTCCAAGGCATGAAGTAGCGGGTCGCAATCGTGCCACCGTCCTGTGCCGGGGCCAGCAGGCCGAACTTTGGCGTGACCGATTTCGACACATCGCCCATGCCCATCGCCGCCCCGGCCTTGAGGCGTATCGCCTCCATCCGGGCAAAGAATTCGGTGTTGGCATCCAACTCGGCCACGGTTTCATACCCTGTAAGCCCGAAGTCAGCCGCCCGTGCGATGACCATCGGCATGGCGACATCCATGCAGGTGACTTCAACCCCGTCGAATGTGTCGCGGATATTGCCGGTCGGCAGGAAAGCCCCCGTTGAAGAGCCGACGACGCCCATGAAGTTCAGCGCAACCGCCGCGCCCGTGCCCGGCACGCCTGCGATCTCTGTGTCGCCGTCATAGGTCAGGACGCCCGCAGGGGTCAGCACTTTGGACAGGACCTTGGCGCCGGTATTCACGGCGCGGATCTTGATCTCCGTCACATCCCCTTTGGGCGCGACCAGGCCCATTTCGACAGCCGCAGGACCAACACCTGAAAGGATATTGCCGCAGGTGGGTTTGAAATCCACCAATCGGTCTTCGACCGAGACCTGCGCAAAGAAATAGTCCACATCGGCCCATTCATCCTCAGAGGGGGACAGCATCGCCACCTTGGTGGTCACAGCCGCGCCGCCGCCGATGCCATCGATGTTGAGCGGATGGCCGGACCCCAGAACGCTCAGCAACACTTCGGCCAGAGTATCGAGGTCATCCGGCAAGTCGGCGCGGTTGAAATATGGCCCGCGCGACGTGCCACCGCGCATAAAGATATAGGGAATGGCTGTCTGTGTCATGGCTTGCTCTCTTCGAGGTAGCAGCAAAGAATGTCGGTATATGCCTGTGTGCCGAGCGCGCCGCCGAGGTCTGATGTGCGGGTCTTTTCCGCCGCAATCGCGCGGGTCACGGCGGCCTCTATCGCGGTTGCGGCCCGTGTTTCACCAAGATGGCGCAACAGCATGGCGCTGGACAGGATCAGCGAGGTCGGATTGGCGCGGTCCTGGCCTGCAATATCGGGCGCCGAGCCATGCTGCGCCTGCGCGACCGCATGCACGGCGCCTAGGTTCAGCGAACCGGCAAGCCCTAGCCCGCCCGAGAGCTCAGAGGCGAGATCCGACAGAATATCCCCGAACATATTGGTGCAAAGCAGCACATCGAACTTCTGCGGGTGACGCACCAGATGCGCGGCCGCAGCATCCACGAGGAGCTCATCATAGTCCACATCGGGGAAACCGCGGGCAACGTCCCGTGCCACATCAAGGAACAACCCATCGGACATGCGCATCACATTGGCCTTGTGAATGGCTGTGACATGTTTTTTGGTCCGGCCCTGCGCCACTTTGAAAGCGGCTTCGGCAATGCGGCGCGAGCCCGCCTCGGTGATCTTGCGCATGGCCAAGGCCACCCCCGGCTCGGGCATGAATTCGCCCCCGCCCTGCGCCATATTCCGGTCCGCGTAGAAACCCTCAAGGTTCTCACGCGCGACGATAAGGTCAAAGGCCTGCCCGGTCGGGGGCGGCAGCCCGTCGTAGCTGCGCGCGGGCCGGATATTCGCGTAGAGCTCTAGCGCTTTTCTCAGGACACCCGACGGGTTGAGCCCGCCTTCGGCAACCGGCGGATAGGCATTATGCGACACAGGCCCAAGGATGACACCATCGGCCTTTTGCGCCGCGGCGGTCACGGCCTCGGGAATGGTGGTGCCCTCCGCCTTGAGCGCGGGGAAGCCGATTTCGGCCCGGCTGATCGACAGCTCTCGCGACAGCAAGGGCGCAGCCGCGTGAAGAATGCGAACCGTGGCTTCGGTGATCTCCGGGCCAATGCCATCGCCCGGCAGGGTGAGCAGACGCAGCGGGCTCATTTCAGCGGCCACGGAAGATCAACCGCCCCCTGCAAAAGTCCCGGTGGGAAGTCTCGGTTCAACGATCCGGCCATCACGCACATCAAGGCGATCCCGCAGGCGGTCAGGATCAGGGTCTTGGGCCAGGATGCCCCGGCGCGAATGCGCAGGAAGCTGATCAGAAAGCCCAGCAGCGCGAGGATGAAGCCCACGAAATAAGTTGCCACGATCAGGCCGACGAACCACGCCAGCGTGCCCCAGAGCCCGTAGGGCGCGTCGGCATCTTCGCCCGATACTTCCTTATCCGCAAAGACGGTATCCGTCTCGGGCCGCAGGATCATCTGAAGCAACAAGATCAACAGCGCCGTCAGGGTGATGCCACCGACAACCAAGGGAACGATCTTGTCGGTCATGTTATAGTCCGGGATCATATTGGCGTTGAGCAGGGCCGCGACCACATAGCCCATGATCGCCAACAGAAAGACCAGCGGCGCCCGTTTCGAGCCGGACTGGACATCGCCCTCTGCCATAATCGACTTGGCCTGCCGCAGCCCCAGCACGACAGAGACCACGGTGACGATCAAGAGCACGATCACGATCGGCGAAAAGATATAGTCCATCCCCTCTTCGAAAGATTTGCGGAAGCGGAAGGACGCGATCTGGAAGGCTTGGTTCGAGAACTTTTCAACCGGGTTGGACAGCACAAAGCCGATCAGAAACGCCGGGCGCGACCAGTCGAAACGGCGCAGGAAGATACCGATCAGCCCGATCACGAAGAGCGCCAATATGTCTTCGAAGTTCTGCCCCGACTGGAACGCCGCGAAAGAGATCAGCATGAACAAGAAGGGCGCGAGATATGTGAACCGGATCGTGGTCAGCTTGGCGATGCCACCGGATGCCGCGATGCACAAAAGGGTGCCCGCGACATTGGCAAGCGCCAAGAGCCAGACGATGGAATAGGTAATGTCGAGATTGTCCCGCAGCATCGAGGGGCCGACTTCGATGTCACCGGACCCCAAAAGCGCAATCGCGCCAATGAAGATCGCCATGGAGCCCGAGCCGGGAATCCCGAACAGCAGTGTGGGCACCAGCCCCCCGCCCTCTTTGGCGTTGTTCGAGCTCTCAGGCCCGATCACCCCACGCACTTCACCCTTGCCGAACTGCGACTTGTCAGAGGTGGTCTGAACCGCGTGGCCATAGGCGATCCAGTCGACAACGGACCCGCCAAGGCCGGGTATCACGCCCACAACGACCCCGATCAGCGAACAACGGACCGAGAGCCATTTATTGGCCACCCAATCCCGAACGCCGGCACTCCAGCCAGCGCCGAGCTTGGCTTCTTTTGAAATCGACCGGTCCTGCCGCAAAAGGGAAATGATCTCTGGCACGGCGAAAATGCCAAGACCGACGATCACGAGCTTCAGCCCGTCCGTCAGATAGGGGATATCATAGCTGGCCATGCGCAGGCTGCCCCCGGCATCGGCCTCTCCGATTGTTCCGATCAACAGCCCGAGCCCCGCTGCCGCAACGCCCTTGAGCGCAACCCGCCCGGCCAGCACGGCCACCATGGACAGACCGAGGACCGAGATCATCAACATCTCTGGCAGGCCAAACGCCAGCACGATGGGACGGGCGACGACGATGAAGATCGTCAAGAACACCGCGCCGACGAGGCCGCCAAACAGCGACGAGGTAAAGGCCGCCGAGAGGGCGCGCGCGGCCTGGCCCTTCTTTGCCATCGGGAAACCGTCGAGCACCGTGGCCTGACTGGCGGATGAGCCGGGAATGCCCATCAAGACCGACGCAAAAGTATCCGAGGTCGGAACAACCGCAACCATGCCGACCATCAGCGCCAGACCCAGCACCGGGTCCATGCCAAACATGAAGGGCAAAAGCAGCGACAGCCCGGCGATTCCGCCCAGTCCGGGAAACACCCCGACGGCGAGTCCCATGACCACGCCCAAGAGCAGATACCCAAGAACAATTGGTTGCAGAATAAGCGCCCATGCCTGACCCAATGCAGGCAGAGCGGTTGCGAATACATCCATCGCAGCGACCTCGAATTCGGAAATAGTTACAAATATGGCCCCGGGCTGTCCCGGGGCCATCTGATTTCGCTTACTTCAGCGAAACACCATAGGCTTCTTCCAGCCAGTTCGTGACATAGGATTTCGCCTCGGGCGACACGGAGGTGCCGCGCTGCGTGGCCTTTGCTGCGCCCTCGCCTACGAAGACGGGATATTTGCCAACACGTTTCGCGGCGATCTGTGCAAAGTCCTCGCGGTTGCGCACGGCATCAAAGGCAGCGGTATAGGTTTCGATCACGTCATCCGGGGTTCCCGCGGGCAGAAAGGCGATTTTCTGGACGGGGAAACCGGCGATAAAGAAGGCCTTCCACGCATCCCATGCTTCGCCTGAAGTCTCGCAGCCATCGGTCGCTTCGCAGACTTCCTTGAACGTCGGGATATCGGGGAAGGTCGGGTCGCGTACGATATTGCCGTCTTCGTCCAGCGCGCCCCATGTCATCATCGGAACCGCCTGGCCTTTTTCGACCAGTTCAGCCGAGGCACCAAGGTAGCTTGAGGATGTTTGATAATCGATTGTCGCTTCGCCACGCTCAAACATCAAACGGCCATCGCCGCGGCCTTTGATCCCGAAAACCGGCTCGACACTCATGCCCAGCATTTTCCACGCCAAGAGCGGCACGAGGTCCAACCGTGTCGCGCCCTGCGAGCCGTAGATGAAATCAATGTCCTTGAGGTTGTTCGCCGTGCCGTCGAACTTCTTGCCGTCTTCCGGGTTCAGATAGGCGACGCCACCAGTGCCGGAGGCCATGACCGGGTTCCAATCGCTGTATTCATAGCGAACGCGCGGATCATCCAGCAGATAGGGGAATTGGGTCGAACCCGATGTCCCGAACAGCAGGGTGCCGTCTTCATGCTCTTGCTCCTGGAACCAGTTGGCCCCTTTGGTCGAGCCCGCGCCCGGCATGAACTTTACCACGACGGTGGGATTACCGGGCAGTTCTTCGCTCAACAGCGGCGCAAAGAAGTTGGCCCATTTGGCCGAACCACCGGTTTCCGAGAAAGGAATGACCCACTCGACGGTCTTGCCCGACAGATCCACTTCGGCCATCGCCGGAGCGGCGAGACAGGCGGCGGATACAGCCGTGGCGGCGAAATACTTGATAGTCATAGGTGTCCTCCCGTAGACATTCTGTACTGAGCAGATTGTTGAAATCTGCATAGATTTGGACTTCAAGGGAACGAATCCCTCCTCCAGCTCAAATAACCTGCCGCCCCAACCTTGCGCGAAACTTGCGCAGAAGGATTAAATTTTAAGCATGCGCATCGCCGTGATCGAAGACAATGAGACCCTTGCCCAGGGGATCGCCCACCGCCTGCGGGACCGCGGCCATGCAGTGGACCTGTTGCACAACGGAGAAGACGCCGACGCCTTTCTCCGTCTCGAAGGGGCCGACCTTATCGTGCTCGACCGCAATCTGCCGGGCTGTGACGGGCTCGAAGTTCTCAGCCGGTTGCGCCGCCGCGGAGATGGCACGCCGGTGATCTTGCTGACGGCCCGGGCGGAGACTTCGGAGCGTGTTGCGGGGCTGGATGCCGGCGCCGACGACTATCTGACAAAGCCCTTCGAGATGGACGAATTGGAAGCCCGTCTGCGGGCCATGGCGCGGCGCAAGAACCTGGAATTCTCGGCACGGGACAAGCTTGGCCCGCTGATCTTTGACCGAACCAATCGGCAATTGCTGAAAGATGAACAGCCCCTCGCCTTCCCGCGAAAAGAGCTGGCGACGTTGGAGTGTCTGTTGGAACGGCGCGGCAGGCTGGTCTCCAAGGCGCAACTGATCACCCATGTCTATGGCACCGGGGCAGAGCAGGAAGACGCGGTGATCGAGCCGCATATCTCGCGCCTGCGCAAACGGCTGGACCCCTATGGCATCAGGATCAAAACCGCCCGTGGTCTGGGCTACATGCTGCAAGTTGACCCTGCATGACCACCCTGTCCCTAAGGCTCCGCCTGTTTTTCCTGATCCTGTCGCCGCTGCTGCTGCTGTCTATCCTGTTGGGTTTCTGGCGCTTTCAGGTCGCGGAACAGACCTCGCAGACCCTCTTCGACCGCAGCCTTCTGGCCGCCGGTCTGGCGATCTCACGCGATGTTGCCATCTCGGGCGGTGACGCCCTCTCGCCCTCCACCCGTGGCTTCATCTCGGACGCGGGCGGCGGCGAATTGTTCTATCACGTCATGGGCCCGGGCGGCAGCTATATCACGGGCTATGCCTATCCCCCGGTCTCCGGGGGCCGCGCCGATGGAGACGGGCTGCAATACACGATGGCAAGATATCGGGGCGAACCGGTGCGCGTCTTGCGCATGGCCGAGCGCACAACAATCGGTAACCTTACCGGGGACACGATTGTCACCGTATGGCAGCGCGACAGTGACCGAAATGCCTTTGCCGCCGCTTTGGCCCGTCGCGCGGCAGCGCTGATCGCCTGTCTGATGGCCGCGCTGGCATTTGTGGTCTGGTTCGGCGTGAAAATCGGCCTGCGGCCTTTGAATGACCTGCAGGACGCGATCAAGCATCGCTCCCCGGACGACCTGCGCAACATCCGCCGCCCCGTGCCCTCAGAGGTCTCGGGCATCGTCGCGACATTGAACCGGCTGTTTGGCCAGTTGCGGCGCAGCATCGAGGATCACCAGACCTTCATTTCAAACGCGGCCCATCAGTTGCGCAACCCGGCCTCAGCGCTTCTGTCCATGGCCGAGGTGCTCCCGGATGTCAGCGATCTGCAAGAGCGCCGCCAGCGCGAGCAGGACCTGATCGCCGCCGCCCGCAAATCCGCGCGGCTTGCAAATCAGCTCTTGTCGATCGAACGCCTGCGCTACGACGCGCAGCCCGTGCTTGAGAGAACCGAGTTGAACAGCATTGCGGCGGAAATATGCAGCGATCTCGCGCCCGCGATCCTATCGAAAGACCTGTCTTTTGATTTCCACCCGCATCCGGCAGATCTGCCAATCCTCGGCGACCCGCTGTTGATCGGCGAAGCCCTGACCAACCTGCTTGAGAACGCCCTGCAACACGGCGGCCCTGATCTGACATCTATCGTTGTGACGACCTCGGCAAGAGATCACGCTGCGGTGCTATGCGTTGAGGATGACGGCACAGGCATCCCCCACGACAGCACGGATGTCGCGTTTCAAAGGTTTGGACAGCTGCGCAATGGTCAAGGAAGCGGTCTGGGCCTGTCGATCGTCAAAGACGTCCTGCGCCGCCATACCGGCACGGTTACGCTTTTGCCGAGAGAGAAAGGCACAGCCGTGCAATTGGCGTTCCCCCTGGCATGATCGCGCGGAGGGGCTCCTACCGGGACGCCTTCTGCAAAAGCCCGATCAGCTCGTCGAACTTCGCTCTTTGCTCATCAGGGTCGCCGCTTTCAATCGCGGAGGCGACACAATGGTCGGCGTGGTTCTCAAGAACCAGCCGCTCGACCCCGAGCAGGGCCGAGCGGATCGCGGCCGTCTGCGCCAGAATATCCATGCAGTAGCGGTCCGCATCAACCATTTTGGCCACACCGCGCACCTGGCCCTCCAATCGGGCAAGGCGGTCCAAGGTCTTCTGTTTGTTCTGTTTCATATTCGCTCCATGGAACCATTCTGGCGACACGCAGGTTTAGATACCTACAGGGGGTATAGGGAAACTTTAAGAAAGAAAGGCTGGTTCCATATGACAGATGAAAGCGAAAAACACGAGAGCGGTGGCATGGGCTATGGTCGTTTTGCCGCGATGATCGCGACATCGACGGTCGTGATGTTCGTGCTGATGTATCTCAACACCTACCTCGTCAGCCATGTTTTCTGGTCGGAAACCCGCGCCTATATGGCGCTGCTGATGGGCGCGACCATGGCGATCATCATGCTCGCCTTCATGCTGAAGATGTATCCCAGTAAAAAGGCCAATACGGCGATCTTTGCCGGGGCGGCGATTGCATTCGCGGCGTCGCTCTGGCTGGTGCGCAGCCAGGTGACCGTCGGCGATACCAGCTATATGCGGGCGATGATCCCGCATCACTCCATCGCGATCATGACATCGAGCCGGGCCAATATTTCGGACCCGCGGGTGCGCAAACTGGCCGATGAGATCATCTTTGCCCAAGACAAGGAAATCGCCGAGATGCGCTATCTCACCACCAACATCGAAGCGCAGGGCGATGCGGGGGATCGCAATGAAAGCGGCCCCGGCGAGATCGTCTCGCTGGAGGAGGCACTCTCGACAGCCGAAGTCGCCACCCTCGACCCGCAGTTCCTGAAGGAGGCCCATATCGCGAAGCTCTTCCCGAGCGGCGCCGCCTGCACCTTCACCTATACGGAAACCAGCCCGCCCGTGCTGGCGATTGGCGATGATGGTGCGGCACTGCTCCGCCTCTCCGGCGATCTGCTGCGGCTCGACGTTGAGGATGCCGATACGATCGCCTCCGGCCCCGCGCTGGCGGCCGAGGGTATGGCGCTGCTTTTGCGGGCGCCCGAAGGCGAGGGTCTTCTCGACGCGACGGCCGGGCCGCAGGAGGCCGATCTGATCCTCGAACTCGATGCCGGTCTGCGCGCCGGATACCGCGGCTTTTACGGCTGCAATGCCTGATAGGAAAGGACGCTACCGATGACAGATACCCAGATCGACGGCCCCAGCACAGCCCGCGACAAAAGCCGCGGCACCGGCAAGACAGCATCGCTTTACCGAATGGCTATGCCGGGGCATCTCTGCCCCTTCGGCCTCAAGTCGAAGGCGTTGCTGGAACATAAGGGCTATGAGGTGGACGACAATCTGTTGACCACGCGCGACGCGGTCGACGCCTATATGGAGGCGCATGGGGTCAAGACGACGCCGCAGACCTTTATTGACGGGGAGCGGATCGGGGGCTTCACCGATCTGAAAAAGCATTTCGGCTTCCGCGTTCTCGGGGAGGACGAAACGACCTACAGGCCGATCGTCGCGATCTTCGGATCGACCTTCCTGATGGCCCTGGCCATCGTTCTCAATCTCTATGATGGGTTCCCGCTGCTGACGCTCCTGAAATGGTTCTTTGCGATCTCGATGGTCGCGCTGGCGATCCAGAAACTGCAGGATGTGGGCAGCTTCGTGAACGGGTTTCTGGGCTACGACCTTCTGGCGCGCAAATACGTGCCCTACGGCTATGCCTATCCCTTCGCCGAGCTCTGGGCCGGCGTCGGCATGATGGCATTGATCGGCACCGGCAGCGCGCTGATCTGGCTCGTGGCCCCGGTCGGCATCTTTATCGGTGCCATCGGCGCGGTCAGCGTCATCAAAGCGGTCTATATCGAGAAGCGCGAGCTGAAATGCGCCTGCGTCGGCGGGGGATCGAATGTGCCTTTGGGGTTCATTTCGCTGACCGAGAACCTGGTGATGCTCGGCATGGGGATCTGGATGCTTGGCCTATGGTTTGCGGGCGCTTGAAGGGGCGCGTTTGAGGGGCGTTTTCTGCGGGCTGCGCCTTCGGCATCCGAAAGGTCCGCAGGATGTCGGCTCAAACCAGAGGACAGATTGAGGCACACGCCATGGCGACGAGCGACGGCGGAAACGCTACCGCCGTCATAAAGGGTCTCTTTTACGATCCGCAGCTGCCGCAGACCGCCGCCAACGTCGGTGAAGATTTCCATCCCAGAGATCAGCACGCGGCATCTTCCCTCCCCCAAAAAGCCGCTCACAAGAAATATCTTGGAACCCATCCCAGAGACCCACCGTTAGCCCATCATAGTGCTCATTTTCTGTTCCAGCACTTCCGCGGCTCTACTGCGGTCGAGGCCGCGCATAGAACCGGATACCACGGGGGGCCTTCCATGAGTGAAATTACACGTCGCAATCTTTTGGCGATGATCGGGACTGCCGCAGGCAGTACCGCGATGTATCATGCCATGACATCAATGGGTTTTGCCGCACCTTCTGACTACAGCGGACCCATTAAACTGGACGGAGATCCGCAGGGGGCCAAGGTGCTGATCCTCGGCGCCGGGCTTGCGGGGCTTACCGCCGCCTATGAAATGCGGGCCGCGGGCTATGAGGTCGAAGTGCTGGAGTTCCGTGAAAAGGCAGGCGGGCGATGTTGGACCCTGCGCTCGGGCGACAGCTATACCGAGCTTGGCGGGGCGACCCAGAACGTCGATTTCGCCGAAGGCAATTACATCAACCCCGGCCCCTGGCGGCTGCCGCATAACCACCATGCCGTCCTGGACTACTGCAAACGGCTCAAGGTCCCGCTGGAGCCCTTTATCCAGCTGAACTACAACTCCTATCTGCACCGCTCCGATGCCTATGGCGGGCAACCGCAGCGCCTGAAGGACATCAAGACCGACTATCGCGGCCATATCTCGGAGTTGTTGGCCAGGGCGGTCAATCAGGGCAAACTTGATGAAATGGTCACCGCCGAAGACCGTGAGGTCTTGCTGGAAAGCCTGCGGTCCTTCGGGGTGCTCAACGCGCAGAATGAATACGTCAAAAGCCTGGAGACCAGCCACTACCGCGGCTATGCCAAACAGCCCGGCGGCGGTGTGGACGCGGCGCCCGAAGCCTCGGACCTGCTCAACCCGCAGGAGGTGTTGCAGTCGCGGCTCTGGGAATATCTCGCCACGCATGAGACCGTTGACCATCAGGCGCCGATGTTCCAGCCGGTTGGCGGGATGGACGCGATTGCCAAAGGGTTTGAACGCGAGGTGGGAGACCTCATCACCTATAACGCCAAGGTCGTCGCGCTACAGCAGGACGAAAACGGCGTCTCGGTAACATGGGAAGACACGGCCGGCGGCGGTCAGCAGACCAGCCAGGCGGACTATTGCGTCTGCACCATTCCCTTCTCGATACTCGGACAGATCGACCACAATCTCTCTGGCGGTTTGGCCGATGCGATCAGTTCCATGTATTACAACGGGTCGACGAAATGGGGGCTCGAATTCAAACGCCGCTTCTGGGAGGAAGATGACGATATCTATGGCGGCATCAGCTATACCGATCTGGCGATCGGGCAGATCAGCTACCCTTCGACGGGCTATTTCACGGAGGGGCCGGGCGTGCTTCTGGGCGGCTATACATGGCGCGGTGAGAACTCCTACAAGTTCAACGCGATGGAGCCTGCCGAACGTCTGGAATGGGCGTTGCGGCAGGGCGCCAAGATCCACCCGCAATACCGCGATGAGTTCAAGACCGGTGTGAGCGTCGTCTGGCACAAGGTGCCTTGGGTCTTGGGCTGCTCCGGCGTTTGGGAAAGCCGCGACAATTACGATGAGGCCGTCAAGATCGACAACCGCGTCGTCTGCGCGGGCGAGCATCTGTCCTACCTGCCCGCTTGGCAGGAAGGGGCGATCCTCTCCTCGCTCGATGCGATCTCGCGCCTCCATGACAAAGTAATCAACGGGTGAAGCCATGCGACAGACTTTTATCACAGCTGCGATCGTAGGCATGCTCGGCACGCTGCCGCTCTATGCCCAGGATAACGAGGTAGACACGCGCGCCGCGCAAGCAGCGGACGGCGAAACCGGCGAGACCTCTCCCGAGGTCGAAGCCCGCCCCCAGGAACGCGAGATCACCGCGATGGCGGACGGGGGCGAATGGGTTGAGGAATATGTCAGCGAAGACGGCGAAGAACTGTACCAGTCCCTTTGCTCGGGCTGTCACATGGCTGATGGATCGGGCGCCGTCGGGGCCGGGAAATACCCCGCGCTCAGCGGCAATCCGAACCTCGAATATGCCGGCTACGCGACCTATATCATCCTCAATGGACAGGCCGCGATGCCAAGCTTCGGGCATTTCCTTGATGACAAACAGGTGCTTGCGATCACGGATTATATCCAGACCAACCTCGGCAATGACTATGAGGCCGACGGCACGCTGGAGGCCGTGGCCGACGCCCGTCCCGCCGACCCAGTAGATCAAAACACGGAGGAACACGAATGATCCGCAAATTTATCGCCCCCCTCGCCGCGCTCACTGCAATTTCGGCCAGCGCCGCATTCGCGCAAAGCTCGGAGGTCATCCGTCACGGCTTGCCGGATTCCGACTTCCCGATCCTGCAAGCGGTCGAGGTGCCAGCGGATGCGACCTTGGTCTACCTCAGCGGCACCGTGCCAGAGGTCGCTGATGAAACGGCCGCGAAGGGCTCGCCTGAATATTTCGGGGATACGGCAACCCAAACCGCCAGCGTTCTGGCGTCGATTGAAAAGAAACTCGCCGGGATCGACCTCGATATGGGGGATGTCATCAAGATGCAGGCCTATCTGGTTGCCCCCGAGGGCAGCGACGGGATGGACTTTGAAGGCTTCATGGAAGGCTACACCCAATATTTCGGCACCGAGGAACAGCCCGACCTGCCAACCCGCTCGGTCTTTGCCGTCGCCGGACTGGCGAACCCGGCTTGGCTGGTTGAGATCGAAGTTGTGGCGGTCCGCTCCGGCTCCTAAGGCCGGCGCGCAGATACGCGTCTAAATGTCGAAGCGGTGGCCCCGGATCGGGGCCACCGCATTTGCCATCAGGCGGCCCGCTTTCACCGCTCGATCAAGCCTCGGCCTTTCTTCGCGTCAGCATCTGCCGGATTTTCAGCACCACCACATAGAACACCGGCACCAAAAAGATCCCGATCACCGCCGAAGACGCCATGCCGCCCAGCACGCCGATGCCGATCGAGTTCTGCGCCCCGGCCCCGGCGCCCGAGGCGATGGCCAGCGGCAGCACGCCGAGCATAAAGGCGAAGGTGGTCATCAAGATCGGGCGCAGACGCTGCCGCGCCGCGATCTTGGCGGCTTCGACAACCGACAGCCCCTCCTGGACCTGCGCCTGTGCGAACTCCACGATCAAGATCGCGTTCCGCGCGGCCAGCCCGATGGTGGTGAGCAGCCCGACCTTGAAATAAACGTCGTTTGACTGGCCAAAGTAATAGGCCGCCGCGAGCGCGCCCAGAATGCCAACGGGCACGGTCAACATCACCGCCAGAGGCACGGACCAGCTTTCATAAAGCGCGGCCAGCGCCAGAAAGACGACCAGCGCCGAAAGCGCGAACAACATCGGCGCCTGATTGCCCGACATCCGCTCCTGGAAGGACAGGCCGGTCCAGGCCGCGCCATAGTTACCATCGAGCTCCGCCACCAGTTCTTCCATCACCGCCATGCCTTCGCTAGAAGACAGGCCCGCCGCGGCGCTGCCGCTCAGCTCCATCCCCCGCGTCCCGCCGAAGCGGGCAACCGCCTGCGGCTCTTGCGTCCATTTCTGCTCAGAGAATGCCGCGAAAGAGACCATCTCGCCCTGGCTGTTGCGGGCGTACCATTGGTTGATGTCTTCGGGCTGGCGCCGCGCCTCTGCTTTGCCTTGAATGATGACCGGGCGAAGATCATTCCCGAGAGCGAAATCATTCACCTCGCGCCCTGAGAAGATCACCGAGAGCATGGCATTCACATCCGGGATCGACAGGCCAAAGGCCGCCGCCTTTTGCTGATCAATGTCCAGCCGCAGCGCGGTCTGGCTGGCGGCCTCATTGCCGCGCAGCGATGTGACACGGCCATCCGCCTGCGCATTCGCCACAAGTTGATTGGCCGCCGCGGCCAGCGCTTCTTGCCCCTGCCCGCCTTGATCGGTCAGGAACATGTTAAAGCCCGACGAACTGCCCAGCCCCTGGATCGCGGGCGGCTGAAGCACAAAGATATTGCCCTGCCGGTTCGTGGTATAGAAATAACCGTTGGCGCGGTTGACCAGACCCGCGATGTCAAAGCCTTCGCGCTCGGCATAGTCATGCAGTTTGACAAAGACGATGGCATTGTTCTGCCCCGAGCCCGCAAAGCTGAACCCAAGGGCTGCAAAAACGGATTTGACGGTCTCGCCTTCGGCCTCCAGCAGATAGTTTTCGACCTTTTCGACAAGCGCCAGCGTCTGTTCGGTGGTGGAGCCGTCCGGCCCTTGGATCATCACCAGGGCGACGCCCTGATCTTCGTCGGGCAGGAAGGAACCGGGCAGCCGGTCAAAGAGCATGAGCACGCCGACGATAACCGCCGCCAGGACCAGCAAGCTGCGCATCGGGCGTTTGACATAGCGCGACACCACGCGGACATAGCCATTGGTGACGCGGTCAAGGTTGCGGTTGAACCATCGCGCGGGGGCAATGGCGCCGCCATGGCCGCCCGGTTTGAGCAGGCTGGCGCACATCGCGGGGGTCAGGATCACCGCGACCCCAAGGGACAGGACCATGGCGGTGATAATGGTGATCGAGAACTGGCGGTAAATCACCCCGGTCGCGCCGCCCATAAAGGCCATGGGGACAAAGACCGCCGACAGCACCAGCACGATGCCGACGAGCGCGGAGGTGATTTCGTCCATGCTTTTCTCTGTGGCCTCCACCGGCCCAACGCCATCTTCTTCCATGACCCGTTCGACGTTCTCTACCACCACGATGGCATCATCGACGAGCAGGCCGATGGCCAGAACCAAGGCGAACATGGTCAAGGTGTTGATGGTAAAGCCCGCCGCGGCCAGCACTCCGAAGGTGCCCAAAAGAACGACCGGAATTGCGATCACCGGAATGAGCGTGGCGCGCCAGCTTTGCAGGAACACCAGGATCACGAAGAACACCAGCACCACCGCTTCGACCAGCGTGTGGTAGACTTGGGTGATCGAGGCTTCGACGAAGGGCGAGGTGTCATAGGGGTACACCACCTCGACATCATCGGGCAGCGCGCTTTCGACGTTGGCGATCGTTGCCCGCACCGCCGCGGCCGTATCCACCGCATTGGCGCCTGAGGCAAGGTTGACGGCAAACCCCGCCGCCGCCCCACCGTTGTAGCGCGCATCACCGCCGTAGCTTTCCTGACCGATTGCAATATCAGCCACATCCCCAAGGAAAACGGTAGAGCCATCCGGGTCCACCCGCAGGAGGATGCTTTCGAACTCTTCAACCGTCGAAAGCTGCGATTGCGCCGAGATCGGCACGGTGAAGCGCTGCCCCTGCGCGCTTGGCTGCGCGCCCAGATCGCCGACGGTGACATTGGTGTTCTGCGCCGCCACCGCCCCGGCCACATCCGCCGGGGTGACCTGATATTGAACCATCCGCATCGGGTCGAGCCAGACCCGCATCGCATAGCCCGAGCCGAAGGTGCTGATCGATCCGACCCCCGGTGTGCGTTTCACCGGTTCTTCGATCAGCTGCGCGATCAGATCGCCCAATTCCACCGTCGACAATCGGTCGCTTTGGGTGGTCAACGCGCCGACGAGCAGGATCGAACTGGTCGAACGCGCAACCTGCACCCCGCGCTGCTGCACCACATCGGGAAGCTGCGAAGTGACCAGTTGCAACTTGTTCTGCACCTGCACCTGCGCGATGTCGGGATCGACCGTATCGTCAAAGACCAGAGAGATGGAGGCCGAGCCGGGGGTGGAGTTCGACGTCATATAGGACAGCCCATCAAGCGCGGTCATCGCGTCTTCGATCACCGTCGTGACAGACGCCTCCACGATCTCGGCTGAGGCGCCTGTGTAAGAGGCTCTGATGTTGACGGTGGTGGGCGCAATCTGCGGATATTGCTCAATCGCGAGGGAGTTCAGCCCAAGCGCGCCCACCAGCATGACGACCAGTGCAATCACCCAGGCGAAAACCGGGCGGTGAATAAAGAAACGCGCCATCAGTTACTCCGTCGCCTTTGTGGCTGCGGGCAGATCGCGCAGAACGCCATCCTCGTCAAATTCCACCGGCACAGGGACAACCGCCATGCCTTCGGCCAAGCCGGCCAGACCATCCATGATGACCGTATCACCGTCCTTGAGCCCGCCGGTCACGATCCATTGCTGCTGAAATGTGCCATCTTCGGTCAACGCGCGGCGGCTGGCCTTGCCATCCTCGACCACCCAAGCCGTCAACTTCCCCAGTTTGTCGCGTTTGGTGGCGGAATGAGAGATCAAGAACGCCTCTGTCCGGCCCAGTTCGATCTGCCCGCGCAGGAACATTCCGGGCAGGATCAAATGATCGGGATTTTCGAACCGAAACCGCGTGTCGATCGAACCGGTCGAGGTCGAGACCGTCACACCCGGCGCCACCAGACTGCCCCGGCTTTGGTACATCCGACCGTTCTCAAGCTTCAGCGTCGCCTGCAATTCTTCGTTTAGGCGCAAAGTGCCGTCGGTGATATCCTCCATCACCGCAAGGAACCGCGAGGACGGCTCGTACATATCCACCTCAATCGGGTCGAGCTGGGTAACGGTGGCCAGCGCAGCGGCCTGACCTTCGGTGACCAGATCGCCCACCGAGGCGGCGGCGACACTGGCCACGCCCGAGATCGGGCTCTTGACCGTCGTCCACCCCAATTTCGCTTCGGCGAGGGTCAGCGCGGCCTGCGCGGATTTCACCGCGGCGCGGGATTGGTCCAAGGTTGCACGGGCGGATTCAAGCTGTGCCTTCGTGCTGCCGGAGCCGACCAACCGTTCGGTGCGATCATAGGCGGATTCGGCCTGCGTGACCTGCGCCTCGGCACTGGCGAGCTGCGCTTCGGCACTGGCCACATTGGCGCGATAGGTCGCATCCTCGATGCGAAACATCGGCGTGCCTTCGGTGATCGGCTTGCCGGGTTGATAGAGGATTTCCTCCAATATCCCGCCCACACGCGGGCGAATGGCCGTGGCAGAGGCCGCCACCGCACGCCCCGGCAAAGTGACGATCCGGGGCACCTCTTGCAGCTGCGCTTCGATCACGCCGACCTTTTTCGGCGGCATGCCAGCGGGGGCTTGGGCCCATGCAGGAAGGGCCAGCGCCAGCGTCGCGGCAAAGAGCGCCGCCGGGTGAAGCGAGAACTTTTTCATGAGGGTTTAATCCGTTGCCTTGGTCCGAAAGAGCGCCGCGCCGATTGCGCCACGTTGCACAGTGTGCAATGATTACTGTGAATGAAGGAGAGGGGCAAGGATACAATGGCCATGGACCTGCGTCAGAGACGCCGCCTCCAGACAGCGCGGGACATTCAGATGGCGGCGGTCACTCTGGCGCTTCGGCATGGGTTAGACTGCACCACAACCGACGCCATCGCCAAAGAGGCCGCGGTCAGCACCCGCACCTTCTTCAACTACTACCCGAACAAAGAGGCCGCGATCCTGGGCGAGGCCCTGAAGATCGACATGGCGGGTGCGGAGTGGTTTATCGGCTCAACGGCCCCTTTGCCGGAGGACTTGGGCCTGTTGCTGGGCCGTCTCTATCAGGTCGCGCCGGTCGAACGCGCGCTGCTCATGAAAATCCTTGAGGTGGTCGAGGAAAATCCCTCGCTCCGCGACATGTTCCATGTGCGCGGCAAGGCCACGGCGGATGTATTGGCCGACATCTTGACCGCGCGGCTTGGCGAGGACCGGCAGATCGAGGCCCGGCTTCTGTCTGATCTGGCGGTGCGCGCGCTGACGGAGGCGGTGTTGAACTGGGCCAAGGACCGCGACATGCGGCTCGATGACATGTCCGCCGTGATCACCGATAATCTGCGTCGCGTGGCAAGGGTCATGACTTAGAAGGCGAAGATGGTGGTCCGGGTGCCTTGCCCCCCGGCTTAACTGGCCGCGTGCTGGCGCAGTTCGCTTTCGCGCATCGGGCCGGGGTGGATGCAGGCCACGCGGTGCAGATCGCCGTCGGGCTGTGGCACCACCTGCGCGCAGTCGTCCTGCGCGCGCGGGCAGCGACCCCGGAACACGCAGCCCGAGGGCGGGTTCATCGGCGAGGGCATATCACCGCTCATCGGCACGATCTGCTTGGCACGTTCGGCGATTGGGTCCGGGATCGGCACGGCGGAAAGCAGCGCTTGGGTATAGGGATGCTGCGGCTCGTCATAGAGCAGCGCCTTTGGCGCCTTTTCCATGATGCGGCCCAGATAAAGCACCATGACCTCGTCTGAAATGTTTTTCACCACGCTGAGGTCATGGGCGATGAAGATCATCGCCAGCCCCAGATCGCGCTGCAATTCTTTGAGCAGTTCGATCACCTGCGCCTGAATCGACACATCGAGGGCCGAGACCGGCTCGTCGCAAATGAGCAGCTTCGGCTCCACGATCAGCGCGCGAGCGATGCCGATGCGCTGGCACTGGCCGCCGGAGAACTCATGCGGGTAGCGGTTGATCATCTGCGGCAAGAGGCCCACGCGCTCCATCATCTGCGCCACGCGGGTACGGCGTTCGCGGGCGGGGACGTCGGGGCGGTGGGTCTTCAGCGGCTCGGCGATGATCTGGCCCAGCGTCATGCGGGGGTTGAGCGAGGCGAGCGGGTCCTGAAACACCATCTGGATTTCAGAGCGGTAGGGCTTCATCCGGCGCGGGGAAAGCGACAGGAGATCCGTCTCGCCCTGCCACATCACCTGCCCCTCGGCTGGCACCATCTGGATGAGGCCGCGCGCGAGGGTGGATTTGCCGCAGCCGGATTCGCCCACCACGCCGAGGGTCTTGCCGGGCTCCAGATCGAAGCTGACCCCGTTCACCGCGTGGAGCAGGCGCGGCTTGGTCCAGGGCATGTCGCCGGCGCGGGTGATCGGGAATTTGACGTGCAGGTCGCGGACCGAAAGCAGCGGGCTCATGATGTGACCTCCGCGATGGGACGGTGACAGGCGCGGGCGCGGGCCGCGTTGAAGGGTGCGAGCGGCGGCATCACGCGGCAATCCTCGCCGGCATAATCGCAGCGCGGACGGAAGGGGCAGCCCTCGGGCGGGGCGGCCATATTGGGCGGGTTGCCGGGGATCGCCTTCATCGTGGCGTCCTCGTCATCGACGCGCGGCACGGCGGCCAGCAGGCCGCGGGTATAGGGATGCGTGGGCTCGGCAAAGAGCGGCTCGGTCGGCCCTTGCTCCATCACCCGGCCACCGTACATGACCAGCACCCGCTCGCAGAAGCCCGCGACGACGCCGAGGTCATGGGTGATGAGGATCGTGGCCATGCCGAAGTCCTTCTGCAGATCGCCCAACAGGTCCATGATCTGCGCCTGAACGGTGACGTCGAGCGCGGTGGTCGGCTCGTCGGCGATCAGCAGGTCGGGTTTGCACAAGAGCGACATGGCGATCATCACCCGCTGGCGCATCCCGCCGGAAAACTCATGCGGGAAGAGCCGGATGCGCTCTTTCGCCGCCGGAATTTTCACCGCGTCCAGCATCCGCACCGATTCCGCCAGCGCGTCGCGTTTTGACATGCCTTGGTGCAGGGTCAGCACCTCGGTCATCTGGTCAGAGATCCGCATGTAGGGGTTCAGCGAAGTCATCGGGTCTTGGAAGATCATCGCGATGCGCTCGGCGCGGATCTTGTTCAGCAGCTTGGGCTTTGCACCCAAAATCTCCTGCCCGTCGAAACGGATCGAGCCCCCGGTGCGCCCATTGGGGGCCAGCAGCCCCATGATCGAAAAGGCGGTCTGGCTTTTGCCCGAGCCGCTTTCGCCGACGATGCCGAGGGTCTCGCCCCGGTTGATCGAGAGCGACAGGTCGTTGACCGCATGCACGGGGCCGTCTTCGCCGTCGAAGGTGACCGAGAGCTTGTCGATTTCCAGCAGAGACATCAGCGATCCTTGGGGTCGAGCGCGTCCCGCAGCCCGTCCCCGATGAAGAACAGGCCGAAGAGCGTGAGACAGAAGAACAGCAGCGGGAAACCCAGCTGCCAAGTGGTGCCATAGGCGATGGTGCCCGCGCCTTCGGAGATCAGCGCGCCGAGCGAGGTCAGCGGCTCCTGCACGCCAAGGCCGAGGAAGGAGATGAAGCTTTCCGTTAGGATCATCAGCGGCACCAGCAGCGTGGCATAGACGGCGATCACGCCCAGAAGGTTGGGCACGATATGGCGCAGGATGATGACCGGGGCCGAGACGCCGGTGGCGCGGGCCGCCTCGACGAACTCGCGGCCCTTGATGGTCAGGGTCTGGCCGCGCACGATGCGGGCCATCTCCATCCAGGAAATCAGGCCGACACCGGCGAAAAGGATGGTGATCGACCGGCCATACATGACCAGCAGCAGGATCAGCACGAACATGTAAGGCACGGCCATGAAGATATCGACGAGCCGCATCATGATGCTGTCGGTACGCCCGCCGAAGTAACCCGCGACCGCGCCGTAGAGCGTGCCGACGACGCAGGCGATGAGCGCGCCGACGAGGCCGACGGCGAGGCTGATCTGTGTGCCCTGCACGGTGCGCGCAAAGAGGTCGCGGCCCAGATCATCGGTGCCGAAGTAATGGCCGCTTTCGATCGACGGGCCGCCGAGCTCGACGATCTGGCCCATGACGTTGTAGTCGAGCTCCTCGTTCGACCATTGCGCCAGCGCATTGCCGAAAAGCGCAAAGGCCACGACGAAGCCAAGGATCACCAGCCCCATCAGCGCCGCCTTGTTGCGGAAGAACCGCCGCCGCGCGTCAGCCCAGGGGGAGCGGCCCTTGCCCGCAAGCTCGCTGGCTTCGACCCTTTGTTCGGATGTCATCACCATGTCAGTACCGGATCTTAGGGTCGATCCAGCCGTAGAGGATATCGACCACGAGGTTGAAGAAGATGGTCAGCGCACCGACGAGGATCGTCACCCCCATCATCACCGCGTAATCGCGGTTCAGCGCCGAATCGACAAAGGCCTTGCCGATGCCGCCGGTGGAGAAATAGATGTCGACCACCACGGAGCCGGTGATCATCGCCACGAAGGCGGGGCCGAGATAGGAGATCACCGGCAGCATCGCGGGTTTCAGCGCATGGCGCAGGATCACCCGGCGCTCGGGCAGACCCTTGGCCCGCGCGGTGCGGATGTGGTTCGAGGTCAGCACTTCGAGCATCGAGGAACGGGTGATCCGCGCAATCGACGCCATGAAGGAGGTCGACAGCGCGATCACCGGCATGATCCAATATTCCGGCCCCTGCCAGCCACCGCCCGGCAGCCAGCCGAGCCAGAGCGTGAAGACCAGCACGAGGATCGGCGCCATGACGAAATTCGGCAGCACCTGCGCGCCGATGGAGACGCCAACGGCGGCATAGTCCAGCGCCGAATTGTGCCGCACGGCGGCGGCGACGCCGAGGCCCACGCCGACGATCACCGCCACGGCGAAGGACAGAAGCCCATAGGTCAGCGTGATCGGAAAGCCCTGCGCGATGATCTCATTCACCGAGCGGTCCTTGTAGACAAAGCTCGGCCCGAAATCGAAATCAGAGACGATGCCCCAGACATAGGTGGTGATCTGCTTCCACAGCGGATCATCCAACCCGTATTTCGCATTGAGGTTGGCCAGCACCTGCGGCGGCAGTTCACGTTCCGAGGTGAAGGGCCCGCCGGGGGCGGAATGCATCAGCAGGAAGGAGATCACGATCAGCACGAGAAGCGTCGGGATCGCGATGGCAAGGCGCTTGAGGATGTAGCTGAGCAAGGCGCGGGTGCTCCGGATACGGGTTAACGGGGGGGGGTACAAATAGAATCGGGCAGCCCCGCTTAAACGCAGGGCTGCCCGGATGTCGAGAGGTTACTCTGCGGTACGGTAGAGGTCTTTCCCGTACCAGGTGTTGTTCACGTTGTTCTCTGGCAGACCCTCGATGTCTTCCGCGATCATGTCGACATTCGCGTAATGGTAGATCGGAATGATCGGCATTTCCTCGGCCAGAATACGCTCGGCCTCCTGATAAAGCGGCTGCGGATCCTCGGCGGTTTTGCTGTCCTGCATGACCTTATCATAGGCGTCATTGTAGAATTCGCCGTTGTTGTGGCCCGAATAGGAGGTCAGCAGGTCGAGGTAGGTCGAGGCCTCGTTATAGTCGCCGCACCAGGCATAGCGCGCCATGTCGTAATCCTGGTTCTGCATCCGATCGGTGTGGACCTTCCACTCATAGTTGTCGAGCGTGAGGTTCACGCCGATCTGCTTGAGCATCTGCGACGCGGCGATGGCAATCTTCTTGTGATCTTCCGAGGTGTTGTACTGCAGGGTCAGATCGAGCGGGTTGTCGGGGCCATAGCCGGCCTCGGCCAGCAGTTCCTTGGCCTTTTCCACGCGCTGCGCCTGATCCATATTGTCGGCCCAGTCGAGTTCTGGCCGCTCGAAATCGGCAATCGCCCAATGGGTCCAGTTGTAGGAGGGTTTCTGGCCGCCTTGCAGGATCCGCTCGACGATGATGTCGCGGTCGATGGCATAGGCCAGCGCCTTGCGCACGCGCACGTCTTTCAGCGCTTCCGGCCCCTTTTCGCCGACGTTCAGCATGTAGATGTAGGAGCAGTTATAGGGGGTAGAGACGGCCTGCTCGGGGTATTCTTCCTTGAGGCGCGGGTATTGACCGGCAGGAATGTCCACCCGGTCCAACTCACCGGCGAGATAGCGGGTCAGGGCCTGGTTCACGTCGTTGATGGTGAGCGCGGTGATTTTCTCCATCACCACATTGTCGGCGTCCCAATAGGTGTCGCTCTTCTCCATCACGACGCGTTCACCCAGCTGGTGCTCGACCAGCTTATAGGCCCCATTGCCCACCAGCGTGCCGGCGTCGGTCCAGTCGTCGCCATGTTCTTCGACAACGCTTTGCAGCACCGGGAAGGTCGAACCATGCACCAGCATCTGCGGGAAGTATGGCAGCGGCGTGGTGATCTTGACCTCAAGCGTGTGATCGTCGACAGCGCGGATGCCCAGCTCTTCTGGGGATTTCTCACCGGCGATGATCTCGGGCGCGTTTTCGACCTGCATCAGCTCCATGTACCAGGCGTATTCCGAGGCGGTCGCCGGATCGGCCAGACGGCGCCAGGAATAGACGAAGTCATTGGCCGTGACCGGCTCCCCATTCGACCATTTCGCGTCTTCGCGCAGGTTGAAAGTATAGGTCTTGCCGTCTTCGGAGACCTCATGGTCCAGCGCCACACCGGGGACCAACTCGCCATTGCCGTCTTCGTTATAGAGCCCTTCGAAGAGGTTGCGCAGCACGTCCGAGCCTTCGACATCGGTGTTGATCTGCGGGTCCATCGACTTGATCGCGTCCAGAAGCCAGAAGGTATAGGTCTGGTCTTCGGCCAGCGTCACGCCTTCGGGCACATCTGCGGCCTGCGCCTGAAGCGCCAGGCCCAATGCCAGCGCGGAGGCGGTCATCGTCTTGCGAAATTTCATCGGGATTCTCCTCGTGGTGGGTGAATATCTCATCGTATTCTGATTGAGCGAGGAGACCGAAAATCAGGGTCAGTTGCAAGAGCTTGTTCTGCCAACCGGCCCAGCGGCCTTTGCGCGTGGGTCAGATGAGCGATTTTCTGACTGTCGCTCTTGGGTCGCATTGGCTGCCGGGACCGTTGCCCTGCACCCTGATCTGCCAGACATGGCCGGTCGCGCAGACGGGGGACTCACAGTTTAGGAGGGCGACCATGCGCCATTTAGAAAAGCGCGCCCAGATGGCTGATGTCGGGCAGAATGTCAGTTGCGAGGGGCGCTAGCTCTGCCCTCCCCCCCGTCCCGCTCAGCACCCCGATCACCCGACCCGCGCCGCTGTCGCGCCCGAGTTGCAGGTCCTGGATATTGTCCCCCACCATCGCGACTTCGCGCGGTGCCAGACCCAGCTCCTCGGCAAAGGCCAACAAAGCGGCGGGGTCCGGCTTATGGCCGTGGCCGGAGTCGTATCCGGCTATGAAAACGAAATTCTCGGCCAGCCCGGCGTGATCCAAAAACACCTCAATCGCCGCTGCGCTATCGCTGCTGGCGACCCCCATGACATAGCCCTGCGCCGCAAGCGCATTGATCACCGCAGCGCCCCCGGGGATCGGCACCGCATTTTGCATGGCGGCTGTGAAAATCTCGTCGATACAGGTGATCAGCGCCGCACGGCTCCAACCCACCCCCTGCGCGATCCAAGCCTCCGCGATCTCGGCAGAATTGCCCGCTGCGAAAAGCCCACCAGCTTCGGCGCGGCCGGTCTCAGGATCGGCATGCGCCACGATGAGCAACTCTCTGGCCAGATCGGCATCGCCCCGCGCCGCTGTGGTCGCGGCCTTGAGGTTCACCTCGGTCCAGGTGGCGTGGTAATCCAGCAAAGTGCCGTCCTTATCAAAAAGGATCGCCTTGATCGTCATAAGTGCATCGCCTTATCGAATGAGGGTAACGCCACGCGCTCCGGCGGCCCAGAGCACCGCGCGTACGAGCAGCAGCATCAGGATCACAATGCCCATGATGCAGACGGAAAAGGCCGCCGCCTGATTGGTCGCGCCGCGGTCGGCCAGTTGCAGAACCGAAACCGCCGCAACCTGCGTTTGGGGGGTGATGAGGAAGATCACCGCCGACAGCGACACCATCGCGCGCATGAAGAAGAAGACGCCGACACCCAGCAGCGTGGGCCAAAGCAGTGGCAGGGTCACCTTGAACAAGGTGCGCAAGGCGCTTCCGCCCAGCATGGTCGAGGCTTCATCAAAGGTGCTGCTGATCTGTTTGAGACTGGTGGCGGTGATTAGATAGCCCTGCGCGTGATTGTAGTAGATATAGAGCAGGATGATCAGCGGAAAGCTGCCGTAAAGAAAGTTCAGCGGGTTCGAAAGACTGTTGAAGGCTAGCACATAGCCCAGCCCCAGCACCATGCCGGGGATCGAGGCTGGCAAGGTCGCAAGGAAGGAGATCGGCCCGCTCAGCGGCGTGCGGAATTTGAGCGTCACGATCGCCGCGGCAAAGACCGCGGTCACCCCGAAGAACGCGGTCGCCATCGCGACGCCGATCGAGTTCCACAAAGGCGCCGTGCCGTTTTGCACATCGAAGCGGTAATGCTGCAATGTGAAGCTCATGTTATAGGGCCAGAGCTTGACCAGACTGGCAAAGACCACGATCAGCGGGACCGACAGAAAGACCGAGACGATCAGCCCCGCATAGGTGCCAAAGAACCAATCCCGCCGACGGTTCGGGCGGATTTGGAGCGCGACCGATTTGTCGGTGACCTGAGAATGCTGCTTTTTGGAAATCCGCTCAACGATCAGCTTGGAGAGGGCCGCCGGAACCAGCAGGATGACCCCGATCACCGCGCCGAGGTGAAACTGCGCCTGCCCGATCACCTTGTTGTAAATCTCGGTCGCCAGCACATCGAAGTTGCCCCCGATCACGATGGCATTGCCGAAATCGGTGATCGACAGGGAGAAGGCGACGAAAAGCGCCGCGGCAATCCCGAACTTGGTCGAGGCCAGCGTCACCGTGCGAAAGATCTTGAAAGGCCGCGCGCCCATGACGATGGCCCCTTCATAAAGCCTGGCATCCGCCACCGCGAGCGCGGCGGAGAGGATCAGGAAGGCATAGGGGAAAGTATAAAGCGTATTGGCAATCGCGACGCCCCAGAAACCGTAGATCTCGATATCGAAGCCCAGAAAACGGTTGAAGATCCCATTGCGCCCCAAAAGAAAGATCAGCCCCTGCGCCTGGATCAATGAGGGCGCAAAAAGCGGCAGCATAACCACCATGCGCAGCGCGGATTTCCAGACGACATGCGTGCGTTGCAGCGCATAGGCGTAGAAATAGGCGAGCGTCACGGCACAGATGGCGGAGAGCCCCGAGACGGCGAGGCTGTTGACCACCAGCTCCCATATCCGCGGATCGCTGAGTGCCGCGATATAGTTGCCAAGCCCAAAGCCGGCGCCGGTGTCGAAACTCCGCCAAAGGATGGCGATGACCGGGACGACGAAAAACAGCGCCAAGGCCAGAAGGACGAGGGCCGAAAGCCCAAGCGAGATCGTGGTGTCGCCTAACCTCGGCAAACGGCGACGCGGGGGGGCCATGACATCCGCCATCAACGCAGCACCAAAAGCGCATCGGCCGGGAAATTGGCGAGCAGTTGGTCGCCCGGCGCAGGTGTCTGGGCCAACCCATTCATTTCCACCTGAAGCAGTTGATCCGGCGCCTCATTCGGGCGCAGTTCGACATGCTGAAGATTGCCCATGAAGCGGGTGTTGGCCACCGTGCAGGCCAGGCTGTTTTCGGCCCCTGTCGGGTGGTCGCTCAGGGTGATGGCCTCAGGCCGCAGGCCGAGCGTCGTGGCCCCGTTGAGCGGCCCTTCGATCCGCAGCTCCTGCGTTCCGAACTGCGCTCTGCCCTCTGCATTGGCACTGATGTCGAGCAAGTTGATCGCGCCAATGAAATCCGCCACAAAGCGGGTCTGCGGATGCGCATAGAGATCGCGCGGCGCGCCCACCTGTTCGATCTGCCCGTCGCGCAGGACGACGATCTGATCCGCCATCTCAAGCGCTTCGTTCTGGTCATGGGTGACCATGATCGTGGTGATGCCGAATTTCTGCTGGATGCTGCGGATTTCGCTGCGCAGATCGGCCCGGACTTTCGCATCGAGCGCCGAGAGCGGTTCATCCAGCAACAAAAGGGAGGGTTCTGGCGCCAGCGCCCGCGCGATGGCGATGCGCTGCTGTTGCCCGCCCGACATCTGTTCGGGCAGTTTGCCGGCCTGATCGCGCAGATGGACAAGATCAAGCATCTCTTCCGCCCGCGCCCGGCGCCGCCCCCGGCTCCAGCCGCGACACTCAAGCCCATATTGCACATTGCGCAGGGCGGTCAGGTTGGGGAAAAGCGAATAGGATTGAAACACGACGCCAAAATTGCGCTCAGACGGGGGCGTGTCTGACAGGTCATCCTCCCCCAGAAGGATCTGGCCTTCCTCCGCAGTCTCCAACCCCGCGATGACCCGCAGCAGGGTGGTTTTCCCACAGCCTGAGGGGCCGAGAAAACAGGTCAGGCTGCCCGCCGGAATGGTCAGCGACAGATCACTCAACGCGGTGACATGGCCATATCGTTTGGTAATATTCTTAACGTCGAGATCCATGGATCGCCTTTTGGTCTGTAAGAAAATATCGCCCCCGACCTTGGATCGGTCAGGGGCGGTCTCGGCCCGGTGAATACTTAGGCCGAGGGCAAAGCCATCAGTTCTCGTAGCGCTTCTGCCATTCTTCGATGATCGCCGTGCGGTCGTCCGCTGCCGCTTTGAAATCCGTGGGGTGCAAAACGTCAGAAGTGTCTTCCGGCAGGCCCGCATCGAGGAACTGCTGCGGCTTCTCACCCCCCGGCATGGTCACGATCGCCTTCCACTTGCCATAGGCGGTGGCCGCTTCGGGGGTGATCGTCCAATCGAGGAAGCGCTTCGCGTCTTCCTTGTTGTCCGAGCTTGCGACCAGCGCATTGGCCTCCAATTCATTGCCGGAGCCTTCGGAGGGGATCACCATCGTGATCGGGTAGCCTTCGGCGATGTTCTTGATCGCCCGCATGTCATAGGACGCGCCGACGATATATTCGCCCGCCGATGCCGCATGGCAGGGTTTGGAGCCGGATTTAATATATTGCGCGACATTCGCATCCAGATCATCCAGCAGCGCCCAGCCGTCTTCTTCGCCCATCATCTGAAGGATCGAACTGATCTGGATATAGCCGGTGCCAGAGGAGGCGGGGTTGGGCATGACCACCTCGCCTTCGAAGGCCGGATCGGTCAGATCGGCCCAAGAGGTCGGCATCTCAAGCCCTTTGTCTTTCAGCCGCTCATTGTTCACGCAGAAAGCCGCCATATAGCCGGTCACGGCGAACCATTTGTTGTCCGCCGCCTTGAAAGCCGCCGGGATGCCTTCGATACCTTTGGGCGCATAGGGCTCAAGGGTCTTTTCAATTTCAGGGTTCACGATGGTAGAGGCGGCAAACCCCCAGATCACATCATGCTGCGGGTTGCCCTGCTCTGCGATGATCCGCGCGGCCAGATCGCCCGTCGACAGGCGCAGCATGTTCATTTCGACATCTGGCATCGCCTCCCGCGCGAGATCGAGGAATGCAGCGGCTTCGTCTTCTTCATAGGAGGTGTAAATTGTGATCTCGCCCGCATAGGCTTGCGTGGTCAGCATCAAGGCTGCGGTGATACTTGCGGCTTGGAATTTCATGATATGTCCCCTCTGTTTTTGTTCATGTTCTTACAGGCAACCTACAAAATGTCAGATCATTTACAAGCTAAATGTTAAATATCTTCCAAAGTTCTGGATTGGCATTGGTCTTTCGGTATAGCATAGGGCCGTGATACAACTGCCGGCCCACCGCGAGGGTGACGCGAAAATTTAGATCGGGTGATCCTTGATGTCATTGGAACCGGACAAGAAAGACAAACGCCGCGCCGCGTTGATGAGCATTGCCGAAGAGCGCGGCTATATCACGCTGGCTGAGGCTGCCGAGGCTCTGGGCGTCTCTGCCCAGACCATTCGTCGCGATATGAACGAGCTGGAAAAGCTCGGGCGGGTCAAGCGCACACATGGCGGCATCACCTTTACCGGCGCCTTGGACCAGCGGGCCTGGCGGCAGCGGCAGCGCAGCCAGACCGCCGAGAAAAAGAGCATCGCCGAGCGGATTGCCGGGATCGTCACCGATGGTGCGACCATCTTTCTGGACATCGGCACCACCTGCGAGGAAGTCGCTCTTGCGCTCTTGGCGCGACGCAACCTCAAGATCGTGACCTACAGCATCCGCAGTGCGGCGGTTTTCGACGACCGCGAAGATTTCACCGTGGCCATCCCCGGCGGGATCGTCCGACATATCGACGGGGCGATTCTAGGCGCGGGCGGGGATGACTTCATCTCTCAGTTCAGTTTCGATTATGCCATCATCGCGGTGAGCGGCATCGACATGCAGGGCCGGCTTCGCGATGATGACGAATTCGAAGTCCTGCGCGTTCGCACAGCAATCGCCCATGCCCGCCAGACCCTGCTGGCGCTGACCACCGATAAAATCGGCACCGGCGGTCTGGTGAAGCTCTGCGACCTGAGCGAGATCGATGTTGTGGTCGCCAATGATGAACTGCCAGAGCCGCTGCGGGATTTGGTGCTGGCAAAGGACGTCGAACTCGTTTCGCTGTGAGCCTTCGCGCCTCCCGCCGCCCTGAATGAGCCAGCCGCTTAATGCGGCTGGCTGGAAGCGAGGCTGCAGGCTGCAATCATGTTCGCCTTGGGTCAGAGGGCCCTAGAACAGGACCCCCGGCAGCCATGTCGCGAGGAAGGGCAGCAGCCAGATCAGCGACAACCCCAGAATCTGAAGGCAAATGAAGGGCAGCACGCCAGCATAGATTTGTCCCG
Source organism: Sulfitobacter sp. PS-8MA (assembly GCF_040933935.1). NCBI lineage: Bacteria > Pseudomonadati > Pseudomonadota > Alphaproteobacteria > Rhodobacterales > Roseobacteraceae > Sulfitobacter > Sulfitobacter sp. PS-8MA. The sequence goes on along the minus strand of NZ_JBFQYJ010000002.1, from coordinate 59,415 downwards.
TCGTGATCTCTTTCGGGGCCGAACCGCGCAGATAGAACAGCGAAAAGCCAAATGGCGGCGTCAGGAACGAGGTCTGCAGGTTGATCGCAATCAACACGCCCAGCCAGATCGGATCATGGCCCAGCAAGATCAGCGTCGGCGTGATCAGCGGCAGCACGATGACCGAGATTTCCACGAAATCGAGGAAGAAGCCCATGATGAAGATCACGATCATGCAAAAGACCAGCGCACCGGTCGCGCCGCCCGGCATCTCTGCCAGAATGCCCGCGACGCGCTCTTCGCCGCCCAACCCGATGAACACGAGGCTAAAGAAGCCAGCCGCAATGATCGTCGCAAAGATCATCGAGGTCATGGTCATGGTCGACATGATCGCCTGCTGCACGACGCCTTTTTGCAACGCCGCCCGCAAGGCAAACAGAATTGACAGCCCGCCGAGCGCCGCAAGCCCGACATAGAACACGCCAAGCACATAGGCGTTGGAGGTCAGGTCGCTGCGCTGAAAACGCACCGGAAAGGCGCCGGCCAGAATGCCCAGTGCGACCAGGGCGACCGTCCCCAGCAGGATGGTGCGCGGCGCCAGGCCGATCCGGTACCCGGTCATCAGCAGCGCGCCAATGGCGCCCACCGATGCGGCCTCTGTCGGGGTGGCGATACCGCCCAGAATGGCCCCCAACACCGCGACGATCAGCAGGACGGGCGGGATCACCGCGCCAACCACCTCGCGCCAATCGGGCTTGGCCAGATCAATCGGCGCGGGCGGCATTTCCTGCGGGCGCAGCCAACCGCGCGCCACGATATAGATCAGGTAAAGACAGACCAGTACCAAACCGGGGATCATCGCGGCGGCGAAGAATTGGCCAACCGACAGTGTTTCGACCGAGAATTTCCCCTGCTCATATTGGGCCTGCTGGAAGGAGGTCGACATCACATCCGCCAAGATGATCAGAAGGGTCGAGGGTGGGATGATCTGCCCCAGCGTCCCCGCCGTGCAGACGATCCCCGAAGCCACCCGCGGGTCGTATCCCGCCCGCAGCATCGTCGGCAGCGCGATCATTCCCATCGCGATCACGGTCGCCCCGACAATACCGGTGGATGCCGCCAGCAAGGTGCCGACCAGCACGACCGAGATGCCCAAACCGCCGCGCAGCTGCCCAAACAGCCGGCCCATCGTGTCCAAGAGCTCTTCGGCGATACGGCTTTTCTCAAGCAGCGCCCCCATCAGCACGAAGAGGGGGATGGCGATCAAGACCGGGTTGGTGAGGATGCCGAACATCCGCTGGCCCAATGCGCCCAGCAAACCGATGTCCATTTGCCCCAGGGCCCAGCCCAGATAGGCAAAGACCACGGCCACGCCGGCGATGCTGAAGGAGACGGGAAAACCCAAGAGAATCGCGCCCATCAGAGCAGCGAACATGATAAGGTCGAGGTATTGGATCATCAGGTCTCTTTCCCGGCCAAAAGGCGGATCAACAGCGCAAGCGATTGCAGAATCACAAGGACACAGAACGCCGGAATCAGGGATTTAAGCAGGAACACCGCCTCGATCCCCCCTACCGAAATCGGCCCTTCAAGGATTTTCCAGGAGTTACGCACTGAGGGCCATGACCAGTAGATCAGGGCGATCATCGAGGGCATCAGCAGAAACAGATGGCCGAAAATGTCGATCCGGCGCCGCACGCTGGGTGTCGCTTTTGCATAGAACACATCGACCCTTACGTGTTTGTCGACCAGCAGCGTATAGCCCGCCGCCAGCATGAAGAGGGTCGCATGCATGTAGAGCACGCTTTCTTGCAGCGCGATGGAATTCAGGCCGAAGGCATAGCGCCCGACAACGATGATGAATTGCACCAGCATCATTGCCAGCGCCAACCAACGCACCACATAGGCCACGCCCAGGTTCACCCTGTCCAACGCGTTCGCCAGTTGCTCCATCGCCTGCCCTCTCCCATCTCAAAGGTCACAAGGGCGCAGCCATCGCCGCGCCCTTGGTAGATATCAGTATCCCATAACGAGATTACGTGCATTCATCTGACCGTTGTCGGCATAGACCATGTATTGGCCGACCGAGTCGCGATAGGCCACGAAACTTTCGGTAATCCGCTTGACCAACTCGTCGTCGTCATTGCGCAGATCATCGATGACTTCGCCAGCGGCTTTGCCCATGGCCGTGATGACATCCTCGGGGAACATTTTCACCTGAACGCCGTGTTCGGCAACCATCGTTTGCAGCGCAAGGGCGTGTTTGGTGGTGTATTCGGTCCAGACCTGGTTATAGAGACTGTCGCAGGCCGCCTTCACCACCAGTTTCAGATCGTCGGGCAGCTCGTTGAACACATCCGCGTTGACGCCGCATTCCTCTGCCGAGGACGGCTCGCCCACGCCCGGCCAATAGTAGTTCTTGGCCACCTGATAATAGCCCAGCGCGCTGTCGGTCCAGGGGCCGATGAACTCGCCCGCGTCCAAAGCGCCGGTTTGCAACGCCTGGAACATGTCCGCACCGCCCATTGCTTCGGCTGCCATGCCCATTTTCGCCGCCATTTCCGAGGCCAGACCCGTGGTGCGGAACTTCATCCCCTTCAGGTCTTCGGCAGATTTGACCTCATCGCGGAACCAGCCGCCCCATTGCGGGCCGGAGTTGCCGCAGAGGAACGGTTTGATGCCGAAACGGCCATACATCTCGTCATAGAGTTCTTGCCCGCCGCCATGCATCAACCAGCCGACCTGCTCGTCCGCACGCAGACCGAAAGGTTGCGAGCCGAACAGCAAAATACCCTTGGACTTCGATCCCCAATAGGCCGGCACCGCGTGATAGAGCTCGGCGGTGCCTTCGCTCACCGCGTCGAAAACGCCGCGACCGGGGACAAGCTCACCGGCCGGGAACAGTTTCACCTCGATCCGCCCACCGGAAAGCGTGGTGATCCGGTCCGCCAGCAGCTGCGCGGCGACGCCCGGCCCGGGCAGGTTCTTGGGCCATGCGGTGACCATCTTCCATTGGCGTTTGTCTTGCGCAATGGCAGGGCTTGCCAATGCGGTGGCTGCGGTGCCGATGGCCCCGGTTGTCAGAAATGTCCGTCTTTGCATGTGACCCTCCTACAGTCATGCTATGGTGATCAAGGCACAGGACCCTCGCTGCGCCTCAATCAAATTCGTGCATAAAGCTTTTATGTAAACACATAATAGAGTCAATCTGTCCCAGTATAAAAACCTACCTAGGCAAGCAAACCCCGCGCAATAATTGTGCGCTGAATCTCGGACGATCCCTCGTAGATCCGGAAAATCCGCAAGTCGCGCAGGTAACGCTCTAACGGGAAATCCCGCGTGTAGCCGTAGCCGCCGTGAATTTGCAGCGCCCGATCGGCAATCCGCCATGCCGCTTCGCTGGCGTAGAGCTTGGCAAAGGCGGATTCGCTCGAATAGCGCACCCCCGTGCCGCGCAACGTGGCCGCCTGCATCGCCAATGCGCGGGCTGCGGCCAGTTCGGTAGCGCTGTCAGCGAGCATCCATTGCAACCCTTGGAACTCGGCAATCGCTTGGCCGCTGACCTGACGTTCCTTGGCATAGGAAATCGCCGCCTTCAGCGCGGCGTCGGCGATGCCCGTGGCCTGCGCAGCAACCTCGATCCGGCCATTGTCCAACACTTTCATCGCGGTGCGAAAGCCCGTACCTTCCTCCCCCAGACGGTTTTCTTCCGGCACCCAGCAATCGAAACTGATGCCAAAGACATGCCCGCCCTTCAGCCCCATGGTTTTCTCATGCGGCGCGACGGAAACGCCTTCGATCTCTTTCGGCGCCACGACAAAGGCGCTGACGCCGCGGGCGCCGGCTTCCGGGTCGGTCTTGGCATAGACCACGATGAAATCCGCCGCCCCCGCGTTCGAGATAAAACATTTGGTCCCTTTGATCCGGTAACCGTCGCCTTCCCGCTTTGCCGTGGTGCGCATATCGGCCGGGTTCGAGCCGGCTTGAGGTTCGGTCAGCGCAAAGGCGCCCAGCGATTTCCCCGCCGCCGCATCGGGCAGAATACGCGCCTGCAAATCCGCATCCGCGCCCAGAAGCAGCGAATCCGTCGCCAGAAAATGGGCCGTCAACATCGAGGCGGTGGAGCCGCAGGCGCCCGCAATCGCCTCCACGGCCGCATAAAGCGCCGGGCCGGAGAGGCCGATGCCGCCGTGATCTTCCGGCAGGTTCAGACCTAACAAACCCAGTTCGGCCATGGCGTCCAAGTGAACAGTGGCAAACAGCGCCTCTTCGTCGATCCGGGCTGCTTTCGGGCTCAACACCTCTGTCGAGAACCGTTCGATCTGTGCAACCAGTGCGCGTTCGTCGTCGCTCATAGGATAGGTGGTCATGCGCTTTGGTCCTTCTTGAGTGTATTCAGAATATCACGTTCATCGGCGTTCAGGGCCGGGGCTGGTCGGCGTCCGCCTCGGGCAACACCGCTGAAATGCACAGGTTGCTCGGGCAGGTTCAGAACGCCCAAATCGGGATGCGTAACGGTTGAAGCGAGGCCACGCTCCACGGCTTGGGGAGAGGCCCAGGCTGCGGCGACAGACTGGATACTGGACGCGGGAATGCCTGCCGCAGAGAGTTGCTCGACCACTTCATCCACCGGCAATGCACCGGCCCATTGATCGATATACGCAGCCAGCGCAGGTTCGTTTTCCCGCCGCAGAGGATCACTGGCAAAGCGCGCGTCCTGTGCCAGACCGGGCTGACCGATTACATTGCAAAAGGTGGCAAAGAGCCGATCGTTCAGAACGGCCAGTGCGAAGTGCCCGTCGCTCGCCTGATAGGTGCCGAAGGGGGCGGAGAGCGGGTGGCGGTTGCCAGTGCGCGTGGGCGCCTCTCCCCCCATCAAGGTTCGACAGGCGAGAATCGGCATCATGGAGACCAGCCCGTCGAACAGCGCCACATCCACATGGCGACCGCGCCCCGTGCGGCTGCGTTCGAACAGGGCGACCATTGTCCCCCAGGCCGCGAAGAGGCCGCCTGCCACATCTCCCATCGCCTCGCCCACCATCGTCGGCGCAGCATCAGGCTCGCCAGTGGCATCCATCAGGCCGCTCATGGCCTGAACGATGATGTCATAGGCCGGCTTCTTGGCGTTGGGGCCGCTTTGACCAAAGCCAGATACGGACACATAGACCAGATGCGGGAAGGCCGCGCTCAGCGTCTGATACCCCAGGCCCAGTTTTTCCATCACGCCGGGGCGGAAGTTTTCGATCAATACATCGCATTCCGCCAGAAGCGCTTTGATGGTGGCAATCGCTTCCGGGGATTTCAGATCCAGCGCGATGGAGCGCTTGCCCCGGTTGATCGCCTGAAACAACAGGCTTTCGCCGTCTTTGAACGGGCCGATATGGCGATAGTCGTCGCCATGGGCAGCTTCGACCTTGATCACATCCGCGCCCAAATCGGCCATCATCGCCGTGCAGTAAGGGCCCGCCAGAACGCGCGTGAAATCTAGCACACGCACCCCGCTTAAGGGTCGGGACGTTTGAGAGTTGAGGGGCTGCGTGGACATATGATCCTCCGATAATGTTCGATTGAGGATAGCGGATGGCGCGGTATAAGAAGAAATACACATTCCCAATAGAGCTATACATGCAATCTATACCCATCAGCCTTCGCCAGATCGACTATGTCATCGCCGCCGCTGAGACAGGCAGCACCGCCGCAGCGGCGCGGGCGTTGAACGTCTCGCAACCCTCCGTCTCGCTGTCGATTGCCAAGGTAGAGGATCACTTTGGCCGCCCCTTGTTTGTGCGCAGCGCAGGCCAAGGCATCGCCCCCACCGCCTTCGGTTTGCGCAAGCTTCGCGCCCTTCGAAGCCTGCGCGCACAGGTGCAAACGGTGCTTGACCCACAGGACAGCGGCACCGAGGAGCTAAACCTTGGGGTCTTCTCAACCCTTGGTCCGCGCTATGCCCCCGCCTTGGTGAGCAGCTTTCAAAAGACCCATCCTGCAACCACGGTGAACCTGCACGAAGGCGATCTGGGTCAACTGACCCGCTGGCTGGAGAACGGGCGTATCGACCTTGCGCTGATCTATGATTTCGGTCTGCCCTCATCGCTTGAGATCACACCGCTTGCGGATGTGCGCCCCTATGGGCTGGTGGCCGCCGAACACCCTTTGGCCGGGCGCGGCACGGTGTCGATGGCAGAGCTTCTGACCGCCCCCCTGATCCTGATGAACCTGCCGCACAGCCGGGACTATTTCCTGACGCTGGCGCAGATGAACGGCATCCGCCCGCGCATCGCGCATGAAACGGGTTCGGTCGAGATGTTGCGCGCCATGGTGGCCAACAGCATGGGCGTGGGCCTGATGGCCACCGACATTGCGCAAGACACCGCATGCGACGGCCATCCTGTCACCCGACTGGAGCTTTCAGACCCCCTCGCGCCCCACCGCATCGCGCTGGCCCGCATGCCGCAGGCTCATACCGTGCCGCTCATCAAGGCCTTTCAGACCCATGTGGCGCGCAGTTTCGACAGCTAAGCGCCTATGTCTGGCCTTTTACACCTTATGTCTATATCTTTCAGGATCAATTCGCCGGGTTCCCCCTGAGCCATAGCGTCGGAGAGCGCATCATGTCCGTTACCTATCGTGAGGTGAAAGCCGATATCCTGCGCCAGATCACCCGCGGTGAACTGTCCCCCGGCAGCGCCATGCCAAACGAGGTCGATCTGGCCGCGAGCTATGGCTGCTCGCGGGCCACTGTCAATCGCGCGATGCGTGAATTGGCCGAAGATGGCATTATCGAACGCCGCCGCAAAGCGGGCACAAGGGTACGCCGGAACCCGATCCGGCATGTGCGGATGAACATCCCGATCGTCGGGCAAGAGATCGAAGACCTTGGCGCGGCATACCGCTATGCGCTGGTGCAATGCAAAGCCGAACCCGCCCCCAACTGGCTGCGCGCCCGCATGGCGCTCAAACATGACGATCGCGTGCTTCACCTGACCTGCATGCATTATGCCGATGGCGCCCCCTATCAACACGAAGATCGCTGGATCAATCTAAGCGCCCTGCCGGAAGCCGAACAGACTGATTTCACAAATGTCGGCCCCAATGAATGGTTGGTTTCCACGGTGCCCTTCACCGATGCGCAGATCAGCTTTCACGCCGTCGCCGCCAATGCCGCCATCTCCGATTATCTGGAATGCACCGAAGGCGATGCCCTGTTCCAGACCGAGCGCATGACATGGCTTGAGGGGCGGACAATCACCTTCGTACAACTCACCTATCGCCGCGGTCACCGGGTAACTATGCAGTATTGAGCGGGCGGGGATCGCGGGTCGGGCATTACGTAGTCAAAATTTCTGGGGGGGGCTGACTTTGCCAGCGGGGCAAAGCCCCCCTGCCCTGGATCGTTCCACGACACCCGTTCAAAGTGGCGGTCTGTGTCTCCTAGGTCGTCACCGCAAATTTTCCGGCCGGTGTGATGCGAAGTGCCCCCTGATAGGGCGCTAAATAGCGCATTCAACAACCGTCGATCCGACAGTGCGCCTCAGTTTCATTGTCAGGCAAAGCGACGGAGCTGCGATCACGCGGGTCACGACATGGGAATTGTCATGATAACGCGGTCGCGGAAAGCTTCTTCCAGCTTTTGAAGCGGGAGCGCATTAGGCAGCGAACATACCTCACACACGACGCAGCAAGCCGCGACACCTACCAAATCCTCACTACAGCGCACGTCCTCTGTTGTCACAGTGTCGCACTTACCTATCCAGTGGTACCAGATCAGGAACCCACCGTTTGACATGTTTCCTCTGCCCTCGGAGATCGCAGTATCGAAATGAGCGCCTTACCTGTAAACATCATGGCCCTGGCTCGCCGTGACGGCCCACGGGAGTTGCTCGATAGGATAAGTGCCTGGCTTGAACGGCGACCTCTATAGCGATAGAGCGAGGCAGGACGTATGGGGCGAACGACACGAAAGCTCGTCAACCTCGATCAACAGCGAACCAAAAGGAACCAACCGAGAATTTCCTAAATTGAGGCGCACTGAGGGCGATAGAGTGGCTCCGAACGAGTGGGTTTATCAAAGAGATTATGATGTAGTGGGTGGCTTGAAAGCCGTGTCGAGCAAATTATCACGTAGTTGAGCCGCAACTTACTGAGTACTTTCACCGAACGGACACAAACAAAAGACCCCAGCGATGTTGCGCTAGGTGGCCCCATTTTATTGGTTGCGGGAGTAGGATTTGAACCTACGACCTTCAGGTTATGAGCCTGACGAGCTACCGGGCTGCTCCATCCCGCGCCAATGACCTTCACCTAAACTTTGTACCGGCCGGCTGCAAGAGGCAATCGCGATGTTTTTCGGATTTTTATTGCCGGAAAGGTGAGACCCTTAGCCTCTATAGGTCAGCGGCCATACTCCCATAAGGTCATTCAATGAACGGCTTTGCAGCCTAGCAGCCACACGACCCTCGGCGGAGGTTTCCTTTTGAGATGCATCGCCGGCTAAGGAACCGATCAGTGGTCCCAAGCGCAGAGCTTCGCGGCCTGCCGAGGTCTATTGGAACTTCTCAGTTTTGTGCAATTCGGCAAGGATCAACTTTGTGCGGATAAGGTGGGCTCTAGGCCATTGTTGAGCAATGGCGGCCGCGCAAATCCCATAGCCCCCCCACGCACAAAACCGCCGCAGCATTTCTGCTGCGGCGGTTTTATCTTTGGGTATCGTAATGAGAGATACTGTTTATTCAGGAACTTATTAGGTTTGGCGATGACCTACTCTCCCACGTCTTAAGACGCAGTACCATCGGCGCTACGGCACTTAACGGCTGGGTTCGGGATGGGACCAGGTGTTTTGCTCGCGCTATGATCACCAAACCGAATAAATTCCTGTTCCAAGTCGAGTACGACTGATTGTATGTGTATGCTTTCGATCAGTTTAAGCAGTCTTGCTTCTACTGGATCAAATCAAGCCTATCGAGCAATTAGTACCAGTCAACTGAACGTGTTACCACGCTTACATCTCTGGCCTATCGACGAGATGGTCTATCTCGGCTCTCAGGGATACCTTGTTTTGAGGGGGGCTTCCCGCTTAGATGCCTTCAGCGGTTATCCTGTCCGATCATAGCTACCCAGCACTGCTATTGGCATAACAACTGGTCCACCAGTGGATCGTTCACCCCGGTCCTCTCGTACTAGGGGCAACTCCTCTCAAGTATCCTACACCCACGGAAGATAGGGACCGAACTGTCTCACGACGTTCTAAACCCAGCTCACGTACCTCTTTAAACGGCGAACAGCCGTACCCTTGGGACCTGCTCCAGCCCCAGGATGAGATGAGCCGACATCGAGGTGCCAAACACTGCCGTCGATATGGACTCTTGGGCAGTATCAGCCTGTTATCCCCGGCGTACCTTTTATCCGTTGAGCGATGGCCCTCCCACTTGGGACCACCGGATCACTATGGCCGTCTTTCGACTCTGCTCGACTTGTCAGTCTCGCAGTCAGGCTGGCTTCTGCCATTGCACTCAACGAGCGATTTCCGACCGCTCTGAGCCAACCTTCGCGCGCCTCCGTTACGATTTAGGAGGCGACCGCCCCAGTCAAACTACCCGCCACACAGGGTCCCGGAACCGGATAACGGTCCGCGGTTAGACATCAAGCAGAACAAGGGTGGTATCTCAAGGGAGGCTCCACCGAGACTGGCGTCTCGGTTTCAAAGCCCACCACCTATCCTGCACATGTTCGGCCTAATGCCAGTGTGAAGCTGTAGTAAAGGTGCACGGGGTCTTTCCGTCTAACCGCGGGTAACCGGCATCTTGACCGGTAATTCAATTTCGCTGAGTCTATGTTGGAGACAGCGGGGAAGTCGTTACGCCATTCGTGCAGGTCGGAACTTACCCGACAAGGAATTTCGCTACCTTAGGACCGTTATAGTTACGGCCGCCGTTTACCTGGGCTTCAATTCAGAGCTCTCACTCCTCCTTTTAACCTTCAGGCACCGGGCAGGCGTCAGACCCTATACGTCGTCTTGCGACTTCGCAGAGCCCTGTGTTTTTAATAAACAGTCGCCACCCCCTGGTTTGTGCCCCCAGCCCCTAGTTGCCTAGGAACCGGGCCTCCTTCTCGCGAACTTACGGAGGTATTTTGCCGAGTTCCTTCAACATAGTTCTCTCAAGCGCCTTGGTATTCTCTACCTGTCCACCTGTGTCGGTTTAGGGTACGATCTAGCGATGGAGCTATTTCCAGGGACCGCTCAGCAGCCCATCCAATCCGATAAGGATGAACTACCCCTGCGATCCGTCACTTCCATCTGGCCCAGGAATATTAACCTGGTTCCCATCGACTACGCCTTTCGGCCTCGCCTTAGGGGTCGGCTTACCCTGCTCAGATTAGCTTTAAGCAGGAACCCTTGGACTTTCGGCGAGAGTGTCTCTCACACTCTTTGTCGCTACTCATGTCATCATTCTCACTAGTGATCTCTCCACCGGATCGCTCACGCGCCGGCTTCACAGAAAGCTTCTTGTGTCCAGTACCACGGTCCGGTTGGGGTAAACCAATCGAACTGGGTGGTTAAGGACACATGAAACTATGTCACACTACGCTCTGCTACCATGCAATAAATGCATCCTAAGCTTCGGCTCATGGCTTGAGCCCCGTTACATCTTCGCCGCAAGACAACTTATTTAGACCAGTGAGCTGTTACGCTATCTTTAAAGGATGGCTGCTTCTAAGCCAACCTCCTGGTTGTTTTGGTCGTCTCACCTGCTTTCCCACTTAGCCATGAATTAGGGGCCTTAGCTGTAGGTTAGGGTTGTTTCCCTCTCCACGACGGACGTTAGCATTCGCCGTGTGTCTGCCGACTAGTACTCCTCGGTATTCGGAGTTTGGTTAGGATCAGTAAGCCTGTGGGGCCCCATTACCCATCCAGTGCTCTACCCCCGAGGGTATTCGGTCGACGCTCTACCTAAATAGATTTCGCAGAGAACCAGCTATCTCCGAGTTTGATTGGCCTTTCACCCCTAGGCACAGCTCATCCCGATCTTTTTCAACAGATGTGGGTTCGGTCCTCCAATAAGTGTTACCTTATCTTCAACCTGGCCATGCCTAGATCACTCGGTTTCGGGTCTGATCCCACGAACTCGACGCCCTATTAAGACTCGCTTTCGCTGCGCCTACACCTAACGGCTTAAGCTTGCTCGTGAGACCAAGTCGATGACCCATTATACAAAAGGTACGCTGTCACATCGCAAGGATGCTCCAACTGATTGTAGGCGTTCGGTTTCAGGTACTGTTTCACTCCCCTCGTCGGGGTGCTTTTCACCTTTCCCTCACGGTACTGGTTCACTATCGGTCAGTAAGGAGTACTTAGCCTTCGAAGGTGGTCCTCCGATCTTCAGACAGGATTTCACGTGTCCCGCCCTACTTAATACGTCCAATCATGCTTCTTATACGGGACTATCACCCACTTTGGTTGCGCATTCCAACGCATTCTAATCACAGTCATGGCTCGGCTGGTCCCCGTTCGCTCGCCGCTACTAGGGGAGTATCATATTGATTTCCTTTCCTCCGGGTACTTAGATGTTTCAGTTCCCCGGGTTTGCCTTTTTAAGCCTATATATTCAGCCTAAAAATACCTGTCTTACCTCATTATTAGCTGATCCGAAGATCAATAATAACAAAGTATCAGGTGGGTTGCCCCATTCAGAGATCCATGGATCAAAGCTTATTCTCAGCTCCCCATGGCTTATCGCAGAGTATCACGTCTTTCATCGCCTCTTACTGCCAAGGCATTCACCAAACGCCCTTTTCGCGCTTGATTTGATCCAGAAAAAGCAAGACTTGGCGTCTCGCGCGAAGATCAGAAGCTGGTAAGAAACTGATCCTCTTATTCTGCATCAAAAGCATACTTTACCCGCCCAGACTGTCGTCTGGACAATGAGCGATGCAGATAG
>NZ_JBFQYJ010000002.1:0-45000 GCF_040933935.1 Sulfitobacter sp. PS-8MA | reverse complement strand
CACGCAGAACCCGCAAGCTCTTTTTCGACCTTTTGTGCGGTTTCTTGGCGCTTTATGAAATACCGTTGATAATCAGCGAGTTACCGCGACGGCGGGGTGACAATTATCGGCCCGGCGCCTCGGCGATCCGGGCGTTTCTGTTACCGCAACCACTTATCCACAGGCGAAAGGCCATTTTCGCCCGACTCGCCCCCCGAAATCGCGCGACTCGGCGGCGAATCCGCCTCACCGCGCGGGCGAGATTCTTTGCCGGATCCATCTGCGCGGCACCCGGTAGAGCAGCAGCGCCAGAATCACGGCGGCGTAGATCAGCGGCTCCAGTTGAAACCCTTTCGCCAACCAGACGAAATGCAGCCCGGCCAAGAGCGCGGCGGCATAGGTGAGCCGGTGCAGCTTGCGCCAGCGCGCACCGAGTTTGCGCAGGGACCAGTTGTTCGACGTCACCGCGAGGGGGATCAGGCAGAGAAAAGCCGCCATGCCGATGGTGATATAGGGGCGCATTAGGATGTCGGCCCAGACCCGCGCGACCGATTGCACGTCAAGCACGGCTCAGACCAAGAGATGCGCCAGAACATAGATGAAGCCCATCACCCCGATGGCGCGCCGAAAGCGCAGCAGGTTCAACCCGGCCCCGCGGCGCAGCGGGGAGATGGCGAGGCCAAGGATCAGAAGGCGCAGGGCCCAGAGACCATAGAGATGCTCCAACCCTTTGACCGGGTCGCGACCCAGACCGCCGGTCAGCCCCAGGTAGAAGAACCACGGGATCGGCAGGCTGAGCAGCAGATAGAGGGGCCAGACCGGCAGGCGGCGCATGGCGCTGTTCAGCCTATCGACAAAACCCGCCATCAGGTGCCCCGCCCTGCGACATGCGCTGCCTCTATCGCGCGGTGAAAAACCCGCTGCATATATAATGTGTCACCCATCAGAAATTCGCGGTCAGATCCATACCCTCGTAAAGCCCCGCCACCTCCTCCGCATAGCCGTTGAACATCAACGTCGGCTGCCGCCGCGCGAAAAGCCCGCCGCCGATGGGGCGCTCATCGGCTTGCGACCAGCGCGGGTGGCTCACCTCGGGGTTCACATTGCTATAGAACCCGTATTCGCGCGGGCCGGCCTTGTTCCAACTGGTCGGGGGCTGGCTGTCGGTGAGGGTAACGCGGACCACGGATTTGATGGATTTGAACCCGTATTTCCACGGCACCACCAAACGCAGCGGCGCGCCGTTCTGGTTTGGAATGTCGCGCCCATAGATGCCGGTCGCCATAATGGTCAGCGGATGCATCGCCTCGTCCAGCCGCAGGCCCTCGACATAGGGCCAGTCCAGCACCGGAAAGCGCAGACCGGGCATTTCCTCGGGGCGGTAGGCGGTCTCGAAGGCCACGTATGTCGCGCCAGACTGTACGCCTGCCATATTCAACAGATCGGCCAGCTCAAACCCGTTCCATGGCACCACCATCGACCAGGCCTCGACACAGCGCAGCCGGTAGATGCGCTCCTCGATGGTCATTGCCTTCATAATGTCTTCGAACGCATAGTCGCCGGGCCTGTCGACCAGGCCGTCGATGCGCAACGTCCAGGGCGCGGTGGTCAGCGCGCCGGCATATCGCGCCGGGTCGCCCTTGTCGGTGCCGAACTCATAGTAGTTATTGTATTGGGTGATGTCCTCCCACTCACTGGGGGTCAGCGCCTCCTGCGCCCCGGCCCCCTGCGCCATCAGAGCCAAGCCCGCCGCCGCGCCGCCGATGATTTGCCGGCGGTTCAGATAGGCCGCCTCCTCGGTCACGTCCCTCTCGGTCAGTTGATTGATCCAGCGATTGGCCATTTGCGCGCTCCCTACTATACTCAAGAAAGCTAGCGCCCGCCGCAGGCTGGACCAAATCCTTTCACCCGGATTTCAGCCAGCACACCGGAATGTCAGGCGCCGTTATCCAAAGGAGTGCCGATATGGTCCGTTTCATCTTTGCCGCCGCCCTCATGGCCAGTGCCGCCCACGCGGAGGATATGGTCACCTATACCACCGACCAGAGTTTTGACGATGTGACCTTTGGGGTTGAGAATGCGATCCTGAACCTGGGGCTGGTGCCCGAGAATGTGAGCCATGTGGGGGATATGCTGGAGCGCACCGCGGCGGATGTCGGCTCGGAGGTGAAGGTGTTTGAGGCGGCGGATGTCTTCAGCTTCTGCTCGGCCTCGCTGTCGCGCAAGGTGATGGAGGCGGACCCGATGAACCTCGGCTTCTGCCCCTATGATATCTTCGTCATGCAACTGCCGGACAGCGCAGAGGTGACCGTCGGCTATCGCGCCTTCCCGGAGGGGCCGATGCAGGAGGTGCAGAGCCTGCTGGATGAGATCGTGAAAGAGGCGATTGGACAATAGCGCCGCGCAGCAGTGGGCGCAGACCTTACCACCCGTCGATATGAAAAAGGGCCGGAAAACCCGGCCCTATCTAATTCTTAGCACTTAATGCAGCGTGGCATCATCCGGCTTGGGCCGGTTCGACGCGGCGACCTGATCGCCGATGATCAACCCATCGGCCCCGGCGCGGACGGTGACGGTATCGCCGTCCTTCACATCCCCGGCCAGCAGCATCTCGGCCAGCGGGTCCTGCACGGTGCGCTGGATCACCCGTTTCAAGGGGCGCGCCCCGAAGACCGGATCATAGCCCTCATCGGCCAGCCATTTGCGCGCGGCCTCATCCAGATCGAGCGTGATCTTCCGCCCCGCCAGCCGCTTGAGCAGCCGCGCCATCTGGATATCGACGATCCCGTCCATATCCGCACGGCCCAGACGGTCGAAGATGATCGTCTCGTCCAGACGGTTCAGGAACTCGGGCCGGAAATGCGCCCGCACCGCGTCCATCACATCGCGTTTGGCTGCCGCCATGTCGCCGCCGTCGGGCAGTTGGCTCAGCGCCTGCGCGCCAAGGTTCGAGGTCAGCACGATCAGCGTCTGCTTGAAATCGACCGTGCGGCCCTGACCATCGGTCAGCACACCATCATCAAGCACCTGCAAGAGCACGTTGAAGACATCCGGATGCGCCTTTTCGACCTCATCAAAGAGCACGACCTGATAGGGCCGGCGCCGCACCGCTTCGGTCAGCACGCCGCCTTCGTCATAGCCGACATAGCCCGGAGGGGCACCGATCAGACGGGCCACGGCATGTTTCTCCATGAACTCCGACATGTCGATGCGCACCATCGCATTGTCGTCGTCAAAGAGGAACTCGGCCACCGCCTTGGTCAGCTCGGTCTTACCCACACCGGTCGGCCCGAGGAAGAGGAAGCTGCCCAAGGGGCGGTTCTCGTCGTTCAGCCCGGCCCGCGCCCGGCGCACCGCATTGGCCACCGCTTTCACAGCCGCGTTCTGACCGATCACCCGATCATGCAACTGCTCTTCCATCCGCAGCAGCTTGTCGCGCTCGCCTTCGAGCATCTTGCCTGCCGGGATGCCGGTCCAACGCTCAACTACGCTGGCGATCTGATCCGGGCGCACGGCCTCTTCGACCATCATATCGTCTTCCCGGCCCTCGGCTTCTTCAAGGTCACGCTCCAACTGCGGGATCACGCCATAGGATAGCTCGCCCGCACGCGCGAGGTTACCTTCGCGTTTCGCGATGTCGAGTTCGGCCCGCGCATGGTCCAGCTTCTCCTTGATGTCACGCGCGCCGGCCAGTTTGTCACGCTCGGCCTGCCACTGCGCTGTCATCTCGGCGCTGCGGTCTTGCAGATCGCTCAGGTCTTTCTGCAAAGCCTCCAACCGATCCTGCGATGCGGCATCGTCTTCCTTCTTCAGCGCTTCGGCCTCGATCTGAAGCTGCAGGATCTGACGGTCCAGCGCATCCAGTTCCTCGGGCTTGCTGTCGACTTCCATACGCAGACGGCTCGCCGCCTCGTCCATCAGGTCGATCGCCTTGTCGGGCAGGAAACGGTCGGTGATGTAGCGATGGCTCAGCGTCGCCGCCGCGACCAGCGCGGTGTCAGAGATGCGCACACCGTGGTGCAGCTCATACTTCTCTTTAATACCACGCAGGATCGAGACCGTGTCTTCCACCGTCGGCTCCTGCACGATCACCGGCTGGAAGCGCCGCGCAAGCGCTGCGTCCTTCTCAACGTATTTGCGGTATTCTTCGAGCGTGGTGGCACCGACACAGTGCAGCTCGCCCCGCGCCAACGCAGGTTTCAGCAGGTTCGACGCATCCATCGCGCCATCGGCCTTGCCGGCACCGACCAGCGTGTGCATCTCGTCGATGAAAAGGATCACCTCGCCCGCGGCCTCGGTGACCTCGGTCAGCACGGCTTTCAGCCGTTCCTCAAACTCACCCCGGTATTTCGCACCGGCGATCAGCGCACCCATGTCGAGCGCCAAGAGACGCTTGTTGCGCAGGCTCTCGGGCACGTCACCATCCACGATCCGCAGCGCCAGACCTTCGGCAATGGCGGTTTTACCCACCCCCGGTTCGCCGATCAGCACCGGGTTGTTCTTGGTCCGGCGGCTCAGCACCTGCATGGCGCGGCGAATTTCCTCGTCCCGGCCAATGATCGGGTCGATTTTGCCCTCTTCCGCGCGAGCAGTCAGATCGAGGCTGTATTTCTCAAGCGCCTCATAGCCATCCTCTGCCGTTGCACTGTCGGCGGTACGGCCTTTGCGCACGTCATTAATGGCGGTGTTCAGCCCTTGGGCGGTGACCTTACCGGCTTCCAATGCGGCTTTCGCGCCGGATTTCACCATGCAAAGCGCCGTCAGAATACGCTCGACAGTAACGAAACTGTCGCCCGCTTTCTTGGCCATCGCCTCGGCCTCGGCCAGCACCTTGGCTGTCGTACCGTCAAGATAAACCTGCGCCGCGCCCCCGGTAACTTTCGGGATCTTGCCAAGCGCCAGTTCCAAAGCCTGCATCACACGCGCCCCGTCGCCGCCGGATGCCGCGATCAGATTGCGTGCGAGACCTTGGTCATCGTCCAACAAGGCTTTGAGGACATGTTCGGGTGCCAGCCGCTGATGGCTTTCCCGAGTGGCAATCGTCTGCGCAGCCTGAATGAAACCGCGCGATCTTTCCGTGAACTTACTCAAGTCCATGGGCGTTCTCCTTTTCTACAAGCGCTCTAATATGCCGCGCCCGTTTGTGGCACGCAGCGGTCTGAGCCTCGCGGTTAATTTGGGGAGGGAGCGTGGCGCGTTCAAGAGCGGTAAGCTGCTCCAAACGCGCAATAATTGGCCTATCAAATCCCGCCTGATCGGTCATTTTCCGCCAATGCGGCAAGAATAAGGCAAAATTATGCAATATTTTTACATAAATATGTTATTGTAATCGTTAGCAAATATTGCTTTATCCACATACTATTCTTGTCAATTGAAACCATTTTACGACCTTTCGCGTTGGTCCCCCAGAAGAGAGCAGGAATCATACCAACCTGCCCGGTTCTAACGAGCACATGAGGTGAAACGATGCAGACGCGCCCGATCCAGATGACCGACGTCCTCTACAATGCGGCAAACCAGTGTTTCGAAGCGCTTGTTACCGTGCAGGACGGCAAACAAAAGCGTCGATACGCCTGCGCCATCGACGCCCCGATCACCATGTCATTCAACGATGCCGCTGACGGCCTGCGCCGCCAAGCGCTTCGCCGCCACGCCCAAGGGCGCGGCCTGAGTTCCGAAGTCCTGCGCCACGTCCCCGCCCAGCGGGCCGGACGCCGCAGCTTTGACCCGCTGCGCTGGCTGGAAGAAGTCATGCACTTTTCCGGTCGCGACGCAGCCTGACCGTTCCGCGCAGCGTCTGCCTGCTGCGCGGTATCCTGCGGACCTGCCGCCACCTCATCTGTCCCGATGTGGCGATCCGCATACCAGAGACCAGTGCCTGCCTGCTAAGTCTCTGAACACTGGCCCGGACCCGCATCCTGCGCGTTCGGGCCTTTTTTTCGCGCTCTGCGCCCCCATGCCGGTCAATATGATGGACTCGCCCCGCGCTGCGGCGTAGGTCAAAGCCGTTTGTAAATATGGCAGGAGCCCCCCGCATGTCCGATGACCGATTGATTGTCGCCCTTGATGTCCCCCATGCGGTGGCCGGGCTAGAGCTGACCGAGAAACTGGGCGACGCCGTGGGCTTTTACAAAATCGGCCTGGGCATGTTGACCGGCGGCGGGCTGGCCCTGGCCAATGAGCTGAAGCAGGAACACGGCAAGCGCATCTTCCTCGACATGAAGCTCTTCGACATCGGCGCCACGGTCGAAGCGGCGGTGCGCGGCCTGGCGCAGTTCGACCTTGATTTCCTGACCGTCCATGGCGATCCGCATGTCGTGGCGGCGGCAAAACAGGGGGCCGCTGGGACCAATATGAAGATCCTCGCCGTCACCATCCTGACATCGCTGGACCGCGCCGATCTGGACGCGGCCCTGATCCAGCCCGGTGATATTGGTGATCTGGTGCAGACCCGCGCCGGACGCGCACTCGACGCCGGGGCCGATGGGGTCATTGCCTCCCCGCAAGAGGCCGCGACCATCCGCGCCCTGCCCGAAGCAAACGGCAGGCTGATCGTCACCCCCGGCGTGCGCCCGCAGGGGGCCGCTTTGGGCGATCAAAAACGGGTAGCGACGCCCGGTCAGGCCATCGCGGATGGGGCGGATCATATCGTCGTGGGCCGCCCGATCTGGCAGGCCAAGGACCCAGCCGCCGCGGCGCGCGCCGTGCTGGCGGAATTTTCGCAGCAATAACAGCGCCCCCGCCGCCGCCTGTAGCAAACGCACCACAGGTGACCCGCATGGGCCTGCCCGAAAACATCGCCGATAGGCGGACTCCGCAAAATATGCTATGCTGATCTCAGGTGATACTCCCCGACGAACTGGTGCTTCCTGATGTTCGTCACCTCCCCCCGCTGACACAGGCGGGGGACCTTTACTTCAAGCCTTACCCGCCCCCCGGATCGCCGCTCAGATAGACCCGCAAACGGTCCTGAAAGGCGGGCACCGCCTGGGGATGGCTCAAAAACGCATCCTCGGTCATCAAGCTCCAGCGCTGGCCTTCGTCGCCAAAGACGATATCCGCTGTCGCGCGTTCCGGAAGACGGGCCACAAAGAACCATTTGGTCCGCCCCGCCTCGTCAAAGGGCGCGCGCCAGATCACGGCCTCTTCCGGCACCGCGAGGCCCAACTCCTCCTGACATTCGCGCAGCGCGCAGGCGAGCGGGGTCTCATCGCCTTCGCGTCCGCCGCCGGGCAGATCCCAATGGCCGGGAAAGGGCAGCCCGGGCCGGTCATCGCGCAGGATCACCGCCAGACAGTCGCCGAGATAGAGCGCCAGCTTCGCGCCATCAAACCCCATGCTCAAACCCCATGTTCAAAACCCTGCCAATTGGTTATGTCCTGCCCTACCCTTGCCTCTTTGGTGTTCCCATGGCCACCCTCTGTCGTGATTGTTTGAACGAGTCCGCCCCGGCGCGGCGCTGCCCGCTCTGCGGCAGCCCCCGGATGCTGTCTCATGACGAGCTGTTCGACCTCTCCATCGCGCATATGGATTGCGACGCTTTCTACGCCTCGGTCGAAAAACGTGACAATCCGGAACTGGCGGGCAAACCGTTGATCATCGGCGGGGGACGGCGCGGCGTGGTCTCGACCGCCTGCTATGTCGCACGCATTCGCGGCGTGCGCTCGGCCATGCCGATGTTCCAGGCCCTCAAGCTCTGCCCCGACGCGGTGATTATCAAACCGCGTATGGAAGCCTATGTCGAAGCCTCCCGCGCGATCCGCGCGATGATGGAGGAGCTGACCCCGGCGATCGAGCCGCTGTCGCTCGACGAAGCCTTTCTCGACATGACCGGCACCGCGCGGCTGCATGGCAAGCCCCCTGCCGTGATGCTGGCCCGGCTGGTGCGGCGGATGAAGACCGAATTGGGGCTCACCGGCTCCATCGGGCTCAGCCACAATAAATTTCTGGCCAAAGTCGCCTCTGACCTCGACAAGCCGCATGGGTTTTCGGTGATCGGAGAGGCGGAAACCGGGGCCTTTCTGCGCGACAAACCCGTGGGGCTGATCTGGGGCGTCGGCGCCGCCACGCAAAGCGCCTTGGAAGCGGCAGGCATTCGCAGCTTTTCAGACCTGCTTCGCTGGGAACATACCGACCTCATCGCCCGCTTTGGCAGCATGGGTGACCGCTTGTGGCATCTGGCGCGGGGGCAGGACAAACGCCGGGTCTCGCGCCACCGGCCGGTGAAATCGATCAGCAATGAGACGACGTTTTCCGACAACACGGGCGACGCCGAGATCCTCGACGGCCACCTATGGCGCCTGGCGGAAAAGGTCGCGGACCGCGCCAAGGCCAAGGATATGGCCGGGCGTGTGGTGACGCTCAAACTCAAACGCGCCGACCATTCGCTGCTTTCGCGCCGCCTGTCGTTGCATGATCCGACCCAACTGGCCGATCGCATCTACCGCACCGCCCGGGCGCTCTTTGATCAGGTCGAGCACCGCAGTGCCTACCGGCTGATCGGTGTCGGCCTGTCGGACCTATCGGGCGCCGAGGGGGCGGATCTGGGCGGCGATTTGCTCGACCCCGGGGCGGCACAACGGGGCCGGGCGGAACGGGCGGCCGACAGTATCCGCAGCCGCTTTGGCGAAAAGGCGATTCTCAAAGGCCGCGCCCTGCGCTGATCATTCCGCTGCGAGCGGTATCCGCCCCTGCCCGATCTGCGCCACCTCGGCCACCACACGCTGCAACGCGGCCTGAACCGCTTCGAAATCCCCGTTGGGGCGAATCAGCCGTTCATTCATATAAAGCGCCCGGTCGATCTCCACCTGCACCGCGTGCTGGCCGCGCGACGGGCGGCCATAGGCCTGGGTGATATAGGCCCCAGCAAAGGGCGAATTGCGCGTTACGACAAAGCCCGCCGCGGCAAAGGCGGCCTCGACCCGGTCCACAACCTCGCCCCCCGCCGCCGCGCCGAAACGGTCGCCCAAGACCACATCGGGGCGGCGCATCCCGCCGCGCGCCACACCGTCCATCGCCTCATGCGGCATCGAATGGCAATCAATCAGCACCGCCTGCCCATGGCGCTGATGCGCTTGGCTCAATAATTCCTGCAATTTCGCATGGTAAGGCCGCCAATACTGCTCGATCCGCAGATCGGCCTCACTTCGGCTGAGCTTGCCGCGATAGATCGCACGCCCGTTTGCCACCACCCGCGGAATCACCCCAAGGCCAGAGGCGACGCGCGGGTTATGTCCCTGCCGTGCGACCCCTTCGATGACCGCCGGGTCCAACTCCTCGGGCGCGCGGTTCAGGTCCAGAAAGGCCCGCGGCGCGCCCGCCCGGATGAAACTGGCCCCATAGCGCGGCGCGCAGTCAAAGAGCAGATCGACAAAGGCATCTTCCGAGGACCGGATCGCATGTTCATCCAAGACCGTGCGCCGCAGGAAAGACCCGGCATAATCGCGCCCGGAATGCGGCGAGGCAAAGACCACGCAAGACAGGTTGCGGTCCGGGCGGAGAACTTCGAAAGCGGTCATTGGCATAATAAATTCCTCTAAGTCGAACATAGCGTGTTTATTCCGCGTCAAAAGCCCTTGATCCTCCCGCCGACTCCTTTTATAGCACCTCAACGGCGCGAAATTTCGCGCCCCATTTATGTTTGGGGCCGATTTGGAAACGCTGAAAAGTGGGTGATTAGCTCAGCGGTAGAGCACTTCGTTGACATCGAAGGGGTCACTGGTTCGATCCCAGTATCGCCCACCATTTATTCACCGACCCGCCTTTGGCGGGTTGCCCGCAACCCAGGCGCTGGCCCGCGCCACGACATGAGGAGACCACCTATGAAGGTTCGCAATTCGCTCCGCTCGCTCAAGAATCGGCATCGCGATTGCCGTGTTGTGCGTCGCAAAGGCCGCGTTTATGTCATCAACAAAACGCAGCGCCGGTTCAAAGCCCGTCAGGGCTGAGCCGCGCAGCACTTCGATTTAAAAGGCCGTTCCCTCTGGGGGCGGCCTTTTTCGTTGTGGCGCCGCGCTTGCAAGCGCTGCACAAAGCCCCAACTACTGTGCAGACCCGAAGAATAAGGAACATCAGCATGTCGGACACTTCCGAATACACCCCGCCCAAGGTTTGGGAATGGGACGCAGAAAGCGGCGGCAAATTCGCCAGCATCAACCGACCCATCGCCGGGGCGACCCATGACAAGGACCTGCCCGTGGGCGAACACCCGTTCCAGCTCTACTCGCTGGCCACACCCAATGGGGTGAAAGTGACCGTCATGTTCGAAGAACTGCTCGCTGCCGGGCATAAGGGCGCGGAATATGACGCCTGGCTGATCGACATTTCCGAGGGCGATCAATTCGGCTCGGGCTTCGTCGAGGTGAACCCCAACTCGAAAATCCCGGCCCTGATGGACCGCTCTGGCGAGACCCCGCAGCGGGTCTTCGAATCGGGGGCGATCCTGCTGTATCTGGCCGAGAAATTCGGCGCCTTCCTGCCCCAGGACCCGGCCCGGCGCACCGAAGCCTTGTCTTGGCTCTTCTGGCAGATGGGCAGCGCGCCCTACCTTGGCGGCGGCTTTGGCCATTTCTATGCCTATGCCCCGGAGAAGTTCGAATATCCAATCAACCGTTTCGCGATGGAGGCCAAGCGCCAGTTGGACGTGATGGACAAGCATCTGGCCGAGCACGAGTATTTCGCCGACGAATATTCCATTGCCGATATGGCGATCTGGAGCTGGTACGGTCAATTGGTGCTGGGCCGGCTCTATTCCGCGGCGGAGTTCCTGGATGTGGCATCTTACAAGAACGTCATGCGGTGGGCCAAGGCGATTGATTCCCGCCCCGCCGTCACCCGGGGCCGGATGGTGAACCGCGCCTTTGGCGATGACCTCTCGATGCAGCTTCATGAGCGGCATGATGCCAGCGACTTTGATACGAAAACCCTGGATAAGATCGGCGAAAACGCTTGAACACCCGACCCCCGGCCCGAGCGGCCGGGGGTTTCTGACTAAATTTATCAGAATTGGTTGCACAGCTCCGGCAAATCTGTTTCTTACTGTTTCAGTCGAGTTAAAACTTCACGAAACAGGATCTCCCTATGACCCTTTCCAAGACTTCCACTGCTGTCGCCGCGCTGATGTCGCTGGCGCTGCCCGCGCTGGCCGATGGCGAGCTGAACCTCTACTCCTCACGTCACTATGACACCGACGAGCGGCTCTATACCGACTTCACCGAAGCCACCGGCATCACCATCAACCGCATCGAAGGCAAGGCCGACGAACTGCTGGCCCGTATGGAAGCCGAAGGCGCGAACTCCCCTGCCGATGTGCTGCTGACCGTCGACACCAGCCGCCTGAAACGCGCGAAAGACATGGGTCTGCTGCAAGCCGTCGAAAGCGACACGCTCGAAGAGCGCATCCCCGGCAACCTTCAGGACGACGACAACCAGTGGTTCGGCCTCTCCCAGCGGGCGCGGATCATCTTCTACAACAAGGAAGCGCTCGACAATCCGCCCGCGACCTATATGGACCTCGCCGATCCGGCCTATAAGGGTCAGGTCTGCATCCGCTCCTCGACCAACACTTACAACCAGACGCTGCTGGCCTCCATCGTGACCCATGAGGGCGAAGAAGCCGCCACCGAATGGGCGCAGGGCGTGGTCGACAATATGGCGCGCGCACCGCAGGGCGGCGACACCGACCAGCTGCGCGGCATCGTCTCGGGTGAATGCGACATCGCGGTCTCCAACAGCTACTACTTCGCCCGCGCGATCCGCACCGATGTGGACGGCGTCTCGGCCGAGATCGACAAGATCGGCCTGATCTGGCCAGACCAAGAGGGCAATGGCGCGCATATGAACCTCTCGGGCGGTGGTGTGGCCAAGAACGCGCCCAACCGCGAGAATGCGGTGAAGTTCCTTGAGTATCTCGCCTCGGATCAGGCGCAGCAGTATTTCTCGGCCGGCAACGATGAGTTCCCGACGGTGGAAGGTGTGGAACTGGCCGATAGCGTGAAGCAGCTGGGTGAGTTCAAAGCCGATGACGTGAACCTGTCGGATGTGGCCGAGAACATCGGCACCGCGCAGAAGATCTTCAACACGGTCGGCTGGGAATAAGCCAAACGGCAATCGCGCAGGAGGCGGGCTTTCGAGCCCGCCTTTTTTTTATGCGCTGCGTTTCCCACGAGCGCCCGCCCAGCGGCACGCCGGGCATCGCCCTTATCGCCGGGCAACACTGCCACCCCAGCCCGAGACAAGCCGCAGGCGCCGGGCCATCGCCTGCCCGCCCCGTCACGCCAAAGGCGTGCCGATCAATAACGGCGCACCTCTGGTGCGACGGGTAGGCGATTGGGTGAGGCTAGGGGTGACAATGCGAACGCACTTCATGGCTGAGGCATAAAGTGGCAGGAACCGCCCGTCGGATCGCCGACCCGCGGGCAGGCGCTGGCCTTCGTTCTCTACCGCTGCCTTCCCACCTGCCGACAGATCAAGATCACCGGCAGCAGCCCCATGGCCACGATCACCAAACTCGGCACCGCCGCCCCGTTGAGCCGCTCATCGCTCGCCAAACGGTAGGCCTGCACCGCCAGCGTGTCGTAGTTGAACGGCCGCATGATCAGCGTCGCGGGCAGTTCCTTCATCACATCGACAAAGACGATCAGCAGCGCGGTCAGCAGGCTCGGCGCGAGAATTGGCAGATGCACCCGCCGCAGCGTCCCCAGAGGCGTCTGCCCCAAGGACCGCGCGGCGGCGTCCATATTCGCATGCACCATCGCCTGCCCGCCCTCATAGGCGCCAAGCGCCGCGGCCAGAAAGCGCACCAGATAGGCCAGCACCAAAAGCCAGATCGACCCGGTGATCAGCAACCCGGTGGAGATGTCAAAAGTGGCCCGCATCCAAGCATCCAGCGCATTGTCAAAGGCTGCGAAAGGCACCAGCAGCCCGACCGCGATCACCCCGCCCGGCACCGCATAGCCCAGCCGCGCCACATAGGCGGCACTTTGCGAGACCCGCCCGGGCCGCAGCCGCCGGAAAAAGCCCACGCTGATCGCCGCAAAGACGGTCAACACCGCCGCCACGCCCGCCAGCGTCACCGAGTTGCGCATAAAGCCGAGGTAGCGCGGGCTGAACAGGCTTTGCTCGGAATTCAGCCCCATGGTCACAAGGATCACCACCGGCAGCACCGCGCCAAAGAGCACCGGCACGCCGCAGAGCACAATCGCCGCCGCCGCCCGCCAGCCCTTCAGCTCCGAAGGCGGCGCCGACTGCGCGCGCCGGGCCGGATCGTGATATTTCGCCTTGCCGCGCTGCGCCCGTTCCAGCATCGCCAGCAGCAGCGCGAAACTCAGCAGGCAAAGCGCCAGCTGCGCCGCGGCAGCGCGGTCGAACATGGAAAACCAGCTGGTGTAGATGCCGGTGGCAAAGGTCTGCACGCCGAAATAGGCCACGGTGCCGAAATCCGCGATGGTCTCCATCACCGCCAGCAAGACACCCCCGGCAATGGCGGGCCGCGCCAGCGGCAGGCTGACTTTGAAAAACGCGGCCCAGGCGCTGGAGCCGAGCGCGCGGGCGGCGAGGAAAGTCGTCCCGCTTTGCTGCAAGAATGCGGCGCGGGCGAGCAGATAGACGTAAGGGTAGAGCACCAGGACCAGCATCGCCGCCGCGCCGCCCAGCGAGCGAATCTCGGGGAACCAGTAATCGCGCGGCCCCCAGCCGGTCACATCGCGCAGGGTCGCCTGAACGATGCCGGGGTGATCCAGCACATGGGTATAGGCATAGGCCAGCACATAGGCCGGAAAGGCCAGGGGCAGCACCAGCGCGATCTCCAGAAACTTCGCGCCGGGAAAGCGGGTCATCGTGACCAGCCACGCCGCACCGACCCCGAGCGCGAATGTCCCGGCAGAGACCAGCAGCACCAGCAACAGCGTCGTCACCGTATAGCGTCCCAGCACCGTTTCGATCAGATGCTGCACCGTCTCCGTGCCGCCGCTCAATGCTGCGATCAGCACCGCGAGCATCGGCAGCGCGCAGAAAGCGGCCACGGTCAGCGCCACGGCGGAAAGCACGCGCAGCCCGTCGCGGGCGCGGGGCGGTTGGGTGGTGTCGGTGGGGGCAGCGTTCAGCGTCATGCGCCCTATTTCGACCATTTCACTCGGAAATGCCAGAGGGCGCGACGCTGCGCCTCAGTCGTAGCTGCGCTGGTCCTCAATCACCAGCCCGTCCCGCGGCAGAGAGCCGGGGGCCACCAGTTCGACCGTCCCTTTCAGCTTGAGCAGATCGGCCACCGATTTCGAATAGCTGTCCTTATCCGTTCCGCGGGTCTCGATCTGCACCGTCATCACATCGGCCTCGCCTTCCCGGCGGGCGATGACGCGGGCCTTTTCGATCTCCTCATGCTGTGCGACCAGCGCCGCCACCTGTTCGGGGCGCACGAACATGCCCTTGATCTTGGTGGTCTGGTCGGCCCGGCCCATCCAGCCCTTGATGCGCATGTTGGTGCGCCCGCAGGGGCTTTCGCCTTCAAGGACCGCACTCAGGTCGCCGGTGGCAAAGCGAATGAGCGGATAGTCGGGGTTCAGCGTGGTGACCACGACCTCACCGACCTCGCCCGGGGCGACGGGGATGCCGGTGCCGGGGGTGACGATCTCGACGATGACCTGCTCGTCCACGATCAGCCCCTCCATCGCCGGGCTTTCATAGGCGATATTGCCCAGATCGGCGGTGGCATAGGATTGGAGACAGGTGATGCCGCGCTCTTCGTAATAGGCCCGCAGACTGGGGAAAAGCGCGCCGCCGCCGACAGCCGCCTTGGTGATTTTCAACGCGACACCCATGGCATCGGCCTTTTCCAGGATCACCTTGAGGTAATCCGGCGTGCCCGCATAGGCGGTCGAGCCCACATCGCGCGCGGCGGTGACCTGTAGCTCGGTCTGGCCGGTGCCGGCAGGCAGCACGGTGGCGCCAACGGCCCGCGCGCCGCTCTCAAAGATCATGCCCGCGGGAGTCAGATGGTAGCCAAAGCAATTGTGCACCACGTCGCCCGCGCCGATGCCAGCGGCATGCAGGAAGCGCCCCATGCGCCACCAGTCGGGCGCGTTGCTCGACGGCTCATAGATCGGCCCGGGGGATTGGAAGACATGGGAGAACTCGGTCACCGGCTTGGTGGTGAAACCGCCGAAAGGCGCTTGGCCCGCCTGCGCCTTGCCCAGTTCCGATTTGCGCAGCACGGGCAGATCGGCCAAGGCTTCGGCCGAGGTGATCTTGGCCGGGTCCACATTCTTGAGGCTCTCGCCATAGCCCGGCAGCGCCTGCGCGCGGGCGATCTGCTGCGGCAGCGCCGCGGCCAGATCAGCGGCACGCGCCGCGGCGCTGCGGGTTTCCAGTTCGTCGAAATGGGGCTTGGTCAGCATCCCTGTCACTTTCCTGTTTGGCATCACCGGAGAGGGCATAGCCCCGCTCATGTCTCGTCTTGGGTCTTACTTTGGTCCGGGCTTAGCTCAGCCAACGCTTGCGGCGGCGGTAGCTGCGCACGTCGCGGAAGCTCTTGCGGCCTTCGTCGGACATGCCGAGGTAGAATTCCTTCACGTCCTGGTTCTCGCGCAGGTCCTTGGCAGGGCCGTCCATCACCACGCGGCCCGATTCCAGAATGTAGCCGTAATGCGCGAAACGCAGGGCGACATTGGTGTTCTGCTCGGCCAGCAGGAAGGTCACGCCCTCCTGTTCGTTGACCGATTTCACGATCTCGAAAATCTGCTCCACCAGCTGCGGGGCAAGGCCCATCGACGGCTCGTCCAGAAGGATCGTCTCGGGGCGCGACATCAACGCGCGGCCAATGGCACACATCTGCTGCTCACCGCCCGAGGTATAGCCGGCCTGCGAGCGGCGGCGTTCTTTCAGGCGGGGGAAATAATCATAGACCATCTCAAGGTCGCGCTGGATCGCGGCATTGCCATCGGAGCGCGTATAGGCGCCGGTCAGCAGGTTTTCCTCGATGGTCAGGTGCTCGAAACAATGGCGGCCTTCCATGACCTGCACGACACCTTTCTTCACGGTCTCGGCCGGGTCTTGGTGCTGAATCGCGCCGCCGCGGTATTTGATCGACCCCTTGGTAACCTCGCCGCGCTCAGAGGCCAGCAGCCCCGAGATCGCCTTGAGCGTCGTCGTCTTGCCCGCGCCATTGCCGCCCAGAAGCGCGGTGATCCCGCCTTTGGGCACATTCAGGCTCACGCCCTTCAGCACGAGGATGACGTGGTTGTAGATCACCTCGATATTATTGACCTCAAGCAGGTTTTCGACTGCGACGTCATTGGTGTTGGCAGCATCCAGCATGGGAAGGACCTTTCTTGGGGCTTGGGAAAGTCCCCGGCCACCCCGTAAAGGGCAGCCGGGAGCAGGGTTTAGTTGCAGTTGCCTTCGATGGCGTTTTCATCCGCATAGGCTTTGCTGTCTTCTTCGATCAGCGGCTGGATCACCTCTTGGTCAGACTGCATGAAGTCCGACACGAGGTTCCATTCCTTGGCCTCCGCATCCCATTGGGTCACGGCCACATAGCCTTCGCCGCCGTGGTTTTCGCAGGAGACCGAGAATTCCGGCCCGAAGTCCGGCAGACCAAGCTCGGCCATCTTCTCTTCGGTGATCTCAAGCTGCTCCATCCCGTCGCGCATCTGGCCGCCGGTGATGTCGGTCACGCCGTGGATTTCCTGCGCGGTTTTGGCGGCCTCGGCGACCAGCATCGCGGCATAGAGACCCCGGTTATAGAGCACCGAACCGACCTGATCGCCCGCACCGGCGGCTTTGCCCGCGTCGATGACATGTTTTTGCAGATCGTCATAGAGCGGATAGTCAGAGCCGACATTGTGGAAGGTCAGCGCCTTATAGCCATCCGCCTTGGCCCCTGCCGAGAGCACATCGTTTTCAGAACCGGACCACCAGATGCCGATGAATTTGTCCATCGGGAAACGGATGTTGGCGGCTTCCTGCACCGCGACCTGGTTCATCACGCCCCAGCCGTACATGATCACATAGTCAGGCTTGTCGCGGCGGATTTGCAGCCACTGCGACTTCTGCTCCTGACCGGGGTGATCGACCGGCACTTCCTTCAGCTCGAAACCGTGCTTCTCGCTCAGCTCTTGCAGGGTGCGGATCGGCTCCTTGCCATAGGCGGAGTTGTGATAGACCAGCGCAATCTTCTTGCCCTCAAGGCTGCCGCCCTCCTGCTCCATGATGTGTTTGATCGCGACCGAGGCGCCATCCCAGTAGTTGGCAGGGAAGTTGAAGACATGGCTGAAGACATTACCGTTCTTCGCCGAGGTGCGGCCCAGACCGGAGGTCAGCATCGGGATGTCATCGGCGGTGACTTTGGGAATCAACTGGTAGGTAATGCCGGTCGACAGCGGCTGATAGACCAAGGCGCCGTCACCTTTGGTGGATTCGTAGCATTCCACGCCCTTTTCGGTGTTATAGGCGGTCTCGCATTCCGGCACCCGGATTTTCTCGCCGCCGATGCCACCGTCACGCTCGTTGAGCAGGGTGAAATAATCGGCATAGCCGTCGGCAAAGGGGATGCCCCCCGCCGCATAGGGTCCGGTACGGTAGCTCAGCGATGGAAAGACAAGGTCCGCCATCACAGGGCTTGCAGCCATCAGACCCGCTACGGCCAGTGTTCCCAGTTTATATTTCATCGGTGTTTCCTCCCTTGGATTGTCCGACTTGGGTTTTGGGCCGGGTTTCCTCCCCCCGCCTCAATTTTCATGGCCCCCGCTTAATGCGGGAAGGGCCACAATCTCAGTTTTTCCTTGGCCACGCGCCAGAGCTGGGCAAGCCCATGCGGTTCGGCGATCAGGAAGACCACGATCAGCCCGCCCACGATCACCAGCTGCAAATGCGCCACGATGTCGGTGGGCCAGCCCAGCCAATCCACGCCCACGATCTTGAGAAGCACTGGCAGCAGCACAAGGAAGGCGGCGCCGGCAAAGCTGCCGAAGATGCTGCCCAAGCCCCCGATGATGATCATGAAGAGCACCAGGAAGGATTTGGTGATGCCAAAGGCTTCGCCGACCTCGACCGCGCCCAAGTAGATCGCAAAGAAGAGCGCGCCTGAGATGCCGATGAAGAAGGAGCTGACCGCAAAGGCCGTGAGCTTGGCGCGCAGCGGGTTCACCCCGATGATCTCGGCGGCGATGTCCATGTCGCGGATCGCCATCCATTTGCGCCCCACCGAGCCGCGCGTCAGGTTGCGCGCCACCAGCGCCGAGCCGATGGTGAAGATCAGGCAGAACATATAGGTCGCCCAGGCTTCGGTATTGGGGCCGGTGATCAGGATGCCAAAGGTGTCCCGCTCGGGCGCGCTGATCTGACCGGAGGCGGAGTAGTTGTAGAACCACGGCACCCGGTTGAAGAGCCAGACAAGGAAGAACTGCGCCGCCAGCGTTGCCACGGCAAGGTAGAAGCCCTTGATCCGCAAGCTCGGCAGGCCAAAGAGCGCCCCCACAGCCGCGGTGATCAACCCGGCCAGCAGGATGTGGATGAACATGCTCACATCCGGCATCGCGGTCATCAGCTTGTAGCAGGAATAGGCCCCCACCGCCATGAAACCGCCGGTGCCGAGGCTGACCTGCCCGCAGTAGCCCACGAGGATGTTCAGACCAATCGCCGCGATGGCGTAGATCAGGAAGGGCAGGAACAGCGAGTTCACCCAGTAGTCATTGACCATGAAGGGAATGACAAAGATCGCGACGAAAAGCACCAGATAGTAGCGATACCGGTCGAATTTGATCGGGAAGGTCTGCTGGTCTTGGGCGTAGGACGTGTTGAAATCGCCCGCTTCACGATAGAACATTAGACAGATTTCCCTTCTGCGGTAGTCATTTGCACTGCGATGCCAGTGATCGCCCCGTAGGGTGCGCGCTCGCCGCGCACCGCGCCTGTATCCAAGCCTTGATCAAACCCGTTCAATGATCTTCTCCCCAAAGAGGCCCTGTGGGCGGAAGACGAGGAAGACGAGCGCCAGCATATAGGCGAACCAGTTCTCGGTCGCGCCGCCCAGGAAGGGGGCACCGATCAGGAACTCGAACAGTTTCTCGCCCACGCCGATGATCAGCCCACCGACAATCGCGCCGGGGATCGAGGTGAAACCGCCCAGCATCAGCACCGGCAGCGCCTTCAGCGCGATGAGCGAGAGCGAGAACTGCACGCCCGATTTCGCCCCCCACATGATCCCCGCGACCAGCGCCACGAAACCCGCCAGCGACCAGACCAGAATCCAGATGAAGTTCAGCGAAACCCCGACCGACAGCGCGGCTTGGTGGTCGTCCGCCACAGCCCGCATGGCGCGGCCCTGTTTGGTGTATTGCGCGAACATCACCAGCCCGATCACAAGGATCGCGGCGACCACGGAGGCCACAATGTCGAGGTTGTCGATGAAAAAGCCGTAGCCGGTGGCGTTGAAGGTGAATTCATCGATCCAGACGTTGATGCCCTGCGGCAAGCCGACATCGAGCGTCTTGATCTCGGACCCCCACATCAGGTCGCCCACCCCTTCGAGGAAATAGGCCAGACCGATGGTCGCCATGAAGAGGATGATCGGCTCCTGCCCCACGAGGTAGCGGAACACGAAACGCTGCACGCAATAGGCCAGCACGATCATCACGACCATGGTCAGCGCGATGGCAAGGAAGGCAGGCACATGCCAGCCGAAGTGATGCACTTCGGTGCCGAGGATCGCATTGATCAGATGGCTGAAGGGCACCTGCCCTTCCATAACCCCCACCAACGTCAGCGCGGCGAAAAGCGCCATGACGCCCTGGGCGTAGTTAAAGATGCCCGAAGCCTTATAGATCAGCACGAAGCCAAGGGCGACGAGCGCATAAAGCACCCCGGCCATCAGCCCGTTGAGAAAGACCTCGATCGTAAACGCCAGTTGCTCAGGCATCAGTGGCCCTCCCCAAAGTCAGAACGGCAGTGTCATTGCGGGTGATCAAACGGGCCTCAGTCATGGGCCACCCCCAGATAGGCGTCGATCACCTCTTGATTGTTGCGCACCTCGTCGGGCGAGCCGTCACCAATCTTGCGCCCGTAATCCATCACCACGACGCGGTCGGATAGGTCCATGACCACCCCCATGTCATGCTCGATAAGCGCGATGGTGGTGCCAAATTCGTCGTTCACGTCGAGGATGAAGCGGCTCATGTCCTCTTTTTCCTCGACGTTCATGCCCGCCATCGGCTCGTCGAGCAGCAGGATCGTCGGCTCGGCGGCCAAGGCGCGGGCCAGTTCGACGCGTTTCTTCAGACCGTAGGGCAGCCGCGCCACCGGTGTCTTACGGATCGCCTGAATTTCCAGGAAGTCGATGACCTTCTCGGCGATCTCGCGGTTCTCGATCTCCTCGCGCTCGGCCTTGCCCTTCCAGAGCGACTGCGCCAGCAGCCCCGATTTCATCTGCGTCAGCCGGCCCGTCATCACGTTGTCGAGCACCGACATGCCCTCGAAAAGTGCGATGTTCTGAAAGGTCCGGGCGATGCCCTGCTGGGCCACCTGATAGGGCTTCATCGCCGGGCGGCGCGCGCCCTTGTACCAGACCTCGCCCTCCTGCGGGACATAGAAGCCGCTGATCACGTTCAGCATCGAGGACTTGCCCGCCCCGTTCGGCCCGATGATCGCGCGGATTTCGCCCTCGCGGATGTCAAAGGAGATGTCCTTGATCGCCTCCACACCACCGAAACGCAGGGTGATGTTCTTCATCTCCATCACCGTCGGGCCGATGGTGCGGCCGTCGTCGGTGACATAGCTGTCAGCCTGATCTTTCACGCTGTCCCTTTCCATAATTCCCGCCTGCCCGGCACTGGCCGCGCTCATTCCGCTGCCATCTTGTGGCTGGTCGGCTGCACGGCGGCCGCGCGGATTTCGAGCGTCGCCTTGATCGAGCCTTTGCGGCCATCCTCATAGGTCACTTCCGTCTCGGTGCTGACCTTGTCGGAACCGTCATAGAGCGCGGTGATGATGTCGGCGTATTTCTCTTCGATGATCTTGCGGCGCACCTTGCGGGTGCGGGTCAACTCACCGTCGTCGGCGTCCAACTCCTTATGCAGCACGACGAAGCGATGCACCTGACAGCCCGAAAGCATCTCATCCTCGGCGACCGAACGGTTCACCTCCTCCACATGGCTCTGGATCGTGTCCATCACCTGCGGATGCCGCGCCAGTTCCTGGTAAGAGGCGTAGCCGATGTTGTTGCGCTCGGCCCAGTTGCCCACCGCCGTGAGGTCGATGTTGATGAAGGCGGTGCATTCGGTGCGCTTGTTGCCAAAGACCACGGCCTCGAGGATGTTGGGGAAGAACTTCAGCTTGTTCTCCACATACTTCGGCGCAAACAGGCTGCCATCGGCCATCTGGCCCACGTCCTTGGCGCGGTCGATAATGCGCAGATGGCCCGAGCTTTCCTCAATGAAACCCGCGTCACCGGTGGCCACCCAGCCTTCGGCATCCTTGGTGTCGGCGGTGCTTTCGGGGTTCTTGTAATATTCCACAAAGACGCCGGGCGAGCGGTAGAAAACCTCGCCATTGTCGGCGATCTTGAGCTCCACGCCCGGGCAGGTCACGCCCACGGTATCGCTGCGCACCTCGCCATCGGGCTGGGCGGTGATGAAAACCGTCGCCTCGGTCTGGCCATAGAGCTGCTTGAGGTTAATGCCGAGCGAGCGGTAGAAATCGAAAATCTCCGGCCCGATCGCCTCACCCGCCGTATAGCCCACGCGCACACGGCTGAACCCCAGCGTGTTCTTCAGCGGGCCATAGATCATCAGCTCGCCAAGCGCATATTTCGCGCGGTCCCAGGCGGAGACCTTCTTGCCGTCCAGAATGGCGGGGCCGACCTTGCGGGCATGGGCCATGAACTTGTCGAAGAGCCATTTCTTGAAGCGGCTCGCGTCCTCCATGCGGATCATCACGCTGGTCAACTGCGTCTCGAACACACGCGGCGGGGCAAAATAATAGGTCGGCCCGATCTCGCGCAGGTCGACATGCATCGTTTCGGCGCTTTCGGGGCAGTTGGTGCAAAACCCGGTCCAGAGCGCCTGACCCACGGAGAAGATGAAATCGCCCACCCATGCCATCGGCAGATAGGCGAGAATTTCATCCGTGCGCTTGAGGTTGTCGAACTCGGACGAAGATTTCGCCGTCTCGATAATATTGCGGTTCGAGAGCACCACACCCTTGGGCTTGCCGGTGGTGCCCGAAGTATAGAGCATCACGCCGGTGGAATCGTAATCCAGCTTGGCCTGACGGGCCTCCAGCTCGGCGATATGTTTCTCGCGGTTGGCGCGGCCCATCTCCTGCACGGCGGTATATTGGTCGAGCTTGGAATGGTCGTATTTCCGCAGGCCGCGCGGGTCGAGATAGATCATCCGCTCAAAGTCGGGCAGTTGATCCTGCACTTCGATGATCTTGTCGACCTGCTCCTGATCGCCGACCACGGCGATGCGCGCGCCGCAATGGCCCATGACATAGGCCATCTCTTCGGCATTGGCGTCCTGGTAGAGCGGCACCGGCACGGCCCCGGCCATCTCTGCCGCGATCATCGCCCAATAAAGGTAGGGCCGGTTGCGGCCAATGACGGCGACGAAATCGCCCTCGTCGAGGCCCAGTTCCAAAAACCCGAGCGCCAGCGCCTCGACCTCGTCACGGGTCTGCGACCAGGTCCAGCTTTGCCAGATCCCGTATTCCTTCTCCCGGTAAGCGGGGGCGTTTGCGAATTCACTTGCGTTGCGGTGCAACAGCGCCGGGACGGACTGAGGTCCGTCGGCACGCGTCAGCGGCTTAGCCAAATTGTCTTCCTCCCATGCCCGCCCTCCCGGCGGGGTCGATCGCTTGTGCGATTCTTCGATCACTCAAGTGACGTTATCTTTCTTGTGGAGGTCAACTTTTTCCTGATCTTTTCTCAATCCTAACGAATTGTTACAGGCTTCGCCGCCGACGCCATGGGCCTAGTTTATCCCGTTCGCGCGCTGCACTTCGCGCACATAGGTGATGATCGATTTCACTTCTGCCGGGGTGATCCCTTCGACCGGGGGCATATTGCCAAAGGACCAATGGTGCTGCCGCACCCCGTTGATGGCCGCGACCATAAAGGCGCCGTCGCCATGGTGGCTGGGCTCATAGACCTTGTGAATAAGTGGCGGGCCCATGCCCGCGCGCCCGGCGGCATTGGTGCCATGGCAGGCCGAGCATTTCGCGTCAAAGGCCCGCGCGCCCAGCTGCGCCGCATCGCTCAATGTCTCTGGCGGGGTCACCGCAACCATCGCGGCCCCTTCCGCCACAGGCGCTACGGCCTGATCCTCGGCGCTGCTCCACCAGATATACCCGGCCACGCCTGCCGCCGCGGCCAGCGCCGCTATCCCAATCATCTTTTGCATGTTTCGCCCTTGTTCCAGATTGCCGCCTGCCTCTGCCCCCTTCCTGCGCAAGAAGGTCAAGCGCGAATGTCCGGCGGCTCTTTGCCTTTGCGCTGCACGGTGCTAGCCCTAAGCAGGGGGGAGAGGCGATGCAGATCACGGATGAACAGACCAAAGCGCTGACCCATGCCGGGCTGAACCTGATCGCGCAGGCCCTCACGATCTATGATAGCGAGTTGCGCCTCGCGGTCTGCAATGCGCCCTTTCAATCGATGTTCGGCCTGCCAGATGCGCTGGTGACCCCCGGCGCGCCTTTCGAGGACACGATCCGCCATCTTGCCCAGACCGGCGAATATGGCGAGGTCACGGATGTCGACGCTTTCGTCGCCGAGCGCGTCGAACAGGCCCGCGCCTTCGTGCCGCATTACATGGAGCGCAGCCGCGCCAATGGCCGCACCATCAGCGTCGAAGGCTCCCCCCTGCCCCAGGGCGGTTGGGTCACGGTCTATACCGACATCACCAATACCAAGCGCCAGGAAGCCCTGCTGCGCGCCCGTTCGGATGCGCTGAGCGATCAGGTGCTGTCCCATGCCGAGCAGCTCGCCGCCACGAACCGCCAGCTTGAAGCCACGGTCACCGCGCTGGAAGAGGCCAAGAGGCAGGTCACCGAAAGCGAGGCCCGCACAAGGCTCACGACCGAGATGATGCCCGCCCATATCGCCCATGTGGACGAGACGGGCCGCTATATCTATTCCAACCGCCGCCTCAGCAGCGTGATGCCCGGACGGCCCAGCAATATCATGGGGCTGCATCTGCGCGAGGCCCTGGGCGAGGCCGCCTATGCCCGTATCAAACCGGCGCTGACCCAGGCCTATGCGGGCGAGCCGGCGGTGGTCGAATTCACCCATGACGCCTCGGCCCGCCGCATCCGGGGGGCCTTTACCCCCGATGGGCGCGGCGGGGTCTATATCCTGTCGATGGACATCACCGAGGAAACCCAGACCCGGGTCGCCCTGCAACAGACCCTGAAACGCGAATTGGCCTCGCGGATGATTTCCGGCCTCGCGCATGATTTCTCGAACCTGCTGACCATCATCCTCGGCATGCAGTCGAAACTCGCCCGGCTGCCTGACCTCTCGCCACAAGCAAGCGAATTGGTCGAAGGCACGCTCGCCGCCGCACGGCGCGGGGGCAACCTGCTCAGCTCGATCGCCGATGTGACCGAGCCCCGCGCCCTGCGTCCCACCGCCACCGATCTGGCGGGGCTGCTGAATGAGCTGGCCACGCTCGCGGCCCCGACCCTGCCGCCCAACTGCAAGCTCATCGTGCAGAACGACGCCCCCGACGCGATGGTGCTGCTCGACAAGGGCCGGGTGCAGGACGCTTTGCTGAACCTCATCCTTAACGCGCGCGACGCCTGCGGCGCGGCGGGGCAGATCACCGTGACGCAGCGCCGGGTGCATGACATCTGGATCGAAT
Source organism: Sulfitobacter sp. PS-8MA (assembly GCF_040933935.1). Lineage (NCBI taxonomy): Bacteria > Pseudomonadati > Pseudomonadota > Alphaproteobacteria > Rhodobacterales > Roseobacteraceae > Sulfitobacter > Sulfitobacter sp. PS-8MA. The sequence continues at coordinate 20,176 of NZ_JBFQYJ010000002.1, read as the reverse complement.
GGGTGGTCGAGGACACCGGCCCCGGCTTCTCCGCTTCGGCGCTGGAACGCGGGGTCGACCCCTTTTTCACCACCAAGGGCAGCGAAGGCTCGGGGCTGGGCCTGTCGATGGTTTATGACATGACCAAATCATCGGGCGGCGATCTGCGGCTGCGCAACGCGCCCGACGGCGGCGCGCGGATCAGCCTGCGCCTGCCCTACCGCGCCGCTGTCCCTGCCACCACCGGCCTGGTGCTGCTGGTGGAAGACACGACAGACATCCGCGCCGTGGTGCGCGACATGCTGATGGATCTGGGCCATTCGGTGATCGAAGCCACCAGCGCGGATGAAGCCACCGCCCTGATCGCCGATCTGCCCGATATCACGCTGGTGCTGTCAGACATCCAACTGAGTGGCGAAGGCACCGGCATCGACCTTGCCCACCGTCTGGGGCGCAGCCTGCCGGTCTTGCTGATGACCTCCCTGCCCGCCGACGATCCGCTGTTTCTCAAGGCCCAGACCATCGCGCCGATGCTTCGCAAACCCTTTGGCAAAGAAGACCTGCAACGTCTCATCGCCCCGTCGAAAGCCCCCGCCTCATGACCCAAGATTCCCGCCCGCTGGTGACCATTCTCGATGATGAGCCAGAGATCCGCAGCATGCTGTCCGACACATTGGAGGAAGCCGGGTTTGACACGCTCAGCTTTGGCCGCGCCCGCGCCTTTGAAGCGGCGCTGGCCACGCATACGCCCGATGTCTGCCTCGTCGATCTCAGCCTGCCCGACACCGACGGGCTGACGCTGGTGCACAGGCTGGCGCTCGAACAGGGGGCGATTGTCATCATCATTTCGGGCCGCGCGCAGGTCCAAGACCGGGTGACCGGGCTGGAACTGGGGGCGGATGACTACATTATCAAACCCTTTGATCCGGCCGAGGTCGTGGCCCGCATCCGCGCCCGTCTGCGCAGCGCCAAACCGACGCCGCAAGCCGGCACCACCGCGCGTTTCAACGGCTGGACGGCGCATTTCGACCGCTATGTCCTGCAAAATGCCGAGGGCGCCGAAGTCACTTTCTCTCATGCCGAGGGCGAAGTGCTGCGGCTCTTCCTCGACGCGCCCAAACGCCTGATCAGCCGCGCGCAGATGCAAGAGAGCCTCGGCGGTGTGGCCTCGGAAAGCTTTGACCGGGCGATGGACGTGCGCATCTCGCGGCTGCGCACGAAACTGGGCGAAGACCCGAAAAACCCGCAGCTGATCAAAACGATCTACGGTGCGGGCTATATTTTTCTGGGCGATGTGGTCTGGGACTAGGCGACGCTTAAAGCGCCGCCACCGCTCTTGCCAGAACCTCGACCCCGGCCACGAGATCATCCTCGCCCGTGTCTTCCTCAAACGCATGGCTGATCCCGTTGATCGATGGCACGAAGAGCATCGCCACCGGCATCAGACGCGCCACATTGGTCGCGTCATGCAAGGCCCCCGAGGGCATCTTGCGCCATTTGCCCGGCGCCACCGCCTCGGCCCCCTGCGCCAAAGCCTCCCGCAGCCGCGCGTCCATCGCCACCGGCTCAAGCCCCAGAAGCGTGCCATAGGACAGGTCCATCCCGCGGGACTTTGCGACCTCATCCGCGGTCTCGCGAATGATCGTCTCCATCCGCGCCAGACGGTCGCTGTCGCCATCCCGCCACTGCATGGAGAACAGCGCTTTGCCCGGCACGATCGACGAGGCATTGGGATGCAGGCTGACATGGCCGATGGTCCAGACCGTGCTCGGCGTCACCACATTCCGCAGCCGGTCGTTCAACAGCGTGTTGAACTCCGACACCGCCTGAAACGCATCTTTCCGCACCTGCATGGGCGTCGTGCCCGCGTGGTTCTGCTGGCCTGAAAAGGTGATCTTCATGTCGCGGATGCCAACGATATCACTGACCACGCCGATCTGCTCGCCGCTGTTGTCCAGCGTCGGCCCCTGTTCGATGTGCAGTTCGATATAGCCGGTAAATTGGTCTGGATCGACCGGGCCGGTGACCATATCCCCCATCGCGGCCCGGGCCTCGGCCAGGGACAGGCCGGCGTTATCGGTCAGCACATCCGCCGCGTCCTGATCCAACTGCCCCGACCAGACCGCCGAGCCGGTGGTCACGCCAAAGCGCCCCTCTTCATCCTGAAAGGACACAACAGACACCGCCGGGCCGCCGGCCTCCTGCGCTGCCCGCGCCACTTCCAAAGCCGCAATGACGCCCAAGGCCCCGTCAAGCCAGCCGCCCTCGGGCTGGCTGTCAGAATGCGAGCCCATCAGGATCGACGGCCCTTCGGCCAGCCCGAAAACATTGCCCATCGCGTCGACCTCAACCCGCAGCCCCGCCGCGCGCATCCGGTTCGCAAGCCACTGACGCGCCTCGATATCCGCCTCGGAATAGGCCGGGCGCACCACGCCCTTGCCCACGCCCGCCGCGCCAATCGCGCGCAAATCATGCAGGTCTTTCAAAAACCGCGCCCCGTCAATCTTCATGTCTTTTCTCTTTCTGGTTCCAAATACGTCAGTGGGGATGAGGGACAGCGCCCCTCACCCCCATCAATTCATGCGCCCCACAGGCGCGCCTTTTCCGCCTGTCACTCCGCCGCAACCGGGGCCGAGACCGCCTCGACCTTCACCGCCGAGAACTTGAACTCGGGGATCTTGCCATAGGGATCAACCGCCGGGTTGGTCAGGATATTCGCCGCCGCCTCGACATAGGCGAAGGGCAGAAAAACCATATCCGGCGCCACGGCCCGGTCTTCCCGCGCCATGATCTCGATACTGCCGCGTTTGGTGGAAAGCCGCACATTCTCGCCCGGTGCCACGCCCAAGCGGCGCAGGGTCGACGGGTGCAGCGAGCAATTCGCCTCAGGCTCCAACCCGTCCAGCACCTTGGACCGCCGCGTCATCGAGCCGGTGTGCCAATGTTCCAACTGCCGCCCGGTGGTCAGGATCATCGGGTAGTCGTCATCGGGCACATCATCTGGTGCCACGATCGCGGCAGGGGTGAACTTTGCCCGCCCTTCAGGCCGCGGGAAACCCTCGCCAAAGACAATCGCCTGCCCCGGGTCGTCGTCGCTGAGCGACGGGTAGGTCACCGCATTCTCCCGCGCCAGACGGTCCCATGAGATATTGTCGAGCGAGGCCATGTTCTGCTTCATCTCGGCGAAAACCTCCGCCGGGCTTTCGTAAGACCAGTCCAACCCCAGACGCTTGGCCAATTCGACCTCAATCCACCAATCTTCACGCGCGTCCCCGGGCGGTGTCACGGCGGCGCGGCCCATCTGGACCTGACGGTTGGTGTTGGTCACGGTGCCGGATTTTTCGGCAAAGGCACTCGCGGGGAGGATCACATCGGCGTAATTCGCGGTTTCGGTCAGGAAAATGTCCTGCACCACCAGATGGTCGAGCTTCGCGAGCGCGTCTCGCGCATGATCCACGTCAGGGTCCGACATGGCCGGGTTTTCCCCCAGCACATACATCGCCTTGATGTCGCCCGCATGTACCGCATCCATGATCTCGGTCACCGTGAGCCCCGCCTCGGCACTGAAATCACCGCTGCCCCAGACCTCGGTAAAGGCCGAGCGCACGCCGTCATCGCCCACCGGCTGATAATCCGGCAGGAACATCGGGATCAGCCCGGCATCCGAGGCGCCCTGCACGTTGTTCTGCCCGCGCAGCGGGTGCAGCCCGGTGCCGGGGCGGCCGACATGGCCGGTCATCAGCGCGAGGGAAATCAGACAGCGCGAATTGTCGGTGCCGTGGATGTGCTGGCTGACCCCCATGCCCCAGAAGATCATGCCCGCCTTCGCGCGTGCAAAGGTCCGCGCCACGTCGCGCAGCACCTCGGCCTCGATGCCGCAGACGGCGGCCATGGCCTCGGGCGAGAAATCCTTCAGATGCGCCTTCTCGGCCTCCCAATTCTCGGTATAGGCCGCGATATACTGCGCGTCATAAAGCCCCTCTTCGACGATCACATGCATGATCGCATTGAGCATCGCCACATCGGTGCCGGGGCGGAATTGCAGCATATGCGATGCAAAGCGGCGCAGGCCGACACCGCGCGGGTCCATCACGATGAGCTTGCCGCCGCGTTTGGTAAACTGTTTGAAATAGGTCGCCGCAACCGGGTGGTTCTCCACCGGGTTGGCCCCGATGATGATCGCCACATCGGCGTTCTCGATTTCGTTAAAGGTGGCGGTGACGGCGCCGGAGCCGACATTCTCCATCAGCGCCGCGACCGAGGAGGCATGACAGAGCCGCGTGCAGTGATCGACGTTGTTATGGCCAAAACCCTGCCGGATCATCTTCTGGAAGAGATAGGCTTCCTCATTGGTGCATTTCGCACTGCCAAAGCCCGCGACCTCGCGCCCGCGGCCCTTGAGCCCCTGCGCGGCAAAATCCAGCGCCTCGTCCCATGTCGCCTCGCGGAACACCTCGCCCCAATTGCCCGGATCGACGTTCAGCCCCTTGGCGGGGGCATCCTCGCGCCGGATCAGCGGTTTGGTCAGCCGGTGATCGTGGTGGATATAGTCAAAGCCGAAACGCCCCTTGACGCAGAGCCGCCCTTCGTTGGCGGGGCCGTTGATGCCTTCGACATATTTGACCTTATTGTCCTTCACCTTGAGCGAAATCTGGCAGCCGACGCCGCAGAAGGGGCAGATGCTGTCGACCTCGCGGTCATAATCCGCGCTGTCGCCCACCTGCGCCGCATCCAGCACCGTGGCGGGCATCAGCGCGCCGGTGGGGCAGGCCTGCACACATTCGCCGCAGGCCACACAGGTAGAGGCACCCATTGGATCGTCGATGTCGAAGACCGGATAGGCATCATGGCCGCGCCCGGCCATGCCGATCACGTCATTGACCTGCACCTCGCGGCAGGCGCGCACACAAAGGTTGCATTGGATACAGGCGTCAAGGTTCACCCGCATGGCGACATGGCTGTCGTCCAACAGCGGGATGCGGTCTGGCTCCAGCGCGGGGAAACGGCTGGTCTCGACACCGCTCAGCGCGGCCATCTCGCGCATATGGCTGGATTTGTCATGCGCCACCTCTTCGGCGGGCTGGTCGGCCAGCAGCAGTTCCATCACCATCTTGCGGGCCCCCTCGGCACGCGCATTATCGGTGGTGACGACCATGCCCTCGCTCGGCTCGCGAATACAGGAGGCGGCCAGGACCCGCTCGCCTTCGATCTCGACCATACAGGCGCGGCAGTTGCCGTCGGGGCGGTAGCCGGGGGCGGGCTTGTGGCACAGATGCGGGATCTTCAACCCGCGGCCATGGGCGACCTCCCAGATCGTCATACCGGCCTCGGCCTCCACGGTCTGCCCGTCGAGTGTGAAAGTGATTGTCCCGCGCATCGCAGCCTCCCCCGCTAACTTGGCGTCAACCTATAAGCAAATGGGGCGGATGTCAGGGGCCAATCCCGACATGACGGGGAGAAGAAACGCCGTGCGTCTCATTACATTTGAATGGGCCGACAAGCTGGCCTATCACTGGGGCGAATAGTGAAAGTTGTTGCATGTCCCACATCACCCTAATCCGCCACGGCCAAGCCAATTCCACCGCCAAGGATGAGCTGAGCTATGACCGGCTCAGCCCGCTTGGTCACGATCAGGCGGCGTGGCTGGGCGATCACCTGCGGCACAGTGAGAACTATCACACGCGGCTCTATACCGGCACGCTGACCCGCCATATCGAGACCGCCGAGGCGATGAACACCGGGCTTGAACCGATCCGCGACGCGCGGCTGAACGAGCTTGAGTATTTCACCCTCGCCAATCTGATGGAACAGCAGCACAAGGTGCCCTTCCCCCGCGAGGGGGAGTTTGTCCACCACCTGCCGCAGGTGTTCGACTATTGGAAAACCGGCAAGCTGGCCGACACGCCCGAGACCTACGAATCCTTCGAGACCCGCGTGCAATCCGCGCTGGCCGAGATTGCCGAGGGCGAAGGCCCGGCGCTGGTGGTCACCTCTGGCGGGCTGATCTCGATGGCGATGGCGCAGGCGATGGGGGTGGGCGTGCCCGCCATGGCGCGGCTCGCGCTGGCGATCATGCACACCTCGATGCACCGGCTGTTTCCCATCGGCGGCCATTGGTCCCCGGTGTTGTTCAACGCCGTGCCGCATCTCGACAAGCCGGAACGCCGCATCGCCCAAACCCATATCTGATCTCATTAAAAGGCCACAGCATGTTGAAACTCTATTACGCGCCGGGAACAATCGCGGTGGCCGTTGCGCTCGCGCTTGAAGAGGCGGGGCTGGCCTATGAGCCGATCAAGGTTGATTTTGCCAGCGGCGCGCAGAGCAAGCCCGATTATCTCGCGCTCAACCCCAAGGGCCGGGTGCCGGTTCTGGTGACCGAGGCCGGGACGGTGCTGACAGAAACCGGCGCGCTGCTGGACTATATCGCCGCCCGCGCGCCCGAGGCCGGGCTGGTCCCGTCGGACCCGGAGCGCGCAGCCCATATGCGCAGCGTGATGTATTACCTCGCCTCCACGATGCATGTGGCCCATGCGCATAAGATGCGCGGCCACCGCTGGGCCGATCAGCAATCGAGCCAAGAGGATATGAAGGCCAAAGTGCCGCAGACAATGGCCGAGTGTGCGGCCTATATCGAAGCCAATGGGTTTCTGGGCGATTACGTGGCCGGGGAGGCGCTTTCGCTGGCCGATCCCTATCTCTTTGTCGTCTCCACATGGCTGCCGGGCGACGGGGTGACCCGCGCAGACTTCCCCCGGCTCGACGCTTTTGCCGAGCGGATGGAAAAGCGCGACAGTGTAAAGGCCGTGCGCGCGAAGGGGATTTTGGCATGACCCACCTGTGGCTGCGGGCCGAGCAACGCGCCAATGAGACCCGTACCGGGCTGACCCCCGAAGGCGCGGCACAGTTGATCGCGGCGGGGATGAAGGTCAGCGTCGAGGAGAGCGACAGCCGCGTGCTGCCCACCGCCGCCTATGCGCAGGCCGGCTGCGAGATTGTCCCCGCCCATAGCTGGCCCGACGCGCCCCGCGATGCGGTGATCTTTGGCCTGAAGGAATTGCCCGAAGACGGCACGCCGCTGACCCATCGCCACATCATGTTTGGCCATGCCTATAAGGGGCAGGCGTCAGGGCAGACATTGCTCAAGCGGTTCAAGGCGGGCGGTGGCACGCTTCTGGATCTGGAGTATCTGACCGATGATACCGGGCGCCGCGTCGCGGCCTTTGGCTATTGGGCCGGTTTCGCCGGGGCGGCGGTGGCCGTGAAATGCCGCATCGCCCAGCTGCGCGGTGAGATCTGCAGCCCGGTGCAGCCCTACCCGAATGCCGATGCGCTCAAGGCCGCCTTGGCCGAGGAGCTCGCCCAAGTGGCGGCCACCGGCGACCGCGCTTTGGTGATCGGTGCCCTGGGCCGCGTGGGCCGGGGGGCGGCTGACTTATGCGCCGCGATGGAGATCGACGTGACCGGCTGGGACATGGCAGAGACGGCGCATGGCGGGCCGTTTCCCGAAACCCTCGACCATGCCTATTTCTTCAACTGCATCCTGGCCAATGCAGACACGCCCGCCTTCGTCCGCCCCGATGCCCCCGAGGCTGACCGTGCACTGCGGGTCATCGGAGACATCGCCTGCGACCCCGACAGCGCCTTCAATCCGGTGCAGGTCTATGACCGCGCCACCACATGGGAGGCCCCGGCCCTGCGCGTCCATGACGATCCGCCGCTTGACGTGATGGCGATCGACAATCTGCCCTCGATGCTGCCGCGCGAAAGCTCAGAGGATTTTGCCGGCCAGTTGCTGCCCACGCTGCGCGCCTTGCCACAGGATGACGATCCGGTCTGGCGGCGGGCGCAGGATCTTTTCATCCGCCACGTCGCAGAGGTCTGACCTCAGCGGAACAGCCGGTAATAGAGCCAGTCCGGCAAGAAGCGCCCGGCGCGGAACAGCAGCGAGAACCCATAGGGAAAGTCGCGTTTAAAACTGTCGCCGTTCATATGTTCATAGACGTCCCGGGCGGCTTTTTCAGGCGCCATGATAAAGGGCATCTTGAAGTCGTTCTTGTCGGTCAGCTGGGTCTTGATAAAGCCGGGATTGATGACCTGTACCTGCACATTGGTCTTGCGCAGATCGGCATGCATGGATTCCGCCAAAGACAGGGTCGCCGCCTTGGAGGCCGTATAGCCGATCGAGCCCGGCAACCCACGATAGGCGGTCAGGCTGGAGGTGATGACGATATGCCCATGATCCCGCGCCACCATATCGGGCACCACATGGCCCAACACGCGCATCAGCCCGGTAAAGTTTACCTCCGCCATGGTCACCCCATGTTCGGCTTCCCATTCCTTCGCGCCAAAGGGCCAATAGGCACCGGCGAGATAGACCATACCGTCGATCTCGCCCACCTCACCCACGGCTTTGGCGACGCTGGCCGCATCGGTTACATCCATGACGACATGCCGCGCCCGGCCAGGCAAATCTGCCGCGAGCTGCGCCAGCTTGTCTTCTGAACGCGCGGACAGGATCACCTCGACACCGCTACGGCTCAACTGACGCGCCAAAGCAGCCCCTAGCCCATCACTGGCGCCGATGAGCCAGTATTTCTTCCCCTGCCAATCTTTCATCGTTCCTCCTCAGGCCGTAGCGTGGCCACCAATTCAGCCACCTTTACACCGAACTTACGAAACTGGCTGCGGTTCACGATGGTTCCATCGGGGGTCAGATACATCCAGTCCACCGTGTTCAGCACATGGCTGCCAAGCTCCTCTGGCAGGCGAATGCGGTAGCGCAGCTGCAGGGTCGGCCCGGCCTGGATGCCCTTGCCGACACCGACGACATCAGGCGCGGTGCTATCAAAATGGCCGTCCTCGCCCAGCGTCAGGGTCCATTCGCGGTTCTGCCGGGAGCCGTCATTGTAGCGGAACGTCTCTGTCACCGTTGCGACATTGTCCTCCCAGACCACGTCGAAATCGGCGGTAAAGCTGCTGGTGACCCGGCCCAGGGGGCCAAAGATCACCCCTTCGCAGATCATCTTGTTGCGCAGATGCAGCCGCAGGTCGAACTGCGGAAAGGCATCGATATATTCGCTGGGCGACTGGCCGTGAAACTCCGCAAAGCGGCGGCGCAGAATGGTGAGCAAAACGCCTAGGCCAAGGCCTATCAGAACAAAAATCAGCGGTTCGGTCACGATCGCTCCACGTGTTTCGCGCGGGCCAGCAGGGCGATGGCCAGCAATTTTAGGGCGCAGGGTACACCAGCATAGAACCAGATCAACAAAGTGATCGCCTTTGGGGTACTATCCTCGCCCGCGCTGTGCAATCCCGCGCTTTCCAATGCCGGAAGTAGAACGATGGCGGCAAAGGCCAAGGTGAATTTCGACACGAAGGACCAAAGGCCAAATCCTTCGGCAGCCGAGGGGGCGATCCGGGCCATGCGGGTGGCAAACATCGCCGGCAGCAGCGTCAGATCCGCCCCCAGCACCGCGCCCGAGGCCAGACAGACCAGCGCAAAGAGCGCCACATCCCCCGGCCCGAGCAGCAGGGTCCCGGCGAAGGTCACGATGCCCAGGCTCATCGCCACCAGCAAGACCCGCCGCGCGCCAAAGCGCTCTGCCAGCACCCCCCAAAGCGGCGCGGCCCCGGCGGCGGAGAGGAAAAACAGCAGCAAGAGCGGCCCTTCCCAGCCCGGGGCCATCAGCACCAATTCGACATAGAACAGAAACAGGGTCGAGGTCACGGCCACCGGGGCGGCATTGACCAGCGCAATCAGCAAGAGCCCCCGCGCCTGCGCGTCGCGCAACACAAGGGCGAAGCCCGCCGCCGCCGGCATGGCCCCCGCGCCCCATTCGCGCCGCATCGCCAGCACCGCGACCAAGGCCAGCAGGGCAAAGCTCAGCGCGAACCCCGCAAAGGGCCGGGCATAGACAAGCCCGATCAACAAGGGGGCCACCGAAGCGGCACAGACGCCCAGCAGCGCCCCGCTCTCGCGCCAGCGTGCCAGCCGCAGATGGCCCGCGCCCGGCAGCACTTCGGCTTTGGCCACGCCCTGCGCGTAGAAACAGATGGTCAGAAAGCTGAAGCAAGAGAACACCAGCGTCAGCATCAGCGCGAACCACAGCACCGGCGCCACCGGCGCAGGCAGGGCAAATAACCCCAGCATCGCCAGCCCCATCAGCGCCGCCGCCGTCGCAACGGCTGCCCCGCGCCAGGCGCTCAGCCGCTGCGACAGCCAGCCAAGCGCCGGGTCTTGCACCACATCCAGCAACCGCAGGCCAAAGAGCACAGAGCCGAGGGTGCCCAGCGAGACGCCGTATTCATCGACATAGAATTTCGGTGCGTGGATATAGATCGGCAGGCCCGCCGCGGCCAGCAGCGCGGCAAAAAGCGCATAGGCCGGCAGACGGTGCGCCCGCGCGGTCATCTGTCCGCTGCACCATGGGCGCTGTCGCGCGAGACTTCGGTCTCGGGCGCTTCGGGCCGCGGGCGAAAACCGGCGCGTTTCAGCCAGAGCCTCAGCGCCTGCCAATGGATCAGCGCCATCACCCGCCGTGCGCCAAAGGGGCGGCGCAGCAGCGACCAGAGGATGCGGCCATTGGTCAGTGGCATGCGCGGCCCGGTCAGCGTCGCGATCACCCCATCCTCACCATTGCTGTAATCAATCCAGACCCCAATGCGCTCGGCACTGATATCAAAGCGAAAGACATAGCCGCCCGCGACCTCCTGAAAGGGCGAGACATGCATCAGCTTGGCTGCCTTGAGCCGGTCCTCAGGCCGAATGGGCCGCAGGTCGGGGTGGTGACAGAGGTAGGAATGCCGATCGCCATAGGTATTGGTCACCTCGGCAATCACCGCGACCAATGCCCCATCCGCGCGCCGACAGAGCCAAAAGCTGACCGGGTTGAACACATAGCCCAAGACGCGCGGCTGGGTCAGAAGCTCGATCCGCGCCACGCCCGCGATCCCATGCGCTGCCAAGACCTCGCGCACCCAGACCGCCCCGCGCCCCTGCCCCGGCGCGCCGCCGTGGTCTTTGTCATGTAGGCTGGTCAGCCCCGCCGCGTTGCGCGCAAAGAGCGCGGGGGTCGAAAGATCCCGCGCCTCGGCATCGCAGAGCAGATAGTCGACCGAATAGCGAAACCGGTTTTCCACCGCGCCCTTGCGCCCGTGAAAGCTCTGCCCCCGGATATGATCGACCTGTGCTGTCACTCCGCCGCCAAAGCGGATCTGGCGCTGCGCAGCCGTTCCACCACGTCAACGGCGCTCGACAACCCGTCCTCATGGAACCCATGCCGCATCCATGCGCCGCAGAACCATGTGTTATGAGCGCCATTGAACGCCCGCACCGCCTCCTGCGCGGCCAGCGCGCCAAGGTCATAGACCGGGTGGCGCAGGGTGACTTGATCATAGATCAATTCCTCGCGAATCCTCCGTTTGGTGTTCAGCGTCACGAAATGCGGATCGCTGTCGGGGATCGGCTGAAGCGAATTCATCCAATAGGTCAGGTCGATCCGGTCCGACTTTTGCTGCCGGTCCTCGGTATAGACCCATGACGCCCATGTCGAGCGGCGCTTGGGCATGATGCTTTCATCCGCGTGCAGCACGATGTCATTCGGCTGATAGCGGATCGCGCCCAGGGCGCGCTGCTCGGCTTCGGTCGGATCGGCCAGCAACGCCAGCGTGTCATCGGAATGGGTGGCAAAGATCACCTCGTCGAAGGCCTCCCATTCACCGCCCCGGACCCGCACCTCGGCCCCCTGCGGTCTGCGGCGCACGGCCTGCACCGGCGTATTCACCCGCAGCGCCACACCCTGCGCCTGCAAAGCCGTCTCCAACCGGTCGACATATTGCCGCGACCCGCCCTTGACCGTATACCATTGATGCTGCCCGGAATAGTTCAACAGCGCGTGGTTCTCAAAGAAATTCACCATCGCATGGGCCGGGAAATCCATGATCCTTTCCGTCGGCGTGGACCAGATCGCCCCCGACAGCGGCGACAGGTAGAAATCGCGGAAATAGCGGCCCGTGCCGAGCCGGTCGAGGAATTCGGCAATGGTCAGCGAGGAGTCGCGGGACAGCTCCAGCGCGTTCTTGTTGAAATGCACGATGTCGCGCAACATCCGCAGGAAGGGCGGGCTGAACATATTGCGCCGCTGCGCAAAGACCGCGTTGAAATTGGTCAGCGCATATTCCAGCCGCCCGCCATCGATGGAGGCGCCAAAGCTCATGTTCGACGGCACCACCGGCACGTCCAGCTCTTTGAAGAGCGCGGCCAGATGCGGGTAGTTGGCGTAATTGAACACGATGAACCCGGTATCGACGGGCTGATCGCCATTCTTGCCCGCGATGACGGTACGTGCGTGGCCGCCGATCTGCGCGCCAGCCTCGAACAATGTCACCTGGTCGGTCGGCGCCAGCATATGCGCCGCCCCCATGCCGGAAATGCCGCCACCGATCACGGCGATTTTGCGGGGCGGGATCCTGTCGTTCATCGCTTCAAATGGCATAGGGGGCGTCGTCCTGTCATGGGTCCGAGGTCAGAAAATCTGCAGCACACACGGGCCCAGGGGGGCCAAAGTTGCAGAGGTCGGTGAGTTTTTTTTGAAAGGAAATAGGCCGCAGGAAGGGCGCATCAGAGAAGCGGGAAAATCGCTAGGAAAGCAGGCTATCCAACGCCGAATGTCCGCGCGCCAACTGGGTCAGATAGCTGCCGGTGTCGATATTCGCACCGCAGACAATCACCCCCACACGGCGCCCGGAAAGCTGGGCGCGCAAGGGTCCAAGCGCGCCGGCCATGGCAGCGCCGGCGGCAGGTTCCACCGCCAGTTTCGCCGCCTGTTGCAACACCACCATGCCCGCGCAGATCGCGTCATCGCTGACGGTCACCACGTCATCGACATAGACCGCGCAGAGCGCATGGCCGAAGGGCAGCGCCATGGGCGGGCCAAGGCTGTCGGCGATGGTGTCGACCCTGTCGATCGTCACCGGCGCCCCGGCGGCAAGGCTTTGCGACATGCTGTCAGCACCTTCGGGTTCCACGCCGTACACCCGGCAGGCGGGGTTGATCGCCTTGACCGCGGCGGCCACGCCGCTGATCAGCCCGCCCCCGCCGACCGAGACCACAACCGCATCGAGATCGGCCACCTGCCCCATCAGCTCCAGCCCGACGCCTGCGGTGCCAAGCGAGGTGTGCAGCCCCTCAAAGGGATGGATGAAAAACCGCCCCTCTTCGCGCACCAGCCGCTCCGCCTCGGCAAAGGTCTCGGCCCCCGGCGGTTTCATAATGACCTCGGCCCCGGTGGCACGGGCGAGATCGACGCGAAAGGGGTTGGCATTGTCCTGCATCACGACCTTGGCGCTGATGCCCAGTTTCGCGGCGGCCCAACCGGCGGCAATGGCGTGGTTGCCCGCGCTGGCCGCGGTGATTCCGCGCCCGCGGCTGTCATCATCAAGCTGTCGCGCCACCGAGAGCGCGCCGCGTGCCTTGAAGGTGCCGGTATGCTGAAAACACTCCAGCTTGAGCGCCAGATGCGCCCCGTCCAGCACCTCGCTCACCATCGGAGAGAAGAGCGGCACCACCGGCGTCTGGAGGATATCCTTGCGCAGCGCCGCCGCCCGCGTCTGCATCGCCTCCAGCGTCATGCCGGTAATGTCCACATCGTTCATCTAGCCGTTCCCTTCGGGTGTCCTTAGGGGAACAATAGCTTCACTTTTGTCCTCGGCCAGTTCTTCAAAGTCGAAATTATGCAGACGGCCCGCGCGTTTGGCGGCTTTCTCGCTGCTGACCTTGATCTCTTCCACATCGCGGCGGGCCTGGGTGAAATGCCGATCAAGGTTGCCGACCCGCGTCGCCAGACGCTCGACATCCTTGTTCAGATTGCCCAGTTCCTTGCGGATCGCGCCCGCCTGTTCGCGCATCCGCGCGTCTTTCAGAATGGCGCGCATGGTGTTGAGCGTGGCCATGCAGGTGGTCGGGCTGACGATCCAGACACGTTTCTCAAACCCCTCGCGGACCAGTTCGGGAAAGTTCGCATGCAGCTCGGCATAGACGGCTTCCGAGGGCAGGAACATCAAGGCCCCCTCGGCGGTCTCGCCCTCCAGAATATATTTGTCGGCGATGGCGTTGAGATGCACCCGCACGGCGGTCTTCATCTGCTGTGCGGCGGCGCGGGTCTCCGCTTCGGTCTTGGCGCGGCGCAGGGCCTCATAGGCTTCCAGCGGGAATTTACTGTCGATCACGATCGGCCCCGGCGGGTTCGGCAGGTGGATCAGACAATCGGGCCGCTTGCCGTTGCTGAGCGTGGCTTGCAGGGAATAGCTGTCCGAGGGCAGCGCTTTCGACACGATGTCGCGCAGTTGGATTTCCCCGAAAGACCCGCGGGTCTGTTTGTTGCTCAGGATGTCCTGCAGCGACAGCACGTCACCCGACAGTTTGGTGATATTGTCCTGCGCCTTGTCGATGGAGGCGAGGCGTTCCTGCAACTGCGTCAGGCTGGTGGTGGTGCGTTTCGACGAGCCATGCAGCGTTTCGGTCATGCGCTGCTGCATCTCGGCCAGCGAGCGCGCTGAGCGAGCGGCGTTGTCAGCGAGCCGGTCCTGCATCTGCTGCTGCACATAGGCGAGCCGCGCCTCCATCGTCTGCATCATCTGCGCCTGGGTGTTGTTCTGGGTGTCCGAGACCATCTGCAAGCCGCCGCGCAGCTGCTCCTGCCCCTGCCCCAACTGCTGCACATGGCCGCCCAGCACGCGCATCTGCTGCGCCAAAGGGGCGGCGACCCGGGCCGACCGGCCCGCCGCGCGCACCGCCATGATGAGCAGGATGACGATCAGAAACAGCAGCCCCGCCCCCGCGAGCGCGGCGAGGGTCACAGGGTCAGACAGGGTCAAAGTCGCGCCGCCAAGCTCCATCAAGTGCGCCCGAAAAGCCGTTCGATGTCCGCCAGTTTAAGCTCGACATAGGTGGGCCGCCCGTGGTTGCACTGGCCGGAATGCGGCGTCGCCTCCATCTCGCGCAAAAGCGCGTTCATCTCTTCGGCGCGCATCCAGCGGCCCGAGCGGATCGAGCCATGACAGGCCACGCGGCTCAGGATCGCTTCGATCTTGGCCTGCACGATATTGCTGCTCTCGCCCTCGGCCAATTCGTCCAGCACGTCGAGGATCAGCGCACGGGCGTTGACGGTGCCGAGGATCGCGGGCGTCTCGCGCACGGCGATGGCGCTGCCGCCGAAGGCTTCGATGCCGAGACCAAGCTTGGCAAGCTCATCGGCAAGGTCCAGCAGCCGCGCGCAATCATTGGCGGAAAGCTCGACGATCTCGGGGATCAGCAGCGCTTGGGCCGCGACGCCGTTTTCGCTCATCTGACGCTTGAGCTTTTCATAGACCAGCCGCTCATGCGCGGCGTGTTGGTCGACGATGACCATGCCATTGGCGGTCTGGGCGATGATGTAATTCTCATGCACCTGCCCCCGCGCGGTGCCGAGCGGGTAGTCGGATGCGGGCGCGGCCTCTTCGACCTCGGGGGCGGCGGCATGGCTGGGCGCGGGGGTCTCGGGCAGCGGCGTGCCCTCCACCCGGCCCCAGACGCCTGCGGTCTCGGCAAAGCCGGGCGCCTGCGCCTGATAGGCCGCCTCCCGCGCGGCGGGGCTGGGACGCTCCATGCCGGCGCGGTCCATCTGATAGACCCGCGCGCCCTGCTGTTCGGGCTGCATCGCGCCCAGGGTCGCCTGTGCCACGGTGGTCGACGCGCGATGCCCCGCCTCGGCCAGCGCGTGGCGCAGGGCTGAGACGATCAGCCCGCGCGCCAGACCGGGATCGCGAAACCGCACCTCGGATTTCGCGGGATGCACGTTTACATCGACCAGCGTCGGCGGGCATTCCACGAAAAGCGCCGCCGCCGGGTGGCGATCCCGGCTGAGGAAATCGAAATAGGCCCCGCGCAGCGCCCCGGTCAGCAGCTTGTCCCGCACCGGGCGACCATTGACGAAGAGATATTGCGCCACCGCTGAACCCCGCGAATAGGTCGGCAGGGCTGCGAAACCGGTCAGATGCAGCCCCTCGCGCATCGCATCAATGGGCATTGCATTCTCGGCGAACTCGCGGCCCAGCACCTGCGCCAGACGGCCATGCAACGCCTCAAAGAGATCGCCCTGTTCGGCCTCGGCCCGGAAGACGTCGCGGCCCTTGCCGTCGCCCGAAACATCGCGCAGCACGAAGCGCACAAAGGGCTCGGCCATGGCGAGCCGTTTGATGACATCGCCAATCGCCTGCGCCTCGGCCCGGTCGGTGCGCAGGAACTTGAGCCGCGCGGGCGTGGCGAAGAACAGATCGCGCAGGGTGACGATGGTGCCGCTGTTCAGCGCCGCGGGCCGCACCTCGCCCATGCGGCCCCCGTCGACGGTGATCTCGGCCCCCTCATGCCCCGAGGCCCGGCTGGTGATCGTGAGCCGCCCCACCGCGCCGAGCGAGGGCAGCGCCTCGCCGCGAAAGCCGAACGTATGGATGTCGAGCAGGTCCGACCCGTCGATTTTCGAGGTCGCATGGCGTGAGAGCGCAAGTGACAGGTCGTCAGGCGCGATGCCGCAGCCATCGTCGGTCACGCGGATCATCGTCTTGCCGCCATCGGCATATTCCACCGTGATCCGCCGCGCGCCGGCGTCGATGGCATTTTCGACCAGTTCCTTGACCGCCGAAGCCGGACGTTCGACCACCTCGCCGGCGGCAATGCGGTTGATCGCGGAATCATCCAATTGGCGGATGACGGGGCGAGTTTCGCTTATATTGGGGTTCGTGCTGGCCATACCGCAAAACCTAGCATGGGCCGCGCCGATTCTGCCAGATGCGAATGGGGCGTGACGGGCGCTTATCAGAGGCGTCGCAGAAAGTCAGCGGACCGCCGCCAAATGCTGGGGCGATCCGCTTCTGGGTCGGCTACTCGGCGCACTGGTGCTTTTGTTATCCCGGTCTTATCAGAGCGGCGGGCGACCCGGTTACAGCAATTCTCCGGGGGAGGTTGTCCCCTGTATAGCGCCATCACGAATCACAGGTCAAAACAAAAACGAATCAGCGGCGCAAAAAACGAATCACGACGATTCGCTCAGGCGGTGGGCGCCGCCGCGCCCCGGTGGCGATGCGGGCCGAAAAGCGCTGCCAAGCCCAGGATAACGCCCGAAACCGTGGCGATCATCCCCGCCGCCGAGACCGAATCCCGCAGCCCGATCCAAAGCGGCCCATATCCCGCCAGCACATAGCCCAGCACCGCCGCCAAAGTGGCAAAGAGCACCGACCAGGCGATTTGATGCTCCAACCGATTGGTCATCATCCGGGCGGCGGCAGGCGGGCAGATGAACATGGCGATGACGATGATACTGCCCACCGCGTCGAAAGCCGCCACCGCCGCGATTGCCGCGACGATCACCAGCCCAAGCCCGAGCGGCGCGGTTTTCATGCCAATGGTGCGGGCAAAGCCTTCGTCAAACGTGCTGATCTTGAGCGGCCGCCAGAAGAGCGCCGTAAACAGCGCCACCAGGACCAGCGTCACCGCCATCCGCGGCAGTTCCACCGGGATCGTCGCCAGTGCGGCGGGGTCGAGCAGCGACCCCCAGCCGGTCGCATCGAGCCAGATCAGGCTTTCAAGGTTGCCATAGAGCGCGTGTTCGACGTCGAGATGCACGTTGCTGGTGTCCGATTGCTCCAGCAGCAGCACGCCGCCGGCGAACATCGCGGTAAAGATCACGCCCATGGCGGCACCGGATTCGATCTTGCCCAGACGGCGCACGCCTTCGATCGCCAGCACCGCGATGATCGAGGCCCCCGCCGCGCCCAGCAGCATCGGCCAGGTTGTCACCACACCGGTCAGCAGGAACGCCACCACAATCCCCGGCAGCACCACATGGCTGATCGCATCCCCAATCAGCGCCTGACGGCGCAGGACGAGGAAATTGCCCGGCAAAGCGCAGGCCACCGCCACGAAAATGCCGGTCAGCATTGGCACCAGCGACAGGGGGACAAATTCCGAACCGCTCATGCCATCACCCCGCCGCGCATGTCGATGCGGCTGTCGATCTCGCGGATCTGGTCGGCGGTCAGGACCGTCTCGATCGGGGTCAGACCGTCATATTGCTGCGCCGCCACCTCATAGGCCGGATCGCGGCGGATAAGCTGCCAGCGGGTCTCATCGCGCAGCGCCTTGGCGGCGCGGCCGCGGCCTGCCTTGGTCGCCACCCCATCGGGCAGCGCATAGCCTTCGGCCCGCAGCAGGCGCAGGGTGCGCTGTTCATAGATCGGCTGCCCATGGGCCAGCGCCAGCAGCCCTTGCCGCAGATGCACCCGGCGCTGGTAGCGCCGATGGCGCAGCAGCGCCGACAAGGCGCCGCGTCCGGGGGCCAGCAAGAGCGACAGCGCAAAGAGCGCAAAGCCCACCAGCACGATGATCGGCCCGGTCGGCAGGTTCGGCTCTGCCGCCGAGAGCGCCGCGCCGACATAGGCCGCGATGCCGCCAAGCGCGCCGGAGATCAGCACCACATGATCGGTCCGCTCGCTCCAGAACCGCGCGGTCACGGGCGGGATGATCAGCAGGGCGACGATCAGGATCAGCCCGACGATCTTGAGCCCCACCACCGTCACCGCCAGCACCAGCCCCATCATCGCCAGATCGGTGCGTGGCACATTCTGGCCGATGGCGGTGCCATATTCAGGGTCAAAGGAGGCCAAAGTGAGCGGGCGGCGCAGCAGCAGCACCAGCGCCAAGGTCAGCGCCGCCGCGACCGCGATGATCAGCGCGTCGCTGCGCAGCATCCCGGCGGTGGAGCCAAGCAGGAAATCCTCCAGCCCCGCCTGCCGCCCCGCGCTCATGGTCTGGATGACCGTCAGCAGAACAATGCCGAGCCCAAAGAAAACCGAGAGCACAGAGCCGATCGCGGCATCTTCGGCCAGCCGGGTCCGGTTGCTCAGCCATGAGACCAAGAGCAACCCCGCCGCGGCAGACAGCGCCGCGCCCGACAGCAGGCCGATCAGATTGCGCCCGTCACCGCCAAGCGCCACCATCGCCATGAAAGCCAGCGCCACACCCGGCAGGGTCGCATGGGAGATCGCATCGCTGACCAGCGCACGTTTGCGCAGGAAAAGAAAGGTGCCGCCCACCCCGGCCGCCATGCCCAGCAGCGTGGCGCCCAGCGTGACCAGCGTCGCGTTATAGCCCAATTGCAAAAACAGCGCGTCCCAGATCATGACAGTTGCAACGCATCCATCTGCGCGCCCGCCAAACGTCCGCCATAGGCATTTTGCAGGTGGTTGGCGCTGAACACCTTGGCCACCGGACCTTCGGCGACGCGGTGGGTGTTGATCAGGAAGACATTGTCGAAATATTCCGGCACGGTGGAGAGATCGTGATGTACCGCCACGACGGTCTTGCCCGCGTCGCGCAAGGATTTCAGCACCGCGATGATCGCCTTTTCCGTCGCCGCATCGACCCCGGCAAAGGGTTCATCCAGCAGGTAGAGATCCGCCCCCTGCGCCAGCGCCCGGGCCAGAAACACCCGCTGTTGCTGGCCGCCCGAAAGCTGACCGATCTGGCGGGTGGCGAAATCTTCCATACCGACGCGGGCCAGACAATCATTGGCGCGGGCGCGATGCACCGGGCGGACGCGCCCCAGCAGACCCAACTGCGGGTAAAGCCCCATCAGCACCACGTCGATCACCCGGGTCGGGAAATCCCAATCGACGCTGGCGCGTTGCGGGACATAGGCGATGCGGTGACGCTGGTCTGCGACGGGTTTGCCATAGACCGTGACCGTCCCGGCCAAGGGCGTCAGAATGCCCAAAGCGGCCTTGAGCAGGGTGGATTTACCCGCCCCATTGGGGCCGATGATTGCCGTCATCTTGCCCGGCTCGACGGTCATATCCACGGAGAAGACGGCAGGTTTCTGACCATAGGACACGGTCAGCCCGCGCACCGCGAAAGGGCTGTCGGCGCGGGTGGTGACGGTCTCTTGGCTGCTGGCGAGTTCAAGGGTCATGGATCAGCTTGCCCCGGCCAGTTTGCCGTTCATCCCGCCCGCAGGCACCGACGCCCCAAGCGCGCGGGCGATGGTGGTGACATTATGGTCGATCATGCCGATATAGGTGCCCTCATAGCTGCCCGGCTCGCCCATCGCATCGCTGAACAGCGAGCCGCCGATCTCGACCCGATGCCCCTGTGCGGCGGCCCCTT
>NZ_JBFQYJ010000001.1:0-26703 GCF_040933935.1 Sulfitobacter sp. PS-8MA | reverse complement strand
TCATATCTCACTTAAAAAGTGTAAACCTAGGCTGAACAATCATTCAATGGTTATTTTGCGATTTTGTTGGATGCAGGTGTCGAGAATGCGGGGAAAGAAACAGTCGATTAACGCTTAAGGCGACAAAAACTACGAGTATTCTGTAAACCTCGAAGGTTTCTCTCAGGGTGCTTAGACAGCTAAGGGCAAGTCCTCATCATCGAGAATACCAATGGTCGTTTCCACGCTGCGCAGGTGATTGACGTGCTGGCGACCAGCCATAGCGACCCCGAGGACCGGCTCACGCTCCAGTATCAGGTCGTTCCAACCGAACGAAAGACCCGGATGAAGCACGAACCGCGTTCAGCTCCTCGCGCCAGTCGTTCATCGGTTCGGTCCGAACGGGAGATTTGCCTCAAATCACATTGCCTCTCAGCGTGGGTGATCGCGTATACCTTCTTGGCTCCCACGGGACCGGTAAGTCGTCATTCCTTCAGCATCTTATGAAATGGCAAAGTTCTGGAACCAGCGTGATCCCCGTCGCAACCCATCGACGAATGTGGATGGGGAGTGGTGCTATTGAGATGACCGCCATCAGAAACGGAAAAGCCTGATATTCTGATCTGGGTAGTGCACAGCGTGTTCATGCACTTCTTTTTGATCTGGTGAACGAGCAGGTTCGCTTAGATCAAGAAGGCGCAAAGCATGGACGGGAAGACTCGAATGGCGCTCAGTTCAAACTCGCTCGTACCGAAGAAACTCCCACCGACAAGCCCAACCGACGGGATTGCCAACTTGTTTGCGCATGCTTGAAAAAGGTGTCGGATTTGGACCCGTCAGGCAGTCATTTCGGCCGCATAGCCGTCCCAAAGGTCGCAAGCGCTGGCTCTGGCGTAGCGCTATGAGATAGCAGCCAATCAATGGCGGCGGGTTCTGAAGACTGTGTTAATCTGGTTTTGAGCGGCGAGAAACCTCTGGGCCTGCCGGGGTGACCCGAACCTGCCCAAAAGCTTTTCACGTTTGCGGGTTGGCTGGTGCGATCCTTCAATCCGGTTGTTCGATCCCTTATGCGCGCGGTGATCGGCACCCGGTGCAAGGTCACGGATAATAGCTGCGCAGCTTGTCGGTCATCATGACACGAGGCTCGCCGAACCGGGCGGTCAGCCTTGTCAGAAAGCGCCGAGCCGTCTTGGCTTCCCGCTGTGGCTGAACGAGAATGTCGAGAACATACCCGTTCGCATCGACCGCCCGCCAGAGCCAGTATTTTCGGCCGTTGATCGTGATGACCACTTCATTCAAGTGCCATTTGTCGGCGGCCCCAAGCCTGTCGCGCTTGATGCAGTAAGTAAAATAGCAGCCAAAGCGGTTCACCCATTGCCGCACGGTTTACCGACTGATCACCACCACCCCGCTCAGCCAAGGTCCTCGACATCTGCCGTACTGAGCGCGAAACGATGGTAGGTCCAAACGGCATACGCAACTATCTCACGGGGGAAACGGAACCCTTTCAGGCGCGGCATGTTGGCAGGCATGTTCATACCCAAGGCCTAACCAGCCAACACACCGCAATCAAGTTGGCAATCCCGTCGAAGCATTCGACACCGAGACAATAGAGCGTGAGTTACCCCCGCTTTAGAAACCCAGGGCAAGCGCACATCCACAAAATCAAAGTCCGTTTTTTTTAGAAATCAGCGCAGCCAAAGTGGTAGATCAGTCGCTCATATTCTATAGAGGAAGAAAAACGGCGACCCCGAATTGCCATTGAATGGACAGAGGTCGCCGCAGTTTAGCAAGGCCCATGAGGCTCATGAGGCTCATGAGGCTCATGCATCATCAGAACAGGGCGCCACGCGAGACTCTAAAGTTGTTTAGGGCGAAACCATTCACAAACCAAACAGTTCGCGTAACATTTATTCAGCCAGCTTCCGCGTTTTCTGCGGTTACACCCGCGTCCTCCCAGCTGCTCCCTGTCCGGCAAGATCGCTGCAAGCTTCCTCAAGGTCCGAAGACGCAATCGAGGAACTGCTTCTGTCGTCACAAACGTGAATATGGCGCCCCCCGCTGCGGCGCTTCGCGTGGTCCCGTTCCAATCAATTCGCGCGCACGTCAGCGGCCCGATCAGATCGCGGCTGATCTCTTTGCCGAAAATATCCTTCAGCCCCTCTCGGGTGATCGGTTGGTGGTAAGCGATCGCCGCCAGCACCGCGAGGTCGAACTCATTTCAGTCCGACAGCTGTTGATCGCCGACATCCGCCGCCGCGCGGATCGCGGGGGCGTAGGCAGAGCGCGTGCGCATCATCCAGCCCCCCGCCAGACCGGCGACTTCAAATGCGCGCCCCTCCAGATCGGCGGCCAGATCCTCGATGAGCAGATCGACCGACGCCGCCTGCCCCACCACCCGCGCCAGATCCGCGCGCGGCACAGGGGTGGCGGAGGCAAAGAGCACCGCTTCGATCCTGCGCATCCATTCCCGCCAGCGCAGCGCTGGCGGAAGGTCGGCCAGCTCGCGGTCCAGTTCCGGGTCAGAGCGCTGTTTGGCCATATTATACCCCGTAGAGCCTGAACATGTCGCGGCCGGTGAGTTCGCGCAGGGCCCCCAGATCCACCAGCCGCGCGCAAAGCCGCCGTGCCGCGCGGGGCGGCAGGGGCAGCGCTGCGGCTGCGACGGCATCGCGGGTCAAAAACAGCTCCACGGCTGCCCCGGCCCCTTTGGCGCGCAGCTTTGGCGCCACCGCCTGCAACTGCGCCGCCCGCCGCGTGAGATCAACAGCGAGGCGGGCCGTCTCGACCACCGAAGCCACGACGGCGCGATGGCAGGCGCGGCGCAGCTCCTCCCCGTCTTTGCGCAGATCCGCGCGCTGCAGGCCAGTTGCCAAGAGCGGCGTTAGATAGTCTAAACCGAGCGTTTGGCTCAAGGCGGCATCCGCCAGGATCAGCGCGGGTGCCTCTTGCCGGCCTCTGTCGCCATCATGGCCTCCAGCGCTCCTCGCCGCCCGGCTGACCGGCGCCCCCGGCCCCGCGGCGAGACAGTCGGCGATCCGGTCCCGCCTCGACAGCGGGCAGCGCCCGGCTCAGAGGCCTGGCCGAGACCGCCCGCGCCACAGCCCGCCGCCAGGACAGGTAGACCTCTCCCCCCGGCCCGGGCAGATCCCCGGGGCGCAGAAAATGAACCGCATCGCGCAGCGCCCCTGCCCGCTCTGGCCGCCCTGAGAACCGGACGCAGGCCTCTGCCGCGCGCAGGGCCAGCCGGGCGCGCAACAGGGTCTTGGGCAGATCGTCCCGCGCCATCAGGAGATGCAGGTGGCTCAAGGCCGCGCCCGATAAAAAGGCCATGTCTTCAAGGGTTTCCGCAGATCCCGCGGTGACCCACGACGGCAGGCGCGGTAGTGTTTCAGAATGATCGAGGCCAAGGGCGCGGGGGAAATCCATATGCGCAGGCTACCGCAAGGCGGCGCTTTCGACCATCTGTTAACGCGCAAACCGCCCCAGCTTGCCGCCGCGCTTGATGTCCAATAAGTTTACATTATCGGACACTGTGGATTACCCTCCCCAGCATGGCAGAACACCCCGAAAACCCGCCCCGAAACGAGGGTGTCGGAAGACCGGAATTCATGAGATTCAAGTACTTCCCTGAAAAACGAGGCGGGGTTCATGAGATTCTGTACCGGTATTTATGAGACTGGATGGTGCGGTATTTGTGAGACTGGCGCTGTCTCGCGGCTTTTTCGTCAGACTGGCGTGCGGTCTCCTCGCGCTCAGCGCGCCAAAACCGGGCTGAGATGCTTCGTCTTAACGGGAGAGGCCATGACCTAACTGCCTGCCGAACCCGTCCCTGCCCCTCCGCATCGCTCACAAGCATGACTGAGATCACCCATTGGACCGGATCCTCAATGATCCGCCCGACGCCGACCGTCAGCGCGAAACACTGCAACAGCGAGCCCTGCGCCAGGGCGTGGAAACCGGGGCGCACTGCCTTGGCAAGCACTGGCGCCACCTGATCGTATTCGGGGACAATGACCGTCAGCGCCTGCCGGAGGATCGGCGTGGTCAGAAAATCATGATAGTCCCGCCGGTCTCTCAGAGACATTCGTGGCTGCTCGTCGACGTTCGGAGGCGAGGCCCGGCGATGCCGCGCCGTCAGAATCTGAAGCACTTCGAGCGCTTCCAAGTCTTGCTGCCCCGCACCGCGCGCCCAGGCATCGAGGTAAGTGGCCCCGGCCTCGGCATGCCCTTCAAGTTTCTTGAAGTGATCGCTTCCGAACCGGTCGGACAGGGTCTCGCCGGTGGCGTCCCGAAACTCCACACCATGCACCGGGCAGCGAAATCGCCACGGCAGCGCGTCCGCTTTGCGATGCAGGTTTTCGGGACAATGCGGGCACGGAGACCGGTTCTTCCGCGCGATCATCATACGCACCTGTGGCCCGAACTCCCGGAATGTCATGGCTTGCACGGTCTTGAGCGCGAGACCGGTGCGGGCCGCAATCAGGGCCCCCTCCCCTTCTGAAAGCCGCCATTCCAGGTCGAACACGTCCTGCCCTTGTAACCCAAACTCGGCGACAAACTCGGCAACCGTCATGGCGTAGAACGGGGCCATGCGCGCGATCCAGGAGGACAGCCGCTCGTCGGTCTCTGGGGAGTATACGACCGGCAGGCGCCCGCCCCCCGTCACACCGGCTCTCCCAGGACAGCCTGTAACCGGTCGCCGCCCAGGATATCGCGCGAGAGGATACGTTCTTCGCCGCTTTCGATGGCGGCGATCGCCAATTGTGACAAGATCGAAAAGATGCCCGAGGTAATGCCGCCGGTCACCTTAATCATCCGCGTGAGTGCCTTCTCGTCGATCTGGCTTTGACGCCGAAGCGGCAGGGTGCGCGTGAGCGTGCTCATCAGCCCGTTCAGATCCTCGCCTTCCCGCCAAGGCGGCAATGCGAAGGCCTCGAACCGGCGCACCAACTGATCATCGGTGCGCAACGCGTTGCGAGCCTGCGCTGTACCAACACAGACCAGCGGGATGCGCAGCTCGTTGCCCAGAAAGCGCAGCATGTTCAGGAAACGCGCCTGTTCGCGGATCGTCCCCGCCTGCACGCTGTGAATCTCGTCGATGACCAGCATCCCCGGACGCAATTCGGCGAGAAGACGCAAGGCCAAGCTTTCCAGCACAGACAGTGTCGCCCGCGGCGGCTCCGGGGCACCAATCGCCGCCAAGATCCGGCGGTAGAAGCGCGATTCATCAGGCCCAGACACCATCTGCACCGCGACGACCGGCATATGCAGCCGTCCGCTGGTCTCGTCGAAGCACGATGCGTGATCGCGGGTGAACTTCTCGATGATCATCGTCTTGCCCATGCCGCTGTCGCCGACAATGAGCAGGTTCGGCATGCGGGCGCGCTCGGGAAACGACATCAGCGTTTCCAGCTTCTCCAAGGCAGCCTCGGCCCTGGGATAGGAGATCCAGCGGTCGGCGCGAATCCGGTGAATGCGCTCTTCGGAGCTGAGCGCGGCGATCTCGCCGGCCCCCGGATAGAGATGCGGGAACTCAATCATCCTCGTACCACTCCTCGACCTTGAAGCCAGGATGACTGAGGAACGGGCTCCCCTCCCCTTCCGGCGCAGGCAAAGCTTCTGGAGCGGCGATATCCGGTGTCACATCGATCATCGGCAGAGGGGCGAGATGCGACCGTCGAGCCTGATGGCGCCGTATCGCCTTGGTCTGCCGCTCGGCGCTGTCGACGAGGTCGCGCTGCGCCTCGATCGTCCTGAAAATAAGCTCCTCATCTACCGACCGGCGCCCGGCCTCGCGCAAGGCGCGCCGCGCCGCGCGGTGCTCCCAGAGCGTGATCGCAGGCCGTGTCAGATCCGCGGGTTTCGCTTCGATGATACCGTTCTCTGTCAGCACGAGGATGCGAGAAAGATCGCGCGGGTCGTATTTAAGCGTGAACTTGCGGCTTTCCCGGCCCATCAGCCAGCGCAACTCGTCCGCCCAGTAGCGGATGTGGAAGAGATGCAGGCCGTCACGCTGCAGGACACGTTGCTCCGAGGGCAGGAAATCGACGAGGAACTGCCTCAGATCGGCGGGCATGCGGAGTTGGGCCTCTTCCACCCGCGTGGCCCAGACCACTGCAGGTGTGGTTTCCAGCGCGCTATGGACCCGCGCATGGTAGGAGCCGGTAATTTCCAAGGCGAGCCAGGTTTCCAGTTCATCGAGCGTCATCACCCGCCTCGGCTTCAGCGTCGAGGTCGCCGCGATCGAAAATGTTCGAGAAATGCGACCCCGGCAGCAGGTGAACCGCGCCCATCACGGTGCCGATCAGCCGCTCGATATGCCCGCCATAGCGCGGCGTACCGGGCGGGCGGTACTGCAGGTCGATCTGGTATTCGGAACAGGCAAGCTGAAAAGCCCGGGCATGGAACTCCCGCGCCATTGTCCACGTAAATCGCGTTCGGGATGCCCCGCGTTGGCCAATCCGTGCTGATTCCACGCGCTGTGAGCCAATGCGATTTGTCCATAACCACATGGGTCAAACACAGTGCGACGGCCAGTAGCGATGGCGGCTCCAGCGACAGGTAAAACCCGAGAACCATGCGGGTATTCACGTCGATCGCGACCGTCAGCGTCGGCCGGCCAAGTGGGCGTCGCGTCACCGGATCTACCACTGTCACGTCAGCCCTGGTGTGGTCGATCTGGACGATATCCAGCGGATCGTTGGCGACCAGCATCCCAGGCGTGGCCAGATAGCGGCGCTCAGCCTTGTCCTTCCCCTCCCGCCTGGCCATGAGTTTTGCCTGATCCTTCAGATCCAGCCAGCGGCCAAGGCGTCTGATTGAAGGAGGTGCCAGCCCTTTCGCCTTGCAGTCGGCTGCAACCTCGCGCCAGAACCGGGTCTTGGTCGGTTTGCGGCGGGTGGCATAGAACGCCTTGAAATGATGGGTCACGATCTCTTCCACCGCCGGGTTCAGCGGCCGCATGCCAGGTTTGGGCCCCCGAGTGTCCGGCAGAAGTGCGCTGGTCCGCCCGTCCTCGCGGAACTGCTTCACCAGACGAAAGAGCGTCGATCGGCTCACATTCAACTGGCGCATGGCCCAGTCGACATTGCCTTGAGTGAGCTGGGCCGGCAGCTCAGCGAGCACCCGGGCGCGGTACCCGGCCTCTTCCCAATCCTTGTCAGTCGAAAAATTATCGGACATAAGTTACTCAATGCATGGATGCTGGATAGTCTCACCAATGGTGACTCAAACCGGCGTCCAGTCTCACATACCCTGAATCGGTTTCAGAAATGCGACACAGGCAAGCTATTGAAAACAAATGGAACGCAGTCTCAGAAAATCCGGCGGTCCGACACCCGCCCCGAAACGAGGGCGATGCGCAGGAGCTCTCGCCCAGCGACACTCTGGCACTTCCGTCACATGTCGCAGGCTCCGGCAGGCTCGACCGTCTGGTTGACAGGGCGCGCGACTATGCGCGTTCCGCAGCCTCGGAGAATACGCGCAAGGCCTATGCGAAGGACTGGGCGCATTTCACACGCTGGTGCCGGATGAAAGGTGCCCAGCCTCTTCCCCCCGCGCCCGAGATGATCGGCCTCTACCTGACCGACCTGGCCACCCCGACCGGCGCGGCCCCGCCGCTCTCTGTTGCCAGCATCGAGCGCCGATTGTCCGGCCTTGCATGGCACTATGCGCAGCGGGGATTTAAACTCGACCGAAAGGATCGCCATATTGCCCCTGTGCTGGCCGGGATAAAACGCAAACACGCGCGGCCGCCCGTGCAAAAGGAAGCTGTCCTGGCCGAAGATATTCTCGCGATGGTCGCCAGCCTGCCTTTCGACCTGCACGGCCTTCGAGACCGGGCCATCCTGCTCCTGGGCTATGCCGGCGGGCTGCGTCGGTCGGAAATTGTCAACCTGGACGTCCACAAAGACGATACGCCGGACTCAGGTGGTTGGATCGAGATCTTTGACAAGGGTGCCTTGCTCACTCTCAATGCCAAGACCGGCTGGCGCGAGGTTGAGATCGGCCGCGGCAGCCAGAAACCCACATGCCCCGTCCATGCGCTGGAACAATGGCTGCATTTTGCGCAGATCGATTTCGGGCCCGTTTTCGTCCGCATCTCACGCGATGGCAAGCGCGCCTCGGAGACCCGGCTGAATGACAAACATGTCGCCCGGCTGATCAAACGCACGGTTCTGGCCGCAGGCCTCCGAGCGGAGCTCCCCGAAAAAGAACGTTTGGCGCTGTTCTCCGGCCATTCGCTGCGCGCGGGTCTTGCCAGCTCCGCCGAGATCGACGAGCGCTATGTCCAACAGCATCTCGGCCATGCCACTGCCGAAATGACCCGCCGGTACCAGCGCAGGCGGGATCGGTTTCGGGTGAATATGACGAAGGCGGCCGGTCTTTAACCCGCATGAGCTGCCCGCGCTATGTTTCGCTGCGCGCTTTGACGAAGCCGAGGAAAGCGGCATCGGCGCTGCGCAGGCGCTGCTGCCCCTTGCGCTGCCAATAGCTCTGCCACTCCGCCACCAGCGCATAGACGTCCATGCCCGGCATCAGGGCACGGGCCGCCTGCAAGGCCTCGGGCGAGGGGCTGGGCAGGGCGCCCGGCTCCAGCACCGCATCGCGGGCGGTGACACGGATGATGTCACCGGGCTCTTCCACCAATTGGTAATCCGGCAGATGATCCGCCGCGATGATGTCGCGGATCATCTTGCGAAACACCCGGCGCGGGGAGTTGGAGCCGGATTTCTTGAGCAGCGTTTCCACCGAGACCTGCCAGCTGCGCTGCCGGCCGCAATGTTTGCGTGCCAATTCGTAAAGCCGCCGCTCCAGCGGCTTGCGCAGGCGGAAATAATCCCGGCTCAGGGTCAGCACCGATTTCGACAGCACCGCGCGATACAGCCAGTCCGACAGGGTCACCGCCACCGAGACCATACGCCCGCCGCGGGTCTTGCGGACGATCTCCCAGCTTTCGATCAGGCCGAACCCGGTGGTAACCTCGATCGGGTCCTCCTTGGGGCCGGTGGCCACATTGGTGGTGATCCGCGTGCCCGCCAGCCGCTCGAAGGCATCCTTGAGCCGGCGGTAGGCATCGCCGCTGGTCTCGCGGTTGGTCGCCACCATCAGATCATGCGCCTTGAGCACCAGCCGCCGCGAGGTCGCCTTGCCGGCATTCACCGCCGCCATCAGCTGCGAGATGCAGAAGATCAGGATGTCCTTGTCATGGATCGTCGCCAGCCCGCGCATCGAAGGGGTCACGGTGATCTCCACGTCGTTATGCGCGTAATGCAGAATGCGCCGGTCCGGCCGTGTCGCCAGCGAAAACAACGGGTGTTCCATGCTGGCCAGATCGCTCTTGGGCACAACATCAAAGAGATCGCAGAGAAAGAAATCCCCATTGGGATGATGATGCGGGGCCAAAGCCCCCTGCCCGCCTGCCATGCTGCCCTCGCTGTTGCGCACCGCTCTGTGGCGGCTTTTCAGAATCGTGGTTTTAATTACGCCCAGAGTGAACTTATCCACAATGGCCTGTCCAGCCTCCCTTCTCGCATGATCGGGGGTTCAGAGTCACTCCAGCGTGGTTTCAGAATCGCTTTATCGGGGGTTCAGAGTCGGGCAGCCTCTCAAAAACCGGGATTTATGGTTTTAAAACAACGTCTCATCCGAAAGCCAGAATGGCCGTAACTATAAATAACTGATATTAACACTGGAAAATTTCTGGCCCCTCCCCAGCCTCTTGGCCGAAGAACCCCCCGATTTGCTGAGAAAACACGGGGGAAGCTATGAAAAAGGTTCCATGTGCTGCCTTTTGTGCTACTCAGTCAAAAAGGCAGCACACAGGGCAGTTTCATGGATCACCCCCCCTATTTCTCCATCGCGCCCGACAAGGCACGGGCCGAGCTGGAAGCGCCCGTCGGCACGCAGAAATTCCTGTCGATCTCGGAAGCCTGCAGCAGAGGCATGGGCGATCTTGCCACGCGGGGTCTGGGCGAGGAAGGCCAGAAATCCCTGCGCCACTTCTCCACCTGGGAGATCACCAAATATCTCATTCCCGTGGCCCAGGCCCATTTTCGCCGGGTGCTCAAAGCCAATCCCGACCTGCCGCAAGGCCGGTCCGAGACCGAGGGCGGGGCCAAGTGGTTTACCCTTGATGAGGTGCTGCGCCTGCGCGGCTTTTTCGCCGCCGAAGGCTCCAAGGCCAAGGAGTACCTGCCCTATCGGCCCGAAGGCCAGCCTGCCAAAATGGTGGCAGTGGCCAATTTCAAAGGGGGGGTCGGCAAGACCTCGACCGCGGCCCATCTGGCGATGTCGGCCGCCCTTGATGGCTACCGGGTGCTGGTCATCGATCTGGACAGCCAGGGCTCGATGACCAGCATCTTCGGCGGCAAGGTGGAGGATGAATGGCAAACCGTCTTTCCGCTGCTCGCCCGCCATTATGCCGACCATCTGCAGGGCGAGAACCGGGCCCGCGTGTCGCGCGGCGAAAATCCCCTGCCGCTGGATGACGCGCTCAATGATGCCCGCAAGATCACCTCGGCGGATCTGATTCAGAAAACCCATTGGCCCAATATCGACCTCATCGGTGCCCAGCTGAATCTCTACTGGGCGGAGTTTCAGATCCCGGTCTGGCGCATGGCCGCGCGCGGGTGGAAGCTCTGGGATGCGCTGACCGACCGGCTGGAGGCCGATGGGGTGCTGGAGGACTACGATGTGATCTTCCTCGATACGCCCCCCGCGCTTGGCTATCTGACGATCAACGGGCTGGCCGCCGCCGACATCCTGCTGGTGCCTCTGGGGGCGTCCTTTCTGGAGTTCGATTCCACCGGGCGTTTCTTTGACATGCTGCATGCGACATTCTCTT
This sequence comes from Sulfitobacter sp. PS-8MA, assembly GCF_040933935.1. NCBI lineage: Bacteria > Pseudomonadati > Pseudomonadota > Alphaproteobacteria > Rhodobacterales > Roseobacteraceae > Sulfitobacter > Sulfitobacter sp. PS-8MA. The sequence continues at coordinate 15,875 of NZ_JBFQYJ010000001.1, read as the reverse complement.
CGATCGAGGAGGGGGAAAACATCGCCGCCCGCGCCCTGGGCCAGCCCGAGGTCAGCTTTGAATGGGATGCCGTGCGCGCGGTGATCACCCGGTTCGACAGCACCCAGCAGGCCGAAATGGCGGCTCTAATGCAGGCCTATCTAGGGCCTACCCTCTCGCCCCACCGTCAGGGTTTTACGGCGCTGATCGGGCAGGCGGGTGAAAGCGTGAACGGTATCTACGAAGCCGATTACCGCGATTTCAACCGCGAAACCTATGCCCGCGGGCGCGAGACTTTCGATGAGACCTATGCCGCCTTCAAAAAGCTGCTGATCGGCGCTTGGGCGCGGGATGTGGCCGCGGCGGCGGCGTCATGAGCCGGCCTGCCCTGCCGCTGAGCTGCGCCCGCGGGGGTAACCTTTTCTTCACTCTTTCTGCAGGAGGCTGTCATGGCCAAACGTAAACGCCTTGCGGTGCCAAATCCGACCCAGACCGCAGCGCCGGAGACCAACGCCATGGATATTCCAATCGGATATGTGCCCGACCAGATGAAACGCCGCGCGCCGATTGCAGATGTCGCGGGGCAGGCGGCAACAACCGCCGCCTTAGAGACTGTTGCAGGCGAAATGCAGAGCGCCCGTGAAGAGGGGCGGCTGGTGCAGAAAATTCCGCTCGATGCGGTCGATGCCGGCCATATGATCCGCGACCGGATCGCCATCGACGAAGAGGAAATGACCACCCTTGAAGCCTCGCTGCGCACCCGTGGGCAGCAGACCCCCATCGAGGTGGTCGAAACCACCCCGGGGCGCTATGGGCTGATCTCTGGCTGGCGGCGGCTCAGCGCCCTGCGCAACCTCGCGCAGCGCGGCGAGGGGCCGGGGAATGTGCTGGCCCTGATCCGCAAACCGGACAGCGCGTCGGATGCCTATATCGCCATGGTCGAGGAAAACGAGATCCGCGTCGGGCTGAGCTATTTCGAACGGGCCAGCATCGTGTCGAACGCGGTGCGCGAAGGCGTGTTTCGCGACGAAAAAGAAGCGCTGAACAGTCTCTTCGCGGCGGCCTCTCGGGCGAAACGCTCGAAGATCAAAAGCTTTCTGCCGGTGGTGAAAACCCTCGGCGCCTGGCTGCGCCATCCCTCGGCTCTCACCGAACGGCTTGGCCTCGCGGTATCGGCCCGTTTGCAGGCCGATCCGGACTGGGGCAAGCGGCTCTATGACAGGCTGCGCAAGGCCGATCCCGCCACGGCGGAGGATGAGGCCGCCTTGATCCAGAAGGCTCTGGAGAGCAGTGCCGCGCCCAAGAACACCGCGCCGAAACCCCCGAAACCTCTGGCCAAACCCGCCGCGCCCGCGATCACCGTGAGCCGCAGCAAAAGCGCGCTGCATCTCTCTGGCCCCGATGTGACCGAGGATTTGTTGGACGCCGTCGAGGCGTTGATCCGCGATTGGACAGGGTAGGGGCGTCACGGAAAATGTTTCGCACGCGAAACATTTTCATATAAGTCTTTGGATTATATAGATAAAGGCGAAAACTTCGCGGAAGTTTCGCGGGCGCCATCTGGAGAGCATCGGGACGCTTTGCCTTAAAGGGCAGGGTATGCCCGGATTGCCTCGACACGGGCCGACGTATCCTCGGCCCTTTTAGCCTCCCGGCCAAAACATTCTATGCGCGAAACGGCTCTAACCTAAATCCTGAAACCAGGGCGCAAGCCCTTCGGGCTGCGGTGTGGCGCATTCGGCATGGCTGCCAGAAAGGCCGCTCAACTTGAAAAGTTATGGTATACAAGTAACATATCTGCAATTAACCTTTGGGTTAGAAGCGTAGTGAGTTTTTTTATCAAATTCTGCCGGAGCGAACAAATGACGAGGCTTATTCTCTGTAGCGCCCTTTCCGCAATATTCTTCCCCAGCATTACACTAGCAAATGGTTTCGAAGAAAGTGGGTCCTGGGCGTTTCGAACCCCCGCTGAACGTCAGATTTTGCTTCAGGGTGAGCAAACTCGGCTGAATTACATGATATTCGATTTCAACCAAAGAAGTGCCGGTGCCGCCGGGGCAGGCGGGCAGATCGGCAACTCACTGTCGATCATCATCAATGGCGATGGCGACAATGTCATCGACACGTCGCAAGACAATACCGGCGACCAATCCGTTCAGGAAGCGACGGGCGGGGGCGGAAACCAGATTACCGAAAACCCGAATGCGGCGATTGCAGCCGCTGCCGCCCGCCTCACGACATTGCAGAGCGGAACAGAGTGAAAATGCTTAAATCTGCAGTAAGTCTTTTCGCCCTATCGGCGCTCATCGGCTGCGCGGGGCTTCCGCCCGAACTGAGCGCGCCGCGTCCGCAATATAACGGTGCGATACCAACAGTCGTGGCCACGCCGGCCGACGCGGCCCTGGCCTGTCTGGCGCGGTCGCCCTCGGTACGCGGCAGCCGCCGCATGTTCTCGGTCCATAATATTTCGGACCTGACGCAGAAAATCGAAGTGGAAGCGACCGGCCCCTTCGTGCCGCGCGATACCGCGGGGATGTTGGTGACCGCGCTCGCGCGGGCCGGGGTCAAACAGGTTAATCGCGTCAATACCACCGTCTCCGAATTCGAGATTGCCCGCGCGCGGGAGCAGCTTTTGGGCGACGGCGGAACCACCGTCGTTGAAGGCGAAAGCCTGCCATATCGCCCCCTGGAGCGGGGCTCGCTGCGGGGCTCGGATATCGTCATTGACGGCGCCATTACGCAGCTCGATTTCAACACCTATTCAGGCGGTGGCGAAGGGGGGCTTTTCGGGTTGAGCGGGGGGCGCCGTAACTTTGCGCTGACCGTCGCCGCGGATCTCCGCGTCACCGATACCCGGACGACCGAGCTTTTGATGGCCCAGGCCTATTCGAAACAGGCGGTCGGGGTGGAGGTCTACGGGTCCGTTTTCCGGTTCTTCGATGACGAATTGTTTGACGTTCAGATCGGCTCGAAAAGTCAGGAAGGCCTGCATGCGGGTCTGCGTTGGATGCTTGCCGATGCGGCCTATAATATCGTCTCGACCACATTGAACCATGATGGCAGCTGCGATCGGTTCTTGCCGCAAAATCGGCAGGCGCTCACGCAGGTCGCGGAGGCATCGCTATGATCTTTCGCGCCGCAACTTTGATGATCGCCGCCCTCGGGGCGGGCATGGGCGCCGGCATGAGCCTCGCACAGGAGGCGGCGCCCGCATCCTCGGTCGCGCCCGCCTATGACCCGACGCGTTTTTTGGAGACCATGGTCAACTACAGGAAACTGGCCCTGACCTGCGAGGACAGTATCCCCGGGTCTCCGATGGCCGATTCAGCGGAGATAAGTGTCTTTTTCCAAACCCTCGGCATGGCCGAGCCGCTGACCATCGACCGCCCGTTGGAACGGCTGACCAAGCGGCTTGTTCGGTCCCAGAGCGCTTCTGTCTGCACCGAACGTCTGCAGGAAGGCGCGATGGCCTATGGGCGTGAGGCCGTCATATATACGACCAATAAACCAAGCGAATGGCCGGCGGCGCCGCAGATCAGCACCGGGCCGTGGTGCCGGACAGAGACCTGTGCGGAACTGTCATTCTAACGGTAAACCGACGCTCACCGCGAAATTGACGCCGCATTCCCCACCTGACTGTGCACGCCTTGATTGACATCCACTGTCTGGGTCTGGTTCGCCCTTTGGCTGGCAGTGATGGCCGACCCCGTTTCGGGCTTGTCCAGAGACTGGATTTCCAGAAGATTCACGATGTTGGAGCTTGAGAACGTATTGCCGGCGGCATTTCGGTTGATCTCTTCTAAGGTCATGCCTTCGACCTCATTTACGACAAGTTGACGGCCGTCGGAGATTTGCTTCAGACCGCTGGCATGCCGGGCGCTGACAAAGTTCGCGATGTTTACGCCCGATTGGGTAATGCCGCTTGGGGTGTTGCCGTCTTCGGATGTGACCGAGTTCCTCACGATTTGATCCCCGCTGAACACGCGCATGACATTCCGAACCTCATCGGCGACGAGGACGTTGCCGATATTGGTGCCAGATTGGTTTATCGGCCGTGCCGAGGTGCCGGCGTGATCGAGGCTGACCACGTTATGAATTGTCTGTGTCGTGCCGGATGGGAACAGCTGTTCGCCGGTGCCAATCGACAGCGTCGCTTCCACGATGTTCGCGGTATTGCGGCCGACCTGCGTCACATCGATCAACCCTGCCGCCGTCCCTGAAAGCTCGTTGTAAACGCTTTGGGTGGCGCCGGGCCCGAATGCCTGGCTGATCTCGTTCACTTCGAATGCCATGACGATATTCGCGAGGTTCTCACCGATCTGCGCAGTGACCGCATGGTACTCGGTATTCCCGGTGGAAATGATATTCTCTGCGCCCTGCGTGCCCACCATCACTTGCCGGGCGCTTTGGATAGAGGTCTGTTTGGACAGAAGTATGTTCGCAGCGTTCAAAATGGACTGATCCACGCTTCTTTCGGTGGCTGGCTCGTAAGGGATACCCGTGACAACCGCGGGGCTTTTGCTGCGGTTGAAATCACCGTTCAGAATATTCGCGCCGTCAATTGAATAACTGTTGATGCCGGTCTGATCTCCGTTGGAGGTTTGAGAAATCTGGGTGTTGCCAGCGTAGCTATCCCCTGCCGTGGCGAATAGTGACGCGCCGAAGAGGGTTAAGACCGCAAAGCTACGTTGCATGAGAGCACCCGATTGCAAATGAATGAAGGGGACGCGGTGATTGGGGTGACCGCCTGGCAGCCACCCCAATCGATATTCACAACCGCGTTTTAGAGGCCGCTAACGGAGTTGATCACATTCGTTGCGGACTGGGTGACATCGGTCAGATCATCCGCGCCAATCATGCCGTTGGTCGACAATTGGGCGCCGGCAAAGGTCTGGCTGACCTCAGTCATCCCGACGATATCAGGCAGAGTGCCTGCCGAGAGGATGTTTGCAACGTTCGTAGCGCTTTGGTCGAAATTGGTTACGTCGGCATCGATACCGCCGTGCTGGTTCAGAGCCATATTCGACGCGTCTTGGTCGACATCATATGCCGTCTGAGAGACCGTCCAGCCGACATTCGTCACCGTCGCAAGGTTGATCGCGTTCAACGCCGATTGGTCCATAACCAGCTTACCACTAGGCTTTGGAGCAGAACCTGTAATGCCTTGGTTGCTGAATTTTACAAAGTTCGCTGCAGTTTGGCCAGAATTGTCCGCGTAGTACTGGCTGATAGCTGCCCCGGAGAGTGAGCCGCCGGTATTGGGGGATGACCCGCCGACGTCAAGACTGTTCGCGACGTTAACGGCACTTTGCATCAAGTTAACAACCTCAGCCCCTACCGCCGTATCGAACATGTTGTTCTCTGCGGATTGGCTGCTTTTGATAACTTTCTGGAGGGAATCGCCTTTCAGATCGTCTTCAATTTCGGCGAGGTTCATCACGTTTACAGCGTCTTGCTTTGTATTTTCCGCACCAAGATCGATATCCAGGTCGTTCTTGGCTGTTTGTGTGCTGTGTTCGATTCTCTGTTTGAGATCGATTCCGGTGGCGTCCTCCTGCAAGTCATCCATTGCAGCCATGTTCATGACGTTGGTCGCGGCCTGTTCCACATTCGTGCTTGTACCAACCCGGATATCAATATCGTTATCCGCCTTCTGCGTGGCCTTTTGGCGTCCTGACTCAGCCGGTTGATATCATAGCTGCCGCTGTTTTTCGAAGTCATATCGACGCTGTTCAGAACGTTTGTCCCTGCCTGGGATATGTCCGTCAAAATGGCATGGTTGGAATTCAACCCGTCAGTGTCAAAGTCGTTCTTGGCCACCTGCTTGGTGCCCCATTGTGCTTCCTGGAGGACGTCGTCTAGGTGCTCGCTGTCGATCGAGATAATATTGGCCGCGTTGACCCCCGCTTGCGAAACATTCGTCGCGTCATCCGCAATATCGATTGTATTAAGTGCTTCTTGAAGCGCTTTGACGGTTTGGGAAATATCAGTCTGCTCCGCGACGGCTGGAAATGCGAGGATGGTTGCAATGGCTGTTGATGCAAGAAACTTATTCATGGTGATCTCCATTCCTGTTGGCTTGCCCGAAAGAAAACTTCCGAACGATAGGGTGCCGGTAAGCAATATCCGGCAGGGTGAAATCCAAATTTTCTTGGGGTGATTATATCGGACTCTAAAAGAACTGAATCCATCGAGCGGCTCGATCGCGATTCGATAGAAGACGTTAAGGAGTCCGACATATGTCCCCCCAGACACGGTTCGGATTACAAGGAGGTTGACACGGGCTCTGCGACCTCAACAGTCAGAAAAAATCCTACAAGATGCCAAATTGCTGACATGCGTTAACTTTTGCGATCTGATAACCTGTTGAAAAATATAGGGTAAATAACTGTCCCGGACCGGGTTGTTTACTTGGAAAACAAACTGTTCACGCCTTGTATCGGCCACATTCCGCCAGAAATGCTGGATTTTAAGAAATAGTTATGTTACCCATCCTCATGGCACAGTTCGTTAGAAGCTGTTCGAGCATCACGATCTAAGATCCAAGTTGACGCGTGTTTTCAGAGCGTCTTCCCCGGCCAGAATGCAGGCATCGTTTTATATTAGATCAATTGTCTCGCAGGGATTTATATGTCCTACTTCATAAAGAGAACTGATACGCCTCGTAATAATGAATTGCATCGGAAACCCTTGGTCGGTCTATTCACGCATTCGGAAAAAGTTCGCGAATACGCAAAGCAGGCCATTGTATTGCTCGGCGGGACATTGCGCCACGACATTACCGATATCGAGACCCTAACCCAGGCTTCCAGCGCGATTGATATTGGTATTATAGAGCCGACTTTCTTGCAAAACCCCGCCCGTGACGCGCCCTTTCTGCTGGATGATCCGACCATGCGCATCGTGCTCTTTGGCGGTGAGCCGGGGCTTGCGGTGACCCGTCCGGCGGTTCGGGCGGGGGTCGATTGCTCCCGGAAAGCAAATGAGCTCTTCCTCGTTTTGAAAAAAGTGCTTGAGAGCAGCGCGCTGCCTGATGCCGCGCCCAAACTCAGCCTGCGTGAACGGGAGACCCTGCAGCTTTACGGGCGTGGCTATACGCTGAAAGCAATTGCGCAACATCTTGATATCAGTGCAAAATCCGTTGATACCTACAAGGTGCGCGCCTGTCGCAAGCTCGGCCTCAAAGACCGCGCATCGGTGCTCGAATTCACCGAGCCCTCATTGCGCCGGATCCATGCTGTGTCTCTGATGCGGGACAGGCCCCCCTCGGCCATCGGAAAAGCCGCATATCGTTGACAGGGTGACCGCGGATATTTGCACGGGCATTACGGTTCAAAGGGGACGGTTGAAGTAGTCGACATGCCTAGCCTGTTTCAGGGGCTTGAGGTCAGGCTCGCCGCACAAAGTACCGTTCGCTCTGTTCAGGTTTTGGTCCTCTGAGCTAGTCCCCATCCGTTGGACAGTATCTTCGTATTTCAGCGTCCGCGACAGCCGCTCGATGAAGATGCTGTCGAGGAACGGCCTTTTCCATCCATCGAGATCCGCACGCCAGACCGGCGCAGCCGGTCAATCCAGGCGAAGAACGTGAACTGGCTACCCTGATCCGCATTCATGATCTCGGGCGGGCCGAACTTGTAGAGGGCCTCGCTCAGCGCCTCGACACAGAAGTCGGCTTCCAGCGTATTCGAGATCCGCCAAGACAGAGCCTTGCGGGTATGCCGGCCCGTGATCGCGAGGTAGAGGAACCCGCATCACAGGGGCGGGTAGGTAATGTCCTTGCACCAGACCTGGTTCGGACGATCCACATGCAGACCTTTCAGCAAGTATGGATATGTCTTATGCAGCTTTCGCTGGCCTGCTGGTGTTGGGTTTTTGGTAGATCGGCACCACCGCATAAGGGCGCATCAGCCGACGTATCGGCTTCCTGTTCACCAGAGGGCTCCCATTGCGCATGTGCCAGATCATTTGGTGGACACCGTAGAATCGCATTTCCAAGAACTGCTCGTCAATCAGCCACATCAGACCGAGGTTCTGCTCGGTCTTACCTTTGGGCACGTAGCGAAAAGATGATCCCGCGATTGAAAGCAACCTGCACTGCTAGCCGATCGACAGCTATGGATGATCAGGCTCCACCATGCCACGCCTCCCTTGCCGCCCCACGGCTTCAGCTTTCTTTCCAAAAAGAGTTGGCCACCGCGCTCGAACACGGCGGACGTGCCCTCAAGCAATGTCCGCTTCCATTGAGGGGTCATCGTTGGATGCACCCCTGAACCGGCTCGCCAGACCAGCTGCAGCTTCCTCGCCCTTCAGAGCCTCCCGCGCAACCTTCGCCTTGAACTCAGGCGCGTGCTGCTTCCGTTTCGACATTTCTGACCTCCTTCTTGTGGAAGATCAGCAGACTGCAAATCGTAGCTTATGACAGTGTCCGAATTTCGGGGAGTAGCTCAGACATTTCTGTTTCAAAGCGACGCTCCGATCAAATAAGCAACAACAGAAGTTAGCCTCACTTTGCAGCTTGCAGGGGGCAGATGGCCGTACGTGCGGGCTAAACGATCGTGACGCGATGTATGAGGGAAATACCTCCCCAATGACAACAGGAATGGCCCATAACGACATTGCTTATCTAAGGGATGAAAAATAGATGAATTTCCGTCAGATCGAAGTCTTTTACGCGATCTATCGCGCGGGCTCGATTAGTGCGGCGGCGCGACAACTGAACAGTTCTCAGCCCGCCCTTAGCAAGGTGCTTAAGCACACTGAATCGCAACTCGGGTTTGCGCTGTTTGATCGTGTTAAGCAGCGTTTGGTCCCGACATATGAGGCTAACCTTATCTTTGCCGAATGCGATGCTTTGCAAACATCGCTAGAGACCGTTAACGCGCTGGCTGAGCGGCTGAACGGCGTGTCGCGACGGTCTTTGCGTATCGGGTTTCTGCCCAGTCTCGGCGTCGGTTTCGCGCCCCGGCTGCTCGCGCGGATCTGCGGCGAGTGTCTTCCGCGCTGCGAGATCTATACGCATCATTACGATCAAATTCTCGAACGCCTCCTATCGCATCAACTGGATCTAGGCGTCGCTTTTTCTCTACCGCAACCGCCAGGGTTACGCAGTGTGCCGGTAGGACGAATGCGACTGGTTTATGTCGAAGCGCTGAGACAGGGGCTGAATAGTGCTCCGATCAAGCTTTGTGAGGTGAATAGTACCGACCTGATCGGGCTGGAGAGAGAGTCGCCCGTGGGAAGCGCGTTAGAGGCGGCGTTTCACGCAGCAGGACGGGATTATTCGCCGCGCGTATCTGTGCATACCTACGCCGTCGCAGCCGCCTGTGCCGCCGAAGGAGTGGGGCCGGCAATCGTGGATGAATTCTCAGCCAAGGCGACGCCGGGCCTGCATCTCCGCTCCCTCGAACCAGCGCGCCGCTTCGACATTGTCGCACTTTTGCATGAGCGGCACGCGACTTCGCGGGCAGAAGCTCAGATGATCGCACAAATGCAGCGTTTGTGCCATGCAGAGGGTTACGGTCTGGGCGGCTGAAGGGTACCGGCACGGCGCAGCACGTGGCCAGCGCGCGCTGTGATGTCATCGCCGCCGAGGACCGACACGCCATTGACGTAAACGCGTGCGATGCCGGCGGATGGGCGGGAGGGATCGGTATAATCGGCCCGGTCCGTAATCTCATCTGGGTCGAACATCACCAGATCGGCGTAGCATCCCGCTTGTAGTCTTCCCCGCCTTTCGAGGCCAAAAACCTGAGCTGGTAGAGAGGTCATGCGCCGCACCGCCTCGGGCAGGCTAAGCACCTCGCATTCGCGCACATACCGCCCCAGCACGCGCGGAAAGGCCCCCCAAAGACGCGGATGTGCGTTCGGGCCAGGAATGCCGTCCGATCCAATCATGACCCGGGGATGGCGCATGATGCGCACGATATCTTCTTCGCTCATCTGGAAATAAATCGCGACACCCGGCATCAGTTGGCGCGCGGCTTCTTCCTGATCGCAGCCCATCTCCGCGGCGATCTCGTCCAGATAGCGGCCTGCGAGTTCGGGATGAGGCGTAGATGCAGATATGAGGACGCGTTCGGCCTGATGAACCTTATGGGGGAGCAGCACGGTCGAACTTGCGGTATAGGGATATTGATCGAGCGCGATATCTTGTTCGCGCAACGCGGCGTCAATCAGCGCGAGGGTTGCCCGAGACTGACCAAAATTGCGCCGTCCTATGCATTTGTGATGCGAGATCACGACCGGCACACAAGCCTCGCGTCCGATCTGCAGCGTCTCGCCGACGGAGCGGACCACATCATCACCCTCGTCGCGCATGTGGGTAACATACCGCGCGCCCGGATACGCAGCGAGTAGGCGAGCAAGCGCGGTGATCTCAGTCGTCGGAGCGTGGGCGGCGACCGGATAAGCTAGCCCGGTGCTCAAGCCTAGTACACCTGCTCTCAGTGCCTCGTCTAGTAGCATGCCTATGGCCGCGATTTCTGCGGCGTTGGCGGGCCTGTCCACGCGATCCATAACGCAAGCCCGCATCGTCCCATGACCAGCTAGAACGCCCACGTTTACGGCCGGCTGCGCGACCTCAAGTGCGGCAAAGTAGTCGGCGAAGCTGTCAAAGCGATACGTCTCCCGCCCGCCCAAGAGTGCTAGCGGCTCAGGTAAGTTCGGCGGGGGCGTCGAGCGGCGCCAGAGAGATGCCGCAATTACCAACAATAATACTGGTCGCGCCCTGCGTTACAACAAACGGCAATTCGGGCTGCTCGAGCGCCGCTTGGTCGTAATGAGTATGCACGTCTATAAAACCTGGAGCGAGGCACAGACCCTCAGCGTCGATCCGTTGCGCGGCTCCGCCAGCCTGTTAGATTGCCAACGGCGGATATATGGGCGCCATCGACTGCGACCCCGCCCGCGATTTCGGGGACCGCCTAGCCCGTCCGATCAGGCGGGCGTTCTCAATGATCAGTTCACAGTCAGGCATGAGGCTGTGCCCTCGGTCTGGTGACAGCCAGGTCTGGACGCGGCATCGGCGCCAGTCGTTCTTCGAGCGCGCGCCCAATAGCAAGAATTGTCTCCTCGCCAAAAGGCGCGCCCATCAATTGCACCCCATGCGGTAGGCCTGCCGAGGTCAGCCCCGTTGGGATCGCGAGCGCGCAGGTAGCCAGATAATTCGCCGGGCGGGTGAATTGGGGCCAGCGGCGCGGCGGATTCATCCACCTCCTTCAGCGGCGGTGCGACAAAGGGGATACCAGGCGTGAGGATCGCATCGAAGCGCTGCATTTAGTCCCGATAACGCGCGATATGGGCCTGCCGCGTATCGAGCGCGGCTAGGTAATCAGATGCGCTGATCGATGCACCACTCAGTACCCGCTTGCGCACCGGATCGTTGATCGGTGCCGCGGCCTCATGGATATAGTCGCGGTGGGACATAATAGGCCTCGGCGGCGATAAGGAGGCCATTAAGATCGGTTAGTTCAGCAAAATCGAAGGGCAGGTCAGTTTTCAACAAGACTGACGCCGGCGGCGCGCAGTGCCTCTTGCGCACTGTAATAGGCGGCTTCGATTTCAGGCGATACCGGCGATTGGAAAAGCTCCCTGGCGTCATCACTGCGACAGTGCATCCTTCGGCGCGGCGCGGTGCGCAGGTGGATGTGGTCCGCCAATCGCCCCTCCCGCATTGCATGATAGAGCAGCCTAGCATCCTCGACGCATAACGTCATTGGCCCCAGCGAGTCGAGTGTGCTCGAAAGGGACAAACAGCCATCAAGACTGATCCGGCCGTAGGTCACCTTGAGCCCTACCAGACCCGTCAGGCTTGCCGGGATTCGTACGGATCCGCCTGTATCGCTGCCGATAGCAGCGGGGCAGAGGCCGCCAGCTACCGCTACGCCCCGACCCGCTGGAAGAGCCGCCGGGAATACGATGTGTAATCATGTCATAGGGGGTTGCGCGGTGTTCCACGCATCTGGTTCGTACCCCAGCCGCCAAAGGCGAATTCTACCATTTCGGTGCGTCCTAGCGGGATCATTCCCGCGTGCAAAAGACGTTGCAGCGCACGTGCTGTCCCCTTCGCCTTGCGGCCGGCCATCGACAGACTGCCAAATTCGCAGCCATGCCCCTCCCACTCGATCAGATCTTTGAGCGCGATCGGAAGTCCGTGTAGCGGACCCAAGCGGATACCGGCGGCGCGTAGCCTGTCCATGCCTTCAGCGGCGGCCAACGCCGTGTCCTCGTAGACCTCACAGAAGGCCTGTAGAGTGCCGTTATGGGTCCGGACGCGGTCTAGGCAGGCGGTGACGATATCACGCGAGGAGATATCGCCGATCTCAAGGGCACGCGAAAGGTCTGTAAGAGTCGTGTAGGGTGAGATCATTTCGCGCACTCGTCATTATTCTTCATTATGGGAACGCCGGAGCATGGCCTTTCTGCTCCGGCGTAGGTTTTTGTGTTACCGCTCGTCCCATACCGGGATCGGATAGACAGGCTCTGCCACCGCGACCTCAGGAGGCCAGACGGTCTCCATCCCGCCACCAGGCTGAAGCTGAACGACCGGAAATGGCATCTTAAGTTGCTTGCCCGTCTCGTCGATTGCATAGGGGCCGGCCAGAACGGTGCGCTGATCCGAAAGTTCCATCGCTGATGCCTTAAGTGCGTCCGCCTCTAGGTTATTGGCATTCTCAATGATCTCGCCGGCTAGAACTCCGGCACCGTAGGCAAGCACTGTTTGGAAATCCGGTTCATAGCTGACATCGGGGAACAGACGCTCATACGCGGCGAGGAACCTATCGCGATCCATCCCGTCGGTGATTTCCCAGTTGATGGTGGGGTGGAAATTGGTGTGGCTGTAGATGTAGTCTCCATCACTACCGATTTCTTGAAATTGTGGCGTCGAGGCGTAGACCATGAATGTCATTGGGAACGACACATTCATTTGCCGCATCTGGCGAACCATCGAGATCAGATCCCCCTCATATGAGGTAGGGTAAAAGAGTTCGGCCCCCGAGGCGCGCGCCTTTTGCAGCAGCAGGCTGAAATCCTTGGCACCCTTGGGGTAGGTCTCCTGCATCACAACTTCGATGCCACGCTCTTCGGCCAAGGCGCGCGCGCCCTCGGCCAAACCAGAGGGAAAAGGCTCGTCCACCGAGACGATGGCGACGGATTTTACACCCTTTCTAGCGGCCAGATCCATGCTCGCTAGTGGCATCCGCGACACCGGCATCTGCGTGGCCGAGACGATATTCTCGAACCCTTGGTCATAAAGAGCATCCGAGGCGGCCGACCAAATTACGAGGAACTTGTCTAAACGCTCTGCTGTAGTGGCGGCCGCGGCCGACAGGGTCGATCCGAAAGGTGCCATCAGCAGATCGACATCCTCGCTGACGATAAGATCTTCGTAGACGCGCGCTACCATCTGCTTATCGCTGCGGTCATCGCGCTTGACCAGTTCAACTTCTCGCTTTTCGCCGTTAAACTTGAGACCGCCGGCGGCGTTGATCTCGTCCACCCAAATTTCGACGCCGCGCACACCCGATTGCGAAGCCAACGCGTAATTGCCCGCCGATGAAACGGTCATGCCGATGCGGATCGGATCAGGCTCAGCCCAGGCTCCAGTGCCGAGCATCGCGGCTGCGGTTAGCACCGCCCCTCTAAGCAGAACACGCTTATCCATCTTGGTCATTTTTTTCCTCCTCCGTTGATCGACGCTTCAGGCGTCAATTTTGTAATTCATCCATTCCGAGACCATGTCCCGCAGCTTGTCGTCGCTGGCAAAACCCTCGCGAGTTCCTTCGGCTTTGTTACGGCCCAACTCGAGAATGTAGAGACGATCTGCGATTTCGGCACAGCTACGTACGTTTTGGTCCACCAGAAGAATTGTTGCGCCCCGGTCCGCAAGGCTGCGGGTGAGCGCGTAGATTTCTTTGGAGATCTTAGGTGCGATCATCGCGGTAGGCTCATCTAGCAGGATCACTTTAGGATCGATCACTAGCGCGCGCGCGATTTCGAGAAACCGTTGCTGCCCCCCGCTAAGCGACGAAGCGGTATTGCCTGACCGCTCGGCGAGGATGGGGAATTCATCGAAGACCCTCTCAAGCGCGGCATTCACCCGTTTCTTGTCACGGCGAAAGGGCCAACAGCCCAGAAGCAGATTATCACGCACCGAAAGGTCCGCGAAGACGCTGCGATGCTGTGGCACGAATGCGATCCCCTCCAGCGCACGTTGATAGGCCTTTTGTCGGGTGATGTCCTCGTCGCCTAGCCGGATTGTGCCGGCGCGCGGGCGCAGTAAGCCAAAAATAGTCTTGAGAACGGTCGATTTACCCGCACCGTTGGGCCCGATGATTCCTGTTACTTCGCCGGGGCGGCCGGTCACAGCCACATCGTTCAGCACCACGATATCGCCGTTGTAGGCCACCTTGATCCCTTCCATGGAGAGTGTGAGACCTTGCATGTTAGGCTCCTAGATAGGCTTCGATCACGTCGGGATTGGCCTGCACGGTGGCTGCGTCGCCGCGTGCCAGGATGCGACCTTCGTGCATGACGATGATGTCATGCGACAGTTCGTATATTGATGTCAGGTCATGGCTGACCAAGATGACACTGCAGCCTGTTTCTTCGGGCATCTCACGGATCACGCCGATCAGCAGCCGTGATAGTGTCGGATTGACCCCCGCAAACGGTTCGTCCAACAACACCAGCCGAGGACGGGACACCATGATACGCGCCAGTTCCAGCAGCTTTTGCTGTCCACCAGACAACTCCTCGGCGTAATTGTGGCGCAATTCATAGAGCTGTACCTTTTTCAGCCAGAAAGCGCGGATCTCGTCGCGCTCGGCCCGGCTCATTCTGCGTGACAGCAACGGAACGGCAAGATTGTCCCACAAGGTCATTCTCGCAAAGATACGTGGCACCTGAAATGTGCGCCCGACCCCCTCGCCGAATACATCCGCTGGTCCGAGACCGATCAGCTCCTTACCGCCCAGCCGGATCGAGCCACTTGTGGCGTCATAAAGACCGTTAATGCAATTCAGCATGGTCGTCTTGCCCGACCCGTTCATGCCTAGTACGCCCAGAATACTCCGCGCCGGCACCTCGAAATCCAACCCATCCAGAGCCCGCAGGCCGCCGAAGTCCTTTATTAATCCGTCAATATTAAGCATGGCTATCTCAATGCCTCTCGGCCAAAAAGTCCCTTGGGGCGCACCAGGATCACGCCGATCAGCAGTAGGAAACCCATCAGCGTTGCGCTCGTACCGCTGGTATAGACCTGCGCCGTCTGCTCGGTCAGGCCGAAGATGATACCACCGACCACAGCGCCGACCGGATGGCCCAGGCCGCCCAGAACGATTACAATAAACCCGATTAGCGTGTAATCCTGTCCGATAAAGGGCGAGAAAGCTGGGAAGATCAGCGCGACGAGGACGCCCGTGATCCCCGCCAGACCTAGCCCGAGGCCGAAGGTCAGCGCCGACATCCGCTCTAGGTCAACACCGACGATCTGCACGGCGTCGCGGTTCATAATGATCGCGCGCAGTGCCTTGCCCGGCAGCGTGCGATAGAGGAAAAAGGCGAGAGCTGCGGTAATAGCGATAACGATGCCGAGGGCGATCAGCTTGGAGGTCGGCAGGATGACGTTGCCTAGCATGATGAAGGGAGGATCGATCGAATAAGCCAACGAGCGAGAATCCGCCTCAAAAAAGATCAGCATTAACGCACCGAGTGCGATCGCTACTCCGAACATAACCAACAATGATGCATGTTCGGGATCATCCGACTTGGCCAAGCGACGGATCAGTACAAAATAGAGACCATAGCCCATCGCACCGAAGACCGCGAAATATGAGGGGCATCGCCATGAATGGCGACAATCCCATCCATTGCTGCGCAAAATAGGCACCGTAGGC